>JBQHQH010000009.1:0-82121 GCA_052067355.1 Tissierellaceae bacterium HCP3S3_D8
TTTTGGTAATGTTGACATAAAAGATTCTCCTTTCTAGTTCAAATCATATTTTGATTCTTGCCAGAAAAGAGAATTTTATTTCGTAAAAGCACAGATTATTTTATACTACCTATTATTATCTTCTCTAAAAATTCAACCCATCTCTATTCATACCTACACTAAGAGCTATACCTACACCAACCATATTGATAAGTAGAAAAGTACCACCATGACTTAAGAAAGGTAGTGGTATTCCAGTAATAGGCATCAGTCCCATAGTCATACCAATATTCTCCCATATGTGAAATACTAACATAGCGGAGATACCTACTACCATCAAAGATCCAAATAGATCCTTGCTATTCCTAGCAATCTTTATGAATCGATGAATTAGGATAAAGTACATGATCAGTAGAAGCATTCCGCCCATAAATCCAAGCTCTTCCACTAATACTGCAAAGATAAAATCTGTCTGTTTTTCAGGAATATAGTTGTACTGTGTCTGTACTCCTTGATATAGTCCTCTACCAAATATCTTTCCAGAACCAATGGCAATCTTACCTTGGATTGCTTGATAGTTTGTCCCAGTGGGATTCCTTTCTGGCTCCAAAAAGTCGAAGATACGATCCTTCTGATATGGTTTCAATTTAAGCCATAGGATAGGTAATGCTACAAGAACAGATCCTACAGCATATCCAATATACTTCCATTCCAATCCTGCAATAAACAGCATCAAAGCTATGAAAAATGCAAATACAATAGAAGTACCAGCATCAGGCTGTCTCCATATAAGCAAAATAGGAAAGCCAGCAAAGGCTAAGATTTTAAACAGAGTAAATGGCTCATTTATAGTATCCTTGTGATTATCTATAAATTTTGACAGAGAGATTATAAGGCCTATTTTTACAAATTCAGAGGGCTGAAATACTATACCACCAATATTCAACCAAGATCTAGAACCCCAAGTATCCTCACCAAATCCCCATATCAAAACTGCAATCAACAGTAAGTTAGATACTACATAAATTGGTATGTATAATTTTCCTAAGAATTGATAGTCAATCAACACTAAGACAAATATGGCAATGACACCAATGACTATTGCTATACTTTGAGATTTTAAAAATTTAGTAGAATTAAAACTTAGAGTAGCAGATTTTATCAATATAAGCCCATAAATACATAATGCTATTGTAGTAAAAAACAATATAAAGTCGAATTTCTTAAAGGATTTTCTTTTTAAATTGAACATATATGTCTCCCTTTCAATATCATAGGATAATTATAACATATATAAGAACGATTAAACAGTTAAAAAATTTCTCAATGTGGTATCATATTATAATAAGGAGTGATTATATGTTAAAAATAGGTTGTCATCTATCCATTTCAAATGGTTTTTATAAAGCTGCCAAGGATGCGGTTTCCATAGGAGCAAATACATTCCAGTTTTTCACAAGAAATCCTAGAGGTGGAAGAGCCAAGGAGCTAGATTCTGAAGATATAAATGGATTAAAACAGATCATGGAGGAACATGATTTTGCTCCATTGTTTGCCCATGGAGCCTATACTATGAATTTAGCATCTAAAAGTGAAAAAACTAGGGAATTTGCAAAGATGGTTTTAAAGGATGATCTCATTAGATTAAAAGAGATATCCAACAGCTATTATGTATTTCATCCAGGTTCCCATGTAGGTCAAGGCAGTGAAAAGGGAATAGAGCTGATAATAGAGGTTTTAAATGAAGCTATAGATGAAGATAATGATACTATTATCTTACTAGAGGGAATGTCAGGTAAGGGAACAGAAATAGGTAGAAATATGGAAGAATTAAGGCAAATAATAGATGGAGTGAAGTACAACGATAATCTAGGTATCTGTATAGATACCTGTCATTTGTATTCTAGTGGATATGATATAGTAAATGACTTAGATGGTGTATTAGATGAAATCCATAGAGTATTAGGGTTAGATAGAGTAAAGGCTGTCCATTTAAATGATAGCAAGACAGAGTTTGCTTCAAATAAAGATAGGCATGAAGTCATAGGTCAGGGGAGCATAGGAAAAGATGCCATTATAGATATAATAAATCACCCTAAGTTGAGAGATTTACCTTTCAATCTAGAAACCCCAAATGAACTAGAAGGATATAAGGGAGAAATAGATATGTTGAGAAGGGAATATAGGTGACAGATATAAGGGAGTACATTCTAGATAAGGCTAGAGAATTAGGTATAGATATCATAGGATTTACAGATTGTAGTCCCTTAGTGGATATTCAAGACTATCTTCTAGAGAAGAAGAAGGAGAATAAATATACTGAATTTGAAGAGAAAGATTTAGCAAAGAGGATAGATCCAAGGCTTACGCTAGAAAGTTGTAGATCCATCATAGTCTTGGGAATTTCCTATAATGTAGATTATAAACCAGGAGAAGGGGTAAGATTAAAAGGTAACTTATCTAGATCTTCTTGGGGGCTAGACTATCACAGAATATTAAAAAATAAGACAGAAGCCTTGATAGAGGAAATAGAAAAAGAGGTGGATTTTCAATATAGGTACTTTGTAGATACAGGTCCATTAGTGGATAGAGAATTGGCAAAGAAGGCTGGAATTGGATATTATGGGAAGAATTGTTCCATCATAAATAGAGAATATGGCTCTTTTATATTTATAGCTTATATATTGACAGATTTAGATATAGAAAATAGAACAGAATATATAGAACAGGAATGTGGAGATTGTACACTATGTATTAGAGCGTGTCCAACTAATGCATTGGAAGAGCCCTATAGACTTAATCCTAAGAGATGTGTTTCCTATTTGACTCAGACCAAAGATATAATCTCAGAGGAACTTAGACACAAGATGGGAGCTAAAATATATGGCTGTGATACCTGTCAGATGGTCTGCCCTAAAAACAAAGGGATTAAAAGATCTACTCACAAAGATTTTATTCCATTACAGACTAAAGGAGTAGTAGATATAGAGGAACTATTTCATATGTCCAATAGAGAGTTTAAAGAAAAGTATGGTCATATGGCAGGAAGTTGGAGGGGGAAAAATACACTAAAGAGAAATGCCATCATAGCATTGGGGAACATTAAAGATAAAGAAAGTCTATATTTACTAGAGGAAGAATTAAAAAAGGGAAATGAATCGCTGAAGGAATATATACTTTGGGCCATAGATAGGATTAAGGGAGATACCTAGTAAAACAACAAAATATGAGGTGAAAATATGATTATAGGAGCTTGCACCCTAAAACTCATGATATATGAATCCAATTCGCTTAAGGAAAAACGCCAAATAATCAAAAGCCTAATAGGTAGGCTTAAATCTAGATATAATATATCCATAGCAGAAATAGATCTAAATGATAGTTGGCAAACATCTATAATTGGGTTCGCCTGTGTTACTAATCATAACAAACATGCAGATGAAATGATATCTAAGGTTATGAAATTTATAGATGGTGATAATAGAGTAGAAATATTAGATTATAATATAGAAATACTATAGGTGATAATTATGAAGAATATGTTAAATAAAAAAGAAATAGATATAGTAATAGACTTATTGTTGGGACTATATCCTGATGCAAAAGCAGAATTGAATTTCACGAATCCCTTTGAGCTTTTAATAGCCACAATACTGTCTGCACAATGCACAGATGTTCGGGTAAATAAGACCACAGATAGTCTGTTTAAGGAGTTAAAGACACCAGAAGATTATATAGAACTAGGTCAGGAAGAACTTGGCAAGAGAATCTATAGTTGTGGATTCTATAAAAACAAGAGTAAAAATATAATAGAAGCCTGTAAGATAATAATAGATAAATACGATGGGAAAGTGCCAGATACTATAGAAGAGCTTATGAAACTACCAGGAGTAGGAAGAAAGACGGCAAATGTTGTAGCTAGTAATGCCTTTGGAGTACCTGCCATTGCAGTAGATACTCATGTCTTTAGAGTATCAAATAGAATAGGATTGGCAGATAGCAAAAATGTTCTTGATACAGAAAAGGATTTGATGGATAATATAGATAAGAACATGTGGACTAAGGCACACCATCTCATAATCTTCCATGGAAGGAGGATCTGTAAAGCTAGAAACCCTCTATGTGAAGAGTGCCCTATTAGACCATATTGTCTATACTATAAAAGTGGAGGGAAAAGATGAAGAAGATATTATTGATATTACTTCCAATAATTATAATATTAGGTGGAATTGGATTTGGAGCCTATTATGTTTATAATACCACTATAAATATAGATACCTTTTATCCAGGTATAAAGATTGATGAATATTCTATGGAAGGTATGACAAAAGCTAAGGGCCTAGAATATATAAAAGGTGATAGAGAAAGAGAAATAGCTGATAAGTCCATGACACTGACATACAAAGACACTGCATATCGTGATTTAGGACTAAAAGAATTAGGTTATTCTTTTGACTATGATAGGGCAATAGAAGAAGCCTATGCCTTAGGTCGAGAGGGAAATTTACTACAACGATATAGAGATATAAAAGACATTAAGGAAAATGGAGTTACGATACCATTAGAGTCCCATTATGACAAGGAGAAGATAGGAGAAGTAGTAGATAGCATCTCAAAGGATCTATATGTAGAGAGTAAGAATGCAGTTTTTAACTTTAACAATGGAAACATATCGATAAAACCAGAAGAAGCAGGCAGAAAAGTAGATGGAGATGCTCTATCTAAGTTAATAGAGGAAAATATAGATAGACTAGAAGATATATCTATTCCAATCGAAGCTATAGAACCTAAATATACAAGGGAATACTATAGTAGAATAAATGGAGTCATTGGAGAGTTCTCTACTTCTTTTAAAAATAGTGGAGAAGGCAGAAAAAAGAATATCGCCCTTTCTGCGAATTCTTTCAATGGCAAAATACTTCATTCAGGAGAGACCCTTTCCTATAATGATACTACTGGTCCAGTCCAAAGAGAATATGGATACGAAGAAGCGCCAGTCATAATCGAGGGAGAGCTAACTCCAGGAATTGGCGGTGGCGTATGTCAGACATCTACCACATTATACAATGCTCTATTATTGGCAGATTTGACTATAGTAGAGAGACATCCTCATTCAATTCCCCCAGCCTATGTAAACAAGGGACAGGATGCAGCTATAGCCACTGGTTATTTAGATTTAAAGTTTAGAAATGATTTTGATTATCCTATATATATATCTTCAAAAGTGGAAGGAGATAGGGTATACTTTTATATATATGGAGATAAAAAAAATAGGGACTATGAAGTTAGAATTCAGCCTGAAATTACTGAATCCATACAACATAAGGTACATGAAGAACTAGATACAAATCTACCACCAGGTGCTAGAGAGTTAGTTAGACAGGGAAGAAATGGATATAAGGTCAAGACATATAAATCTATAATCAAAGGTGGCAAAGTAGTAGATAAAAAACAGATAACAGGAGATTATTATAGAGAGAGGGACTTTATATATAAGATTGGTCCCAAAGCAGCACCTAAGAACTATAGTGAAAATGGTCCAGTGCCTAAAAATCCATTAGAATAACATAAGATTAAGGGGAGATATATGGTAGTTAACTATTATAAATTCAGTACAGAGTTTGGAGATATGGGGATATACTTTAATGAGGAAGGTCTGTTTGCTCTGTCTTTTCTCAATGGTGCAGAGGATAGAAACCATAATTATATACTAAAGAATTTTCAATACCAGTTCACTTCTTTGGCACTGACTTTCAAAATAAGGTATGGAATTCCCTTTTAAATATTCCTTATGGCGAGACTAGAACTTATAAGGAGGTAGCAAATAGTATTGGATGTGAAAAAGGGTATAGAGCTGTAGGGGGAGCATTAAATAAGAACCCTATAGGAATTGTGGCTCCATGTCATAGAGTTATAGGTAATAGTGGAAAATTAGTAGGATTTGGTGGAGGATTGGATTTAAAAAGTAAATTATTAGAATTAGAAAAGAGGTAGAAGAAAGATAAAGATTAAAATTAGAAGTATTTCATTTATACTTGCATTGATATTTGTATTAGTAGGATTAGTAGGATGTACAGAAAATGGCTTAAAAGAAAAGCAGGATGTGCAGGAACCAATAGGTGGTAATGAAGAGAATATCTCTAAATCAGAAGTAGAAGAGGTAGAAGACGATTTTGGCAATATATTTACTCTGGGGAAGGTACCAGAAAGGATTATATCATTGTCTCCAAGTAATACAGAGATATTATTTGCTTTAGGTCTAGGAGATAAGATAGTAGGAGTTACAACTTTTTGCGACTACCCTGAGGAAGCGTTAGAAAAAGAGAAGATAGGGAATTATAGTGGTATAAATCTTGAAAAGATAATAGAATTACAGCCAGATTTAGTCTTGAGCTATGGACCAGGAGAAGAAGAGAACAATAAGAGATTAAAAGAAGTTGGGATACCAGTATTAGGTTATTTACCAGAATCTATAGATGAAGTAATAGAGAATATATTAATTATAGGTAGAATAACAGGTACAGAGAAAAAGGCAGAAGAACTTACAAATGATATGTTGAAAAAGAAGGATGAAATAGTAGAGAAGGTAAAAGGTACAGAGAAGAAAAGAGTATTTTATGAAATATGGCATGAACCATTACAAGCAGCTGGACCAGGTTCTTTTATGGACAGTTTAATTCAATTGGCTAATGGGGACAATATTGCCAAGGATGCAAAGGGAGAATATCCTCAATATGATATAGAACAACTAATAGAACGAGATCCAGAAGTATATCTTACTTCAGCAGATATACCAGAAAAGACTATAGAATCTATATTGGAAAGGCCTGGATACTCTGAAATCAGTGCTATAAAACAAGGTAGGGTCTATATATTAGACGCTAATATCACTTCAAGACCAGGTCCTAGAATAGTAGAGGCTTTAGAATTGGTAGCTAGAGCTATTCATCCTGAAGTATTTGAATAAAGCTGGGGTTTAGATGAAGAACAGGACTACAAAACATGAAATCATAATAGCATTGTTGTTTATATCTTTGATATTTTCTATTGGATTATTTTCTACTATTGGAACTGCCAATGTAAATGTACTGGATACTTTTAAGATAATAACTTCTAAACTACCTATTATAGGAAGAAGGATAGATATGTCCAATATTCCAGACTCCTATAGAGCTATAATTTGGAATATTCGATTGCCAAGAGTACTCTTGGGCATATTAGTTGGTGCAACTCTTTCAATAGCTGGTGCAGCTTTTCAGGGAATGTTTAAAAACCCAATGGCAGATCCCTATGTCATAGGTATTTCTTCAGGAGCCGCATTAGGTGCAGCTATTGCAATTATATTAAAAATCAATATAGATTTTTTAAATATATCTGCAATATCTATATTTTCATTTTTGGGAGCGTTATCTTCAGTTATAGTAGTATATAATATGGCTAAAATAAAAAATAAGGTATCAGTAACCACATTACTATTAGCAGGAGTAGCTGTAGGGCAATTTCTTACAGCAGTTATGTCCTTTTTAATGGTAATATATGATAAGGATATGACTAAGATCATATATTGGACAATGGGGAGTCTAGCAGGAAAAGGTTGGGAACCAATAATAAAGATATCTCTTCCACTAATTATTGCAATTACAGTGATTAATTTTTTTGCTAGAGATTTGAATATCCTGTTGATGGGTGAAGAATCTGCCCAAAGTCTCGGAGTAGATGTGGACAAGACAAAGATATATATTCTAGTATTGTGTACATTTATAACATCTATAGTAGTATCTGTCAGTGGAATAATTGGTTTTGTAGGTCTCATTATACCTCATATAATAAGATTGCTATTAGGACCGGATCATAGGATATTATTGCCTGCCTCAGCTCTTTTAGGGGGTATATTTATGATATTTGCTGATACTATAGCTAGAACTCTAATATCCCCAGTAGAAATCCCTGTAGGAATTATAACTGCACTATTTGGTGGACCTTTTTTTATATATTTACTTAAGTCGAAGAAGAAAAACATTTAGAAAGTTGTGAGACATATGTATGCTTTAGAAGTAAAGAATCTGAAATTTGGATATGGAGATCATCTAGTTATAAAAGATACATCCTTTCATATAGAAAGGGGAAAATTCGTAAGCATTATAGGTCCAAATGGTTCTGGAAAGTCTACTCTACTAAAGACATTAAATA
Source organism: Tissierellaceae bacterium HCP3S3_D8 (assembly GCA_052067355.1). Taxonomy (GTDB): domain Bacteria; phylum Bacillota; class Clostridia; order Tissierellales; family Tissierellaceae; genus CABMKH01. Next base: position 8,170 of record JBQHQH010000009.1, read on the forward strand.
GTATCTATAAACCAAGTAGTGGAAGAGTACTATTAGAAGGCAGAGATATCAGCTCTTATAAGAAAAGAGAGATAGCTAGAAAAATAGCATTAGTACCCCAAGATACTAATATAGACTATGAATTTACTGTAGAAGATATTGTGATGATGGGAAGACATCCCTATAAGAAAAGATTTGAAAAGGAAAATGATGAAGATTATAGGATTCTAGAAGAGGCCTTGGAGATGACAAATACATTGGAATTGAAGGATAGGCTTATTACAGAAGTATCTGGTGGGGAAAGACAGAGGGTAATAATTGCCAAGGCTTTGGCTCAAAAACCTTCAATTATCATGCTAGATGAGCCTACATCTAATCTAGATATAAATCATCAAATAGAGATTTTAAATCTCTTAAAGCTCTTCAATGAGAAGAGAGGAACTACTGTAGTATTGGTAATACATGATATAAATTTAGCTGCAAGATATTCCCATGAACTTATCTTATTAAATCAAGGTAAGATCTTAGCTAATGGAAGTCCAGAAGAGGTAATCACTGCTGAGAATTTAGAATCATCTTATCACATGGATGTGGCCATTGAAAAAAATAAATATACAGATACGATTTATTTGACACCAATTGAAATGAAAAAACCGAACAAGGATAGTCTATTAAATAAAATCCACATTATCTGTGGTGGTGGTTCAGGACAAGAGACTATAAATAAGTTATATTCAGAAGGTTTAAGATTGTCTCTAGGGGTACTAAATATTGGAGATTCAGATTGGGAGCATGGCAGAAGTCTAAATATACCAATTGTTGCAGAGGTACCATTTTCAGAAATAAGTCAAGAATCACATATGAAAAATATTGATATGATGATGAAATCAGATATAATAGTGATTACAAATGTTCCCATTGGGGCTGGTAATTTAAAGAATCTATTAGGAGCTAAACTTGCCTTAGAAAGCGGGAAGAGAGTTTATCATTTAGAGGAAAACACCTTGGATTATGATTATACTAATGGAAAAGCAAAAAAGATTATGGATCAGATGATAGATCATGGAATGATATGTGTAGGATCAGTAGATGAACTATTAAAAAACATAGATAAATATAACAAAATGGACAAGAGGTAAATTTCTAACCTTTTGTCCATTTTCAGTTAACATTCTTTTTCTAAAAACTCCAATATAAACTCATATATTCTGTTTGCAGATGCTATTTCTATTTGGATTTCGTAAAGAGTCAATATCCATCACCAGTATATCGTGAATGGAAGAGTAATTAGAGATTTAGAACCATCCTTTTATATGAAGTTGGATTGAAAAAATAAATATACAGATACGATTTATTTAACTCCTATACAGATTAATTGATATAACATAGGAAATCGTTTGATTCAAGAAATGGGCTATTTTCAACGAATAGTCCATAAATTTTTGTTCAAATCTATCTGATTTTATGATATATTTAGACTGTATGGAAAAGGAGGAAGAAGTGAATTGAAATTTAAATTAGTAGCTATTGATATGGATGGTACATTGTTAAATAGTCAAAATGAAGTTAGCAATAGGACTAGAATGGCTATAGAAGAAGCTAGTAAGAGAGGTGCTCATATAGTCCTTGCTACTGGAAGACTTCTAAGGTCTGCAGTAAATTATGCTGAAGAGTTGAGATTAGAAAAACCCATTATTGCTTGCAATGGAGCTGTAATAGTGGATGAAGACAAAAATATTTTATATGAAAAATCTATAAAAATGGATACAGTGGGTACCATAATGGAAATAGGTGCAGAAAATAATATGTATTATCATTTTTATGATAGGGACAGTTTTTACTCTAATATCCATGACGATGAGATACTCAAATTTTATAATACTAAATCTGCAAAGGAAAGAGGAAGAGAAGTAAAGATAAATATCTTTAACAATATAGAAGAAGTAGTCAATAATAAGGATCTAAACATCTATAAGTTTTTATTTTTAGATGAAGATAGAACTAAATTAGATAATTTAAAGGATAAATTAAGTCATATTACAAATATAAATATATGTAGTTCGTGGCATAATAACATAGAAGTAATGGATAAAGAGGTTTCCAAGGGAAATAGTTTAAAACGTCTTTGTGAGAGATTGAATATATCTAGAGATCAGGTAATAGCCATAGGTGATAATGAGAATGATATAAGTATGATAGATTATGCAGGTCTTGGTGTAGCCATGGGGAATGGTGTAGATAAGGTAAAGAAGTATGCGGATACTGTTACAGCTACAAATAATGAAGACGGTGTAGCCAAGATAATCGAAAAATATATTCTTCAACTGGGAGATGAAGCATAATATGGCATTAAATATAGTATTAGTAGAACCAGAGATTCCACATAATACAGGAAATATAGCTAGAACATGTGCTTTAACTAATACGGTCTTACATCTAGTAAGACCTTTAGGGTTTTCCGTAGATGATAAACATCTCAAAAGAGCAGGTCTAGACTATTGGCATCTAGTAAAGATATATTATTATGACAGTTTTGATGAATTAGTGGAAAAATATCCAAATTCTAGATTTTATTATTCAACTACAAAGGCAAAGAAGATCTATACAGACTTTTCCTATAGAGATGAGGACTTCTTTGTATTTGGCAAAGAAACCAAAGGTTTACCTCAAGACCTCATAGATAGAAATATAGATAGTGCAATTAGAATTCCAATGAGAGGAGATCTAGGTAGATCTTTAAATCTAGCTAATTCTGTAAATATAATTCTATTTGAGGCATTGAGACAATTGGAATTTCCATCACTTACTTAAGACAAAGGATAAGGAGGCATGAAATGGATATTGCTTTACCTGTATTAGGAGGACTGGCATTATTTTTATATGGAATGAATATTATGGGAGCTAGTCTGGAAAAGGCTGCAGGCAAAAAATTGAATAGGTTAATAGAGGTTTTAACTACTAATAGGTTCATGGCTGTTATTGTAGGAGCTTTAGTGACTATGGTAGTACAGAGTAGTAGTGCTACTACAGTAATGGTCATAGGTTTTGTAAATGCTGGACTGATGACTTTATCTCAAGCAGTAGGGGTAATAATGGGAGCAAATATAGGTACTACTATTACTGCACAGATTATAGCTTTAAATCTGGCAGACTATGCACCTATTGCAGTAGCTATAGGTGTTGCATTGTGGATAGGATCATCTAAGACAAAGATACAAAATATTGCAGAGATATTTATAGGATTTGGTATATTGTTTATAGGCATGGACATGATGAGTTCAGGCCTAAAACCCTTGGCTAATAATCCCATGTTTTCTAATCTAATATTGAGTCTAAGAAACCCGGTTATGGGAGCATTAGCTGGATTGCTTATTACTACAGTAGTTCAAAGTAGTAGTGCTTCCATAGGACTTCTACAGGCTTTAGCAGGAGAGGGATTGATAGGTATAGATATAGCTTTTCCGATTTTATTTGGTGAAAATATAGGTACCACAACTACAGCTTTATTATCTAGTATAGGGGCTAATATAAATGCAAAGAGAGCAGCAATTATACACTTTTTATTTAATTTAATAGGTACTATTATATTTATGACATTGCTTAGATATCCAGTGGAGTGGTTAGTAAAGATTATATCACCCACAAATGTACAATCTCAAATTGCAAATGCTCATACTCTATTTAATGTCATAAATGTAATAATTCAGTTTCCATTTATGGGATTTTTAGTAAGGGCAGCAGAGTGGCTAGCTCCTGGCGGAGAAGAGGTTGAAATGGAAGCGTCTATCTATTTAGATTCTAGGATATTGGAGACTCCATCCATAGCATTAGGGCAAGCAAATAAAGAAGTATTGAGGATGGGAGATCTAGTATTACAGAATTTGGCTCTATCTAGGATAGTATTAGCAGATGAAAAATATGATGGAATAGAAGAGGTATATGAGAGAGAGAAGCTAATCAATAAGATTGAAAGAGAGATAACAGAATATCTAGTAAAGCTTTCCAATGAACCACTATCTGATTCACAACATTCAGAAGTCAATACTCTTTTATATATAATAAATGATATTGAAAGAGTTGGGGATCATGTAGAAAATGTAGTAGAACTATCTCAAGATAAATTAGAAAAGAATTTAGAGTTTAGTAAATTTGCTGTAGAAGGATTACATGAGATGTTTGATAAATGCCAAGAGGCATTTACTAAGGCAATGGAGGCTTTTGAATTTGGAAATAGAGAATTAGTAAATCAGGTCATGGCTCTAGAAGAGGAAGTAGATATATTGGAGAAGAAAAATAGAGCAGACCATATAAATAGACTAAATAAGATGGAATGTCAGACAGAACCAGGAATAATATTCTTAGATGCTATCAGCAATTTAGAAAGGGTATCAGACCATTCTCTAAATATATCAATGTATGTTTTAGATAAGCACAATAAATAATCTTTTGATGTTTTATACTCATTAGATATAGATAATTTCATCACTTCAGAGGCTGTTTCATAACGAATTAATTGGTTATGAAACAGCCCCTTTTCTATAGATATGAGAGACTTTATCTTAAAATGTCAGAAAAAAATATAATTTTTGTATTGTAAAATTTCTCCAGATAAGTTATAATATAGATGAAATGTTAAAACTATAACAATCTATATCGAATGAAGGATGCGGGAGAGACTATTTTATAGCACCGAAGGAGTAATCTATACCATTGCCGTAGTATGGAGATGCTCTCAGGTAAAAGGACCGTATCTGGACGAAACTCTGGAGAGCTAAGGAAGCACCGAAGGAGCAAACCGTGATATAGGAGAATCTCTCAGGTTAAAAAACAGAGTAAATAGGCTTAGGTCTATTTACTCTGTTTTTTTATTATCTTTTTGTAAATTGGGTAATAATAATCAAAATATAGAAATTTTTAATAAAACATAAGGAGGGAGTATATGATATATGACGTAGTAATTATAGGTGGTGGTCCAGCAGGTCTAGCTGCAGGATTATATGCTGCTAGAGCTAAGCTAAATACCATCATAATTGAAAAAGGAGCTAATGGAGGACAGATTGCAACTACAGACGAAGTGGAAAACTATCCAGGATCTATGGAAAACGTTACAGGCCCCAAATTAGTTGCTAGAATGTTGGAACAGGCAGAAGGATTTGGAGCAAAGAGAGTATCTGACGAAATTATAGAAGTAGATTTTAGTGACAAGATCAAAGTCCTTAAAAGTGCAAAAGAAGAGTATAGGGCGAAATCAGTAATAATTGCTACAGGAGCAGTGCCTAGATTGATTGGAGCTCCAGGGGAGAAGGAGTTAACAGGTAGAGGAGTTTCCTACTGTGCTACTTGTGATGCAGCATTTTTCCAAGACTTAGAAGTATATGTAATGGGTGGTGGTGACACTGCAGTAGAAGAAGCCATATATCTTACTAAATTCGCAAAGAAGGTCACCATAATTCATAGAAGAGATGAGTTAAGAGCGGCGAAGTCCATACAGGAAAAAGCATTTAAGAATGAAAAGATAGGATTCATGTGGGATACAGCCATTACAGAGATAAAAGGTGATGGAATGCTTGAGTCCTTTGTAGTGAAAAACTTAAAGACAGGAGAAGAAAGGGAGATATTTCCAGATGAAGAAGATGGAGCTTTTGGAATATTCGTATTCATAGGGTATCTACCAGCTACTAAATTATTTAAAGACATAATTCATATGGACAGAGACTATATTATAACTGATGAGGATATGAAGACTAATGTTCCGGGAGTATTTGCAGCTGGGGACAATAGAGTCAAGTCTTTAAGACAAGTAGTTACAGCTACTTCAGATGGTGCAATAGCTGCAGTTCAAGCAGAGAAATATATAGAAAACAATTTTTAAAAAATAATAGAGGGAGGAATTAGATGTTAGAGTTAAATAAAGAAAATTTCCAAGAGGAAGTCTTAGATGCAGAAGGTTATGTATTAGTTGATTATTGGAGTCCAAGTTGTGAACCATGTAAAGCTTTAACACCACATGTCCATAAACTAGAAGAAGTTCATGGGGAAAAGATAAAATTTACATCTTTAGATATTACAAAAGCTAGAAGATTAGCAATAGGACAGAAGGTGTTAGGGTTACCAGTTATAGCTATATATAAAGATGGAGAAAAGATTGATGCAGTAGTAGCAGACGAAGTAACAGAAAAAACTGTTGAAGAGTTGGTCAAAAAATACGCTCAGTAGATATTAACTAGACTATCTAATGGATAATCTAGAATTAATATATCTTTAAAAATAAGGGGAGGTGAATTTATGCGTTTAGAATTAGGACAGATATCAATCAAAGATATTCAATTTGGAGATACTACTAGAATTGAAGAAGGAGTTTTGTATGTAAATAAGGAGGAATTAATAGGTCTTATAAAGGAAGATGAACATCTTTCCTCTGTAGATGTGGAGATAGCAAGACCAGGAGAGAGTATTAGGATTACTCCGGTAAAGGACGTCATAGAGCCTAGAGTTAAAATAGATGGACCTGGTGGAGTATTTCCAGGGGTATTATCTAAAGTCCAAACAGTAGGAACTGGCAAAACTCATGTATTAAAAGGATGTGCAGTAGTGACTACTGGCAAGATTGTAGGTTTTCAGGAAGGTATAATTGACATGATGGGACCAGGAGCTGAATACACTCCTTTTTCTAAGTTAAATAATTTAGTCCTAGTATGTAATCCAGTAGAAGGATTAAAACAGCATGATCATGAAAGAGCAGTGAGATTTGCAGGACTTAAGACGGCAGCATATATTGGAGAGGCTGCTAGGTCATTGACTCCAGATAATGTGGAAGTCTATGAAACACTACCATTACTTGAAAGTATTAAAAAATATCCAAACTTACCAAAGATAGCTTATGTGCAAATGCTTCAGTCACAAGGTCTACTTCATGATACCTATGTATATGGAGTAGATGCAAAACAGATAGTTCCTACTATGTTATATCCTACAGAAATTATGGATGGAGCTATAATAAGTGGGAATTGCGTATCTGCATGTGATAAAAATACAACTTATCACCATTTAAACAACCCAGTGGTTCAAGACCTATATAGCCAACATGGAAAAGAAATTAACTTCATTGGAGTAATAATTACAAATGAAAATGTATATCTTGCTGATAAGGAAAGGTCTTCTGACTGGACAGCAAAATTAGCTGAATATTTAGGATTAGATGGAGTAGTAATCTCTCAAGAGGGATTTGGTAATCCTGATACAGATCTTATTATGAATTGTAGAAAGATAGAAGAAAAGGGAATAAAGACTGTAATCATCACAGATGAATATGCAGGTAGAGATGGAGCTAGTCAGTCTCTAGCAGATGCCCATGCTTCTGCCAATGCAGTAGTGACAGGAGGCAATGCCAATGAGGTAATAGTATTGCCAAAGTTAGATAAGGTCATAGGAACTCTAGACTATACAGATATAATAGCAGGTGGATTTGATGGTAGTTTAGATCCTAATGGTACTATAACTGTTGAAATTCAAGCTATCACTGGAGCAACAAATGAATTAGGTTATAACAAAATGTCTGCAAAGACAATATAGATGAAAGGATGTGGAAATATGTCATTATTTGATGCTGATAAAAAAGTTGTCATCATAGGAGATAGAGATGGTATACCTGGACCAGCAATTGAAGAATGTATAAAGACTACAGATGCAGAAGTAGTTTTTTCCGCCACAGAGTGTTTCGTCTGAACGGCGGCAGGAGCCATGGATTTGGAAAATCAAAGAAGGGTAAAGGAAATTGCTGAAAAATACGGTGCTGAAAATGTAGTAGTTTTAATTGGAGGAGCCGAAGCCGAAGCAGCAGGTCTAGCTGCAGAAACCGTAACAGCAGGAGATCCTACCTATGCAGGTCCATTGGCAGGAGTTCCGTTGGGACTCAGAGTATACCACGTAGTAGAACCAGAGTTTAAAGAAAATGTAGACTCAGACGTATACGATGAACAGATCAGTATGATGGAGATGGTCTTAGACGTAGATGATATCATTCAAGAAGTAAGCTCTATTAGAGAAGAATTTGGTCAATTTAATGATTAGATATTGAAAATAGAGTATTGGAAAGGAGGGATATATTTGGAAAAGATAAGAGTTGTTCACTATATAAATCAATTTTTTGCCGGAATTGGAGGCGAAGAAAAAGCAGATCACAGACCTGAAATAAGAGAAGGTAAAATAGGTCCTGGTATGGCGATTAATGGTGGATTTAAAGGTGAAGCTGAAATAGTTGCCACAGTTATATGCGGAGACTCATACTTTGGAGAAAATACTGAAGAAGCTAAAAAAGAAGTATTAGACTTGATTAAAAAATATGACCCAGACCTATTTATAGCAGGTCCAGCATTTAATGCAGGTAGATATGGATTTGCCTGTGGTACTATGGCAGAGGCAGTCCAAGAGGAATTAGGCATACCATCTATTACTGGGATGTATGAAGAAAATCCAGGGGCAGATATGTTTAAGAAATCTGTATATATAATCTCTACTAAAAATAGTGCAGTAGGAATGAGAGATGCTGTCAAGAAGATAGTTCCTCTAGGATTGAAACTTGTAAAAGGTGAAAAAATAGGAACAGCTGAAGAGGAAGGATATATATCTAGAGGATTGAGAAGAAACTATTTCGCAGAGAAGAGAGGTGCTGCAAGGGCAGTAGATATGCTGATTAAAAAACTCAATGGAGAAGAGTTTGAAACAGAATATCCTATGCCAAATTTTGACAGAGTAGAGCCAAATCCTGCAGTATTGGATTTAAGCAAAGCAACCATAGGATTAGTCACATCTGGAGGAATAGTACCAAAGGGCAATCCAGATCATATAGAATCCTCATCTGCTTCTAAATATGGAAAATATAATATTGCAGACTTTATGGATTTGACACAAGATAGTCATGAGACAGCTCATGGGGGCTATGACCCAGTATATGCTAATGAAGATCCAGATAGAGTGTTGCCAGTAGATGTATTAAGGGAATTGGAGAAAGAAGGCAAGATAGGCAAGCTCCATGATTATTTCTATACTACTGTAGGAAATGGTACAGCTGTAGCTAGTGCCAAGAAATTTGCCGAGGAATTTAGTAAGGAGTTAAAGTCAGATGGAGTAGATGCAGTTATTCTAACTTCAACCTGAGGCACCTGTACACGTTGCGGCGCAACTATGGTAAAGGAAATAGAGAGAGCGGGAATACCTGTAGTTCATATATGCACCGTAGTTCCAATATCATTGACAGTAGGTGCAAATAGAATAGTGCCAGCTATTGCAATACCTCATCCTCTTGGAAATCCAAGTCTAGATCCAGAAGAAGAGAAAGGATTGAGAAGAAGGTTAGTAGAAATAGCACTAAAGGCTTTATCTACAGAAGTAGAAGAACAGACAGTATTTGAAAAATAGATTAGTTAAGATAATAATGGGTGGTTAATTTTAATCACCCATTATTATAAGGTAAATTCTTATCATAGATTATTAAAGAAGATTTATATCAAATGTAGTTTTATATTTCAGTTGATATTTAGTTGTACTTATTTTTAGACTATAAATTTTTAAAACTAATTTGATTTACAGAATAGAATTAGGAGTGTTTGTGGTGCGTTTTTATCTATAGAAGTGGGTATTAAATTATGAGCCACAGGTAAATAGAAGAAGAATTTGTTGTCATTTTACTTGTAACACTAGCTAAATAAAGGTGATTGAAATAGAGTAAAATAATAAAATCTATATATTTAATAACTTTAAGAAAATATGGAGGTGGATATATGAATTATTCAGTTATAAAGGGGGCTGGCTATGTTTTAGTGCATGCTCCAGATATGGTTATTCATAATGGGACTACTCAGACGACGGAAAGGACATTAAATCCGGATTCCCAATACCTGAAAGACATTGAAAAACATTTAAGGAGTTATGATGAAGTAATAAATTATCTACCAAATCAAGTATATATAGGAAATCATAGGCCTTCAGAATTAAGAGAATATCCTCAACCTTGGTATGATAAAGATATTTCTGATGCTACAAGAAAGGGAAGATTAGGAGAGATCATGCCACAGGATGAGTTTATAGGGCTAATAAAGATAGTAGATGTATTCGATTTAGTAAAGCTGACAAAGGAATTTACAAAAGATGTAAAGAAGAAGTTAGAAGAGCATCCATTAATAAAAGAAGAGTTAATATCTAGATTAAAAGAGGGAGAAGTGATATCTGATATTGAACGATTTATATCAGAACAGGGAGCAGAGGGATTATATCATCAAGGAGAATTAGTAGGCTGTATAAAGAAAGCTCATGATATAGATCAAAATCTATCAGCTCATGTATTATTTGAAAATCTCGTATCTAAAGCATCAGGAGTAATTGCTGCACTTCATCTTTTAGATAAGAATAATATAGATCCAGAAGAAATAGAATATATAATAGAGTGCTCAGAAGAAGCCTGTGGAGATATGAATCAAAGAGGTGGAGGAAACTTTGCAAAGTCAATAGGTGAATTTGCAGGACTTAAAAATGCTACAGGTTCAGATACAAGGGGATTTTGTGCAGCACCAGCTCATGCAATGGTAGTTGCAGCTTCTCTAGTTCAAGCAGGAACTTTCAAGAATGTAATGATCGTATCAGGAGGATCTACTGCAAAACTAGGAATGAATGGAAAAGATCATGTAAAAAAAGGTATGCCTATACTAGAAGATGTCATAGGCGGGTTTGGCATGGTTATATCTAAAAATGATGGAGAAAGTCCAATATTGAGGACAGATCTAGTTGGCAGACATACAGTGGGAACTGGCTCTTCTCCTCAAGCGGTGATTACATCCTTGGTAACAGAGCCTTTAGATAGAAGCGGACTTAAGATTACAGATATAGATAGATATTCAGTAGAGATGCAAAATCCAGATATTACAAAACCAGCTGGAGCAGGAGATGTGCCAACTTCTAATTACAAGATGATAGCAGCTCTAGGAGTAAAACGAGGGGAATTAGATAGAAAAGAAATAAATAAATTCATAGAAGAACATGGTATGGAAGGATGGGCACCAACTCAAGGTCATATACCTTCAGGAGTGCCATATATAGGATTTGGTAGAGAAGAGATCTTAGAGGGAAGTATCCATAGGGCTATGATAGTAGGAAAGGGAAGTCTATTTTTAGGTAGAATGACCAATCTATTTGATGGTATTTCCATAGTAATGGAAAAAAATCCTGGAAAAATAGATGAAGAGAAAGAAATATCGGAAGAGAAGATAAGAAGCTTAATAGCTGAGGCTATGAGAGAGTTTGCCACTCATTTACTGAAGGATTAGAGGTGATTAAATGACCGAGAAAAGAGTTAAATCCATGATTGGGAAGGTATTCACTGATATCGCCTATGGAATTGAAACAGGACAATTTGGAGATAGGGTAAGAGTAGGGATCACTACCCTTGGAAGTGAATTAGGCATAGACAATATAGTAAAGGGAGCAGAGATGGCTCAAAAAAGAGATACATCTTTGGAAGTAGTCTTAATAGGTCCAGCGGTGGATTCTAAATTGACTCAAGTAGTAGTCGATGGAGAAGAACATGCATATAAAAAGATGGAGGAACTATTAGACAATGGTGAAATAGATGCTTGTGTAACTATGCATTATAATTTTCCTATAGGAGTATCTACTGTGGGAAAGACCATAACACCAGGAATGGGCAGAGAGATGTTTATAGCTACTACTACAGGAACGACATCTTCTCATAGAGTAGAAGCTATGATAAAAAATGGAATAAATGGGATAATAGCCGCAAAAGCTATGGGAATAGATAATCCTACTGTTGGACTTTTAAATGTAGATGGAGTTAGACAGGTAGAAAGGGCATTTAAGGAATTAAATAATAGAGGATATTCTGTAAATCTTGTAGAATCATCAAGAGCTGATGGCGGATTTCCAATGAGGGGAAACGATCTTTTAAAGGGAACTCCAGATATAATGGTAAGCGATACTTTGACAGGGAATATCCTTATGAAAGTATTTTCTTCCTATACTACAGGTGGCAGCTATGAATCTCAGGGATATGGATATGGACCTGGAATAGGAGAAGGATATGATAGAGTTGTGTTGATATTATCTCGTGCATCTGGCAGTCCAGTAGTTGCCAATGCCATAGGATATGGTGCCAATTTAATAAGGGGAAATATCAAAGAAATAATAGAAGAAGAATTCGAAAAAGCCAATAAAGCAGGATTAAGGGATATCTTGGAGGATATAAAGGGGGATGACAGGAGAAGCGTTGAAACAGAACAGATAGCTCCACCACCAAGTGAAACAGTTACACAGACTATTTCAGGTATAGATATAATGGAACTAGAAGATGCAGTTCAAGTATTATGGAAAAACAATATCTATGCAGAATCAGGTATGGGATGTACAGGACCTGTGATATTAGTAAATGATTCTAAATTAAATAAGGCAGTAGATATCTTAATATCAGCAGGGTATGAATTAGGAGATGCAAATATATGTTAAGATAGTTCTTAGGTCTAAAATTCGCTGAAGTTTTCTTAGTGTTGAAATTATATGCTAAATAGATTATAATAATTTTGATGCATAAAAAGGTTTTTTGGGGTATATATGATATAGTATACTTCAATTAACTAAATATTAAGGGGGATTAAAATGAATAAAAGATGGTTAGCATTAGGGCTAGCGTTGGTTTTAATGTTTACACTAGTAGCCTGTGGCCAAAAAGACAATAATGATGAACAAAAACCGGCATCAGGAACAGAAGAGTCAGCAGATAATGGAACAGAAGAAACAACTGGTAAGACATTTAAGGTTGGTATGGTTACAGATGAAGGTGGAGTTAATGACCAATCTTTTAACCAATCAGCACATGAAGGCTTAATGGCAGCAGAAAAAGACCTTGGAATAAAACAAAGTGTTCAGGAATCACATGAGGTTGCAGATTTTGCTCCTAACTTCGAAACATTATTAGATGCAGAAAATGATTTAATATGGGGAGTAGGATATAAATTAGCAGATGCAACTCATGAAGCAGCTATAAATAATCCAGAGACACTATATGGTATTGTAGACTTCACATTTGAAGACAATCCAGATTATCCAGAAGGAAATCCAGACAATTTAGTTGCAGTAGTATTTAAACAAGAACAGCCTTCATTCTTAGTAGGATATATTGCAGGTAGAATGACTGAATCCAATAAAGTTGGTTTTGTTGGTGGTGTACCAGGAGACGTAATCTGGGGATTTGACTATGGATATCAAGCAGGTGTTCAATATGCTGCCAAAGAATTAGGTAAGGAAATAGATGTATTATCTCAATATGTAGAAGATTTTTCAGATGCTAGTAAAGGTAAATCCATAGCTACTAGTATGTATCAACAAGGTAGAGATATAGTATTCCATGCAGCAGGTGGAGCTGGAGATGGTGTTATAGAAGCGGCTAAGGAACAAGATAAGTGGGTAATAGGTGTAGATAGAGACCAAAGTGATATGGCCCCAGAAAATGTATTGACATCAGCTATGAAGAGAGTAGACGTAGGTATATATAATATTGTAAAGTCATTAACTGAAGACAAATTCCCAGGCGGAAAGACTGTGGTTTATGGTCTAGAAGATGGTGGAGCAGTAGATATAGCGCCTACATCAGCTGAGCATGTACCAGGTGATATTCTTGAAAAAGTAGAGGAATTAAAACAAGAAATCATAGATGGTAAAATCGTAGTTCCATTTAATGAAGAAACATATAAAGTATTTATGGAAGAACTTAAAAAATAATGATAATGAGCAGCTTAAGGTAGTTCCTTAAGCTGCTTAAATCTAGATAGGAGGAAACCCTATTGAATAATAAACCTAAAACAAAAGCAATTGAGATGAAAAATATAACTAAAAAATTTGGTGAATTTACAGCTAATGACGATATTGACCTAACAGTAAATAAAGGAGAAATCCACGCACTATTAGGAGAAAATGGGGCAGGAAAAAGTACCCTTATGAATATACTCTATGGTCTATATACTCCTACATCTGGAGAAATATATATAAATGGGAATAAGGTAAATATCACTAATCCTAATATAGCCATAGAACAAGGTATTGGCATGGTACATCAACACTTTATGTTAGTAGAAACCTTTTCCGTAGTAGAAAATATAATTCTTGGAATGGAGACTACTAAGGGAATAGCATTAGATATAAATACAGCAAGAGCTAAGGTAAAGGAAATTTCAGAATCCTATGGACTACATGTAGATCCAGATGCACTTATTCAAGATATTACAGTTGGAATGCAGCAGAGAGTAGAAATCTTAAAGGCATTATATAGAGGAGCCGATATCCTCATATTAGACGAACCTACAGCAGTATTGACTCCACAGGAAATTGAGGAATTGATATCTATAGTGAAAAGCCTAGCAGATCAAGGCAAGACTATTATAATAATTACACATAAATTAAAGGAGATAAAGGCATCAGCAGATTATTGTACCATCATTAGAAGAGGCAAAAAGATTGACACAGTAAAAGTAGACGATGTAACTGAAGAGCAATTGGCAGAGATGATGGTAGGTAGACAAGTCAGTTTTTCTGTAGAAAAAAATCCTATGGAAAGAGGCAAGAAGGTACTAGAAATTCAAGATATAGTAGTAAAAGACAATCGGAAATTAAATGCAGTAAATGGACTATCTCTTGAATTGTATTCAGGAGAGATATTGGGAATAGCAGGCATAGATGGAAATGGACAATCTGAATTGATTGAAGGACTCACAGGTTTAAGAAATATTGAATCGGGAAGAGTAACTCTAGATGGCAAGGATATTACTAACAACACTCCATTTGAAATAATAAATAGTGGAATAAGTACAATACCAGAAGATAGGCAGAGACGAGGTCTGGTACTTGACTTTACTATTGCTGAGAATATGATACTGGAAAATTATTATAAAAAGCCATTTTCATCAAAGGGAAGGCTAAATCATAAGAATATAAAAGAATTTGCTGATAATCTAATGGAAAAATTTGATGTAAGGCCTAGAAATTCGGAATATCTAGCAGGAGAACTGTCAGGTGGTAATCAACAAAAGGTCATAATAGCTAGAGAGGTAACAAATGACCCAGAGGTCTTAATAGCAGCTCAGCCTACAAGGGGATTAGATGTAGGAGCTATTGAATATGTTCATAAATATTTGGTGAAGCAGAGAGATAGCGGAAAGGCAGTCTTATTGATATCTTTTGAACTAGATGAGATAATGAATGTATCTGATAGAATAGCAGTAATATATGGTGGGAAGATTGTAGACATTATAGACGCAAAGGATGCAACAGAAAATAGATTAGGTCTATTGATGGCTGGAGGAGGTGCTACTAATGAAGAAAAATAGATTTATAATAACACTTATATCCATCATAATGGGGCTCATATTTGGGGCGATAATATTATCAATAGGTGGCTTTAATCCTATAGAAGCTTATAAGGTCATGTTAAAAGGAATATTTGGAAGCCCTAAATATATCTCCTGGACCATCATAAGATCTACGCCTATAATACTGACAGGAATTTCTGTAGCCTTTGCATTTAAAACGGGATTATTCAATATAGGAGCAGAAGGTCAATTTATAATAGGTACTATCTTCGCTGCTATGGCAGGATACTTTTTAAAACTTCCACCAGTACTACATGCTTTAGTAGCTATGGCCATAGGGGCTTTAGCAGCTGGAATTTGGGGTGGACTAGTAGGAGTATTGAAGGCAAAATTTGGAGTAAATGAAGTCATATCCTCTATAATGCTCAACTGGATAGCACTTTATTTAAATAACTATTTTTTAACTTTTCCAAGTCTTAGAAGACCTAATTCAGAATCATCTTTTAAGATATGGGAAACAGCACATATCAATATATTAGGAAAATGGAAAGTTTCTGAAGGTGGAAAGGCCTTTTTAGCTAATAATAAATTTTTAAAGGATTTACTAAATCCTCCAGTAAATTATGGAATCTTTATAGCAATTTTAGTAGCAATTTTAGTATGGCATATCTTAAGAGATAGGACTTTAGGATATCAGTTGAGAGCAGTAGGATATAATAGGGATGCAGCAGAATATGGTGGAATCAATATCAAGAAGAATGTAATATTATCTCTAGCCATAGCAGGGGCAATATCAGGTCTAGCAGGAGCAACTCAGGTATTAGGAGTAGAATATCAAATTGGAGTATTAACTTCTTCTCAAGGCTATGGCTTTGATGGCATAGCGGTATCATTAATAGCTGCAAATAATCCATTGGCTGCAATTCCTGCAGGGCTATTATTTGGAGCATTAAAATATGGTGGTGGAAAGTTAAATTCTTTGGCAAAGGTTCCATCAGAAGTAATAGATATTACCATAGGAGTAATAGTGTTTTTCGTAGCAATTCCTAGACTAATTGATATTATTACTTCAGTATTTAAAAGTAGAAAAAGAGGTGAGAGTGTTGAGTAGTATAATAGACAAGATTGGAATTATTCTAGGCATAACCTTGATGTATGCAGCACCTCTAATCTATACATCTCTAGGAGGTGTATTGTCTGAAAATGCTGGAGTAGTAAATATTGGACTTGAAGGTATGATGACCATAGGAGCATTTGTGGGAGCAGCAGTAGGATTTTATACTTTAAACCCTTGGTTTGCCTTTTTGGCAGCAGGTCTAGCAGGAGGAGTATTGGCCTTATTTCACGCTATTGCTACTATACATTTTACTGCTGATCAGGTAGTATCTGGCATAGCTATCAACTTTATAGGACCAGGTATGGCAGTATTTTTAAGTAGGATATTCTTTGAAGGTGCAGCAATGACAAAGCCTATTCCTCTAGATCACAAGATTCCTAGACATCTAAATGGAATTTTACCTAAGAATACATTTTGGGAATATGCATTTAATCAATATGATACTGTATATTTAGCATTTATAATGGTAGTATTGGTTTGGTTTTTGCTATATAAGACTAAATTAGGACTTAGAATTAGATCTGTAGGAGAGCATCCAAAGGCAGCAGATACTTTGGGAATAAATGTATATAAGATAAAATATATAGCAGTAATTCTGTCAGGAATATTTGCAGGATTTGGCGGAGCTGCCATGAGTATAGCAGTAGTTGCCAACTACAGAGTGACACTGATATCAGGTCAGGGATTTATAGCTCTTGCAGCAATGATATTTGGAAAGTGGAAGCCTCAAGGAGCCATGTGGGCTTGTCTGTTATTTGGAGCAGCACAGGGTTTAGTAGCATATCTAGGTGGTACTAGTATTGAGATTCCTAGTTCTCTATTAGCTATGTTACCATATGTAATCACTTTACTGATACTTACATTTGTAGTTGGAGAGGGAAATGGGCCTAAGGCAAATGGTATACCATATGAAAAAAATTAATGAAGCAAAAAATATTAAAATATTTATTCCATTTAAATTTTGAAAAAGATAAGTAATGTTGGGAAAATCACCTCTAATATTTAGTTAGAGGTGATTTTTTTATAACGAATAGAGAAATAAATATTTTGCACTTTCATCTGGATTTGGTATAATTAAATTAGTATTGAAGATTAAGGATGATAATATATGAAACTTGGATATAATTTAACATTGGAACAGACTCAAAAATTAATAATGACACCTGAGTTAAGACAGGCTATTCAGCTCCTTCAATTTAACAGCTTGGAGTTAAATGAATATATCAAAAAAGAGATGGAAGAGAATCCAATGTTGGAAATGGAAAATCCCAGTGAAGGCATGGAGAGAATAGAGGAACTTCCATCAGAAAAGGAAATAGATTGGAAAGAATATGTAGAAAAGTATGATGACATCAGTTATAAGCCACAAGTAGATAAAAACCAAGAAAAATACAATCTAGAATCCTTTATAAGTTATTCTCCATCTCTAAAGGAATATCTAGTAAATCAACTTAATTTAGTAAAATTAAGTGAAGAAGAATATGATATTGGAGAATATATAATTCAAAATATAGATGAAAATGGCTATCTATTTGTTTCTACTGAGGAAATCGCTTACCAATTAGAGATTCCTGAATCCAAGGTAGAAGAGATACTGAAAGTTATCCAAACCTTTGATCCTCTAGGAGTAGGGGCTAGGGATCTGAAGGAATGTCTCCTAATACAGATTAAAGAAAAAGGAGATATAGATCCTTTGATAGTAAGTATAATAGAAGAATATTTAGATGATTTAGCTTGTAATAGAATGCTTAAGATATCCAAGGAATTGAATATAGATGTGGAGAAGATGCAGGGAGTCTGTGACTATATAAGAACATTGGAACCAAAACCAGGCAGGGCATTTAGTAGTGGTGGTGACAATGTAAGATATATAGTGCCGGATGCCACTATTGAACTTATAGATGGTGAATTTATAATACTAATAAACGATAATACAGGTCCAAGATTGAATATAAATAGTTTTTATAGAAATCTTATATCCAATAGTTCGGACAAGGATGCTACTAATTTTCTATCCGAAAAGCTAAATTCAGCTATGTGGATTATAAAGAGCATAGAACAGAGAAGACAAACCATATATAAGGTTGTAGAATCCATACTCAAATTTCAAATAGAATTTTTTAGAACTGGAGATAAGGCATTAGTTCCACTTACATTAAAAGATGTGGCAGATGATATAGAAATGCACGAGTCCACTATATCAAGGGCAACTAACGGAAAATATGTCCAAACTCCAAGGGGACTATATGAATTAAAATACTTTTTTACTACAGGATTGCCAAGTGCAAAGGGGGATATATCTTCCACCAGCATAAAGTCAATAATAAAAGATATTATAGATAACGAAGATCCTAAAAAGCCATATAGTGATCAAAGTATAGCAGATATCCTAAAGACAAAAGGTGCAAAGATATCTAGGAGGACTGTAGCAAAATATAGAGATGAGCTGGAGATACCATCTTCATCTATGAGAAGGAGATTTGTCTAGGAATAGAAAAGAGGTGCTGTGATTTGGAGGGTAGACCTATATTTACTCAAGAAATGACAGTAGAAGAGTTTGAGAAACACTACTGGTATAAAACAGAGCTACAATCAATTTGTAGAAAACATAAGATACCATCTAATGGAACGAAAGCAGAACTTGAACATTATATTAAAGAATTTCTTTTGGGTAATCATCCTATAAATATACGAGAAGAGTGTTCAAAAATTCGTAAAGCTACATATAGTACAGATGATATATCTCTTGATACAAAATTGATTCAAGATGGCTTTAAATTCAATAATAGAGCGAGAAAATTTTTGGCAGAATATTTTAAAATGGAAAGCTTTTCTTTTACTAAAGAAATGGCTTCTGCTTTGAGAAATGCTGAAAGAAATAAAGATTATGATATGACAGTTGCTGATTTAATAAGTGTATATGAGAATAAAAAAGATTTTAATGAGATGAAGAAATCAGTGGAAGAAAAAACTTACCAATGGAATAATTTTGTTAAAGATTTTAATAATGATGAAAGAAGTAAGAACTTCAACCATAAGATGAAAGTTGCATCAATTCTTTGGCGTAAAGTACGAGATAATCCAGGTCCTAAAAAGTATAGAACTAAGCTACTTGAGGAACATAGTGATGATTTAAAAGATTTTATTATTTCTAATAATGATGCTAGTATAAGGTAGAGATAAATCAAGGGTTTTGGGGTTTTATTCTACGATTGAAGTTAAGAATTATTAAAATGATTACTTGGAAATTATTAGGTATAGAAAATTATAATATAATGTAGGTACAAATATACAAGTGGGTTGGGATATATGAAATGGCAAGAAGTTAAAGAACTATATCCAAATCAATTTGTTAAATTTGAGATATTGGAATCAGGAGGAGTATGTAATATGAACAAATTACAATATAAAAAAGGTCTATTATATACTTTCATTCAATACTCCCATTTATAGAGTGAAAACGTCAAATTGTCTGTTTATGAATGGGATAAGTCATTAGATAAAGAAAACTTATATCATATGGAGTATAAAACTCCATATGATATAAGTTTTCTTTATTTTGTAACGAATAGTAAAGCTCTCATTTTAAAAAATAAATTAATATGAACTTTCCGTTTAATGCGTCGAGAGATGCTTTTCCTATATCCACAGTGAACTAAGGACATTTATAGGAATTAGTATTATTTAAAAAATTATCAACTTATTATGATGTATAATATATCTGAGGTGATTAAATGAGAATATTTTTACTAGAAGATGATGAAACTCTAGGTTTTGGAATAAAGACCTATTTAGTTAATAATGGATATGATGTAGTAATCAACAAGTCTTTAAAAGAAGCTAGGGAAAATTTTACATATGATTTTAATTTAATAATATTAGATGTAAATCTACCAGATGGAACAGGTTTTGATTTCTTAGAGATATTTAATATAGAGTCTACACCAGTAATATTTTTAACAGTTAACGATTCGGAGGAAGATATAGTAAAGGGACTTAATATCTCTGACGGATATATGACAAAGCCTTTTAAACTTCCAATATTGAAGGCAAAGATAGAAAGTATTTTAAGGCGAGTAGAAGGAGTAGAAGAAAAATTAAACTATAGAGGCCTAATATTAGATAAGAAAAACTACAGATGTCTTTTAAATGGAGAAGATATAAAATTAACTTTAAAGGAATATGAAGTCTTAAAACTTCTTTTAGAAAATAGAGGAAATACTTTAAGTCGAGATAAGATTTTAGAAAAAGTTTGGGATATAGATCAAGATTTTGTAGAAGATAATACTCTTTCTGTCACAGTTAAAAGACTTAGAGAAAAACTAAAGGATTATAGTTATGTAATAGAAACTGTTAGAGGAATTGGTTATAGATTTGTGAGGGATTAGTATGGGCTTTTTTATAATAGTATTTTTAATTGTCAGCCTTTTAGTAAAGGCAATGGATAGATATTTTTATAGTACAATTTCAAACATCTTGGACATTAAAGGATTTAATAGTGATATTACTTTAAAGTACTTAGGATACTACAATGAAAGTATATTTTCTCATAAGATATGTGGAATTTTACTTGCCTTTATTATTTCTATAATCATATATGGAATATATATATTATTTAATAGAAAAAAAGATAGAGAACTTAAGTTTAAAATTAAGGAATTGGAAGAAGATTTAATAAGGATAAATAGGGGAGAGTATTCTATAGAGATAAAAGAAGATGATGAGTACAGCATCTTAAGAGATGAAATATATAAGATTATAGTAAATTTAAAATCGCTAGAAGAGGAATCTAAAAGACAAAAATCTAATTTAAAGAAAGACTTATCGAATATAGCCCACCAACTCAAAACACCTATAACCTCAATAGGGTTTATGGCAGAGTTAATTAAAACAGATAGAGAAAATACAGATATATACTTAGAAAAGCTGTATTTAGAATTAGATAGGCTTAAAAACTTCACAGAAGTACTTTTGAAGCTATCTAAAGTAAATTCAAATACCATAGATTATAAATATGAAGAGCTTTCCGTAAAGGAAATAATAGAAGATATAATAAATAGTTTAGATAGGGATAGAAAGGTCAAGGTAGAGTATGTTGGAGAAGATTTCACAGTTTTAGGAGACGAAGTTTGGCTTTATGAAGGCTTTTTAAATATAATAAAAAATTCTTTAGAACATACTTTAGATATGATTAAAATAGAGTTTATATCTAATCCAATATATAAAGAAATAAGGATAAAAGATAATGGAAAGGGACTGGAAGAGGAGGCGCTAAAGAGGATTTTTGATAGATTTTATAGGGGGAATACATCTATGCCCGGTTATGGAATAGGATTAAATCTTTCAAAAGCAATAATAGAAAACCACAAGGGAGAGATAGAGGCTTATAATGACAATGGACTCTTATTTCAAATTAAATTCTATAATGTCACTTAGATGTCACTTTCATACTATATCCTCTATTTAAACATTATTTTATTGGAGGAAAAAATATTATGAGTTTAAAAATAGCTCACATTATACAAAAAAAGATTTTATCCTCGATGAAATATTTTTATATTTAGAGATTCTAGTTTTTGCAGGAGGTAAGAAAGTGGAAATGTTAAAAATCAGAAATTTGAAAAAAGTCTATGGCGAAGGTGAAACAAAGGTAGAAGCTTTAAAAAATATTGATCTATCTGTAGAAAGAGGACAGATGGTTTCTATAATGGGACCAAGTGGTTGTGGAAAGTCTACCCTTTTAAATTTAATCTCAGGAATAGATAAGGTTACAGATGGAAGTATAATTGTTGAAAATAGTGATATATCGAAATTAAATGAAGATAGCTTAGCATTTTATAGAAGAAGGCAGTTAGGAATTGTATATCAATTTTTCAATCTAATACCTAATCTATCTGTTGAAAATAATATAAAATTACCTATATTAATGGATAATAAAGAAGTGAATATGGAGTACTTTAATGAGTTGGTAATCAGCCTAGGTATAGATAATAGGTTAAAGGTTTTTCCAGATAAGCTATCAGGAGGACAACAGCAGAGAGTTGCCATAGCTAGAAGTCTAATATATAGACCAAGTATAGTTTTAGCAGATGAACCAACAGGAAATTTAGATAAAGAAAATACTAGAGATATAATAGAGCTTTTTAGACTATCAAATTTAAAATATAATCAGACAATTATAATGGTAACTCATGATGAAGAGGTAGCTCTATCAGCTGATAGAATAGTCAAAATAGAAGATGGTTTTATTGTAAGTGACGAGGTGATAAGATGAGTATCTTAAAAGAATATATAAAAGGTGACATTGAGAACAATAAAAAAAGCTACAATTCAACAATAATCACCATATTTTTAGCTGTAGTAATACTATCTACCTTTGTATTTGGAGTATCATCTTATTTCAAATCCGATATAGATATGGTTACTGAAAGTATAGGAGGATATCATTTTAGAATCATAAGTAGAATTTCAAGTAAAGATGCAAATAATTTAGTTTCAAATAGACATATAAAGAAACTTGGCTTTTTTAATATAAGAGAACTAGAAAAAGGATTCGGTTCTAAAGAAAAGACTAGGATTTTCAGAATGGATGACAATGCTCTATCTACTATTAAATCTTGGTTAAAGGAAGGAACACTTCCGAAAGATGGACAGGTGATGATAAGCAATGATATGTCTACGGAAATAGGGAAAACTATAGGAGATAATATTGAATTTGAAGGAAATGAATACTATATATCTGGTATATACTACAAAAGACCCAATGAATATCAAAACTTCTATAGTATATATTTAAATGTAAATCAAGATACCCTTTTACATAGTAAAGAAGAATTATCCACTTTTATATGGTATAAAAATATATATAGAACATTTAGCTTAAGTAAAAAAATTATGGAAAATTTTGAAACTAAAGACATAGTTTATGTTTATAATGAGGTATATTTAAATAGAGCTTTTGTAATTGATCCAGAAAGAAATTTGTTATCTGACTATATTACTCAGGTTTTGGTGTTTTTAATGTTTATAATATTAATAATTCTTTTTTATTCAATGATTGTAAATGCATTTCTAGTTCAGGAGTCTAAGTCTATTGTAGAATATTCAAAGCTTAAGTCTGTTGGAGCTACTAATAAGGATATAAATAAACTAATAAGATTAAAGGCCATATATATATCACAAATTCCAATATTATTAGGAATGCTCTTCTCCCTTGGATTAGTTAAATTATTATTTTTAATTATAAATAGAGTCGAAAGATGCTTTTCAATTGAAAAAGAAATGGCTTTAATAAATACCTATCTAGATTTAAAATTGGACTTTAAATTTATCTTATTTATATATATTTTAAGCATTTTGATAATCTATATAGGCACTAGAAAACCAATTCGAAAACTCAAGAAGAACTCTATACTGAATGGATTAAAAGGAAATATAAAAAGTAAAAGCCATAAGAAATATGACTTAAAATATAGAGGAGATATAGAAAAAGATCTTTCAAAACAGTTTTATAAAAACAGTAAATATAATTTTAAATTTACAAGCATGATGCTAAAAATAGGGTTTTTATTGATGGTATTTATAATGACTGCATTTACCTACTATTCTATGGATAAAAAATATAATCGTGTAGATAAATATAAGACCTATGATATTCAAGGTGAATATACAACTTCAGCTCCATTGAACGAAAAATTTATAAGAGATATTAAAGCTTTAGACATAGAAGACCTAATAAACTTTAGAAACGTAACTGTAAGTTTAGATTTTGATGATAACTTGGTTACTGATGAATATAAAAATACAGGTAGTTTAAGTAATCTAAAAGAAAAGATAACATCACCTGATAATATTATTGTGGAAATTTGGGGAATAGAAGATGAGAAGTTTAGAGAATTAGTTTTAGAAAGAGGATTAAACCCAGATGATTATGGAGGAAATAGAGCTGTTGTTTTAAATACTATGGGAGATAATTTTAATGTTCCAGTTTCAAAGATGGAGAGTATAAAGTTTTTAAAAGATGATATAAAAGAGTTATCTCTTTCTGAATATGGAAGAGATAATAGCGTGGGGACTTGTGGATATGAATTTACTCTAAACATAGAGGATAAGATTGATACTCCTTTACTTGACTATACAATTAATAAAAGTTTTCTTAATGTATATATACCTAAATCTCATTATATAGAACTTCTTGATAACTTTTTAAGAATAGGTGATATAGACCAATACGAATATATTTCAATTAAGACTGACAATATAGAGGAAATTCAAGAAGATATTGATAAGATATCCTTAGAATATTTCTCAGAATCTCACTATCTCTTAGAGTCTAGATTAGATAAAGAGAGATTAGTGAAAAGAAGAAATATAATAGGAAGTATATTAGCTATATTTATTAGTATATTTTTTGTAGTAATAGGATTTTCAAACTGTTATTTTTCATTTTATAATCTGTTTCTAAAAAGAAGATATAATCTTTTACTATATAAAGCTATAGGCATGGATGATGGATTATTAGATAATATATTCCATAGAGAGAAGAAGAAGATTCTATTTAGCTTCATCTTTTCAATGCCTTTTATAGTATTATCTGTGGCCTATGTAATATCTAAAATTTCAAAGATATTTAGAATTATGGATATAATATTAAATTTAAATTATTTATTTATCATAACTATTTTAGGATATATCTTCATAACTTATATTTCTATATCAAAGATGTATAACAACTATAAAAAAGAAATAATGAAACTACAGTAAAACCTCACATTGACATAAGTTGGAATAGGAGATATGTTATAGTTGCTTTAAACTGTTATAAAAAAGTCTTTAACATATCAATATTTGGGAATTATTAGTTGCATAAATAGATAGGGTGAGTTATACTATAAATAGTAGAATATATAAGTTCTACTATTTAATTGATTGTCCTGGGACGAAAAATGAATACCTGGGACAAATATAGACCAAGCTAAAGAACTTTTGAATTTGAGGAGATTGTATGGAATCATTAGATTTGATAAAAAAAATAGCTCCAGAGATTATTGATATAGTAGAAAAGAGGTATCTAATTCTTAGAGCTATTTCCTATAATCAGCCAATAGGTAGGAGGACACTGTCTACACAGCTGGGAATCAAGGAGAGAACTATTAGAGAAGAAGTTGATGTTCTCAAGGGGAAGGGCTTATTAAATGTAGATTTTGTGGGTATGTATATAACTGATGAAGGAAAGAAATTAATAATAGACCTAAATGAAATATACAGTGATCTCAAAGGTATACCTGAACTTGAAAAAGTATTAAAGAATATACTTGGAATAAAAGAAGTGATAATAGTACCTGGGAATTCTCTTGAAGATGGAATGGTTTTGAAAGATATGGGTAAAATTACTTCAAGACTAATAAAATCTAATATAAAAGCAGGAGATGTGATTGGAATAACAGGTGGAAGTACTATGGCGACTGTAGCAGATGAAGCTGTAATAGATAATAAATCTAGGGATATAACGGTTATACCTGCTAGAGGGGGACTAGGCAAAGACGTAAATACCCAATCTAACTCCATTGCAGCAAAGTTAGGACAAAAATTGGGAGGTAATTATAGACTTCTATATGTTCCTGATGGATTAGAAGAGGAAGCTTTAGAGATTATGCTGAAAAATGAGGAAATTAAAGAATCTGTAGATATGATAAACAATATGGATGTTCTGGTCTTTGGCATTGGTAGAGCAGATGATATGGCTAAAAGGCGAAATCTATCTGAAAATAAAATAAGAGAACTATTAGATCATGGAGCAGTAGCTGAGGCTTTTGGGCACTATTTTGACATAGATGGGAAGGAACTTTGGGAATATAAGACTATAGGCCTTTCCCTAGATAAATATAAGACTTTAAATAATGTAGTAGGAGTGGCAGGCGGAGAGAAAAAAGCTCAAGCCATAGTTGCCATAGCTACACTAAATAAAGATATGATACTTATTACAGATGAAGCAGCAGCACAACAGATATTAAAAATTGTATACTAAGCTGCAATAATGTAGCTAAAAATATAAATATATTTAAGGAGGATTTTTTATGGCTATGAAAGTTGGTTTAAGTGGATTTGGAAGAATAGGTAGAGATTTTCTTAGGGCGTATTTTGAAGGAGAAGTAAAAGAGTTTGACTTAGTTGCATTAAATGCATCAGGTAATTTAAATGATTTAGCACATCTATTTAAATATGACACTATGTATGGAAAGTTTGATGGAACTGTTGAAGTAGAGGAAGACGGATTTGTAATAAATGGCAAAAAGGTCAAAGTTGTAAATCATAGAGATCCAGTAGAAATTCCTTGGAAGGAATTAGGAGTAGAGTTAGTTGTAGACTCCACAGGAGCTTTTAGGGATAGAGAAGGACTTTCAAAACATATACAAGCAGGAGCAAAGAAAGTAATAGTTACAGCACCAGCTAAGGGAGAAGATATTACAATAGTAATGGGTGTTAATGATGAATTATATGATGCAGAAAAACACAACATAATTTCAAATGCATCCTGTACTACTAACTGTTTAGCACCAGTTGCAAAAGTTATATCACATAAATTAGGAATTACTAAAGGATTAATGACTACAATCCATGCATATACAAATGATCAACAAATACTAGATAAGAGACATAAAGACTTAAGACGTGCTAGAGCTGCAGCAGCAAATATAGTTCCAACTACAACAGGAGCAGCAAAAGCAGTAGCTTTAGTATTGCCAGAATTAAAGGGCAAATTAAATGGATTCTCAGTTAGGGTACCAGTTCCAACAGTATCCATGGTTGACGTAGTATTTGAAGTAGAAAAGCCAACAACTGCAGAAGAAGTAAACAAATTATTAAAAGAAGCAAGTGAAAATGAATTAAAAGGTATACTTGGATATTCAGAAGAACCACTAGTATCTTCAGACTATGTAGCAGATCCAAGATCTTCTATCGTAGACGGATTATCAACTATGGTTATAGATAATATGGTTAAAGTCGTATCTTGGTATGACAATGAGTGGGGATACTCAGAAAGAGTTATAGATCTTGCAAAACTAGTAGCTACTAAATAGGAATTAAATAAGTCGGGTCATTTAAGACCCGACTACTAATATTTAAATGAGGGTGATTATATGTTAAATAAGAAAACTCTAAAGGATCTAGATGTTCGTGGAAAAAAAGTATTAGTTAGATGTGATTTCAATGTACCTATGGACGAAAATCAAAATATAACAGATGACAATAGGATAACTAGCTCACTACCAACTATAAATTATCTTATAGACAAAGGGGCAAAGGTAATATTGATGTCTCATTTAGGAAGACCAAAGGGAGAACCAAACCCTAAATTCAGTCTAGCTCCAGTAGCTAAAAGGCTATCCGAATTATTAGATAAAGAAGTAGTATTCGTTAAAGATGATATGGTAGTATCGGATAAAGTTAAAGAGACCATATCAAATCTTAAAGATGGAGATATAGCATTATTAGAAAATACAAGATTTAGAAAAGAAGAAACTAAAAATGAAGAAAGTTTTGCTAAAGATCTTGCGTCATTAGCTGACTTATTCGTAAATGATGCCTTTGGAACTTCCCATAGAGCTCATGCTTCAAATGTAGGTGTATCATCTCAAATACCGTCAGCAGTTGGATTTTTAGTAGAAAAAGAGATATCCATAATGGGTAAGGCAATAGAAGAACCAGAAAAGCCATTTGTTGCAATATTAGGTGGTGCAAAGGTTTCTGATAAAATAGGTGTTATAGAAAACCTATTAGACAAGGTAGACACCATATTGATAGGCGGAGGAATGGCATATACATTCTTAAAAGCTCAAGGATATGAAATAGGAACATCTCTATTAGAAGAAGACAAGATTGAATTGGCAAAAGGACTATTGGAAAAAGCAGAGTCAAAGGGTGTAAAACTTTTGTTGCCAGTAGACATAGTAGTTGCCAAGGAATTTAAAAATGATACAGAATTTAAAACTGTAAAGATAGATAGTATCCCAGAAGATATGATGGGATTAGATATAGGAGAAGAAACTATAAAATTATTCTCAGATGAGATAAAGAAAGCAAAGACCATAGTTTGGAATGGACCAGCAGGAGTTTTTGAAATGGAAAACTTCAATAAGGGAACTTATGCTATCGCAAAAGCAATGGCAGAATCAGATGGAACTACTATAGTAGGTGGTGGAGATTCAGCTTCAGCAGTAGAAAAAGCAGGTTATAAGGATAAGATAACCCATGTATCTACAGGTGGTGGAGCTTCTCTAGAGTTGTTAGAAGGAAAAGTATTGCCAGGAATAGATGCAATATCAGACAATTAAGTAGGGAGATATTTGGTCTTCAGATTGTAAATTAAATAAGGGGGTAACAACAATATGCGAACTCCTATAATCGCAGGAAACTGGAAAATGAACAACAATATAGAAGAATCTATAGAGTTGGTAGAAAAGATAAAGGCTTTTGAATTGAGTAAAGATGTAGAAGCGGTATTATGTGTACCATTTACAGATATCAAAGACGTAAAAGAAGCTATAAAGGGCACAGATATAAAGATAGGTGCTCAAAATATGCACTGGGAAGAAAAGGGAGCATTTACAGGAGAGATTTCTCCATTGATGCTAAAAGAATTAGATGTAGACTATGTCATATTAGGACACTCAGAGAGAAGACAATATTTTAATGAAACAGATGAAATTGTAAATAAGAAGATGAAATCTGCTTTAAATCATGGAATTAGACCTATAGTATGTGTAGGGGAAAGTTTAGAAGAGAGAGAATTGGGTAAAGAAAAAGACGTAGTAGAAAGCCAAGTGATTAAAGCTTTTGAAGATATAGATAGAAGTGAAATAGATAATATAGTGATAGCTTACGAACCAGTTTGGGCCATAGGCACAGGAAAAACTGCATCTGCAGATGATGCAAATGATATGACTGGATTTATTAGAGATACAATAGGAAAGATATATGGAGAAGAAGAAAAGCAAAGCATAAGAATTCAATATGGCGGCAGTGTAAAACCTGAAACCATATCAGAATTAATGGAAAAAGAAGAAGTAGATGGTGCTTTAGTTGGTGGTGCAAGTCTTAAATCAGAGGATTTCGTAAAGCTTATCAACTATTAACTGGAGGAATAGTTATGACAAAAAAACCAGTAATGTTAATGATATTAGACGGTTGGGGTATAGGAGAAGATTACCCAGGAAATGCAATCAAACTTGCAAACACTCCAAATTTTGATAGATTGCTAAAAGAGTGTCCCAATAGTTCTTTAGATGCCAGTGGAATAGCTGTAGGACTTCCAGAAGGTCAGATGGGAAATTCAGAAGTAGGACATTTAAATATCGGAGCAGGAAGAGTTGTATATCAAGAGCTGCCTAGGATTACAAAGGCAATTGAAGATGGAGAATTCTTTGAAAAAAAGGAATTCCTAGATGGAATAGAAAATGCTAAAAAAAATAAATCTAAAGTTCATCTTATAGGTCTAGTATCAGATGGTGGCGTTCATAGTCATATAAAACATCTATATGGATTGTTAGAGCTTATGAAAAAAAATCATCAAGAAGAGGTATATGTTCATGCAATCTTAGACGGAAGAGATGTACCGCCTACAATTGGAAAACAACATATTCAAGAATTGATGACAAAGATGGGCGAAATAGGAGTCGGTAAGATTGCTACAGTATCAGGTAGATACTATGCCATGGATAGGGATAAGAGATGGGATAGAACTCAATTAGCCTATGATGCTATGACATTGGGCAAGGGAAATACTAGCACTGATCCTGTATTGGCAGTAGAAAAATCCTATAAAGAAGATATAAATGATGAATTCATAGTGCCAACTGTAATAATGGAAGATGAAAGACCAGTTGCTACAGTAGAATCAGGAGATACTATAATCTTCTTTAACTTTAGACCTGATAGAGCAAGACAGATTACTAGAGCTTTTGTAGATAAAGATTTTGAAGGCTTTAAGAGAGAAAAACAAGTGGATACTTTCTATGTAAGTATGACTGAATATGATAAGACCATAGAAAATGTAGTTGTAGCATATAGAAGTGAGCCACCAGTAAATACACTTTCTCAATTTGTAAGTAGCAAGGGACTTAATCAATTGAAGATTGCTGAAACTGAAAAATATGCCCATGTTACATTTTTCTTTAATGGTGGGATAGAAGAACCATATGCTAATGAAGATAGGGCATTGATATCTTCACCAAAGGTTGCAACTTATGATTTGAAACCTGAAATGAGTGCTGAAGAAGTAAAGAATGAACTCTTAAAGAGAATAAACATGGATAAATATGATTTAATAGTAGTAAACTTTGCAAATCCAGATATGGTAGGCCATACTGGAGTTATTCCATCAGTAGTTAAGGCAATAGAAATTATAGATGGATGTCTAGGAGAAGTAATTCAACTATTAGAAGAAAAGGGCGGCAAGGCCTTGATAACTGCAGACCATGGAAATGCAGAAAAACTATTAGATGATGATGGAAATCCAGTTACAGCTCATACAACTAATAAAGTTCCATTGATATTAGTAGGAGAAAAAGATGTATCATTAAAGGGTGGAAAACTGGCAGATCTAGCTCCAACTCTATTAGAGATGATGGGACTTGAAAAGCCAGCTGAGATGACAGGAAAGTCACTTATTGAGAGAAAATAGGAGAAGTAGAGGAGAATTTCGGTCTCCTAACTTTTGTCATCCCGACCACAGTGGAGGGATCACATCTTTTAATTGTGCATTGTGAATTAATAAAATAGGGAGGAATTAACTTGAGTATAATTGTAGATGTATATGCAAGAGAAGTATTGGATTCAAGAGCGAATCCTACAGTAGAAGTAGAAGTTTACACAGAAACTGGGGCTTTTGGTAGAGCATTAGTACCATCAGGAGCTTCAACAGGTGCTTTTGAAGCAGTTGAGTTGAGAGATGGAGACAAGAGCAGATATCTAGGAAAAGGCGTATTAAATGCAGTTAACAATGTAAATGAAATAATCGCTGAAGAAATAATAGGTATGGATGTATTTGATCAAGTAGGTATAGATCATCTTTTAATTGAATTAGATGGTACACATAATAAAGGTAAACTAGGTGCAAATGCAATACTAGGAGTTTCCATTGCAGTAGCTAGAGCAGCAGCAGATGAATTGGGAATGCCACTATATAAATACATTGGTGGAGTAAATGCAAAAGTATTACCAGTACCAATGATGAACATATTAAATGGTGGGGAACATGCTGACAACAATGTGGACATCCAAGAATTTATGATAATGCCAGTTGGAGCAGCTAATTTTAGAGAAGCTTTGAGAATGGGAGCAGAAGTATTCCATAGCCTTAAGGGCGAATTAAAATCTAAAGGATTGAGCACTTCAGTAGGTGATGAAGGTGGATTTGCTCCAAACCTATCCAGTAACGAAGAAGCCTTAGCTACTATAGTAAAAGCTATAGAAAAAGCTGGATATAAGCCAGGAGAGGATGTAGTATTAGCACTAGATGTTGCTGCAAGTGAAATGTATAATAAAGATAAAAAGACATACAATCTAGAAGGAGAAGGCAGAGAATTAACTGTAGAGCAAATGATCGACTTCTACGAAGATCTTGTTAATAAATATCCAATTATATCTATAGAAGATGGATTAGATGAAGAAGACTGGGATGGTTGGAAAGCTTTAACAGAGAGATTAGGCAAGAAGATTCAATTAGTAGGTGACGATTTATTTGTAACTAATACTGAAAGATTGAAAAAAGGTATAGATCTTGGAATATCCAACTCCATATTAATAAAATTAAACCAAATAGGTACAATTACAGAGACTTTAGATGCTATAGAGTTAGCAAAAGTAAATGGCTATACAGCAGTAATCTCTCATAGATCAGGAGAGACAGAAGATACAACAATTGCTGATTTAGCAGTAGCACTAAATGCTGGTCAAATCAAGACAGGTGCTCCTTCAAGAACTGATAGGGTAGCAAAATATAATCAATTGATGAGAATTGAAGATGAATTATGGGATACATCCCAATATAAGGGTATAAAGACATTCTATAACTTGAAAAAGTAATATAGAGATAAAAGAGGCTACCTTTTAATGCTTAGTATGCATTGAAGGGTAGCTTTTTGGTGGAAGCTAAGTGAAGATTTGGCTTAAATAGGTTGATTTATTAAGTATCAAGGTATATAATGGAAATGAATTCAAAACTTAATATTATTATTTGGGTTCCTTATGTTTTAAGGATTAAAAGAGAATCATGTGAAAATCATGAACGGACCGGCCACTGTAATTGGTGAGCAATCTTTCAAATA
This sequence comes from Tissierellaceae bacterium HCP3S3_D8, assembly GCA_052067355.1. Lineage (GTDB taxonomy): Bacteria > Bacillota > Clostridia > Tissierellales > Tissierellaceae > CABMKH01. The sequence goes on from JBQHQH010000009.1 coordinate 40,959, forward strand.
TACCACTGAGTTATCTTGGGAAGGTGAGAGAAAGCTATGATCCATAAGTCAGGAGAACTGCCTAAGTATAGCATTATACAAGCCTTCCAGGATCGAGGCAAGATGTAGAACATGTTTATTTAGTATATAATTACTTATAAATGTCTTAATCTCTCGAGGATTAAGACATTTTTTATTATGTAAAAAAAGAAAGGTGGGAATTATGAAAAAAAAGTATTTAATCTTAATTTTAGTTTTATCTGTGGTATTAAACATAATACCTATAGCAAATGCAGAGCCTCTTGGACTATTAGGTGAAGGAACAAATCTAGATAGTACAGTAGAGGATTTCAAGAAGTATTATTCTAAAGAAGTAAAAGAATACAACTATCTTGAAGCAATTACATTAAAAAGTTTAGGTGTAGATGAGGAAACTATAAAGGAAAAACTAGTATTAGAGAACTTATCCTTTGAAAAAGGAAATAGCTATAGTGATTTTTCAGCTAAGGAGTATGCAAAAGCTATTATGGGGCTTATTGCAGCAGATTTTGAAATTACAGATTACCAAGGAAATAATTATCTAGATTTTTTAGTAAAATCACAGACAAAAGAAGGATTTTTTGAAACTAAAATAGGTTCAGGAGATAAAGCAGAAGATATAGCCTATTCCATAATAGCATTGGATATGGCAGGAGCAGAATACGATGTATACAAGGCAGTTAAATTACTTGAAGATAAATTTACTGTAGAAGAGGAAAACGCTTTTGTAAAAGAAAGTAGTTTTTCTTCTAGCGGAGATTTAGAGTTGACAGCTATATCTTTAATAGCTATTTCTAACCATCAAGATATTATTGATATTGATTTAATTGATAAGACAATAAACTATATTGAATCAGAATGTTTTATTTCTGGAATGTATGGAACAACAGATTGGTCAGGTAAAGAAGTAGAAAGTGGAAAGCTTACATCAAAGATGGTACAAGCTTTAATATCAGTTGGACAAGATATACCAATTGAAACCATAAACGGTCTTTTAGATTTAAGAAGTGACAACCGATTTAAAGAAAGTAAAAATTCGTATGGAAGTTATGCTACAGGGGAAGTTTTTGCAGCTTTGACTGATATACATATTGAAAAATCCATGTTTAAAAAGGTAAACATAGGAATAAAAAGTCCTACTACTGTAAAGATAGTTGCACCAGAAAATTTTAAAGGTTTAAAACTTGGAAAAAGAGCACAATTACTAGCAAAAGCTTATGATAAAAATGGAAGATATGATTTTTCAAAATCTTACATATGGTCATCAGATAATACAGAAATAGCAACTGTAGATGAAAGAGGAATAGTCGCAGGGCATAAAGTTGGTACAGTTACTATTACTGCAAAGATAAGAGGATATGAAGATATACATGATTCATTCATACTAGAAGTAGTAGGTGTAGAGCCCAGTAGCCTAGATATAAAAATTGATAGGGAAATATCTGAAATAGAAGTAGGTAGAAAGATAGGTATATCTGCTGATGTACTAGATGTAGAAGGTGAAATCGTTGAACATGCTAATGTAACATGGAAGATATCACCAGATGATTCAGCAGAGATAAAAGATGGAATCTTGACTGCATTAAAGTCAGGAGATATTAAAATTACAGCATCTGTTGAGAAAAATAAAGATCGGGTATTATCGGATAGTATTGATTTAAAAATAGTAACAAGACAAGAAAGAATAGATAAGGCACTAAAAGAAGTTAAAGATGGTATTACAACAAATCCTGATAAATATGGATACACTACAGCTATGGGTTTAAAGCTTATGGGAGTAGATGAAGACCATATAGCTGGAAAGGCGTCAAAATATAGTTATTCTGCGAATACCAATACGAGGGCGAAGGATATAATGATGGCTATTGCCATTGGAAAAGATCCAAAGGATTATCATGATAAAAATTACATTCAAGAAATATTGAATAGCAATTTTTATGATGGAGAAAACTCAGAATGGTTAGCTAATGCAATAATAGCTTTAGATATGGCAGGAGTAGATTATAATGAATCAAAGGCTGTAAATGCATTAGTAAATAAATTAGTAAAAACATCAGATAGATATTATATAGAGGGAAGTCAAGGAAATCCTAATAACGAGCTTACTTCTCTAACTCTTATAGCCCTTTCAAAACATGGGAATATGGAAGGTGTTGCAGGAGTAATAGAAGGTATAAAGAATCATCTAAAATTCATGCAAAATGAGAATGCATTAATAGGAAACTGTAAAAGCCATTCCTTTGCAATTCAAGGATTAATAGCTTCTGGTGAAGACATCTACTCTGATGAATGGACTAGAGAAGATAGATATGGAAATAGGGTTACAGTGTTAGATGCGTTATTGAGTTTAAAAGTAGGGGATAAATTTAAAGTATTACCTGATAATGAGTGGCCCAAAAATGGAGAAGAAGTATACGGTTTTGCAGCATTGGTGGATTTAAGTAAAAATAAATCTATGTATCATGAATTGGCAAACGAAAAACCTAGGGATTTTACCATAGAAATACAAAAAGAGTCAAAGGAGCTAACTATAAACCAAGGAGAAACAATTGAGTTAGAAGCTAAAGTATCTGAAAATGGTCAATCTGTCAACAAGGAAGTTATCTGGGAAAGTCTAGATGAAAATATAGTAGAAGTCCAAGATGGAACTATAAAAGCATTAAAGGAAGGTCAGGCAAAAGTAAGAGTAAAGGTAAGATTCTTTGAAGATATCTATGATGAAATAACTATTACAGTAAAGAAAGTAATAGGTAAACCTGAAAAGATAATTATTAAAGAGTTGGCAGATACTCCAGTAATAAAGGGAAGTAAATTTAAATTAAATGCCACTGTATTAGATGCTAATGGAAATGAATTAGAAGGTAATGAGATTGAATGGACAAGCTCTGACCTAGCAATAATTTCTGTTGATAAAGATGGAAATGCTACGGCACATAAAACTGGTTCAGTGGATGTTATCGTAAAGATTAAGGATACAGGTATTGAAGATAAAATTACAATAGTAGTATTTGAAGATAAAGAGGAATCGGATAATACACTTGATAGATTTATTGATACAGTAAAAAACTATTATGAAACTATACATTATAGAGAAAGTCAGGGAAGTCTTGATGCGTGGGAAACTGCAACTCTCACTAGAGCGGGAATGGACTTAGATAAATGGTATGCAAATAAGAATTATGATTCTAAATATGATAAGAATTTAGATTACTTAGCAAGTAAGGTAAATCAAGCTCTCATTATGCTGGATTTAGGAGAGAATCCAACAAAGTTTAGAGATAGAAACTTAATAGAAGAAATAGTCCAAGAAATAGACAGAGCAGATTATGGACATGGGAATCAAAATTATTTAAAGGCTGTAATAGCTGTAGATAGATTTAATGAGAAATATGAGGACCAAAAGATTTCTTATAATGAAGACATAGTTATAAATAATATACTTTTGGCACAGACTGAAGAAGGTGGATTTAAAGAAAGAGGGGAAGATCCTATTCCACTAAATACTGGATATGCCTTAAATGCGTTGAGTAGACATAGAAGTTTTAATGGTGTAGAAGATAGTGTCACTAAAGCCATAGAGTATCTACAATCAATACAACAAAATGATGGGGGCTTTTATATAGGAGCATATATAACTGGATATAATGCTGAAATAATCAGTGGTCTATTGTCTATAGGAGAAGACTTGACCAATGCTAAATGGACTAAAGAAGGTAAAAACCCTATAGAATCCATGTTTATATTATGGAAGGATAATGGTTCTTTTGACAACAAAGAAGGAGAAAGTGAAAATAATAGGGGATGGGTTGCAGCAACACAAAAAGCTCTTTATACATTAGTTGATTTAAAAGAAACAGGATATTCTAATTATGTTGTAAAGTCAAAGATATTGTCTGATAACCCAGAAGAACCAGAAGAGACTTTAGATGTATATACAGCCATAGTAGTGGATAAAGGTGAAAATTACGATATAAAATCTGCCCCCCAACAAGTTACAATAAGCACTAAGGCTCATAATGCAGGATTAACGGCTCTAGGTTCTCTTCAAGCAACTACACCTCTACATACAGCAATTGGAGGATATGTAAAGGAGATATTTGGTATTGAAGCTAAAGGCACAGGTGGTTGGATATATGCAGTTAATGACAAGATGCCTGATGTTAATCCAGACAAAGTTAACTTAAAAGAAGGAGATAAAATAGTATGGTTCTTTAGTTCTAAAGGCATGGATGGAAAGATACCTACATGGGCAGAGCTTACTGGAGAAGATTTAGGGAAAATTATAAGCATAGAGATAATATCAGATAGAGAAGAAGTAGAAGTAGGGGGAGAAATATTATTAAGTGCTAAGATTATAAGAAATGCTGAAGTATTAACGGATAAAGAAATAACGTGGTCCAGCTCTGATGGAGAAATTGCCACAGTAGATGAGAATGGAAAATTAACAGCTCATAAAGTAGGAATGGTATCAATAGTAGCAGCTTTAAAAGAAGATGAGAATATAAAGAGTACTATAAATTTAAGAGTAGTAGATAAAGACAACAAAGACTTTAAAATAGAAACACTAGAGAAAGAAACATTGATCAATGGAAGACAGAAGAGTTTAAAGTATAAAATAATAAATCTTGCTGATGATGTTAAGGAAGTGAGATTTAATATAGGTTTATATGATAAAAAGACAGATAAATTGATAAACCATTCATTGATAGAGAGACGATTTAGTCCTAAAGAGGAAATAGAAGTAGAGACTATATTCTTAATACCAGCAAGTGGAGACTATTATATTAAAAAGTCTATTTCAAATATTTAAATGGTGATTTTGAACTAAGAGGATGAAGGAGTGACAATATGCAAAAGAAAATCAAGATTTTATCTATACTGTTGATATTAAGTATGATCTTATCACCAATTTCTTTAGCGCTTAGCAATATAGCTATTGCTGAAGACGAAAATATAGTAGAAGGATTAGAAGGAGAAGAAGAATTTGAAGGAGAAATAAAAGACACACAAGAAGTAGAACCTTTTGATGAAAAGGAGGAAGAACAAGAGGCGGTAGGAGGGATAGAAGAAGAACTAAGTAATGAAGAATTAGGGAAAGAAGATAGAACAGAGATTGAAGAATTAAAAGAACCAGAAGAACTACAACAAACAGAAGAACTACAACAAACAGAAGAATCAAAGGAAGAAGAAACAAAGGAAGAAGAAACAAATAGAAATTCAATTCAAAGTATAGAAGAAACACCCTTTGAATTTGAAGAAGAAACAGGAGAAGACCTAACAAAACCAGCTAGTATAGAACTAAGCTTCCCAGGTGGAACACAAGTAACACCTCTTTATCCAGGTGGAAAGCAAATAATATCTGTGAAAGTTTTAAATGAGAAAGGTGAAGAATTAAAAGAAGAAAAAGTAACCTTTGAAAGTTCAAATCCTAATGTGTTGAAACAATCTGTCATATCAGATACCTTCACAGCTGGAGAAGTAGAAGAAGAAACAGAGATTACAATAACTGCAAAATTAGAATCTAATCCAGAGATAACAAATAACATCAAGGTAGTAGTAACACCTAAAACAGAAGAAAATATATTAGTCACAACTATAAATGATATAAAACCATATTTAGATGGACAAACAGGATTTAATTACAGTTATCTACTATCCATGTCTATGATTCATAATGGAGAAGAGGCTAATAGTATTAAAGAAAAGATGTATATTAGGGATAATTATACATCAGCAAAGGAATTGGCAGAGAACATAATGACATTAGTGGCTGTAGGAGAAGATCCAACTAATTATAATAATAAAAATTATGTACAGGAATTAGTAGCTGCACAACAATCAAGCGGAAACTTTAAATTGGGAACTTTAAATCCAGATGATAAGGATTTGATGATGTCTATAATAGCGTTGGATCTGTATGAAGGTTCTATTGATAGTAAAGTAGATTTATACAATAAAGACAATGCAGTTAATCTTCTCTTGAAAAAAGTTAAAAAAGAACGTACCAAATACTATTATGAACTTAAAAATTCAACTGAAGGAGATAATATAGAGAGAAGTGCTTTAGGATTAATAGCACTGTCAAACTATCAAGACAATCCAGAAGTTATGGAAGTCATAGGTGGTATTAAAAGATACTTTAAATCAAGACAATATATAGATGGAAATATAGAAGGTTTTAAATACAATGGTGACCCACAATTTAGAGCATCTAGTACAGCATTAGTTATCCAATCTTTAATGGCAATAGGAGATGATCCATTAGGAGAAGAATGGATAGAAAATGGAAAAACCATGGTAGATGGATTACTTAAATTTAAAAGAACTGATGGATTTAAGGAAATTGAAAATGGCATGACTGACACTAAAGCTACCATAAATGCATTCGCAGCATTGACAGATTTAAAAAGTAGAAAATCCATGTATGGAGAGGTCATTAAAGGAGAAAATCAAGATCCAGACCTTAACAAACCTCATAGCATAAAGATAAAATTTCGAGGTGGAAAGATTATATCTGAACTAGAAGAAGGTTCAGAGTTAGTACTAATGGCAGAGGTATTAAACGAAGATAATAAAGTATTAAAAGATGAAAAGGTAAATTGGGAAGTATCAAATGAAGATATATTAGAGTTTAGAGAACCTAATAAATTCATAGCTAAAAAAGTAGAAGAAAGAATAGAAGTAACTATTACAGCAATATCACAAAAAGATAGTAGTATAAAAGCTTCAATAAAGATAAATATAAAACCTAAAGAACAAAAACCAATGATACCAGCAAATTTAGACGAAGAAATAGAATTTTTAAAACAATGTTATGAAGCATATATGACAGAAGATAATAATGATAATACGGATAGTGCAGGATTATCTATGTTGGCACCGGGAGCAGCAAGATTAGCAGGAATGGATATAGATAAGATTCAAAAGTATCTTTATATAGATGAAGATAATAAATCTGCATATCAACTATCTCAATCCATAATAACTTTAACAGGAGCAGATTTAGACCCTAGACAGTATAAGGATAAAGGTAAAGTTAGAAATCTAGTAAAAGAGCTAGAAGAATCGCAACAATTAGATGGAGAAAATGAAGGACAATTTGTAAAAGTAGATAGTGACAAAAACTCCATAGAAGCACAAGCAAGGTCCATAATAGCTTTAGATATGGCTGGAGCAAATTATGATAGAGAAAAGATAGTTTTAAGATTGATGGAGATATATGACAAAAAAGATGGTTCACACACCTATAAAGATATAAAGACCGAGGGAATAGTATTAGTAGCTCTATCAAACCACAAAGATATAGCAGGTGTAAATGACAAAATAGCTGAAATACTAGATTATCTAAAGACTAAACAAAACGAAGATGGTGGATTTGATGTTAAATCTGGTTTTGAAATGGGAACAAACAGTCCAACAGCAACAGGTAGAGTTATCCAAGGTTTAATAGCAAATGGAATAAATCCACTAGAAGATGAAGAATGGATAAAGAATGAAGCTACTATGTTAAATGCCATAGTAAGAAGTAAAACAGTAAAAGATAATATGAAACATAGCGGCTATGGAAAAGGCGAAGAAGATGAATATACCTATTATGAAGCAACATACACTGCTTTTGGTGCATTGATGGATTTAAAGAATCAAAAATCCATGTTTGAATTATTGAAGTTAGATTTAGATACAGATGCAGAACCAGCTAGAGTAGAAATAGTTAAATCAAGTAAGGGCGAATTAGAAGTAGGACAATCCTTAGGATTAACAGCAAAAGTGTATGATAAGAATGGAAAAATATTATCAGGACAAAAACTGATTTGGACAAGTTCAAATGAAGATATAGCCACAGTAAAATATGGAAACGTAGAAACTAAAGGTATAGGAGAAGCTACAATAACTGTTAAGGTTAAGGACACTGAAATTCAAGATACTTTTGAAATAACAGTAGTAGACGAGATTAAGACATTGGAAGTAAATACAGCTATTATAGTATTTAATGAAGATGGAAAATACGAAATAAAATCTAATCCAAAGAAGATAACCATAGATAAAGATGAACATGATGGTGCCTTTACGGCATTTGGAGCATTACAAGCAACTACTGATGAATATGAAGCAACAGGTGATTGGATAACTTCCATATATGGAATTACAGGACCATCTTCAGGTGGCTGGATGTTTACTTTAAATGGAAGAACCCCAGATACAACAGCAGGAAATGTAAAACTTAATGAAGGGGATAAGGTTATTTGGTTCTGTACTTATGATTATGAAAGAGATACAGCTCCAACTTGGGAAGATTTAATAGGGGAAAAACCAGAAGAAAAGATAACTATAGATATAATATCCGACAAAAAATCTATAAAAGTAGACGAAGAATTACCACTTGTAGCGGAAGTACGTAGAGGAGATACCATATTAACAGATAAAGAAATAATGTGGATAAGCTCTAATGCAGAAATAGCTACTATAGAAGATGGAAAATTAATAGCTCACAAAGTAGGAGAAGTAACTATAATAGCGGCTCTTGCAGAAGACAAAGAAATAAGAGCTAATATAAAAATAAATGTTATAGAAAAAGATCTGACCATAGAAGATGTAATAGGAGCATTAAGAGGATATTACTCCAGTAAAGATGAGTTTGCTTTTAGACAAGCTTTAGGATATAACTATACAAGTGGCAACTTAGAGAAGGATTTAGTTGAAATAAGATCTAAGTTTAAGATCAATGAGAATCCAGAGTCTGCATCAGAACATGTAGGAAATATAATGGGATTAATAGCAGCAGGAAAAGACCCATATAATCATGACAACAAAGACTATGTAAAAACTTTAGTAGATGCACAAGATGCAGGAGGGAAATTTATAATCGGACAATATGACGATTATTCAACTACTGTTGCATTTAGTATGTTGGCATTGGATATGGCAGATGCAAATTATAACAGGGATAAGGCAATAGAAGCACTACTAGGTTATCAGAAAGCAGAAGGTAGTTTTGGTGGGATAGATGAAACAGGAATGGTACTAATAGCTTTAGCAAGATATAGAGATGACTCCAAAGTCAAAGGTGCAATTGAAAAGGGATTAAGCTATTTAAAGGGAGAACAAGATGGTAATACAGGTGGATTTATAGTATGGGGTGGAGAAAACCCATATTCAGCATCGGCAGTTCTTCAAGGATTAATAGCAGTAGGAGAAGACCCAATGTCTGAAAAATGGACAAAAGGCGGTAAGACCATAGTAGATTCTTTGATGAATTTCTATAAAGATGGACATTTTGAAAAGGAATCAGAATGGACTCCAGAACCAGATATAGATGGTGTAACAGAACAAGCATTCATTGCATTGGCAGATGTATATAGAGGTAAATCCATGTTCAATGAAATAAAACTTAATGCCAATGAAGTAGTTAAGATAAAGATAGATAGTCCTTCCGTAGCTAAGATAATAGAAGGAGAAATCCTAAGACTATATGTAACAGGCTATGACAAGGAAAATAGAATAGTACCAGTTAGAGAAATCATCTGGACAAGTTCTAATAACGAAGTAGCTGAAGTAGACAAAAATGGTAAGATAACTACTAAAAAGTCAGGTAAAGTTATCATAACAGCACAAATAAAAGATAAGGACATAATGGATAATATAGAATTAGAAATCCATGAAAAGGAATTTGAAATAGATTATATTGGAGATGTAAAGGTTGCAAATGGTGAAAAGGCTAATGCAAAAGTAAAGATGAAAAACTTAAAAGAAGAGCAAAAACCAGCAACAGTAATAATAGTTCTGTATGATAAGAAAACTAATAAATTAGTGAATTATTCAGTAATAAAGAAACATCTAAATGATAAAGAAGAATTAGAATTAGCAGCAGGATTTTTAGTTCCAAACACAGGAGACTATTATATAAAAACTTTCTTATGGGATGATTTAGAAGATCAAAGTATAATAATGAGAGATGTAGAAGAAATAGAAGTAGTTAACTAATAATAGACCTCGGGCTTTGCTCGAGGTACATAACTACGTCTAATCAGACTTTACCAACATATTCATAACTCAAAGGAGTGATAAAATGAGAAAAAACATACAACGTATAATGTCCATAATGTTAGTCTTGTTTCTACTAATACCTTCATTAGCCATAGCAGAGACAAGTATAGATATAGACTATACTCAAAGAAATAACAATGCCATAATAAAGATAAAAGGTATGAGAAATAGGCCAATAAGCATAACAATAAAAGACGAATCTAGATATCATTATATGAATCAGGGTATTACAGATGATCTAGGGAAGATAGAATTTACAGCTACTTTAGATGTAGATAATACCTATGAGTGTAAAGCAAATATAGATGGAAAGACGACTACAAAAAAGATAGTCATGGAAAAGGCTGATTTAGATCCTGATCCAGAAGTGCCAGTAGATCCTACAGATCCAGAAAAACCTAAAGATGCAAGGGTGGACCTATATATAAAGGGATACAAAGGAGTCATAGTAGACGAAAAAAATATCAAGATTAGAAATAAGGAGACAGCTTTAGATTTAACCACTAGAATATTAGATGACCATGGTATTAGCTATGAAAATAATAAAGGCTATATAGTAAGTATAGACGGACAAGGAGAATTTGATAAAGGAGAAGATAGTGGATGGATGTTTTCAGTAAACGGAAAGTATCCTGATGTGGGAGCAGGATCAGTAAGACTAAAAGATGGAGATAAGATAAAATGGTTATATACAAAAGACCTAGGAGAAGATATAGGTGTTCCATCATATAAAAGACGTTCAGATGAAGAAGAGGCAAGCAAGATCATAAAAGATGCACTAAAGATAGTAGAGGATAAAAATGCTACGGAAAAAGAAATAAGAAAGGCAATAGAAGATGTAGTCAAATACTTTGAAAAGAATAGTTCTACTTCAAAGACAAGTGAAATAAAGGCACTCCTAAGGGATGGTGCTAGGGCAGTAGAAGTTCTAGCCACAGCATTAGAAAGGATAAAGGATGCTGGATTAGCTACAGATATAGGAAATGGTGCAATAGATATAGTAAAATCCTTGAACTCCCTAGTAGATAGCAAATCAGATAAGGAAATAGTAGAAAAACTAAGTGAAGTATCTGAAGATCATCTAGGGATAGCATTGAATTCTATTGATAAGATTAAAGATAAAAAGAAAGTGGATACGATAATAGACAATATATTAGAGACTTCAATAAAAGTTGAAGAAAAACTATCTAAAAAGTTTGAGAATCCAAATAGAGATATTGAAAAAAATGTTAGAATAAAGATGACAGAATCAAAGGATAATATCTCTGAAATCATATTGCCAAAATCATTACTAGAAAAAGCTACTAGCAAGAAAGTAGACAATATAAAGCTATCCTCAACACAAGCTTTAATTGAGATTAAACCAGATTTCCTAGGCAAAGATATAGACAATGATATAAAGATAATATCAGAGAAAAAGAACAAAGAAACATTGGTAAGACTTTCCCAGGGAAATAAAGATATAGATATATTAAAAGCTCCAATTAAGATCACATTGCCATATGATGTAAATTATACAAATAAACACAATATAACAGTAACTTTAGTAAAAGAAGATGGGACAAAAGAGATAATAGGCGGAGTATATGATGAAACTAACAAAAATGTTAAATTCTTAACCCATAAATTAGGAAGATTTACAATAGGGGAAAATAGAGTAGAGTTCAAGGACTTATCAAACCACGGATGGGCAGTAGAGGCAATAAACAGCATGGCTGCAAAGGGAATAATAGGAGGAAAAGCAAAGGATAAATTTGACCCCGCTGCAAACATTACAAGAGCTGAATTTTCAGCATTGACATCAAGAATGTTAAAGTACAATGAAGATATAGACAATGAATTGCCATTTAAAGATGTAAACAAGAATAAATGGTATTATAAATCTATATCAACAGTATATAAAAATGGATTAATAAATGGAAAATCTGATATCAGCTTTGATCCAGATGGATATATCACTAGAGAAGAGATGTCAAAGATAATAGGACAGGTGCTAGAAAACAAACTATATAAGAATCAGAATACAAAATATCTATCTAAGTTTACTGATAGAAACAGTATATCTACATGGGCTCAAGAAGGAGCGTCAATTTCAGCCTATAACAAGATAATAAGTGGATATAATGGACAGTTTTCACCTAAACATAATGCAACAAGAGCAGAAACAGCAGTGATGTTGTATAGACTATATGAATTGATAATGTATTAATAAGGGCGGTCTTTGACCACCTTGAATTAGCCTAAAAATAAACAAATTTGTATTTATTCTGACAACAGGTTGACAAACTGTCAAACAAATGTTATCATCATAATTAGGTAGGAAAATGTTACCAAATATTGCACCTTGTCAAATAAATATTAGCTTTAAATATGGAATCAGGTGAGAATCCTGAGCGATCCGGTCACCGTATGGGGGAACTAAATCCACAAATGCCACTGTCTATAGAGATGGGAAGGCGGAGAAAGGTAATGAGCCTAAGTCGGGATACTTATTTAAAGTCTATGGTATTAATATTTTCCGAAGAAAAATATTTTACAAATTATAGAGAGTTTAACACCTATATTTTTTAATTGTATTCAATGGAAAATATAGGTGTTTTTGTGTTTTATGTTAAGCTCATGTTAATTATCAAGGGGATATAGGATATCAACATAGTGAATTTGGTATAGTATAGATAATATTGATAGACAACAAAGAGATCTCAAGGCCAGGACAAGTCCTGTTGCTATCAAAGTTATCGGTATATTATTTTTAACTGTGGAGGATATTTTATATAAAATAATTAAACAGGGGGAATAGAAAATGAGGAAGAATAGTATCTTTAAACGCAGTTTAAGTCTATTGATGGTTATGATAATGGTATTAGGTATGACAATAATACCTACATTTGCAGCAGGTCAGCTTGCAATGTTGACACTAAATTCAGACGACTTTACTATAGTAGGTGAAATTGGTGATACTAAATCAATAACCATGACAAATGGTTTAGATAGTAGTTATGGTCCAGTTTCCATAGAGGGATCTAAGGTTCAATGGGATTCAAGTAATTCAGAGGTAGTTGAGGTTACTGATGTAACTCATACAGATAACACTTCAACGGTAGAATTTAGGCTTCATAAAGCAGGAGAAGTAAAACTTACAGCTAGCTATGCTGATTCAGGAGTACAATCAGTTCATTCTAATATAGTAGTAGTAGGTCAATCAGAAGGTCCTGTAAGTAATATAGAGGTTACAATTGTAGATGAAGAAGGTATAAGTGTAAGGGAAGAAACTATTTCTAGTCTAGATGTATTTGACCTAGCAACTTCTTATAAAGATGGTGGCTTTGGAGTGGGATTTGATGATGCTGACGTATTAAAGAACAACCCATCAGCACTACATGCTCTAGCAAAGGTTCTAACTCCAGTAGAAAGAGAAGAGGCTGATATTACAAGTCAAGGGACATATATACAAGAGATGCTTGGGTTAGAAGGAACATGGAATTCAGATACAAATTCATTTTGGGGATGGCAATATAAAGTAAACGGTTCTATACCAGATAAGGCAGCTTCTATATATCAATTAGGAGATAATATGACTATAGAATTCTTCTATGCAGAAGTACCTTCCGACTGGTAAATTAGGGATATTGAAGGAAAATATTAAAACATAAGAGATACAGGGGACATAAATGGTTCCCTGTATTTTTAATACATAACAATAAAAATAAGGAGGAAGGTTTATGAAAAGATTAAGTAAGTTAGCAATTATAATGTCTCTAGTAGTATTTGTAATGGTAGGATTCATAGATCCAGCAATAGCAGATAATATGCCAGAGGAACTAGAAGGAGAAGTGGAGGAAAAAGTAGTAGAGGAACCAGTAGATATGGAAGAAACAGATAAAATTCCAGTAGAAGATAAAGAAGATGCTGATTTAGAATTAGAAGAACCAGTGGAAGATGAGAAAAAAGAATTAATAGAGGGAAAAGATAAGATAGACCCAAAAGAAGATATAAAGACTATAGACGAGCCAGAAGATAAAAAAGCAGAGGAAATAGAAGAGGATAAGAAGGTAGAAGTACAGAATATAGCACCTTTAAGTGAGAAAGAACATGATTATAATTTTAGAATAAGAGAACGTAACACAGGCAATGAACTACCTAAACAGGTCATTATGAAAAAGAGAGAAGATAATCCAAATTTATATGAATATATAGATTTGCCAGTACAATTATTTTATGAAGATGAAAATGGTGATACAAAATCAGAGTATTCTTTTTCAGAAGGACCTAATTTTATAATTTCTTGGATTGTAGATGGGAAAGAAGGAAAAAAGAATAAATTTGCTAAGATGGATGGTGGACAGACGTTAAGAATATATAAACCTTGCGAAGTAACTTTAATTGTAGAATATAGAAATGAAGAAAAGAAGGAGAAATTTGGACAGGCTAGATATACAGTTAAGGCAATAGATGAAGTAGATATAGTCAATGAAGATTTTGAGATTCAAATAGAGAAACCAGATGTAGTGGCAGGAGACGATCTAAACATAAAGGCAATAGTAGCAAATATAAGTGATGAGGACAAGAATGCTCTATTCATAGCAGGTCTATATGATAAATCCAACACCATGATAACCTATGCCTATAGTGAAAAGGAAATAAAAATAGGAGAGACCATAGATCTAGGGGCAGGATTTAAACTTCCGGAGAACAGTTCAGGATACAAGGTGAAGATTTTCGTATGGGACAGTTGGGAGTCGAAAAATCCTATTTCAGATATTACAGAAATAGAGATCAAGTAGATAGATGGATAGATTTATAGGAGGTGAACTTATGAGGAAGGTAGCAGCACTGCTCCTTATTGTCCTATTTATCAATTTTCTACCTCTATATCCAATTGCAGAAAATCCACAACCTGATATAACTGTAAATGGAAATCAGGTAGAGGTAAAGTTGGACAAAGAAGAAAGAGCCACCATAGTCATAACAGATGGTGATAACAATAGAAGATATATAGATGAAAGTCATACAGGTACTTTCAAGACCAATCTTAGGAGAGGGAAATATACTGCTGAAGTTCTAGGGTGTGAACCTGTAGAATTTACCATAGATACAGATGTTAAGGTACAGGGAAAAGCAGTAACCATAGCTGGAAATATAGAGAAAAATACCTATATCAACATAGTGGTAGAGGATGATAAGGGGAATAGAGTATATATAGACCAAGGAAAGTCAGATAAGGATGGGGAATATGCCTTTAACTTTTCCCTAAAAAAAGCAGGAGAATATACAGCCTATATAACTCCTAAAGAGGGAGACACTCATGAGATTAGCTTTGTAACTACAGGAGAAGATATAGTAGATTCAGAGTATATCCTATCACCTAAGAACAGTAGCAAGGAAAACGAGTATAATACTGAATTTAGTATAGAATTTCCCTATTATGTCACCCTTAAAGATCCCTCAAAGGATGTTCAACTTACCTTAAAGGGAAGGAAGATAGAAGGCACTCCAAGGGGAGTAAATAAAGAGGAATATACAAAGATCTTTAAAGATGTACTTATAGTAGATTCTAAAAATCCTAAGAAGATAGTTGTAGACCTTTCTCGAGAAGGGGAGAGACTAGATGTAGATTACGAATATACTGTAACACTCAATGATGAAGTCATATTAAGAGACGGCGAATCTATAAAACTATCGGATTTAGAATGGAAATTTGATACCAAGTGGAAATATAATAATTTTCTAAGTTCTTTTAGAGTAGAAACAGAGTATTTTTACACAGAATTAAAAAAAATAAATGGATTTAATGGAATCTATGCAGATGATAGCTATACTATAAAGCCTAAAGTCATAGGAGAGTCAATTCAAGATCAAAGAGTAGAGTATAATTATCCCATAGAGTGGGAGTCCATATACCCAGAGATAGCCACAGTAGATAGGAATGGAAAGGTAACTGGACACTCTTCTGGAACGGCAGTAATCAAGGCATATGTTCCAAATAGTGATCATAAATATGCAATTAAATATATCAATTTAGAGATCAAGGAAAATACTCCTAGAAAGTTTCAGGTATTGGGCAAGTATAGTGCAGAGTCACAAGATAGTATATCTAGATTTGTCGTATCAGAAGATGGCACTATATATCTCAGTGAAAGTAGAAAAGGTCAAGGGGCATTTATTATAGCATTAAATCCAGATACCCTTGAAGAGAGAGAAGACTTTAGAGGTGCAGGTGACGGTGATTTAGACCAGATATATAAGGTAAATGGGAGAGAATATCTTAAAATTTCTAAGTATAAGTACCCTATAGATACTTCAAGATTTATAGATATAGAGACAGGGGAGATATATAGAGAAGGTATAGAGACAGCAAATAGGGAGTTTGTTCAGTATAGAGAAGATAGTCCTCTGTTTATATGTGAAAAAGAGAGAGGGAAATTAGCACTATATGATTTAGAAACTAGAAAGGAACTATGGACATATAATTACACCAGTGCTAGGGCTGATTTTTATGTAAATCATGGAATTATATATGTGGTATTTGATAAATATATCACAGCATTAGATAGAGATGGCAATGAGCTTTGGAGATACTCCAATGACAAAAGCATATTTGGACGTGGTGTAGATAGCCAGGGTATAGTATATGCCCGTGAGAGTAGAAAGGAAGATGGGGTAACTAAATGGTTTTTACTTGCAGTACAAGATGGAAAGCTTAAATGGAAATCTGAGGGATTTGGGGAGATAACGAATCTACTCCATGAAGAAGAGGATGGAGTAATATTTGCCATGAGGGAGCTCTATGATGAAAAGGGAAATATCCACACAGGAAATAGTTTCTATAAGATGGTAAAGCTAAAGAGAGAAAATGGAAGCACAATAGAAGAATTTAAAGATTATTATCTAGAAGATTATATAGTAAGAATTAGTGGAGAGATAAATTTCTTTGGTGAATATACAGAAGATGGAGAGACCCTTCTATATACCAATACTTTAGTCTATGATGAGGATAGAAATATCCTAGCCTATACTGATATTCCTTTTGGAAAAGACGAAGTTTTAGAGTCTAAAGAAAGAGATATCAAATTTAAAAATGGATATCTATATAGACTTGTTACAAAGAAATTTTATAAAGAAGATGGTAAAGATGATAGAAATAAGTTCACATATTATATAGAAAAGTTAAAACTAATACCAGAATATACTCCAGAGCCCAATAGTATTTTGTCACATGATATAGATGTCTATGAAGATACAGAATATACATTATCAGCAAAGCTTTTAGATCAATATGGATTTATTATCCCTGGGAAATTAAAGTATGAGTTAGTAGGGGATACAGATAATGCCATAAACTTGACTGATGATGGGAAATTAAAGGTAGGAAAGCTGGAAAATCTACCAGAAGGAGTCTATTCTAAGACATTTACAGTCAATGTAAGCTATGGAGATATACAGGAAATCATGGAAATAAAGGTAAAGCAGACTCCATATCCAGTGGCAATATATTCAGTTGGAGGAAGCTTAGACAACTTTTCCAATAGGATAGAAGACCATGAAATAGTAGATAGTTTAATCATAGATACCTCCAATCAAGAAAGGGGAATTGCTGTATTTGTTGCAGACCAGCATGGGGAGTTTCTAGGAGATTATCATATAGACTATAGTTCTTCGGATGATGATATAGCAGCTGTGACTCGTCAATATAAGGGGCCTAGTTGGGAGGATAAGTATAAGTATAGCGGTATGTTAAGTGGGAAGAAGCCAGGCGAGGTAATTATCACTGCATCTCTTAGAGATAATCCAGATATCAAGACAAGTGTAACAGTTGAGGTAGTAGATACAAGATATGAAAAGCTATGGCAGGTAGAGACCACTGGACCTTGGGGATACAAAAGTTCTTGGCATGATAGCGGAATCTATGATGATTTTATATATGTAAATGAAAATCATGTCATAGCATTGGACAATAGGACTGGTGCCAAACTATGGGAGTCCAATGTGGGAGTTCACTACGGTATGGAACTTGTTCATCCTATAGTAGACAAGGGTGGCATAGTCTATGTTTACAATAGACTGTCTACAGCTGTGGCAGCTATAGATTCTGGAAACCAAGGAGAAAAACTATGGGGTAAATTCTATGGCAGTGAGCCTATATATCAAATGGATATCACAGATAACTATATATATCTGATGACAGAAAATGGTACTCTATATAAGATCGATAAAGATGGAGAGAAGATATGGGACAAAAGGGTTTCTGATGAAAACACCAAGGACATGGAAGTATATTCAGATGACATCATCTATATAGTTTCGGGGAGAGATGTATATAGAATAGATGGTAATGGAGATAAGGAGTTAATCTATAAATCAGATGGCAAAGTAGATGTACGTGATATAAGTGAAGACGAAGACATACTCTTGGAAGTATCTTCTAATGGTTTAGAATATAAGGCTATCTGCATAGATAGGGATGGTAAAGAGAAATGGGCTAAAGATATAGACGCGGAATTTACTGCCCAATGGGATGATGATAGGGTGTATATCCTAGCCTATAGGTCGAAGACCTTTAGCTTTAAAATCTATGCCTTTGATAGAGAGGGAAATCAAATATTTGATCCTGTAGAATATAGGACAAGCTCCATAGATTCTAATGGTAAATCTTTTACTAAGGAGAGGAGACCTGTTATAAAGAACAATACCATATATACCTATATACGAGAGACTATAGCCTTTGATGCAGATACAGGTAAGTTTAAATGGCAGGTATATATAGGGGATATGTATACACCATCGCCACCACGTACTCTTACAGTTGATGATGATGGAGTAGTCTATTCTGCATCAGGAGCAGGAGGCCAGTTTGCCTTTGTAGTAGGGGAAAAGGCAGCTACAGGATTTAGTGTAGATCTAAATGGGCGACCTAGCTTAAGTCTGGATACCTTAAATAATATATCTATAACTGTAAGGAATAAGACAGAGGAGAATATGGAGGGTGTAGTATTGTCAGCTGAATTATACAATCTAGATACGGAAAAGTCCACTACAGCTTGGGCGATAAAGAGAGGATTTGACGCTGGAATTTCTAAGGACTATTCCTTTGGAATAGATGTTCCAGAAACAGGCAGATATAAATTGATCATAAAGGTAGTCCAAGGGGGTAAGGTATTAGATACCCGTGAACTTAAAATAGTGGAAAATTAGGAGGTGAGGTTATGAAAAAGAAAATATCTATATTATTAGTATTATCAATTATATTTAGTATGTTCACTCCCTATAGTGTGGTATATGGACAAGATATAGGGGGGATAGAGTTTCAGTGGCAGAGAAATTTTGGATATGCATCAGCCATATACAGTCTAAGAGGAGATAGTATACCTATTTTAGATAATAGGGGAAATATATATGTAACAGATAGTAAGGGATTTTTATACTGTATAGATCCTAATGGAGAGTTAATATATGAAGCAAACCTAAATCAGAAAGTATCATTTGATTATTGGTATAAACAAGGCGGTTCGTCTCCTGTAGTGGATTCTAAAGGAAATGCCTATATAGCATCAGCAGACAAGAATATATATGCCTTTAGACCTGATGGTACAAGTAAATGGACATATACCATGGATAGTAAGGTATCCACCAGTATGAAGGGGGTCCTGTCTCCTGATGAAGATACCTTATATATGGCGGATTTTGATGGAAAGATATATGCAGTGGATACGAATACGGGAGAGTTGGTCTGGAAAAGTGATAGATACTTGGGATATGGGGTCAGCTCCCCTATTTTAAGTCTAGATGGAAATACTCTATATATAGCAAGTAAAGAAAAACTATATGCCTTTAATGCTGATGAAGAGTTTTCAAAGGACTATAGGGTGAAATGGTCTACAGAGGCTAAAAAGGAAAATGGTGGAAGATATGAATTTAACTTTTATTCCCATGGCACTACAGGGGGAATAGAATATGAAAAACTACTGTCTTTAGACGATGATGGAAATATCTATCTAGTAAGTGTGGGATATGATCGAGATAAAAAGAGGATAGATGACAAGAGATATCTCCATAAGTTCAACCCAGATAGGACAGAATCTTGGAGAATAGAAATAGGGAAGGTAAAAGAGGAGGTTACACCACCTGTATATCATGATGGATATCTATACTACACTACTTCAGAGAACAAGCTCTATAAACTAGACCCAAGTTTAGAAAAGCCTGAACCTCAATTGATATATACTGCTAAGGGAGAAGAGTATTTAACTAGAAATAGGAGCCATAGAGCTGCCCCCATAGTAAAGGATGGAAAGCTATATACCAGTTTTGGAAAGAATATCTATGTCATAGATCTATCTACAGAAAAGGTAGCGAGGAAATCTTCTCAAGATGCAGTTGGCATATTATATATAAGTGAACCTACTCCAAAGGGAGAGATATATGCAACTGATGGGGGAAAGTTCCTATCTAAGTTTAAAGATACAAGCGTAAGACAGATTCCTCAAAGTGTAGAGTTTAAAGATGATAACTTTATCATGAAAAAGGGAAGTCTCTATACTCCAGAGTTGAAAATAGTAGACAATAATGGATTCTTGATTACAGATGGTCTAAGTCCTAGCATATCCTCTAGTGATGAAAAGGTAGTACAGATAGAAAAAGGTGCTATCAAGGCAGTTGGAATAGGACAAGCCACAGTATTTGTAGATATAGAGGGAGTAAAGGCAGAGGCAAAAGTACAGGTGGTCTCTAGTATATCTTCTGGAATTATAGATTTTGTCAACGACAAGACAGGTATAGCTCTAGATGATAGACTGCAATTAGAAGCTGAGGTAAAAATAAATGGCAAATCTGTAAAGGGAGAGAAGATACTATTTAGAAGCAATCACAGCCATATTGCAAGTATAACAGAGAGTGGACTTGTCACAGGTATTTCTGAAGGTATAGCTAAGATAGAGGCATATCTCAAGGACCGTAAAGACATATCTTCCTTTATACCTGTATATGTGGAAAAGATAGTTGTAAAGGAGATAACTCCTGAAGAGATAGGTGCAGCTTTGGAAAAGGGACTAAATTGGTATAGAAATAGGACAAATCTAAGTGACTGGGGAGCTTTTGCAGTCAATGCTGCAGGTGCCGATGTAAATACTCTTGACAAGAATTATGTAAATCGTATAAAGAAGGATTTAAAAGAGAACAATGGCTCTGCAGGTGGAATGATGACTGATTATGAGAGAATAGCCATAGGGCTTCTATCTGCAGGACAAGATATTACACATTTTGTATATGATGATGCTACAGGAGCATATATAGACTTTGTGAGAGAGATTAGAAACGGAGCAGGTGGAGGAATAGGTCAGGGAATCAATGCCAAGATTTGGGGCTTAATAGCTTTAAATGCAGCGGAATATGATGAAAATCAATACACTGATACCCTATATGATAAAGATAAGTTCATAGATATGATCCTAAAGGATAAAAGTGGAGATGGATGGGCATTTGGCGGTGGAGCCAGTGCTGACCCTGATATGACAGGTATGGCACTTTATGCCCTAGCACCCTATAGAGATAGACAAGATGTAAAGGAAGCAGGAGAAAAGGCTTTTAGATGGTTAAGTGAAGAGGCACAGCTTCCCAATGG
Source organism: Tissierellaceae bacterium HCP3S3_D8 (assembly GCA_052067355.1). Taxonomy (GTDB): domain Bacteria; phylum Bacillota; class Clostridia; order Tissierellales; family Tissierellaceae; genus CABMKH01. The sequence continues at coordinate 62,638 of JBQHQH010000009.1, forward strand.
TAAATTTGGCAGCTGGGGTACAGTCAACTCCTGTTCTTCATCTCAAGCTGTCATGGCAATAGTAGCTTGGGGCAAGGATCCACAGGGACCACAGTTTACAAAGTCAAATGGAAATGCCTTGACAGGACTTATGAGCTATTATCTAGGAGATGGAACCTTTGCATATACATCTGGATTTGACCCAGCCTTTGGTACACCACAGGGTATACAAGCATTGGCGGCAGTCCATGATTACTTTGGAAGTAGTGATGACCCTGCTAATAGAAGGTCAGATGTCTGGGAAAACATCCAATATGCTGGAGCAGGAGATGTAAAGATAAAGTCTATAAAGATAAGACCTGGAAATATAATTTTAGGGAAAGATCAAGAGTTAGAACTAACAGCTATAACAGATAGAGGATCTATATTGGAAAATGATAAAGTAGAATGGACTTCTTCAGATGTTGGTATTGTAGAAGTAGAACATGGAAAGATACTGACTTTAAACAAAGGAGAAGCAATAATCACTGCAGAGTATACATTGGAAGAGACTACTAGAAGTGACCAGATAAAAATTACTGTAACAGGCTCTGGTGAGTTTGAAATGGTTGAAGAACTAGATACTACTATTACTGGACTGGAGAATAGTGTATTTGCTTTTAATGTAACTAACAAGATAGACAAGAATATAAATGCAGTATTTATGGTAAATCTGTTTGAATATGATAGAACAAGTGCTACAGATAGACTTATTCAGCAGTTGTATATTCAAATGGATTTTGAGCCAGATACCCCTGAAGAAATAGCAGTGTCCTTTGATATACCAAAGGATAACAAGGTATATAATATAAAGGCAATGTTATGGGACAAACTGTCTACAGGAAGGTCTTTAAATGACTATCTAGAGATAAAGGGGGTAGAGTAATATGAAATCTATATGGAAACGGCTATTGATTCTAGCTCTAATATTTAGCATTATACTGCCTATAGGAGCACTGGAAGCTTATGCTTCCAGTGGACTTACAGCTTATATAGATGAAATCTATGGCAATGAAGTCATTATAAAGGGAAGGACTTTGCCAAAAACAGCAGTAACAGTAAAACTCCAAAGATTAGAGGACAATAATATACGCTATACAGATGAGACTAAGTCTGATGAAGATGGAGAATTTGAATTTGCCATCAATATATCCTCTGGAGAATACAAGGCAATAGTGTCAGCAATAGGTCTTGCTGTAGAGACTAGATGTAATGTAAATGATTTAGATTCGGGGACTGTGACGGTGAGAGTAGAGGGAAAGGATGCTACTCTATTAGAGGAATATAGGGTAAAGGCAGATGTAGGATATACTACCTATTATATGGCTGTCACTAATGCATTAAAGGATAACAATGTTCCATATACAGAAAAGGATGGTCTTATTGATGGTATAGGACCTAAAAATGAAGGAGCAGGTTTAGAAGGTTGGCAGTGGATGGTAAATGGTGGGGGAGGGCAGACTCTTCCTTCAGATTTTGTAAATGAAAATGATGACATAGTCCTTGTAGTAGGGGATCTCTGGAATCCAACTATTACTCAGTTAAAGCTATCTACTAAATCGGGAAATTTAATAGATAGAAATAGTGTAGAGATAATCAAGGACAATGAATTTACCGTTAAGTTTGAACAATTTGATATAGATATATTTGGTGATATAAATAAAAAACCTATATCTAATCAAACTATAAGATTTGGCAGTGAAAGAAAACAGACAGATAAAAATGGTGAAGTAGTCTTTGTTGCCAGTAGAGAAGGTAGATATACCATCAGCAGTGAGCCAACTAAAAATAAAGAGGGTAATCCTCTCATTAGACCAGTACCTATAGATGTATTAGTTAGAGAAGAAGGTAGTGAAGATCCTAATATTGATCCTAGTATTCCTATTGAAAAAAATTCTATAACATTATCTGTAGATACAAAGACCATTGGTGGAGGATATTATATCAACAACAAGGAGATGGAATTATCACCTAGAGATACTGCCTATGATGTATTGGAAAGGGCAATAGGGAAATCCAATTTAAAGACTACAGGATCAAGTTCCAGTCTATATGTAGCTAGTATGAGACTAAATGGAAAGTGGATAGGAGAATTCGATCATGGTAGTGGCAGTGGTTGGATGTATAATGTCAATGGAAAATATCCTAATATTAGTGCAGGAGCATATAGACTAAAAGCAGGAGATGATGTGAACTGGAGATATACTACTGACTTGGGAGAAGACCTTGGTCATTATATAGGAGATACTCCACCTGTTAATGAAGAGGAAAAGATTGCTCCAAATATTGATAAGATGGAGAATGAGCAATTAAAAGGTCTAGCAAAAGATATACTAAATAAGAAGATGAAAGATGACGAGATAAAGAAAGAAGCAGAAAAGATAATAGGCAAGATAATAAGAGATGTAAATCTAGATAAGATGAAGATATCAGAGATTAAGGGAGTAATCAAAGATCTAAATATAATGTCTGATGTATTAGTGCGAAAAGTCAAAGATGTCAGTTATATAGAAAAAATACTCATAGATATAATAGAGAATATGGGTAAATCCAAGGATAGATTATCCTGGGAAGATAGTATAAAGGTACAGGAAGAGTTATTATCAACTATCCAAGATGCTCTTGAAAAGAAATCAGAAATAAGAATAACTAAAGAGAGCATTAGAGAAGAAGATATAAAGGATCTTGATTCAATAGATAAGTTCAATCACAATATAATAGAGGCAGTAGAGAAGTCTGCACTTTCCAATGGAAGGAAGTTAGAACCTACTCTTATATTCAATATAGATAAGAAGATAGACAAAATAACAATATCTAAGACTATCCTTGAAAAGATAATAAGAAGCAATCTAAGATATCTAAATCTAAACTTCAACTCTGGAGCTATAAAGATAGCTATAGACCAATTGTCTGCTGAAAAAGATATGATAATAATCATGAGAAATATGACATCATATACAGAAATAGATATTACACCAAGAAGAAGTTTTCCCATACCATTGACTATAGAGTTGCCATATGAACAAGATGGAGCTAAATCCACTGTAATTAGAGAAGATAGCAATAAGAAGAGGACAAATATAGGTGGTATATATGATAAGACAAATAAGAAGATGATATTTACTACAAATGAAAATAGTAAATACTATATTACCAATGGTTCTGTAAGTTTTAGAGATTTACAAAACTATAAATGGGCAGAGGATTCTATAAATCAGATGTCCATCAAGGGAATAGTAAAAGGAAAAGCAGAGGGGATATTTGCACCTCAAGACAATATAACAAGGGCAGAATTTGCAACTCTATTGGTAAAGGCTGTAAAGGCAATAGAGAAAGACAATGATAGCAAGTTTAGAGATGTGAAATCAGATGATTGGTATGCAGATTATGTAAAGATAGCATCTAAGAGCAATCTCATGTCAGGAAAAGGTAAGGATATATTTGACCCTAATGGAAATATAACTAGGGAAGAGTTGGCACAGGCTATTTCCAATGTGTTGAAATCATCAGGATACGGGTCAAATGGAAGAGACTATCTGAAGGAGTTCAAAGATAATGATAGAATTGCAGAATGGGCAAGAGAAGGTTTTAATCTAGCAGTTCAGTTTGAGATAATCAATGGAACAGATAATAGATTAAATCCTTCAGATAATGCAACAAGAGCAGAGACTATAGTCATGCTAAACAGATTATATAAGTTGATAATCTATTGATATATGGGTGGTTATGTACTGCCCATATATAATCCAATATAATAGATTATTTATCCGTATTTATATTGTAGTTTAGTTGTATATACCAATATTATCATATATAATGAACTTGAATAAAATCAAAAGAACGGTACTGAAATGGAGGAATGAAAGATGACAAAAAAACAAAAAAGTAGTAGATCTTATCTTGTGTTGATTTTAGTATTATCTATTGTACTAAATATATTTAGCATCATTCCAGCTTATGCAGTAGATAACATTGATAAGTTGTATTCAGATTCAAGTCCTATCTCTTTATGGGTTTCAGAGTCTATTGAAACGGCTATAGAAAAAGATGTAAAAGAGACTATAAACCATAGAGAGGTAAGTAAATTAATAGAAAAAAATGCTGAATTTATGCAAAAAACCATTACAAATCCATCTGTAGGAAGTGTAGGTGGAGAATGGACTATCTTGGGACTGTCTCGCTCTACTGTCAATATACCACAGAGTTATTATGATAACTATTATAATAATGTACAAAAATATGTAAAAGAAAAAAAGGGACAGCTTCATCATGTAAAATATACAGAATACGATAGAGTTATCCTTGCACTGACTTCCATTGGTAAGGATGTAAAAAATGTAGCTGGATATGATTTGATAAAGCCTCTAGCAGACTTCGAAACATTGATAAAGCAGGGTATTAATGGACCTATGTTTGCATTGATAGCCTTAGATAGTAATAACTATGAAATCCCTATAGATAGCAGTGTAAAGGTTCAGACAACTAGAGATATGTTGATAGACTTTATTTTAAATAGGGAGATATCTGGTGGAGGATGGACATTGGGAGTGAATTCATCACAGGTAGATCCAGATATCACAGCTATGGCTATCCAAGCTCTTACTCCATATTATGAAGTAAATCCAAAAGTAAAAGCAGCAGTAGATAGGGGAGTCAAGTGGCTGTCAGATAATCAAAATGATAATGGGGGTTATATAAGTTGGAATTCTGAGAATCTAGAAAGTAGTGCTCAGGTAATTGTAGCCTTGACAGGATTGGGAATAGATCCTCATAATGACCCAAGATTTATTAAAAGTGGTAATTCTGCTATAGATGCATTAATAAACTTTGCTGCACCTACAGGTGGGTTTTATCATATAAAACCAGGTGGAAGTGATGAAGGCGGGGGTGCAAAGCCGGGACAGGTAGATCCTATGGCAACAGACCAAGCTATGTATGCATTAGCAGCATATAATAGATTTGTGAATGGGCAAAGTCGTCTATATGATATGACAAAATAGTGAGGTGGTCATTTGACCACCTAAATTATAATCTGGAATTCAAGGTGATAGAATGAAATATAGAAAAATTAAAATAGTTGTATTTTTAATTGTAGCATTGATCATTGCATTTTATATGAGTGGAAATGAAGAGATAATACCATTAGAACCAGAGACGATAGATGAAGATACATCTATAGTAGAAGATGAGCCTTCAGAAGATATTGGTACAAAAGAGGTAATAGATAAAGACGATACATCAGAAGGGAATTTAGCAGATAAAGGAGACGAGAAAAATCCAGAAGATAAAACATTAGAAGAACATGAAAAACAGGACAATGACAGAGAAAAGAGTTCAAAAGATATAGAGAAAAAACAAAGTGAAGAAAAGCAAAAGATAATAGATCAAGATAAAGACAATAAAGATAAACAAGATAAGTACCTAACAGATCCAGTTCCAGAGGGAAAGCCAGAGCCTGTGGAATGGCAAGAGGTAGAAAAGAAAAATGATAAGGGCAAGGAATTAAAAGCCACACTTTCAGTTACTTGTAAGACCATATTAAATAATATGCATCTATTTAATATGGATAAAATAGATGTCTTGCCAGAAGATGGAATCATATATCCTGAACAGGAAATTATATTTTATGAAGGAGAATCTGTCTTTGATGTATTGTTGAGAGAGATGCAAAACAACAAGATTCATATGGAATTTGTTATGACTCCTATATATAATAGTCACTATATTGAGGGAATTAACAATATATATGAATTTGACTGTGGGGAACTAAGTGGATGGATGTATAAGGTTAATGGTTGGTTTCCAAATTATGGTGTCAGTAGATATCTAGTTCAAGATGGAGATAAGATAGAGCTAATTTATACCTGTGATTTAGGGCGAGATATAGGGGGACAAGATGCTATTATAGGAGGAGATGGACAATGATATATGATAGTTTTGCCACTTTACATCCTATAGTTAGTTTTACCTATTTTGCAGCTGTATTGACATTTAGTATGTTTTTTATGCATCCTATATTTCAAGGTATAGCACTTATATCGGCTATTGCCTATTCTATTGTCATAAAGGGGATAAAAAAGGGATTGAAATTCAATATTCTATATATGTTGCCTATGTTAATATTTATGGCAGTATTAAATCCTATGTTTAATCATGAAGGCGTTACTATATTGTATTATCTTAAAAGTGGAAATCCAATTACTCTAGAATCTATACTCTATGGAATAGCTGCAGCTATTATGTTTATCACTGTAATCATATGGTTTTCTTCCTATAATGAAGTTATGACTTCTGATAAATATATGTATCTATTTGGAAGGATCATACCATCATTGTCTTTGATATTTTCTATGGTACTTCGATTTGTACCTAGATATCTAGAACAGATAAAGGTGATTTCCAATGCTCAGAGGTGTATTGGGAGAGATGTGTCTCAGGGAAATATCATTAGAAGGGCTAAAAATGGTATAAAGATATTATCTATAATGACTACATGGGCTTTGGAAAATGCAATTGAAACTGCTGATTCTATGAGGTCAAGAGGATATGGGCTTCCGGGAAGGACTAGTTTTTCATTGTTTAGATTTGATAATAGGGACAAGATAGTCTTTTCAGCTATATTATCTTTAATAGGAGTAGTTTTGATAGGTGCGTTTAAAGGTGAGAACACCATAAAATTTTTTCCAGCTATTAAATCTACCCAAATAACAGGATTTAGTATATTAATATATATATCATATTTAGCACTATGTATGATGCCAGTAATCATAAATATTCAGGAGGCAATTCAATGGAAGCATATAGAATCCAAAATTTAAGTTTTACATATCCATTAATGGAAAGAAAAGCATTGGACAATATAAATCTCACAGTAGAGTCAGGAGAATTTTTGACCATATGTGGAAAGTCTGGCTCTGGAAAGAGCACTTTAATTAGACAGCTAAAGACCATATTAGCTCCTCATGGAGAGAAAAGTGGAGAGATATATTTCTTTGGACAAGATCTATCCCAAGTGGATCATAGAAGTCAAGCCTCTCAAATAGGCTATGTATTACAGGATCCAGATAATCAGATAGTAACTGATAAGGTCTGGCATGAACTGGCTTTTGGTCTTGAAAGTTTAGGATACGATAGTGGAACTATTAGACTTAGAGTAGCAGAGATGGCTAGTTTTTTTGGTATCCATACTTGGTTTCATAAAAAGATAACGGAGCTTTCAGGAGGACAAAAACAGATCTTAAATTTAGCAGGTATCATGGCAATGCAGCCTAAGGTCTTGATATTAGATGAGCCTACTTCCCAATTAGACCCTATAGCAGCTTCTGATTTTATCGAAACTATTAAAAAGATAAATCGTGAATTAGGTATCACCATCATAATTACAGAGCATAGATTAGAGGAGATAATTCCCATATCAGATAGGATTGTTGTCATGGATAAGGGAAGTATAATTAGTCAAGGAAGTCCAGAAGAAGTTGGAAAAGATTTAAACGAAAAACACCATCCTATGTTTCAGGCAATGACATCAGCTATGCAGATATATTCAGGAGTAAAAAATAATCTTTCATATCCCATTACTGTAAATGAAGGGAGAAAGTGGATTGACTCCTTTATGCAGGAGAAGGATATCCATAATATATCCTTTAAAAGTATAGAGAGCATAGAAGAGAAAAAAGATGTAGTGGTAGAACTTAGAGATGTGTGGTTTAGATATGAAAAGAGTTTACCTGACACTATAAAGGATATGTCTTTAAAGGTAAAGAAAGGAGAGTTATATTGTATTGTAGGGGGAAATGGGACAGGCAAGACCACTACCTTATCCATTATTAGTGGATTGCAAATGCCCTATAGAGGAAAGGTATTTATAGATAGGGAAAACATATCAAAGATAAATGATAGAGATAAGTTTACAAATAATCTAGGAGTCCTACCTCAAAATCCTCAAAGTCTATTTGTAAAAAAGACTGTAGAACTAGATCTATATGAGATGTTATCAGATACAAAGCTTACTGATGAAGAAAAGGCAAATAAGGTAGACGAAGTAGTTAGACTTACTGAGTTAGAAGACTTATTAGATATGCATCCCTATGATCTAAGCGGCGGAGAACAGCAGAGAGCAGCTCTTGCGAAGGTTTTACTACTAGAGCCTAAGATACTTCTATTAGATGAGCCTACTAAGGGGTTAGATAATTTCTTTAAGGATAAATTAGCTGAAATACTTAGAGATCTAAGCCGTAAAGACGTAACTACTATAATGGTATCTCATGATATAGAGTTTTGTGCAAGATATGGAGATACTTGTGCCATGGTATTTGATGGATGTATAATCACTGCCAAACCTACAAGGAAGTTTTTCTCTGGAAACAGCTTTTACACTACAGCTGCAAATCGTATATCTAGACATATTTGTCCAGAAGCAGTGACTATAGAGGATGTGATCAGACTATGCCAGAAAAACAGTTAAAGAAAAGAGCTTTAGGTAAGAGAACTTTAGCTTCAGCCATTATTATTTTTTTATTGATTCCAATTACTATTTTTTGTGGAATAGTATTTTTAGAAGATAGAAAGTATTATTTTATCAGTGTTTTAATCATCATATACACTATGATTCCCTTTGCAATGATATTTGAAGATAGAGATCCTCAAGCCAGAGAATTGGTCCTTATAGCTGTATTGACTGCCATTGCAGTGGCTGGTAGGGGGGCATTTTTTATGATGCCACAATTTAAACCAGTGGTGGCTATAGCGATCATCACAGGTGTATCCCTAGGTCCAGAATCAGGGTTTTTAGTGGGAGCAATGTCAGGATTTGTTTCCAACTTTTTCTTTGGGCAGGGTCCATGGACACCATGGCAGATGTTTTGTTTTGGAATAGTTGGATTTTTGGCAGGTATATTGTATCAAAAGAGGATTTTAAAGATAAGCAAATTGTCCCTATGTGTCTATGGTGGATTGGCTACATTTTTTATATATGGAGGAATTGTGGATATTGGCAGTCTCTTGATATTTAACTCTCATTTTTCATGGAAAGCATTGTTAGCAACTTATGCTTCAGGATTTAAGTTTAATTTAATCCATGCCAGTGCAACTGTATTTTTTCTATATATATTATCTGATCCTATGCTTGAAAAAATCAATAGAATTAAGATAAAGTATGGATTGATAGAGATATAATAGAGATACATATGCCATCTATCATGGATATGGAGCTATATATATTGGAATATATATTAAATGGGTTGTTTCAAATAAGATAGAGCTTGTATATTTTTTTAATATATGTGATATAATTAACTACATATGGATATTTAGATAATTACAATCAATAGCGAGTACCAAATGTGATTGATTTTATATTGTCACTGTGTTAGAATAATAATGTTAATTAGAAAAAATAGGGTCTTTAGATAGTCTTTAAACGGGAGGTGTAAGTATGCAAACTTTATTTTCTGTATTATTATTAGTGTCTGCATTGGGAGTAATAGGCAGTGTGTTATTCCAAGAAGGAGAAGAAGGTGGATTAGGAGCTATTGGCGGAAGTGCACCAGAATCATTATTTGGCAGTAATAGAGGTACAAGTAAGCAAGCCATGCTACAGAGAGTAACTGTAATCTCTGCTGTAGTTTTTATAATATCTACTTTAGTATTAGCGGCTAAATAACGAGGGGGGAAAGGTTGATGAATTATATTTTAATTTCTGCGCCAATAATTGGGATATTGGCTCTGATTTTTGCTTTTTATAAAGCATCTAGTATTGATAAAATAGCCCCAGGCAACGATAGAATGCAGGAAATTGCCAAATATATTCAAGATGGCGCCATGGCTTTTTTATCTAGGCAATATAAATCTTTAAGTATCTTTGTAGCAGCACTTTTTCTTATCTTATCATTTGTTCCTGAATTAGGATTAAAAACAGCTCTTTGTTTTTTAGCTGGAGCTTTGTTTTCAATCTTAGCTGGATATGTAGGAATGAAAGTAGCTACTAAGGCAAATGTTAGAACTGCTAATGCTGCTATGGAATCTGGGATGAACAAGGCACTTAATGTGGCTTTCTCAGGTGGAGCAGTAATGGGAATGTGTGTTGTAGGATTGGGAATCTTAGGTGTAGGACAATCCTATATACTTTTCCGTGATCCTAGTATCATAACAGGATTTGGACTTGGTGCTTCATCTATAGCACTATTTGCAAGAGTAGGTGGAGGTATCTATACTAAGGCAGCAGACGTAGGAGCTGACTTGGTAGGTAAAGTAGAAGCAGGAATTCCAGAAGACGACCCAAGGAATCCAGCAGTTATTGCAGATAATGTTGGGGATAACGTTGGAGACGTAGCTGGAATGGGTGCGGACTTATTTGAATCCTATGTAGGAGCTATTATTTCTGCAATTACATTGGGATTAGCAGCTTATGGTGAAGATGGAGCATTATTTGCTATTGCATTGGCATCAGTTGGAATTATATCTTCTATGATAGGTGTATACTTTGTAAGGGGAGATAAAGATCCTCAAAAATCTTTAAATAACGGTACATTAGTGAGTTCGGTGCTTACAATAGCAGCTGGTGCATTTTTAAGCAATTATGTATTGGGAAATATGAAGCCATTTATAGCTATATTATCTGGACTTGTAGTTGGACTTATAATAGCTAAAATAACAGAATACTACACATCTGCAGATCATAAACCAGTTCAAAGAATAGCGGCAGAATCTGAAACTGGAGCTTCTACAAATATCATAGGTGGATTATCAGTAGGTATGATGTCTACTGCTGGACCAATAGTAATTATATCCATAGGTATTTTAGTAGCATATTATTTCTCAGGTGGTGCAGCTAATCCAACACAAGGTTTATATGGTATTTCATTGGCTGCAGTAGGGATGTTATCTACAGCAGGTATGACAATTGCTGTTGACGCATATGGACCAATAGCTGATAACGCTGGTGGTATTGCTGAAATGTGTGAACTTCCAGAGGAAGTAAGGGAGATTACAGATAAACTTGACTCCGTAGGTAACACTACAGCAGCTATAGGAAAGGGATTTGCAATAGGTTCAGCAGCATTGACTGCTTTAGCATTATTTGCATCCTATACTCAAGCGGTACAACTTTCTGGTATTAACCTAACTAATCCATCAGTTATTGCAGGAGCATTTATAGGTGGTATGTTGCCATTCTTATTCTCAGCTATGACTATGGATGCAGTAGGTAAAGCTGCATTTAGTATGATCGAAGAAGTAAGAAGACAATTTAAGGAAATTCCAGGCATTATGGAAGGAAAGGCTACTCCTGAATATGGTACTTGTGTAGATATCAGTACAAAAGCAGCACTACAAGAGATGATAATCCCAGGACTATTGGCTGTTGTTGTACCAGTTGTAGTAGGATTGTTATTAGGTGCTGAAGCATTAGGAGGATTATTAGCAGGTGCATTGGTTACAGGTGTGCTTATGGCTATATTCATGTCCAATGCCGGTGGTGCATGGGACAATGCTAAGAAATATATTGAAGAAGGAAACCACGGTGGAAAAGGTAGTGAAGCTCATCATGCTGCAGTTACTGGTGACACTGTAGGGGATCCATTCAAGGATACATCAGGTCCATCTTTAAATATATTGATTAAGCTTATGACCATAGTAGCATTGGTATTTGCACAGTTATTTGGAAATGGAATCCTATTTTAATTAAATCCCTCTTCGGAGGGATTTTTTCTACTGTTTTTATACTGTATTATTTAGATTGATATGATATAATGGTATATTGGTAATAATAGTATTAATATAGATATTAATACTATTAAGTATAGAAGTTGGATATCTATAGTATAAAATAGAATATGGAGAATTTATTATGTTAAAAGAGATCAATGGGTTAAGTATAAATTACATAGTAGAGGGTGAGGGAGAACCTGTGGTAGTTCTTCACGGCTGGGGTGCAAATATAAATACTATACTTTCAATAGTAAATGTATTGAAAGACAGGTATAGGGTGTATGCCCTAGATCTCCCTGGATTTGGGGAATCTCAAGAGCCAAAGGAGGTCATAGGTTCTCCTGAGTATGCGGAGATAGTAAAATCATTTATGGACATGGAAGGAATAGAGAAGGCAAGCCTCATAGGACATTCCTTTGGGGGAAAACTTTCCATAATTTTAGGTTCTAAATATCCTGAAATAGTAAATAAAATAGTACTAATAGACAGCGCAGGATTGATACCAAAGAGAGGGCCAAGATACTACATAAGGGTCTATAGCTTTAAGGCATTGAGAACTCTTTATAAGAGCTTATTCTTCTGGATAAAAAATGAAGAAAAGATGGAGAGGTTTTACAAAAAATTTGGTTCTGATGATTATCAAAATGCTTCTGGTATTATGCGAAAGATATTAGTTAGAGTAGTAAACGAAAATCTAAAGCCACTGCTAAAGGATATCAAGGCACCAACTCTTCTGATTTGGGGAGATAAGGACGAGGCAACACCATTATATATGGGGCAGATAATGGAGAAAGAGATACCGGATAGTGGATTAGTAGTCTTGGAAGGAACAGGACACTATTCATATCTAGATGATTACTATAGATTTGTGAGGGTTTTAAATGTATTTTTTGATTCCAACAATGGCTAAGTTCACAGTTTAAATCATAGTGAACTATGGGTTGAAATAGGTGTTATTCTAAGATAGATGATATGGTCTAAGAATCTCCTCTTTTAATCCTGAATTGTAAGTTGTACATTGATTATTAAGGAGGGATATTATGAATTACTTAATTATTTTACTGATAATGACATTCACGCTAATCCTCATATCACAGCGTTCAAAGAGTTCATTGCATATAGTCCAATTAGAAGGATATGATTCAGAGAACTATAGAAAATGGATTTTAAATAATAGAGAAAAAGCTTATGGTTTTAAAAATACAACTCAGACAGTGAAAACACCGTTGGTGTTTACTAAAAGAGCAACTAGGTTATATATGTTTAATCGGATACTAAGTGGAATTTTTTTACTAATTCCAGCTATATTTTATTTATTAACTGGAAAGATAGTATATATTATAGTCCTTGGAGTACTAGCTTTTATTGTCTATAGACAGCAACCAGATATCATGTATCTTTCAAATCTTTTAATCAAGCCTTTGGAAGATAAGATAAATATGGGATATTATAGATCTGCGCAGGAAAAGATTAAAAATAGAGAAGATTTAACCGTAGTAGGGATTACAGGCAGTTTTGGAAAGACTAGTACAAAATTTATACTAGGGACTATATTGGGAGAGAGATTCAATGTATTAAACACTCCTGAGTCGTATAATACTCCAATGGGATTATCCAAGGTAATAAACAATGAGCTAACAGAAGAACATGAGATATTTATAGCTGAAATGGGAGCAAGGGGAATTGGTGAAATAAAAGAAGTAGCAGAGCTATGCCAACCTAAGATTGGTGTACTTACATCGATTGGTCCAGTACATTTAGAGACCTTTAAGAATATAGATAATATTATGAAGACAAAGTATGAGTTAATAGAAGAACTACCAACTGATGGAATAGCAGTGTTTAACTATGATAATGAGTATATAAAGAAGTTGGCAGATAAGACTTTTAAAGAGAAGATATTATATGCCTTAGATGATATAGAAAATACAGATATCTATGCAGATGATATAGTGGTATCTGAACTGGGATCTACTTTTACTCTTAGAGATAAAGATGGGAATAGTATTAGCTGTACTACTCGATTATTAGGCAGACACAATATCTATAATATATTGGCAGGTGCCAGTGTGGCTAAGGCTATGGGACTCACTTTTGAAGAGATCAGTAGAGGTATTGAAAAGATAAAACCTATTCCACATAGATTGGATATAATAAATCCAGGCACTGGAGTTATCATAATAGATGATGCTTTTAATTCAAATCCAATAGGAACCAAGGCTGCTTTAGATGTTCTTGGACAATTTAAAGATGGTAAAAAGATAATAGTAACACCTGGAATGGTAGAATTAGGAGAGATGGAAGAAGAAGCTAATAGAGAGTTTGGAACCAATATTGGAAAGGTCTGTGATTATGTTATATTAGTAGGAGAAAATAGAACAAAACCTATATATGAAGGTTTAATGGAGGTAAATTATAATCCAGCTAATATATTTATAGTGAATAGTCTAGAAGAAGCTACAGCTCATATAGGTAGATTGGCAAAACCAAAGGATGTAGTATTATTCGAGAATGATTTACCAGATAACTATAGTGAATAAGGGAGGAAGTCTGATGAAAAGAGTAGGGGTAGTCTTTGGAGGCCGAAGTGTAGAGCATGAAGTTTCAGTAATTACTGGAATGCAGGTAATGGAAAATATAGATAAGACTAAATATGAGGTAGTTCCAATCTATATAACTAAAGAAGGTAAGTGGATGACAGGTGAGTGTCTGACGGATTTTAGCAATTTTAAAAATAATAATTTGAAGGAAGCCAAAGAGATATTCCCAGCTCCAAGTTGTGGAAATAGAAATCTCTATGCAAATCCAGAAGAAGTAGGGTTGTTTGGCAAGAAGATTTTAGATACTATAGATATAATATTCCCCGCACTACATGGTACTCATGGAGAAGATGGTACAATACAGGGACTATTTGAACTCATGGATATTCCCTACGCAGGTGGTGGAGTACTAGCTTCAAGTGTAGGTATGGATAAGATACTTATGAAAGATGTGTTTAAGTCTAACTCTCTACCAATAGTAGATTATTATTGGTTTTACAGAACAGCTTGGAAAGAGAATTCAGATAATATAATTAAGGAGATAGAAGAAAAATTGGGATATCCTATCTTCATAAAACCTGCTAATCTTGGTTCAAGTATTGGAATCAATAAAGCCAAAAATAGAGATGATCTAGTAGACGCCATAGAGATAGCTGTCAACTATGATAGAAAGATAATCATAGAAAAGGCAGTATTAGATCCTAGAGAAATAAATTGTGCAGTTTTAGGATATGATAAGGAAGTAATTACATCTCTATGTGAAGAGCCTCTGGGATGGAAAGATGTATTGACATTTGAAGATAAATATGTAAAGAGCAATGCAAAGGGTGGCAAATCCTCAGGAGAGAGAAGGATAATACCAGCAGATATTTCAGATGAATTAAGAGAAAAGGTTGAAGATCTAGCTAAAAAGGCATTTATAGCCATAGATAGTGCAGGTACAGCTAGAATTGACTTCTTAATAGATAAAGATGAGAATGTATATATAAATGAGATAAATACATTGCCTGGTTCCATAGGGTTTTACCTTTGGGAAGGCAGGGGATATTCATTTACTAAATTAATAGATAAACTTATAGATATTGCCATCATAGTCTATGAGGACAAGAGAAATAATATGTATAATTATGATGCAAATCTATTTAATAGAATTCAATATGGTGGAAAAATAAAATAATGTAGGATATTTTAATATCTTACATTATTTTTATCTAAAAGGGTAAATACTACATATAGAAGTGTATGTCAAGATACTACCTTCTAGAGGAGGGAAAGAATGAGTATTAGAGAAAAAATTGTGGAATTCATAAACTCAGAAGACTATAAGCCCATGATTAAAGAAGAGCTATTAGTAAAATTTGAAATGGGAACAAGTGACAAAAAAGAGTTTTATAAGATATTGGATAGTCTTGAAAGAGAAGGACTGATAATCAAGACTTCAAATGAAAAATATGGAGCTGTAAATAGCGATTATCTAGTAGTAGGAACATTACAAGGACATGAAAGAGGTTTTGGATTTGTAGTTCCAGATGATCCATCAAGGGAGGATATATTTATCCCTGCTGAAAATATGGATGGTGCAATGAATGGAGATAGGGTTATAGCCAATATATTGAGTAGATCTCAAGGAGATAGAAGAGAAGAAGGAGCTATAATCAGAATACTAGAGAGGGGAAATACTACTATAGTAGGAACCTTTGAGGGAAACAAGGGATTTGGATTTGTAATTCCTGATGATAAAAAGATATACCATGATATATTTATCCCTAAATCATCTGTAGGAGAAGCTCAAAATAAGCAAAAGGTAGTAGTAGAGATAACTAAGTGGCCAGAGCCAAGGAGAAATCCTGAGGGGAAGATTATAGAGATACTAGGTTATCTAGATGAAAAGGGTACAGATATACTATCTATAATTAGACAGTTTAAATTGCCAGAAGAGTTTCCAAATAAGGTAAGAGATTATGCTTTAAATATACCAGAATCTATTTCTGAGAAGGATATAGGGGGCAGAGTAGACTTAAGGCATCTAAAGACTTTCACTATAGATGGTGCAGATGCAAAGGACTTAGATGATGCTATATCAATTGAAAAATTAGATAATGGAAATTATCTTTTAGGAGTTCATATAGCAGATGTATCTCATTATGTAAGGGAGAATTCTGTCTTAGATAATGAGGCATATAATAGAGGTAATTCTGTATATCTAATAGATAGAGTAGTACCTATGCTTCCTAAAGAGTTGTCCAATGGCATATGTTCACTAAATCCAGATGAAGATAGATTGACATTGTCAGTTATTATGGAGATAAATAAGAGTGGAAATGTAGTAGACCATCGAATTCAAGAGACTATAATAAATAGCAAGGCCAGATTGGTATATGATGATGTGTCGGATTATTTGGAAAATGATGATGAGGATGCAAAGAAAAAGTTAGAAGATGTATTAGATGATTTAAGACATATGGAAAAGCTGATGAAAATCCTTTACGACAAGAGAGAGCGAAGGGGAAGTATAGATTTTGATTTCCCAGAAACTATGATTGTACTAGGTGAAAATGGTATGCCTATAGATGTTAAAAAGTTGGATCGTAGGGTGGCCAATAGAATGATAGAGGAATTTATGTTAGTTACAAATGAGACTGTAGCTGAAGAGTTTTATTGGGCTGAGATACCATTTTTATATAGAATACATGAGGAACCTTCTGATGAGAAGATGACTGCATTTTCTAAGTTCATTCATAATCTTGGCTATAATCTAAAGGGTAAGGAGATTCATCCAAAGGAATTGCAGTTATTGACCAGGGAGATAAAGGGAAAGAAAGAGGAAATAGTCATTAGTACACTGTTGTTGAGATCTCTAAAGAAGGCTAGATACAGTAGTGAGGCAGATATCCACTTTGGATTAGCATCTAAGTATTATTCCCATTTTACAGCACCAATTAGAAGATATCCAGATCTAGTAATCCACAGGATAATAAAGGAGTATCTAAAAGGTAAGCTTACACTAAATAAACAAGATATACTAGAGGCTAATTTGCCAGAAATAGCAGAACACACATCTATGACCGAGAGAAGGGCTGAAGAAGCAGAGAGAGAAGTTGAAGATTTAAAGAAGACCCAGTATATGATAGAGAGGATAGGAGATATCTATGAAGGAATAGTATCTTCTTTGACTAGCTTTGGAATATTTGTCCAATTAGACAATACTATAGAAGGACTTGTCCACTTCAATAATATGTTAGATGACTATTATCATTTTGATGAAGAAAACTACTATATAATAGGGGAGAGGACAAATAAGAAATATAGATTGGGAGATACGGTTAAGATTCAGGTAATAGGGGCAGATATATCTAGAAGGACTATAGATTTTCAATTTGTGGACTAATTGACATGGATTTGGAAATTTGCTACACTAAACAGGATAATATATTGAAGGTGATATGATGAAAAAGGGTGGATTAAAGGTTGTAGCTACAAATAGAAAGGCCAGACATGAGTTCTTTATAGAAGACAAAATTGAAGCGGGAATAGTCCTTAAAGGGACAGAAGTAAAGTCTATTAGGCAGGGAAAGTTGAATATTAAGGATAGTTATGCCAGTGTTGATAATGGTGAAGTCTATATCAACAATATGCATATAAGTCCATATGAGCAGGGAAATATCTATAATGTAGATCCCCTGCGAAAGAGAAAACTTCTACTGAATAGGAGAGAAATAAGAAAGCTTGCCCAAGATATAAAGTTAAAAGGATATACTTTAATTCCTCTATCTGTATATATAAAAGAAGGAAGAGTAAAGGTAGAATTAGCCACAGCTAAAGGTAAAAAGCTATATGATAGAAGAGAAGATATAGCAAAGAGAGATGCAGAGAGAAGAATAAAGCAACATGCAAGTGAAAAATATATGTAGAAGATATTGTAAAGAAAGAGTATTTCATGATATTATAGGAGGTTGCCAAGAGAGTGTTTCTCTTGGTAATTTACTATATTTTTGATGACTTATACCAATTGGGGTTCAAGTAATTTCAGTTCACAATGCACAATATCTAATGATAAAGTATTAAAATAACGACTGACTCTGAAAGATAAGTGTAAGTTAAGCAAGCAAAATCTATGATTTTGTATTGGGTTTTATGGTACAGTAAAATATTAATTAGAGTATAAAAAATATCATCTGATCTAAGTTTAATTTATAAGGGGGTTATTTAAGTGATGTGGAAAGAGAAGTATAAAATAGGTGTTGATTCTATAGATGATCAACATAAAGAGCTTTTTAAACATTTAGGAGAATTTATACAATTAGTTCAAAAGAAAGATGTTAGTTGGGATGATAGACTGGACAAGGTCAAGGAGACATTAGATTTTTTACAGGGATATGTTGTATTCCACTTTGATGATGAGGAAAAATTTCAAGAGAGTATAGATTATCCAGATATTGAAATACACAAAGAAGCTCATAGAGTATTTAAAGAGGGGATAAATCAATATGTGAGGATATTCCAAGAAGGTGGATTTACTAAGGAAAAGATGCAAGAATTTAGTGCTAAACTGATGACTTGGTTGATCATGCATGTTGGAAAGATGGATCAAAAAATCGGAGAATATGTAAAGAGTAGAGAGGTGAAGGCGGAATGAAAACAGAATATATAGATTCCTTTTATGGAGCAACTCAAGATGTATTTAAGCTTATGCTTGACTTGGAAGTGGACAAGGGAGATTTAGAAGTTATAGATGGATTGACATCTAGTAAAGATGCCAATATAATGCTTGGAGTTACAGGGGATTTGAAGGGAAGTGTGCTATTTAGCTTTACCAAGGATATGACTTTAGAGATGGTTAAAATCATGGCTGGAATGGAAATGGAAGAAATAGATATATTTGTCTCTTCAGCTCTAGGTGAGATTGCCAATATAATTGGAGGAAATGCAATAACAAATCTGTCTTCATATGGTTATAAATGTGACATAACACCACCTCAAATTATTATAGGACAACATAAAGCGGCATCCATGGCAAATGAAAAAGTATTGATTTTACCTATGGAAACCAGCATAGGAGAGTTTAGTATAGCCATATTTTTGCCAGATGATAAGTAAAGAGTTGAAAATCTTAGTGTAAAATAATTGTAGGAAAAAATATAAAAAGAATAGTCCCATATGTTATGATGGAAGTGTCAAAGCAACACACCAAAACATAGAGGAGGCTATTCTTATGAATAC
>JBQHQH010000010.1:0-81907 GCA_052067355.1 Tissierellaceae bacterium HCP3S3_D8
CAATTTTTTGCATGAGGACTTCATCCTTTCTGGGAGGTATTTGTTTTCGGCAAAAACATTGTACCATACAGAGGTTGGAGTCCTCAATTTTCATTTAAGTTTACAAAACGAGATTTAGTATAAGGGGGATATTATGAAACATTTTATAAGAAAAGATATTCGACTTTTAACGATGATAAATATTCTCATACCTGTAGCTGGAATAATCCTTAAAGGTGGTTGTTTAATGTTTATGATGGATATGCGGCCTAGGTGGATTTATGGATTTTTTACATTTCTCTTTATAAATCTAGTTTCACTGAATTTGGCACAAAATGGTCAAGGAGAAAGTACAGATGTATTTATAAATTCCCTGCCTGTAAGCAAGGTATATATTGTTGGATCAAGATATATGACTTTAATTCTATATCTGATATATATACTATTTGTTACAATGATAGGCAGCTTTACAAGGCCATATATCTTAGGATATATGATGCTATATAGGGGTGTTCCTATGACAATAGAGGATATATTGTCTATACTTGGGTTTTCTATCTTGTTTTTATCCATATTTCTACCATTTCAATATTATGATAAGGAAAAATTTGAATCTTACAATAGAGGATTTATCTATATATTATTTATAGTTCCCTTAATAATATATAGATTTGGAAATGGAATTCTAGATGATCATATCTTTGACTATATCTTGAATTTGAACACTAGAGTGACTTTGGTGATTTTACTATTCCTATCCATGGTCTTATACATATTGTCCATGTATATATCAATCAGGATATATAGAAACAGGGAATTTAATTGATATTAGATAAAGGGGGTTTGGCTTTGGATTATATATTGGAGATAGATAATTTAACTAAGGAGTTTCAGAAGTTCAAACTAAATAATGTATCCTTTAAATTGGAGCCAGGATATATAATGGGTTTTATTGGTGCAAATGGGGCAGGAAAAACTACTACCATAAAGCTCATCATGAACCTATTAAAAAAGGATTCAGGAAGTATAAAGGTATTTGGTAAGGATCATATAAAATATGAAAAGGAGATCAAAGATAGAATTGGATTTGTATATGATGAATCTTATTTTTATCCAAATTTCACCATGGAGCAGATGAAAAATGTCATTGCCCCATTTTATACCCAATGGGATGAGAAATTATTTTTAAAATATATGAAGGATTTTAATCTAAATATATACCAAAAGATCAAAGATCTATCCAAGGGGATGAAGATGAAGTTCTCTTTGGGTTTAGCGCTGAGCCACAATGCAGACTTTATAATCATGGATGAGCCTACCTCAGGTTTAGATCCTATAATTAGAAGAGAGTTGTTGGATATATTATATGAGATAATTCAAGATGAGAGGAGGGCTATATTTTTCTCTACCCATATAACTTCTGATCTGGAGAAGATAGCTGACTATATTGCCTTTATAGACAGAGGTGAAATGGTATTTACTAAGACCATAGATGATATATTTGATGACTATAAAATGATAAAGGGAGATAATAGTCTGTTAGATAGTATAGATACAGATAGATTTATAGGACTTAGAAGGACTAATATAGGTTTTGAAGGATTAGTTGAAGAAAAGGATATTGGAGGATTTTATAGAGGGGATATACTCATTGAACCACCAAGCCTTGAGGACATAATGTATTATTATATAAAGGGGAAAAAAGATGATAAACTTGATTAAAAGGGATGTAATTCCGATCTATTCCAGTAAACTCTACAGTCTCTTAAAGTTTCCGTTGATAATGTTAGTCTGTGCCATGTTTTTTAGGGGAAATGATGCGGGGTATTTGTTCTTCAATATCCCTATATGGATAGTCTATTTCATATTTGGATCTAGTGCCAATACAGATCTGATTGAGAAACGCAATGGACTGCTTCACTCTCTACCTATAAAGAGATGGGAATATGTATTGAGTAAGTATATATCAGTCATCATAAACTATATCCTCATAACCATATATACACTTATATTGTTATGGATTCTAAGGTTCTGGGATTTTGATCATCTAGACTATATAGATATAAATACATTAAGGGAATCATTTATCATGGTGCTAGGAACTTTCTCCCTATTGCTTCCTATATTCTTTATGATATTTAATGAACGGGGCACAATTGGGAATACCTTTATTCTATCCATAATTGTACGTAATTTTGAATATACAGATAGTAGGGCTCCCATAAATAGTCTTATTCAAAGTATAAAATCAGGGTCCCTTATAATAATGGTATTGATATACTTAATTTCTCTTGGTATATCAATATGGAGCTACAATAGAAAGGATTTAGTTTAGGGGGGATAAGATGAAATCGTTGATAATGAAAGATATAAAATTAGCTGGGTTTCTTGTGAAGTTTCTTATAGTATTATTTGGAACATTAACCACCCTTATTATTTCCGCCATGGATAATATATATTATACATTCTGGGGCTACCTAGCTTCAGTGATATTCTCCATGGGGCTAGTTTACTGGGTGATTAACAATTTAGATCAACATACTGAGGCGGATATTATCTTGAACTCAATTCCTGTAGAAAAGGAAGTAATCGTAAAGGCCAGATATGTTGCCATCATGATCTATATACTAGCCATATCATTTATGGTCCCAATTTTGTCCATTCTAATAAAGAATGAGATAAGTATGCCCAATGGAATACCTATCACAATAGGACTGTCCTTTTATATGATAGGGATAACCACATTTATATATTCAATATATATCCCAATGGATTTCTATCATAGAGGAAATATAGAAAAGATTAGGGGGTCTATGTTTAAAGAAGTATGGATTTTAATCATAACAGCTGTATTTTCTATGAGGCAGAATAATATAATATATAGGTCCATAAAAGCTATAGATATCAATAGTTTTCCAGTATTGTTAACTATATTTAGTATACTATCCTATCTAATTTCCCTCCATATATCTATTAAGATATATAGAGAGAAAGAGTTTTAATAGTTTAACGTATACTATAATTGGGTATAAAATAATGGTACGTTACAAATTTAGATAGGGGTGGCATAATTGAAGTTAATAGAGACACTATCTCCTCTTTGGGAGACGATGAAGGGAATCTTACCACTGACGGGTATACTGGTAATTTTTCAGACAGTTGTTTTAAAAAAGCCAATCGATAATTCTAGGGAATTTGGAGTTGGCATTATATTTGCTGTTATGGGTCTGCATCTGTTTTTAAAGGGAACTAGTATGAGTTTAATCCCATTGGGAGATTCTGTAGGAAGGAATTTATATATTTTAGATCGTAAATGGTTAATAGTATTAATAGGATTTATTATAGGATATTTTGGGACTTTAGTAGAGCCGGCGCTTAAAACTCTAGCCTTAGAGGTAGAAGAGCTATCAGCGGGAGCTATTCCCCATGGAGTATTATTACACGGAGTAGCTGCAGGTTTTGGCTTGGGAATGGGTATTGGTCTTTTTAAGATAATATCCAATATACCATATATAAAGATATTGGTCCCACTTCTTATATTGGTGATAATATTGGCATTTTTTGCACCAGAGCCTTATGTATCTATTGCTATGGACTCTGCTAGTGCAACAACTGGTCCTGTAAATATACCATTAAATATGGCTTTAGCCATAGGACTTGCCAGTATTATAGAATCAGCGGACCCTCTATTATCGGGATTTGGAATAGTAGGTCTTACGTCTATAGGGACTATGGTATCAGTATTGATTCTAGGAATACTAACTAAATTATAAGGAGGATAATGAAATGTTGGATATAAAGTGTATAGTTGCCATAGTGGAGAGGGGAAAGGCAGATAGAGTAGTCAAAGCTGCCAAAGAATCCGGTGCAACAGGTGCAACTATTTTTTATGGGAGAGGAACTGGAGAATCAGAGGTAAAGAGATTTTTAAATGTAAATATTGAAGCTTCAAAGGAGGTAATACTAATTCTTTCAGAAAGAGAAAAGATAAAACCAATAGTAGAAGCTATGGTTCAAGCTGGAAAATTAGAAGAACCAGGTACAGGGATTATATTTACAGTTCCAGTAGTAAATCTCATAGGTCTTCACCACAGAGATGATTTCATCGAATAGTCTATATCCAGTAGTCTATATAATACACTAAAGGAAGATTAATATGCGGAGAGAGTATATTGAATATTTAAAGGATCTACCTATAAATATACATTTAGCAAACATCATAGAGTATCCTATTCACTGGAAGGATTCTATAGAGATTTTGTTTGTCTTAAAGGGATCTATAAAGGTGGGAATAGAGACAGAGACCAATACATTAAGTGAGCGAGAAATTGAGATTATAAACTCAAATGAAGTATGTTGGGTAAAATCTGTAGATCCAGATAATTTAGTTTTGATAATAAATATAGATCCTAACTTCTTCGAAAGGTATTATGATGATGCAAAGGAGACGTTTTTCTATACAGATTCTTCAAATAAAGAAGAGCAAGAAGATGAAAAGTACTATATATTGAGAAGATATCTGTCTATATTGGTATTTGAGGCAGTATCTAAGATAGACGATTATGAGGATATGATAGAGGAAAATTTACTTGAGATGATGTATCATCTACTAAATAATTTTCATTATCTCTTTTATGAAGGAGAAAATTTAGAACAAGATGAAGAGCAGTTGGAAAGATACCATAGAATAGTAAAATACCTAAGCAATAACTATATGAATAAAGTCAGCTTACAGGATATAGCTGATAAAGAATTTTTAAGCTCGCAATATCTATCCTACAAGATCAAAGATACATTTGGTTTAGGATTTAATGAATATTTAAATCAAATAAGAGTTGAAGAGTCTACTAAGTTATTGTTGGATACAGATAGATCCATATCTGATATATCAGATGAAGTAGGCTTTTCCCATGTAAGATATTATAATAAGCATTTTAAGATACATTATAAGATGACTCCACTTCAATATAGAAAAAAGCATAAAGTAAGTAAGAAGCAGCTGGAGAATATGAAGCAGATCAAATATCTTGAAGTTGGTGAGGCATTACCCTATTTGAGAAATTATCTAGAAGATTATGAGAGATATAATTATGATAATAGGATTATCAAGTTGGATATAGATTTAGACGAAGAAACCATAGGAGAGTTTTTAAGACCTGACCTAATCAACTTAGGAGATATATCTCTTCTATTAGAAGAGGAGAATAGGAGAATATTAGAAGAAATTCAAGTGGAGATAGGATTTAAATATTGTCTAGTAAATAGACTTTTTTCTGATGATATGGACATATATAGAGGTAAAAATCGAAGGTTTATAAATTGGACTAGGGTTGAAAATATACTTGATTTTATACTGAAATTGAGATTGACTCCTATAATAGATACAAGGGGAGTAGAAAAACATATACTAGAGGATTTTGTATCTAACTTCTCATATATATATGATGAAGATGTGGAATCTTGGTTGGATATGGACGTTAAAAAATTAAATCCATATTTCCCTGCATATAGTATAAGTCCTGTATATGATAGTATAAATATGGTTCCATATATAATGCATAGCTATACTCATTTAGACAATAGAATAGTGCTGAATATGATGGATGAAATATCAAAGGATATAGAGTTAAATAACGATACCTTCTTTGGAGGAAATGGAATATATACAAATAATTACCTTAAGAAGCCATCTTATTATGCTTTTATGTTGTTATCATTACTTGGAGACGAAGTAATATCTAAGGGAAATGGACATATAGTTACTAAGTCTGATGTAGGATATCAGATCTTACTATATAATCCTATAGATATGAATGAGGATATCATATACGGAAAAGAGCAAGAAGAAAGACCTAAAGAGAGAAAGATATCCATAAATCTCTATAATATGAAAGAGGACTTTCAAATAACTAAGTATAATTTGAACAAGAACTATGGTTCATCCTATGATAAATGGGTTTATTTAGGAAGTCCCGAGAGGATAGATAATTGGCATTGGGAATTGTTAAAAAAATATGTTCATCCAGATACAACATATTACTATGGAAAGAAATCTATAGTGTTTAATGTATTGACTACTATAAAGCCAAATGGTGCAGTATTGTTCTTATTAAATAATGTACAGAATGAATAATAAGTAGGATTGTTTTAAGGTTTTTGAAAAAATGATTTTTTTTATAAAACTTAAAATAGTACTTAAATCTAGATAATAGAATCAATGAAAAAATATCTCCAAGATGGTATCATAGTAAGGTAACATAAATGGAGGTTTTTTTATGGGTAAAGGTAGTAAAATGTTTGGAGAAGAGAAGATTGGAAAATTATTGTTAAAGTTTTCAATTCCAATTATACTCTCCATGTTGATATCAGAACTCTACAGTATGGTAGATACCCTATTTGTAGGAAATGAAGTAGGTTCTCAAGGAATAGGAGCTCTTGCACTGGTATATCCAGTACAGAGAATAATAATAGCCTTAAGCATGATGATTGCTTTAGGTACATCTACAGCATTTTCGAGATCAAATGGACAGGATAATCCGGAAAATTCAAGAAGAATTGTAAATAATGGAATCAATTTAGCTATTTCTGTCATGATTACATTGACTACAATCATATTTTTACTTAGGGAAAAGATACTTATAACCCTTGGAGCAAGTCAGCAGATATTGCCATATGCAATGGACTATTTAAGTATAATAATATTTGGAAGTACATTTTTAAGTTTAACCATATTTATATCAAATATAATCATTTCTCTAGGGAACAACAAGATATCTATTGCAAGTAATAGTATAGGTGCTATAACTAATGTAATCTTAGACTATGTATTAGTAGTCCATGTGAGAATGGGCGTAAAAGGAGCTGCTATAGCCACTGCAGTTTCTCAGGTAATAGGTTTTCTATATGCGTATTATAACTACATCAAGATAAAGAAGAAGTATGGAATTCCATCAGGATTTAGACTAGAGAAGAAGATAATAATTCCAATAATATTGGTTGGGATATCTTCCTTTATAGTAGAGTCAGAAGAGGGAATAGTAATGGCTGTATTAAACAATCTACTATTAAATACAGTAGGAGATAATGGGATTATAGTATTAGGTGTAATAACTAGAATATATATGTTTCTATTTGTAAATATGTTTGGTATAGCTTCAGCAATGCAGCCTATAGCAGCATATAATATAGGTGCAAAGAATTACACGAGGCTTAAAGACATAATGCAAAAAACTACTTTGTCTGCATTTATGGCATCTAGTGTATTGTGGGGATTTACGATGGTATTTGCTCCTCAGTTGATATCTCTATTTGTAAAAGATGCAGAGATTATCAGGGAATCTGTAAAGGCATTTAGGATAATGGTAGCTGTATTTCCTGTAATAAGTATATATTATGTATCTATATTTTATTATCAAGCTATGGGAAAGGCTAGATATTCCATATTGGTATCTGTTCTAAGGCAGTTGATAATCATGATGCCAATGGCAGTAGCTCTGGTTAAAGTCTTTAACCTAGGAGCTATGGGAGTATGGTTGGCCTATCCAATATCTGATATATTAGCAAGTCTCGCTTCTTATATGTTAATTAGAGGTGAAGGAGAAGAATTAGATATTAGGATAGAGAAGGAAAAAGATCTAAAAAAATTAAAAGAAGAATATATATTACGTTAATTATCAGAAGTTTAGGCTTCTGATAATTTTTTGTTTCATATTTTTTCTATATGTTATAATTATATAGATAATAGGAGGTGTTTATCATGTCTAAAATTCTCTTAGTAGAAGATGATTTGACACTGGCTATGGGAATAGAATATTCACTGAAGAACGATGGATATACTGTAGATTTAGCTCATAGTTTTGTTAAGGGAAAGGAATTAGTATATAAGGAAGAATATGATCTGATAATATTGGATATTGGTTTACCTGATGGAAATGGATTTGATCTATGTAGATATATAAGAAGAGATAGTATAACTCCTATAATATTTTTAACTGCTCAGGATGAAGAGGTAAATATCGTCATGGGCTTAGATATTGGTGGGGATGACTATATAACTAAACCCTTTAGAATAAAAGAGTTGATATCTAGGATAAGAGCAATACTTAGAAGAACTATGAATGTATCTAAAGGTGATACTATAATATCTAAGGATATAAGAGTAAATATATTAGAATCTAAAGTATATATAAATGATAAGATAATTTGGTTGACACCATCAGAATATAAGCTCTTAGTCATCTTAATGAACAATTCAAATCAAGTGTTACCTAGAGTAAAGATATTGGAAAGTCTGTGGGATGTAGATGGAGATTTTGTAGATGACAATTCTCTATCTGTTTATATTAGAAGATTGAGGGAAAAGATAGAACCTGACTCTTCAAATCCTACATATATAAAAACTATAAGAGGAGTAGGCTATATATGGGATGAAGAGGTAAGAGGTGAATGATTTGTTTAGAAATAGAGAGATTAGATCTATAGTTATAAAACTTTTCATACTTCAGTTAATATTTGGGATAGTAGGATTTATTATTATAGATATATCTATGGATAGGATAAACAGTCAAATAGTAAAGCGAGATATGGCTTTGATAGGAAGTATATTAAATTCTGATCCAGAATTAGAGGATAGGATAATACCATATATAACTAAGGAGGTATCCCAAGAAGATATAGATGCAGGAATGAAGATATTGACGGAGTATGGATATCATGATGAGATGGACAAGGATTATCAACCTGTGTTAAAGGATTTGAAACCTAGTATCCAGATGGCAGCTGTTGTTTCAATGATGTTTTTTATAATATCTTTAATTCTTATAATAATGATAGAATACAGGAAAGTATATAAGAAGATACAGGAGATCTCCAATGTAGCAGAAAAAGTAGTAGAAGGAGATTTTTCTATCTATTTAGATGAAGAGGGGGAAGGGGATTTTAATATACTAAATCACCAGTTTAATCAGATGACAAATAGATTGGAAAATAGCTTAGATACTTTAAAACAAGAAAAGACCTTTTTAAAGAACATGATATCAGATATTTCTCATCAGCTAAAAACCCCACTATCTTCCCTAATAATATTAAATGATATCTTAATAGAGGATACTGATATAGATCTAGAAACTCAGATAGATTTTTTGGAAAAATCCAAGAGACAGCTAGATAGAATGGAATGGCTAATAATCAATCTTCTAAAAGTGGCAAGAATTGAAGCTGGAGCCATTGAATTTAAAAGAGAGAATATATTATTAAAAGATGTTCTAGATATATCGTTGAAATCTCTCAATACCCAGTTGAGAGGTCAGGAGGTATCTATAGAGGGAAATCTTGAATCAAATTTTTATGGAGATATGGATTGGACGGCAGAAGCACTTATAAATATAATCAAAAATGCAGGAGAGCATGGCAATGGAAAGATAGAGATAGTGCTGGAGAATACTCCACTATTTAGTAGTATCATAATTAAAGATAATGGAGATGGGATTGATAAAAAGCATATACCATATATCTTTGAGAGATTCTATAAGGTGAGCAGTGAGATAAAGCCAGAAAGTATAGGTATAGGGCTTAATCTATCAAGGGTAATAATTGAATCTCAAAATGGGACGATATCTGTGCGAAGTAAAAGAGGAGAGGGAACGGAGTTTAATATTACATTTTTAAAGACTTCTAGCATTTAAAGGCTAAATTTTACTATTATCTTACTAAATTGTAATCTATATATTCACCGGATTGTAAGGTTTAGATTATAGAATATAGTTAGAATAACAGAATGGAGGAAATTTAATGGAGATAGCAAGAGTTGAGAACTTAAGCAAATCCTATGGAAAAGGTAATACAAGGGTAGAAGCCTTAAAGAGTGTAGATCTAACTATAAATCAAGGTGAATTTGTAGCAGTAGTAGGCCCTAGTGGTTCAGGAAAGTCCACATTATTACATCTTTTAGGTGGAGTAGATAGACCTACTGAAGGAAAGGTATATATAGATGGAGTGGATATATATGGTCTTTCAGAGAAAGAACTTGCCATATTTAGAAGGAGAAAGGTAGGATTTATATTTCAGTTTTATAATCTAGTTCCAGTTTTAACTGTAGAAGAAAATATTTTATTGCCAATGCTATTGGACTCTAAACAGGTGAATAGACAACATCTAGAAGAGTTGATGGATATGTTAGGATTAAGAGATAGAAAAGAGCATCTGCCAAATCAACTTTCAGGTGGGCAACAACAGAGGGTGTCTATAGGTAGAGCTTTGGCATATAATCCTTCTATTATATTAGCTGATGAACCTACAGGAAATTTAGATAGTAAAAATAGCAAGGAAATAGTAGATCTATTGAAGATATCCATAAGAAAGTATAATCAGACTTTAATATTGATAACCCATGATTTAAATATAGCATCACAGGCAGATAGAATAATAACCATAGAGGATGGAGCCATTGTCCGAGATGAGGTGATGAGAAGTGAAAAACTATAGAGAACTCACCTACAGATATTTAAAGGGACAAAGGAATAGAACACTTCTGACTATATTTGGAATAATCCTATCAGTTGCTCTTATATCTGCAATTGGAACTATTATAGTATCTGCTAGAGGTGCTCTGATCAAGGAATCTATAAGAGAAAATGGGTCTTATCATGCTGAGTTTCATGATATAGATAGGAGAACAGTAGATAAATTAGCAAATCATGTAGGGATAGAAGAAATAGGTATAACTCGGTTTGAAGGGGTATCTCCTATTGTAGAGACTACTGAAAAAGAGAGAAAACACTATGGATGGGATATGCCATATAGATATATATATATTTATGGCTATGATAATGAATCTTTGGAGATGTTACCTTTTAATTTAAAAGATGGTAGATTTCCTGAAACGTCAAATGAAATAGTAATAGAATCTTGGATGACAGATTATTTTAAAGAGGAAGTAAAATTAGGAGATAAGATAAATCTAGTAATAGGAAATAGAGATGAGGAAGATGAGACTTTTGAGAAGACAGGAGAAAGGGAATATACTGTAGTAGGATTTATAGAACCTAAATACTTTTGGAGGGGCAGTTTCATAACTCAAGGAATTACAGTTTTAGATTCAAAGACCTATGAAGATAATAATTATAATGCTTATATAAAGATCTCTAATATAAAAGATGCAAATGAAAAAATTGCTTCTATTGGGGACAATTTAGGTATAGGTGAAGACAGCATTGAGTATAATTATAGACTCTTGAGATTATATGCTGAAAGCCTTAGTAAGACTTTTAATAAATCTCTAATAGCGCTTTTAATATTTGTTGTAACATTGATAGTAATATCTACTATTGCAGTTATATATAATGCTTTTAATATCTCAGTTTTGGAGAGAATAAGTCAGTTTGGTCTACTCCGTTCAGTAGGAGCTACACCAAATCAGATCAGGGCAATAGTCTTAAAAGAAGCAGGTATATTGAGTCTTATAGGTATACCTATAGGGTTATTTTCTGGAGTTTTAGCTATGAAAATAGTTATATATATTATAGGATTATTAGATACGAATTTTAGCTTGGTCAATGATATGGAAATAACTATATCAGGTACAGTATTTTTAATAAGTACAGTTGTTGGGGTTATGACAGTGTTTTTATCAGCTATTGGGCCAGCACGACAGGCAGGAAGGGTATCTCCTTTGGAAGCCATTAGAAATACAGGTGAGATTAAAAAAGAATCCTTTAAGAAAGTGGGAAATTCTCCTCTAGTGAGAAAGATATTAGGAGTAGAAGGCGAGATAGCCTATAAAAATTTGAGGAGAAATAAAAAGAGATTTTTAATCACTGTATTCTCCATGGTCATAAGCATATCCCTATTTATTACATTTTCTACATTTTCAGATTTTACCTTTAAAATGGGAGCTATGGATAGTGCGGGTATGGGAGACTTTAATATATATGGAGATATGCAAGATAGATCTGATGAAATATATGGTGAATTAATAGATATAAAAGATGTCAAGAGAGTGTATAAGGTAATAAAAGATAATGGTGAAATATTACTAGAAGACAGACAAATTAATAAGAAGATGATGGAAATAGCTCCATATTTATTTGCAGATAAAAAGGATGATTTGATCAGACTTCACAATGCTGAACTGCGTATTATAGGAGATGAAAATCTAGAAGTATTGAAGGGGCTATTAAAAGAGGGAACTATTGATATAGAAGAGTTAAATAAAAATAATGGAGTGTTGGTGATCAATAATACCAATGTCTATGATAATAAGACAGAAAGAAGTATCCTAATGGAAGGATATAATTTTAAAGTTGGAGATAAAATACCCTTTGGATCTTATAGAGACAACAGAGATGATGAGGGAACTAAGTACCAAGATTTAAATGTAGTGGGAGTCTTGGACAAGGGAGTTCTTGACAAGTTATATAATTATGATGGAGATGTCGTTATAATAACTACAGAAGAAGTCTATAAAGATATATTTCCTGAATATGACTCCTATGTAAATATGTATATTGAAATGAAAGATGATGGAGATAGTGAAAATATAAAGACATATTTAGAGGAAATATCAACCTTAAGTCCAGGAGTATATTATATGGATTATGCAGAAGAAGCGAGAAATAATAGGGCTTTGGGAATAGTGATGAGTATATTTCTATATGGTTTTGTGGCAATAATTACCTTGATCAGTGCTATAAATATAATAAATACCATAAGCACAAATATAATACTACGAACTAGGGAAATAGCTATGATAAAGGCAGTAGGTATGACTCAATCTGGAATTAAGAGGATGGTAGCCTTTGAGAGTTTATTCTATGGACTATATTCTAGTTTATTTGGTGGAACTATAGGATTGGGTTTGACATATATACTATTTAGAATAATAATGGGGATGCGTGGTTTTGAATATCAGATTCCTTGGGAAAATGCTATTATTGCATGTGTAGGAGCTACATTTGTAGCTTTGCTATCAGGATCATATCCTCTAAAGAGAATAAATGATAAAGTGATAGTGGAGAGTATGAAAGCAGAGAACTAGATTCTCTGTTTTTTACTGTTTTTATTGTCATATATTATGTATAGTAAAGAGTTTCAGTAGAATGACTTTAGCAGATAAAGGTACTTTACATTTAATCTCATATAATATATACTATATGATAATAGTTAAAAAACTGTGAAGAGGAAAGTAGTTTTAATTAAGCTTATAAAGCGAGCTCCAATTGGTGAAAGGGAGAAAGGCTTATTGAGATGAAAAGGGTCTTAGAGTTTTGCACCGAGATTTTTTAATTTAGGCTGCAACGGGTTCACCCGTTATAGTGATATGGTATAATCATATTCTTTATTTTTATGATGTACCTAATGAGGTCTATATTGTGAAATTTAGACAAAATAGGATGGCAACACGAAGTCACACTCTCGTTCCTAAGAATTTTTTCTTGGGAATGGGAGTTTTTTTATTTTTATTTAATAATAAAATGGAGGTTTATCTATGGAAAATACAAATACTGGTAGAAGATATTCAGTTGTGGATTATCTAAAGTTTATACTACCATCTGTACTTGGAATTATATTGTTGATGTTTCCATTTCAATATGAAGGTGAAACTACAATTGTAGTTGCTCTATTGGCTGGAAAGATGACATTAGCATTGGAAGGAGTACTTCCTACTATTGTATTGGGTTTTATAGCATTTACTGGAATTGTAACTTTAATTTATAAGGTCTTTAAACCTAAGTTTATTGAAGACAGTAGTTTTTTAAAGGGCATATTTGATGTATCACTTCTTTGGGTAATTGTTAGGATTGTAGGTCTAGTGCTTACAATTATGGTGTATTTTCAAATAGGGCCTGAATGGGTTTGGTCAGAAGACACAGGGGGATTGATCTTACACGATTTGATCTTGACTTTATTTACAATGTTTTTCTTTGCAGGGTTTTTGTTGCCATTTTTAACTGACTTTGGACTTTTGGAATACGTGGGAGCTCTTCTTACACCAGTTATGAGACCACTTTTTCAATTGCCGGGACGATCTTCAATAGATTGTGTTGCTTCATGGGTAGGAGATGGAACAATAGGTGTAGCATTGACAAACAGGCAATATGAAGAGGGATATTATACCAAGAAAGAAGCTGCTATTATTGCAACTACTTTTTCAGCAGTATCTATTACATTTTGCCTAATGGTATTAAAACAAGTTGATCTAGTGCATCTATTTGGTCTATATTATCTGACTGTAGTTGTTTCAGGTATAGTGGCTGCAATAGTAATGCCTAAAATTCCACCATTATCTAAGAAATCAGATTCCTATTACAAGGGAATCAAAAAGGATCTAGGAGAAAGCGTGCCTAAGGGATATACCAATAGACAGTGGGGGTTACATCTAGCAATTCAAAAGGCTGAACAAAGTGGCAATGTAAAGGGATTTTTGACAAATGGTCTTAGAACCATATTTGATATGTGGTTAGGAGTATTGCCAGCTATAATGGCCTTTGGAACAATAGCACTTATAATTGCAGAGACAACTCCAATATTTCAATGGATGGGAATGCCATTTATTCCACTGTTGAAGCTATTAAGAGTTCCATATGCTGTGGAGGCATCTCAAACTATAATGGTAGGATTTGCAGATATGTTTATACCTTCTGTTATAGGAGCTAGTATACCAAATGAAATGACTCGTTTTATTGTGGCAACTCTATCTGTAACTCAGTTAGTGTATCTATCAGAGGCAGGAGCAGTAATCTTAGGTTCAAGAATTGATATATCTCCTATGGATTTATTTTTGATATATATAGAGAGAACTCTTATAACTTTGCCAATTATAGTATTGGCAGCTCATTTAATATTTTAGGAAGTGTGATATATGATTGAATTTAAAAATATACAAGAAGCTAAAAATAGAATAGATAAATACATCTACACTACTCCCTTGGAGAAGTCCATGTATTTAAGCAAAGATGATACAAATATATACTTGAAATTAGAAAATCAACAGAAGATGAAATGCGCCAAGATAAGAGGAGCATTGAGTAAGATGACAAGTCTTAGCAAAGGTGATCTAGAAAAGGGAATAGTGGCTATTTCCTCTGGAAATCATGGAGCTGCTGTAAGCTATGCATCTAACTTATTGGGAATTAAAAATGCTACTATATATGTACCTGAAACTACTCCTAAAAGTAAGGTTGAAAAGATAGAATACTACGGAGCTAAAGTAGTAAAGGTAGGGAAAAATTATGATGAAGCCCATGAGATTGGAATGGAAAAGATTGAGAATAGTGGAGAGACATTTATAGATCCATGTTCAGATGAAGTAGTAATATCAGGACAAGGGACTATTGCGTTGGAAATATTAGAGCAGCAGCCAGATATTGACACCATATTAGTGCCAATAGGTGGTGGAGGAATAATAACAGGTATAAGTATGGCTGCTAAACACATCAATCCTAATATAGAAATTATTGGACTTCAAACATCAGCTTGTCCAGCCATGGTAGCCTCATTAAGGGATGAGAAATTCTATGAAGTCTATCCAACTGAGGATTCCATATGTGATGCATTAGTGGGAGGAGTTGGCTATATTCCATATGAGATGGCACATAAATGTATTGACGATATAGTCTTAGTAGATGAAGAGGATATAGCTAGAGCGGTAAAGTTTTTACTTACTAAGGAAAAGGCAGTAGTAGAACCAGCAGGAGCTATAGGGATAGGTGCTGTAATTAAAAACCCGGATATGTTTAAGGGAAAGAATGTAGCCATAGTCATCACTGGTGGAAATATAGATGAAACTCTAATGAGTAAAATTATAGATGAAATACAGATATAGAGGGTGCATATGCACCCTCTATTTATATGTTCAAAAATATAATTTGATGTTTTCTCAATTTTCACTTTACAAAATCTATAGGTGTATGTTATAATAATATGGATGAATTATACTCTAAAAATTATGAATCGAATATCGCTGAATTCTTACTTAAGAAGCGGGGGAACCAATATTTAGGGGTGAATCCTTAATGGATGGGCTATTTTACCCTTTGGCCCTAATCCGACAGCTAACCTCGTAGGCGGGAAAAAGGGGAGTTATATTGTACTGATATCAGGACTATGGAACTCCATAGTTTTTTTTATGCCCCAAATTTTAGTTTACATAATATATAGAGTAAATATTATTTGGAGAGGATGATAGTATGAGAAGAGAGACCACATATTGTGTTATCGGTGCAGGTAATGGTGGATTGGCCATGGCAGGATATCTTGCTAAAAGCGGATATAAGGTCAATCTATATAACAGGACATTGGAGAAAATACGAACACTTATGGAAGATCCGATTATACATCTTAGTGGAGAAGAAACGGGAATCGGAGTACTAAATAAGGTGACAAATAATATTGAAGAAGCTATAAGAGATGTGGACATAATAATGGTTACAATACCGGCATTGGGACACAGTGAAATTGCTAAAGAGATGGCTCCATATCTGCAGGATGGGCAAATAATAATATTAAATCCTGGGAGAACGGGAGGAGCTTTGGAAGTCTATGAAATCCTACTTCGGGAAAGAAAGAGAAATAATATAATAGTTGGAGAAGCGCAAACCTTTATATATGCAGCAAGATCCAATTCATATAATCAGGCACATATCTTTAAATCTAAAAGAGAAGTATCATTAGCTACTATTCCAGCTACAAAGACAGAACATGTATTAGAACTTATCGGCGAGGCATATCCTCAATTTATATCTGCAAAAGATGTACTTGAAACTAGCATTAACAACTACGGTGCAATATTTCACCCCGCACCTACCCTTTTAAACAGTGGTCACATAGAAAGATGTGCACCCTTTGAATACTACACAGAAGGAATTACACCATCAATAGGAAATTTTTTAGAAAAAATGGATAAAGAGAGAATGGAGTTAGGCAGAATGCTTCAGGTAAATACCATATCTGCATCACAATGGCTATATGAAAGCTATGGTGCTAAGGGAGATACCATATTTGAAGCAATACAAAATAATCCAGGATATAAGGGGCTATTGGCACCTCAAGGATTGCATATCAGATATATATATGAAGATGTTCCCTGTAGTTTAGTTCCAATAGAATCCATAGCCCAATCCTTAGGGATAAAGACTCCAGCAATAACATCTATAATAAATATAGCAGAGCTTATGACTAATAGAGATTTTAGAAAAGAAGGTAGAACAGCGGACAAACTAGGTTTAGAGGGCCTATCTGTAACAGAGATGCATCTACTGGCCAGAAAGGGAACTATAGTAAAAAGACGTTTAGAGGAGGTTGTTTAATGAAGAGAATAATAGGAGCAACTCTTGGTAACTGTGTCCATGTAGCAGGTACCATGAACTATTTAAATTTAGCAGAAAAGGAAGGTTTTAATACTGAATTTGTAGGTATAGGATTGAGTATTGAACAGCTGATAGATATAATTGCAGAAAAAAAGCCTGATATAGTAGGGCTTTCATATAGATTGACTCCAGAGCCACTTAACAATATCTTAAGGGAATTAAAGGAGAATATAGAATCGAGTGAAGAATTAAAGAATATAACTTGGCTATTTGGTGGAACAGAACCTGCTGCATTGGTGGCGGAAGAATATGATATATTTCAAAAGATATTCTATGGAAGAGAAGATATAGATGAAGTAATAGCCTATATAAAAGGTAGAGAAGATTTGCAAGAAGAACAATATCCTAAGAATGTAGTAGAACGGATAAAATCTAAATATCCATATCCAATATTGAGACATCACTTAGGGCTTACATCTATTGAGAGAACTATAGAATCCATAGAGAAAATAGCAGAGTCAAAGGTATTAGACATCATATCTATTGCACCGGATCAAAATGCTCAAGAGTTTTTCTTTGATCAAGAGAATATGGATGATAGCCTAAGCGGAGCAGGTGGAGTTCCTGTGAGAAAACCTGAAGATTTTAAGACATTATATAATGCAGCTCAAAGAGGCAATTATCCTCTATTGAGATCCTATAGTGGAACTAAAAATATAGAGAGATTTGCCCAAGTATTGAAGGACAATATAGACAATGCTTGGTGTGCAGTACCTCTATTTTGGTATTCAGAACTAGATAGGAGAGGACCTAGGACACTTAAAGAAGCTATAATGGAAAATCAAAAGGTAATGGCATGGCATGGTGAGAGGAATATTCCAGTGGAAGTAAATGATCCTCATCATTGGAGCTTGCGAGATGCCCATGATGCTATAGCAGTAGCCGATGCATATTTAGCTGCTTATAATGCAAAGAAAATGGGAGTCAAGGACTATATAGCTCAATTTATGTTTAATGTTCCAGCCCATATATCTCCAGAAAAGGATCTAGGAAAGATGCTAGCTAAGATTGAATTGATAGAGAGTTTAGTAGATGATGACTTTAGGGTATATCGTCAGGCTAGAGCAGGATTGGCAAGTTTTCCAGCTGATTTGGAGCAGGCGAAGGGACAACTGGCAGCATCTGCATATCTAGCAATGGCTATAAAGCCACATATATATCATGTAGTTGGTTTTTGCGAAGCTCATCATGCGGCAGAAGCTGATGATGTCATAGAATCCTGTAAGATAGTAAGGGGAATAATTAAAAATGAATTCCTTGGCTCTATAGACTTGACAAAGGATATAAATGTTCAGAGAAGAAAAAAAGAATTGATTGAAGAAGCTAAGATAATCTTAGAAGCTATAGAGTCTCTAGGGTTGGATAAGTTAGATCCATTGTCAGATCCAGATACTCTAGTAGAGGCAGTGAGGATGGGAATCCTAGATGCTCCTCAATTAAAGGGAAGTAAAATAGCCAAAGGACAGCTGAAGACTAGAATGGTAAGTGGCGCATTATATGCCTATGATGAAGAAGAGACTAGGATAATACCTGAAAGAGAGAGAGTAGAGAATATCTTAAGAGAGTATAATTTAATAAGAGGATAGTGTATATCCTCTTATTAAATTTATCATGCCATCATAAAAGCTTATGAAGAAACGACAATCCTATAATTCTTAAATATGGTATTAGCTTATGTCTAAATAATTAACGATAATATTATTCCCCAAAGGACTAATTGTAAATAAATTATACGAATATGCAATTTGTATATATAGGCTGACGAATAATAATAGGTGTATTATTGAGAGGGGAAACTAGATTTTCAATATTCGGAATCTTCCAACTATAAGTTGGCATAGTTGTTGCATTTATAGAATATAAGGTCAGATAGTTTAATGTAAAATAAAGGGGGTTTATTATGGGCGGTATACCAATTGAATTGATGTATCTATTTGTTTTACTTATTTCTATTGTAGTTGCATTTATCTTATTAAAAAGGCCAATATATGAAGCCATGTTCATAGGATTTGTTGTAATGATATTTGTATTAGGAGAACAAAAGAAATTTTTTTACTATCTTATTAAACCATCTACAAATACGCTATTTTATGCAATAGTAGCATTTCTCTCCCTAGCATTCATATTTGGACAAACAAATGTAGTAGATGTGATCATCAACTTTATATTATCTCTAGTTGGACGGTTTAGAGGTGGAGCAGGATATGTGAGTCTATTTGCAAGTACATTTATGGCTGCATTATCAGGGACAGGGCCTGGAAATGTAGCTGCTACAGGAGTATTTACAATACCAGCTATGATACGGACAGATTTTCCAAGAGAATTGGCTGCCACTGTTGAGATGTCTGCCAGCTCTTTAGGACCTATGATTCCTCCATCTGGGACAATATTGCTAGCTTTCACAGCTTTAGATACGGTATTTCCAGGTAAGTATCAGTTGTCTAGCTTTTGGATGGCAGTATGGGGCGTTGGGATTTGGTTCATACTTCAAAGATTTGTAACCCTATATCTATTTTGTAGAAAGTACAAGGTGAGTCCTGTCTCTAAGGAAGAGATACCTACGATTGGAGAGACCTTTAGAAATGGATGGAAGGCTCTATTAGTTCCAGTGCTAATATTCTTACCTCTATTTTTGGACTTTAAATTTGGAGGCACATTTTTTACAGATAGGCTGGGAGAGTCAGGTGCTAAAGCCTTTTCTTCATCGGTAATTCTATTTACACCAGGAATAGCAGCTATCTATTCATTGATAATTAGTAGAGATGAATTGCCAGAAGGATTGAATTTTAAGAGTATATTTGAAATGTTTAAAAATGGTATATCTCAAATAACTCCTGTTGCTGCAACAGTCTATTTTGCTTACTGTATATCTAATCTGTTTGGTGATGCAAATGTAGGGGCATCCTTAGGAGAGTATGTCCAATCCTTTAATATGACCAAATTACAACTTGTTATATTTTTCCCTGTATTCACTATGTTCTTAGGGATGATATTACCAGGTTCTTCACAGATAGCCATATTTGGAGTAGGTATTGTAGGAGCACTATCTGCAATGGGTGTCAATCCAATACTTGCAGCAGCTATATTACCTGCTATTACAGGTGCATTAGAGGGAATGACACCTCCACTAGCACTAGCTATGTATGCAGCTATGGGGATAGCTGGTTCTAAGATGAAAGAGACATCTATTTTAGCTGTAGTATGGGTAACGGCTCATCTAGTTGTAGCTATAGCCATGTTAGCAGGAATCTTGCCAGTGTTATTTTTGTAAAGGAGGAGGGTCATGAGAGAAAAACTTGAAAAAAGTGTTAGATCTATATTTAGTATCACTCTTATAATTGCAATACTTGGTGGAGGAGTTATCTTTTTTATGTTTATAGTTGCACTAATAATGGGAGGAACATTGGGAGAATCCTTAGCCACCAATGCATCAAAGATAATAATGCCTTATTTTATCAGGTTTGCATCTATTAGCGTCTTAGCTGGCCTAGTATCTTTTTATATAACAGGAGAACATACACTATCACTTAATGAAGAAGAAAAACAAACTACACAATAGTAAATACGGATAAAGGATAAACGAGCCAGAAGTTTATCCTTTATTTTATGTGCTTTTATTTTAAGATATATTTTGGAAAGTAAATTGAGAATCTAGGTAATTTTATATTTTTATGTTGTATAGACTTATAGTACAATGAAATCAAAGAAATGGAAGGGGAAAAAATGACATCTTATAAACCTAAGAAAGTAGATCTAGATCTCTTATCTAGAACTATAGACTTGATGAACAAAGCTAAAGATTTTCAGGTTATTGCCGAGATAATATTTAATTTTATTCAGAACTTTGTGAACTTCAATATGGCTGTAATCTATAGACTAAATGAGAAGGAAAAGATCTTAGAAATGGTGTCCTGTATAGGTGCTGATGTTGAGAGAATGAAGAGAAGGATGCCTTTTAAGGTAGGGGAAAGTGCTGTAGGTTTAGTAGCCAGAGATAAAAAAGCTCTTCTCATCAATGATGTATTGAAATCAAAGGAGATAACAGTTAGGCAATACTATGATGAGGACCCAATAATTAGATCTTTTCTTGCTGTACCATTAGTAGTAGGAGATAAGATAATTGGTATTTTAAGCGTATCTAGCTCTAAGCCCTATGAGTATGATGAATATGATGTAAAGATGATAAATATAGTTACATCTCAAGGGGCGGTGTTATTAGAATTAAATAACAATATTATGGAAGCAGAGAATTTCTCAAATCAAATACTGGAGAATGTAAACAGCGGAGTGATGGCAGTAAATGATAAATATGAAATAATAATATTTAATAAGGCTTCAGAAAAGATAACTGGTTATACCCATAATGAAGTATTGGGAAAGGATATAAGAACTATACCACTTAAGAAGAATGGTGAAGATTGGTCTATTATAAATAGTATGGTAAATGGAAAGATACTATTTGAAGAACCTGGATATATGATTAGAAAAGATGGACATTATGTTAAAATCAGATTGAGTACTTCTCTTATCTATGATGAAGATAATTCTTTAAAGAGTTGTATTTGTATTTTTAGGGATAATACTGAGATTGAAAAATTACAAAAACAAATAGCTATGGCGGATAAATTAGCTGCTTTAGGTAGACTAACTTCAGGCATAACTCATGAAATAAGAAATCCTCTTTTACCTATAAGAAATGCAAGTGAATATCTATTGGGTATATATAATAGAGATAGGCACAGAGAAAATAGTGAAGAAATAATAAAGTTATTATCTATAATAAATGAAGAGAGTGAGAGGCTTAATCGATTTTTAGGGCAATTGGTCAATTTAAATAAAGATACTTTCTTTGTTACGGGAGAATGTGATCTAGTAAAGATCTTACAAGAGACATTGACTTTGATTGGCTATGGAATAAGAAAGAGTGATATTAAATTAGACTTAGATATACGGGGTGAAAAGGTAAAAGTACCTTTTAATGAAGACAATATGAAACAGATATTTTTGAACTTAATGTTAAATGCGATAGATGCAATTAACTCAAATAAGGAAAATGGTGGTGGATGTATTAGCATTCTAATAGATGTAGAGGATAATTATGCAACTATTGAAATAAAAGACAATGGAATAGGAATTCCAAAAGATGAAATACACAAGATATTTGACCCTTTTTATACAACTAAAAGCAATGGAACAGGTATTGGTTTGCCAATAATTCATAATATAATAAGCAATTCTACAGGGAAGATACTAGTTAAAAGTGAGGAAAATTGCGGAACTACGATGACTTTATTACTGCCTATAGTGTAATAGGAAAGGAGTTAATGTTAGATGGGACTTACATTGTTATTAGTAGATGACGAGAAGTCCATTAGAGAGACATTAAAAATCGTATTGGAAAGTCAGGAGTATAAGGTTATAACAGCAAAAGGTGGATATGAGGCAATAGATTATCTGGAGCAGAATATGATAGATATATTGATAACAGATCTTAAGATGCCAGGTATGAATGGAATTCAACTAATGGAAAGAGCTTTGGATATAGATCCTTTTATAGAAGTCATATTTATATCTGCATATGCAGATATAAAGTCTGCAGTAAAGGCATTAAAGATGGGAGCTTTCGACTATATAGAAAAGTCATTTTCTACTGAAGAATTGATATTTACAGTGGGAAAAGCTGCAGAGAGAAAGAACTTAGTGGAAGAAAATCAAAATTTAAGAAGGCGATTGTACGGAGAATATAATTATGAAGGGGTAATAGGAAAAAGTGAAAATATGCAAAGACTATTTTACTTAGTGGATAGAATTGCCAGAAGTAAGGCAAATATCCTATTGACTGGAGAGAGTGGTGTGGGAAAAGATGTCTTTGCAAGACTTATTCACAAAAAGAGTTCTCAAGAGTTAGAGAGATTTGTACCTGTTAATTGTGGTGCCATACCAGAGAATTTAATAGAGTCAGAACTATTTGGCCATGAGAAAGGGGCTTTTACGGGAGCAATTCAGATGAAAAGAGGTAAATTTGAGCTAGCACACAATGGAACTCTATTTTTAGATGAAGTGGGAGAACTGCCTTTACCTATGCAAGTTAAGTTCCTCAGGGTTCTACAGGATAAACAGTTCTATAGAGTAGGTTCTGAAAAGAGCATTCAGGTAGATGTGAGAATAATAGCTGCTACTAATAAGGATTTGATGGAGGAAATCGAGAGAGGAAGATTCAGAGAGGATCTATATTATAGATTAAATGTAGTAAATCTTGAGATACCATCTCTTAGAGAGAGAAGAGAAGATATACCTCTATTAGCTGAAAAATTTTTGGTTGAATTTGCTGAAGAATATAATAAAAAGATGAAGTATATAGATATAGAGACTTTGGAGTATTTAATGGAGTATGAATGGAAAGGCAATGTCAGAGAGATGAGGAATGTAATTGAAAGATCTGTATTATTTGCAGATTCAGATGAGGAACTTTTATTAAAGGAACATTTGCCTGTAGAGATAACAGGAATAGTAAAGGAAAGAGAGAGCAAGAATAAAAATCATATGAGTTTAAGAGACTATGAAAAGATTATAATAGAAAATACACTAAAGAGAAACCATGGAAATAAGACTAAGGTTGCAGGAATATTAGGAATTAGGAGACAGACACTATACAATAAAATAAAGGAATATAATATTCAAATCTAGCTGTAAATATATCAAACATAATTAGTAGATATAGATAATAGTTTAGTCTAATTTGTTTACATTTAATATGGATTGATAGTTCTTCGGGACTATTAATCTATATTTTTATCTAGTTCTTTAGAGATTTACAATATACAGAGCCCTATATACTGATTTTGGGATAAGTTTGGCATAATAGTTGCATTTATCATTATGTAGAAGAAGTAAGTGATTTCTATAATTAAAGGAGGAATAGATAATGAGTAGAAAAGAGCTTAGGATACTCTGTCCT
The DNA here is from genome assembly GCA_052067355.1 of Tissierellaceae bacterium HCP3S3_D8. Taxonomy (GTDB): domain Bacteria; phylum Bacillota; class Clostridia; order Tissierellales; family Tissierellaceae; genus CABMKH01. Next base: position 24,301 of record JBQHQH010000010.1, read on the forward strand.
AATGGGCATCTAGGTTTTGCGCCTACTAAGGAAGGAAGTTTCCATCTAGGTGCTAAGACTATGCCAGATTATTATGTATCAGACTCAGGAAGTGATGATATAGGGCCGGGGCCATTGGGAGCAGATAGATCTCCAAGTTTAAAGGTCTGGCAAAAACACGACTTAGAATTGATATTAGTAGCAGCTAGAGAACAAGGTGTGCCTATGATCATAGGTTCTGCAGGAGATACTGGAACCAATAGTAGAGTAGATATGTATATTGAGATGATAAAAGAGATAGCTAAAGAACACAATATTCCTAAATTTAAGTTAGCCTATTTTTATTCGGAAGTAGATAAAGAGATCTTAAAGGAAAAGATGAATCGTGGAATTGTAATTGAAGGTCTAGATTCAAGGGAAAACCTGACAATGGAAGAATTGGAGAAAGTAGAGAGAGTAGTAGCAGTAGCAGGAGTTCATCCATATATTAAGGCTTTAGACATGGGAGCAGATGTAATTATTGGTGGAAGATCCTCAGATATTGCATTGTTTGCTGCACCTGCAATTAAAGAAGGATTTCCAGAGAATCTTTCATACTATTTAGGAAAAGTGTTAGAGTGTGCTTCATTTTGTGCAGAACCCTATGGAGCTAAAGAAAGTGTAATAGGAACTATAACCCATGAAGATGTAAAAGTTAAGGCTATGGCTCCATGGCAAAGATGTACTGTAGCTTCAGTGGCAGGTCATGCAATGTATGAAAGATCAAATCCATATTATGAGTATTTTGCTGGTGGTATGTTGGATATGTCTGAATGTGTATATGAACAATATGATGAGAAAACCACTCGTATAACCAATCCTAAGTATGTACCAATAGATGGTAAGATACGAGTGAAACTTGAAGGCTCTACTAAAGTTGGGGAGATGTATATAGGTATAGCAGGAGTTAGAGATCCATATACAATTAAAAATATAGATAAAGTTCTTAAACTGGCTAGAGAACATGTAGAAGAGAGATTTGGAAAAGAAGGTTATGAATTACATTATAGAGTCTATGGCAAAAATGGAGTAATGGGAGATTTAGAGCCAGTAAAGGAAATTAAATCCCATGAATTGTGTATAGTAGTACAGGGAATAGCTCCAACAAAAGAAATGGCTGAGGAAGTAGCTATGATTGGTACAAGACAGATATTTTATGCTAGACTTCCAGAGGTTAAAGGTACAGCTGGAACGGCTGCATTTGTAGTAGACGAAGTACTTCCAGCAACCCCAGCCTTTAGATGGTCATTGAATCATGTAATAGAAGTAGATGATCCTATGGAGTTCTTTGATGTGAAGCTAATAGAAATTGATGTATAGGAGGGAATATAGATGAAGACTGCGAAACTTGTAGATCTAGCTAAAACAATAAGAAGTAAAAATGCTGGGACGGATAGGATTACTTTTGATATTATCTTTAGGGAGAGAGAAAATTATGATTTAGTGAAGAGTAGCAAGGTTATTACTAGGGAAACCATGGCAGAACTATATGATATAGATATGGATAGAATAACGGATTTTGTAGAGTTTGATCCAGCTTATGCAATAAAATTTACTATATCTAGAAGTTCTCCTAGTGGAAGCCCAGGGGAAGGGGATATATTTGGCTGTCAGCAATATCCCCCACTGTTGGATATTGAGATACCATTAAATTAGGAATATAATGGAATAAAGGCCGCGGCTTAAAAGGCCGCGGTAATACTGACGATCAAGTTAGATATCTAGGAGCGAATTTATTATGAAATATAAAAAGACTATCTTTTCAATTGTAACTGTATTTTTTTGGTTTTCTATGTATGCTTATCTTCCACAACTTACTAATTATGCTAAGGATATGGGTGCTAGTTATAAGCTAATAGGAGTTATTACTGGAGCTTATGGGCTTAGTCAGACTGTGCTTCGTATACCATTTGGAGTATTATCTGATGCTTTAAGAAAGAGAAAAGTCTTTATCATCGGAGGTATCATTAGCTCATTAATAAGTGCTGCATTGACATATTTCTTTCCTAATCCATATTCTCTTTTAGTAACTAGACTTATTGCAGGGATTGCTTCAGCAACTTGGGTAAACTTTACTATATTATTTGTAAGCTATTATAAGTCTAACGACTCTGGTAAAGCTATAAGCATAGTAACAGCTAGCAGTAAATTAGGGCAGTTAATAGCCATGTTTACTAGCGGATTTATAGCTATGGAATTTGGAGTTAGATCTATATTTTTAACTAGTGTAGTTGCCAGTGTTCTATGTCTTATATTTAGTTTTTTTATCTATGAGGAGAAAGTAGAAATAGAACGTCTTCCCATATCTGCAGAAGGACTTACATCTGTGATGAAGAATAAGAGAATACTACATATCTCTATGTTAGGAGCTTTAATACAATGTATTGGCTATTCCACTAATTTTGGATTTACTCCATTGATTGCAGCTGAGTTAGGGGCTAGTAAATTAGAGCTTGGATTTCTAACTACTGCATATAATTTGCCACAAGTATTATTTTCTCTATTGGCAGGGACTATTATGTCGGAAAAAATGGGGAAGAGAAATGCCTTGATGTTAGGATTTGCTATGACTACTTCTGTATGTTTGATTACACCTTTTGCCCCTAATTTAACTATATTATATATATTGCAATTTATTGCTGGTATAGGAAATGCAATAGCTTTTTCCCTGTTAATGGCAGCAGTTATTGAAGGTGTTGATAGTCATTTGATGACTACTACTATGGGATTTTATCAAGCTGCTTTCGGAGTGGGGATGATATTAGGGCCTATGCTTTTGGGAGGTATAGGAGATTATTTTAATTTGACAGCTGGATTTATAGTAGTAGGTCTTTTAGGTACATTTGGTATAGTTTCTATCTTTAGATTAGAGAATGAATGATTATTGAAGTGACTATCTAAGATTATGGTTTCCATAGTCTTTTTTTATATTATTCAATTTAATGTGATAAAATGTAGGTGATAGACATTACTTTAGGGTATAAAGGTAATATATTGAATAAGGGGGAAAAAAGATGGACGGATTAATACAGAGTATGTCAGAGATGAGAAGAGAGTTTCACAAAATAGCAGAACCGGGTTGGTTAGAGTTTCAAACTACAGTGAGATTAATAGACTATCTTAAATCCTATGGATATGAGGTGAAGTATGGAAAAACTATTCATAGTGAGAGAATGGGACTTCCGACGGAAAAGGAGATGAAAGAGTATGGAGGGAGTCTATCCCTTGAGGCAGATTATGATATAAGTGAAATATTAGAGGGATATACTGGAGTAGTGGCTACATTGGATACTGGAAGAGAAGGGCCTACTGTAGGGATGCGTTTTGATATTGATGCTAATGGAATCGAAGAGTCTCATGATGGCGATCATAGACCTAATAGAGAAAACTTTAGATCTAGTAATGATTTTGCAATGCATGCCTGTGGACACGATGGACATATGACTATAGGGTTGACAGTTGCTAAGTGGCTTATGGATGAAAAGGATAATTTAAGGGGAAAATTTGTATTGATATTCCAGCCAGCAGAAGAAGGAGTACGTGGAGCTAAGAGTATGGTAGGTGCAGGTATTGTAGATGAGTTGGATTATCTATTAGCAGGTCACATAGGTCTTGGGGTAGAAAGTGGTACATTAGGATTGGGGACTGTAGGATTTTTAGCTACCTCTAAAATAGATGTATATTTTGAAGGAGTACCTTCTCATGCTGGGGCTGCACCAGAATTAGGTAAAAATGCCTTATTGGCAGCAGCTAGCTGTGCTCTTAATCTACATACATTAACTCAATTTTCTACAGGTATGAGCAGATTAAATGTAGGGGTACTGAAAGCAGGGTCTTCTAGAAATATAGTTCCAAGTAATGCTATGATGCAAATAGAAACTAGGGGAGAAAATGAAGAAGTAAATAAAATGTTAAAGGAAAAGGTAAGTTGTGTAATAGAGGGCTCTGCCAAGGCTTTTGATGTAAAATATAAGACTGTCGAAGCAGGAGGGGCTCCAGCATATAATACTTATGATAGAGAATTTGTAGACATGGTATCTGATTACCTAAAGAGTGAAGGTTTTAAAATAGATGTAGCTAGGTCGTTAGGAGGTTCTGAAGATGTAACCTTTATGATGAATAGGGTTGAGGAAAAGGGTGGAAAGGCATTACATTTTATGTTTGGATCTGATCTTACAGCAGCTCATCACAACAATAAATTTGATTTTGATGAGGATACATTAGTAATGGCTTTTAAGGCGTTAACGAAAACTGTAGAATTATTATTAAGATAAAAAAGTTATTTGAAAAATAATTTTGTTTAAAATCCAAGAGGTCAAGGAGCTAATGCTCTTTGATCTCTTTTGGTTTAAGAAAATCACCTGATGAGATATAAAAAGGTATTGACAAAATTATAACAAGCTAATAAAATGTATGTAAATTAACAATTAAATATAGAGAGGGGGATAATATGACAGAGTTAATGGCATTAAGTATAGTCACCGGTGTACTCTGTGGACTATGGTCTCAATTTGCTCCAATATTGGGCCTTGTTACTTGGGCTGGCTTTGCAGGATGTACTACTTATTTTGCCTCAGGTAAACATGGCATAGAGGGGTTCATAGTAACAGTAAGACAAAATCTATTTGGAGTACTGTGTGGTATGACTATCATAATATTGTCTACAAAGCTTCCGCTTTCCTTTGATCAATTTTTGTATAGTGGTTTTATTACATTTGTCATGTGTATATTCGGTAAATATAGAAGTTTATCATTTATACCTGGAACATTTGTAGGATGTTTTTCAACTTTTGCCACCAATGGAGAATGGAAAGTATTAGTGCCAACATTAGTAGTAGGAGCTTTACTAGGAGTTGCGTGTGACTTAGGCGGCAAAACATTTTATAATTTAACTAGTAATAAAAACTATAATAAGAACTAGGATCAATAATTTAATAAGTTAGTTAAAAAAACTATGATATTTTATTGACAAATATGAATTTAAGTATTAAAATTAAATTATATTAAATACAATAAAGAAAATATATTATATTTATAATGTATTCTATACTGTGATATAGCATTGTATTTTATTCTATAATTTTTTTGTGAGACAAAATTAATGAGTAAAGTAGCTATCGTCGGGATAGAATTTTTTTGTGCTCATTAGTTTGTATTTTAACAAACTATAGGAGGGAATTATATGACTAAAGTACTAGATATTGCTTATGGAGAAAAAAGAGAAGAAGCCTATAACATTAGGACAGCTATGGAAGAGGCTTCACGTTGTTTGCTTTGCTATGATGCACCATGTAGTGAAGCCTGTCCAGCAAAGACAGATCCTGGTAAGTTTATTAGATCTATTAGATTTAGAAACTTCAAAGGTGCAGCTGAAACTATAAGAGAGAATAATCCATTTGGCGGCAGTTGTAGCTTAATCTGCCCACATGCTAAATTGTGTGAGGAAGCTTGTAGTAGAACAGGAATAGATAAGCCTATTGAGATAGGTAAATTACAAGAATTTGCTGTTGGACAAGAAAAAATTCACAATATGAAAGTTTATAAAAAACCAGAAAAAACAAATGGAAAAAAAGTTGCATGTATAGGTTCAGGACCAGCTTCATTAGCTTGTGCAAGCGTACTTGCTAGAGAAGGGTATGAAGTTGATGTATTTGAAGCAGAAGAAAGACCAGGTGGAATACTTACATATGGGATTAACCCTTCAAGAATTAATCAAGAAATAGTAGATTATGATATAAGTCTGATTGAAGAGTTAGGAGTAAATATAATATGTAATAGAAGAATTCCTATGGAAGAATTAGAAGACTTAAAACAAAAATATGATGCAATTCATGTTGGTGTTGGTCTTACAGAATCAAAGATAGTTGCAGATGAAAATGTTGATACTAGTTTAGAAGGAGTAGAGGCTGCTCTTAAATTCTTAAAACAAGCTAGAACAGGAGAATTGAAATCACTTAAAGGTGAAAATGTAATTATCATAGGTGGTGGAGACGTTGCAATGGATTGTGCATTAACTGCCCATCAATTAGGTGCAAATACTAAAGTAGTTTATAGAAGAAGTATAGGAGAAGCACCAGCAAATGTTGATGAATTAAGTACAGTACAAGCTATGGGAATTCCGGTAATTACAGAATTCTCACCAGTTGAAACCATAGCAGATGGAAATAGACTAATATCTGTTAAATTTGACTCTAGAGATAAATTATCAAAGATGGAATTAAAAGCTTCAAGATTAATTTTTGCAATTGGTCAAAAAAGAGCTGAAGACTTCAAAGACTTTGTAGAATCAGAAGGTGTATTCTCATCAGGAGATATAAAAAATGACGGCGATACTGTAGTTCAAGCGGTAGCTGAAGGTAAAGAAGTCGCACTACAAATGATAGAATACATGAATGCAAAGGAGGAGAAGTAATATGAGTTTAAAGAAAGATTTATCTATAGAATTTTTAGGTGTAAAATGTGAGAATCCTTTCTTCTTATCATCTTCACCTGTATGCAGTAATTATGACATGATTGCAAAAGCTTTTGATACTGGCTGGGCAGGTGTATTTTATAAGACAATAGGTATATTTTTACCAAATGAATGTTCACCAAGATTTGATATAACAAGAAAAGAAGGTACTCCATGGACAGGATTTAAAAACATGGAACAAATTTCAGATAAACCATTAGAGACAAATCTAGAATATTTAAGAAGATTAAAGAAAGATTATCCAACAAAAGTACTTGGTGTTAGTATAATGGGGAGTACAGAAGAAGAATGGAGAATTCTTGCGAAAAAAGTAACTGAAGCAGGTGCTGATATGCTAGAACTTAACTTCTCATGCCCACAGATGACTTCAAGTGCAATGGGTTCCGACGTAGGACAAAATCCTGAATTAGTATATAGATATACTAAAGCCGTAAAAGAATCAACTCATTTGCCTGTAATAGCAAAGATGACACCAAATATTGGGAATATGTATGTTCCAGCTAAAGCAGCTATTGATGCAGGAGCGGATGCTATATCAACTATAAATACTGTAAAATCAATTACAAGTATAGATTTAGATAATATGACTGCTTTGCCAGTGGTTAATGGTAAATCTTCAGTATCAGGATATTCTGGTGCAGCTGTCAAACCTATAGCATTAAGATTTTTACATGAACTTAAAACTCATCCAGATTGTAAACATATACCTATTAGTGGTATAGGTGGTATAGAAACTTGGCAAGATGCCTTAGAATTTATTTTACTTGGTTCAACAAATCTACAAGTTACTACTTCTGTAATGCAATACGGATATAGAATAGTAGAAGATATGAAGAGTGGTTTAGCTTACTACATGGAAGAAAAAGGTGTAGATAGACTAGAAGATCTAGTGGGAAAAGCATTAGACCAAATAGTTCCAGCAGAAGATCTAGATAGAGATTTTATGATAATTCCTAAGATAAATGAAGAGACTTGTGTTGGCTGTGGTAGATGTTATGTATCATGTTATGATGCAGGACATCAGGCAATAGAATGGCAAGATAAAGAAAGACTTCCTAAAATAAATGATGAAAAATGTGTTGGATGTCATCTGTGCTTAAATGTTTGCCCTGTTTTAGATTGCATAACCCCAGGTGAAGTTAAGTTTAAAGAAGGTGGAAAAGAAAGAGAAATAAAAAGACAAGTTAGTTATCTATAATCTCTAATAGATATATTATAAATATAATATAAAGATATTTAAAAAAAGAAGTCAAAGAGTGTTGCTCTTTGACTTCTCAATTTTTATCTAGAAATATTTTGCTATTCATTTAAAAAATCTAAAGCTGCTTTACACATAGTCTTTATACCTACTGCTATACTTTTCTCGTCTACTACTAGATTAGGATTATGCAATGTAGTACAACCCTTGTTTAATTCGGATTCCATACCTAGCCAATAAAATACAGATGGAACTCTCATTGTAAATTCTGAGAAGTCTTCAGAACCAGAGGCAGGATGCTCAGGAATAATGACGTTTTCTTCGCCTAAAACATCTTGGAAACTCTTTATAGCTTTGTCAGTTAGCTCTTCATCATTCACTGTCATCTTATATCCTGGGATGTATTCAAATTCACATTCGCAATCAAGGGCTTTGGCCACATTCTGAGCAATAGCTTTGATTTTCTTAGGCATTAACTCTGCAATAGCTAGATTAAATATCCTAACTGTACCTTCCATGACTACTTTATCGCACAGTACATTATATCTGTTTCCTCCGTGAATTGTACCAATGGTTATTACAGCACTTTCCATAGGGTCTACATTTCGACTTATTACTGTTTGTAATGCAGTCAATATATGACCTGCTGCAACTATAGCATCAACACCAGCATGAGGTTGTGAAGCATGGGCGGCTTTACCCTTTACTGTAATAAATATTCTATCAGATTGAGCCATCATAGTACCAGTTCGAATGGCAACTTTACCTAATGGAAAGTTCCAAACATGAAGGGCCATGGCAGCATCTACCTTTGGGTTTTCAAGTACTCCATCTTCAATCATATACCTAGCTCCACCAGTAGGATTTGCCTCTTCTGCTGGTTGAAATGTAAATTTAATATTTCCCTTGAATTCATCTTTCAGTTCAGTCAGTACCCTAGCTACACCTAATAGGATAGAAGTATGAACATCGTGACCACAGGCATGCATCTTTCCAGCATTAATAGATTTAAAAGGTAACCCTGTTTGTTCTTCTATAGGTAAAGCGTCCATGTCAGCCCTTAAAAGGAGGGTTTTTCCATCTTCTTTACCCTTTAGAAGTCCGACAACTCCCATATTTCCGATCTTATCCTGTACTTCAAGGCCAAGCTTTTCAAGTTCGGACTTCACAAGACTGGAGGTTCGCACCTCTTCCATGCCAAGTTCAGGGTGCATGTGTATATCTCTTCTAATCTCAATTATATCATCTAGGTATTTTTCAATAAGTTTGTCAATCTTCTCTTTCATTTTGTCTAACCTCCAATTATATGAATATAGATCCTCCAGGACCTAATGGTAATCCTATGAAGTACCAGATTAATCCTAAGATTATCCATGCTATTAATATTGCTACTGAATAAGGAATCATCAATGATAATAGTGTACCTACTCCTGCTTTTTCATCATATTCATTCATATATGAAAGGATAATAGGGAAATAAGTGAACAATGGTGAAATTATATTTGTAGATGAATCTCCCATTCTATATAGAAACTGTGTCCATGCTGGATGATATCCTAAAAGATAGAACATAGGTACAAATATTGGAGCTAAAAGAGCCCATTTTGCTGATCCAGAACCTATAAATAGATTTACAAATGAACATAGTATAGTATAGCCTATAAATAATCCTATCCCTGTAAAGCCAATATTTGTCAATACATTTGAACCTCCAATTGCTAACACTTGACCAAGATTTGTCCAGTTGAAATAAGAGATAAATTGACCAATTATAAATGCCAATACTATAAATGAATTCATAGTACCGGTGGCTTTTGTCATCAATTTTGGAACATCACCAGAAGATTTAATTTTACCAATTTTTATACCATAAGGGATTGCAGTGACTAAGAATAATATCAATAGTATAGGTATAATCCCTGCCATGAATGGTGATTTAGTCATGATTGAACCAGTTTCTGGATTTCTTAAGAAACTATTCTTAGGTACTAAAGCTATGACTAATATAGCCATGTAGATTAAAGCACCTATTCCAGCTGCTCTAAGTCCAGCATTTTCTTCAGGAGTTAGTTCTTGTGATTCCATCTGTTTTGAACCAGTATATTTACCTAATCTTGGTTCTAAGTATTTTTCTGACATAATACTAACAACAAATGCTAATATAAAAGTAGATACTACCATTATGTACCAATTAGCCACTAATGGTATTTCAGGAGCACCTACAATTGCAGCTGCTTCATTTGTAATACCTTGTAATAGGGCATCTGTACCAGCTGGAAATAGATTGGCACTAAATCCACCTGTAGTAGCTGCATAGCCTATTGCTATACCTGCAATTGGATGACGACCTAAGGATAGAAATATCATGGCTGCCAATGGCGGTATTATAACGATTGCAGCGTCAGAAGCAATATTTCCACAGATGCCGATTAATGCAATGGCAAATGTTACAATTCTAGTTGGTGCACCAAGCATAGTCTTTCTCATCAGAGATGACATAAATCCTATTTCTTCTGCCAATCCAATACCCAATGTCATAGTGAGTATTAATCCAAGTGGCGCAAATCCAGTAAAGTTTTTGATCATCGTAGTAAGAGCGTGGTTGATACCTTCACCAGATAAAAGGTTTTTAACTTCTACAGTTTCACCAGTAGTTGGGTTTATAGCGGATACACCTAATTTGTTTAAAATGAATGATAGCACTGCAATAATTATGATTAACCATAAAAATAAAATAAATGGATGTGGGATTTTATTTCCTACTCTTTCTACCCATGCTAAAAAACCTTTGTTTGAATCTTTTGTCTTGGTATTCATTCAAAAACCTCCTTTTTTAAAAACATGAATAAACTATAAGACGACAAGTTCACCACCTTTCTTGATATATTATGTGCTGCTTATTTACTCTGATATGCAATTGCAGTTATGATGTACTACTATTATACAATGATTTAGAATATTTAACAATAATATATTTTGACTTAAGATGGTTATTATTACTAGTTGATATGAGATTGATTAGGAAAGATTAAATTATTAGTAAAGTGTGAAAAAGGGACTATAAAGTAAGGGGCGTTTCATATAGAGATGCAATAGATACTATATATATGTTTTTTGACCTTATAATAGAGAAAACTTATATTAGTTTCTTGAAATTGTAAACCCTCAGATAAAACTTAAAGGTAGACTTTTAAAAGTCTACCTTGGAGTCATTAAAATGCAGGAACTATTCCACCGTTATAATTTTTTTCTATATAATCTTTAACCTTATCTGATTGAAGTGCATTTATGAGTTTAACAAATTTTTCTTCATCTCCTTCGCCACTGCGAACTGCTACGATATTTGGATAAGGGGAGTCTATGCTCTCTATTATAATACCATCTTCTACAGGGTTTAAACCTGCTTCAAGTGCATAGTTTCCGTTTATCAATGCTGCATCTACATCGTCTAATACTCTAGGAATATATGCAGCCTCTAATGGATTAAATTTAAGATTTTTCTTGTTTTCTATAATATCTTTTTCTGTTGCTTCAAGACCAGCATTTTTATTTAATTTAATTAGACCATTAGCTTGAAGTAAAAGTAAGGCCCTTCCCCCATTGACAGTGTCATTTGGTATTGCTATTTCAGCATTATCTTTTAGATCCTCTATAGAGGAAATTTTATTAGAATATAATGCCATAGGTTCTATATGGACGGAGCCAAGTATTGCTAAATCTAGATTTTCTTTAGCTATAGAATCATTTAGATAGGGAATATGCTGAAAATAATTCGCATCTAACTCTCCTTCAGCAAGAGCTCGATTAGGAGTTGTATACTCTGTAAATTCGATAATTTCAACATCTATTCCTTCCTTTTTTAGATCATCTACCACAATTCCCACTAATTTTGCATGGGGGTCGGGAGATACGCCTATTCTGATCTTATTAGGGTCAGCTGATTTATTGCCACAACCTGTTAATGATATTAATGCCAATGATAATATTAAGAATATGGATAATATTTTTTTCAATTTAATCCCTCCAATTTTTTATTGTTAAATTTAAATAATTACCTCTTATCAATTTTAGTAGATAATTGAGTTCCAATAAGTTGAACACCTTGAACTAATGTGATTATGACTATAAGAGATATAATCATTACATCTGTTTGAAATCTATAGAATCCAAAACGAATCGCTAAATTACCTAATCCACCACCTCCAATAGCTCCAGCCATAGCTGAATATCCAATTAAATTTATTATGGTCAATGTAATTCCAGATGTTATAGATGGAAGACATTCTGGAATAAGTACCATTTTTATAATTTGGGGAACAGAAGCACCCATTGCCAAACTAGATTCAATCACCCCCTTGTCAATTTCCCTTATACTGGATTCTATAACTCTAGCGACAAATGGAGCTGCTGCAATAGATAAGGGAACTATAGTTGCAGTTGAACCTGTAGTTTTTCCTACTATAAATCTGGAAAGTGGGAATATCAATATCATTAAAATTATAAAGGGAATAGATCTAACTATATTGATAAAGCTATTTAATATTTTGTTAAGTATTGGCTTTTCCCATATGTTTTCTTTTTCTGTAATGACCAACAATATCCCTAATGGAAATCCTATAGCTAAGGAAAAGAGTGTGGATAGGAAGACCATATACAGTGTTTCCAATAGAGAAGGTACAATTAATTTAATCATTATATAACCTCCACATCTATATTTTCATATTTGAGGAATGAGAGTGCGTTGTCAATTTCCCTATCTTCTCCGATCAATTCTAGTATTAAGTATCCTACACTTGAGGAGTGTAATTTTTTGATGTCTCCTGACAGTATATTTATATCTATGTTAAATCCTTTAATAATCCTAGAGATTATGGGGTGATTAGCACTATTACCTCCGAGATTTAAATGAATAACTCTGCTCTGAGCATTTGCTGTGTTAATTATCTCTTCTTCAATATTTACATTTATTGAATTGACAAATGATTTAGCAACTTTAGATTTAGGATTTTTAAATAGATCTTCAACAGAATTTTCCTCAATTATCTGTCCGTTTTCCATTATTGCTACTCTATCGCAGATTTCTTTTACCACTTCCATTTGGTGTGTTATCATAACAATTGTTATATTTAGTTCATCTCTAATTTTTTTTAATAGATTTAATATAGATTTAGTGGTTTTAGGATCTAATGCAGAGGTTGCCTCATCGCTTAGTAATATCTTGGGGTTTGTTGCAATAGATCTAGCTATAGATACTCTTTGTTTTTGACCCCCACTTAATTGGCTTGGATAGTTGTATTTTTTATCACTCAAGTCTACATATTCTAAAAGTTCTTCAACTCTGTTTTTTATAATACTTTCTTTTACATTTTCAAGGCGAAGAGGAAATGCGATGTTATCATATACGTTTTTTTGAGATAGAAGGTTGAAGTGTTGAAAAATCATACCTATGTTTTTTCTCTGATGTCTCAGATCAGTTCTATTGAGAGAGATTAAATCAACTCCATCAATAAATATTTTTCCAGAAGTAGGCTCTTCCAATCTATTTAAACATCTTATCAATGTAGATTTACCTGCACCACTTAGACCGATGATTCCATATATTTCCCCTTTGTTAATATTTATAGATATATCTTTGACTGCTGTTATATTGCCTTGTTCACTATAGAATATTTTTGAAACATCATATAATTTAATCAAAATATTACCTCCCATATTATAAATACAAATAAAAAAAGCTTTCATGCCTTTGCAAATGCAAAGGGACGAAAGCTTCGTGTTACCACCCTAAGTTCATATATACCTCACGGTATCATATCTCATCAAGTACGCAGGATAATTATATTACCCCTAAATACTCTATCACTATAACGTGTGCGTACGTGACTGTTTAAAACATTCAACAGTCAGGCTCAAAGACCATGTTCAGCTTGTTATCCAATGCTCCTTCTCACCAAATAGGAACTCTCTGTAAAAGTATTCACATGCTTACTCTTCTTTTCTATGCCTATAATATTTTTAAATTGTAAATGCCGTCTGCAAATATTATCTTGAAAGCAATTCTAATATGAAAATTAAGATTTGTCAAGGATAATTTTAAAATTTCTTTAAATAATTGCAAAAATTAATTGACAAAGATATCTTTTATTTTAAAGATTTCGTGTTAAAAAGAAGGATTTATCTTATATTTGTAGAAATAGATAATTAAAGTGGAGATGTTGTAGAAGTAGGAGGTTATAAATATGTCTAGATTATCAAATGCTTTATATATGTATATGTTGTTACAAAGTAGACGGCTAATTCAGGTCAAAGAGATAGCTGAAATCTTAGAGGTAAGTCCTAGGATGGTTAAGGAATATAAAAATGACTTAGGAAAAGCAGGAATCTATATTGGGTCAAAGAAAGGCAGATATGGTGGATATTATCTAGAAAATAGATTAAGTTTAAAGGGCTTAGGGATTACAAAGAAAGAGCTAGAATCACTGAAGATGGCTAATGAAATAATTAGGAGTGGAAACTACATGTTTTCACTAGATTTTGAGATGCTGGCAAATAAGATACTCAATCTAGAAGGAGAGTTTGACTATATAGATTATTTTAATAAGGATACATTAAAACCATTGTATATGCAGAAAAAAGAAAGAGAATTTTGGAAGATAATAAGCAAAGGAATAATCTCTAGACGTAAGATAGATATGTCATATAGATCTTTGGCAAACAATGAAGATAGAAATGATATTAGACGAGTAGTACACCCATATGGGACTTTTGATCATGATGGTGCTATGTATTTCTTTGGATATTGTGAATTGAGGAAGAATATTAGATATTTTAAAATGTCTAGAATTCAAGAATTGAATATTCTAGATGATAAATTCACCATCAATAACACATATGATATAAAGAATATATTGCGGACATCTTTTGGAATAATTGACGATGATATGTTCTATCTAAAGCTTAAGATTTCATATCCCATGAGTCAATTAGTCAAAGAAAAGCAGTATTCAGTGGAGCAGAGGATAACAGAACTGGACAAGGATACTATTATATTTGAAGCAAGATTAAAGGGATATCCAGAGGTTAAATCCTGGGTGTTGAGCATGGGAAGCAAGGTTGAAGTATTAGAGCCAGAGAAGCTAAGAGAAGATATAATCGATGAAATGAGAAAATTAAGAAGAGTTTATGAATGAGACATTATACTTCACCATTAGGTGGTAGAATAGTATTTAGTAGATGTTTTTATATAAAAAATAAATTTTAGGGAGGTGAAAAAAATGCGATTTAATGTTGAACTATTATTAGAAAATGAAAATATACCTAAGGATAAAAATAGAATGATACTTTCTTTTTTTAAATATCTTTATGAATCCTATGATAAAGATTATTACAATTCACTATATGAAGACGAAAAAAATAAGAGAAAGACCTTCACATTTTCTTTGTATATGCCTAATTGTAAGTTTACTAGAGAGGAAATAGTTATCCCAGAGAAGAAAATGATCCTGAATTTTTCCACAGATGATATGAAAGATGGGATATTTTTTTATAATGCAGCGTTAGCTAGTAAGGGAAAGAAATATAATATCAAAGATAATTCCATAACCATCTCTAGGATAAATATGAATAGAGAAAAAAGAATAACTGATGATTATGCAGTTTTTTCTACTATGTCTCCCATAGTTGTTAGGGAACATAAGGGTGATAACAAAAAGACTTGGTATTATTCCTTAAATGAAAAAAAGGGAAAAGAAATCTTTATTAGTAATCTTAAATATCAATTGCTAGACAGTTTTGGTGAAGAAAGAAAGCTAGATATTGAGGAGATAAAAGTTGAAGTATTAGGAAAAAGTAAAGAGGTAAAAGTAAAACACTATGGAATAGAAATTCTATCAAATATATGTGCATTAAAAATCCATGCTAAACCATATATTTTAGATCATCTTTATAAATCTGGAATAGGATCTAAGAAAAGTGGTGGATTTGGAATGGTAGATTTAGTATAGGAGGTGATAAAGTGGGAGAAAAGATAAAAATATGTTTATCCGATTGGCAATTTAATGCTGGGATAGTAGGATTATATAATATATTAGAGCATGCAAAAGATGAAGTAACTATTAATAATCAATATATAGAAATTGAATTAGAAATGTTAGAAAATTTTGAGGAGAAATATTTTAACTATTTTATTGAAATATATAAAGAAACTACACCATGGTATAGAATAATATCTTATAAACCTGTAATGGAAAATCATAAAAATAATAAATTTAAAAATTTTGATAAAAAATCTTTAGATTATTTAAATGATTATATCAAAATGGTGAAGGATTACTTAAAGAGAACTAATTATAAAAAAGTATATCCTTTTATAGAAAGTGACAAGGATATTATATCTTTAGAAAAAGAATTGAAGACTATTCATATTAAGAAAAGTGATAAGATAGAGGAAAAAATAAATGAAATAAAAGATAGGTTTAGGACAATAAATGAAATAATTGATTATTGCAATAGTGAAGATGGAAAAAAGTATATAGCAGCTAAGGGAGTAATTTATAATATTATAAATAGTGGTTGGAATGGTGTATGTTTTTTAAATGCACAAACTAAAGAACATAATATATACACAGATTATAAAAAATACTTTATTGATACAGCTGTAGATTATCTAAAATCAGACAAAGAAAAATTCAAACATAATTGTTTCATTTGTGATAGTAAAATAGAAAATATGGATAATGATTTAAGTTTTTTAAATGAAACAGGATTTGATGTTAATAAAAAACCATCTCATATTTGGGATTTCATGAATGATGTAGTTGTATGTGATTTATGTAAAATGGTCTATTCATGTTTACCAGCTGGATTTGTATATGCATATGATAAAGGAATGTTTATAAATAGCAACACATCTGTTGATGATTTGCTAAAGTTAAATCAAAAGCTTAGATATGATGTACTTAAAAAAGATGATAATAATTACAAATCATTAACATATAGAGCATTAGTTAAGGCCATAAATGAACAACATAGTTCTAAAATTCAATATGAACTGCAGGATATACAAATAGTAAGGTACGAAAATGGAAAATACAGATTTAATATTTTATCAAAAAAAGTTTTAAAAGTAATTAGAGAATCAGAAAAAGAACTCAATGGTTTAATTAATACTGGATATAGGGAATTAAAGAATTATTTTAATATATATGATATTACTATAGATAGGCTTTTGAATAATTATAATATGTTTACATTAATTCATAAATTACTTATTTATGAAATTACTAACTCTCAATCAATAACTACGTATTACCATATGGGACATGTTATGAAGTTAAATTTGATAAATATAAATTATTTAAAAGGGGTGGAAGGTATGGATAAAGTAAAAGAAAATAAGAAGCTAGTAAGTGACATTAGAAAAGAAGGGCTTCGATTGAGAAGAGAATACCTTAATAAAGATCCTGAAGCCGATAAAGGTAAGATAAGAGGAGTATCCTATAGGTTATTGAATTCATTAAAAACTAGAAATATGGAAATGTTTATGCATAATATAATTATAAGTTATATGTATGTAGGAAAAACAATACCTAAAGATTTAACCATAGCATTAGAAACTGAGGAAGACTTAGGTATTATTGGATATGCTTTTGTTACTGGATTAAATGGTTGGGACCCACAAGAGAATAAAGAGAATGGAGGAAAAAACAATGAAGATTAAAGGTTTAACTATGTCAATTATATTTGAGGCGGGGAGTGCTAATTATGGAGAGACTATAGGCAATGTGGCTTCTTTGAAGAAACTTTCAAGGGGGAAAGGAGATCAGTATACTTATATATCAAGACAAGCATTGAGGTATAATATTGTAAATCAAATGGGAATAGATAATACTGAGTTAAATATGAATAAATCAGTAGTGCAATTTGCAACAGATACTACTATAGACAAATATCCAGAAATAGATCTTTTCGGATACATGAAGACATCAGAAGGACAGAAAACACGTTCTGCTATAGTAAGGCTTTCACATGCTATATCATTAGAGACTTTTAAGGGAGAGTTAGACTTTTTAACAAACAAGGGGTTGTATGACAGATACACAAAGCAAGGAAATAAAAGTAAAGAAGTAAAAGGTGGAAGTATAGCTCAAAGTGAAATTCATAGATCCTACTATGCTTATACTATAACTGTTGATTTAGATAAAGTAGGAATTGATGAAAATGATGGTATTGAAATAGAGAGTACGCAAAAATCAGATAGAATTATAAACTTATTGAATACAATTAGATTTTTATATAGAGATATTAAAGGTAGAAGAGAGGATTTAAAGCCACTATTTGCAATAGGTGGAGTATATGATATAAAAAATCCTATTTTCCATAATGCTCTAGATGTAAAAAATAATAGAGTAGATGTGAATAGAGTCAAAGATGTACTATATGAAGATATAAAGGAAGATACTTATTGTGGTCTAGTAAAAGGTGTATTTGAAAATGACAATGAGATAATAAAAGAGTTAGAAGCGGTATCTATGCCTGAATATTTTGATGAAATAAAAAAAGAGGTAAAAGATTATTATGAAAGCAATTAGAGTGAAGTTATACCAAAATATGGTTAATTATAGAAAACCTACAAGCTTTCAACTTAAGGAAACTTATCCATTACCACCGCCTTCTACAGTAATAGGTATGGTTCATAATTTATGTGGATTTACTGAATATTATGAAATGGATATTAGTATTCAGGGAAAATATCATTCAAAAGTAAATGATTTATATACAAGATATGAATTTTCTAATGTGGTGGTAGATGATAAGCAAAAAAGATGCAAAGACTGTTCTGTAATAAATGGTAGTTCATCTAAAAAATGCAATAAATGTGGTAGTGAAGATCTAGAAGATGTATGGATACCAAGAGGATCATTAGTTAAAGGAATAGTAGCTCCCGGAATAAAAAAATATAATGATTTGTATAAAAAGGATATTATAATTGATGAAAAAAATAAAAAGTTTTTAAAGGGAAATTATATAAGTATAGTTGAAGGTCCAACAACAGTAGAGCTTTTAACAGATGTAGAACTTCTTTTGCATATATTACCTAAAGATCAATTGATTGTTGAAGAAATTGAAAAGGCATTTTTATATCCAGCAGAATATCCTTCATTAGGAAGAAGAGAAGATTTAGCTTTAATTAAAGAAGTTAAGATTGTAGATGTTTATGAAGAAGAACTTGAAGACTATATTAATATATCAAACGATTATAGTGCATATATTCCTGTGGAACTTCTACAAAAAAAGGATGTAGTGATAAAGAAGGAAATAGGGACAGCAGGAACTAGATATAAACTTACTAAAAATTATGTATTAGTAGATCAAGGAAATAAAAGATATCCAAAAGTGTTTAGAGAGTGGAACAAGGTAGATGTAATTTATGGGAGTAGGATACAAGTTTTAGATGAGGCAAAAGTAAAATTAGATGAAGATAAAAATATAGTTTTTGCACTATAAAGTCCTATTTAAATAGGGCTTTATAGAATAATAGGGAGGTTTTATTTATGGATATAAATGAATATATAGCGAAAACTTATCCTAAAAAAGAGACTATTCAACAACATACTGATAGACTAATAGAAAATTATAATATTTTAAAAAGTATATATGAAGGCTTGAAGGTTGATTGGGATATATTAGAATTAGCTTGTCTTTATCACGACCTAGGAAAGATGAATATAAAATTTCAACACAAATTGAAAAACAAAAAATTAAAAGATGAAATTCCACATGGTTTTTTAAGCATTGGATTTTTAGACATTAAAGAATTAAGAAAGAAGTATTCAAAAGATCAAATAAAAATATTGGTAAATGCAATAGCCTATCATCATGAAAGAAATTTCAAGTTTTCAGAATATGATGAAATAGTGAGGGAAGAAATAGAAATCATGAAAAAGGAAGCAGAAAAATTTAATTATAGCAAGATACCAAATTGCCAAGTATTTGGATTACCTAGTGCAAGATATATTGACGGTAGTAGAGTCACAGAAGAAGATGGACAAGATGTTTTTTATAATTATATACTGGTTAAAGGCCTTTTAAATAGAATAGATTATGCTTCAAGTGCATATGAACAGGTAGAAAGGAAGAATGATTTTCTAGAGAAAGCATTGGATAATATGATGAATAACTGGAGAAAAGAAAATGAAGATGTAGATTGGAATGATTTACAAAAATATATGATAGTTAACAGAGATGAAAACATAATAGCTGTCGCTCAAACAGGTATGGGGAAAACAGAAGCAGGACTTTTATGGATAGGTAATAATAAAGGCTTTTTTACGTTACCTTTGAAGACCGCTATAAATGCAATCTATGACAGGGTGCGAAATGATATAGTTAAAGATAAAGTTGAAGAAAGAGTAGGGTTACTTCATTCAGATACTTTTAGTGAATATATAAAAAGAGAAGAAGATGAAGAAGATAAACTTGAATTAGAAGAAATAGGAGTAAGTCAATATCATGAAAGAACGAGACAATTAACTATGCCTCTTACAGTATGTACTATAGATCAATTGTTTGATTTTATATATAGATATAGAGGATTTGAACCCAAACTTGCAACTTTAGCTTATTCCAAAATAATTATAGATGAGATTCAAATGTACTCATCTGATTTAATTGCATATCTAGTATCGGGGCTTTTACACATTACAAAATTAGGAGGAAAATTTGCAATATTGACAGCTACATTTCCACCATTTATAGGAGATTTATTAGAAAGAGAAGGAGTAAAATTTAAAAATCCAGATCCATTCATAGATGAAGACGAAAATAAAATAAGACATAGTATAAAAGTAAAAGATGAAATGATAAATGCAGATTTTATAATAAAAAATTATAATAAAAATAAAGTATTAGTGATTTGTAATACAGTAAAAAAGGCTCAAGAGTTGTATGAAGAAATAAATGAGAAAAGATCAGCTTTAAATCAAGATATTAATTTATTTCATAGTAGTTTTATAAAAAGCGATAGAAGAGATAAGGAAAATGCAATTCTTAAATTAGGTAAGGAAAAGAATAGTGAAAGTTATGGAATTTGGATATGTACTCAAGTTGCAGAAGCTTCACTAGATATAGATTTTGACATATTAATAACAGAATTATCAGATTTAAATGGATTGTTTCAAAGAATGGGCAGATGTTATAGAGGAAGGCCTTTTGATAAAGAAGGATATAATTGTTATGTATTTACTGGTGGAGATGAAAAATGTACAGGAGTGGGACCGGTTATAGATGACAAAATATTTGAGTATTCTAAAGAAGCATTGAAAAGTATAAAGGGAAAAATAAGTGAAGAAGAAAAAATAAATTTAATAAATAATGTATATACAACAGAAAAATTAGAAGGAACTGAATATTATAAGAAAATTGTTAATACATTAAACTACGTAAAAAACTTGTATACAAATGAAATGGATAAGTCTCAAGCTAAAAAGATGTTTAGAAATATAAATTCAACAACAGTGATTCCAGAGAGGATTTTCATACAAAATAAAGATAAAATAGAAAATCATATAAAAATTTTAAATGAAAAAAGAAAGAAAGATATGACAGATAAAGAAGCGGGAGATTTAAAGGTAAAAAGAGCTAAAGCAAGAGCAGAGTTAATGGATTATACATTATCTATACCTTTTTATTTGGTAAATCACAATAATACAGAAGAATTTGAAATAAATAAATATGAAAGTATAAATATATTTAAATGTAATTATGACAAATATAAGGGATTAACCCCAATAAAAGAATTGATAAGAGAAGAAGATATAATACCATGGAATAATATTGTATAAAGTCGGTGATACCATGAAGAAAATAACAGGCGTAATGGTTTACTATTATTTTATATGCAAGAGAAAACTATGGTATTTTAAAAATGATGTAAATATGGAACATAATAGTGGATTAGTAGGGATAGGTAAATTAATTGATGAAAATTCTTACGATAGAGAGAAAAAGCACATCTTGATTGATGAAAGTATTAATATTGATTTTTTAAAGGATTGGAAAGTTATACATGAAGTCAAAAAATCAAGAAAGTTAGATGAGGCTGCAAAATGGCAACTTAAATATTATATTTGGACTCTACGAAATAAAGGTGTTGATATAGAGAAAGGGATATTGGATTATCCCCTGTTGAGAAAAAGGGAAGAAATCTTTTTAACTATTTCTGAAGAAAAAGAATTAATGGAGGTTTTAGAACAAATTAAGAATATTATTAATATGGACCTACCTCCCAAAGTTATTAACAAATCATTCTGTAAGAGATGTGCGTATTATGAACTTTGCTATATATAGGAGGGGAGGAATTGGGAGAAACATTCTATATTCTAAAAGATGGAGATTTAAGAAGAAAAGATAATAGTGTGATAATTACAAGTTTAGAAGGTACTGAAAAAAATCTTAAAGCTGAAGTTACTGACGAAGTATATCTTTTTGGAGAGATTAGTTTAAATACAAAATTATTAAACTTTATATCACAGAAAGGGATTATACTACATGTATTTAACTATTATGGGTTTTATAGTGGAAGCTATTATCCTAGAGAAACAAATATAAGTGGATATCTATTGGTACAGCAAGTAAGAGCTTATGATAATGAAGAAAAAAGATTAGAAATTGCTAAAGAAATATTAAAAGCTTCATCTTATAATATTTATAGGAACCTCAGGTATTACAACGGAAGAGGAATTAACTTAAAGGAAGCAATGAGAAATATTGACAGCTTGATAAATAAATTGGACTATGGAAAATCTATCAATGAAATTATGGGTATTGAAGGTAATATTAGAAAGACATATTATTCTACTTGGAATGACATTGTAAAACAGGATATTAATTTTAAAAAGAGAGTAAAAAGGCCACCAGATAACATGATCAACACTTTAATATCATTTATAAATAGTTTAATTTATACTACAACACTAGGTGAAATATATAAGACACAGTTGAATCCAACAATAAGCTTTTTACATGAGCCAGGAACGAAGAGATTTTCACTATCTTTGGATATTTCAGAAGTTTTTAAGCCTTTAATTGGAGATAGAATGATATTTTCTATGCTTAATAAGAACCAAATAACAGAAGAAGATTTTGAAAAGGAATCTAATTTTCTATATTTAAAGGAATCAGGTAAAAGAAAGATACTTATGGAATATGATAAGAGATTGGAAAGCACTATATCTCACAAGGAGTTAGGAAGAGATGTTTCTTATAGGTATTTAATCAGACTAGAGTGTTATAAACTCATTAAACATCTAATTGGGGAAAAGGAATACTCTGGATTTAAAATATGGTGGTGATATTATATGTATATAGTTCTTGTATATGATATAATAGCTGATGAAGAGGGAGCAAAGGTATCGAGAAATGTATTTAAAACTTGTAAAAAGTATTTGACTAATATTCAAAAATCTGTATTTGAAGGAAATCTTACAGAATTAAATTATATGAGATTAAAAACGGAGTTAAACAAATATCTCAGAACAGATAGAGATTCTTTACTTGTATTTAAAAGTAGAGATGAAAAATGGCTAGAGAAGGAATTTTTAGGAATAATAGATGATAAAACATCTAATTTTTTTTAATAATATTTTTGTCGACCAATAGTAGTGTAAAATACACTGTGTATCGACAAGTCTCTGATTATAGGCGATTTAATGTGGAATATGATAATATAGACCTAAAAAGTATCATACGTAGACTTAAAAAAGAGGACATTGACAAAATCTTACTACGGATATAAGTGAAATCAATGAGTAGAGAAGGACGCCTTTTAATAGAACTACAGTAGAATGTAAATGTCCTTATCAGAATCTAGTAAACCTACGTATGCATACTTTTAATAGAACTACAGTAGAATGTAAATTGATCTTTTGTGACTTTATTGCCATTGGCGAATCTACTTTTAATAGAACTACAGTAGAATGTAAATATCTCATTATATCCCTTGGGTTCATTAGTGTCATATCTTTTAATAGAACTACAGTAGAATGTAAATCAAAATACCTTGACTAATGGAGTCAATTATCGTGCTCTTTTAATAGAACTACAGTAGAATGTAAATAATATTGTTTAACAAAACATGCTTAATTGAGTGTCTCTTTTAATAGAACTACAGTAGAATGTAAATCTGCTATAGGTGCATTTGTAAATGCTATGAAGTCCGCTTTTAATAGAACTACAGTAGAATGTAAATTTTTTAACATTACAGGTTCTAATTCTATAAACTCTCCTTTTAATAGAACTACAGTAGAATGTAAATTTGCCATAGCTACTGTTCCTCTTTCACCCATAGAACCTTTTAATAGAACTACAGTAGAATGTAAATTAGCACCCTCCTGATTAAAATTAAGTTTAAAAAGGGCTTTTAATAGAACTACAGTAGAATGTAAATCTAGTTTTCTTAATTCATTTATACTGCCAAACCTCACTTTTAATAGAACTACAGTAGAATGTAAATTTCATTATAGTTTCAATGTTTGAGTTAATCCTATAATCTTTTAATAGAACTACAGTAGAATGTAAATTACAATTATATACAGTACAATCGGATACTCTATATACTTTTAATAGAACTACAGTAGAATGTAAATACAGGAGCACAGGATAAAGCAGATGCAGCATTAAACCTTTTAATAGAACTACAGTAGAATGTAAATTGAATTTACCAGGTATCCATTTTTTATGATTTCTAGCTTTTAATAGAACTACAGTAGAATGTAAATCTCTTATAATAATAATCATCCCCTATATAGTGATTTCTTTTAATAGAACTACAGTAGAATGTAAATGCCCTTCCTTATTATGCAAAGATCTTAATTTTATCTCTTTTAATAGAACTACAGTAGAATGTAAATGTAAATTATTCGTTGCAAGATGGAGAGTTTTATGCCCCTTTTAATAGAACTACAGTAGAATGTAAATAGAAACTAGCGGTCATAATTCCTACCACGAAGGAAACTTTTAATAGAACTACAGTAGAATGTAAATACCAGCCATAGCCATGTATTTCAGCCCTTCTGATGCCTTTTAATAGAACTACAGTAGAATGTAAATGAATCTATTATATTAGAATCCGTCCTCGAAGGAATGGCTTTTAATAGAACTACAGTAGAATGTAAATGAAGGTAAAAGCACATTGGACTTTAGAGGGACAGTTACTTTTAATAGAACTACAGTAGAATGTAAATATTGTAGGAGTTGGAACCTTAGCAACTAAATTAGGACTTTTAATAGAACTACAGTAGAATGTAAATGAAATACTAGCAATAGTAGATGGTGGAGAATGGGACTTTTAATAGAACTACAGTAGAATGTAAATTGTCATTATGATACATATATCCTCTTACAAAAGCATATCTTTTAATAGAACTACAGTAGAATGTAAATTTTTGCAAGAAGGTAGATGGATATCCACACTGGGTGCCTTTTAATAGAACTACAGTAGAATGTAAATGCAGAAGTAATAGTATTAACAGCCGGTGTGGACGTTCTTTTAATAGAACTACAGTAGAATGTAAATGATACTTTTATAGCTGGAGAAGAAGGACCGGAACTTCTTTTAATAGAACTACAGTAGAATGTAAATTTGTTTTTAGTTGTTTACCTAAGTCCTTAATATCAACTTTTAATAGAACTACAGTAGAATGTAAATATAATTTCCTTTTCTTCTTTAGTAATCTTTATTTCTCTTTTAATAGAACTACAGTAGAATGTAAATGTCCACATATTCAACGTGTTCCTCGGCTTGTTTTTGGCTTTTAATAGAACTACAGTAGAATGTAAATACACTAGATTTACCTGTTGATTTAGCATTTTGGCTATCTTTTAATAGAACTACAGTAGAATGTAAATATGGAATTTCACCTTCATAAGAGTTTTGATTAAGTACTTTTAATAGAACTACAGTAGAATGTAAATACCCCAAGTGAAGGCTCTATAATGTTTCCATCTTTACTTTTAATAGAACTACAGTAGAATGTAAATAGAGCCTAGCTTTTTAGGTTGTAGTGATTATTACTACTTTTAATAGAACTACAGTAGAATGTAAATGTCGAATGTTATAGTCCATCCTCTATTGTTCTGACCCTTTTAATAGAACTACAGTAGAATGTAAATTTAATTCTTCTGTTTCTGTTGACTCCTTTGTTTCTACTTTTAATAGAACTACAGTAGAATGTAAATCTTTATAGTGGTGTTTAAAGAGGTGATAAAATGGCACTTTTAATAGAACTACAGTAGAATGTAAATCAGGGTAAAGAAGGTAAGCAAGGTCCTCAAGGAATACTTTTAATAGAACTACAGTAGAATGTAAATTTTGATTTCCTATACTTAGGTAAAAGTGGAGGACATCTTTTAATAGAACTACAGTAGAATGTAAATAAGATATAGCAGATTTTGACGGGGCTTTGGAAGACACTTTTAATAGAACTACAGTAGAATGTAAATAGATATGTTGGATTTAGGACCTACATGGCTAGATAGCTTTTAATAGAACTACAGTAGAATGTAAATGAGCCACCTAAACCAGAATTGACAGAAGAACAAAAACTTTTAATAGAACTACAGTAGAATGTAAATAGTTATTTGGTTTAGGGCTAAAAGCATTGCCTATTGCTTTTAATAGAACTACAGTAGAATGTAAATACAAAAAAGCCTGACTGGGACAATATGGCTAAGGCCTTTTAATAGAACTACAGTAGAATGTAAATTTATTTTTTCTAAATCATCATTACTGTAGTTATCCGCTTTTAATAGAACTACAGTAGAATGTAAATTTATAATACTAGCATCTATATCACCTCTTTCAAGTGACTTTTAATAGAACTACAGTAGAATGTAAATGGAAAACCTGGTCTAATAATTTGTGATGATTAACTCCTTTTAATAGAACTACAGTAGAATGTAAATACCAAAGCGATACTAGATCATGTTGATGTTGAAGATCTTTTAATAGAACTACAGTAGAATGTAAATATTTCTATACATAGCATATCCTGCAGCAACAACTGCCTTTTAATAGAACTACAGTAGAATGTAAATTTGTCAAGGTTTATCCAAGTTGAACCATCTTCACTTCTTTTAATAGAACTACAGTAGAATGTAAATGTACAAAAAGGCGACGACACCTGTACAAAAAGGCGACTTTTAATAGAACTATAGTAGAATGTAAAAGATACACAAACACTTCAGCTATGCCCAGTAAATATTCTTTTAATAGAACTATAGTAGAATGTAAATCATTGTGAAAAACCTTTTGATCCAACTGAAATAAATCTTTTAATAGAACTACAGTAGAATATAAATCCAATAAGGTGATATTATACGCTTATATCCGATCTTTAACTAGGTCACACAAAACCCCCTATGGCATTCACCATAGGGGGCATAATCATTTTATAATTCTTTAACCATATCTATATGGGGTATAGTGTGATAGTCAAAAGGTTCACTAATGGTTTTATAGCCGAGTTTATGGTAGAATTCTTCTACAGCCACTCTTCCCATTAAATTTACCTTAGTGTATCCTCTTTTACGGGCTATATCTTCAACATATTCCATAAGATATGTTCCCAACCCTTTTTTACGATGTTTTTCAAGTATTGCTACGCTTTTAATCCTGGCAGTTTCCTTATTATCTTCTGTTAAAAATATAGTAGCTATCATATCATCACCCATATATGCTCCGAACATATCCATATCCTTATCTCCAGTTAAGTCTTCATCCCTAATATCCATACCCCAAGGTTTGCGGAAAGCTTCGTTTCTGATGTCAATAGATTTTTCATATTCCTTCGTTCCATAGACGATACTTTTAATAGTAATATTCATATCATCATCCCCTTTTTAAATCAAAGATATAGCAAAGAAAACAAGTTGTCAAGAGATATCTCTTATAGATTAAATATAATGACATAGAAAGTAGTGAAAAAATAAGGAATTTTAGATATGGTATAGAATTAAATTAGAGATTATATTATTCAGGTAAAAAGAGTTTGCCCTATAGTGATGATAGATATATAAATTTAATAGTATTATGGAAAAAATCAACAAGTTAGTGAAAGGCTAAATCAAATTATTAATAAAATTGAATTACAGTAACATCTCTAGTTTTAGCTTGTGTATCTATTATATAATTATGGTTTATTTATCTTCTTATATTGTTTAGGAGTAATTCCTTCTATTTTCTTAAAACTTCGACTAAAATATGAATAACTTTTATATCCTACTAAATATGAAATCTGCGTCCAAGTTAAATTTGTTTTTTCAAAGATATCTTTAGATTTATTAATTCTATAATTAGCTAAGTATTCAGAAAAACTACAACCTACCTCTTCGTTAAAAAGCGTACTTAAATGACTTCTAGAAATATGAGCGACCTCCGCTAGATTAGAAAGAGATAAGTCATTCATATATTGCTCGGAAACATATTTTTTTATAAAGGACACATAATCATAATGTCCTAAAATTCCTGATAACATGTTTTCGTATAACTCATCACTAATATCAGAACCTGCAGTTTTAAATTCCAAAGTAGTTTCTGTTATAGCCTCTTCTGATGGAATTCTCTCAAAAGTTGAACCTCCTATATATCCATCTGTAGATGTATTGTCATACATATATTTTAAATCTATTGTGGAAGTAATAGGTCCACCATAAATCATTTTTATTATATTACTATTTATTTTATTTATTTCCTCAAAAATAGCTTCTGTTTTTTCTACACTTCTTTTTAAAGAGATAACTTTCTTGGCACCTAAGATACCTCCTTGAGTTAGTCCTAAATGAGAACATATTATATCTGCACCTACATTTGCCATTTTAATAGCTTCTTCCTTTGTAAAGACAAATGCTATTGTTAAAAGATCTTTTTCGTTAGCTATTTTAATAGCTTCAACCTCTAAATCATATCCTAAACCCTCTTCTTCCAAAGCATTTCTAAAATTACCATCAATTATTCCTACTGTAGGATAATTATTTATACCAGCAAATCCTAGTTTTTTTATCTTATCCAAATAATTTGATATTCTAATTGTTGGATCTGTCGCACATAATCCAAAGAAAATTGGAGTATTAGGAATTCTAGTTAGAATTTCTTTAGAAGCAAAATCCATAACAGATTTATTACAATTTTCATAGGGTAAGTATCCACCTAAAGCCCCTAAACCTGATTGTCTATATTTCCCAGAATTAAGAGCAAGAATGAAATCAGCCCCTCCTTTTACAGCATATTTAGCTGATAAACCAGAACCAGCAGCAACTCCTATCAAATGTTTATTGTTTTTTAACTGATTTTTAAACCTGTTTAAAATTTGGTTTTTATCCATAATGACACCCCTAATTTACAAATATTCTAACTAATTCAGACAAATTTAAAACTTTATACAACAATATTTCATATATCTTAACTATATCATAATATATAATAAAATTATAAAGTGAATATATTTTCAGCGATAATTGGAGGGATTCTGTATGAAAACAATTGCCATTGTAGGAACATTTGACTCTAAAGCGGATGAATTTAATTTTTTAAAAAGTGTAATTGAAAAAAATGGATTAGAAACTTTAATGATTGATGTTGGGGTATTTGGCTCAAAGATAAAAGCAGATATTACTAATGAAGATGTAGCTACAGCTGCAGGAGAAAGTATACGGAATATTATTGATAAGAAAGACAGAGCCTTTGCCACAGCTACTTTAGCAAGAGGAATTAAGACATTACTTCCTAAATTATTTAAAGAAGGAAAATTTCAAGGCATAATATCTTTAGGTGGGTCAGGTGGAACATCTATTGCCACAGCTGGAATGAGGGAAATACCTGTTGGAGTTCCTAAGGTAATGGTATCTACACTAGCTGGTGGAAGTAATATTGAATCATATGTTGGAACTAGTGATATTGTTATGTTTCCATCAATTGTTGACGTGGCAGGTCTTAACTCTATATCTATAGAAATTTTTACAAATGCTGCTAATGCTATTTGTGGAATGGTTAAACTAATAAAAGATAAAGATGTCAAACATAAACCACATATCGCTGCTACTATGTTTGGAGTAACTACTCCTTGTATTAATCATGCAATGAAATATCTAGAAGATAGAGGATACGAAGTTTTGGTTTTCCATGCTACAGGAACAGGTGGAAAGACTATGGAAAGTCTTATTAAACAAGGGTTTTTTGATGGTGTCTTAGACATTACAACTACAGAACTTTGTGATGAATTAGTAGGTGGAATTCTTTCGGCAGGTCCAAATAGATTAGAAGCAGCGGGAGAGTGTAGAGTGCCACAAATTGTATCTGTTGGGGCACTAGATATGGTAAATTATGGTCCAAAAAATACAGTCCCTAAAAAATATATAAATAGAAATCTATATGAACATAATCCATCCATAACTCTGATGAGAACTAATTTAGAAGAAAACAAACAACTTGGAAAGATTTTAGCTGAAAAATTAAATAAAGCAAAAGGTGATACAGTATTGATGCTTCCATTAAAAGGTGTATCAGCTATTGACGATGAAGGACAACCATTTTATGGTCCAGAAGAAAATGATGTTTTATTTTCAACTATAAAGGAGAATATTAATAATAATATAGAATTAATTGAAATGGATAATAACATCAATGATAAAGAATTTGCGGAAAAGGCAGCTCAAAAACTAATAGATTTGATTGAAAAAAACAAATAATATTTAGGAGGATATTTTTTATGAATACTAAAACCAGAAAAGAAATAATCGAAAACTTTAAAAAAGAAAGAGAGATAGGTAATATTCTTCTTGGGGTTGGTGCAGGAACTGGAATAACAGCTAAAAGTAGTGAAGCTGGTGGAGCAGATATGTTAATTATTTACAACTCTGGTCGTTTTAGAATGGCAGGTAGAGGATCACTTTCAGGACTTCTTCCTTTTGGTGATGCAAATAAGATTGTAGTAGAAATGGGTGGAGAAGTTTTGCCTGTAGTAAAAGATATTCCTGTTTTAGCAGGTGTTTGTGGGACTGATCCTTTTAGGATAATGGATGTCTATTTAAAGGAATTGAAAGATATGGGTTTTAGTGGTGTTCAAAATTTCCCAACAGTAGG
Organism: Tissierellaceae bacterium HCP3S3_D8; assembly: GCA_052067355.1. Lineage (GTDB taxonomy): Bacteria > Bacillota > Clostridia > Tissierellales > Tissierellaceae > CABMKH01. The sequence continues at coordinate 55,123 of JBQHQH010000010.1, forward strand.
ATTAATTGATGGAGTATTTCGCCAAAACTTAGAAGAAACAGGAATGGGATATGATTTAGAAGTTGATATGATTAGAAAAGCACATGAATTAGATATGTTAACTTGTCCATATGTTTTTGATGTTGAACAAGCTAAGGCTATGGCTGAGGCTGGAGCAGATATATTAGTTGCACATATGGGACTTACTACAAAAGGAACTATCGGTGCTAAAACTGCTATGAATTTAGATGAAAGTATTGAAGTTATAAAAGGAATAATCAAAGCAGGAAAAGAAGTCAATCCTGATATCATGGTTATTTGTCATGGTGGACCTATAGCTGAACCTCAGGATGCTGAATATGTTATCAGTAAGGTAAAAGAATTAGACGGATTTTTTGGAGCATCAAGTATAGAAAGATTTGCGGCAGAAAGAAGCATCAAAGATCAAACAGCTTCATTTAAAAAGATAAAACAATGATAAAATAGTTATAATTAAAAGGCCTAGCTTACTAAAGTTAGGCCTTTCACCATTATATACTTTAATATTTAATTAATTCACCTTTGTTAATTTAATTGTCCAGTCTGCACCTGAACTAACTCCATGTACTTCTGCGAAATTGCCCATATTTATTGCAGTGGAAATGTTTAATAGACTATTGTAATAAATCATTGGTTTACCCTCTTCTACTTCACCAAAACTTTCTACAAATGGCATAGTTCCTTCATAAACCTTATCTTTTCCATTAAATATTTCTACTTTAAATGTATTGCCATACTTAGCTCCTAATTTTTCAAACATTTCATCTGGAATATTTGACCAGATGTTTCCGTACTGAATATCTAAAACTGGAATATTTCCAATAACTGAATTGCCTTCTGTCTTTGCTTTTTGATAAGGTATCTCAATAATTTGACCATCTAATTTTGGACCAACTTCTTCAAATTTTATTTGGCCTGAGGCAAGTCGTGCCCCTACATATGAAAATATATCTCTACCGTGGAAAGTATAAGATTTGTCAGAGCCTTTTAATCTATTTTTAGTTTCATCTATTTTTCTAACTTCTTCTATTCCCATATCCTCTGCTGCTAAAGCGAATAATCCATTATCTGGACCTACAAAGTAATGTCCTGTTTTAGTTTTTAAAACAATAGAAGCTCTTTCAGTTCCAACTCCTGGATCTACAACTCCTACAAACACTGTTCCCTCTGGCCAATATGGACAAGTTTGTTTGAATCTATAAGCTCCTTCCCAAATATCAAAACTAGGAATCTCATGAGTTACATCAAATATTTTAAGATCAGAGCTAACACCAAAGGCAACACCTTTCATTGCTGATACTGCTCCATCTTTTAAGCCAAAGTCCGTTAAAAATACTAAAGCATTATCCTTAGATTGTACTGCCTCAACGGGACTACTAAATGAAAATACTGCCAAGGTTAAAACCAATGCTAATGCAATACTCATAAATCGTTTTAAATTGTGTGTTCTTGATTTAAACATTAAAAAAACCTCCTTAAAAATTTAATTACCCTAATAAATCTATTATATCATAAGCTTATCAGGAGATTTAGAAGACTTCTAATATTTTACAAAATTTTTCCAAAAATTGTATATTTCCATATAATATTGAGCAAATATTAGAAATTTTAGCTATACTATAAATAGTAACTATAAAGAGTTGTAATAAAGGGGGTATACGATGGTGGAACTAAGTCATCTAAATTATATTATTGAAGTTGCAAAGGCTGGTTCAATAACTAGAGCTGCACAAAGATTATTTATATCTCAACCATATTTAAGTAGGATAATAAGGGAAGCTGAAGAGGAGTTTAATATAGTTATATTTATAAGAACTAGTCAGGGGGTAATTCTAACTTCACAGGGAAAGGAATTTATTAGCTATGCTAAATCTATGATGAAAGAATATAGAAATATTTTATACTTATCCAACAAACAGAAATATGTAAGAAATAAGTTTTCATTGACTACTGTAAGATCGGCTCTCGTAATGGAATCCTTTATAAAATTGGTAAGGGAATATAGAATAGGAGATGGTTTTCAATTGACTATAAAAGAGACGGAGAGTGAGACTCCTATTCAAGATGTATATTATTTGAATGCAGATCTAGGTGTGATATATACTTGGTCTAATGAAAAAACCATGCTATTAAAGGAGCTAGATAGGAAGAATATTGAATATAAGCAAATTTGTAAATTTAAACCATGTCTTATCTTGGGAGCAGATCATCCGTTACTAAATGAAGGGTCTCAAATTAATGAGGATACATTATATGATTATGGGCTAGTAAGATATGGCAGAGATTATCTACCATATGATGGGGAAAGGGTAGCTTTAGATTATTACCAATCTTTTTTAAAGTTGGATAAGATAAAAAAACAATCAATGTATGTGATAGAGCATCATTACATAATATTTTAACTCAAACTGATTTTTTCACCTTAGGAACTCAGGCTGCTATAGACCAAGCAGGATTATTTAATATCGTATCTATACCACTAAAGAATATTGATGAAGAAAGCAATTTTGAAATGGGGGTTGTCTATCAAAAAGAAATTGCTTTAAATTCAATTACAAAAAGATTTATAGAAATTCTTATTGAAAACTATGGGAAGGAAATTTAATACTTATAATTATAAAATCCTCATAGTGAAGGTGGACTATGAGGATTGTGTTTTAGAAATTTGATTTGGACTTTGAAATATCCTTAGGAGACATTGTAATAATATTTTTATTATATAATATTCGTGCTGTTAAGATAGTAAATGGAATTACAACTAACATTGCAATACCTTCAAATCCTGAAAGTGGTTTAATATATTTATCAACGAGAAAAATACATATTACTGGTATTAATATAGGTAATAATTTTCCTTTAACATTATAATCACCGGCACTTTTATCTAATAACATCGGGAAGAACATACCGCCAAATAATGCTGGAAGCATATAACTGGTAGCAGTCTTTAAATAGGGATTCGAAAAGATGGGACTCAATGGAACAAGCAGAAAAACCCCCAATGCTATAATAAGCATAGTAGTAATAGATGATGCAGCAATTGCCAAGGTGGATATAACATCACCCTCCTCTGTACCCTGAGTTGTTCCACTTATTCGCATAGCATTAATGGCACAGGGAATTTTTAAATTTAGTACATTTCCTGTGATATATGTAATATAGCTTGCTGATCCAAGAATTGGCATATAGCTAATTACCTCTGAAACGGCAATTGGAACAAATAAAACTAATAATCCTGAACTAACCTTAAGGATATCTCCAAGTCTAGGCCAAATACCATATACTGTGGATATTATTGCTGGAATCCCAAGCATAAATGACATAGCACCTATAGCTCCAAGCCTTCCAATACGATGTATTGAATTAATGTAATCATCAGATTTTTTCATTTCTATTTCCTCCTTTTAACCTAATAAACTATCCCAGAATACAGATGATATCATACCTAGAATTAGGGTATTCGCTAGCACAAACTCACTAAGCCATTTAATATTATATTTTTTAATAATTAACATATGGAAAAAGGTTATAAATGTACTTGTCAATAGAGTTGCAAAATGAACTGGGCTTTTAGTGAGTTGAAGAGGTAAAAATACTGTCGCCATAGATAAGGTAAAATAACTCATAGCTAAGGTGCCCCATTCAGCATTTTTTTGTTGATATTTTATCATACTACCTTGTACCTTTTTACCAAATATAGTGTTAAATACATTTCCACCAATTATGCTAATACTCATTACAAACATGATTGTACCAATTACTGATATATCTCCTGAAGATATAAATTCTCCAAGGGAGCTATATCCAGCACCTGTAACACTCATTTCAGCTGCCATCAATTCATATCCTAAAGAACCAACAACAGAGAGTCTAAACCAAGACCATGGAATTCCCAAAACACTTGATAGTGAAAATAGAGCAATTACAATAGATAGTGACGGGACAATTGAATATATTATTGACGATTTTACAACTTTTTTTAGAGAATCTCTAGAATAACCTAATACCAAAGCTTGATTCCAGGACTTCTTTAGGAAAATAAAACATAAACCCAAAATAAAGAGTAATCCACATATTACTGATAGATATATGACATTTCCATTTAAAATTTCAGATACAGACATATAAAAGTTCCTCCTTTTATGAATTTTATATTATATCTTTGGTTTTAAATCTTTTGGTATCGGACAGGTATATTCACCTCCAGTTTCAATATTTAGTTCTTCTCTAGCCTTTTTAGCCAATTCAGGATTTTTCATGATTTTTAAACTCGCTAATGCCATAGCTCCAGCCGCCGCCTTGACTCCTTTTAAAGCCATAGAAGTATTTCCTTGAGCAGTCATTTGCCAAGTGTGTGGTGAAGTTCCTAGTGCACATGTGGCCATAGTTAGCTGTGCTGTAGGAACAACATAGCTTAGATCTCCAACATCTGTAGAACCTGGCATAGCAACTGGTAATATCTTTAAAGCTTCTATCGCTGTGTGAAGAGGTTTTTCTAAAATATTTTTTGCTTTTTCTTTGCCAAAGTTGGCTATGAGATATTTATTTACATCATCCTGCTCAGTTTTAGATAATGTCATAAAGAATTCTCTAGCTAATTTAAAGTCAGTTTCATCGAATTCTGGGGAGCCAAATTCCACCATAGATTCATGAAGAACTTCAGTTAAGGTTTTATTTGGAATATAATCACTTAGACCAGTATAAAGCTCATAGCTAGATTCTGTACCACATATCAATGCAGCTCCTTTTGCGATATCCTTTATTCTGTCATAAATTTCTAATACCTGTTTTACCTTTGGTGCACGAATATAGTAGTGAACACTTGCAGTTCCTTGCACAACATTTGGAGCAGTACCGCCTGTATCTAAGTAGGCATAATGGACTCTTGCTTCAGGGATTATATGTTCACGCAGGTAATTGACTCCGATACTCATGATTTCAGCAGAGTCTAAAGCACTTCTACCAAGATGAGGTGTTGCTGCTGCATGAGCAGTTTTCCCTTTGAAATGGAAAACTACGCTAACATTTGCAAGGCTACTTAGGCCCCAAGCAGCATTTTTATCAGAAGGATGCCAAGTAAATGCTGCATCTAAGTCATCAAAATAACCATCTCTGGCCATAAAGGTTTTTCCATTATCTTTTTCTTCACTTGGACAACCAAAGAGCTTAATAGTTCCCTTAAGATTGTTATTTATCATATATTCCTTCACAGCTAATACAGCACCAAAAGACGCAGCGCCTAGAGAATTATGTCCACAACCATGACCATTATTACCTTCTACTATTGGAATATGTGATGGAGTACCAGATTTTTGACTAAGGTTTGGAAGTGCGTCATATTCTGCCATAATTCCAATGATAGGTTTTCCACTTCCAAAAGAAGCTTCAAAAGCTGTAGGCATACCAGCTAAATTTTTAGTTACCTTAAATCCTTCTTCCTCCAATAGCCTAGAATATAGATCTATAGATTTATATTCTTGAAGTCCTAATTCAGCATAATCCCAAATATCTCTATTAATCTTTTCAATAAGGTGAGATTTAGCTTCAATATTATTATAAATTGCATGTTTCATATTCTTAAAAGCCTCCTTTTACAATGTTCTAAATAGTCTAAATAATACTTGGTATTAATATATCACTTCATCGCAATACAGGGTAATACCTATTAATTATGCAGTAATAGCTAATTGTAATGGGAATAGGATAAGTACCTGAATATTGTGGATAGGTTTTCTGAAAAATGACTGGATCTTATTAACATTGTGGATAATTAAAATCAGTAGTAATATAGTAAAAAGAATAATTATAATTATATTTTATAATTTTTACGATAAACTAAAACTTTTCACCTTACATATCCGTCTATATGGTGTAAGAGCATTAAGGAAATGAAGATGAAGATGTACATCTAAAAAAGAAGGGAAATTCGTGCGAAGAAATAGAGACTTAGAGAAAAAAATAGAGGATTATGTTATTGAATATAAAGAGGTATTTTATAGACTAGCTTATAGCTATGTAAAAAATGCTGATGATGCGTTGGATATTGTCCAAGAGTCCATATATAAAGGAATATCATCCATGAGTAGTATTAAAGATCCTAGTAGTATAAAGACGTGGTTTTATAGGATTATTGTAAATACTTCTCTAGATTTTATTAGGAAGAGAAAAAGAGAAATAGCAGTAGATGAAGAATTCTTGCTTAATAATTCACTTGGTGAAGTGGATAATTATCCAGATATAGATTTAGAGAAAGCTTTAGGAGAATTACCTGAGATTTATCACAGTATAATAGTTTTAAGATATTTTGAAGATTTAAAGATAAAGGAGATAGCTGAGATTTTAGATATGAATGTGAATACTGTAAAAACTCGTTTATATAAAGGACTAGAAGAATTAAAGCTAAAGATGGATGTAGAAGACGAGGAGGCCTAAAATGAATAATAAAGATTTAGAACAACTAAAAAAGGAGTATATGGAAACTCCAATTCCAGATGAATTAGACTTTACAGTAAAAAGAGCATTAAAACAAGGGAGGATAAATATGAGAAAGAAAAATAATATGAAAAAAATAGGTGTAGCAGCAGCTTCTGTAGTGGTATCAGTAGGTATATTGACAGCAGGTGTAAATACAAATCCAGCACTTGCAGAAAATCTTTCAAAGGTGCCAGTTGTAAAGGATATAGTAAAGGTCTTGACATTTAAACATTATGAAGTAGACGAAGACACATATCATGCAGATATAAAGGTTCCACAAATTCAAGGATTGGGGAATAAAGAATTAGAAAATAGTCTAAATGAAAAATATTTAAGTGAGAATAAAGAGCTATATGATAAATTTATGAAAGAATATAATGAGTTAAAAGAAGCTGATGGTGGACATCTAGGAGTAGATAGTGGATATGTTATAAAGACAGATACAGATGATATCCTATCTATAGGACACTATGTAGTAAATACTGTAGGATCATCTTCAACAACATTTAAGTATGATACAATAGATAAAAAGGGAGAAGTATTGATAACTCTACCATCTCTATTTAAAGATGATAGCTATGTGAAAGTCATCAGTGAAAATATCAAGAAACAGATGTTAGAAAATCATAAAGCAGATGAAAACAATATCTATTGGGTAGAAGGAATACAAGAAGAGGGAATGGCAGGGTTATTTGAAAATATATCTGATACACAAAATTTCTATATCAGTGAAGAAGGTAAGTTAGTTATTTCCTTTGATAAATATGAAGTTGCTCCTGGATATATGGGAGTATTAGAATTTACCATACCAACAGAGACTATATCAGATATTTTAATTGGAAATGAATATATAAAATAATTTAATAGATTATCTCTTTAAAGCTGGGAATATACTTGTTTTCCCAGCTTTAATATTTGTCACAAAAATCCGATATGTTATATATACAAATAGAAAGGGTGACAAATATGAAATTAAAAAATAAGATAATATTACTCACTGTGTTAGTTTGTATCATTAGTATTTTATCAATATCTATAGTGAATTATGGAATATCAATTAAAAAGCTAGAAGAAGAAGTAGATGAAAAGATTCAACTAGAAGCAATGGGGATAGCTAAAGATATTGATAAATGGATGGGGGTTCAAAAAGAAGCCTTATCCGAAGTTATAGAAGGTATGATAGTAGCGGATAATTTTGAATATGATTATGCATGTAATTATTTAAAAGAAGCTAATAAAAGGAGAGATGGAAATTTTCACTTTATAGCTTTTGGTGATAAGGTTTTTATAGAAGCAGATAATTTTCAGCCAAGTTATAAACCTACAGAGCAAGAATGGTATAGAGGAGCTATAGAATCAGAAGATTTCTATATGACACAACCTTATATTGATGGTAAGACAGGGGGAACTGTAGTCTCTGTTACAAAGAGTTTTAAAACACTTGAAGGCAGAGAAGGAGTTATAGGGTTAGATTTATCAATTGACTATTTAGTAAACCTTGTTGCTAATTCAAATGTAGGAGAAAATTCTTATGCCTTTTTAGTAGATGATGTGGGAAATATAGTAACTCATTTAAATCAGGAATTTAAACCTAAGGATGGGAAATACATAAATATAAAAGATGTATTAAATGGAAGATCAGATATTATAATGGATGCACAAGAACTAGATATAAAAGATAGAAGAATACAGGATTATGATGGAATAGATAGGTTTTTCTTTTTAGGAGATATAGATGAGATAAATTGGAAAGTAGGGGTTGCAGTGTCAACTGACTATGCCACAGGTATAGTTAAACATGTAATTGAGTATACGATAATTGCTGCAATAGTTATATTGACTATATCTATTATATTATCAATCTCTATATCTAATTCTATTAGTAAACCTATAGTCAAATCAGTAGAAATCGCAGAAAATATAGGAAATCTAAATCTAGTTGATACCATAGATGAAAAAGAACTTAAGAGAAAAGATGAGATTGGACAGATGTATAATTCTTTTCAAAACATTATAGAAAAGCTTAAGATGTTTATGAAAGAATTAGATAGTTCAATTCAAGCAAATCATCAGATATATGAAGATACTGTATCTAAGTTGAAGTTTTTATTGAATCAGGCAGAGGATACATCTGCTACCACTGAAGAACTATCAGCAGGTATGGAAGAAACTGCTGCCACTACTATATCTTTAGATGAATCTGCTAATGAGATAAATAATGCTATTGAAGAATTTACGGAGAAGATGGAGATAGGAGCTGCTACATCTAATGAAATAAGCACAAAGGCTGATGAATTAAGTGGGCAATTTATCGAGGCAAAGGATAATACCATGGACATCTACTCAAATACAAGAGATGAGATAGAAGAAACTATTAAATCTGCCAAGGAAGTAGAAAAGATCAATGTATTGTCTAATGCTATACTTGAGATATCAGAACAGACAAGTCTATTATCCTTAAATGCAGCCATAGAAGCAGCTAGGGCAGGTGAAGCTGGAAGAGGATTTGCAGTTGTTGCAGAGGAAATAAGAAAGTTAGCAGAAAACTCAAATTCAACTGTAGGAGAGATACAGTCAGTGACACAGGTAATAACTCAATCTGTTTCAAAATTAGTAGAGAATACATCTCATCTAATAGAATTCTTAGAGACTAAAGTAATAGGAGACTATGAGATGATGGTAGATGCAGTAAATCAGTATAAAGCTGATGGATATTCACTAAATGATATTATGTCTGGATTATCTGCTACATCTGAAGAGCTATCAGCAACTATAAATCAGATGTCTATGTCGATGAAAGATATAGCTATTACAGTAGAGGACTCTACAAAAGCTACTACAAATATAGCGGAGAAGAATATGAATATGGTAGAAGCTATAAACAATATAAATGAGATAATCCAAAGAAATAGACAGGTATCAGAAAGGTTACAAGAGATAGTATCTCAAGTTAGAATTTAGTAAGTTATAAAGTCCATTTAAAATTTATAAAGATAATTAGTTAATTGAATAGATGAGTCAATTAAAGCTAGGAATTTAATTTTATTCCTAGCTTTAATATATTATAAATTCTAATTGAGATTAGTTAGGATTTACCAGAAATTAGAAATATGAAAGTTGTTAATATATACTATTGAGATTCCGATAGAGTGTAGATACATATATATGAAAGGATGACAGTTATGAAACTAAGAAGCAAGATAATATTATTCACTGTATTGGTTTGTGTTATTAGTATTCTATCTATATCTTTAGTAAATTATAGAATATCTATTAAGAGATTAGAAACGGAGGTTGACGATAGGATTCAATATGAGACTATATCTATAGCCAAGGATATAGATGCATGGGTAGGATCAGAAAAGAAAGCACTATCTGAAATTATAGAAGGTATGATAGTAGCAGATAATTTTGAATACGAATATGGATGTAATTATATGAAGGAGGCGAATAAGAGAAATGGTGAGAATGTCTATTATATATCTTTCACTGATGGACTCTATCTAGATGCCGATAATTTTCAGCCTGATTATGACCCAACTCAGAGAAATTGGTATATAGGTGCTATGGAAACAGAGAATTTTTATATAACAGAACCTTATGTGGATGCAAAAACTCAAGGAATGATTTTTTCTATTTCAAAAGCTTTTAAGACAGTTAGTGGAAGAGAGGGAGTTATATGCGTAGATATTCAAATTGATTATTTAATGAATTATATTTCTTCAATAAATATAGGAGAAGATTCCTATGCTTTTTTAATTGATCAGAAAGAAAATATCGCTACTCATTTAAACGAAGAGTTTAAACCTCAGGTGGATAGATATACTAATATTAAAGATATATTAGATGGAAAAGCTAGTGCTATAGCTGGAAGAGGAAATTTAAATATAGAAGATAGGAAAATACAAGATTATGATGGACAAGATAGATATTTTTTCTTTGGAGATATTAAAGAATCAGGATGGAAATTAGGAGTTACAGTATCTACTGATTATGCTACAGGTGCTATTAATAAGGTAATTCGACTTATGCTAATGGCATCAATAGCAATTTTAGCCGTAGCTATATCACTTTCTATTTATATATCTAATTCTATAACAAGACCAATAGCTAAGACGGTAGAAATTGCAGAGAATATAGGAAATCTAAATTTGACTAATGGCATAGATGAAAAAGAACTTAGAAGAAAAGATGAGATTGGACAGATGTATAATTCTTTTCAAAATATTATGGAAAAACTCAAGATGTTTATTAAAGAATTAGATAGTTCAATTCAATCAAATCATCAAGTATATGAAGATACTGTATCTAAGTTGAAATTTTTATTGAATCAGGCAGAGGATACATCTGCTACCACTGAAGAACTATCAGCAGGTATGGAAGAAACTGCTGCCACTACTATATCTTTAGATGAATCTGCTAATGAGATAAATAATGCTATTGAAGAATTTACGGAGAAGATGGAGATAGGAGCTGCTACATCTAATGAAATAAGCACAAAGGCTGATGAATTAAGTGGGCAATTTATCGAGGCAAAGGATAAAACCATGGACATCTACTCAAATACAAGAGATGAGATAGAAGAAACTATTAAATCTGCCAAGGAAGTAGAAAAGATCAATGTATTGTCTAATGCTATACTTGAGATATCAGAACAGACAAGTCTATTATCCTTAAATGCAGCCATAGAAGCAGCTAGGGCAGGTGAAGCTGGAAGAGGATTTGCAGTTGTTGCAGAGGAAATAAGAAAGTTAGCAGAAAACTCAAATTCAACTGTAGGAGAGATACAGTCAGTGACACAGGTAATAACTCAATCTGTTTCAAAATTAGTAGAGAATACATCTCATCTAATAGAATTCTTAGAGACTAAAGTAATAGGAGACTATGAGATGATGGTAGATGCAGTAAATCAGTATAAAACTGATGGATATTCACTAAATGATATTATGTCTGGATTATCTGCTACATCTGAAGAGCTATCAGCAACTATAAATCAGATGTCTATGTCGATGAAAGATATAGCTATTACAGTAGAGGACTCTACAAAAGCTACTACAAATATAGCGGAGAAGAATATGAATATGGTAGAAGCTATAAACAATATAAATGAGATAATCCAAAGAAATAGACAGGTATCAGAGAGATTACAACAGATAGTATCTCAAGTAAAGATTTGATAAATTTTATGATATGGATTAATAAAGAAGATTTATATCAGCTGGAATTTTATATTTCAGCTGATATTTTACTTTGTGTTAGGAAATAACACAAAATCATAGATTTTATTTGCTTGACTTGTACTTATCTTTAGGCTTATCTATTTTTAATATTCCCAGTCAAAATGCTGAAATTGCAAACTATCAGATAAAGAATATATCTTATTTTAACTGGCACAATAACCCATATAATAGAATTTTATCTGCAGAAATTTTTAAAAATAAGTGCTTGAAATATCTCCGTATTATGTGATATAATGTTCCGAATTATATCAAATTGGTGTAATAAAGCAAAGTAAGGAGGAACGAAGACTATGTATTACTATCTATTTATTTGTTTGGCTATCTTTGGTTTAGGAGATTTTTTAGGAACTTTAACTAAAGCTAAGTTATCATCAGTATTTGTTAGCTTAATTTTGTTCTTAATTGGATTTATGACTGGTATTTTACCAGCAGATATAATCGAGTTAGCTGGGTTAACTGCACTTGGAAAATGGTCATCTGCCTTCATTATATTTCATATGGGGACAATGATAAATATTAGAGAGTTATTGGATGAATGGAGAACAGTATTATTAGCTGTCATCTCTATGATTATAGCGATTATTTCAACAATATTGGTAATACCGATTATTGGGAAAGAAGCAGCAATGGTCAGTATACCAATTTTAAATGGTGGGATTGTTGCTACCAAGATAATGACAGAAGTAGCTTCAGGCAAAGGCTTTGCCTTGGCAGCAGCTTTAGGAACTATTGTATATGCAGTACAGAAATTCTTTGGAACACCATTTGCATCATATTTTGGATTAAAAGAAGCAGAATTGATTGTAAAAGATTTAAAAGAAAATAAAAATAAGAAAGTAGAAAACAAAATTGGAAACCTTGAAGAAGAAAGTAAAAAGATGAAATTTTATGAAAAGCATGATAAATACTATGGGAATTTTGTATGCTTGGGGATAACTGCATTTTTTGCATGGATCTCGTCTATATTAGGAGACCATACGCCTATAAGTTATTCAATCTGGGCTCTGTTTTTAGGAGCAATAGTATCTTATTTGGGATTAGTACCAGAGAGAGTATTGGATAGAGCAAAGGCTTCAGGATTATTGAATATGGCTGTATTTGCAAGTATAATTCCATCTTTGGCGACTATCAAATTGGCAGATTTAGCTACTCTAGGATTACAGACAACGGTAATCTTTGTATCTCTCTTTATAGTATTATATATACTTATAGGTATTTTACCAATATGGAAGATAGTAGGATCTAGGAATTTAGCTTTGGGAATATCTGTTGCCCAACTATTGGGTTTCCCAGCCACATATTTAATATCCCATGAAATTGCAAATGCTGTTGCCCAAAATGAAGAAGAAAGACAGGCTATATTGGATGTATTGATGCCAAGATATGTAGTAGCTGGTCTAGCAACTGTTACATCTATATCTATTATTATAGCAGGAATATTTGAAAGATTTTTATAACTAACTATATAGATTAAATATCATCATGAAATAAAATTAAGGGGGAGTATTATGAAATTTGATGCACAGTATTATCCGTATCCATCACAGAGAAATGTTGTCTACGCTACTAATGGGATGGTAGCTACTGGAAATCCATCTGCTTCTGCTGCTGGACTAGAGATATTGAGACGAGGAGGAAATGCAATTGACGCAGCTGTAGCTGTAGCCACAACACTTCCTGTTGTAGAACCAACAGGTAATGGGATTGGTGCAGATAATTTTGCATTGATTTGGTATAAAGGTAAACTCTATGGTCTAAATTCTAGTGGATTTGCACCAAAGTCTATATCAGTAGCAGCTTTAAAAGATAGGGGATATTCTAAAATACCATCTTATGGAGTTGTCCCTATAAATGTACCTGGTGCTCCAGCAGGATGGGCAGCTATGAATCAGCGATTTGGAAATCTATCTTTGGAAGAATGTATGACTCCTGCAATAAGTTATGCAGAAAATGGGTATGCAGTAGCTCCAAATGTAGGGAGACTTTGGGATGAGGCATTTAATATCTATAGTCAGTTTAAGGATTTAGAGGAATTTGCAGGATGGTTTGATACATTTGCTCCTAAGAATAGACCTTTTAAAATAGGAGAAGTCTTTAAAAATCAAGATATGGCTAATACTTTGAGATTAATTGCCAAAACCAGTGGAGATGCTTTCTATACTGGTGAATTGGCAGAGAAAATTGATGCCTTTATTAGAAAATACAATGGGTTTTTAACAATAGATGATTTAGCATCATATAGCCCAGAATGGGTAGAGCCTATTAGTGTAAATTATAGAGGTTATGATGTCTGGGAGATACCACCAAATGGTCATGGTATTACAGTATTGATGGCATTAAATATACTAAAAGGATTTAATTTTACAGAAAGAGATACTGTAGAGACATTGCACAGACAGATTGAAGCTATGAAGTTGAGCTTTGTAGATACAAAGGAATATGTTGCTGAACCTAGATATATGAAGGTAACTGTAGAGCAGTTATTGTCTGAGAGATATGCTAATGACAGAAGAGCCCTTATTACAGATACAGCTATAGAACCTAAAGTTGGAGATCCTAGTTATAGTGGAACAGTGTATTTTGCAACTGCTGATAGAGAAGGAAATATGGTTTCTATGATACAGAGCAACTATAGAGGGTTTGGTTCTGGAATTGTAATTCCAGGTACAGGAATCTCTCTTCATGATAGAGGAGAAAACTTCTCTTTTGAAGAAGGACATTCAAATGCTATAGAAGGTGGAAAACGCCCTTATCATACAATTATACCAGGATTTTTGACTAAAGATGGTGAAGCCGTAGGTCCATTTGGTATAATGGGTGGATTTATGCAGCCTCAAGCTCATGTTCAGGTTGTAATGAATACTATAGATTTTCATATGAACCCACAGTCTGCACTAGATGCTACAAGATGGCAATGGATAGGAGGAAAGACCGTAGAGGTAGAACAGGATACTCCAAATCATATTATAAAGAAATTACAGAGAATGGGGCATGATATAGTTGTTCAACCAGATCCATATCATATGGGACGTGGTCAAATAATATGGAGAAATACAGATGGAGTTTTAATGGGGGGAACAGAAAAACGTACAGATGGAATGATTGCTTCTTGGTAATTTAAACTTTAAAAAAGTAGTTGACATATGAAAGAATATATATTATAATAATTTTTAAATTTAAAGTTATCTAATAGTTAAGATGGAGACAAAAATACTTAAACTTTGCTAAAGAGAGCTGATGGATGGTGTGAATCAGTGTAAGGTGAGTATGTAATGATCACTCCTAAACTGCTTTATTTAAACATGAAGGAGTAAATAAGGCCGGTTGTCACCGTTATATGAATAGGGTTCAAGGAAATACCTTCGACCTGAAAAGGCAATTTTATGAATTGTAAATTAGAGTGGTACCACGGAATTCAACCCCGTCTCTATAGGTTTATCTATAGAGACGGGGTTTTTTAAATTTAAGGTCTGGCCAGACTTTACAAATATTATTTAGTTTCTAGTTTACCTTTAGTTACAAAAATTTAATTTAGGGGGAATAATATGGAAAGTTTGTTGGCTATATCGTCAATATTAGTAGTTTATAGTTTTGGAGAGTATATATCATATAAGACAAAATCCATTGTATCTATGATGTTTGTAGCATCTACCATCTTTATGGTTGGATTTTGGCTAGGATTACCAAAGACAATATTAGAGGATTCGCAGTTAATGGGTTTCGGTTCACTCATGATTGCTTTTTTAATAACCCATATGGGCACATTGTTGAGTTTTGAAGATCTTAAAAAACAATGGAAAACTGTATTGATTTCAATTGCCGCAGTAATAGGAATTGGTGTGTTTTTATTTTTCGTTGGTTCTCCTATCATAGGTAGAGAATATGCTGTAGCATCTGCACCACCTATATCTGGTGGAGTAGTAGCAGCTATTATCATGGGAGATGCAGCAAAGGCTAAAGGACTTGAATCCATAGCTGTATTTACTACATTATTAGTAGTAATCCAAGGTTTTTTTGGATATCCTGTAGCATCCTTATTGCTTAGTAGGGAAGCTAATAAATTAGTTAAAGATTTTAGGAATGGAAAAATAGAAGGTAATACAAATTCAGGTAATGATGAATCAGTAAAAGAAAGAAGAAAATTGTTGATTCCAGAACTACCTAAAGATTTGCAGACGAATTTTATGCTATTGGCTAAATTAGGATTGGTAGCTCTATTAGGATTTAAGTTATCTGATCTTACAAATGGACTTATTCATAGATATGTCATGTGTCTTTTAGTTGGTGTAGCAGGAAGAGAAATAGGATTTTTAGAGGAAAATATAATGACTAAAGCAAATTCCTTTGGCATAGGTCTATTAGGGCTTATGGTTGTAATAATGGGAAACTTGGTAAATGCAACTCCTCAGATGTTACTATCCATAGCTTTTCCATTGGTTATGAGTTTAGTATTGGCAATCATAGGGATAATGATATTTTCATCAATTGTTGGAAAGATATTGGGCTATTCCTTTGAAATGTCTACAGCTATAGGAGTATCTGCTTTATTTGGTTTTCCTGGAACTTTCATATTATCTAATGAGGTTGCAAGAGCTAATGGAAGCACAGAGGAAGAAAGGGAGTACATACTAAGCCAAATACTTCCTAAGATGCTAGTAGCAGGATTTATGACAGTGACAATAGCATCTGTAGTTTTAGCAGGATTTATGTCAGGGTTAATTTAAATAAATAAGGGGTGGTTATTTTGTCAAAGAAGGTATTATTTAAAGATTTTAGACTTATTGATGGTACTGGTGGGGAACCAGTAGAAAATGCATATATGTTAGTAGAAGATGATAAGATTTCAAAGATTGGCAAAGTTGATGAGTTGGAAAATATGGATGGAGTAGAGACTGTAGATTTAAAAGGCAAAACTGTAATGCCTGGGTTGATAAATAGTCATGTTCATATTACTATGGAGCCTATAGGGGATCCTACTGTACTTATGGCTAAGGAATCTCAATCTAAGACAGCCTTAAGAGGAGTTGCCAATTTAAGAAAACATCTTTTAGCAGGAACTACATTCTTTAGAGATGCAGGGGCAGGGTTTGGGATAGATTTGGCATTGAGAGATGCAGTAAATGAAGGATTGGTCGAAGGTCCTCAGTTTTTAGCAGCAGGTAGATGTATTACTATGACTGGTGGTCACGGGTGGTTTATCGGAAGAGAATCAGATGGTGCAGATGAAGTAAGAAAAGCTACGAGAGAGCAATTAAAAGCAGGAGCAGACTTAATCAAGATAATGGCTACAGGTGGTGTAATGACCAAAGGTGTAGAACCTGGTTCTCCACAACTTTCTATGGAAGAGATGGCTGCTGCAGTTGAAGAAGCACATAAAGCAGGAAAGAAAACAGCAAGTCATGCTCAAGGTACACAAGGTATTAAAAATGCAGTTTTAGCAGGAATAGATTCTATAGAGCATGGAATATTCCTAAACGATGAAATAGTAGAACTTATGGTTGAAAGAGGTACATATCTAGTACCTACATTAGTAGCACCATATTTCATAGTAGCAAATGGCATTGGAGCAGGTATACCAAAAGACGTAGTAGATAAGGCAAACTATGTAATGGAATATCACAAGGAAAGTTTTAAAAAGGCATATAAGGCAGGAGTTAAGATTGCCATGGGTACAGATGCAGGTACTCCGTTTAATTTCCATGATAAGGCTCCATATGAATTGAAGTTTATGGTTGAATATGGTATGAGCCCTATGGATGCCATAGTAGCATCTACAAAGGGTAGTGCAGATCTATTGGGAATCCTTGATGATTATGGTACATTAGAGGATGGAAAGTATGCAGATTTCCTTGTATTAGATGAGAATCCATTGGAAAATCTAGATACTCTATTTGCTCTAAATCAAGTCTATAAACTTGGGAAAGAAGTAAAATAGTAGATAAAAGATGAAAGGTCATAAGAAATTATATTTCTTATGACCTTTATGCTTTAAAATATAGTGTTATTCCCAACATAAATCCCAGTATAACTCCAAAAGAGGATCCTCTTCCTTTATGTAAAGCCTTTGCGCCGGGAATGATTTCATCACATATTATATATAGCATAGTGCCTCCAGCAAAAGATAGACATAGGGCGATGAATCTATTTGAGATCATTCCAATATATGCACCTATAAAGCTGCCTAATCCTGTTGGGATACCTGCTAATACTGTATATAAAATAATCCATAGTGGCGATCTATTATTTGCTTTTAAGGGTATTGCAACAGACAGACCTTCAGGTATATTATGTAGTAGCATAGCCATGGCAAGAGTAGGTCCTAGATCTTCCACGGTTAAAAAGCTGGAACCAAGGGCTAAACCTTCAGGGAAATTATGTACTGCTATACTTATTCCAAGGAATAGTCCACTTTTAGTAAATGAATTGGTTATCTTTTTGTCTAGATTATTTTCTATTAAGACTATAAGTAGTATCCCAAGTAATATTCCCATTATAGTAGTAGAGAGTCCACCTAATAGAAAGGACTCCGGTAGTAGATGGAATGTCACTATAAACATCATAAATCCACCTGTCAACCCGAGTAAAAAACTCAATATTCTATTGGTGTTTTTTATAAATATACTAGCTAATCCACCTAATCCAGTACCAATCATCCCTACTCCAAAACCGTATATGGTTATCAACCAAATATCTTTCATAATATCATCCCCTCACAACTATTTATATTCCAAGTTTTTACTATTAATAACTCAATTTATCAAAATATAGCAAGAACACTCCCACTTTTAAAGTGGTGAGCTGAATTGCTTTTCTTCTTACAAATTAGATCTATTTTTGTGCAATAAAATATTCTATACTATATAATAGAAATAGGCTTTTCTATTTTTTGTTCAGATACCTATAGGTATCTTTGCAGATAAATTAAAATATCTAAGTAAACTAAGTAATATAACTTATGTAGAAAAGGAAGAAAGCTATACAAGTAAAGCTGATTTCTTTAGTAACGATACAATACCTACTTATGATAGAGATATTACTATTAAATATAAATTTAGTGGCAACTTGAACATGCCATTGCGAATAAGGGTATCTTAACAATTAAGAGGAAACTTAAACATCAAACTTCGCATAAACAAGAATCTCCCACTTTTACAAGTGGTGAGAGAATTTAAGATATAATTTAGCGTGGAGGTGATATGGTGGAGAAAAATAAAAGGATATTAAAATATGGTTTGATATTCATTGTGTTATTGTTGGCAATAAATGTAGGTTTTTCGCTTTCCATAATACTTAGGGAGCCAGTTTTTTTGAAAGTTTACAATGAGGAATATATTCATCAGATTGGTGAAAAAGGTGACTTTGAAGATATTGACTACTATCTCTATTACATAACTAATGTGAACGATACTAGACGGGTGTCACATATTACCTTTGATGATGTTCCAGAAATCACAGCTTCTGCAAATGAGGCCGTATTTTCCAATGGCATATTTAATTTCAATCATAATGCCAATCCCTATAAAGATAAGATATATGGAAGATATGCTTTAAGACGGGTTTATATTAGATTGAATTTGAACAATTTAAACAAGGATTTTGACTCAGTAGAATTAAATAATATCAGTATAGAATTTAACAATGGAGATATATTAGAACAGGACTTAGGAAGATTTATAATATATAATGAAAATGATGGACGCGACTATTTTAAGGGACTTGTTAGTGGTAGCTCGTCAGATGGAACTTCTAATACGAGCTTGGAAGTTAAGGAAGATATAGAACTAATTAAAATAGATACTCCTATATTAGAAAAGGTAGAAGACTATCTTGAAATCAGCGTAGGAAGAAATAATTCTCATGGAGTACAGTACAATGAGATAGAAGGCATGACTTATAAAGCTGGAGATAAATTATATATTGAATCTAAGTTTTATATACCAGAGAGAAATATGGACAGATATAATAGTTATCACCTTTTACCAAGACTCTATTTTAAAGATAGAGATGGAAAAATATCTAGTTATATGATATATAATTTAGGGGATTATTCAGGACGTTATAATAGATATTATTATAGCTTTACAGGATTATTAAAATATTTAAGATCAAGGGGGCAGATATAGATGTTTGATGGATACAATAAGATATTTTGGGGATTTTTAATTATGACTTTTCATATCAACATTGGAGTTATTAAGATATTGCCCTCATTTGTAGGACTGATATTGATCAGTAATGGGGTAGGTATATTATATAGGGAGGCTCAAAATCCCAAATTTGATGAGGCTAAAAAGTGGGTTTTGGTGGCTTTAGTTTTGTCTATTGTTTCAGAGATATTAGGATTTATGTCCTCAGGTAGTGAAGGGCAGGGAAGTCTAATCTTCGTTATTTGGACCTTGGTTTATCTCATTATAGAGTTATTATTTATTTTTAAGATATTAGAAGCAACGATAGAAGAGCTAGATGTTCAAGGATATTCAGATTTAGCAGTAGAATTTGTTGGGAAACAAAAGATATATACAATATTCTATATCATCAGTAGTATCTTTATGATTATTTCCATGACATATATTATAAATTCACTAGGAGTCATAGCAGGATTGATAGCATTTGGACTTAGAATATATATAATTGTATTGATAAATAGATTGAAGAAGTTATATAAACCAGTTATAGAAGAGTAAAATAATTATTTAAATATTTGTCAAAGTGATATTGTAATATATAATTATTTATGATAAATTATATATATAGTGGGTATAAGAACTTTAATACACTAGATATAGTTAGTGTGTTAAAGTTCTTTCTAACGAATAGGAAAGTTATTATTTATAAATTTGTTTTTTATTAATTTGGTAGGGGGTCTGGATAGTGTTAAAAGTTGAAAAACGTAATGGAAATATTGTAGATTTTGAGAATGAAAAGATAGAGATAGCTATTAGTAAAGCCATGGATGAAACAGAAAAAGGCAGAGATGAGGAATTAGCAAAAGAGATTGCAAAAAATGTATTTCAAGAGTTTCAAGAGCTAGAGGTTGTCAATATTGAGAAAATACAAGATGCTGTAGAAATTAATCTGATGAAAACTAGGCCAGATGTGGCTAAGAAATATATTATCTATAGGGAAGAAAGGACCAAGCTTAGAGAACAAGGCTGGGATATGACAGATCTACAGAGAGATATCTATGAAAAGAAGTACAGATATAATAATGAATCCTTCGATGATTTTTTAGAGAGAGTAAGTGGTGGAAATGGATTTATTAAAAAAGCTATTAAAGATAAGAAATTTATGCCAGCTGGTAGAATTTTAGCAGGAAGAGGTCTAGATAAGTTTGGACGAAAGATTACCTTAAGTAATTGTTATGTAATGCCTAAAGTAGAGGACAATATAGAAGCCATATTTGATACGGCTAAATATCTTGCCAGAACTTATTCTTATGGCGGAGGTTGTGGACTTACTCTGTCTAAGTTGCGACCTAAAGGGGCAAGGGTAAATAATGCAGCTAATACTACAACTGGTGCAGTTTCCTTCATGGATTTATTTTCATTGGTAACTGGTTTAATAGGTATGAAAGGACGTAGAGGGGCCTTAATGCTCAATTTAGATTGTGATCATCCTGATATAGAAGATTTTATAGATGTAAAGAATAATTTAGAAAAAGTAACCTATGCAAATATTTCCGTTAATGTAGATGATAAATTTATGGAAGCTGTGGAAAATGACGAAGATTATGAACTATATTTTGAAGTTGAAGCCACTGGAGAAGTAATCAATAAGACTATAAAGGCTAGGGAATTATTTAGAAAGTTGGCTAGAAATAACTGGAATATGGCTGAACCAGGTATTTTATATAAAGAGAGAATTGACTCATGGCATATTATGAGTGAAGATGAGGACTTTGAGTTTGCAGGAGTAAATCCATGTGCTGAAGAGACATTACCTGCATTTGGTAGTTGTAATCTTTCATCCATTAATCTAAGTGAATTTGTAAAATATCCCTTTACAAAGTATGCTAGATTTGAATTCGAAAAATTTGGAGAGATGGTAAGAAATGGAGTCATATATCTAAATGAAGTATTAGATGAAAATATGAAACTACATCCACTAGAGCAACAGAGGAAGATATCTGAAGAGTTGAGACAGATTGGCTTAGGGATTATGGGTGCTGCAGATGCTTTTATTAAACTAGGAATTAAATATGGAAGTGAAGAATCTATGAGTTTGATACATCAAATTGGTAGAACTATGATAAATGAGGCTCTAAGACAATCTGCATTATTGGCTAAAGAATATGGAACATTCCCTAGGTATAAAGCTGAAGCTGTGCTAAAATCACCATTTTTACAGAGCAATATTGACAAAGATGTATTGGCATTAGTAGAGGAGTATGGACTGAGAAATAGTCAGCTGTTAACTATACCTCCTACAGGAAGTGTATCTACATTAATTGGCTGTAGCAATGGACTAGAGCCTATATTCCAAGTTTCCTATACTAGAAAGTCAGAGTCTCTACATCTTGAAGACACATATTATAAGGTATTCACTCCAATAGTAAAGGACTATATGGAGGCAAATGATATAAATAGAGAAGAGGATTTGCCTGATTTCTTTGTGACAACTTCAAATTTAAACTATAGAGATAGGATTGACGTTCAGGCTACATGGCAACAATATATTGATGCCAGTATTTCATCTACAGTAAATGTTCCTAATGATTTTACCGTAGAAGAGGTAGAGGATCTATATATGTATGCTTGGAAGAGAGGTCTAAAGGGGATAACTATCTATAGAGATGGCTGCGCTAGAAGTGGCATATTGATTTCTGATGAACCAAAGAGTAAATTAGATAGAATAGATGAATTACAAGGTGAGATAAATAAACTAGTTGTAGAACAATTATTGATAGATCCAGATACTTGTCCAATGTGTGGAGGAGAGTTGATTCACTCAGGAGGATGTTCTGAATGTCAAGATTGTGGATATAGTCCATGTTCAATTTAAGACATATAAAAAGACCTAGATTTTTCTAGGCCTTTTTATATTTATAATATAGACGACAATACATGCGCCTTTGATACAATTCCCTTTAAGCTATTATCTTCATCAACTACAGCTATTGGAAATGGAGTTTTGGCAGCCATACTTATGATATCAGTCAATAGAGTATCTGGTGATGTAGTATTGATATCTCTAATCAATATATCTGAAATAGTCAATCCGCCTTTATTGGCCTGTATAGCATCATCAATGGTTACAACTCCTTGTAATTCCATCTTTTCACCTACTACATATGCACTAGAAACTCCATTAGCCCTCATGGTTTTTATGGCAAAGTTTAGATTGTCTTTTAAACGAACGATACTATTAGGAGCGACCATTACATTTCTAACACTTATTACTTGAGTTTTATCTGCGCCATCTATAAATTGTTTTACATAGTCATTGGCAGGATTTTCACTCATATACTCAGGGGTAGCTACTTGGATCACTTCTCCATCTTTCATAATAGCTACTCTATCTCCTAATTTAAAGGCTTCATTTATATCATGAGTTATAAACACTATAGTTTTATCTAATTTTTTTTGTATAGTCAAGAGCTCAAACTGCATATCTCTTCTAACTAATGGATCCAATGCTGAGAATGGTTCATCCATTAAAAGAATTTCTGGATCATTTGCTAAAGCTCTTGCAATACCAACCCTTTGCTTCATACCACCTGAAAGATTAGAAATAGATTCATTTTCATGACCGTTAAGTCCAACCATAGATAGCATTTCCTTTGCTTTAGAGTAGCGCTTTTCTTTAGGCATTCCCTTTATCTCTAATCCATATTCTACATTTCCTAATACATCTCTATGGGACATAAGTCCAAACTGTTGAAATACCATTGCGATCTTATTTCGTCTGTAGTTGTTTAATTCTTTGTTATTAAATTTACTTATATCCTTATCGCCATAATATATCTGTCCTGATGTCGGCTTGTTTAACATATTAAAACACCTTACAAGTGTTGATTTACCTGAACCAGATAAACCTATTATGACAAAGACCTCTCCTTTTTTGATGTCTAAGGAAACATCCCAAAGAGCTATGGTTACACCAGTTTCTTTATAGATTTCATCCTTGTTCTTACCTGCTTTTTTCATCTTTATTGCTTTGTTTTTATCTGGACCATATAATTTAGATACATTTTTTATACCTAAAAGATTATTATTCTCCATCAGATTTCACCTCACTATGGTGGATTAAACCTTGAGTAATTCTATCTAAGATAACTGCAATTATGACTACTGCAGTACCAGATACTAATCCTCTCCCTATTTCTACTCGGTTAACTCCTATAAGAACTTCCATACCTAATCCTGTTGCACCGATCATTGATGTGGTAACTACCATTGACATAGCCATCATAATAGTTTGATTTACTCCAGTCATTATGGTAGGTAGAGCCTGAGGTATCTGCACTTTTACTAGGGATTGGAAACTAGTAGAGCCAAATGCAAGAGATGCCTCAATTATTTCATGATCTATTTGTTTAATTCCATGATTAGTAAGCCTTATAATTGGAACTATGGAATATATGGTAGTGGCAATTACTGCTGGTGGTTTACCTAGACCAAAGAATAATAGTGCTGGTATCAGATATACAAAGACAGGCATGGTCTGCATAGTATCCAAGATAGGGCGTACGATTCTATCAGCTTTGTCACTTGTAGATACTAGAATACCCAATGGAAATCCTAGTGCCAAAGAGATAATCACTGAAGCTATGACTATGGATAATGTTTCATACATGAGATCCCATAGACCTACTACACCGATGAAAAATAGCAATATACTATATAATAGACCTTTGCCAATTTTCCCACTCAATCTCCATGAGATGAAAAATACAAATAGTATCATTACAAACCATGGTATTACACTTAAGATATTATGAATTAAGTTGACAAAACTACCTAGAAAATCTCTAATATGATTAAAAAATACATTGTGTGTGACGCCAAAATTTCTAACTCCGCTATCAATAGCGTCTAGATCTATCTTAAGCTTAAAGGGGAAATCAAATATCCAACTTGTACTAGAAGATGTGTCATCATGATTGTTCAGAAAATTTCTCATAGTTTCAGCTTGTTCTGGCTCTAACCACTCATCTAATAATTCATCATGTTCTCTTAAAAACCACTTTGCTGTTTGTATATAATCTTCCCCTGAATCTTGCATATGTGCTAGTGCTTTTGAAGTTAGAGCACTTGATGTCTTATAATTACTCAAAAATCCAACTACTTCTGGGTTATTTTCTGCAAAATTATTACTTGTACCAACTGTTACTTTAACTGCTGGTAACTCAGTCTTTCCTTCTTTATAAATTTCTTCATTGAAGGACTCATCTTGTAATAAGACCATATCGTACATACCTAGTAACCAAGTCGGCTCCCAGTAATATGCTACTATGGGCTCACCTTTTTCATAAGCTGAAGTTATGGCAGTTGCCAGTGCAGCTTCAGAACCAGGTCTAAAATATATAAAGTTTTTATCTAAGTCATAATGCAAATATTTTTTGTGTAGTATTTCATCTACTTCCCAACCAGGTATAGCACCATATACTCTTCCCATACCTTTATTTTCATCATCTGGAAATATATCTGGATACTTTTTCAAATCCCAAACATATTTTAAATCTGGTGCTATTGGTTCAATACCTCTTTCAGGGTCTCCCTCTATAACATATCTTGGGACATAAAATCCTTGATGATTGTCATTAAAGTTGGTACTTACTTCTTGAAGTTTGCCATTGGCTAAATCATCATTATATGTTGCTAAGTTATTAGTCCAAATTTCCATGTGGACATCTATTTCATTTTTTAATAGTCCTTCATGCAATACAGTAGTAGAACCAGGCACCTCTCTCCAAGAATATCCAAATACTTCTTCAGCTATTATACCTGCTACTGCATTATGAAATTGGATACTGTCCCAGCCAGCATCTGCAAAGGCAATCTCTTTTCTTTGAGAGTCTCTTCCAGAGCATCCTGTTATTGTCAAAGCCAATAAGGAAAACAACAGTATTAGACTAATTATCCTTTTCATTTTTCCACCTTCCTTTAAATACTTAGTACTTTTACTTAATGAAATGCATTATTGATCGTAAAATTACAATATATTAAAAGGAGAACACATGTTAACACTAAAAATAGAAACAAAAAAACTATGGAGCACCATAGTCTAAATAATTAGCACAATATGACTCCCCTTTACGCCTACGAGGTTAGCTGTCGGGTTAGAGCAAAAGGGAAGCTCTTCAAAATATGATTCACCCCGAAAAAATTGGTTCCCCCGTTTCTTAAATAAGAATTAAGCGATGCAATTCACTATATTTATAATTTATCACCTTTTAAGTATAACACAAGTTTTTCAACATGGCAAATTCATAGAACAATACGATAGTGTCAAGTTGTTGTTGGAAAACCAATTAATATAACTTTTCCATTAATAAATTAAAGAATATCCTCGCATTAATTATAATAGTTACATACTAAAAAACTGAAGCACTAAGCATGTCTTTAAGCCATCTCCCATCTGTTTTTGATGTATATGGCATATCTATCATTATATCTGGATTAATATTGATGTAGCTTCTTTTTACTCTCTTTACTACTCTTTTATCAAGTTCTAATTTTCTTTTCTTATTTTTCTTTTCATTTCTTTGATTTCTATAGTATTCTTTAATACTTCCCCCATTTGCCTTGTATGCTCTCATGCGTGCCATTTCATCTACACCTATTAGGCTCCAGCCCATTGGTCTTGAACTTAACCTATCAGATAATATATGGCTTATATGGCCTTCTGCACTACATCGGTACTCTTCTTCAAATAAGTTATTTATTCCTTCCCAATTGTTTAATATGTATTTTTTAGCATCTCTCATGCTTTTTTTCTTATTTTTAGAATGGGTTATTTCTATTGCAAAATTTATTAATTCTAGTGCAAATTTCTTCTTCCCTCTTCTAATATATCCCCACAAAGGCTTTTCTATATCTGCTGGTTCTTCA
>JBQHQH010000011.1:0-70604 GCA_052067355.1 Tissierellaceae bacterium HCP3S3_D8
GTATTCATAAGAATAGCCTCCTCTATGTTTTGGTGTGTTGCTTTGACACTTCCATCATAACATATGGGACTATTCTTTTTATATTTTTTCCTACAATTATTTTACACTAAGTTAAATATGCAATTAAACATGATAATAATGCTAAAGTAGCTAGAAGATATCACACTAGTCGCCAGCAAGTGTGGCGTTGGAGAAAAAGATATGATGGAGATGTAAGATCGTTGGCAAATAGGAGTAGAAGACCCCAATCTCATCCTAAGCAACATACTCAAGAAGAGTTGGATTTAATAAGGCATAAACATAGATACCATCAGCATGAAGGATATGCACAGGTGTATAGGAAGTTAAAGGATGCAGGATATGAAAGAACCTATGATTCTATGTGTAGACAGATAAGAAAAATGAAATTAAATGTAGCAAAGAAAAGAGCTAGTTATCCTAAATCAAATTATCGAAAAGATTCTGCTACTTATCCAGGAGAAAGGGTACAAATAGATGTAAAATATGTTCCAAATGAATGTATTGGTTTTGCAAGTAATCATAGTAGATATTACCAAATAACAGCTATTGATGAATATTCGAAAAAGAGACATTTAGAATTGGTTAGTGAACTTAGCACATATAGTACATCTAACTTTTTAAAACGCTTAGAAAAGAGATTAGGATTTAAAGTTGAATTCGTTCAAACAGATAATGGTAGCGAATTCGTTAATGATCAAGATATTACAAATAGGAAAACTAGATTTGAAAAATATTTAGAAAAACTAGATATAAAACACAAACGTATTCGGCCATATTCACCATGGCAAAATGGCATAGTAGAGCGTAGTCACAGGATAGACAACGAATTATTCTACAGTAGAAGACGATTTAGCAGTTACAAACAAATGGAAAAATCATTTATAAGATATAGTAAAAGATACAATAATATAGCAAGGAGAATATCATATGTCTAATATTAAATATATCGGCAATGATACCTCAAAACCTGAAAAAGGTAAAATACATGTTTAAAATGGTAATTATATGAAATGCGGTGCTAGAATTGATGATAATCTCAAAGATTGGGAAATAACAACTGAAGCTGTTACCTGCCAAAAAATGGTTGTAAATAAAGTTAAACAAGATATGAACTTTCTAAGCAAAGTTGAAAACAACTTATTAAATATAGGAATTTTATTGTTTAAAATTAAAAGTCTTGGTTCCTCTGTTTCCAAAGGTTCCAAGACTTTTAATTGTAGGCTCCCCCTTCACTTTTTCCACCTAAAATGACACCTACAAAAAATAAAAATAGATGGCTCCCATCTACCACCTATAGTGTCAAAAATCGGAGCCACCTAATCTTCTTTTACCTACAATTCAAATCCTATAAACTTCTAAAATACTCGTTTTATACTACTCCCACTCAATTGTCGCAGGCGGCTTACTTGTTATATCATAAACTACACGATTTACTTCTGGTATTTCATCTGTAATTCTCTTAGATACTTTCTCTAGTAAAGGTAGAGGAATCTTTACCCATTCTGCAGTCATTCCATCTGTGGAATCTATGGCTCTTAAAGCTATAGTATGACAATAAGTCCTCTTTCCATCTATAACTCCTACAGATTGTATATTAGGTAATACTGCAAAATACTGCCAAATCTTTTTTTCCAAACCTGCTTTTCTAATCTCATCTCTAAATATAAAATCCGCATCTCTTAATATATCTAGTTTTTCCTTAGTCAATTCACCTAGACATCTTACTCCAAGTCCAGGTCCAGGGAAAGGCTGTCTATCCACTATATCAGGAGATATCCCAAGAAGTCTTCCTACTTCTCGTACTTCACTTTTATATAGATCTCTCAAAGGTTCTAATAGCTCAAAGTCTATATCCTCTGGAAGGCCTCCTACATTGTGGTGACTCTTAACTGCCACCTTCCCTTTTTCACCAGATTCTATGACATCTGATTTAATAGTTCCCTGTACCAAGAAGTCTATATCAGTTAATTTTTTCTGTTCTTCTTCGAATACTCTAATAAATTCTTCTCCTATTACTTTTCTCTTCTCTTCGGGATCTGTTACACCCTTTAATTTAGTTAAGAATCTATCCTCTCCGTCTACGACTATGAGATTAATATGGAATCCATCTCTAAAGACTCTTTCCACTTCTTGTCTTTCATTTTTTCTAAGAAGACCATGGTCTACAAAGACACATACTAGATTATCCCCTATAGCCTTGTGAACCAAAACTGCAGCTACTGAAGAATCTACACCGCCAGATAAGGCACATAGAGCTTTTCTATTGCCTACCTTGTTTCTAATTTCTTCTATACTTTTATTGACAAAATCTTGCATCGCTACCCTCCTAAACACTATTTATTATGCCACAATATTAAATTAATATATCAGATTAAGAGTTCAAATAATATCTATAATAATTGAACATTGTGGTCTATATTGATCTTATCTCTTGCTATAATTTGGTGCTTCTTTTGTTATATGGATATCGTGAGGATGATTTTCCACAAGAGAAGCTGAAGTTATCTTTATAAATCTAGCTCTTTCTTTTAATGCTTCTAGATCTTTAGCTCCTACATATCCCATTCCAGATTTTAATCCACCCATAAGTTGGTATACTACATCTGATAATGGTCCTCTAAAGTGGATTCTACCTTCTACTCCTTCAGGCACATACTTCTTTACATCTTCTTGGAAATATCTATCCTTGCTACCAGCATCCATAGCACCTAACGAACCCATTCCTCTATATACCTTATATCTTCTGCCTTCATATAGAACTTCTTCACCTGGACTCTCTTCAGTACCAGCAAATAATGATCCTGCCATTACTACATTTGCTCCTGCTGCCAATGCCTTAGTTATGTCTCCAGAATACTTTATACCTCCATCTGCAATAACTGGAATTCCATATTCTTTAGCTGCCTTAGCACAGTCTATTATAGCAGTTACTTGTGGTACTCCAATACCTGTTACAACTCTAGTTGTACATATGGAACCAGGTCCTATACCTACCTTTACAGCATCAGCTCCTGCTTTTATTAAATCTACTGTAGCTTCACCTGTTGCTACATTTCCAGCTATTACCTGTAATTCTGGATAATTATCCTTTATTCTTCTAACTGCATCTAATACTCCCTTTGAATGTCCGTGAGCAGTATCTACTACAATTGCATCTACATTTGCCTTCACTAGAGCTTCTACTCTATCTAGCATATCCATAGTTACTCCTACAGCTGCACCTGCTAATAATCTACCCGAGCTATCCTTTGCTGAATTTGGATGTTCTATGGATTTTTCTATATCCTTGATGGTGATCAATCCAACTAATATAAAATTATCATCTACTAAAGGAAGTTTTTCTATCTTATATTGTTTCATTATATCCAAAGCTTCATCCATGGATATTCCCATCTTAGCAGTGACCAAGTTTTCCTTAGTCATCACTTCATCTATCTTCTTTGTAACTTCTCTTTCAAATCTTATATCCCTATTAGTTATGATTCCTACTAATTTTCCAGTCTTATCTGTTATAGGTACTCCTGATATATGGTATCTTTCCATTAATTCTAGAGCATCTGATACTATATGATTAGGGGATAAGAAGAAAGGATCAGTAATAACTCCATGTTCTGATCTCTTTACTTTATCTACTTCTAGAGCTTGAGCTTCTATGGACATATTCTTATGAATTATCCCAATACCTCCTTCTCTAGCTATAGCTATGGCCATTCTAGACTCTGTAACTGTATCCATTCCAGCAGTCATAAGCGGTATATTTAATTTAATATTTTTAGTTAAATAAGTATTTATATTAGTTTCCTTAGGTAATACTTCAGATTTACCAGGCACTAACAATACATCATCGAAAGTTAAACCTTCACCAACAAATTCCAATTCAAATTCCTCCTCTTTGGTTTTTTAATAGTATACCACAAATTAAGATTTTTTTATATTATATATAACAAAATATTTTTTTAAACCAAAAAGAGCACCTTTTGGCGCTCTTAATTTTAAATTTCATCTATGACTATATCACGAATATTTAATATATTTAGACTATATATCCCTTCTCCAAAGACTAATTCTCCTTTAAGAACATAGTCTTCTTCTGTGCCTATCTTTGTGTCCTTCCATGCTACATTTCCACCTAGATTATATTCTCTATTGACCATTGCTTGAACCTTAATATTAGAATCCTTTTTAAGTCTCATCTTCACTACATCTCCACCATCTATTATCCAATTTCCATCTACCTTGTCCATAACTACATCTATATTTCCTCCATTGGCAACTTCTACATCCACATGAGATGGAACTACTAAGTTTAGAGAGGCTCCATAATAGTTGTGGCTATCGTCCTCTTTATAGGATATATATAGTGTATTATCTATTCGCTCTATATTTACCCTATTCTCTTTAAATATCTTATCAGCTTTTTCCTGACTGTCAGTATTTATATTTATATTTCCAGTAGATACAATCTTGTTTCCACTATCTGATCTAATGCTTAAATTAGAAACCCTATCTCCATTTATGATGATATTTTTTATGTTCTCATCTACTGCATAATCTTCAAGGGGCAATTCATAGTTATAGGTCTTTCTAGCTACTTCATATCTTATGCGATCTAATAATCCTATCTCCATCATACCATATATTCCAATACTAGTCATTACAATTACAAATACTATAAATATACTAAATATATCATATCTGAATTTTATCTCTTCATCTTTACTCTTATAATTAGCCCAAAGAATCTCTCCACCTAATAATATAAGGACTCCAGGCCATATATTTACAGCTAGTTTTAATGCAGATACCTTATTAAACTGTGCAAAGAATATCAACAGTCCAAAGGCTATCAATACTATTCCCATAGAGATAGTACCAATTCTTTTATTCTTCATATTCATCATCCTCCTCTATGGATTCTATATTCTTTTTCTTCTTAATCATTTTAATACCTCCAATGATAAATATAAGAGATACTATAGAGGACTGTATATAGTTTCTGATTTCATAGTTTATATATCTTGTCAATATTGGATAGAGCATCTTTTGTAATATTATGAGCATACCTATGCCTATAAGCCCAATTCCTATATGTTCATGTTTAATTGCTGGCAATAGATCTTCTATATCAATCTCCTCAGTTCTATCTCCCTTTAATGTATGGAATGCATCAAAGAAAGCATAGAACCAGATAAGTGGCAATAAAAACAATAGAAAACTTAGATTAAGCCATCCCATAAGAAATATGGAAAAGAAAAATACTCCCATAAATACTAATCCCTTTTTTTGATATCCTAAATACATATGACCTGCACCTGGTATCATGGATAATCCTAGAGTAATCACCTTTTTATTCATAAACTTTTCTTCGTCTCGATTTAAACTTCCCTCCATTTCCATATTGTCACCATAATACCTCATATTACTAATAATAGAAAAGGCATCTATTAAAGCTATTAGCCATATAATACCAGCACCTCCACATAAAGTAACGAGAAAAAAGTCACTATATGTCAACATGCCCATGCCTATTGATCCTACTGTTACCCCACCAAATAGAAATAGATATATGACTCCTCTTTCTGGATATCCAAGATAAAAGTGAGATAATCCAGGTATAAAGGATAATAAAAATGTTATAAATTTACTTTTCCTCCTCATATTCAATCCTCCTTAATTCTTTCTACCAAAATTATTTATAAACTCAGATGTCCTATTTGTTATAGATTCTGATAAATTATATATTGTATCCGTTCTGACTCTGCTCTCCTCTATAGACATACCTATACTTATCTGTGGCACTACCTCTACCATCTTAGTAAATATACCTCCTGCTGTAAAGAAAATAGCTACAGATGCTACAGATATATAATATAAAAACAGATCATTAAAATTCTTTTTCTTATTTATTGGCTTTTTTATTGGTCTGACATTTTTAATATTACTCATAATCTTACTGGAAAAGTCATCTGGTACTAATATACCTGCTTCTTCTATTTCCATATCATCTATAGATGAAAGAAATACCTTCATACAGTCATCACAATTATATAGATGCTCTTCCATTTCAACTTGTTTTTCCTTAGATATTAAATTGTTCTTATAAAGTAGCCATTCCACATAATCATAATGTCTCATATTCTTTCACTCCATTTCTCTTTTAAAATGTTCTTTCCTCTATACAGTCTAGAGGCGATGGTCTTAACAGTTACATTTTCATCCTTGGCTATTTCTTCATAGGACTTATCTTGGAAGTAAAATTTCTCAATTGATTCCCTATATATGATTGGCATACTATTAAGTATTTGGACCAAATACTCCCTGTTTTCCTTATTGATCAATATGTCCTCTGGATTATTCCCTGTTTCCATATCAACTCTATCTATTACAGTTTCTGAATCTTCCAGAGTTTCCTCTCTAAATTTACTCCTCTTCCTTCTAATCCAGTCTATAGATTTGTTCGAAGCAATTTTGCCAATCCATCCCTTGAAGTTATCATCTTTATATCTCGGAAGCGAGAGATAAATCTGTAAGAATACTTCTTGAGCCACATTTTCAACTTCGCTATAGTCTTTGATAAAATTTAATATAATTGCGAATACATAATTCTTATATATATCAATTAATTGCCTAAAGGAATCTTCATCTCCAGCTACAGCCCTTTTTATCAATATTAATTCATTATCCATCTCTCCCCTCCTTCCTCTCATTAATTATAACGCAGCTAAAAGATAAAGTACTGCAAAAAATTAAATATTTTTCAAAAGATATTTTTTCTAACTTTAAAGCATTGACTTGTTAATGTATCTTTGATATCATATTTCCTAATATTTTATCTGATGGCTTATGGTTTCAACACTCTTTTCAAGATAAGAGACTGAAATTCATAGTCCCAAGATAAAGATAACATGGTAGTTAAGATGGCTATTTCTCTATTGGGAATCATAGCATTTGTCATTAGTCTAACAGCTCTATATGAATTCTTTCCAAATTATATTCTTATAGAAGAAACTACCAAGGCATTGGCTTCTAACGCTGAGGAAAAAGAATTTTTAATGGACAATACGCTTCCTCAAATGTTAGTTGGTGGATTTACAACAGTTACCATTGTCTCTGTTATATTGGCTGGTATATTTATTAAATTTTTAAATTAAAGGGGTGTAAAATAATGAATATTAAAGAATTAGCAAATAAGTATAGAGATTATATAATTGATTTGCGCAGAGAATTTCACATGTATCCTGAATCCAGTTGGGAAGAAGTTAGAACATCTAGTAGAGTTAAAGAAGAATTAGATAAATTAGAAATACCATATATCTCCATTGCTGGAACTGGAGTCTTAGCTACAATTAAGGGAAAAAAAATAGGTAAAACCGTTGCCTTAAGAGGGGATATGGATGCCCTTGAAACTACAGAAACCAATGATATACCTTATAAATCTAAACATGATGGCAAGATGCATGCCTGTGGACACGATGGTCATACAGCTATGTTGATAGGTGCAGCTAATATTTTAAATGATATCAGGGATGAAATAAATGGTACTATCCATCTGATCTTCCAACCTGCAGAAGAAGTAGCTGGTGGAGCTAAAAAGATAATAGAAGAATCTAACTTTATGGATGAGGTAGATGGTATATTTGGAATTCATCTATGGAGTGATGTAGAAGCTGGAAAGGTATCTGTAGAAGCTGGACCTAGAATGGCATCTGCAGACTTCTTTACCATAGATATTAAAGGAAAAGCGGGTCATGGTTCCATGCCTCACCAAGGTATTGATGCTGTAGTTGCAGCTTCGGCTACTGTAATGAATCTTCAATCTGTTGTCAGCAGAGAGCTAAGCCCACTAGATTCAGCAACTTTGACTATTGGATCCTTCCATTCAGGTACTAGATTTAATATAATTGCTGGTGATGCTAAGTTAGAAGGTACGACTAGATGTTTCAAACCTGAAATAAGAGAAAACTTCCCTGAAATTATAGAGAGAATAGCTAAGAATACTGCTGCCAGCTATAGAGCAGAAGCTACTCTAAGCTACACTTGGGGTACTCCTTCTACTATAAACGATGAAAGTTGTTCTAAAATAGCTACTGCTTCTGTAGAAAAACTTCTAGGTAAAGATGGAGTAGTGGAAATGGAAAAGACTACAGGTGGAGAAGACTTTGCATATTTCCTTGAAAAAGCACCTGGAGTATTTGCATTTGTAGGTATAAGAAATGAAGAAAAAGGAGCATGCTATCCTCACCATCACGATAAATTCAATATGGATGAAGATGCACTTGAAATAGGTGCTGCACTATATGCCCAATACGCTATAGACTTTTTAAATAATTAATATCAATAATAAAGGTACAGTTGATCAACTGTACCTTTATTATTGATATGATCCTACTAGCCTTCTACCACGACTTAAACCATATTTACTAAGTCTTCCTTCATAGACAATCTCCAAATCCCTACATCTTGCAAAATCCATAGGTGATGTAAGACCCGGATCCTTGTCCAATATGTTTATTCCACTATTAT
The DNA here is from genome assembly GCA_052067355.1 of Tissierellaceae bacterium HCP3S3_D8. GTDB lineage: Bacteria > Bacillota > Clostridia > Tissierellales > Tissierellaceae > CABMKH01. The sequence goes on from JBQHQH010000011.1 coordinate 8,545, forward strand.
TAAGTACTTCACTTACAAATTGAGAACAAAAATAATTGTATTTCCTCTGAATTGGATGATTAAACATAGCCCCTATAATACCTATTAAATTATATCCATATCTATTCGCTTCCATTTTAAATTTATCTAATTCTTTCTTAACTCTATCATATTGTTCTTTATTCACTTTTAAGGCATATAATACACATCTTGTATTAGAAAACCTCTTAAAGGTACCGTTGACTATATCTTCTCTTACAAAGCCTGCTAGCAGTGGATTATATGGTCTCAATCTTCCAAAACTATATAGTTCCTCTAAATCCCTATCTAATGCTATAGATACATGAGTATATGGATCCCTAGTATATATATTTATTGCCTTTGAAAACATAGATCCACTATGAGTTAATAAAATATAAATTGTATAATTACTTCCCAAATCTTACACCTCTCCTGTTTAAACTAATAATAATATATTATATATCTTTGGACATTTTTACAATAGATATTATATTAAATGTTTCTTACATTAATCATAACGCAATTTTTTCATATACTACTGCAAAATTGAAACAAAATATTAAATCTAAATTGGCTAACTTATACTATATGTCCTGCTTCTTTCCCATCTTTAAATCTTATCTTTTCCTATCCTATTAATGATGAGAATCTACTAAATTCTTTTACTCTTTTATCCGACTTTTGTATAAAATCACATTAGTGCAACAGGTTAATTTAATTTAACTATAGAAGAGGTGTATGCAGTTTGAATAATCAAACTAAAATTGAGAAACTTACGGAAACAATTGAAGATACTAGAATCATGTTAAATGACCTAATATCAAAAAGACAATATAACCTTCTTGACCCTAGAATAATTGAATTAAGTCAGATATTGGACAAACTTCTGTCTCAGTACTATGATTTAAAAAGATAATATTTAATTAGCAAATTTAACCTGTTGCACTATTCCTTATTTTTTGCATAAGAAAGAGGCTCCTCAAAAATTCACTGAATTAATGAAAAGCCTCTAATGTTAGTAATTCAATTTTGCCAACCTATGAACTTGTTAATATCAATGGGTTTTTCGGCTTATTACATCATGCCACCCATTCCACCCATACCGCCGCCCATGCCAGCCATTGGGTTTTCTTCTTCTGTGTCTACTACAGCACTTTCTGTAGTCAATACCATAGCTGCTACACTTGCTGCATTTTGTAGTGCAGATCTAGTAACCTTAGTTGGGTCAACTATTCCAGCTTCAATCATGCCTACATATTTTTCATTTAAAGCGTCGAAACCTACGCCATCTTTTTCTTCTTTTAATTTTTCAACTATTACAGAACCTTCTAATCCAGCATTTGATGCTATTTGTCTTACTGGTTCTTCTAATGCTCTAACTAGAATATTGATACCTGTTCTCTCATCACCATGAGCACCTTCTAATAGCTTAGCTACTTCTGGAATGGAGTCAATCAATACAGTACCACCACCTGGTACAATACCTTCTTCTACTGCCGCTCTTGTTGCAGCTAGAGCATCTTCTATTCTAGATTTTCTTTCTTTTAATTCAGTTTCAGTTGCAGCACCTACTTGAATAACTGCTACTCCACCTGACAACTTAGCCAATCTCTCTTGAAGTTTTTCTGCGTCAAATTCTGAATCAGTTTCTTCAAGTTGAGCTTTGATTTGTTTTACTCTATTCTTAATCTCTTCTTGTGATCCAGCGCCATCTACGATAACAGTGTTTTCTTTATCTATCTTAACCTTTGAAGCACTACCTAACATATCTAAAGTAGTATCTTTAAGTTCATATCCTAGATCTTCAGAGATTACTTGACCACCTGTTAAGATAGCTATATCTGACAACATTTCTTTTCTTCTATCTCCAAATCCTGGTGCCTTTACAGCTACACAATTGAATGTTCCTCTAAGTTTGTTTACTACTAATGTAGCCATTGCTTCTCCTTCAATATCTTCAGCAATGATTACAAGTGGTTTTCCTTGTTGTACAATTTGTTCAAGTATTGGAAGGATATCTTGGATATTTGAGATCTTCTTATCTGTAATTAAAATATATGGTTCTTCAACTTCTGCAATCATCTTTTCAGTATCTGTTACCATATAAGGAGATACATATCCTCTGTCAAATTGCATACCTTCTACAACTTCCAATGTAGTTCCCATGGATCTAGATTCTTCAACCGTGATAACTCCGTCATTGCCTACTTTTTCCATAGCTTCTGCAATCAATTTACCTATCTCTTCATCACCAGCTGAAATAGAAGCAACTTGTGCTATGTCTTCTTTAGATTCTACCTCTCTTGAGAATCTTCTTATTTCTTCAACTGCCTTATTGACAGCCTTATGGACACCATTTTGTAATATTATTGGGTTTGCACCTGCTGCTACGTTTTTAAGACCTTCTCTAATTATAGCCTGTGCTAATAGAGTAGCTGTTGTTGTACCGTCTCCTGCAACATCTTGAGTCTTTGTAGCTACTTCTTTTACTAATTGTGCTCCCATATTTTCATATCTATCTTCTAATTCTATTTCACGTGCAATTGTTACACCATCATTTGTAATTAGAGGTGCACCAAATTTTTTATCTAGTACAACATTTCTTCCCTTTGGTCCAAGGGTAACCTTTACAGTATCAGCTAATTGATTGATACCTTTTTCCATGGCACGACGAGCATTTTCACCAAATTTTATTTCTTTCGCCATTTATATACACTCTCCTTTTAATCTCTTAATTACTGATTATGCACTGACCTATTCTACTACAGCTAAGATATCTGATAACTTTAAAACAGTTAACTCTTCTTCATTTAATTTTATTTCAGTTCCTGCATATTTAGAAAATATTACTTTGTCACCAACTTTGATTTGGCCCTTTTTCTTCTCATCATTTTCAATCTCAGGACCTACTGCAAGCACTTCTGCCATTTGCGGTTGTTCTTTAGCAGAACTTGGTAATACAATACCACTTTTAGTCTTTTCCTCAACTTCAACCTTCTTAATAACCACTCTGTCTCCTAATGGTCTTAAATTCATATGGTAATACCTCCTTAATTTTTTACTCTTCTTTTTGTTAGCACTTACTCTTATTGAGTGCTAAACTTTATAATCTTAATGTTACCCCAAAATAGTGGAGTTATCAACTATAGTATATCATTATATTTCCATATAAAATGCTAATATATGGAGAAAATACTATTTTTCTCTATTTTTCTCTCATTTACTTCACTTATCTAATGATATTAATTAAAGACACACCTATGTAATAGAAAATTGGTATAAATACTGCTGGTAACATATTGCCTACTCTTATCTTCTTGATCCCCAGTATATTTATTCCTATGGCTATAATGAGTATTCCTCCTATTGAAGACATTTCCAATATGACTTCTGGAGTCAATATATCCTTTAATAATCCAGCCAATATGACAATACTTCCTTGATAGATAAATACTGATATTGTAGAAAAAAGCACTCCTATACCCAATGTAGATGCAAATATAATAGCAGCTATTCCATCTATTAAAGATTTCGCAAATAGTGTCTGATGATCTCCTAAGAGCCCTGATTCCAAGGCTCCTACTACAGCCATAGCCCCTATACAATAGACTAGTGATGCAGTCACAAACCCCTTGGAAAAATTAGCGTCTCCTCTCCCCATAATCTTTTCTAATCTATTAGCTAAATTCTCTAGTTTTCCCTCTATATCTATTATCTCCCCTAATAGACTACCCAATACTATACTTCCTATTACTAATACTATATTCTCTGACTTGATGCCACCAGTTATACCAATTATAATCACTGATAATCCTATACCATCCATAATTGTATTCTTATAGTCTTCTTTTATTCCCTTTTTCAAGATCATTCCTAAAATAGAACCAAATATAATAGCCAGACTGTTTACTACAGTGCCTAACATGCCACCACTCCTCAAAAATTGTCCAATATATACAGGATATATTATTTGGAACAAAATTACCATAAAAAAATAAAATTCTTGGAAAGAATTTTATCTGATAGCTTGCAATTCAACACTTCCTCTCTATAAGTAGGAAAAATAAATAGACTAACCAAAGATAATTGAAAGTTAAGCAAAAAATCTATAATCTTATATTGATTCTTAACATATTAAAATATCAGCTGGAGTATAAAACCCAGCTGATATAAACTTCATCGTTCATTTGATTTCCTGTATTTTAACAAGTATGGAGATGCCAAAACTTGAATGTACCCATTGTTTTAACGCTTTGGCAATGATCTATAACTTACTATCTATAATTAATCTTTCTTATATATACAGACCTTATTATCATGAAGTATATAACTTGGAATACCATATAACCTAACATAACCACTATTCCATTTGCCAATAGATTTGTCTCCATTAGATTAGATAGAGATTTCAATGCAAATAGAGAATGGGTAGTACTAACTATAAATGGTAAAAAGAATATAATCCCTATTTGTTTAGTTATTATCTTGTTTATTTCTCTCTCCGTAGTTCCTATCTTCCTCAAGATACTGTATTCTACCTTATCCTGTTTTATTTCATTAAATAGCTTAAAGTATATTATACTACCTGCTGCTATAAAGAATAAGAATGAGATAAAGAATCCTATAAACAAGATCATCCCAAAGCTCTTTCTAGTTTCTTTAAACGGAAGTATCTGAGAATAGAAGCTAAGTTGATATCTATCACCTAAACTCTCCTTTATTTCCATAGAAGCATTATATGACTTCTTCCATTTATCTAGATTAAATCCATTATATATGACAATATCATCTTCTTTGGCTATATCCAAAATCTGATTATAATCATTGTCATTTAATACAAACACATCAAAATATCCTACCTTATTTAATGACATCACTCCACCATGGATTTCTTTACTTACTCTGTACTCCTTATTTTCTCCATTTAAGCTTAGCTTTGCCACTTTAAAGGGAAATCTTTTAATTTCTTCTTGCTTTCCATTAAAATCATACACTGCATATGGAAAATTATATACAGCTTCACCTTCTCTTACTGATATAGCTTCTCTATCTTGAGAGACAGCCAATTTATTATAATCGCTATTAGATATGACTAATATCTTATCTACAGTATCTGAACTTTCTTCATTGGAATTATTTATGACTTCTATACTCTTTACTACATGATGTTCATCTACCTTGATATTATGTTTTTTAAATATCTCTTCTGCCCTATCTATACTTTCGGTATCCTGCAATGTCTCTCCCTTTTGAACTATTATCATATTTTCAGGTGTATTAAATCCTGAAATCTTAGGCACTTCTGTAAAAAATGAATATACTGTCTCTGTAGCTGTAAATGTTATAGCTCCTAGAATGGCTGCTAAAAACAATACTTTAGCTGTATCTTGAAGCTTGAATATCATTTGAGAAAATGCTACTAAATTAGTCTTATTATATATAAACTTTTTATTTTTATTTAATTTATTCACTATAAATATACTAAACTGTGTAAATAAGAAATATGTCCCTATTATGACTATCACTGTAACAGGTATCATAGCCAAAACAACTAATGCACCTTCTACAAGCCAAGCTACTATATAGCCGATTATCAATAGACTAATTCCTAAAATAGACTTTTTCTTGGAAAATTTAGGTACTTCTTTAGGAATCTTAGCACTTTTAAGTTGTTGTACTATTTCCTTATTTTTTATATTAAATAGCATCAATATACTTACAACTTCAAATAAGAAAAAGAATACTGCAGCTGTCAAGATTAAAGCCTTTATAGATATATTAAATGGCAGACTTATATTCATAAAAGCTTCCATAGCCATAAGAAACAACTTTGAAAACACTACTCCACACAATATACCTGTAATCGTAGATAAAAAAGATATAATAGTGCTTTCAATCATGACATATTTTTTTATCTGACCTCTAGTCATCCCATATAGGGAAAGGAGTCCAAACTCTTTACCCCTAGATCTTAAAAATATAGAAGTGGAATATCCTACAAATAGGATTGAAAATACTACTATTATAACTTGGCATATTATCATTCCATTGATTGCACCTGCCTGAGCAACTACATGTCCTCCCAAATTCTTATAATCGAAAGCGGGATGAAATACAAAATTAGAAAATATAAAAAAAGCCATTACTGCAAAGGAATTACTCAAATAGTACATTACATATTTATAGAGATTTCCCTTTACATTGTTGATCGCCATATTAGATATTTTCATTGTAGCCGCCCCCAAGAAGTGATAAAGAATCTAATATCTCCTTAAAGAATATCTGACGAGTAGAATTCTTTACTATTTCTAAGAAAAACTTTCCATCCTTTATCATTATAATCCTATTACAAAAACTAGCTGCAAATGCATCATGAGTTACCATGACTATAGTTGCCTTTTTCTCCCTATTTATATCTTCCAAAGAACTCATCAAATCAAAAGAAGCCTTAGAGTCTAGATTTCCCGTAGGTTCATCAGCCAATATAATAGCTGGTTTATTTATCATAGCTCTAGCACAGGCAGTTCTCTGTTGTTGCCCACCTGATATCTCATAAGTTCTCTTATCTAATATTCCCTTTATACTCAATATAGATGATATTTCATCTAATTTCTCTTCAATTTCACTACTCTTAAATTCCTCCAATACCAATGGCAATATAATATTCTCTCTTACTGAGAGAGTGTCTAATAGATTGAATTCTTGAAATATAAATCCTAGATTCTTCCTTCTAAATATGGCCAATTTGTCTGGATTGAGTCTATGGGGATTTTCTCCATTTAACAGTATTTCTCCAGAAGATGGGGAATCTATTGTGGCAAGTATATTCAATAGAGTGGTCTTTCCACTTCCAGATGGTCCCATAATCCCAACAAATTCTCCTTCTTTTATACTCATACTAAACTTATCTAGTGCTTTGACTGAAACTCCCTTTGCACTTCCATATATCTTAGTTAACTCTTTAGCCTCTAATACTGACATTTTTTATCCTCCTACTATTGAATTTCTACTTATAGTATATAAAAACAAGGGAAATCATCATATTGATTTCCCTTTCAAGTAGAAACTTTATCTTACAAAATTGTCAGCTTATCTATTTTCTAAATTATAGATGCTCTTTTCCCTATAAAATATGATGCTGACCATAGTGCCTTTACCTTCAGTAGACTTTACATCTAAGCCATGACCTAATCTATTGCATATGTCCTTTGAAAGATAGAGACCCATTCCTGTAGATTCTAAATATTTCCTACCATTTTTACCTGTAAAGAAAGGATCAAACACCCTATCTAAATCAGCTTTAGGAATTCCAACGCCTTTATCTATTATGGATAATACTACATCCTTATCTTTTTTATACAGCTTAAATATTATATCTTTATTCTCCATATCTTTAACTTTAGAATATTTGATGCCATTAGATAGTATTTGGCCTACAACAAACTTTATCCACTTTTTATCGCTTTTGACGATTATATCCTCTTCTGTATCTATTTTAGGATAGATAGAATTTACAATAAATGTAGATTTATTTTCATTGATTACAGTTCTTAGGATTTCCAGTAGAGATATCTCATCTATCTTTAAATCCAATTCAAAATCACTTATCCTAAGGGTGTGTAAAGCCATTTCTAAACCATGGGATAGTTTCTCTATTTCCTCTTCTATACTCTCATAATCCGACCTTGTATTTTCATCTACAATCTTATCTTTTTCATTTTCAAGCATGAGCTTTATAACAGATATAGGAGTTTTCATCTCATGAATCCATCTATTATTGAAATCTATCTGCATCTTAGACTTATGTCTATATTTTTCCAAGATAGATATATATGTCAAATAGTTTTTGATTAGGACTTCCTTTAAAAAATCATACTCCCTATTTATATTATCTGGAATATTGAATATATATTGTAGATTTTCATCTTCCCATACTTGATAGTCAATTGAACTATAGAACTTCCTTTTCTTGATATAATCTATAGATACGATTATCCCTAAAAATATAGAAGATAATATGAAACTATATATTATGTTCCAGATATTTATAGGCTCCTTGCGAATTATTAAATCTAGCATCATAACGGAAATAACTACAGATATACTGATAAAATAGATTATAATATATAAAAACCTATCCTTTAAATAATTTCTAAATTTCATATCTATCTACTCCCATGTCTTTACCATTGAATACCCCTGTCCTCTTTTAGTTTGAATACTATCTTCTATACCTATTTCTTCTAATCTCTTCCTCAACCTAGTGATATTTACAGATAGTGTATTATCATCTACAAACTCTATATCATCCCATAGCTCTTCTAGCAGGACTTCTCTGGGTACTATTTCCCCTAAATTGGAGAGTAGTATAGATAGTAGTCCGAACTCTCTTTTACTTAATTCTACCCTTTTATCTTTCCATTCTATAATATTCTGCCCTCTATACAAAAACACCCCATCTACTTCATATATATCCATATGGTCTCTTTCCGAGTATTCCCCATAGGCCCTTCTAATAACTCCCTTGACCTTTGCCAGTAGTATATCAAAGGAAAAAGGCTTTACTATATAGTCATCTCCACCATTTTCTATTGCCATTACCTGATCCATATCTGAAAATCTAGCAGAGATAAAGATTATAGGCACCTTAGATATACTCCTTAGTTCTCTGCACCAAAAGAATCCATCATAATTAGGTAAATTTATATCTAAAAGAACTAGATGAGGATTTTTATCAATAAATTCAGATTTAATATTAGAATAGTCCTGGACTACAGATACCTGATAATCATATTTCTCTAATTTATCCTTTATTAGATTCACAATCTTTTCATCATCTTCAACAACAAATACCCTGTACATACTTGCACCTCTGATTTCTATTTTTCAGTGAAAGGTATCTCTCCCTTCCCACCTCTAATAAAAGAATCTGTCCAACTTGGCATATTAGGAGCTTTACCCGTCTCTATCATCTCCTGCCATTTCTCATCTGTTAACCTTTCACCTGATATAAATTCATGATAACTGAATATTGCTCCCCTTGTCAAATAGAGTTTTCCATCTATAGGCACAACTACATATATCTCATATGCAGGACCAACCCCAGCCTCCATATATCCACCTTCACTATATTTGTTCGGTGCAATAGTATGAAAATCTGCTATAACTGCCATATTTCTATCTGTTTCCGATGTAATTTCAAACCAGCGTAGTCCATCCCCTGCAAAGGAACTCATTATATCCTCTAATATTCCCCCATACATTTGAATAAACTCATATTCATCAGAAGTCAAAACTTCATTATTAAGCTCTTTTATAGAACAGTCTATTAAGAACTTCAATATATTTTCAAATCTCTCCATCTTTGTATCTATATCTTCTATAGATAGTCCTCTTTGCTTTAAATTCTCCCTAGAAAATTTAGTCAGCCACAGTAACTTTTCATATACTTCTATATTAGGCTCTACATATCCAACTACCTCTTCAAAAGTTCCTCCTCCCATTTCTGCACCAGATTGTTTTCCATAGAGTATAGTATCATGCTTTAACTCAGACCAGCTTCCTAGGGCCGTATTTAGATCCTTATCTACCCACGCTTCATTAGTCATAAAAGAAGGATATCCCTCGCCATATGACTTGAGAAATCCCTTCAAAGTCCAAAGCCATCCTTGATATATATTGGACATCCAATCTCTATCTTCTAAACTTTGAAACTTTTCCTTTAATTCATCAAATCTTTTAGGGTAATCTTCCCAATCTCTGTTTATAGGATTGTCCTTCTGCATCTTCTCTGCTCTTTCAGATCCTAAAACACCCATGATATCTAGCCCTGATGGTATTGGCCTTTTAATTGGTTCTACAAGCTCTTGAAGGATTTCAGCATCTAATACATATCTCTGTCCCATAAATCTAAATTGTTTTCCTGATGGAGTATCTACATCTGTATATTTGGCTTGTATCTTTGGCTCTGGTAATTTGTCTGCCTCTATATAGAACTCATCTAATTTGGTCTCATCATTTAATCTATTTAAATCTGGTTTATCTCCATATACTCTATATAGGATATCTCCATAGTTATTGATATTCAAATCATCAGAATTACCTACAAAGAAATTAGTTGGCTCATATATATTTTCCCATAGGTCGTAGCTCTCCTTATCTGAATACAGACTGTGAGTTATTAGAAGAGCTTGAATTGTCTGTTCTATATTTCTCTTCTCTACATCTTTTTTCTGTTCAAGATATAGAGGAAATGGAGCTTGACCATACCACATCATAGCCCTAAAATATCTTTTAAAGTCATCTGATCTAGTATAATGACCTCTAATAGTATATTGACTATAATCTAATTTATAGGGAAATATACTAGAGCTACTAAATCCACCATGGTTTAAAATCTTATCATATTCCTCCTTTGCCATATCTATGGCAGATTTTGGAACATTCGAAGGTAAATCCTTCTCTAAACAATAACTAGCTACAGTAAAAAATGCTATATTTTTTATCTGTGCTTCCTTTACTTCACTATCTTCTATTTCATCATATAATTCTATAGACCTATCCAACATCGACTTTGTCAATTCTTCTAACTTTCCTAAAAGTTTTTCAGATTCTATAGTCCTTAAAGTATAATCATAAAATATATGATATGCCTGTAAGACAGAATCTGTAGTAATGAAGGAAGGTATATATTTGTACTCATTGTCTTCATATATATAGAATAACTGCTCTTCTTTGCTAGGGTTGACTACAAAATTATTTGCTATCAAAAGTTCTAACTGCCCCTTTGAAAACTCCCCAAATTGAGATAGATTTACAATATTAGATAGATCCTTATTTACCATATAAGGTTGCACATTTGCCTCAATTTTTATTGGCTCATAGGGTACTGAAATAAGTTTTGGTTGAATCTTTTCTTCAAGTTTTCCTTCTATTTCATCTCTATTTGATTCCTCTTTCTGTCCTTTATCTCCGTCTTTACTGACACATCCAGTTAAAACTATAGCTATAGCCATAACTAAAACTAAAGACACAATAGATGATAGATATCTTTTACTTTTCACATCAATTCACCCTTTCTATTTCTAGACTATTTTTTCCTAACTTCAACAAGCCTAATTGAAATCTATTTCCCTCCTTAACTTTTAGATATATCTTATCTCCCTTTACAGTTAAATCTCTTATATCTTTAAATGGCTTTGACTCTAAATATCCTTCAAATCCAAAGCCTTTCCATTTATAAGAGTTAATGACTTTTTTCTTATCTTCCAATATTTCAATAGAGATTATCTCATCTATACCATCATCATCTATGTCTATGAAATCATAATCGTCAAATGGCCTAGATAATCTAGAACCTCTCCATTTAGGCTGTAGTACTCCATCTTTAAATGTATATATAAATGGTCGTTTTGCCATGATCTTATGTAGTGGAGATTCTTTATATACACCTATGGATATTTCTCCTACTCCATCTCCATCTATATCACCTATTGCTATCTTCCAAGGATTAAAATCTGAAAAGTCCTCTCTATATATTTCCTCTATTCTATTTTCCAAAGAAAATATGACTATATCTTTTCCATATCTACTGTCTCTATCCTCTGTCAATATCACCAATGTATCTCTATCATCTTCACTAATATTTCCTAGAAAATATTTAAATATCTTCTCTTTTAGAAGATATTCATCTATTATTTCATCTCTTGAATTGTATAGAACTATCTTATCATCATATAGTCTTATATACTCCTCTTTATCTTGCAAGTATACTTTCACATCCCCAAAATTATTTCTTATAAGTGCTAAAAGAGCTATAATACACATAAATATGATTACTCTTAATATTCTTAGACCTCTTCTTTCCATAGAATATCCTCAATCCTTTAGTTATTTACTCTAAGTATATCAATGTTCCCATGGTAATTAATTACAAACATATTACAATATTAAAATAAAGCCTACAATGAGATTAACCTCATTATAGGCTTTACAGTCTATTTTCCTATTCCCAATTCTCTCGCATAATAAAACAGATATTGTTGTGCAAAACCTGCTAAACTTCCAAATATCCTAGCTCCATGTTCTCCTATATGTTTTACATTTGTATCTTCCTTTAAATAAAAATGTTTCATTACTCTCTTTACCCATACATCTACTGGAAAAGCCTCATCTTTATTAAAAGCAAATAACAATATACAATCACTGACCTTTGGACCTACTCCTGGAAGTCTCATGAGCATTTCCTTACCTTCATCTCTACTTAACTCAAATATCTTGTCTAAATCCAGATCGCCATTTGCTATAATTTCACTGGTTTCAACTATTCGCTTATCCCTAAATCCTACTCTGCATTTCTCCTTTAAATCTTCTGGTTTAGCCTTAGCTAAGACTTTAGCTGTTGGAAATCCGTAATAGGTATTATTTGAAAATACTTCTTCTCTTATATCCTCCTGTATATATATCTCTTCCCCATAATATTTGGAGATTAAATCTATGGATTTCTTTATCCTAGGTATCTGATTATTGGCAGATATAATAAAGGATATAGTTGTCTCAAATGGCTCTTGGTTTAATATCCTTATACCTTCGCCATATTGTATCGCTTCTTTCAATATCGGATCTTTGGATAGCTCTCTCTTTATCTCTTGATAATCTCTACCTAGATCAAAATAATTATACCAGATATCTTTAAAATCCTTCATATCTGTATTAGTTAGGATTATATCCCTATCTTCTCTCTTTACATTTATAACTTTTCCATAGGCTATAGTAGTATAGCTTCCGTCTTCTTCTCTATTCCATCTAAAGGCCTGACCACATTCAAATATATGCTTTGGTTCAAAGTCTTTCATATCTTTTAGGATGATCTTATCTCCATCTTCAACTATATTATAATTCACTCGTCTCACTCTCCTATAATCTATTATAACCATTATAACCATATTAGTTGATGTATTCCATATAAAAAAAGCCATAGTTGATATATTCAACTATGGCTAAAAGTTTAAATTTCCTCTATATTAACCTTGTAATCTCTCAAGATTTTGTTGTTTATTCTTTTCCCAAGCATGCAGCACCAATGCAAGACCTATTACTCCATATGCTACGAACACCCTAAAATATTCTCCTATTTGAGCATTTCCTATTAGATTCTGTCCTGCTATAGGTGAAATTATAAATAATAGATGGAATAAAAAGGTCCCTATTAAGGCTTCTTTCCACGAGGCCTTCTCTACAGAAGCACCTCCTATAAGTAAAGATGCTACAGCAAAGAGTCCTACCTGTTCATGATTACTAAAGGTATTCAAAGTCCCCATATTTTGAAGATATACTATCTGTCCCCAGGCTGCCAATACTGTAGATATAATAATAGATATAAGCCTAGTTCTATCTACATCTATACCAGATATACTAGCTACTTGCATATTTTGTCCTACAGCTCTCATATCCTGACCTAATTTAGTCTTTAAGAACATATACATGATTACAAATAGTATTGCAATGAATACAAATGTCATCACTGGTACCTTTGGAAAGTGTTTCCCAAAGAATAGAAGGTCCAACTTTCTTCTAATACTTCCTAAATCTATGGTATTTCTCAGCCCATATCCTGAAGACATAAGTATCTTTTTATTTTTAATTGGAAATACCTTTCCTGCCATTATGATAAATATAAGCTGATATATCCCATTTGCAAAGAATCCAAGTATCATAGATGTAATCATCTCTCGTCCTTTAGCCTTGTTTAAGATTTTGCCTACCATCCATCCCAATAATATGGCAATAGGAGTAGAAACTAGCATTGCAATGAATATACCACCTATACCACCTATCTTATGATTCATAATGAATATTAGGCCTACCTGTCCAGCCATTGCACCTAAAACTATACCAAAGTTAAGTCCCATTCCTGATATTACTGGTATAATCAAACTCATGACTAGAATTAGATTTCTTGACAATCTAAATATCATCTCGTTTATTACAAAATCTATTGATAGTCCAGAAACTAAAAATCCCGCTACACATAATACCAAAAATACTATAGGTACTATCATTATGCGTCACCTCCATTGCCTGCAGATTCATTGGTACCTCTAGTAAGAGCATAGATTATGATACCATTGCTTATGATTATCCTTATGATTTCAGCCATATTCCCATCGGAGATTATATTTATAACTGGCAATGCTACCACTAACAATGACTGAAACAAAAATGTACCTATAATTACATGGGATATCTTAGCCTTTTGGAGAGATGCTCCCCCTATAAGTATAGATGCAGCTGCTGGCATGGCAACATATAGTGGCCCATTATATAATTGTAAGAAACCAAAGGCTTGGCTATATACTATTATTCCAACTGCTGCTAACACTGTAGATAATATAGTCCCCAATATCCTCTGCTTATCTACATTTATACCATTGGATATTGCAAATGATTCAGATGATCCTGCTACTTTCATGGCATTTCCTGACTTTGTCCTATTAAATATATAAACAAATACTGCACATAATGCAAAGAATAGCAGTAACCCTGTAGGGATTGCCAGTTTTCCAATCTTTATTTCTAAAAACTTATTCAACAATCCACCCATGGAATCTTCCATAGATAGAGTTACCCTTAATCCTGTTCCCCCCATTGCCCACACTAGACCTGGATTTTTAAATGGGGCTACTAGCCAAAATATACACATAAAGGACACCACTGAAAAGCCTACATAATTACCTACAGTCATCTCCTGACCCTTTACTTTATTTAGCATAAGTCCATATAGATATCCAAATATGATTGCAAGAGGTATAGATACCAGCATAGATACTCCAAATGCAGTTAACCCAGTAAGATTATACTCCATACTCACCAATGCACCTATAAGCCCCAATACAACACCTATAGCTAAGTTGAAATTTATACCTATTCCAGCCTGAATAGATGGTACCATGGCCAATACTAATATGGCATTCATACCAAATCTAACCATTATATCATTCCATAATTGGGCCTGTGGTATCTTAAGTATATTTGCAGTCACTAGTAGAACTATCAAAAAAATTCCTATTATCAATCTTGGAAATCCGATCTTGTTATACAGCTTTTTCATATTCATGATTCCACCACCTTGCTAATATCGTCTCCTCCCATTGCCAATCCAAATACTTCATCGGGAGCATCAGGAGAGAGAATAGAGTGAAGTTTTCCATCTGTTATTATGGCAATTCTGTCAGATATCTGTCTTAGTTCTGCCAATTCACTGGAAGTTATAATAATGGTCATCCCCTCTTCCCTGTTTAATCTGACTAATGTATCCAGAACCAACTTTTTCGCCCCTATATCTATTCCCCTTGTAGGTTCAGATATAAGTAATACTTCAGGCTCCAATGTAAGCGCCCTAGCTATACATACTTTCTGCTGATTCCCACCACTGAGATACCGTGTGTTTTGTTTAGGTGATGTACATCTTATATCCATATCATCTATCATTTTCCTTGCATGAGATTCTATAACCCTCTTATCCATCAATTTAATAGGACCAATATTCTTGATAAATTTTTCCTGTATCTCCATGGAAGTATAGGCTATATTGTAGTCTATAGACTCATCTAATAGTAGCCCTACTCCTTTTCTATCTTCTGATAGAAAAGCCACTCTGTTTTTTAACATCTCTCTTGGATTATTTAGAGGCATATCCATTCCATCTTTTATTATCTTTCCTCTAGTTGGATATAATCCCATTATTCCATTAGCTATTCCAATCTTACCTTGACCTGCTAGTCCACCAATCCCTAGTATTTCTCCTTTTTTTATCTTAAGATCTATTCCCTTTACCCTTTCACCAGGCATATCCACAACAAGATCTTGTATCTCAATGATATTTATAGCATCTTCAGCAAATTCATTCCTTTGAGCTGACGTAAACTCGATATCCCTTCCTACCATGGCCTTTGCCATTTCAACAGTAGAAACATCCCTTGTAGCAGATTCAGCTACCTTTGTTCCATCTCTAAGTACAGTTATATTGTCTGATATCTGCTTTATCTCCTCAAGTCTATGAGTGATAAATAGTATGGCTATCCCCATCTCTGATAATCTCTTTATTATCTTTAAAAAACCTTCTGCCTCAGACTCTGTAAGTACTGCTGTAGGCTCATCTAAAATCAATAGTTTTAGGTTTTTCTTGTCTATCTCCCTAGCTATTTCTACAAACTGCATATAGCCTACAGGCAATCCCTTTACAATCATAGACTCTTGAATATCCATACTCAATTTTCCTAGAGCTTCCTTGGACTCTTCTACCATCTTCTTTCTATCAAGTCTTTCCAACTTTTTACCAAAGATCTTACTAGATAACGTTGGTCTGGTATTTTCCCTATTTAGCTTTATATTTTCAGTAATAGTAAATCCAGGTATAAGCATAAACTCTTGATGCACCATTCCTATCCCATTTTCCATGGCATTCATGGGAGTCTTAGGATTGAATTCTTCTCCATTTATATACATCTTTCCCTCATAACCACCTGTACTATGTATTACTGGCATACCGAAGATTATATTCATCAATGTGGATTTACCTGCTCCATTTTCTCCTATTAGTCCATGTATTTCTCCTTCTTTTATGGTAATAGATACATCTTTTAAGACTCTATTACCAGAATATGATTTAGATATATTCTCCATTTTAAATAAATCCATTATACCACTCCCATCAATACATTTAACAAAGATGGAGTCGTACTACGACTCCATCCTACTAAAATACTTGAGAACTGATTACAAACAATAGGAAATTTGGACTGTCTTCATTTAGAGGTTTAAGTGTGAGTTCATCTTCTTCAGTAATCTCTCTCATCAGCCTTAACATAGCATCTTGATCAAGTCTTTCTATCTGTCCATCTAGATATTCAATAGCATATCTAACTCCAGCTTCTATCATGGCAACATTGGCTGATGTCTTCCATGTTCCAAATCTACCTGCTCCACCTTTTTCTTCTATCTTTGCTCTTATCTGTTCAGATAGATAGTCCAAATCTCCAGCCTTATCTTGAGGAATTTCTATTCCCAATGCACCTGGATAAGCATGATAAGGTGATGGACAACATTGTTCTGGATAAATTGCACCAGTTTCTAGTACTTGTTTAATTAATGGCTCCTGCATACCACAGTTTGTATTAAAAAATGCAGTATTCTTTCCATATTGCTCAACTACTCTTGGAACGTCTTCGTGAATGAACTGTTGTGCACCTGTAAGTCCAGCATCTCCTGTTGGATCTGGAGCATCTATTTCTACAAATTTTATATCCAATTCTTCCGCTTTCTTCTTTAACTCATCTCTTCTTGCAGATAGTAGCTCATAGGACATATGTCTTGGGAATGAATAGTGTACAAATGTCTCAGCTCCCATCTCCTCTGCAACCTGCATTATATTTTCTCCACGTTGCAATTGGTCTAATTCCAATGCAATATCTGCTCTTTCAGCTATTACATCTGGGTCCTCATGAGGTGCTCCAACCATGAATAGTATATCTTCTCTCATCTCTCTAACTGCATCAATAGCAGCTGCAGTTCCCGGTACTGCTTGAACTATTACTATTGCCTTTACATCTGGATCTGCTGCCAAGCTCTTGATATTAGATATAGTTGTCTCTACTTCTTGACTGAACTTGTCTGGATAAGTAACGTGTTTTATCATATCACCATATGTCTCAATCATCTTTTCAGCAGCTCTAAACTCTTCCTCACCTTGTGATACTGTTCCTGTCATAATTCCAATCTTATAATTGCCTCCAGTCTCTTCACCAGCTTCTCCACCTGTAGCTACATCTCCCTCATTTTCAACTCCACCATCTCCTGAATCTTGAGGTTTATTTCCACATGCTACAAGAGAAAATACCATTGTTAAAACTACTAACATTGCTACTAACTTCTTAAACATAAATTTCCCTCCTTTAATATAAGAACCAAATACTATCCATGAGAACTTCTCATAATTATACCAAAATTCCTTTACTATGTCAAAGCATTATATGTCTATAGTGATACTGTTGTAAATCGACAAATTAAGGCAAAAAACGACAAATAAAAAAACTGGTTTTCACCAGTTCACAATTCACAACTCACAATTATTAGAAATAAAACACCAAATCTTGAAGTAGAATGAGTATTTTATACTTATCTATTTACAATTAAAAGAAGAGATTCCTCATCTATTTCCTATGGAATAAATTCAGGTTTATAGATATCCTTCTAGATAATTGTAACTAAATATCAGCTGGAGTTTAAACTCCAACTAATATTTAGTTTTCTTTATAACTCCTTTATAAAATATGATAATGTAAATAGACTTTCACTAAGTCTTACTGTTTCCAATACTACATCATCTGGAACTACCAAGTCTATCGTTGCAAAGTTCCATATACCTTTTACTCCATTTCGTACATAGACATCTGCCACATCTTGAGCAATTTCCTTAGAAGTAGTAATTATTCCAATATCTACATTATGTTCCTTTAGAAAATCCTCTAATCCATCTATATGACTTACTTCAAGATTTCTCATGGCAAAACGTGGATTGTCTGGATTCCTGTCAAATACTCCAATAATATTAAATCCTGCGTCTTTAAATCCTCTATAGTTTGCAATTGCATGACCTAGGTTTCCAGCCCCAGTCACAACTACATTATATCCTCTATCTAAGCCTAATATTCTTCCTAATTCTTTATGTAGCTCTTCTACATTATAACCATATCCCTGTTGTCCAAATCCACCAAAGTTATTCAAATCCTGTCTTATCTGTGAAGCAGTAAAGCCTGTAAGCTTACTAAGTTCTTGAGAAGAGATCCTACTAACTCCCTTTTGAAGTAGATCTCCTAAATATCTATAGTAATTTGGTAGCCTTCTTATAACAGTTATGGATACTTGTGTTTCCCTACTCATTATCAATTCACCGCCTAATACATATATTAATTGATACTCATTGTTAATTATAACATCTGGTTAAAACTTAGTCAATTTTTTATCTACTAAAATTTTTTGAATATTTGTTCATGTTTTTGAGATAATATCCATAAAGGAGTGATGAAATTATGGCAAGTAAAGAACAGTTGAGAAAAATTGCTATATATTGTGATGAATATAACTGTAAAATTCATGATGATGAAATCTCTTTAAAGAATATTGCTGATGTAGAATATGAAAGTTGTACAAATTGCACACATTTCACCCAAGACCATAGATGTGAATTAAATCTTATAGATACGATATTGTCCTCTATGGCTATGGAACAGGATTTAAAGTCTTAATATATGTACACTTTTAATAGAGTATATTTTTTGATACAATGATAGTATTAATATTTAGGAGGATTCTAAAATGTCAGTACTATCATGTAATAATCTTACTAAAACATATATTGTAGATACCATATTAGATAATATAAGCTTTACAGTGGAAGATGGAGATAAGATTGGGGTAATTGGCCTGAATGGTTCAGGCAAGACTACCCTATTTAATATATTAGCTGAAGAAATAGATAAGGATAGCGGAGATATATTTGTCCAAAAGGATTTAAAGATAGGATATCTAAAACAACATGTAAAAATAGATAGTTCTAAAACCATATACGATGACTGTTTAGAGATATTTGAACCTCTAATAAATATGGAGGATGAACTAAGGCAATTGGAAACTCAGATATCTATAGAAGGAGAAAACGGAGAATCTGAAAGATTAAACGAACTTATGGATAAATATGGACAGCTATCCGAAGAATTCTCCTCATTAAATGGATATGGATATAAATCAGATATTCGAGGTATATTGATAGGATTAGGCTTTAAAGAGGAAGATTTTTCAAAGGAAGTAAATCTATTAAGTGGTGGACAAAAATCTAGACTAGCTCTAGCTAAGTTATTATTGAAAAGACCTGATCTGCTATTATTAGACGAGCCTACAAACCACTTGGATATAGAGACTATTGACTGGTTAGAGAAGTTTCTAAAGGACTATTCAGGGGCAGCACTTATTATCTCTCACGATCGTTATTTTCTAGATAACACCGTGAATAGGATATTCTATTTAGAAAATAAGGGTATAAAAATCTACAATACAAACTATACCAATTTTATGATTCAGAGAAAGAAAGATTTAGAGTTGTTAAAAAAACAGTTTGAAGACCAACAAAAAGAGATCAAGAGACAAGAAGAGATCATCTCAAGATTTATGAACTATGGAGGATCTAGATATATTAAGCAAGCTCAAAGTAGGCAAAAACTATTAGATAAGATAAAAGTTCTAGACAAACCAGAAGATACTAAAAAAACGCGAATTACCTTTGAACCAAAGATAAAATCAGGTAGGGATGTACTATCTGTAAAGGAATTGGGAAAAAACTTTGGGGACTTTAAGCTTTTAGAAGATATCAATTTAGATATATACAGAGGAGAAAAAGTAGGTCTAATAGGTCCTAATGGTATAGGAAAGACTACCTTATTTAAGATCATATTGGGACACATGGATTATGATGAGGGTACAATAATCAAAGGACATAATGTGTTTCCAGCGTACTTTGATCAAGAGATGGAGACTCTAAATCTAAACAAGACTATAATAGATGAAATATGGGATGATAACCCAAAATTGAACTACTATGAGATCAGAACTATATTGGGCCAATTTCTATTTGTAGGTGATGATATATTTAAAGAGATATCAGATTTAAGTGGTGGAGAAAAAGGTAGACTAAGTCTTCTTAAACTGATGTTATCTAATGCTAACTTTCTTCTAATGGACGAGCCTACAAACCATCTTGATATAGATTCTAAAGAAATATTAGAAGATGCCATACTAGACTATGAGGGCACTTTATTTGTCATATCTCATGATAGGTATTTTTTAAACAGAACTACAAACAAAATTCTTGAATTGACAAAAAACGGAATCACAGAATACTTAGGGAATTATGACTATTATTTAGAAAAGAAAAATGAAGTTCTGTATGAAGATGAAGATGATGATGATGTAAAGACCAAGACACAAATAAGACTAGAGAGAAAAAAAGAAAAAGAATTGTTGAATCAAGCTAGAAAAGAAAAGAAAAAAATCTCAGAATTGGAAAAAAGCATCTCTGATACTGAAGTAAAATTAGAAGAGATAGACACTCTTCTATGTAGCCCTGAACTCTATGATAATCCAGAGAAAATTGTTGAATTATCAAAGAAAAGAGAAGAAATAGAATCAGAGTTAAATAGACTATATGAAGAGTGGATATTATTGACAGAAAAATAATATCCACATAAAATCAACAAGTTATTAACAGTACCCACAGAGTTATCCCCAGGTTTTTATCGGTTTTTCATGGTTTTCTATGATTTTTCCCACATTACCCACAGGATATTATTGTAAACCTATTATTTGCTGTTAATAATTTGTGGAAAATATCATCTATTTATATCACTTTATATCTAAATTTGGTTCTACATTTAGGTCTAAGCCGGACTCTTTTCCATTTATATAATCAAAATATGCAGCTGAGCCAATCATGGCTGCATTATCAGTGCATAGTATTCTAGATGGATAATAAATCTCTA
Source organism: Tissierellaceae bacterium HCP3S3_D8 (assembly GCA_052067355.1). Lineage (GTDB taxonomy): Bacteria > Bacillota > Clostridia > Tissierellales > Tissierellaceae > CABMKH01. The sequence continues at coordinate 30,135 of JBQHQH010000011.1, forward strand.
TATTTTCCATCTTTCCTCTTTCTTCCATCATATTTCTCAAACCTTCGTTAGCAGCTACTCCACCTGCCATAACTATCTTGTCTGATCCTCGTTCTTTTGCCAATCTAAAGGCTTTTTCTACAAGTACATCTAACACTGCCTGTTGAAAACTAGCTGCAATATCTTCTACTACTATCTCTTCTTCCTTTTGTTTTAATTGGTTTAAATGGTTTAATACTGCAGTTTTCAATCCACTAAAGCTAAAGTCATAGGAATCATCTTCCAAAAATACTCTTGGAAAATGGACTGCATCTCTATTCCCCTTTTTAGCTAGATTGTCAATAAATGGACCACCAGGATATGGCAGTCCTATAGCCCTTGCCACTTTATCAAAGGCTTCTCCTGCTGCATCATCTCGTGTTCTACCTACTAATTCATATTCTGTATAGTCATTAGCTTGTACTAGATATGTGTGTCCTCCTGAAACTACTAAACATGTAAAAGGAGGTTTTAAATCTTTATGTTCTATATAGTTGGCACATATGTGTCCCTCTATATGGTTCACCCCTACTATTGGCTTTCCCAACCCATAGGCTAAAGCCTTAGCTGTAGATAGTCCTACAAGTAATGCACCTACTAGACCTGGCCCTCTGGTAACTCCTACTAAATCTATATCCTGAAATCCACATCCAGCTTCATCTAATGCCTCTTGTATTATATTGTTTATGCATTCAATATGTTTCCTAGATGCTATCTCTGGTACTACTCCCCCAAATTTTCTATGAATATCTATTTGAGAAGATATTATATTAGATAAAACATCCCTTCCATTTTTTATTATTGCACAAGATGTTTCATCACAGGAACTCTCTATGGCTAATGTAATCAAAATAAATCACCTCTAATTGTCGTTTGTTCTCCACATTATTATGGCATCTTCATTATTATCAGAATAATATTTAGGTCTAATTCCACAATCTATAAATCCAAATTTTCTATATAGGTTTTGTGCTATGATGTTAGATCTTCTAACTTCTAAAGTCATACTACCTATATTCTTAGATATACAGAATTTTATAAGGCCTTCTACTATTTTATTTCCTATTCCTTGTCCCTTATATTCTTTCTTTACGGCTATATTAGTAATATGACCCTCTGTCAATATAAGCCATACTCCACCATATCCTACAACTTTTTTATCTACTTCAGCTACTATATATTTTGCCAATAGGTTTTCACGTATTTCAGTTAGAAAGGATTCTCTAGACCATGGAGTTGAAAATGCTTCTCTCTCAATCTCTACTATTGCATCTACATCCTCTTCTGTCATTAACCTAGTAATTATATCCATAACCTTCCCTACCTTCTAAAGGAGTTTTCTACTCTCACTTTTTCTTATTCTTCTTATCTAATTCTCTCTGTGCCTGAGATTCCCTTAAGTAATCTGGTGCCAAAGTAAAATAATCATCTATTATTCCAGCATCATATTTCAATTTAGCTAACTCAGCTATACTTACTGCTCTACACATATTTTGCCCTATTGGAGCAAATTGTACTCTATCTTTTAATACATCTACTATTATATCCCTGTATAATGAGCCACCATTTCCATTTATACTTATTTTACTATAATCTTTAAGGGTTTTTAGCATATCTTCTATAGGTAATACATCTGGTGCCATCACTTCCTTAAATCCTTCATCGTCCCAGCTGTATATACCTGTATAGACTCTGTTCCTCCTTGCATCTATCATAGGCACTATTATATCATTATATGGAAGATTATATGCCAAAGCCTCTAAAGTAGATACTCCAACTACAGGTTTGTTAAACAGATGGGCAAAAGCCTTTATAGTTGAAACCCCTATTCTCAATCCTGTAAAAGAACCTGGTCCTATGGCCACACCATATAGATCTATATCCTCTATCTTTAATCCTAAGTTGTCTAGGACTTCCTTTATCATAGGCACTAACCTCTCTGAATGTGTCATATCCTGATTTAAAGAATATTCCCCTATCAATCTATTGTCATCAATCACTGCACATGTAGTCATCATAGTCGATGTGTCTAAACCTAATATTTTCAATTTTGTTTCAGCTCCTTAATTACTTCCTCATATCTCTTACCAAATCCATCTATATAGAGTATTCTCTCATCGAGATTATTTCCCTTTTTAATATCTATTATAATTCTATCTTTTGGAAGCATTTTTTCTATTCTATCTCCCCACTCAATGATACATACTCCATCTCCATAAAAGTATTCATCAAATCCTAAATCATATAATTCCTCTACATGCTCTAGACGATATACATCAAAATGATAAACTGGAATCCTTCCCCTATATTGATTGATAAGAGCAAAAGTTGGACTAGTGATATATTCCTCTACATCTAACCCAAGCCCTATGGATTTGGTCATAGTAGTTTTTCCTGCACCTAAGTCTCCATTTAAACATAGTATATCTCCAGATTTTAACAGCCTACCTAATTTTATCCCAAACTCTTCCGTTTCTCTTAAATCCTCTAGTTTAATTTCCAATTGATTCAACCTTTCCTATATAATCCTAATACTTAATTATACCACAATTATCCTAAAGTTGAAAAAATATAACTCACTTCTGAAGTTAGTTTATATCATTTCTCACATTAGAATTTATAGTTACTATATATGAAAGTATAAATAGCTAACATAACTACACTACATATTATTAATCCACCAATATCTAATCTATCATCCAATAGATTATCTAAAGAAAATACGTCAATCAGAGAAAATATCTTCTCTCCTAATACGAAAATTATTAGAAAGGCAATATTAGACCATTGATATCTTATGGCTCTTTTAGTACATTCCATCTATATATCCTTCTCTTTTGAAAAATCTTCAGTTAAATATATAGATAATTTCTGTAATGGTATTGGAGCTATATCTACATCATTTTCTTTAAGTCTCCATCCATCTTCACTTCTCCACTGCTCTTTTTTATCTAATTAGAAATAATACTCAATAACGTGGTCTTACCTGCTCCATTTCTTCCAAGTAAACCATATATCTTATCTTCTTCTAATCGTAGACTAATATCCATCAATACGCTGGTCTTTCCATAGGAGATTTATATAGATTATTTATCTCTATCAAACTCCCCATCTCCTTTATATTCTCTAATATAATCCAAGATCTCTTCTCGAGTTATTTCAAGCCTATTTACCTCTTTTATTATTTCAGGCAATATCTCCTTAAAAAATATAATCTGTCGTTTCTTTAAAACCTTTTTTCTAGCACCTTTAGACACAAACATTCCAAGTCCTCTTTTTTTATATAATATTCCTTCATCCACTAAGATATTGAGTCCCTTTCTTGCAGTTGCAGGATTTATATTATAGATCTTTGCAAATTGATTTGTAGATGGGGCTTGTTCATCCTCTTTTAAATTTCCCAGAAGGATGTCATTTTCAATTAAATCTGCTACTTGTATATATATAGATCTATCTGAATTTAAATCTAACAACATCCTACCTCCCTAAGTTTATTAGTTAGTTACTTATGTAGCCAAGTATATATGATATTTAAAATTATGTCAATAAAAAAGATTATATGCAAATATTACTATCTACAACTCTAAAGATGGGTGCAGCTATATATCAGCTAGAGTTTTATACTCCGTCTGATATAAGTTTTCTTTATTAAAATGCTATCAATAGTATATAAAAAACAGTCTATATCCTATTTAATTTTAAATAGGATATAGACTGTTTTAAGACAAAAGTACCTCTCTCTAACTATCTTTTAAGTATTGGAGATACTCTTTTATATAGCAAAATAGTAACTATAGATACTGCAGTACCTTTTAATAGGTTAAATGGTACTACAGCGTATAATATCAATGTCTTATAATCTACTACAAATCTATTTACTAGACTGGCCCCTTCAATTATCTTATCCAATGGCATTATCTTAGCATATAGGGGAAATACTACAAAATAATTGCTAAGGCTGGCAAATCCTGTCATAGCCAAAACTCCAAATATCAATCCGATGATAGCATTTTTAAATGTCTTCTTCTTATAATATATACATCCTGCAATATATACCAATACACTACCTACTAAAAAATTAGAAAACTCTCCTACTCCTCCTGTCAAACTACCATCAATTAATAGATTTAATAGGTTTTTAACTAGTTGAACTAAGACTCCTGCCATAGGACCCATGGCAAATGCACCTATAAGAGCTGGTAAATCTGATATATCTAATCTTAAAAACTGTGGTGCAAACCATACTGATAGATCAAATAACATAAGGACCATTGAAATAACTGCAAGAACTGAAATCTTTACCATGTTTTTAGTACTCAAAGTCTCTCTTTTTAATATATACATGAAAATCCCTCCATTTTTTTATTGCTTCAGGGAATAAATCATGGGTCGGCTACATTAGCCAAATCAAAGATTTGGATTGCGCGACATCTTACCTACGACGAAATCGAAGATTTCTGTTAGGTCATGGGTCGGCTACATTAGCCAAATCAAAGATTTGGATTGCGCGACATCTGACCTACGACGAAATCAGAGATTTCTGTTAGGTCATGAAAAAACCCCGAAGTATTCTTCGGGGTTGGTAGACAAAAATAAACGTCTATTACATCTTCTTTCATCCAGACTGTAACTGTCGGCCTTGGAATCTAACCAAGTCAACCAAAATGGCTCGCGGGCTTTACCGCCGGTGAGGACTTGCACCTCCCCCTGAAGATATATTTCACTTTTATTATATTGGTATGTTTATGTTTTGTCAAGGATTAAATTGTATCTTGAATCTCTAGTACAAATCTTACAAAATACTCTACTCCTAATGGCAATGCCTTTTCATCAATATCAAATTTACTATTATGATGAGGATATTTTTTGCCTTCCTTGACATTTCCCCCACCTAAAAACATCAAGCTTCCAGGTGTCTGTACCAGATATTTCGCAAAATCTTCTCCACCCATTTGTGGAGAATAGTCTACTAATCCAGCTTCTCCAAAGACTTCTTTTGCTACTTTTCTTCCAATTTCGGCGCTAAAAGAGTTATTAATAGTTGCTGGAGTACCCATATGATAATCAAGTCTATAATCTGCACGCATAGCTTCACATGTTCCTTTTAACACACGTTCAATGCGTTCTGGAAATTCCTCTCTTAATTTGTTATTAAATGTACGTGCAGTTCCTTGAAGGTGAGCAGTATCTGGTATAATATTTGCACTACTACCTGATTGAAAAGAACAAATACTAATTACTGCTGTATCAATAGGATTTACCTCTCTACTTACTATTGTCTGTAGCTTACTTACAAATTCTGAGGCAATTATAATAGGATCAACAGTTGAGCTTGGCATAGCACCATGTCCACCTTTACCATTGATATATATGTCAAATGTATCTGCTGATGCCATTCTCGGTCCCTCAACTATAGATGCTGTTCCAGCTTCTAAATCACTCCATATATGAATAGTGATGATATGATCTAATTCCTTAACCTCATCTACATCCTTCATATATTTAGCCCCTGAATCTTTGATATACTCTTCTGCTGGTTGAAATATCAACTTCACAGTACATCTTAGATCATCTTCCATAGACTTTAAAATCTTGGCAGTTCCAAGAAGCATAGCTGTATGAGCATCATGGCCACATGCATGCATTATACCTGAATTCTGTGATTGAAAGCATAATCCCGTCTCTTCTTCAACCTCCAATGCATCAATATCTGCTCTAATACCCAAAGATTTTCCATTGCTATTTTTACCTTCTATAGTGCCTATAACACCTGTTTTACAAACTCTTTTAAATGGAATACCCATTTCTTCTAACTCTTTTTCTATACGTTCTGCTGTATTATACTCATCCCAACTCTTTTCAGGATGTGCATGAAAATGGCGTCTCATTTCTACAACATATGGTCGCACTTCTTCTATAACCTTATCTAATTCCATAATATATCTCCTCCTTTTTCTTAAAATGGTCCATATCCAATACTTGTAGCTATTATTAAACTAATTATAGATACTATAAATAACATGATTATTAAAGGCCATATAAATTTATACCAACGTTTTAATGGAACTTTACCTATTGTAAGAAAAATAAGTAGTGTTCCACTAGTAAACCAAATTGAATTAGTAATTCCATCTCCAAATTGGAATGCAAGGATCATAGTCTGTCTTGTCATACCAATTATATCTGCTAATGGAATCAATATTGGCATTAAAGCCATAGCTTTTGCTGAACCTGATGTTATTAAACCATTAAATAATGCAATTATAAATAATACTCCTATAGCAGTTGCCCATCCTGGTAATTGCATTAAAGGCTGAGAAATCGTATTGATTATAGGATCAATTATTCCACCTTTTTGAAGTATCCATTGTATTCCTCTAGCAAGTCCAATTACCATCGCAGGACCAAATCCACCTTTAGCTCCTTCAATAAACCCATTTATAATATCATCTGGTTCTAATCTACAAATAACTCCTGCCATAACTCCAGCAAATACAAATGTAGCAGATAAATCATTCATACTCCACTTAAGTTTCGCCACTCCATAGATTGCAGTAATAAATGTAACTACAAATAATAAAAGTGAGATTGATTGATTTACAGTCATCTTTTCTTTTATAGCATCTGTATAATCTATTCTAAAGCTAGAATCATCCATATCTGCAACTAAACTCTTTGAAGGATCTTTCTTAACCATTCTTGCATAACGCAATACATATGTAAATATGATGATTTCAAATATTAACAATACTACTAAACGAAATCCCATACCAGAGAACATAGGCAATTCTGCAATTTCATGTGATATACCTACAGTGTATACACTGGTAGGAGATATGGAAAAACTAAGCATATCTACCATAGCGGAACATGCCAAACCAGTCAATACATCATACCCAAGCGCAAGACACATGGATATAACTATAGGTATAAATGGCACAATCTGCTCATTCCAGCCTAAAAATCCACCCATTAAAGCAAATATAACCATGATTCCAACTAAGATAGCTTCGCTTCCAACCTTATCTGACTTAGCTAAAATCCTTGCTACTCCTTTATCCAAAGCTCCTGTACGTTTATATACTTCTATACATCCAGCCACGATTACAACTAAAAATACCATCCCTGCTGAGCTTTCTAGACCATATGGAAAAGCCTGAAATATAGATTGAGGTCCTAAAAATTCCTTTTCTACAGAATGATAACTATTTGGTACAACTACAGTTCTTCCATTTATAACTTCCCTTTCAAACTCACCTGGCGATATAAATAGAGATGCCCCATAACAAACAACAATTACTAAAAATACAATAAAAAAAGCATTCATATTCTTAAAACTAGATTTTTTACCCTTTTGTTTTGTATCCACTTTTTACCCTCCTATATAATAAATAAATTACTTCAATATATCTATCATCACATCATCTACAGTTGTGAAAGCTTTCCTACTAAGATATCCAATATTTTTAATAGTCTCCTCCACATCTTTGCCAACTATCCCTATCTTAGGATTTACAATAGTTCCATTTAAGGCAAGAAATGCGCTTAAGATAGCTTCTTCAGCAGATGTACATAGTTTTAATGAACAGGTATCCTTTGCACCATCACATATCATACCAGATATATTAGCAAACATATTATTACATGCTCCTTCAATCTGCTCATCATCTCCACCTAACATCCATGTAACTCCTACAGTGGCTCCTATTCCAGCGCCTATGGCACAGCCACACATTCCTGATAGCTTTCCAGCAAATGCCTTTACATAACAATTTACAAGATTTCCAAAGAAAGCTGCACGGATCATCTTTTCCTCATCTATATCCAGCTCTTCTGATACAATCATAATAGGTAAAATAACACCAATACCTTGATTTCCACTTCCACCGCTGGTTATAATCTCACAATTTCCACCTCCCATACGCATATCTGCTGCTGCTGCTGTTAGAATCCTTGCCTTTCTAGGTATATCAATCTTTACTAAGCCATTTTTCTCTAACTTTTCTAAAGAACTTCCTACTCCTAATCCATAATGGTTAGTCAATCCTTCTTTTGCAGCTTTATAGTTTTGTATAATACCGTGCTTAATAAAATCTAAATCCTCTAAATCGACTTCTTCTGCAACTTGCCTCATTATCTTAAAGTCTAATTCTTTTAAGATATCATTTTTAGGTATTTCTTCATTAGATGTATTTTTATTGTACACCTCTTTGTCATCAACTACCACCTTTACCAGATTTATATGCCCATCTTGAACTATAGTTTCCACAGCGCTTTCTTTTCCTCTTGCAATAAAATCTATGTAGATATCTGGTGTTCCCTCTTTTATCCCTAACTTAATTATATTATCCTTAATGAGAGCTTTTGCAGAGTCTACATACTTCTTCTCTACATTTTCTAATACCATAAATCCCTTATCTGAATTTCCTCCTAGAAATCCTAGACTTCCTGCTAATGCTAATCCTGATTCTCCAGTGCCTGGAACAATAACAGATTTTCCATTTTTATAAATATTTTTACTTACTAATATTTCAATGGTGGAAACATCCCCTTTGAAATATTTCTTAGCAACTGCACCTGCATATGCTACTGCTACTGGTTCTGTACATCCTAGTGCAGGTGTAGAGTTTTCTTTAACAATTTCCAATAATTCATTCATAACTTCTCTTATGTCCATAAAATCACCTCGATAAATATAATTTGCCGAAAGAACTGTCAATCTACCACATGATATATTCTTAAAATGTTCCATCTAGCAATTATATATAGTAGCAATTTGTATGCCAACACAAAAACAAGTGCCTCTACCCATGATTTATACCATGTTAGAAGCACTTATTTATCAATTGATATATCTTTTTTTCTTTACCATTATTGAAAAATAAACCTTTTTGAATAGCATTTTTCAATATTTGAACTCTTAATTCCCATATTTTAAGCTAATTTTTCAACATTTGATAATCTTTTTCATATATGAATATCTTCAAAAATATTTAAAGATATCTATTTATTCCTTTTAGCAACTGCCTCTGATAGTTTCTCTAAAGCTTCCTTTAACATCGTCCTTGAACAAGCCAAGTTTATTCTCATAAATCCTCTTCCACTTTCTCCAAACCAATATCCACTATCTAAGGCAATCCCTGCTCCATTTACAAATAAATCGTCAATTCCCTTTTCGTCTAATCCAAGTCCTCTACAATCTAGCCACATCAAATAAGTACCTTCCATCTTTAATGGCTTGATCCCTTGAATATTTTTACTGATATAGTCATATACAAACTCCATATTGCCTTTAATATATTCTACTAGCTCGTCCACCCATTGATGACCTTTTTCATAAGCTACTTGTGTAGCCTCTCTACTAAAAGAATTAGATCTATTTAAGTCCAACAATCCCAATTCTTTCCTATATCTTTCCATCTTTTCCTCATCATATATAATGCAATATGCACTATGCAAACCTGCTATATTAAAGGTCTTGCTAGGTGCAGTACATGTTATAGAATTCATTCTAAATTCTTCTGATATACTTGCAAAAGGAATATGTTTATTTGGTTTAAATACCAAGTCAAAGTGTATCTCGTCTGAAACAATCAATACATCATTATCTATACATATCCTTCCTAGTTCTTCTAACTCTTCTCTACTCCATACTCTTCCAACAGGGTTGTGAGGACTACATAAAATAAGCATCTTACAATCTGGATCGCTGGCTTTTACTTTTAAATCTTCAAAATCCATAGTATATCTTCCATCTTTTACAATTAGAGGATTTTCAACTAAAGTCCTATTGTTTCCCTTAACTACGTTAAAGAATGGATAATATACTGGAGATTGAATTATTATCTTGTCCTTTTCTTCTGTGAATAGTCTTATCATCATATTCAATGCAAATACTACTCCTGGTGCGTACTCTATATTTTCCCTCTTTGCTTCTAAATCATGTCTAACTTTCAACCAGTTAATAACTGCATTGTAGTACTCTGGCATCCTCTTTGTATATCCAAATACTCCATGCTCTGCCCTTTTTATTAATGTAGATATGATAAAATCTGGTGATCTGAAATCCATATCAGCTACCCAAAAAGGCATTAAATCCTTTTTCCCAAAGTTTAAATCCATCTCTTCATATTTTACTGAACTTGTATTTTTTCTGTCAATAATCTCATCAAAATTATACATATTATGCTCCTTTATAATTTAATATTAATTTCATTACTTTCCTACATGTGCTTTCTTTAGCCAATCCTTACCATCAACAGTCCTACTTACCATCATACATACTACAGCATCTCCAGTTGAATTGATCATAGTAGCTATTGCATCTGTAAGAAGTCCGATTGTTACAACAATTGGCAAAACTTCTTGATTGAATCCATAAAAACTTACTATCATAATACATCCCATCATTCCACCACTAGGTATACCACTTAGTATGACTCCAGACATTACAGATATAAGAATTGCTGTAGCCCAAACTCCAATACCTTTGAACTCTAATCCAAATAAACCGAATAAAAATGAAATCTTCATCAAACTAGTAAGTACTGTACCATCCATATGAATAGTTGCTCCTAATGGCAATATAATACTACTTACATCTTCTTTTACTCCCATCCTATTTGTTGCAGCTAAATTAGTTGGCAAAGTGGCTATAGAACTTTGAGTTGCCAAAGATGTAACTACTGATGGGAATATGTTTTTATAGAATATCTTTACTCCCTCTAATCCACCTGAAAAATAAGAATATGCAGTAAATCCAACTAAAAAGTAAGCTATACATATTGGATAGAACATTATAATAGCTCTACTATAAGCTCCTAGAAGTTGAGAACCATAATCCCCTATTAAGGCTGCAAAATAGGCCCCAAGTCCTATAGGTGCATATAACATAATTAGATTTACCATCTTCATAAATGCTTCTGCCATTACATCTAAAAAATTTACTACTGGGCTGTTTTCATCATCTTTTATAACAAATCTTATACAATATCCAAGAGTTATAGAAAAGATTATAAGTGGTAACATAGCACTTTTAGATAAAATCAGATTGAAATCGGTTACTGATACCGCTTCCACTATTTGATTTAGAAAATTATAATTCTCTGGTTGTTCATATCCTCCAAAAGATATATCTACTCCTTGTGCAGGTGGGAAAATAGTTACAATAGCAATGATAAATATTGATGCAAAGATTCCAGTTACTACAAATATAATAATTGTGTGTTTTAAAATTTTTCCCAACCTGTTCATATTAGTCATCTTTGCTATAGAGCTAGATAGACTAAAAAACACCAATGGTACTACTGCTGTAAACATCATATTTAAAAATAATTCCCCAAAAGGTTTAAGTACCATTGCTTTTTCCTTAAATACCAAACCAACAATACATCCTGTGGCAATACCTAAAATTAAAAAGATAAGAGACCTATAATTTTTAAGGGTACTGCTTTTTTTAACTTCTTTTCCTGACATAAATCTTCCTCCTATTTTAGATTTTTATCTCTCGTATCATTTAAGAGATATAATAGTTTAATTCCATATTATATACAAAGCAATTATCATGCCATTAATCTGAAGAACGAATTTTTTTCTTATACTACTTATCGAAAACTATTTCCCTTCCGTAAAACACACATATGAGAGTTTATATATTTAATTCTATTTTCACCTAATTTTCTACAAAATATTTCCTGGGTAATAAAAATTTCTTTAAAAGATAAAATAAATAGGGTTTATGGTATCCCAATAAGACCATAAACCCTATTTAATCTCTACATCCTTGTATAAAATCTATTCCTCTATTGCTGATCACAGTGCCGCCTCTTCCCAAAGATACAACTACTAATCCTTGATCTGAAAGCTCTTTTAATATTCCCTTTACATCATATTCTGATAGATGATATTGTCTTTCAAAAGCTCTCTCACTAATACTCCTTCTACCTAATTTCTCTTTATTTAAAAAAGCTTCATATAAAATTTCCAACACAATAATACTTCTTCTGTCATGAACTTCAATATGAGATTCTGGACTTTCAATAGCCCCATCATCTCTATGAATAATCTTATTCTTTATATGATGGGGAAGATCTTCTAACATCACTAAATCATTACCTAGATTGTCTAGATACTCTACACAGTTAATCAATTCCCTAATATTGCCATCCCATCTATATTCCTTAAGATATCTCATGGTATCACTAGTTATGGTAAATTTTGACTTATTATTTTTCATAAAATATTTTATTAAAATTTCAATATCCTCTTTCCTCTCTCTTAGAGGTGGTACATTTATAGGTAGTACATTTAATCTATAGTAGAGATCTTTTCTAAACAGTCCTTTCTTCACTTGAGTTTCCAAATCTAAATTGGTGGCAGCTATGATCCTTAAATTTACCTTTATTACTTCATTGCCCCCTACTCTCATTATCTCCCTTTCCTGAATAGCCCTTAAAAGCTTTACTTGAAGTTCAATGGGAATTTCTCCAATCTCATCTAAAAATAGAGTACCATTGTTAGCCATCTCAAAGATTCCCTTTTTTCCAGCTTTAAATGCACCAGTAAAGGCTCCTCCCTCATATCCAAATAACTCACTTTCAAGAAGAGATGGATTAAAGGCTGCACAGTTTATAGCTACAAAATGCTTGTCCTTATTATGGGATAGATTGTGCAGTGCTTGAGCTACTAATTCTTTTCCAGTTCCACTTTCACCTGTAATGAGTACAGATGACTTTGACTTAGCCATACGTCTTATTAATCCCTTTACCTCTCGTATTTCTTTACTTTCTCCTATTATGTGATCTATGGTATATTTAGCTATATGTCCTTTATTCATGAGCTGTAGTCTCAGTTTATTCTGAGAATCCTCTTTAGATTGAAAGTCCTCTATAATAGCATAAGCTCCATTATATTCTTTATCTTTATCATATATGGTAAAGATACATAGATTTACATATTGCCCATTTATCTCTATTAGTTTATCTACTATATTTCCATTAAAAAAATCAATCTCTGGCAATACTTCCTTAGCTTTTTTCCCTATTAGATTTCCCTTGCCCATATTTACAATCTTCTCAGCACTTCCGTTACAGGAGATAATAGTATTATTCTTGTCTACATAGATAACCCCTTTATCCATTAAACTAAGGAGAGTATCTAATTGCCCTTTCAATATATTGGACTTGCCCAATAGATACTCTACTCCTATATTATGAGAGACCAGTGTGGAAAAATAATCTGTTACACTTTTATCCGTCAAACATTCTTCTAATCCCAAATTTATAAATAACTCTACAATAGTACTCTCATCTATAAGCCTATGGCCTAGATCATATACATCTGTTATATGTTCTGGAACAAAACGCATTTCTCCTGTAGTAATAGCTATATCTCCATCTGGTATCTTTTCCATATTAGGATATACAGATATAAATTTCATATTGTCAAATCCCAATTGATATAATAATCCCATAGTTTCTAAACACATCTCAAGGCTCAAATTGACTAACATAGCTGAAGATATTCCCTTCAAAGATTTAAGTATATTGAACCCTTTCTTAGATAGAGTAAGTTTAGCTATGACAATATTAAAGTCCTTATTTAAGTGTTTTTTTAGTACTTCATATTGGGAATATGTGCTGATTAATATGGTATCTAATTTTTTAATTACATTTATATTATTCTCATCATCAAAACTATTATTGTCAAAGGAGAAATTAAGTATCTCTACTCTCCCTCTGAAGATCTTTTCCAAGATCCTCTTATAAGTCTGTCCTACTTCTGAACTCAATGTGACTATACCTAATCTCTTCTTCATGTCTTCCCTCCCTGATCCTTTAGTGTAAAAATTTTAAACTTCTAAATTGGATATCTATATACTAAAATTATACACTATTTTCTACAGTGAACATACCCGTATATATTTCCATTATTATAAAAACTTATATCAGATGAAATCTTCATCCTAACTAATATTTCATTGTATATCCAAGACCAACACAAAATCCCCTGTAATGAAATACTTTCATCACAGGGGAACAACTGATTATTATTAAACAAATATCCTCATAAGAAGCATAGAAATAAATGCATTTAATATACAAATTCCAAATAACATGCCATAGTATTTACCTTTTACTTCTGCTGCTCCCAATAATCTACCAGCATATTGTATCTGTGCCCCCATTAAAAATATAGCTGGAGTTAAAATCGCAACATGATTTCCATTTAGTATTCCATTGTTAAATAAACTTACAGCAACGCCTACTCCTCCACCTATGGACATCCATGCACCCATAAGCACTGTAGCCGCTTCTCCAGGTAACCCAAACAACGCCATAACTGGGGCAAATAATTTTCCTAAAAGATTTAAAAGTCCTGAAATCTTAAGTGCCTGAATGATTACAAAAGCCATCAATACATTGGGAATTATACTTCCTGTTCCAATATTCCAGCCTTTTCTAGCTCCTTCTACAAATACGTCTGTTACCATCTTCTTTTCTTTAACATCATTGCTCATTACTTTACCCCCTAAGCCTTAATTTCTTTATTGGATTTACTCTTGAAATAAAATCTAATTAAATTGGCACCAAATATCTTTAATGCAAAGATAATGATAAGGGGAACTAGCATAGGTACTGTGATTGCTTGAGTTTTATCTGCATTTGTCAAAGCAAATAATCCAGCTCCTATGGCAAAATAATTAGTTATAGGTGCTCCTGCCGAAAATTGAAATGCTGCAAACACAGTTTTTTGCTCTTCATTGATATCGCCGCTATCATAGAGCATCTTTGTCATACTACCACCTGCATCTGTACTCTGTAAACTAGCTATAAGAGTTAAAGCAGCTGAACCTGGTAATCCAAGTATAGGTCTCAATATAGGTGTCAAAAGATGTTTTGCCGCATCTAATGCTCCCAAATATTCAACTACATTTACTACACCAATAGCTAGCATTACAGAAGGAAGTAGAGAAAATCCAAACAACAGACCATCTCTAGCTCCACTACCTTCTGCTCCAGTAAAGGTCAATGTCTTAGGCTCTGTTATTATGGAGCCAAATTTACCATTTAAAACAGTAAAATCAAATATCCCTAGCCAATTATCAGCTTTAGAAAAGATACCTGAAAAAAATACAATTGCAAATAATAAGGCTAAATATGCCATAATTCCCGGTTTTTTATCTTTTTCCATATATTCTCCTCCTTAAATCAAGCTCTGATTCTACCCAAGTTTTCTTTGAACTAATTTTTCTAATATCTCAGCCCCTGTATTTAAGGCATCTTTATTAAAATGCATCTTAGGATGATGTAGACCTGGTTCTAAATCACATCCTAATCCAATATACGCTGTTCTAATTCCCTTAAACTTTGAATAGTAGTGAAAATCTTCTCCACCTATGGTGATTATAGGATCTAAAGATTGACCTAAAACATCTTCTATGGCAAGTCTAGTTTCTTCAACTAGTTCATCATTATATTCTGCTGCTGGAACTCCACCTATAAACTCTATCTCTGCCTCTGCCCCGATGCTCTTTACACTATTGTATATTGCCTGTTTTGCTTTCTCAATCATCTCATCCATTACGTCATTTTTTTGAGCTCTTAAATCCATAGCTATATCTGCAGAATCTGGAATTAAATTTACAGTATTTCCACCAGCCAATACTCTAGTAACTTTAATAGAGTGAGGTGTACTTGGATCTAAATGAATTGCATTTATTGCATTTACCAATAACATAGCTGCATCTACAGCATTTATACCTAAATGTGGTCTAGCACCATGTGAGTTAAGTCCCTTTATCTTAACTATTATTCTATAGCTTGCTCCATGTACAAGTGCTGGAGTGGCGTATCCAAGTCTAGCTTCTTGAATAGGTCTTAGATGTATTCCAGCCATTTCTTCTACTTCATCAATCAAGCCGCTTTCAATAATACTCTCAGCTCCTCCTAGGACTTCCTCTGCAGGTTGAAACACCAAATACAGTTTTCCTTTTTTGATTCCATTTTTAATTATTTCTTTACTAGCAGCTAATAGCATAGATGTATGTGCATCGTGTCCACAGGCATGAACGCAATATTTGCCATTTTCATCTTCAAACTCCAATGCATCCATATCCGCCCTCAATGAAAATACTGGCCCACTTACCCCAGAATCCAATATACCTATAACTCCAGTCTTTCCTCCTACTTTTTCAATAACCTGATATCCAAATTTCTTTAACTCTTCAGCAACAAACTTAGACGTCTTATATTCATTCCAACCTACTTCTGGTATTGTATGTAGATAATCATAAGTTTGTAATACGTAGTTCTTTTCATTATTATTCATACTTATATCCCCCTTTTTCAATTTATCAGCTTATATTGCTAAATTAAACTTATAGTGTATTATTATACAATAAACATTTAACAATGTAAATATCAAGTGCTCTGAAAAACTGATTCTAAGAAGCTTTAGATTATAGCGAAAATTTTTGTCGTGCGTATCATGTACAAATTTAGATCTAATACTCCATTTTTCTCCTGTAAACAATCTCAAACTAAACAAAATCTAGTCTCTATTACAGTACATTTACCTATTATATGTTTAGCAAATAAGATGTATTAATATAATATACAATAAAAGACCCTTTCTGATATATCAGAAAAGGTCTTTAACCATGCTAACTCTACTATTTAGATGCATTCTGTCCTGCGATTCTACCGAATACTGTAATATCAGCAAGAGCATCACTACCAAGTCTATTAGTACCATGAATTCCTCCAGTTACTTCTCCTGCTGCATATAATCCCTTAATTACTTTATCATTCTTATCTAGAACCTGTGCTTCTGTATTGATTTTAATTCCTCCCATAGTATGGTGTACTGCAGGAGCTGCCTTTACTATATAGAAAGGTGCTTTTTCTATTTTAGCTGGCAAACTACGTTTATTAAATTCTAAATCCTTACCATTTTCTACATAGGAATTATACTTATCAACTGTTGCTTTTAATTCATTTCCATCAATTCCAAAGAACTTTGCAGCTTCTTCTATTGTATCTGCCTTTACAAGCAAATCATTTCTATATAGATAATCTATTTCAGCAGCATGATTTTCTTCTAGCTTACTTTCTTCATAAGCTTTTTGATCTACTAATTCA
The DNA here is from genome assembly GCA_052067355.1 of Tissierellaceae bacterium HCP3S3_D8. Classification (GTDB taxonomy): domain Bacteria; phylum Bacillota; class Clostridia; order Tissierellales; family Tissierellaceae; genus CABMKH01. The sequence goes on from JBQHQH010000011.1 coordinate 47,294, forward strand.
TAACATACGTGATCAGTTTGAGCTTTAATAGCCATGGATATTTCATCACGTCTACCTAATTCTTCTACAAATCTTTTACCTTCCTTGTTTACAATAACAGTATATCCATATAATCTTGCATCGTCAAAATACAATAAAGTACCACTTATAGGATCACACATTGGATATGTTTGAATATATTGCATACCTACTAGTTCTGCACCTACATCTTCTGCCATTGTTATACCGTCACCAGTGCTGCCTACAGTATTTGTAGATAGAATATTTTCATCTATCTCAGGATTATATTTCATTCTCATTTCAAGATTAGAGCCAAATCCTCCTGATGCTATAACTACGTTTTTATTTGTATTAAATGTATAATTCTTTTCGTCACTTTCAGCTTTTACACCTATAACTGAACCTGATTCATCAGTGATAAGCTCAGTTGCTTTAGTATTATATAGAATTGGAATACCCATATCTTCAGCTTTAGCTACTAATTTAGTAATTATCTCTTTTCCACTAGCTCCCTTTGGAATTAAGCTTCTCTTTACTGAATGTCCACCAAAAAACATCAATTCATCTTCCCATACTACTCCAATATCGTCTCTTAACCATTCAGCGCCTTTAAGTGCATTTTCAGCTACGACTCTTACTAATTTCTCATCGTTGACATTGTCTCCACCTTTTAATATGTCTTGTACAAATAATTCAGTACTGTCTTCTATTCCTTCTTTCTTTTGAATCCAGTTATTTGGAGCAGCATATTCAGCTCCTGAAATCAATGTATTTCCACCAGCTAGGGGCATCTTTTCCAATACAATTACATCAGCACCAGCAGTCTTAGCTTCAATAGCTGCAGCAAGTCCCGCTCCACCAGCACCTACTATTACAACATCATGGGTTTCCGTTACATCTTCTTTTTCTGTTGTCTCTTCTTTAGTTTCTACTTTTTTCAACATATCAGAAGTTGCACCAGCACTTTCTAATGCTGCATTAACTGCCTCTAAAAATCCTGTTGAAGTAAGAGTACATCCTGAAATCATATCTACCCCAATACTATTTGTAGATATAATCTCCTCTGTCAGAGTATCCATAGCAGTATCATATCCTGGTGTTTCATCATGACTTAATACTTTTATATTAGTAATAGTATCATCTTTGATAGTTACCTCAACTGCTATTTCTCCTCCTTTTCCATTTCCTACTCCTTTATATACACCATCTTTGATATTAGTTTTTCCTTCCTCATTAGCTGGTTTATCACATCCAACTAAACTTACTACCATAATAAATACTAGAAAAACTGCAAAAAACTTTTTCAAATTATGTCCCTCCTAATCAATATTCTTCTAAAATTAAATCCAGCATTGATATAACTTTAACATATATCCAAATTAAAGTATTTGTATTAATATTCTCTTTTTTGCACTATTCAATACAAAGTTTAAAATTTAACAAAAATAGTTTATAATTAATAATAGAAGTTATTTTATATATTATGGAGGAAATCATGTCACTTCGATCTAAAATAATCACAGCATTTACATTATGTATTATATTGACTTTTACACCTATATTATTTATATTGCAGACCCATGTAAAAGACTCAAACATGAAACAATTAGAATCTCAAACTCTACAATTAATAAGTTCAAAATCGACAGAAATAGGGTCTTGGCTCAATCAGAGAATTAGCGAAATTAGAATTATTCATGAATATCCACCTAGCAAAAATTTAGATTTTAAATATCTCAAACCATATCTGACTAATCTAAATATAGTTCTTAGAAATCAATATGGAAATCCAAACGAAACTTTTGCAATAGGTGGTCTCCAAGGTCATGGCTGGATAAATGATGAAATAACAATAGATGTGTCACAACGTGATTACTTTTTTAAAGCAATAAATGAGGATGTTGAGTATGTAATCAGTAATCCTGTTATCTCAAAATCTGACAATACCCATGCATTTATAATATGCTACCCCATTACAGATGAAAATGGAAAAAAAATAGGGTTTATAAATGGAGCAGTAAATCTAGAACTACTGTCAAAAATCGCTGAAGAAATCAACATATATGATGGTTTTTCATGGATTATGAATAAAAATGCAGATACATATTCTATTCTAAAGGAGGATTTAATAGAAAAATATATATCTGCAGATGAACTAGCCAAGATAATAGATGGCTCTTTAGAGAAAAATAGTGGTACCATAGAGACAAAAAACATTTCCAACAAAGATACAACTGTATTCTTCTCTTCAATTCCATATACAGAAAACTGGATATTATGTACTATGGTAGAAAATCATAAGATTCATGCACAAACCAACAGCATCATAAATCTAGTTCTGACATTTGGAATGATATTATTGGGGATATCTATTTTACTGGCCATATTAGTATCTGGTTCTATTGTAAAACCAATACACAGATTAAAAGAGAATATGATTCAAGTATCAAAGGGAAATCTAAACTCCTATTATGTAATAAAAAACAAAGACGAAATATCCATATTGGGAAATGTCTTTAATAATATGTTAGATGATTTAAAAAAATCAATAGATGAAGTCTATAGAGTACAAAATCAAAAGCGTAGTGCAGAACTTAGAGCACTACAGTCTCAAATAAATCCCCATTTTTTATATAATACTCTAGATACAATTCAATGGAAATCCCTAGACTATAATGCATTTGAAGTTGCAGATATGATAAATGCACTATCTAAATTTTTTAGAATCTCTCTTAGCGATGGTAGGGAGTTCATTACCATTGCAGATGAGATAGAACATGTTCGCAATTATTTAAAAATACAGGAAGTACGCTATCATGATAAAATGGATTATACTATCAATGTAGATAATGATATAGATCAATATTTAGTTCCTAAGATGATAATACAACCATTGGTAGAAAACTCCATTTACCATGGTCTAAAACCTAGAAGAGAAAGGGGAAACATAATTGTAAATATCAATCTACTAAAGCCATATATCTCCATAGAAGTAATAGATACTGGAATTGGAATGGACACAGATAAGTTAAAATCAGTCCAAGAAAACTTGATAAATTCCTATGAATCAGAGTATTATGGACTATACAATGTAAATGAAAGATTAAAATTATCATTTAAAGATAAATATAGGCTAATTATTAAAAGTAAGAAAGATAAAGGAACTAAAATAACCATATTGATACCAATAATAAGTGAGGGATTTCAATGCTTAGAGCAATAATAGCTGATGATGAAGAGGTAATAAGACAGGGTTTAAAAAAATTAATAGAATCCTATGATCTAGATCTATCAGTAATTGCCACTGCAAGAGATGGAGAAGAGGCACTAGCCTTAATAGGAAAATATCTTCCAGAGGTCATTTTAATGGATATAAATATGCCATTTATAAATGGATTAGATGTAATAGAAAAAACTAAAAAAATAGATCCTAATGCCAAGATTATAGTTATATCAGGCTATGACCAATTTCAATATGCTCAGAGAGCCTTGGAACTTGGAGTATTTAATTATCTATTGAAACCTATAGACTACCGCAACTTTAAAGATATATTGCAAAAAGCCATAGACTCATATAAAAAGAGACTATGGGAAATCAATAGATTAAAAGATGAAGATGGAGACTATCCCAGCTGCAGAGATATTGGAAACCAAGCCATACTATATATAAAGGAAAACTTTACAGACAATGATTTGTCTTTAAAGAATATTGCAGAAAAACTTCATATAAGTCAACCCTATTTGACTAAAATAATAAAAGAGAAGGTTGGAACTAACTTTACTGATTATCTAAATAAATTGAGAATAGAGATGTCTATAAAATTGCTTTTAGACAAAAAACACTATCGTACAATAAATGAAATTTCCGATATGGTAGGTTATAGTACTCAACACTATTTCAGCAGAGCTTTTAAAAACTATATGGGAGTATCACCAAATCAATATAGAAATAATCAAGCGAAATAAAATTACCAAGGTGATGTCACCTTGGTAATTTTATTATCTCTTATATACTACTTTTCCATCTATGATAGTTGCATATGTTTTAAAATCTACATCCTTAATAGGATTGCCATCAAATATGACTATATCTGCATCTTTTCCCTTTTCTATGCTTCCTATTCTATCATCTAATCCTACAATTTCAGCTGCATTTATAGTTATAGCTTTTAGAGCTTCCATTTCATCTAACCCTGCTTTATGAGCAAGTCCCGCACATAGAGATAGATGTTGCAATGGAATTACTGGTGCATCTGTAGCTATGGCTATCTTTACTCCTGCTTCATTTAATACTCTAGGAGTATCAAAGGTCTTGTTCTTTAATTCAAATTTAGATCTATTTCCAAAGGTAGGTCCTACTATAGCTCCCTTATTTTCTTTAACCAAATCTTCTACTATTAAATGCCCTTCTGTACAATGGTCTAATGTAATGTCTAGATCAAATTCTTTAGCTATTCTCAAGGCAGTAAATATATCGTCTGCTCTATGGGCATGGGCTTTTAAAGGTATCTCTCCTTTAAGTACTGGTATCATAGCTTCCATCTTCATATTAAAATCTGGTGCCTTTGATGGATCTTTTGCATTCTCCTTTTTTTCCAAATATTCCTTTGCCTTAAACAATGTATTCCTAAGAATTGCAGCTGTAGCCATTCTAGTCATAGGAGACTTTTTCTGAGCATTATATACTCTCTTTGGATTTTCTCCAAAAGCTATTTTCATAGCTATAGGTTCTTTTATTATCATATCATCTATTCTATGACCATATGTCTTTATTGCTGCAAAAGTTCCACCTATTACATTAGCACTCCCTGGTCCTGTTATAGCTGTAGTCACTCCACCTTCATATGCTTCCTTAAAGGATATATCCATAGGATTTATAGAATCTATTGCCCTCATTTCAGGGGTTACAGGGTCACTTACCTCATTGCCATCACTACCTTCAAACCCTATAGCCTCTTCCCACATCCCTAAGTGACAATGAGCATCTATAAATCCAGGTGTAACCATTCTACCTTCTACATCCATAACTTCTGCATCTAATGGCGCTATGATATCTTTTCCTACTTCCACAATCTTCCCGCCATCTATTAATATAGAGCCATTTTCAATTACTTCTCCACTCATGGTATATATAAGACCATTTTTAATAAACAACATACATTATCATTCCTTTACTTTAAATTTATAATTGCTATATTCCTTTTAGCATATTTCAATAAAACCAGCTTCTGCTATAGGTAATGTAATAGTAAACTTTGTCCCTACGCCTAACTTACTTAGTACAGAGATTTCTCCACCATGGTTTTCAAATATATCCTTAGATATCTTAAGTCCCAATCCAGTTCCATTTTCCCCTTTAGTAGTGAATTTGTGCATGAATATCTTATCTATATTTTCCTCTGGTATTCCTACTCCTGTATCCCATATCTCTAAAAATATAAATTCTCCACCTTCGTATAGATTAATTCCCAAAGTTCCACCTTTTTCTTCCATAGCCTCTATGGCATTTAATAAAATATTTAAAAGTGCTTGTTTGATCTTATACTCATTGCAATATACCTTACTCAAAGAATTTATGTTTAGACTCAATTCTATCCTATTGCTTTGATCAGCCATAGAGTTTATCTTATGTTTTACCATATTCAGAGAATTCAAAACTATATTCCCAAATACCATGTTTTCCTTATATTCTGTATTGTACCCTTTTATGAAACCATAAAATTTATCTATAATATCTTTACAATCCAAGGCTGCTTTATTGATGGTATCCAGATTTTCCCTTACTCCAACTGATGTTACATCTAAAGCCGCCAATTGAGATAAACCTGATATTATTGCCAGTATATTTTTAAAATCATGAAACATAGTTTCTGATAGGCCAAATAAGGCATCAACATATTCTTGCGTTGCAATATCTACTGTAGACATCTGTTTATCCTTCATACCATCTCCACTCCTTTATCATATATCCCTCATACTAAGTGATATCCTACCCCTTGTCTTATCTATGTCTATTATCTTAACTTTGATTATGTCTCCCACCGTAACCACTTCATTGGGATGCTTTATAAATCTATTAGAAAGCTGTGATACATGGATTAGTCCGTCTTCTTTTACTCCTATATCTACAAATGCACCAAAATCTACTACATTTCTAACTGTACCATTTAAAACCATATCTACTTTTAAATCATCCATACTCAATATATCCTTTCTGAGTATAGGTTTTGGCATCTCATCCCTTGGATCTCTGCCTGGTTTTTCTAATTCCTTTATGATATCTACCAATGTAGGTTTACCTACATCCAATGTTTTAGATATCTCTTCTACGCCAAGATTCTTATAGTCCATACTCAAAACTTTAGATGCAATATCATAGGACTCCGGATGGACTCCAGTATTATCTAGAGGATTTTCTCCTTCTGGAATTCTTAAAAATCCAGCACATTGCTCAAACGTCTTAGGTCCTAATCCCTTTACATCTAAGAGTTCCTTTCTATTTTTGAATTTACCTCTTTCCTCTCTGTGAACAATCAAATTATTGGCAACTCTTGTAGATATTCCAGCTACATATTGAAGCAAGGAAGAACTTGCTGTATTTAAATCTACCCCTACTCTATTTACACTATCTTCTACTACACCAGTCAAGGCATCATTTAATTTTCCTTGATTTAAATCATGTTGATATTGTCCTACTCCTATATGCCTTGGATGGATTTTTACTAACTCAGCTAGAGGATCCTGTAGCCTTCTACCTATTGAAATCGCCCCTCTAATAGTTACATCTAAATCTGGAAACTCTTCAATCCCTACTTCAGAAGCAGAATATATGGATGCTCCTGCTTCACTCACTATTATATAGGATACATTTCCATTGTACTCTCTTAGGGTATCTGCAACAACCATTTCCGTTTCCCTAGAAGCTGTACCATTACCTATAGCTATAATATCTACATTGTATTTCTCTATTAGTTTCTTTAATATATCCTTTGTCTTTTCCACTTGTTTCTGTGGTTCAGTCGGATATACTGTAGTATAGTCTAGTAATTTTCCTGTTTCATCAGTAATAGCTACCTTACATCCTGTTCTAAATCCAGGGTCTATACCCATTACAGTCTTCCCTTTAATCGGTGGTTGCATGAGTAATGGCTCTAAATTCATAGAAAATATCTTTATGGCATCTTCTTCTGCCCTTTCCGTTAAACTATTTCTCACCTCTCTTTCTATAGACGGAAATAGTAATCGCTTATATCCATCTTCTATTGATATATTCATATATTCAACTGTAGGAGATTCTCCCCCTACAAGCATCTTAGCCTTTATTATATCTATCATTGTTTCTTCATCTATGGATATATTTACACGTAGTTTTTTCTCTTTTTCCCCTCTATTTATGGCTAATATTCTATGATTAGCTATGTACTTTATAGGTTCTTTATAGTCATAATACATTTCATATACAGATTTTTCATCTTTATCTATTCCCTCTGATATCATAGTTCCATTTTTGAAAACTCTTTCTCTAATCACCTGCCTCAATTCAGGATCGTCAGATACTATTTCTGCTATGATATCCATAGCACCTTGTAGTGCATCTTCTCTGGTATTTACTTCTTTTTCTTCATCTATATAATCCAAGATAACCTTTTCAAAGTCTTCTTCCTCTATCTTCTGTTCCAAGATTATCTTAGCTAAGCCTTCTAATCCCTTTTCTCTGGCAATAGTAGCCCTTGTCCTTCTCTTCTTTTTATATGGTCTATATAAATCTTCTACTCTTTGAAGTGTAGTAGCCTTTTCTATATCTAATCTTAGTTCCTTAGTCAATTTATTCTGTTCATCTATAAGTCTAATTACCTCTTCTTTTCTACTCTCTAAATTTCTCAGATAATCCAGTCTATTAGCTAAGTCCCTTATGGTAATATCTTGCATCTCACCCGTTTGCTCTTTTCTATATCTAGCTATAAAAGGTATAGTATTTCCATCATCTAATAGATCCACTACATTTTTCACATGTTTTTCTCTAAGTCCGAACTCATCTACTAAAGTCTTTAGTATGTCCATAAGTATACATCCCCTCTACCATTTATTACCATATGCTTAGTATTCTACATATATTTTAAAAATCCTTCTTTTTTTGAGAAATTCCCTAAATATCTAAAAAATTAAGCCCTTTAAGAAAGGGCTTTTTGTTTTAGATATTCATTAATAAATTCATCTAGATCTCCATCCATAACCCTATTGGCATCCCCCACTTCAGCATTGGTCCTATGATCCTTGACCATACTATATGGATGGAATACATAGGATCTAATCTGAGATCCCCATGCAATTTGAGAGTAATTTCCTTGAAGATCTTCAATTTTTTCCTTTTTTTCCTCTTCCTTCAATTGTATTAATTTTGCCTTCAACATATTCATTGCAGTGGCTCTATTAGTATGTTGAGATCTCTCTGACTGACATTGTACCACTATTCCAGTAGGCAAATGTGTAATCCTTATTGCGGAATCTGTCGTATTTACGTGTTGTCCTCCAGCCCCAGACGACCTATACGTGTCAATTTTTAAGTCTTTTTCATTTATTTCAATATCTACATCATCATCTAACTGTGGAAATACGTCTACACTAGCAAAAGAAGTATGTCTCTTACCAGAAGCATCAAATGGAGATATCCTCACTAATCTATGGACTCCCTTTTCACATTTCAAATATCCATAAGCATTAAAACCTTTAACCAATAGAGTTACAGATTTAATGCCTCCTTCTGTATCAGACACTAGATCCAGTGTATCTACTTCATAGCCCTTGCTTTCACACCATCTTCTATACATTCTCAAAAGCATCTCTGCCCAATCTTGAGCCTCTAATCCTCCTGCTCCTGAATGAATTGACAATATGGCATTATTTTTATCAAACTCTCCATTCAACAGAGTAGATAGCTTAAATTTGTTAGCTTCCTTACTTAGTTTTTGTAACCCTACCTGAAGCTCTTTATGTTCTCCATAGTCTTCTGTCTCTAGAATAAGCTCTATTAATACCTCTAAATCCTCAATTTTACTGATCAAATCTTCATATCTATCTATCTCACTATTTAAACCTTTGATCTCCTGCATTATCTTCTGAGCCCTATCTACATCATCCCAGAAACCAGGTTTATAGGATTCCTCTTCATTCTTAGCTATCTTTTTTCTCATACTATCTAAGTCAAAGAGACCCCCCTAATTCTTCAACCATGTCCCTTATACCTCGTAACTTCTCTCTACTTATATTTATATCCTCCATTAAATCACTTCCTTATATATTTCAATTTACAATTCACAATTATTAAAACCATAACATATTAACATTTAAGAATTTAAATATAGATGAATTTGAATGTCTTTGGTAATTAGACTTTATTTTCAACAGAAAAAATATTAGTCTAATAAAAAACATGAGTGAATATAGGCTTAAATTCTAAATGTCTATTTTCTATTGGTTTTTTCCACAACATTTCTTATACTTCTTTCCACTACCACATGGGCATGGATCATTTCTTCCAATTTTCTTTTCCTTGACTACAGGCTTATTTACACCCTCTTTATTAGGGGTAACTGGATTTGCCACTCTCTTTCTCTCCATCTTTTCAGGATTTTCCACATGGTATAGAAACCTTACAGTATCTTCACAAATAGCATGATTCATATCTTCAAACATATCAAAACCTTCTACTTGATATGCTCGAACTGGGTCCTCTTGGCCATATGCCCTAAGACCAATACCCTGCCTCAATTGATCCATAGCATCTATATGATCCATCCATTTAGAATCTACTACTTGAAGCAAGACTACTCTCTCTACTTCTCTAAATTTCTCTACCTCACCAAATTCTCTTTCCTTAACCTCATATTTCTCTTCTGCCTTGGTCCATATATATTCAATTAATTTAGATTTATTTAAGGACTCCACATCTTCAAATTTCAAAAATCCTTTGTCAAATCCAAATATCTTTATACAATAGTTTTCCAATCCTTCCAAATCCCATTCCTCTGGATATTCAGATTGATTTGTATATAATTCAACCCCGGATTCTATAAGATTTTTAGCCATTCCAATGATATGCTCTCTTAGACTCTCTCCTTCTAAAACTTTCCTTCTCTCTCCGTAGATGACTTCTCTCTGCATATTCATGACATCATCATATTTCAATACATGCTTTCTGATAGCAAAGTTGTTTCCCTCTACCTTTTTCTGTGCACCTTCTATAGTTCTAGTTAAAAGTCCATGCTCTAAAGGTTCATCATCTGGCATATTCATACTCTCTATAAGACTTTGTAATCTCTCTCCTCCAAATAGCCTCATAAGATCATCTTCCAAAGATATATAGAATCGAGAACTACCAGGGTCTCCTTGTCTACCTGAACGTCCTCTTAACTGATTGTCAATTCTCCTAGACTCATGACGTTCCGTACCTATTATGTGAAGTCCACCAGCACTTGCAACTTTGTCATGATCTGCATCTGTATCCTTCTTATATCTTTCAACTAGATCTTCATAGACCTTTCTAGCATCTAATATCTCCTGATCTTTAGTTTCATAAAAACCATCTATATGATTAAGTATATGATCTTCATATCCATTTTTTTTCATTTCGAGCTTTGCTAAATATTCTGGATTTCCCCCAAGTACAATATCTGTACCTCTACCAGCCATATTTGTAGCTATGGTAACAGCACCAAATCTACCTGCCTGTGATACTATCTCTGCTTCCCTCTCATGTTGTTTAGCATTTAATACTTCATGGGGAATTCCCTCTTTTTTCAACATCTTACTCAATATCTCTGACTTTTCAATAGTAATAGTACCTACTAATATAGGTTGCCCTGTCTCATGTCTTTCCTTTATTTCCTTCACTACTGCTTCAAATTTAGCCTTTTCATTTTTATATACTACATCAGCTAAATCCTGCCTAATTACTGGTTTATTAGTAGGTATCTCTACTACGTCCATACCATATATCTCTCTAAATTCTGCTTCTTCGGTCTTAGCTGTACCTGTCATACCAGCTAATTTTTTATACATCCTAAAGTAATTTTGGAATGTAATAGTGGCCAAAGTCTTAGATTCAGATCTTACATTTAACTTTTCCTTAGCCTCTATTGCCTGATGTAATCCATCACTATATCGTCTACCATACATCAATCTACCAGTAAATTCATCTACAATGAGTACTTCTCCATCTTTTACTACATAATCTATGTCTCTCTTCATTATATTTCTAGCCTTAAGAGCTTGATTTATATGATGAGCTATCTCCATATTCTCCATATCTGCCAGATTTTCTAATCCAAAGAAAGATTCAGCTTTTGCTGTTCCCTTTTCAGTAAGAGAACATGTCTTAGCCTTTTCATCTATTAAAAAGTCTACTGTTTCTTCTTTTATCTCTCTATCAAAAGGATCTACTTTTCCCTCTTCTGGGCTTACAATCCTTCCAGTTAAAGTCCTTACAAAACTGTCTGCCATACCATATAATTCTGTAGACTTGTCCCCAGCTCCCGATATAATAAGTGGGGTTCTAGCTTCATCTACTAAGATACTATCTACCTCGTCTACTATGGCAAAATATAATGGACGTTGTACCATTTCTTCCTTATATATAACCATATTGTCTCTTAGATAGTCAAATCCAAATTCATTATTGGTTCCATAGGTAATATCTGCATTATATGCTGCTTTTCTCTCTTCATTAGTAATTCCATGCACTATACATCCAACAGTCAATCCAAGGAATTCGTAGACCTTTCCCATCCATTCCTTATCCCTCTTTGCCAAATAGTCATTGACTGTTATTATGTGGACTCCTTTACCTGTAAGTGCATTTAAATAAGCAGGTAAGGTCGCAACTAATGTCTTACCTTCTCCAGTCTTCATTTCAGCAATTCTACCTTGATGTAGTATTATTCCACCTTCTAACTGTACCCTAAAGTGTTTCATACCTAATACCCGATAAGAAGCTTCTCTGGCCACTGCAAAAGCTTCTGGCAAAATATCATCAAGAGTTTCTCCATTATTCAATCTATTTTTAAATTCTACAGTCTTTTCCCTAAGCTGTTGATCTGTCAAGCCTTGCATATTTGAATCTAAACTCATTATCTGTTCTACTAAACTTGATATCTTTTTTAGCTCTCTTGAACTATAGCTACCAAATATCTTTTCAAATATTCCTGCCATTAATTTTAACCACCTTTCACAATATGAACCTATTATATTTTATCATTAAAGGCAGTCTATGTAAACTAAAGGCATAAAGAAAACTTATATCAGCTGGAGTTTTACACTCCAGCTGATATTTAGCTGCACTTATCTAGGGGCTATGCAATTTCAACACTCCCACTTTTATGAGTGGAGTGTTGAAATTGTAAGCCATCAGATAAAGAAAGTTGTAGCCTAGGCTACAACTTATATATTAGATATGCGGTTCTATTAAACCATAATCTCCGTCTTTTCTTTTATAGACTACACTTACATCTTCTGTATCCGCATCCATAAATACGAAAAAATTATGTCTAAGTAGTTCCATCTGTAATATAGCTTCTTCATAAGACATTGGCTTTAAGCCAAATTTTTTCCTCTTTACCAATCTTGGTCTATCTTCATCTCTATCTACTGGCAATGGCATTACATTCTCAAATCTAATGGTCTCGCCATTTTGATATCTCTTTTGCAGTTTAGTCTTATATTTTCTTATCTGTCTTTCCAAGATATCCACAGCCTTGTCAATTGAAGCATACATATCATCACTTGATTCTTCTGCTCTAATTATAGTGCCTGGTAGGTTTATGGTAACCTCGATGATCTTACGATTCTTCTGGGTACTAAATGTAACATTTCCCTCTATATCTTTTTGGAAATACTTGTCTAGCTTGCTCAATTTCTTTTCTGTCACTTCCCGTAAAGCATCTGTTACCTCCATATTTTTGCCAACATAGTTCATGTTCATAAACCCAACTCCTTTCATATAAGTAAAACTTATACTCTTTAATATTATGATACCCATATATATAGAGTTTTCAAACATCAAAACAGTTATTTATTATATATATATTTTGTGTATAACTTTTACGTTACCTGTGGATAATGTGTATAAGTCTGTGGAAAACAGTTTCTATAGCATGTTTATCTGTGGAAAAACCTGTTAATTAAAATCTGCATCTTACAAATATTGTTTACATCCTATATATAAATAGTATAATAGTATATAATATTTATGAAGAAATTATAGGAAATCAACGAAATTGCATCTAGGAGGAAAATATGCAAAGATTAAAATATATGGAATTGCAAAAAATAGATACAGAATTGACAAAAAAACTTTTAGAATATATAAGTTTACATGATAATATAGAGGATATATTCTATGAATTAGACCAGATATTTCCCTATCTTCATGGTGAACATAATAATATGATTTTAAATTCCTGGCTTTCAATAGACTATATAGGAAAGGACGGAAAGACCTTTATAGAAAAATTTATTCAAGAAAATTCTACTTCTCTAACTTCTGTAGAGAAAAAAATACTTGAAGAAAAAATATCTTCTTATATATCCATATTTGAAGTATTAGGCTACAGAGGTGAATATATATTAGTAATGGATATACTAAATGAAAGAGAATATAATCTCTGGGCACCTCAACTTAATAATACAATAGATGAAGGAGAATTCTTATTTTTAAGAATAGGAAAATTTGCAGAAAGATATACTTTTATAGGGGATATAAACTATCTTCCTTCTTCTGTTAAACCATCGTTTTTAGAAGAACTATTAGTGGATTTCAATAATATCAGAAAAAGTTCTCCTCAACTGACTATGAAAGAATATCTTAAAAAACACTCTCTAAATGTATATAGAATCTATAATGAGACTATATTGGATATAATGGATATAGATTCAGATATTCACTCATATCTATTTTCTGAATTAGAGGAATTTGAAGGATATCTGACTAATAGAGAAAATATATTTGATATTAAAAAACATATATCTAATCTAATAAATATATTTGAATATACATTATCATCTCAAGATCTGACTCTCTATGACATAGATGTATTAGATTTTAAATCATTCTTTAAAAAAGCCATAGATGATAATTTTATATGTTCTCAAAAAGAATTGAATTCATATATAGATACTCTAAAAAAATATCTAAAGTTTTTAAGCAATATAGATTCCACATATAGAGATACTTATTCTAAAATATTAGACATCAGTAAGGATAGATTCTATTATATGAATAAGTTAAAAAACAATACTATATTTAAAATAGAGAGAGAGTTCCTCTCTACAGTATCTTATAAATTAAATGATACAGCTTTGAGTACTGTCATGGACTATGATAAATTCATCATATATACCAATGACTCTATATTAAAACTGACGGCAAAGAATAAATATATTAAGAGGAAAGATCTTCTAGAGATAAACGAATTACTAGAATCCAAGATCAATCCAAATACTTCTGCACCAAATCAAAAAGACTTTCCCTTAATACACTTCTTTTATCACTTTTCCTTAAATTTAGGAATCTTAGAAATTAAACATGATAATCTAAACCTTACAGATAAGGGACTTATCTATCTAAGATTAAGCGATGAAGAAAAATATATATTATTGTTTAAATACCTATGGGGTGAAGATTTTATATATGAGGTATTAAACAATGAAAATATTGGATATTATGACTCTATCAAGAGGGCTTTTTCTAAGCTAGGTTCAAATCTAAGACCTAATAATGAATATAATCTTATGAATATCCTTCCTGATAATCATAAGATCCTGTTTCCCTATTATAGACTTCTCAAATATTTAGGATTAATTGACTATAGTTTTTATTCAAATCCTTTAATAAGCTTTACATTTTTGGGTAAGAGTGTATTTGAATACTTAAATAAGAGAAAGTCCAAATTTCATACTCCTGTTATCATAAGTCTAGATAATTATAGGAATACTCAATAATAGAATGGAGGGATAAATATGGATAGATTATTGTTAGATGACTTTACGAAATATAAATTTCTATCAGGTATAGAATTTTCTCCTAATGGACTCTATACTGGCTTTATATGCCATGAGATAGATCTAGAAGAAAATAAGTATCTATCCAACATATATGTATTAAATTCAAAAGATACAAGGCCTTTAAAACTGACATCCTTGGGAAAAGAAAGTTCTTTTATATGGAAAGATAACAACACCATCTTATTTCCAAGCATAAGAGATAAAAAAGACATAGATAGAAAAGAAAAAGGTGAAAACTTTACCTGTTTCTATGAAATCAATATAGAAGGCGGAGAGGCAAATAAATCCTTCGAAATTCCATTAGAAGTAGATGATATAAAATTCTTAGATAGTGAAAATATCATCTTAACAGGTGGATTTCCCAACCACACAAATAAAGATGAAGATTTTATAATCCTAGATGAAATCCCATTCTGGGACAACGGATTAGGATTTTCCAATAAGAAGAGAAATCGTCTATATATCTTCAATCTAAAAGATAAAAGTCTAAGACCTATAACAGATAAATTTACTGATGTATATGAATATAAGCTAAATAAGAAAAGAGATACGGCAATTTTAATCACCAATTCCTATATAGATAAAAAATATATTAAAACAGAGCTACAACTATATAACATTCTAGAAGATACATTGACTAAAATCTCTCCTTTTGACAATTTTGCCTATCACTATGCAGATTTTATAGATGACAAAATCTGTTTTGTTGGTAGCGATATGAAGTCCTTTGGAATCAATGAAAATCCTCATTTCTACTTAACAGACTATAATGGATATGACACGAAGAAAATATCCAAAGATGATTTTAATTTTAGTACTTGGAATTCTATAGGCTCTGACTGTAGATATGGAAATTCTTTGACCATGAGAGTCTCTGGGGAATATCTATACTTTGTAACTACTGAAGGGGATTCTTCATTTATAAATAGAATAGATGAAAAAGGGAGAATCGACAAATTGACTAATAAGAAGGGATCTATAGATGGATTAGATGTCTATGGAGATAAGATTCAATTTATAGGTTTAAGAAATCTGAAACTCCAAGAATTATATTCCCTTGACAACAAAACTGAAATACAACTTACCCACTTTAATGATTGGATTCAAAGGGAAAAGACATTGTCTATACCTGAAAAGCTCACATTCAAAACTGAAGATGAAACTCTAATAGAAGGTTGGGTCATGAAACCAATAGGGTTTACACCTGGAGAAGATTATCCTGCCATATTGAATATCCATGGTGGTCCCAAAACCGCCTATGGAGAAGTATTTTTTCATGAAATGCAGTATTGGGCAAATGAGGGATATGTAGTATTCTTCTGTAATCCTAGAGGTAGTGATGGTAGAGGAAATGAATTTGCAGATATTCGTGGAAAATATGGTTCCATAGATTACGATGATATCATGAACTTTACAGATCTAGTATTGGAAAAATATCATTTCATTGATAGAAATCGAATTGGAGTCACAGGTGGTTCTTATGGAGGATTTATGACTAATTGGATAATTGGACATACAAACCGATTTAAAGCTGCAGCATCTCAGAGGAGCATCTCTAATTGGGTCTCTAAGTTTGGTACTACAGATATAGGATATTATTTTGTAGATGATCAAATAGGTGGGACTCCTTGGAATAATGTTGAAAGACTTTGGGAGCATTCTCCAATGAAATATGCTGATAGAGTTACGACTCCAACTTTATTTATACATTCTGAAGAAGATTATAGATGTTGGCTTGCTGAAGGTATACAGATGTTTACATCTTTGAAATATCATGGAGTTGAATCTAGACTATGTCTATTAAAGGGAGAAAATCATGATCTGAGTCGAACTGGAAAACCTAAAAATAGAATTAAACGTCTAGAAGAGATAACCAGATGGTTTGATGGACATCTGAAAAAAGATACCATATCTTAATATACATGGGGTGATTTCTATTAAGGGTTTTATTAAGAGAATATCCAATTTAAAACCAATAATATTCATAGATCAATTAATCTATAGGATACAAGAAGATGGGGTAATGAGCACAGGCACACAGCTGTCTTTCTTTCTGGTTCTATCTCTATTTCCCTTTATAATAGTATTTTTAAACATATTGAGTTATACTTCATTGGTAAAGGAGGAAATCTTGGGAGAGATGATATATTATCTTCCTTTAGAGACCCAAAAAATCATAAGTAGCTTTGCTAAGGAAATAGCTCAGACCAGTAGTCAAGGATTGTTGTCCATAGCAGCCATATTAGGGGTATGGACAGCTTCCTCAGGGCTTACTCCTGTCATCAGGGCCATCAATAGAGCCTATGATTATGAAGAGAATAGATCTTTTTTTAAATTGAAGTTTATGTCCTTGTTATTTACTATTGCACTTCTAGTTCTAGTTACCTTGGTATTTTTAACATTGGTATTTGGTGAACTACTGGGAAATAAGCTATTTGCTCTACTAGGCATGACAGATGTCTTTAGAATATTGTGGACCTATATGCGTATCATCATACCTCTACTATATATGATCTTGATCTTTGCATTATTATACAAATTCAGCCCATGTACAAATAAGAGAAAAGAAATTCCACTATCTACTACCCTTCCCGGTGCAATATTTACAACTTTAGGTTGGATGATTACATCCATATTCTTCTCTCATTATGTAAATAATTTTGGAAGATTTGCAATTACCTATGGCAGCCTAGTAGGCATTATTTTGCTTTTAATTTGGCTATATATAAGTAGTATCATAATAGTCCTAGGCGGAGAGATAAATGCTACCATGGAATTCTTCAAAATATATGGATATAGAGTCCATGCAGAAAAAAGTTTTTTGACTAGTTTTATAAATTAAATTTAAAGCCTTTTACTAGAGGTAAGAGCTAAGCCTATTACCTCTGATGCTCCATTTTCCATTAAGAGTTTAGCACATTCTATCATAGTAAAACCAGTAGTTATAATATCATCTATTAATAGAATTCTCTTTCCATATATTTCACTCTTATCCTTTAGCTTAAATGCATCCCTTAAATTAGCTTCTCTACAATGTCTATCTAATGAACTCTGCTCTTTTGTATGTCTTATTTTCATTAAATTTTTATTGGAAATAGGTAGACCAATAGATTTAGATATATGATTTGCCAATAATTCAGATTGATTATACCCTCTTATGGCTTCTCTTCTCCTGTGAGATGGAACGAATAGCACTATATCTAATCCCTCTAGTTTTTTTACCCTAATGGTATCAACCATTAATTCTCCTAATGGCCTATATAGATAACTCTTTCCATTAAATTTAAAATCTGCTACTATTTCTTTTGCAAAGCGATTATACATAATAGCATAATATGCTTTCTTCATAAAAGGCGAATCCATTATAATCTCTCTATTTAACACCTGAAGAAGTCCACGACAATTATCACATATAGAACCATGTATATTATCATATCTTTCCCTACAAAGATAACATAGATCTCTAGTTGGAAACAGCAGTTCATGAATAGCACTTATATATTCCATCGATTGATCTACCTCCTACATATAGAATGCAGTCATAAATTCTCTAATCTTTCTATCTAATGTGGAATATCTCTTAGCTATCTTGTTGTTATCTACCATCATCTTAAGATATTTCTCATTTCCCACTAAAACCACCAATTCTCTAGCTCTAGTTATAGCAGTATAGATTAAATTTCTCGTAAGCAACATTGGAGGTCCCCAATGTATAGGCATTACTATTATTGGAAATTCACTACCCTGTGCCTTATGCACTGTAGTTGCATATGCTAGTTTTAATTCATCTAACTGGTTAAATGTATATTCCACTTCTTTTTCTTCATCAAATAATACCTTCATAGTACTCTCTTCAGTATCTATATCTAAAATATATCCAAAATCTCCATTAAAAACTCCTTCCCCTTTTTCCACTTCCAGGCCATTTTTTATGATCTTCCATTCTGTATTATAGTTGTTCTTGATCTGCATTACCTTATCTCCAACTCTAAATACTATATCACCTATTTGTTTTTCATTTTTATCTTGAGACTTTGGATTTAAAGCATCTTGTAGATATTTGTTTAAGGAATTTATCCCTACATCTCCCTTTTTCATAGGTGTCAATACTTGAATATCTCTTGTAGGGTCTACACCATAAAAGTTTGGTAATCTCTCCTTATTCAAAGATATTATAGTCTCTAAGATCCTTTGAGCATTGGGCTCCCCTATAAAATAAAAATCCTTATCTTTCTCATTGACTATAGGCATCTTTCCCTTATTTATCCTATGGGCATTGACTACTATCATACTCTCCTCTGCCTGTCTAAATATCTCATCTAGTTCTACTATATTGATGCTACCAGAATTGATAATATCCCTTAACACATTTCCAGGCCCTACACTAGGTAATTGATCTATATCTCCTACTAATATAAGTCTTGTACCTGGATTTATAGCCTTCAATAAACTATTCATCAGAAGTATATCTATCATAGAAGCCTCATCTATAATGACTACATCCCCTTCTATTGGAGAATCTTCATCCTTATTAAAAGCCATATCCTCCTCCATATATGAAAATTCTAAAAGTCTGTGGATGGTCTTACTCTCTTTACCTGTCGTCTCCGTCATCCTCTTGGCTGCCCTGCCAGTGGGAGCTGCCAATATTACTTTAAAATCTAATTCCTCATATATCTTTATTATGGCATTTATAGTAGTAGTCTTTCCAGTACCAGGTCCTCCTGTAATTATGATAACTCCATTTTCCATAGATTCTCTAATAGCTATAGTCTGTTTATTTCCAAATTGTATTTCCTCTTCTTCTTCAATTCTCTGTATCTTTTTATCTATATCTAGTTCAATATCTTGAAAATCAACTTTTGACAATTCCACTATCTTTCTAGCTACATTATTCTCCGCTATATGAAAAGGCATATAATATACTAGAGTTTCCTCACCATCTTGTACTATTTGAAATCTCTTATTTAACGCTAAATTACTCAGGGCATCTTCTATAAGTGGAGCATCCACCTCTAATAATCTAGTGGCCTTAGAAATCAACTCTTCCTTTGGAAGATAACAATGTCCCTCTCCTGCACTCTCCATCATAGTGAATTTAAGTCCAGCTTCGATTCTAAATGGAGCATCAAGTCTTATTCCCATTTTTTCTGCAATCTTGTCTGCCGTTTTAAATCCTATACCATAGACATCTTCAGATAATCTATAGGGATTCTCACTTATGATACTGATAGTATCTTTACCATATTTTTTATATATCTTTATCCCGTTATTTACTGTAATATCATACTGTTGAAGATATACCATTATATCCCTAAGTTCCCTATGCTCTTCATATGCCTTGGCTATTTTCTCCAACTTCCTGTCCCCAATTCCAGGTATCTCCTTTAGCCTTTCTGGATTATATTGTATTATCTCTAGAGAATCCATACCAAATCTATCTACTATGTTCTTTGCAGTCTTTGGACCAACATAGGGAAGCAGTCCAGATCCAAGATAGTTTTCTATTCCCTTTAATGTAGAAGGAAGTATTGTCCTTATGCTTGTAAATTGTAATTGTTCTCCAAAGGTATTGTGATATACCCAGTCTCCTTCTACTTCTACCATCTCATCTAGACCAATTATGGCAGCATTACCTACTATGGTTACTACTCCATCTGAGGTATTCAATCTTGCCACTGTATATCCATTGGTTTCATTTCTAAATATTATCTCCTCTATAACCCCTTCTATTACCAACACAATATGCCCTCCATTCTCATGCCACTATTATAACATATTCATATAGATACTTTCCAAAAATTAATGAAACAGAATAGCCAAAGCCATTCTGTTTCATTAATTTTTCTATTCTATTGTGACTATTGCCTTAGCCAATTCATTGATACTTTCAGTAAGTTCATTTAGCTTTCCCTCTATTCTTACAAGGAGATATAGAGATATAACTATGGGAAATCCTAAATTAGCTATACTTGAATATATCTCTTCCATATTAGATCAGCCTTTCTATACTAAAGTTCTATATCCTCAATGCTGGTCTTTACAAACCTAGCACCATCTAAATTTGTCAAACCCACTCCATTAGATAGAAATATCCCATGTTCCAATATTCCTTCCATTGCAGCTTTGATCTGGGTATTCTCTAGGTCATCCTTAGGTTCATCTACACTAACTTTAAACTTCCTATTCATTTCATCTAAAAAGTTCATCTCCAATCTAACTCTATCCATGTTTTCACCTCCTCTGTCGCTGATTAACTATTTCTACTCTTCTACTAGTGTCAATTCCTCAACTCTCTTTACCTTTAGCAGATCATTTTTCTGCAAATCTGCAAGGATTATACCTGTGCCATGCAGAGCTTCATCTGTTGCATCAGTATTTATCCCATTAAAACTTTTGGACTTTATCTTCTGCTTACCTTCTACAACTCCATTGTCCAACTCTAACTTTAGAATAACTTTTTCCTTAACAGTTGAAATAGCCATATCTTCACCTCCTAAATCTTGATGAACAATTTCTTGTTCTAATTAACATATAGATTTAGAAGTGAAATTTTACTATTCGTTATAAAAAAGAGTGAGAAGAATTAATTCTTCTCACTCTTTCTGATCTATTATCTGCCTCTATATATCTGCCTTTAAGGCTTCTGCTTTATCTGTCTTTTCCCAAGGTAGATCTAAATCTTCTCTACCAAAATGTCCATAAGCTGCTGTCTGTCTGTATATAGGTCTTTTTAAATCCAAGTTTCTAATAATAGCTGCAGGTCTAAGGTCAAAATGTCTATTTATCAGCTCAATTATCTTCTCATCGGATATAGTCCCTGTCCCAAATGTATCTACATAGATAGATAATGGTTTGGCAACTCCTATGGCATAGGCTAATCCTATTTCACATTTCTCTGCAAATCCTGCTGCAACTATATTTTTAGCTATATATCTAGCAGCATAAGATGCAGATCTATCTACCTTTGTAGGGTCTTTTCCTGAAAATGCTCCACCGCCATGTCTACCCATTCCACCATAAGTATCTACTATTATCTTTCTACCAGTCAATCCTGAATCTCCCATTGGCCCTCCAATTACAAATCTTCCTGTAGGATTTACATAGTATTTTGTATTATCATCTATCATTTCTTTAGGTACAGTCTTAAGTATTACATGCTCAATTATATCTTCTCTGATCTTATCTAATTCCACATCTGGACTATGTTGGGAAGATACTACTATATTTTCAATTCTAGCTGGTTTCCCATTATGATATTCTACTGTAACTTGAGTCTTTCCATCTGGTCTCAAGTATCTTAGAGTTCCATCTTTTCTTACATCTGTCAATCTCTTAGCTAACTTATGAGCTAGAGAAATTGGAAGTGGCATAAGTTCTTTAGTTTCATTACAAGCATATCCAAACATCATACCTTGGTCTCCTGCACCTATGGTGTCTAACTCATCAGAACTATTTTCTTTTAATTCTAAAGATTTATCTACACCTAGTGCTATATCTGAAGACTGTTCATTGATAGAAGTAATTACTGCACATGTATTTGCATCAAATCCATATTTAGCTCTGACATATCCTATATCCTCAATAGTCGTTCTCACTATTTTAGGTATGTCCACATAACAATTAGTAGTAATCTCGCCTGCTATAAGTACCATTCCAGTAGTAGTCATGGTCTCACAAGCCACTCTTCCTTCTGGATCTTGTTCCAAAATTGCATCTAAAATCGCATCTGAAATTTGATCGCAGACCTTATCTGGATGCCCTTCTGTTACAGATTCAGAAGTAAATAGCCATTTTTTCATATATATTCCTCCTATTTGGTTGATTTTAAGGTGATAAAAAAATCCTCTTCCTAAAATTCTAATATAGCTTTTTTGAAACTCATAATGAAAAGTTTCAGTTAATTTATATCTCAAAATCAGAACTTTCCTATTCATTATAAAAAAAGCCTATTCCAAAAGGAAAAGGCATAGTTTCATAACCTCATCTTCCAGAATTACATTCTGTGGGATTTAGCACCTTTGTATTATACAGGTTGCCGGGTTTCATTGGGCCCATTCCCTCCACCACTCTTAATAAGGTATATTAAGTTACATATATCTTAACATAAGTAAATTCTTCAGTCAATGCTTAAGTCAATTCAGATAGTGTCAAGTTGTTGTTGGAAAACCAATTAATATAACTTTTCCATTAATAAATTAAAGAATATCCTCGCATTAATTATAATAGTTACATACTAAAAAACTGAAGCACT
>JBQHQH010000012.1:0-68301 GCA_052067355.1 Tissierellaceae bacterium HCP3S3_D8
CCCATCTTTTAAGAGTAAGACTCCAGGAAGACTACCTGGTAGATAGGTCAAAGGTATAAGAGTAGCAATACTTTTAGCTGAATGATACTAATAAGTCGAGGACTTGACCAAGTAAATTAAAAAATCATATAATCATATATTGAAAGTAGTTTTCGTCTGGTGACGATAGCAAGAGGGACACACCTGTACCCATACCGAACACAGAAGTTAAGCCTCTTAACGCCAATGGTACTTGGACGGCGACGTCCTGGGAGAGTAGGAAGTTGCCAGACTTGATCTTGGGTAGCTCAATGGTGGAGCAACCGGCTGTTAACCGGTAGGTTGTGGGTTCGAGCCCCACCCCGAGAGCCAAAAACGCCGGAGTGGCGGAACTGGCAGACGCACAGGACTTAAAATCCTGCGGTCCTTAACAGATCGTACCGGTTCGATTCCGGTCTCCGGCACCAATAATTTAATATCGCGGGATGGAGCAGCATGGTAGCTCGTCGGGCTCATAACCCGGAGGTCATAGGTTCAAATCCTATTCCCGCAACCATAATTTACACCGTAGGTAATATAATACGGAGTGCTCGTAGAGTGCAACCATAATTTTTAGTTAAAGCACTTAAGAGTGTAACTATGATTTACGTCATTACATAAGAGAGCGTATTGATGAATTGATAATGGCCCCATGGTCAAGCGGTTAAGACATCGCCCTTTCACGGCGGTATCCCGGGTTCGAATCCCGGTGGGGTCACCATTTTGGGCGCATAGCTCAGTTGGGAGAGCACCTGCCTTACAAGCAGGGGGTCACAGGTTCGAGCCCTGTTGTGCCCACCAAAATTCGATGCACAATTAACAATGTGAATTGAAATATTGCGGCCTGGTAGTTCAGCTGGTTAGAATGCCAGCCTGTCACGCTGGAGGTCGAGGGTTCGAGTCCCTTCCAGGTCGCCAAATTAAATATGCTGGCGTAGCTCAATTGGCAGAGCAACTGACTTGTAATCAGTAGGTTGGGGGTTCAATTCCTCTCGCCAGCTCCATAACCTGTAATATACAGGAGAAGGAGGAGTACCCAAGTGGCTAAAGGGGACGGACTGTAAATCCGTTAGCTAAGCTTTCACTGGTTCAAATCCAGTCTCCTCCACCAATTAAATTATTCCGCTAGATATGCGGGTGTAGCTCAGTGGTAGAGCCCCAGCCTTCCAAGCTGGTTGCGAGGGTTCGATTCCCTTCACCCGCTCCATTAAAAACATGCGCCTATAGCTCAGCAGGATAGAGCAACGGACTTCTAATCCGTGTGCCGGGGGTTCGAATCCTCCTAGGCGCGCCATTAAGTTGGGGTGTAGCCAAGTCGGTAAGGCACTAGACTTTGACTCTAGCATTCCACAGGTTCGAGTCCTGTCACCCCAGCCAATATTTTCTAATTATGATCCATTAGCTCAGCAGGCAGAGCACCTGACTTTTAATCAGGGTGTCCGGCGTTCGAATCGCCGATGGATCACCAAGTTTATTTTTGATAAACATTATAGTTCAATATGAATATGGAGAGGTACCGAAGCGGTCATAACGGGGCGGTCTTGAAAACCGTTAGGGTGCAAGCCCACGTGGGTTCGAATCCCACCCTCTCCGCCAATCGTGGAGAAGTACTCAAGTGGCTGAAGAGGCTCCCCTGCTAAGGGAGTAGGTCCTTCATAGGGCGCGAGG
Source organism: Tissierellaceae bacterium HCP3S3_D8 (assembly GCA_052067355.1). Lineage (GTDB taxonomy): Bacteria > Bacillota > Clostridia > Tissierellales > Tissierellaceae > CABMKH01. The sequence goes on from JBQHQH010000012.1 coordinate 1,687, forward strand.
GTTCAAATCCCTCCTTCTCCGCCATGGGGGCCTTTAGCTCAGTTGGTTAGAGCGCCCGGCTCATAACCGGTAGGTCCGGGGTTCGAGTCCCTGAAGGCCCACCATTTTTTTTGCCCAATTAATAGATACATATAAGTGAATAAGCCCAAATAGCTCAGTCGGTAGAGCAGTAGACTGAAAATCTACGTGTCGCTGGTTCGATTCCGGCTTTGGGCACCATCCACAGTCTGGTGAAGGGGTGTAGTTCAGTGGCAGAACGTCGGTCTCCAAAACCGAATGTCGTGGGTTCAAATCCTGCCACCCCTGCCATACATATATTGGGCGCATAGCTCAGTTGGGAGAGCACCTGCCTTACAAGCAGGGGGTCACAGGTTCGAGCCCTGTTGTGCCCACCATCTATGTAAAATGACAATTAAAGTTGGACCTGTAGCTCAGTTGGTTAGAGCGCACGCCTGATAAGCGTGAGGTCGGTGGTTCGAGTCCACCCAGGTCCACCATAAAATAGTTTATCTTTCAAGATGTACAACCTTAGTTTATAATGATAAATTGATTTTGGGCCTGTAGCTCAGGTGGTTAGAGCGCACGCCTGATAAGCGTGAGGTCGGTGGTTCGAGTCCACCTAGGCCCACCACCAGAATAGTTTATAAATAACTAGGGGCCTTTAGCTCAGTTGGTTAGAGCGCCCGGCTCATAACCGGTAGGTCCGGGGTTCGAGTCCCTGAAGGCCCACCATAATTAAAAGACAGACCATTTGGTCTGTCTTTTAATGTATCAAAAACTATTTACATTGGAATTGAATTATAACTAAAATATAGTAAATCTATGTGAAAACTTTACTCAATAGAAAGGACATAAGTCTCTTTATATTATCCATATTGTATTTACTATCTATCTCTAAGAGGATGATATTTTGTGGGATATTATAATCAGATTCCCAAGTTATGTTACTATCTACTTCATAGCTATTTCTATCTATAAATAGACACGTCTTTTCAGCAGTCACTAATCCTTTTTTAACTTCAATAGAAATTTCGAATGAATTTTCATTGTCAATAAGTATTTTATAGTTTTCTCCATAATACATTATCTTATTTAAGATATTTCCTTCTATATCACCACTGATAAAGAGATAATCATTGACCTTTTCAATACTATCTATATTAAATATTATATCATTCTTATCATGACAAAATATAAAGGATTTCTTATCTTTAATAAGATCTAATATCTTTATAATATCCATTAGGTAGTATAGATCATCATAGTTGTGTTTCAATATCCTTTCTTTTAGAGATAGATCATTATTTATCACATAATCCTTATAAAAGCCAATACAATCCTTACCTGAGAACATATCTTCTCTATAAATTCCCAAGAATTTTTCTATAGTTTTTAATTTTAGATTTGGCAATTCAAATAGATATCTATTTTTCCTGATTATAGAATAGATATCTATAGACCTTTGTTTTGAAATTTGAAGATCTAATCCATTTAATTTTAGACGATAGTTAATAAAGGGAATATCAAAACTATCACCATTATAGTTCAATATCATATTGAAATCAGATAGAATATCCATGGTCTTGACTAGGAGCTCTTTTTCGTCTTCAGAATTATCTATGAAGAGTTGGCTTAAAACCCAAGATTTTTCACAACTATCATAAGATAAAATTCCGACTAAATATATAATATCTCTATATCTACTAAGACCTGTAGTTTCAATATCTAAAAAACAGATATCCTTCTCAAAAACATGCTTGCCAATAGGTAATTCTCTATTTATTTTAGTCTTTATAATCTCCATATCATTCACCCTAATATAGATGATATAACACTATTTTACTTTTGTACAGTTATATAAATTAGCTTTATTGTTAATAATATAGATGGTAAAGGAGGATAGATATGGAGAAGACAATAGGAATACCTAGAGGAATCTTATATTATGAATTTTTTCCAGTATGGGAAGAATTTTTTCAGACCCTTGGATATAAGATAATCTCTTCACCTAAGACCAATAAAGATATATTAGATGCTGGAATTGCTACTTGTGTAGATGAAGCATGTCTTCCAGTAAAGATATTTCATGGTCATGTAGATTATTTAAAAGATAAGGTTGACTATATCTTTATTCCCAAGACTATTAGTCTGTATAAGAGGGAGTATTGTTGTCCAAAGATATTAGGACTTCCATATATGATAAAGAATAGTATAGATGATTTGCCAGAGATAATAGATGGAGAGATAAATATAGATAAAAAAGGCAATTTTGAAAGATGTTATAGAGATATAGGAAAATCATTAGGTATAAGCCGTAGAGAATGTAATAGAGCATATAAAAGTGCAAGAGAAATAGGAAAAAGATATAGAAAATGGTTGAATACTCAGATGCCTAACATCCCAATAGAAGAAGGTCAGTGGAATAAGATGAATATATTACTATTGGGACATTCCTATAATGTATTTGATGAATTTATGAATATGGGAATTTTAAAAAAGTTAGCTAATAAAGATTTAAATATTATAGTAGCAGAGGATGTATCAGAAGAAGACATTAGAAATTATTCAGATCAAATATCTAAGAGAATATTTTGGACTCATGGTAGGAAGATAATAGGATCAGCTTTTAGTCTTATGGATGGCGGCGGGATTCATGGGATAATCTATTTAAATTCCTTTGGATGTGGTATGGATTCAGTATTATTACACATAGTAGAACAAAAAGCCATAGAGAATAGAATACCTCTAATGGAGTTGACATTAGATGAACAGACAGGGGAGGCTGGATTTAATACTAGATTAGAGGCATTTTTAGATATGATGAAGTGGAGGAAGAAAAATGAAGATAACATTCCCTCATTTAGGTAATGTATATATTGCAGGAAAAGCTTTTTTAGAAGAACTGGGGCATACAGTGATTTCACCTCCAGTATGTAGTAAAAGGACGCTGGAAATTGGATCAAAATATTCTCCAGAGACCATGTGCCTGCCATTTAAGATATTCATTGGAAACTATATAGAGAGCATTGAAAAGGGAGCAGATACTATTTTAATTACAGGAAGCTGTGGCCCTTGTAGATTTGGATTATATTCTATAATTCAGAAGGATATATTAAAAGATTTGGGATATGATGTAGAAATTATTACGTTAGAATCTCCTAGAGAGGGAATAGAGGAATTTAAAAATAATGTAGGTAAGGTTATAGGTTCTAATTCTATAATTGATATAATAAAAAATATAAAACCAGCATTAAATCTAATGAAGAAGGCAGATGATTTAACTCAATTTTCCAATGTAGTAAGAGCATATGCAATAAACAAAAGAGAAGTAAATGAAATTATGGATGACTATTACAATGAAGCAGTAAAATTACATGGAACTAGAGCAATGGTAAATTTAATTAATAAAACCAAAGGAAGTTTAGATAAAGTCAAGATAGACAGAAATTATAATCCAATTAAAATTGGAATTATAGGTGAAATATATACTATTATAGAACCATTTGTTAATCTAGAAGTAGAAAGAAAACTTGGAGAAATGGGAGTGTTAGTGGAAAAATCTTTAACCCCAACTAGTTGGTTTGAACATCATGTTTATTCTTATCCATTTGGTTCAAAGTATGAAAATATGAAGATAAAATTAGCGAAACCATATTTAGAAACATTAGTAGGAGGACATGGTAGAGAGACTATAGGAAGTGCCATATATTATAAAAATATGGGTTATGATGGTGTCATACAGATATTACCACTTAATTGTATGCCAGAAATAGTAGCAAAGAGTATATTAAAGACTGTAAGCAAGGATTTAAACTTCCCTATTATGACATTAATAGTAGATGAGATGACAGGAGAAGCTGGATATATTACGAGATTAGAAGCCTATGTAGATCTAATCAGGAAGAGAAGGGAGAAACTATTAATTGGATAATTATTATATGGGAATAGATGTAGGTTCAGTAAGTACAAATATAGTTTTAATAGATGAAGAGAATAATCTAGTTTTCCATGAATACTTAAGAACTCAAGGAAAACCTATAGAGATAATAAAAAATGGGATTAAAGATTTATCTGATAAATTTGGTACTAAGAGTATATTAGGGGTTGGAACTACTGGAAGCGGACGTCAACTGGCTTCTATCATAGTAGGTGCGGATATAGTAAAGAATGAAATTACTTGTCATGCTGTAGCAGGATTAGATTATAATCCAGGTATAAAGACCATAATTGAAATAGGCGGTCAAGATTCTAAGATAATAATCCTTAAGGATGGTATAGTAGTTGACTTTGCCATGAATACAGTGTGTGCTGCTGGGACAGGTTCCTTTCTAGATAGGCAGGCTTTGAGATTGGGTATTGAGATTGATAAATTTGGACAAAGAGCATTAGACTCAAGTAATCCAGTGAGAATTGCAGGAAGATGTGCAGTATTTGCAGAGTCAGATATGATTCACAAGCAACAATTAGGACATAATCAAGAGGATATAATCAGAGGATTATGCGATGCACTAGTCAGAAATTTTTTGAGCAATGTAGGAAAAGGAAAAGATATATCTCCGCCTATTTTATTCCAAGGTGGAGTTGCAGCTAATATGGGTATAAAAAAGGCGTTTGAAGAGGAGCTAAACTGTGAGGTAATAGTTCCTTCACATTTTAACGTAATGGGTGCAATAGGAGCAGCAATTTTAGGTAAAGAACAGACAATGACTCAAGGATATACTAATTTTAGAGGATTAGATCTCTATAACAATGAGTATATGGTAGATTCTATAGATTGTAATGGATGCTCTAATATATGTGAAGTATTGGAAATAAAAGAAGATGGTAAGTTGTTGGCAAGATATGGAGATAAATGTGGTAAATGGTCTTTCTAATATTTAATAATAATGATATAGTAGGATTAATCATAATGAAATAGAGGGGGATATTATGAAAGACTTTCATCTGAATTGCACGAATTGTGGTAAGGTCTATGAGAAAGAGAAGAGAAATTTTAGATGTGAAATTTGTAATGAACCGTTGGAGTTAGAAGAAATTAAAAGTGGAAGCATCAACGAAGGAAGTATCTTGAGACAAAGTTTGTTAGAACGCTATAAAGAGTTTTATCCTTTTTTAGATATGGATATAGATTTTTCCTTAGGAGAAGGTTTTACTTCTCTAATATATTCAGAAGAACTATCTAAGTATTATGGGGTTAAATCCATATATTTTAAGAATGAATCTGAAAATCCTACATGGTCTTTTAAAGATAGAGGAACAATTACAGGAATATTAAGGGCTAGAGATCTGGGATATAAAAAAATAGGAACAGTATCTACGGGAAATATGGCTACTTCTGTAGCTGCCTATGGTTCTATGGCGGGTATGGAAACTATAATATTAGTAAAAAAAGAGATAGCAGATGAAAAGTTAAAGCCAATAGCTATATATAGACCGAGATTAATCAAAGTAGATGGAGATTATGGTAGATTATATGAAGAGAGCTTAAAATTGGGAAGTGAAAATGGCATCTATTTTATAAATTCAGATGTTCCATTTAGAGTAGAAGGCTATAAGACTATAGCTTTTGAAATATGTGAACAATTGAATTTTAGTATTCCAGATTATATAATTGTACCAACTAGTGCAGGAGGAAATATTAGGGGAATTGAAAAAGGATTTAGAGAGTTTAAAAATGCTGGCTTGATAGACAGAATACCTAAGATGGTAGCAGTTCAAGCAGTAGGGTGTTCACCTATTCATAGAGCATTTGTTGAAAATAAAAAAGAGATAGAGAGATTTGAAGACCCAAAGACTATAGCTCATGCAATAGAAAATCCCTTCCCACCAAGTGGAAATCAGGTTTTAAGGATGTTGAAGAGAAATGGTGGTATAACAATTTCAGTCGAAGATGAAGAGATAATAGAAGCACAAAGTAAAATGGCATCTATAGGGATATTTGGACAACCTGCATCTGCTACTTCCCTAGCGGCAGTTAAGAAACTTACTTCTCAAGGATATTTAAAGAAAGAAGATAGGGTTGTATGTATAGTTACTGCATCTGGACTAAAATATACTTCCGCATTAGATAGACATAAACTAAATATATTAGACGCTAAGTTAGAAGAACTTAACCATATAATATAAAAAGTAGGTATCAATATACCTACTTTTTATATTATACAAATACTTTTATATGATTTCATGTCCTTCTTCTTCTAAGTCCATTACATTTGTAGCATTTTCTTCATTCATGGAAAATCTGAATGGTCTATTACCACAGCCAGGTTTATCTGAGTGTCCACTACTTTCATCTATTTGCTTTGGAAATAGTGTTGGGAAGGTGCTACAGATTGGAGAAGTTTCTGGTGATAACTTAGGGAATCCTGTAGAAAGTACACATAATTGTACCGGAACGATTATCTTCTTTTCACAAGTGATACATAGTGCAATAATTAGATCAATAGTTATAGCACCATTTTCTGGATTTACATCTATATCTCTTGATATACTATTGGTAGCTAATCTAGTTTCACATAGTATATTGCAGAATTCTGTAAATCTTGGGAAGAAAGCGGAATTGTGAATTGATGGAATACATAACTCAAAGAAATTTGTCAAGACAATAGGAGAGTTAGGTGGTGCAATTGGTACATTAGCACTAATAGTAAATCTAACTTTTCTATCTCTTGAATCTAGTATTAGAAGTTCTATATTTACTAGTACATTACCCCTAATCCTAATTCTTTGAGTTCCAAATACAGGTGTTCCTTTATTTATGTCATCACATTCTGTAGTATCAGCGAATATTAATTTTTCATTGGATAATCCATCTGGTCCCACTACTTCGATGAATTCACCTCTTTCATCTTTAAGGAATTCACCGCCAGAAAGTACAGTGTCAGAATCTATAACAAGATTTCTTGGATCTTTTATATTTGATGGATTAAAAAATCTTTTACATCTAATATCTAAGATACGTAAAATTCTGCTGCCTCTTGGCAAGTTTGGGAAAAATCTTACATTATTTACAGTACTTAAAGCCTGCAGATTGACTAAAGTTGCATCGTATACTTTTTGAACAAATAGAGGTTCAGTAACTACATTTTTAAGAGATCCATCCCATTTACAGCCAGTTGTTGCTTTACAGCATTTTTCACCTATTGGTAATATTGAATCTGGTACATGATGTCTATCATCTTGTCTTTTATTTGAAGACATTGATTATCCTCCTTTCAAAAAAGAATTGTTACTTAAAGAATTGTTACTTATTGATAATATATTCAAGCCAGTATATTATGTTACTCTTAGTAGGAATAAATCAACATAAATTATAATAGTAATAATAAAAAAGGAGAGGAATAGAAGATGACATTTTATAATAATAGAGCAGCTATAGCTCATATAGATGAAGAAGAAGTATATCTATTTAGAAATATAGATAGTCAGATAGTTATGGACCATTATACATATAATGGAGAAGGAACACAGGATATAATCCTTGAAGATGCAATGGGAGAATTTGATATACAGTTTGGTAGAGATGATGAAATATATTTAATATATCAAAACATAGAGAGAAATTTATGTATATTGACCATAGATAAGGAGATAAAAGATCAGACGTATTTAAGTGAGGGAGGAATGTCCAAGGTATTTGAATTAAACGTCTTTCGAACTGCAGGTAATATAAATATAATATACTTGACATTACAGTCAGAAAGAGATGGGATATTCCATATACATCATCATATGCTCAAGGATAACAGGTGGATAAGTTATTTAGTAGAAGAAATAAGAATAGATAAGGTATTGAATCCTATAAGAATTTTAGAAGATGAGGAGAACATTCTCCTATTTTACTACTATGACAATCAAATATGTCTTAAAAAATTCGATATGGAGAATATGAAATGGAAAGAATCTATTATATTAGGTGATAATAAGGAAAAGTTATATATAGATGTGATTAAAGATGATATATATATTCATATAGCCTATTCTGAATATAACAATGAGAATCTCAGAATAAAATATATGAGATATATATATAATGATGATTTTTTTATTAAGGAAAAAGAAGAGATCTTATCTAATGAAGGCAATCCCTCTAATCCTACTATTATAATGGAAGATAGTACCATTTGGGTAGTTTGGAATGAATCATCTAACTTATTTAGTAGTTATAGTTTGGATAATGGAGATAGTTGGAGTTCTATATATTTATGGAATGAATCAAAATCAAATAATATGGTGAGATATAAATATATTACAAATATAGTAGATAGACATGTTAAATTTGATTATACATTTGGTAGCATATATCCAGATGTTAAATTCTTAGGATTTGGTCCTTTAAACAATGTAGAAGAGATAATTCCTAAAAAAAAACTTCGGGAGAGCCTGTTTCAGATTTAATATATGATAACGAAATAGATAATCTTATAAAAAAAATAGATGAATTGACAGAATTGCTTATGGGAATCAAATATGAATATGAAATGAGATTAGATAGTATAGATAGTACAATAGGTTTTATAGAAGAATTTTTGATAAATAATACTAGAGGATATTACTTAAAGGCAATTAAAAAAGAGAGATCTTAAAGTGCAAGAATAGAAAAAGCTTCTATCCAGGTACTTTAAGATAGCTTTTTTGAAACTCATAATGAAAAGTTAAAATCAATCTATATCATATCAACTGTAGTATAAAATCATATCTAATATAAGTTTTCTCTAAGATGAGAAATTCTCTATTTTCGATAAAAAAAAGACTCCTACGATTAGGAGTCTTCATCCAATTCTGGATGGAATAAAAACGTTCAAAAGGGGTATTGGGAATAGAGATCTTTTAAGGTTACCAGGGGGATAACCTTAAAAACATTATAGCAAATATCGACAGGATTTGCAATGAGTTTTACAAAAACAATTATACTAATTTTTTCTAATACTTTATATTGCACTGATTTTGCCGTATAATAGTAGTGAAAGGGGATGTAGTGACTATGAATGAAATATATATGGACTTAGAAAAAACATTGTCGAAGAATGGTTTTATATTTAATTATTTTAAAGATATAGAGCATGTTAAAGAATATCTATTAAAACAGATTTTAAAAGATAATTCTGTCGGCATTGGAGGTTCAATGACTATAGAAGAATTAGACATATATGCTGAATTAAAAGAACAAGGAAATAAGGTTTATTGGCATTGGAAAGCAGAAAATAAAAAACAAGAGCTGGAAAATGCTAAAAATGCTCAGATATATCTAGCAAGTACAAATGCATTGACCTTAGATGGAAAATTAGTGAATATGGATGGGACTGGAAATAGAGTAGCTTCTATGATCTATGGTCATGATAAGGTATATATCGTAGTTGGGAAAAACAAACTCTGTAAGGATTATGATGAAGCCATTGAGAGAATTGAAACTATAGCAGCCCCAAAGAATGCAAAGAGATTAAATTTAGATACACCATGTAAATTTACTGGAAAATGTAGTGATTGTAGTTCACCAAAGAGGATGTGTAATGTAGAAACCATATTACATAAAAATCCCAATGGGACTCAAATCTATATATGTTTAGTGGATGAAGCATTAGGATACTAAAATAGAGGTGAAAATATTGATTTATTTGGACAATTGTGCCACAACTAGAGTTAGGCAGGAAGTATTAAATAAGATGTATAAGAGTTTTATTTCAAATTTTGGAAACCCGTCTTCTCTGCACAGATTAGGATTAAATGCAGAAAAAGAAGTAGAGGAAGCAAGGGATATAATAGCAAAGTTTTTAGGTATAGATAGTAGGGAACTTTATTTTACATCAGGTGGGACGGAGAGCAATAATATTGCGATTCAAAGTATAGTAAATAATATGAAAAAGAGGGGAAATCATATTATTACAACAAAGATAGAGCACTCATCGTCATTAAATGTAATGAAAAATTTTGAAAAAGACGGTTTAACAGTTACTTATCTCAATACAGATAAATTTGGAAATATAGACATGGAAGAATTTGAAAAGGTACTAGATGAAGATACCATATTAGTATCAATGATCCATGTAAATAATGAGATAGGGACTATACAGGATATAGAAAAGATTAGTAAAATTATAAAGAAAAAGGGCTTTCAAGCCCTAATACATCTAGATGGAGTTCAATCCTTTGGAAAGATAAAATGTTCTCTAAAACAATTAGGAGTAGATACTTACTCTTTTAGTGGACATAAAGTTCATGGACCTAAGGGAATAGGAGGATTATATATCAGAGATGGATTGCATCTGAATCCTATTGTATTTGGAGGAAATCAGGAAAAAGGTTTAAGATCTGGAACTGAAAATGTTCAAGGTATTATAGGACTTGGAGAGGCTATTAGAATCTTAGACAATAATTTCATAGAAGAGTCTGAACATGTAAAAGAGTTGAAAACATATATGGCAAATAGAGTTAAAGAAGAGATAGAAGATATAAAAATCAACACTCCTATGGGAGAAAATTCTTCACCATATATATTGAATATATCCTTTAGAAATACAAGAGGAGAAGTATTATTACATTATTTAGAAGATAAGGATATATATGTATCTACTTCTTCAGCATGTTCATCTAGAGGTACAGGAAAAAGTCTTGTACTTAAGTCTATAGGATTAGATGATAATGATATAGAAGGTACCATAAGAATCTGTTTTTCCTATGAAATTACAAAAGAAGATATAGATTATACTGTAGAAGTACTAAAAGATTCAGTAGAAGAAATAAGAAAGATCATGATGAGGTGACAAATTGAAAAAGGTTTTAAGTGTTAGTTTAGGAGAATTGGCATTAAAGGGATTAAATAGGGGATATTTTGAAACGCAGTTAATAAGACAAATGACTAGAGGAATAAAGGATATAGGATATGATAAAATATATAAGGAGCAGGGAAAGATATATATAGAAGGAGAAGAGTCAAACTACCCTTTGATGATTAATAAATTGAAGAAGGTCTTTGGCTTAGTCTATATCAGCCCTTGTATTAGAACAGATAAAGAAATGAGTAATATAGAAAAAGCTTCTATATTGGCTATGAAAGAGAGAATCAATCAGTCAAATATAAAGACATTTAAAGTAGATACAAATAGAACAGATAAATCTTTTCCAATAAAATCTCCCGAAGTATCTAGAAGTATGGGTGGCACTATATTGAAAGAATTTGGAGATTTAAAAGTAGATGTTCACAACCCAGATGTATATCTATATATAGATATTAAACAAGAAAATGCATATATATATACTGAGAAGATAAAAGCATATGGTGGATTGCCAGTAGGTACAAATGGAAAGGGACTTTTACTCTTATCTGGAGGAATAGATAGCCCAGTAGCAGGTTTTATGATGGCAAAGAGGGGGGTACAGATTAACTGTGTACACTATCACTCATACCCATTTACTTCAGAAAGAGCAGAGGAAAAGGTAAAGACATTGGCTAATATACTGTCACTCTATACTGGAAAGATGAAGTTTTTTAGTGTCAATATACTAAATATACAGAAGGCAATAAATCAAAACTGTCCAGAAAAAGAAATGACCATACTCTCTAGAAGGTTTATGATGAGAATTGCTGAAGAGATTGCAAACCACAACAATTATGATGCCTTGATAACTGGAGAAAGCTTAGGGCAAGTTGCAAGTCAGACTATCCATGGTATAGGTGTTACAAATGCTACAGTGAAGTTACCAGTACTAAGACCGCTCATAGGTATGGATAAGGTTGACATAATTGAAATAGCCAACGATATAGAGACCTTTGAGACATCTGTATTGCCTTTTGAAGATTGCTGTACAGTATTTTTACCTAAACATCCAGTTACAAGACCTAAACTAGAAGATATTGAGAGGTCTGAAGAAGTATTGGATATAGATATGTTAGTAAAAGAAGCTATAGATAATATGAAGGTATTTAACATAAAATAGTTATAAAGAGAATTTATATCTTATACTCCTACTGATATTTCACGGTGTATTAGGGAGCAATACAAAACCATAGTATGCATTGAAATACATAAAGTATAGCAAATAGTCAATATTTTAATACTTTATTATCAATAATTGTGCATTGTCAATTGTGAATTGAAATTATAAGAAGTGCTCTCTTATCCATATTTATTGGCACCCATATAGGGTGTGATATGATCTTTATATAAATGGAGTAGAGATTGATACGGAGACAATAGATTGAGAATTGAGTAGACAAGGGAGAATTAAGAGGATATAGAAGACATTTTAAAGATATATAGAAATTATGAATCCATTAAAAATATAATAAAAGTAAAAATCAAAATAGTTAAAGTCATAGATAGATATATACTAAAATAGTTATATAGTTAGCAGAAGCACCTGCTTTAAAGGCCTTCCATAGTTAAATTAAAAGATAAGATAGCATCCTTCTATCTCTTGATTTACTCTTTAAAGGGTTAAATTTTAAGGAGGAATTATTATGGTAAAGGTAAAACAAATTATAGGTACCAAAATAACAAATGAGGCTTTGAAATATATTGAAAAAGACCCTATGGAAAACTTGGATAATCTATTAAATCTGTCTGAAAAGATACTAAAGAGAAAAAATCATAAAGAGATTCACAAAAAATTTAAGGAAATAGTAGATAGTCCAGATAGCAGTGGATATCATTTATTGGAAAGATATTTTAATGAGTTATCTCCTGCTACTAGACAGAAATTCATGGTTAATTTCATGATAAATTCTGGCATGATAGGTATCCCTATTCAATATGAGATAATGGAAAAATATAATTGTAATGTACCTTGGGCCATATTGATTGACCCTACAAGTATGTGTAATCTAAAATGTACTGGATGTTGGGCCTCCGAATATAAAAATACTGATTTCTTAAGCTATGAGACTTTAGATAGAGTGATCAATGAAGGTAAAGAATTAGGAATATATATGTATATATATTCTGGAGGAGAGCCATTAATAAGAAAGGAAGACCTTTTAAAATTAGCAGAAGAACATGATGATTGTTTTTTCCTATCCTTTACAAATGCAACTTTAGTAGATGAGAATTTTGCCAAAAGATTAGGTGAGTTAGGGAATTTTGGATTGGCAATAAGTGTTGAAGGGTTTGAAGAAGAGACAGATATGAGAAGAGGTAAGGGAACTTATAATAAAGTAATTAGAGCCATGGATTTACTTAAAAAAGAAGGAGTAGCATTTGGCTTTTCCACCTGTTATCATAGATATAATACGGAAACTGTGGGCTCTGAAGAGTATTTAGATTTTTTAATTGATAAGGGCTGTATGTTTGGATGGTATTTTACTTATATTCCTATAGGAAAAGATGCAGTTACAGATCTATTGGTAACACCTGAACAAAGAGAATATATGTATCATAAGATTAGAGAATTGAGAAGTAAAAAACCTATATTTATAATGGACTTTTGGAATGATGGAGAATATGTAGATGGTTGTATTGCAGGTGGAAAGAGATATTTGCATATAAATGCCAATGGGGATATAGAACCATGTGCATTTATTCACTATTCAAATGTAAATATTGATGATGTCAGTCTATTAGAAGGTTTACAGTCTCCATTGTTTATGAAATATAGAGAAAACCAACCATTTAATGGAAATCATTTGAGACCTTGTCCACTATTGGATAATCCTGAATGTATAAAAGCCATGGTAAATGAATCAAAAGCTCATTCTACACAGCCTATAGACAAGGAAGATGTAGAAGAACTAGTTAAAAAGACAGAAGATGCGGCTAAAAATTGGGCTCCTACTGCAGAAAGACTATGGAATGAGAGGTTAGAAGAGAAAAAAGCAAAGATATAGTAAAAATACTAGGTAGATAATACCTAGTATTTTTTAATAGACCTCTACTATTATGAGTTTGATTAATTGTAAGTTTTTACTCTTAAGTTTCCTGTTAGACATGAACCATCTACTGTTTTAAGCCTTATTATATAATGTTCTCCTGCTTTTATGTTGTGATATCTTTTTGTAGGATCTTTCCCTAGAGCAACAGTATATGAATCTTCAAATTGTGGTCTATCAAGATTTTGCACAGTGATTTCAACATCTGCTTCACTAGTATTGTAGAAATATATATCTAGATTTTTAGCAACGGAAAAGACTTCATCTGAATATCTACCATTTCTTTGATTCAGACTAGGTTCATTGATTACTAGATTGAATGGAGTTATTATTTTATCTTCTGACTCTTGTATAAAAGTTGTTTTATCGCCTAATCCCTCAGAGTTAGTTTCAGCATATGTAATAGATGTTAAAGTGATTGTAAACATCATAACTAAAATTAAACTAAGAAATTTTTTCATTTTTATCCTCCTTTTTTCATTAGTTTGTATGTCTGAATGAAAGTAATAATTAAGTTTACTTTATCATATTACCATTGGAATCACCTTTTATATATAGCCTATTTCAGATATCATAAGCTGCATAATAATTATATTTCTTGTATTAAAATAATTGACTTTTCATATTTTGATATCTATTCTTTAAAAAAATTATGTGAGTTTTAACTAAATAATTAGGTATTTACTGTATTTTGTAGGTATATATAACATTGGTTTCCCTATCTAATTCAATCCTATATCATGATCGATTTCTTGTCAAGCTTAAAAGAGGGACTATAGTGTTAATTTTGCATCCTCTAAGCAAAGATTCAAAAAAGTTTTCAGAATTGAGAAGAAAAAATCTTCAATAATATAATAAGTTTAGGTCTAGCCAATCAAAGGAGATATTCATTATGTCTAAATTTCTAGCAACACCGCATGTATATCCTCTATCTTTTTCACTTATATAAGGCTCTTCTTAATTACTAAACCACTTTATTCTCCTTTTTTCATTAGTATTCTGTATATAATACGATATCATTACTTTCTAAGAACTATTAATATATGATAATTGTTCTGGATTTGGTTTGCTTTTTAATCTTGATAAATATTATAAAGACCTTTAAAAAGTCCTATTATAATGCGAACTTTAAGCCATTATCAAGTAGACTTATTATTACTAAACTTCAAGTATTAAAAAATCTTAACAACTGCATAATATAAAGGAAGAGATAAAATAAAAAAGCATAAAAAAACTATTGACATTCACATATATTTTAATTTATAATATGATAGTTGTAAAAGGATGTTTAGTATATATAAACAAATAGTTAATATATGTTTAACTTATCAGAGGATGGTGAAGATGAATATTGGGGAGAAAATTAGGAGATTGAGAATTAAAAACTCTTTGACTCAAGAAGAGCTTGCAGACAGATGTGAATTGACAAAAGGGTTTATTTCTCAGGTAGAGAGGGACTTGACTTCTCCTTCTATTGCTACTCTAGTAGATATTTTAGAAGGATTGGGGACTAATTTAAAGGATTTTTTTAATGAAAGTGTAAATGAAAAGATTGTCTTTTCTAAAGAAGACATCTTTGAATCTGAAAATGAGGAATTAGGATATATTTTGAAGTGGATAATTCCAAATGCTCAAAAGAATATAATGGAACCAATACTTATGGAACTAGAAGCAGGTGGAAAGACGAAAGAAGATTCGCCACATGAAGGAGAAGAGTTTGGATATGTAATAAACGGTAGTATTTATTTACATGTGGGGGAAGATAAATATAAGATAAGAAAAGATGAAAGCTTTTATTTTAGAGCTAATTCCAATCACTATATATCAAATGCAGGAAAGACAAAGGCTAGGGTCATATGGGTTAGTACACCACCTAGTTTTTAAAATATAGAGGGGGGATTATAATGAACATAATCGATTTAAAGAATATCACTAAGGAATACAATGGGGTTACGGTTTTAGACAATATCAATTTATATATCAGAAAAAATGAATTTTTAACTCTACTTGGGCCTAGTGGGTGCGGGAAGACCACTACATTGAGGATTATCGGAGGATTTGAGCAACCAGCCAGTGGGAAAGTAATCTTTGAAGGAAAAGATATAACGACGGTTCCCCCTTATAAAAGACAGATAAATACTGTATTTCAAAAATATGCATTGTTCCCGCATATGGATGTATTTGAGAATATCTCTTTTGGATTAAAGATCAAGAAATTACCTAAGAATGAGATAGATACTAAAGTAAAAGAGATGTTGAGATTAGTCAATCTTGAAGGATTTGAGCATAGATCAATAGATTCTCTTAGTGGAGGGCAACAGCAGAGAATAGCCATAGCAAGGGCATTGGTAAACGAACCACAGGTATTATTATTAGATGAACCTTTAGGAGCATTAGATTTAAAACTTAGGAAAGAAATGCAAATTGAACTAAAGGATATGCAAAAGAGAATTGGGATTACATTTATATATGTAACCCATGATCAAGAAGAAGCATTGACTATGTCCGATACAATAGTGGTAATGGACAAGGGGAAGATACAGCAAATTGGTACCCCTGTAGATATATATAATGAACCTAAAAATGCTTTTGTAGCTAAATTTATAGGAGAAAGCAATATAATAGATGGAATCATGCATGATGATTTAATAGTCGAATTTTCCAATGTAGTATTTGATTGCGTAGATAGAGGATTTGGCAAGAAGGAAGATGTAGATGTAGTAATAAGACCTGAAGATGTTGAAATAATACCAATAGAAAATGCTAAATTAAAGGGAGTAGTTGAATCTGTTACGTTTAAGGGCGTCCATTATGAGATGATAGTAAAGATAGACGGATTTAATTGGATGGTACATTCTACTATTATGAAAGAAGTAGGAACAGAAGTTGGAATAGATATCTTGCCAGAAAATATTCATATTATGAAGAAGGTGAGAGATAGATGAAGACAGACTCCAAGAGAATAGCATATCCCTATTTAGTATGGATGCTGATATTCACTGTTGTTCCACTATTATTGGTCTTGTATTTTGCATTTACTGTAGGAGATATTCAAGATTTTAGTGAGTTTCAATTTAGTTTTGAAAATTTTAAAAGGTTTTTTACACCTATTTATATCAAGGTATTATTGAGATCAGTAAATTTAGCACTTATATCTACGATTATATGCTTGCTATTAGGATATCCTATGGCATATATAATCTCCAAAGAAAAACCAAAGAAAAGAAATATCATGATATTGATGTTTGTAATACCTATGTGGATGAATTTTTTATTGAGGACATATGCTTGGCTTACTTTATTAGGAAAAAATGGGCTTATAAATCATATTATAACTAAATTAGGATTTCAGCCTTTGAATCTTATATACAATGATTTAGCTGTATTATTGGGAATGGTATACAATTTTCTGCCATTTATGGTATTACCTATTTTTTCCGTATTGACTAAGATGGATCGAGGACTTATAGAAGCAGCGGAAGACTTGGGGGCAAATAAGATCACTGTCTTTAGAAAGGTTATATTTCCTTTGAGCTTGCCAGGAGTGATTACTGGAATCACTATGGTGTTTATTCCAGCAGTAAGTACATTTGTAATATCAAGTTTATTAGGTGGAAACAAGACAAATCTTATAGGAAATTTAGTAGAGCAACAGTTTAGATATACTGGAGATTGGCATTTTGGCTCCTCCATGTCTATTATATTGATGGTGTTTATCCTCATAACTATGGCTATTACATCAAAATTTGATAAAGAGAAGGAAGGGGGAGGAGGATTATGGTAAATAAGTTTATAAAAAGATTATATACATTTTTAATATTCTTGTTTTTATATGCACCTATTATAGTCCTCATAGCATTTTCCTTTAATAATTCAAAATCAAGAGGTGTATGGGGAGGATTTACACTTAAATGGTATGTTGAGCTATTTAAAGATGTAGAGATACTGAGAGCTCTATACAATACTATATTGATAGCAGTATTGTCTTCCATAATATCTACTATTATAGGGACTTTTGCTGCACTAGGGATATATAATATGAGAGGATTTAGTAAATCTGTGGTTCTCAATTTAAACTATTTACCAGTACTAAATCCAGATATAGTTACGGCAGTTTCTCTAATGGTATTATTCAAATTTTTGAGATTAGAGTTAGGGCTTACGACTATGCTCCTATCACATATTAGCTTTAGTATACCTTATGTCATATTGTCAATATTACCTAAATTAAAACAGATGAATAAGCATCTTGCAGAGGCTGCTATGGATTTAGGAGCAACACCTTTTTATGCTTTGAGAAAGGTAATAATACCTGAGATAATGCCAGGAATCATTACTGGTGCATTAATGGCGTTTACATTGTCTATAGATGATTTCGTAATCAGCTTTTTTAATACTGGACATGGGGTTACAAACTTGAGTATTACAATCTTTTCCATGGCAAGGCGTGGAATTAAACCAGTAATAAATGCATTGTCTACATTGATGTTTGTAAGTCTATTGGTATTATTACTCATTATAAATAAAAGGACAGATAATAATATGCAAGAGGGAGGTTTTTAATTATGAAGATTAGAAAGATGGGTATTTTAATAGTTGTTTTAATTTTGTTAGCTGCTGTGGCTTCAGGATGTGGAGAGAAAAAACCAAGTATAAATGTTTACAACTGGGGAGACTACATTGATAGAGAAATTTTGAAAGATTTTGAAGAAGAATATGGAATTAAAGTAAAATATGATACATTTGCAACAAATGAAGATCTATATATGAAGATAAAACAGGGAGGAAGTAGTTATGACGTAATATTTCCTTCTGACTATATGATAGAGAGAATGATAAGAGAAGATCTATTGACTAAGATAGATAAAGAAAATATTCCGAATATCAAAAATATCGAAGATAGATTTTTAAATTTGGACTATGATCCAAGTAATGAATACTCCATACCTTATATGTGGGGAACTGTAGGAATAATATATAATAAGACTATGGTATCAGAGCCTTTAGATAGTTGGGCAGATCTATGGGATGAAAAATACAAAGGTCAGATTGTCATGCTAGATAGTCAAAGGGACACTATGGCAGTTGCTTTGAAGAAATTAAACCATTCTCTGAATACTAGAAATATAGATGAGCTAGAAGCAGCAAAGGAAGAACTTATAAGACAAAAACCATTGGTAAGTGCATATCTTGGAGACGAAGTCAAAGATACAATGGTGGCGGGAGATGCTGCCATAGCTGTAGTATGGTCAGGAGATGCAGTTGAAATCATGAGGCAAAATCCTGACATAGAATATGTAATACCAAAAGAAGGAACAAATCTATGGTTTGATGCTATGGTTATTCCTAAAAGCACAACTAATAAAGAGGGGGCAGAAGCCTTTATAAATTATCTATCAAGACCAGAAGTAGCAGCTAAAAACGCAGAGTATATAGGATATTCTATCCCAATACCAGAAGGAGTAAAGCTGTTGCCAGATAGAATAAAGAATAGCCCTGTATCCTATCCTACTGATGAAGAAATGGGAGAAACTGAAATATTTAAGGATCCCTTAGATATAATACAAGAATATGATAGAATTTGGACTGAAATAAAATCAGGACAATAGAGATGAAAAACTACTTTATTTTGGAAGATGATTTCCAGAATAAGGTAGTTTTTTTATAGATAGGTTTTGTATTAATCAGAATAATGTGATATTGTTATAATTAGTTGTAGGCTTACAATATATTTAGAATACTTTGGAGTTTGTAAATAGTAATATATTAGATAAAATTGCATAAGGATTTCTAGTAAGAGAAATATGACTACGTCCACCATAGAATCTGATACAGAAACAAGTGTGTAATCAAAGGTACCATGGGTATAAATTAAAAAATAGTATCTGTATTTGACAATTTAAAGAAAGTTGTGGTGAAAAATAATGGATATTCAATTTTTAGGTGCAGCAAAGATGGTAACAGGTTCAAACTATTTAATTACTACGGACAGCTATAAGATTTTAATCGACTGCGGAATGTTTCAAGGGAATGAAGAAAAGGAAAAGATGAATTTTATGGATTTTCCCTATGATGCAGAGGAGATAGATTATCTGATACTTACTCATGCACATATTGACCACAGTGGTAGGATACCTAAATTGATAAAGGATGGCTTTAGAGGTAAGATAATATGCACAAAACCTACAGCTGATCTATGTGAGATCATGCTTTTAGATAGTGCTAAAATTCAAGAAGCAGACACAGAGTGGGAGAATAAAAAGAGACTTAGAACAGGGCAGAAGTTTGTAGAGCCATTATATACCATAAAAGATGCAAAAGAGAGTTTAAAGTATTTTGATCCTTATTTTTATAATCAGAGAATAAATCTAAATGAGGAGATATCCATTAGATTTAAAGATGCAGGACATGTATTGGGGTCAGCTATTGTAGAGATGTGGGTTTATAAAGGTAGAGAAGCAACTAAGATAGTCTTCTCAGGAGACTTAGGAATGCCAGGAAGACCTATTATCAAAGACTTAGAATTTATAGACGATGCTGACTATTTGATCATAGAATCTACATATGGAAATACCAATCATGAACCCTTTAGAGATAGTACAGAAAAGTTAATAGATATAATCAATAGAACTGCAATGAGAGGTGGAAGTGTCATCATACCCTCCTTTGCAGTGGGAAGAACTCAGGAGTTGATATATGAGTTAAATAAATATTATGAATATGATACTGATATAGAAGAATATATGAGAATTCCAATCTATATTGATAGTCCAATGGCTGTAGATGCCACACAGATATTTCAGAAGAATTCAAGTAGTTTTAATGAAGAGGCAAGAGAGCTAATTTTAAAGGGAGATAATCCCTTTACATTTAACAATCTAAGATATATAAAGACTCAAGAGGAATCCATATCACTAAATAAATCATCCTACCCAAAGGTGATTATCTCTTCCAGCGGTATGGCTACAGCAGGTAGAGTAAGACATCATCTAAAACACAATCTATGGAATCCAGATAATAGTTTAGTCTTTGTAGGATATCAGGCTCAAGGGAGTTTAGGGCGAATATTATTAGATGGAGCATCAAAAGTAAAACTTCTAGGTGAAGAGATAGATGTGCAGATTGAGATATATGATCTAGAAGGATTTTCAGGTCATGCAGATCAGAAAACTCTGCTGAACTGGATCAATAGATTTAAGATAAAGCCAAAGAAGATATTCGTAGTACATGGAGAAGAAGAACAGGCTGATACATTGGCTAATTTAATTGAAGAGAAGTTTAATATAGAGACAATAGTGCCAAATATTGGAGATAAATTTAATATATCTAAAAATGAGATAGAATTAAAAAAAGGGATAAATATAGAGCCAGTACTATTACAACAGGATATAGAAAATGAACTTGAAAATGTATATAGACAATTTGGAGCCTTAGTAGGAAGATCTGGAATGTTATATAAGGATGATATTATAGAGAAGAACTATGATCAGCTTAAAAATAAACTAATAGATTTACAACATGGATTAATGGATTTAAATATACTGTTAAGTAAATAAAATATAAGGTGGAGAATGAGATGAAATATGTTGAAAATTATTCTAATGATCCCAAGTACAATTTAGCATTTGAAGAATATTGTTTTAAAAATCTATCAAGAGATGAAGACTATGTAATCCTATGGATAAATGGTCCAGCAATTATTGTAGGTAAAAATCAAAATACAGCTGAAGAAATCAATGGAAAATATGTAGAAGAAAATAATATTAAAGTTGTAAGGAGAGTAACTGGAGGTGGTGCTGTATACCATGATCTTGGGAATTTGAATTTTTCCATAATAACCAATTTAAATGGAAATAGGGTAATAGATTTTAAAAAATATAATATACCTATTTTAAAAGCCTTAGAAAAACTTGGAGTAAATTGTGAATTATCTGGAAGAAATGACATAACCATAGATGGAAAGAAGTTCTCAGGCATTGCACAATCTATTTGGAAAGATAGAGTCTTAAATCATGGGACTCTACTATTTGATACAAAACTAGATGTATTGTCAAAAGCACTGAATGTAAAGAAAGATAAGATAGAATCTAAAGGTATAAAGTCAGTAAAGAGTAGAGTTACAAATATAAAGCCATATATAAAAGAAGACATAGATATGGAGGAATTTAGGAGTCTACTACTGAAATACATATTTGAAATGGAAGGATTTACACCTGAAAAATACGAATTAAGTGAAGAAGAAAAAACAAGTATAGATAAATTATACAGAGAAAAATATTCTACATGGGAATGGAATTATGGAAAATCCCCTAAATTTAATTTAAAGAATTATAAGAGATTCTCTTTTGGAGCAATAGATATTAGATTAGATGTAAAAGGTGGAATAATTCAAGACTGCAAAATATTTGGAGACTTTTTTGGTGCAGAAGATGTTAAAGATCTTGAAGATAAGCTTAAAGGAAAAAGATATGATAGAGGTAGCTTGTCTATAGAGTTGGAAGATGAAGACCTGATAAAATACTTTGGAAATATCACACTAGAGGAATTTATTGACTTAATATTTGTTTGATAGCTTATATCCATTTGAATACAAGCAATATCAATCTACAATTCTCATTTCACAATTTATGATTATTAGAACCATAGTGTATCAACATTTAAGAATTTAAATATAGATGATTTCGAGTACAGAAGGATGGATAAATTTAAAAGATAGACTATATTCAGCTTGTAAAAAAACTTATATCAGATGGAGTAAAAAATTCCATCTAATATAAGTTTTTATATAAATATTATGACAAAAATCTACATTTTATGCAAAGGTTTACACTTATAAAACAGCTTATAAAATTGTTTCTAAAAAAAATAAATTGCAACTTAATATATGTAAACTTGCAATTCATTTAAATCTTTTCTTAATTATCAGATAAATCAATCAGAATATGAAGGATAGGACAGAGGTGGATGTCAAAATGGCTTAAAATAGCACAGTGTAGAGAATAGAATTATAGAAAAAACCTTTTCAAAATGCTTGTTTTTATAAATAGATATGGTATTATTAAAGAGAAGATAGGCAAATCTTAACACAAAATCAAAGTAATATTAAGGAGGTAAAAGAATGGATAAGAAGACAGTTGTACTTGGAGTAATTGGTTCAGATTGCCATGCAGTAGGCAATAAGATTCTAGATTACTCTTTGTCAGATGCAGGGTTTAATGTTGTAAACATTGGTGTATTATCACCACAGGAGGATTTTATCAATGCAGCAGTGGAGACAAATGCTGATGCTATACTTGTATCTTCACTTTACGGTCATGGGGAAATTGACTGTAGAGGAATGAGGGAAAAATGTGATGAAGCAGGACTAAAAGATATATTATTATATGTAGGTGGAAATATAGTAGTAGGAAAGCAAAAATGGGAAGATGTTCACGCTAGATTTAAGGAAATGGGATTTGATAGGGTGTATCCACCAGGAACATCTGTAGAGACATCTATACACGACTTAAGAGAAGACTTATACAAGTAGAGGGGATAATATGGATTGCTATCTTTTTATTGACTTTGGAAGCACATATACGAAAGTAACACTTGTAGATATTCAGAAAGAAGAAATACTAGGTACAGGTAAGTCCTATACTACAGTAGAGACAGATGTGACTATAGGATATAACAATGCTTTAGACAAATTATTTTCTAAAGTCAAAAGAGAAGAAATTAATATCGTGAAAAAACTAGCTTGTTCCTCAGCAGCAGGCGGTCTAAAGATCATAGCTATTGGTCTAGTTCCCGAATTAACTGCTGAAGCTGCTAAAAGAGCAGCATTAGGAGCAGGAGCTAGGGTAATTAAGACCTATAATCACAACTTAAA
This sequence comes from Tissierellaceae bacterium HCP3S3_D8, assembly GCA_052067355.1. Taxonomy (GTDB): domain Bacteria; phylum Bacillota; class Clostridia; order Tissierellales; family Tissierellaceae; genus CABMKH01. The sequence continues at coordinate 25,419 of JBQHQH010000012.1, forward strand.
CAACAGTGAACTTCTTGAAATAAAGAATTCAGATGCTGATATGATATTACTTGCAGGTGGAACTGATGGTGGAAACTTTGAGTGTATAGAACATAATGCTGGGATGATTGTAAAACACAATATTGAAATTCCTGTAGTTGTAGCGGGAAATAAAAGTTCTGTGGATAATATTGAGGAACTCTTTAATGGAAAAATAGAATATCATGTTACTGAAAATGTTATGCCAAATTTGAATAATATAAATGTAGATCCAGCTAGAGAAACCATAAGAAATATATTTATGAAACAAATCGTAAATGCAAGAGGAATGGAACATGTAGAGGAGTCCATATCTGAAATCTTGATGCCTACACCAGCTTCAGTTTTAAGAGCTGCAAAGGTTTTATCTAGAGGAACTAAAGACGAAGTAGGGATTGGAGATTTAGCAGTTATTGATATAGGGGGTGCCACTACAGATATTCACTCCATAGGAGAGGGAGCACCAAGTAAGCCGTCTGTCATACAGAGAGGGTTGGAAGAGCCTATAGCTAAGAGGACTGTAGAAGGAGATTTGGGAATGAGATATTCAGCGATCTCCGTGTTTGAAGCAGCAGGAACTAGAATGATAAAAAAATACTTAAATATTGAGGATTATAATTTAGAAGAAGAATTTAAAAATAGATATAACAATACATCTTTTATACCTCAAAAAGAAAGGGATATAGCTTTTGATGAAGCAATGGCAAAGGTATGTGCCGATATTTCAATGAAGAGACATGCTGGAAGAGTAGAGCCTATTTATTCACCACTGGGAGCTATGTATTCCCAAATAGGTAAGGACTTAATGGAGTTGCCTTATATAATAGGGACAGGTGGAGTTATTGTAAATAGTAAAAATCCAGATGGGATTTTAGAAGCTTCATTATTTACCATGGATGATCCAGATTCATTAAAGCCAAGACATCCTAAATTCTTAATAGATAGAGATTATATACTATCTGCCATGGGACTTTTATCCATGGTAGATGAAAATATGGCAGTGAGAATGCTAAAAAAATATATAGTAAAGTGTGGAGGTAATGACTGATGGTTTTAAGAAATAAAAGACTTACCGATGATGAGTTTTTCAGAGAGAGAGAAGAAGTTCTTAACCAATGGCCAACAGGTAAAGAAGTAGATTTACAGGAAGCAGTAGATTATTTAAAAAAGGTGCCAGAGGAAAAGAACTTTGCAATAAAATTAGCAAAAGCAAAGAAAGCAAATGTTACATTAGCACAACCTAGAGCAGGAGTGGCATTGCTAGACGAACATATAACATTGTTGAACTTCTTGGAGAAAGAAGGGGGAGCAGATTTCTTGCCTTCTACTATTGACTCTTATACTAGACAGAATAGATATGATGAGTGTCAAGTAGGGATTGACGAGTCAATAAAAGCAGGAAGGTCATTACTTAATGGATTCCCAGGAGTTAATCATGGAATCAAAGGCTGTAGAAAGGTATTTGAAAGTGTAAACTTACCAGTACAAGCTAGACATGGTACTCCAGACTCTAGATTATTGGCAGAGATAATTCATGCCTCAGGTTGGACTTCAAATGAAGGTGGAGGAATTAGCTATAATGTTCCATATGCAAAGGCGGTATCCATAGAAAAGAGCCTTAGAGATTGGCAATATTGTGATAGACTTGTAGGATTTTATGAAGAACAAGGCATCCATATAAATAGGGAACCATTTGGACCTTTGACAGGAACTCTAGTACCACCATCTACATCTAATGCAGTAGGTGTAATAGAGGCACTACTTGCTGCAGAGCAAGGGGTAAAGAACATAACTGTGGGATATGGACAATGCGGTAATTTAATTCAAGACGTTGCAGCAGTAAGAGCATTAGAGGAACAGACAGAAGAATATCTAAAGAAATATGGCTACAATGATTGTATAGTGACTACAGTATTCCATCAATGGATGGGTGGATTCCCTGAAGACGAAGCAAAGGCATTTGGAGTTATATCATTAGGTTCAACTGCAGCCGCTTTAGCAGGAGCTACTAAGGTAATTGTAAAGACTCCACATGAAGCTATAGGTATTCCTACTAAAGAAGCAAATGCACAGGGAATTAAGGCTACAAAGATGACATTAAACTTATTAGCTGGTCAAAGAATGGTAATGAGTAAAGAATTAGAAGCGGAAATTAAAATTATAAAAGCAGAGACGAAATGTATGCTTGACAAGGTATTTGAATTAGGTGGGGGAGATCTAGCTATAGGAACCGTAAAGGGCTTTGAACAAGGTGTAATCGATATTCCATTTGGACCATCTAAATATAATCTTGGAAAGATGATGCCAGCTAGGGATAACAACGGTGCAGTTAGATATTTAATGACAGGTAATATACCGTTTTCAAAGGAATTAGTTGACTTTAATAGAGAGAGATTAGAAGAAAGAGGCAGGTTTGAAAACAGAGAAGTTGGATTCCAAATGACAGTTGATGATATATTTGCTGTTGGGAAAGGAAAATTAATAGGAAGACCGGAGGGAAAATAAAAATGAAAATAGTAGATATTATTTGTGCAGAAGGAAAAACTGGTTTTTACTTTGATGATCAAAAGGCAATAAAACAAGGTGCAAAGCATGATGGTATGTTTTATTTAGGCGAGCCAAAGACTGAAGGATTTTCAGCTGTAAGACAAGCAGGAGAAAGTATTTCTGTAATGATAGTACTAGATGATGGTCAAGTAGCTCATGGAGATTGTGCAGCTGTTCAATATTCAGGAGCAGGTGGAAGGGATCCATTGTTCCTTGCTAAGGATTTTATTCCTATAATTGAAGGAGAAATTAAGGAAAGATTATTAGGTAAAGAAACTACAAACTTTAAAGAATTAGCTGAAGAAGTAGATCATATGGAAATAGACGGAAAAAGACTTCATACAGCTATAAGATATGGAGTTACTCAAGCCCTATTAGATGCTGCTGCAAAGGCTAGAAAAGTTACCATGGCAGAAGTTATAAAAGAAGAATACAATACTGGAGTTGAAATAAACAGAATACCTATATTTACCCAATCAGGTGATGATAGATATACAAATGCAGACAAGATGATAATCAAAGAAGCAGATGTATTGCCTCATGGTCTATTCAATAATGTCGAAGAAAAATTAGGACTTAAAGGTGAAAAGTTAATTGAATATGTAGAATGGCTAAGAGATAGAATTCTTAAATTTAGAGTCAATGAAGACTATAATCCAGTATTCCATATAGATGTCTATGGAACTATAGGAGAACTTCTAAAAGATGATACTAAAGCTATGACTGAATATCTAGGTAAATTAGAGAAAGCTGCAAAACCATTTAAACTTAGAATAGAAGGACCTATGGATGTTGGAAGCAGAACTGCTCAAATGGAAGCTATGAGAGATCTAAGAGCTAGCCTAGAAGAGGCAGGGATAGGTGTAGAACTAGTTGCTGACGAATGGTGTAATACTTTAGAGGATGTTAAATATTTTGCAGAAAATAAAGCAGGACATATGATTCAAGTTAAGACACCGGATTTAGGTGGAATAAACAATTCTATAGAAGCTATAATGTTCTGTAATGAAATAGGAGTAGGTGCATATCTAGGCGGAACTTGTAATGAAACAAGTAGAAGTGCAGAGATATGTGCAAATATAGCTATGGCATGTGGAGCTACACAAGTATTAGCTAAACCAGGTATGGGTGTTGATGAAGGAATTATGATTATAAATAATGAGATGAATAGAGTTCTTGCTTTAAGTAAGAAAAGAGCTTAGTCTAACAAAATAAAAGGTGGGTAAATAATGAGAGAAATCGATGCAGGGTTGATAACTAAAGAAGTAAAGAGATTGGTTATGGAAGCTAATTATTTTTTACCTGAAGATGTCTTAAATTCCCTAAAAGAATCACAGAAAAATGAAGACTGGGATCTTGCGTCTGCTACAATAGGAAAGATAATAGATAATGCTGAAATTGCAAGCATGGATCATGCTCCAATGTGTCAAGACACTGGAATGGTAGTAGTATTTGTAAAGATGGGTCAAGATGTAAATATAACAAATGGATATATTGAAGATGCTATCAATGAAGGTATTAGGGAAGGATATGAAGAAGGATATCTTAGAAAATCAGTAGTAGGAGATCCATTGAATAGAGTAAATACAAAAGACAATACACCTGGAGTAATTCACTATGAGATTGTTCCTGGAGACCAACTTTCTATAATGGTAGCTCCTAAGGGCTTTGGATCTGAAAATATGTCTAGAATAAAGATGCTTAAACCAGCTGAAGGATTACAGGGAGTAAAAGATTTTATACTAGAGTCTGTAGAATTAGCTGGACCAAATCCTTGTCCACCTATAGTGGTAGGAGTTGGAATTGGTGGGACATTTGAAAAGGCAGCTTATCTAGCTAAGAAATCGCTGATGAGACCATTTGATAAGTATTCAGATAATCCCTTCTATGCAGAGCTTGAAAAAGAAATGCTTGTAGAAGTCAACAATCTAGGAATAGGGCCTCAAGGCTTTGGTGGAAAGACTACTGCATTAAAGGTAAGTATTGAATATTATCCTACACATATTGCTGGTTTACCTGTTGCAGTAAATATAAACTGTCATGCAACTAGACATAAAGAAGTTATTCTTTAGGAGGGTAAATATGAAGAAAACATTGACTACACCTTTAACTACAGAAGACCTAAAAGATTTAAAAGCTGGCGATGATGTATATATTACTGGATATATATATACTGCAAGAGATGCAGCACATGCAAGACTTGTAGATTTGCTTGATGAAGGTAAAGAATTGCCTTTTGATATAGAAGGAGCAGTAATATATTATGTAGGACCAACACCTGCTAAACCAGGCGAGCCAATAGGCTCAGCTGGTCCTACTACAAGCTATAGGATGGATTCATATGCTCCAAGGCTAATGGATGTAGGATTAAAAGGCATGATCGGAAAAGGTAAGAGAGGTCAAGAAGTTAAAGATAAGATAGTAGAAAAAGGCGCTGTATATTTTGCAGCGATTGGTGGTGCTGCTGCTCTAATTAAAAAATGTATCAAATCTTCAGAAGTTATAGCTTATGAGGATTTAGGAGCAGAGGCTATTAGAAAGATCTATGTGGAAGATTTCCCAGTGACAGTTATAAATGATACACAGGGAAATGACTTATATAAGTTGGGAAGGAAGGAATATTTGGCATGGGCGGAGGAAAAGTAGAAATAGTAAAGATGGCTACAGCCGGAACTGTTGAATCCAACGACATACTTATTATGATTTCCAAAGGCGAAGGAGATATAGATATAGAGCTTGAAAGTGTTGTTGAGCAACAATATGGTGATGATATAAAGAAAGTGATACATGATACCCTTGTAGAAGAAGGGGTAGAGAGTGCAAAAGTAATTGCAAAGGATAAGGGAGCATTGGATTTTACAATTAAAGCTAGAGTAAAGGCCTGTGTAGGCAGAGGAAGTGGTGATGCAAATGAACTATAGGACATTGCTATTCATTCCAGGAAATAACCCTGGTATGCTTTTAAATTCAGATATATTAGGTGCCGATGGGTTGATTATAGATTTAGAAGATGCTGTAGCTTTAACAGAGAAAGATGCAGCTAGGATTTTAGTTAGAGAATATCTGACTACATTTGATACTAAGACGGATATATTTATTAGAATAAATCCATTGGATAGTCCTTATTTCTATGAAGATTTAGATGCTATTAAAGATCTTAAGATTAAGGGAATAGTACTTCCTAAAGCTGGAATAGAGCCAATGGAAAAGTTAGATGCATATCTAGAAGAGAACAAACTGGACTTTGATATTATTGCATTGGTAGAGACTGCATTGGGATTGGAATTGGCATTGGATATTGTGCAGAGATCTGATCATGTAATAGGTATATTCTTAGGTGCGGAGGATTTGACATTAGACCTAGGTGCTAAGAGGACAAAAGAATCCAATGAAATTGCCTATGCTAGATCTAGAATCATAGCTGCTTCCAAGGCAAGGGGAATACAGGCTATCGACACACCTTTTACAGATACAGATGATATGGAAGGTTTGAGAATAGATACGTTAAATGCCAAAGATCTGGGAATGACTGGTAAAGCTGTAATAAGCCCAAGGCATGTAGAGGATATAAATATTGCATTTTCACCTTCAGAAGGAGAGATTACTTATGCAATTAGAGTAATGGAAGGTGTAAAGGTTGCAAATGAAAAGGGATTAGGTGCTTTCTCCATAGAAGGTAAGATGATAGATAAGCCAATTATCTTAAGGGCACTTAATACATTGAAATTAAGCGGTAACTATAAGGAGGAATACGATGAATTACTTAAATAATACAGACTTAAAAACTGTAAAAATTCTAGACAAATCAGACTATCCTTCTAAGAGTACGGCTAGAGAAAAGGTAACAGAAGATTTAAAGGCATTGATAAAAGAGCTAGATTTAAAAGATAATGCAGTGATATCATTTCATCACCACTTGAGAAATGGAGATAAGGTTTTAAATTTAGTCATGAAGGAAATTCAAAGAGCTGGCATTAAAGGAGTGACAGTGGTTTCAAGTTCTCTATTTCCAGTTCATGAAGAGATGGTACCTTTAATTCAAGATGGAACTATAGAAAATATAGTTACTTCATATATAACTGGAGGTCTAGCTAAGGCCATTAGTCATGGAGATTTAAAGGGACATATTATAATGCAATCCCATGGAGGAAGGGCAAGGAGTATAATCAATGAAGATATAGTAATAGATGCAGCCTTTATAGCATCTCCAAGTTCAGATAAGATGGGGAATATATCAGGAGTAAATGGAAAGAACTACTGTGGGTCTATGGGATATGCCATAGCTGATGGTATTAAAGCTAAGAAAGTCATAGCTGTTACAGATTCATTGATGGAATATCCTAATTATCCAGCAGATATAACAGAAGACTATGTAGACCATGTACTTGTGGTGGAATCGATTGGACTTAAAGAAGGTATAGTTTCTGGAACTACTAGGGTGACAAAGGACCCTGTAGGTCTAAAGATTGCCAAAGATACTCTTAAGGTCATGGAAGCTAGTGGACTTTTAAAAGATGGCGTCAGTTTCCAAAGTGGTGCTGGGGGGATTTCTTTAGCAGTTACTTCATATCTTAGGGACTATATGATTGAGAACAATATAAAGGGAAGTTTTGCTTCTGGTGGAATCACAGGATACCTTACAGATATGTTAGAGGAAGGCCTATTTGATTCTCTATTTGATGTTCAATGCTTTGATCTAAAAGCCATTGATTCATTGAAGAGAAATCAAAATCATATAAGAATGAGTGCTTCTCAATATGGAAACCCAGAAGTATCATCAGTAGTAGATAATCTAGATATAGTTATATTAGGTGCAACTGAAATAGATTTAGATTTTAATGTAAATGTTTCAACAGGGTCAGATGGAGTTCTTATGGGAGGATCTGGCGGGCATCAAGATACTGCAGCAGGTAGTAAGGTATCTATAATAGTATCCAAATTATTTTCCTCTAGGATACCACTTATAAAGGATAGAGTAGATGTAATTACTACACCTGGAAGTACTGTAGATGTATTGGTAACTGAAAGAGGAATATGTGTAAATCCATTGAGAAAGGATTTAATTGAGCTATTTAAGAAGGCTAATTTAGATATAGTAGATATCAAAGAGCTTAAAGAATACTCAGAAAGCGTAATGGGAGTACCAAGAGAAATAGAAAAGACTGATAGAATTATAGGCTTATCAGAATATAGAGATGGCCAAATCCTAGACTATATATATGAAGTTAAAAGAAAATAGATAGTTAATTAAAGAGTTGCATATGCAACTCTTTATCTCTATATGGTATAATTAAATGGGAATGACTATATTTGCAAATGAGGGATACTATGTTTTTTAGCGACGAACTTAATACAAATAATGAAAAAGAAGTTTTGGAAATTAAAGAGTTCTTAGACAACTATGGCGTAGATTATGATTGTCCAGATAAGACATTTGTAATCAGAGATAGTGGAAAGATAATAGCTACAGGCTCTGCGTCAGGTAATATATTGAAATATTTCTTTTCTAAAGAGGAATACAAAGGGCAAGGTGCCATGGGAATTATCTATAATTCGTTGTTAAGCCATCTTTTGGAAGAAGGATATGACTCATTTTTTGTATTTACTAGTCCTAATAATAGAGCTATATTTCAATCATTAGGTTTAAAGGAAGTCTATTCAACAGAAAGGGTTTCTCTATTTGAGGGAGGATTTTACAATTATAATAGCTGGATACATAAGATTAAATCTAATTTAAAACCTAAAATTGGGCGTAGAGGAGCTATTATAATGAACTGCAACCCAATGACCCTAGGACATAAATATCTAATTCGCAGGGCTGTTGAGGAAGTAGATGAGCTATTGATATTTGTCGTAGAAGAGGATAAATCTGTATTTCCATTTAAGGATAGGTTTTCTATTTTACAAGAGGAATTAAAGGATATAGAAAAGATAGACTTAATAAAGGGAGGACCATATATAATATCTCAAGGTACATTTCCAACTTATTTTATAAAAAAGAAAGATGAGATGTTGGAAATCTATACAGAATTGGATGGCAGTATATTTGCAGATAAGATAGCTAAAGATCTAGGTATAGACATCAGGTTTTTAGGATCAGAGCCTAAGGATATGGTTACATTAGCTTATAATAAATCCTTAAAGGAGATATTGGAAAAGAGAGATATAGAAGTAAAGATAATACCCAGAATGTCTCTTAAAGATGAGATAGTTAGTGCATCATATGTAAGACAATTGTTGAAGGAAGGCAAGATGAAAGAGGCATTTAACTTCTTGCCAAATAGTACAATAGAATATTTGAAGTCTGATAGAGGACAGAAGATAATTTCAAGATTATAGATGATACTATCCTACATAAAAGCACATTGGGCAATCGTTTTCGACTTAAGGTTGACATAGATGCCCCATAGGTGTACTATGTAGGTGATGGTATATATAATATCAAATACTCATATATAGGGGGATTGTTATGGATATGAAGAAATTTAGAGTTGAAAGTGATTCTGTAGGTGAAAAAAATGTACCTATAGATGCATATTATGGTGTCAATAGTTTAAGAGCGGCTGAAAACTTTACTATTACAGGAAGAAGAATGCATAGAGACCAAATCATAAGTTTGGCACAGATTAAAAAAGCAGCAGCTATGGCCAACAATAAAGCTGGTCTATTAAGTGATGAAGTTAGAGATGCGATAATAGAAGCTTGTGATGAAATAATAGATGGTAAATTACATGATCAATTTATCTGTGACCCTATTCAAGGTGGAGCAGGTACATCAGGCAATATGAATGCCAATGAAGTAATAGCTAATAGAGCAAATGAAATCCTAGGTGGAAAATTAGGTACTTATGATAAAGTACATCCAAATGATCATGTAAACATGGGACAATCTACAAATGATGTATTCCCAACATCTGGTAAACTAACAGCTTTAAAACTTGTACCAAGGGTAATAGACGAATTAAAAAAATTATATGATGTATTGTTGGAGAAATCCAAGGAATTTGATGATATTATTAAAATGGGAAGAACACAAATGCAAGATGCTGTGCCTATTAGATTGGGACAAGAGTTTCATGCATATAGTTCAGCGGTGAAAAGAGATATTATTAGAATTGAAAAAGCTTTTGAGGAATTAAAGACCATAAATATGGGTGCTTCTGCTATAGGAACAGGAATAAATGTAGATACAGTGTACTTTGATGAGATTGTTCCAGCTATAAGCAGGGTTGTGGGAATTGAATTAAAACAAGCTGAAGATCTAGTAGATGGTACACAACATGTTGAGTGCTTTGTAGTTGCTTCTTCAGCGCTTAAGACGGCAGCAGTAAGTTTATCTAAGATGTCAAATGACCTAAGATTGATGTCTTCTGGACCAAGAACAGGTTTTGGAGAGATAAATCTACCACCAAGACAAAACGGTTCATCTATAATGCCAGGAAAGATAAATCCTGTAATTCCAGAAGTAATGAGCCAAGTTGCTTTCAACATCATAGGGAATGATATGACTATAACTATGGCTGCTGAAGGTGGACAATTAGAGTTAAACGCATTTGAACCAGTAATCTTTTACAATCTATTTGAATCCATAGAGACATTAGCTCATGGAGTAGAGACATTTAGAGAAAATTGCGTAGTTGGAATAACTGCAAATAGAGAAAGATGTAAATCATTAGTAGATAATAGCGTAGGTATAATAACAGCTATAGTACCTCATGTAGGATATAAGCCAGCAGCTAATATTGCAGGTAAGGCTATTGCAACGGGAAAATCGGTTAGAGAATTAGTTCTAAAAGAAGGACTTTTGACAGAAGAAGAATTAAATGAAATATTAGATGCTTTTGCTATGACTGAACCAGGAATCGCAGCAAAACACCTATTAGATGAGTAGTATGAGGATATGATATAAGGGGATACTTTTATAAGTATCCTTTTCTTTATAAAAAATCAAATAAAATACTTGATTAATATTCATTTATATGATAGTATGTTTTTGTTGCCAAATTTGAGCCGAAGTGGTGGAACTGGCAGACGCGTTGGACTCAAAATCCAATGGTAGCAATACCGTGGGGGTTCGATTCCCCCCTTCGGCACCATTACAACTCACACTTTTTTTAATAAAGAAGTTTATTTCATAATTATTTTCGTTAATTCTAATCTCACTTATAAAAGTTGAGATTGTTTTTTTATATTTATGCCTTTATCTAGATTAGATTTGATATCTAGTAACCATTTTCTTAAATCTTCTTCAGGAATATTTATTTGTTGATTAACTTCTTTTAATCTTTCCAAGATAACAGATTTATATAACTGTAATTCTTTACCGAGTTCAAGAAACGTAATCCCTTTAGTTATCATGTTGATTATATTTTTTGTTTTTAAGTATACTAGGTATTGAATTGAAAACAAAACTTTCATTTCTTTTATTTTTATCAATATCATATCCTAATGGAGGGGTTCCTCCATTAAATTTACAAGGATGGGTGGGAGGTGTTATTATGGTTACTTTTGATGATTTTATGAAGTTGGATATACGAGTTGGAGAAATTACAGAAGTAGAATTTTTCGAAAAGGCTAGAAAACCTGCGTATAAGTTATGGGTTGATTTTGGAAATGAAATTGGTATAAAGAAATCTAGTGCTCAGATTACTGAATGTTATAGAAAAGAGGAACTCATAGGTAAACAAGTCTTAGGAGTGGTAAATTTTCCACCAAGACAAATTGCTGATTTTATGTCGGAGGTATTAGTATTAGGAGTTTATGCTGAACAAGGAGTAGTATTGATTCAGCCAGAGCAATCTGTTAAAAAAGGTGATAAATTAGGTTAATATATTAGTTTTTATAATATGTAATAACTATAAGTTAAAACAATTTCTTAAAATACCGTATTATTCAGAAATGGATTATACGGTATTTTTATGTTGAAATAAATTAATAATAAATGGAAAAAGTAAAAGACCAGAAAGAAAGCAGAAAAATAATAAGGGAAGACGGATATAAGAGGTACGGTTATAAAAAAATCAATAGGATATAGCAGATAGCATATATGAATCTACTCTAGAGAAGTTAAGAATAATAAAAATAGAATTAGGGGCAGTAGAAAGGCAGATTGAAGCAACTAGGAAAGGGGAGTTGAATGATTTAGTGTCAGAAAATAAGAATATTATAAAATTGATTATTGACAATTTTAATTAATAATTATAGTATATGAGTATAAGTGAATATAATCATAAAAGGATATAAAATTATAAGGAGATATGAAATGGATATAGTACAAATACTGAAAGCATTAGGTGACGAAAATAGAATTAGAATATTAAACATATTAAAAGATGGACAATTATGTGTATGTGAAATTGAGCATATATTAGGAATTACACAATCAAACGCTTCGAGACATCTCAATAAGTTAAGTACACTTAGGATTGTGGTATATGAAAAAAAAGCGCAATGGATATATTATAAATTAAACAAAGAAACTTTGGAACAATTTCCATTTATAAAAGAACTTCTAGAGAATGAACTAGATAAAATAGACATATGTAGGCAAGATATAGAAAACTTAATTGAATATAAAAAAAGTGGAATGACTTGTGAAAATTTGAGAGATTATAAATATAATATTGAAAATAATTGTAAGTGCAAAAATAATTAATGGAGGCAAAAAAGATGAAGGATTTTAAAAAGAGAGATGTTAGAAATGTTGTTCGTAATAGTTATGGCAGAATAGCTAGGGGGAATGTAAAAGAGGATGGTTGTTGTGGAGGAGGCATTAAACTTAAGAAACCTTCAATAGAGATATCGCGTAAAATTGGATATTCTAATGAAGAAATATCAACTGCTCCAGAGGAAGCTAATATGGGGTTAGGCTGTGGAAATCCACAATTAATAGCTAATCTTAAGGAAGGCGAAACTGTTATAGATCTGGGAAGTGGAGGGGGATTTGACTGTTTTTTAGCTTCTAAAAAAGTCGGGATTAAGGGATATATTATTGGAGTTGACATGACTCCAGAGATGATTAATAAATCAAGAGCTATATCTAAAAAGCATAGATATAGAAATGTAGACTTTAGACTAGGAGAAATTGAAAATCTTCCTGTAGCGGATAATACTGCGGATGTAATTATTTCAAACTGTGTTATAAATCTATCTCCCAATAAGCAAAGGGTATATAACGAGGCCTATCGTGTATTGAAAAAGGGTGGTAGAATTGCTATTTCTGATATAGTTCTTATTAGAGATTTAACAGAAGAAATGAAACAAGATGAGAACCTTTATTGTGGATGAGTTACTGGTGCGTCTTCAGTTGAAGAATTAGAATTATATTTAAAAAAGGCTGGTTTTAGTGATATTAGCATTGAAACTCAAGAAGTATCAAAGGAATATGCTGAAAAATGGGCACATAATTTGAAGGTCGGAGAATATATTATGTCTGCATCAATAAAAGCAATAAAATTATAGGATTTATGCTGTTGTTTTTATTTAATATAATGACTAAAAATTGAATGATTTATTTGAATACCACATTATTTAAATCTGAATTTTGTGGTATTTTTATGATGTTTTCAGATATATTTGTCACAAGCCTGAATTCTTTCCCATTTTATCAAAGGTTAAGATTTCTCTATTGTGTAATAGCAAAGTTCTTCAAAGATTTTCTAATCTCTGTAATTATTATAAATTTTTTAAAAAAGTTATTGACATATGCCATTAATGAAGTATAATAAGTATTATAAATAACATATGTCATAAACTATTGTAGATTTATCTATAAGCAGCTAAAGTCCCTATAACAGGTATCAGAAGTAATTAGAGGGTTTTTTGATTAGAATTGAGGTGATAAGATTATGCCAAGACCAATGAAATGGAGAAAAGTATGTTGTCTGCCAGAAAGCAATAAATTTGGTCCTCTTGATTCCATGTCAGATGGCAAAGATAATATAAATATGACAGTTGATGAATATGAAACCATAAGGCTTATCGATTTAGAGGGCTTTACACAAGAAGAGTGTGCTAAGCAGATGAATATTGCTCGAACTACTGTTCAGGGTATTTATACCGGAGCTAGAAAAAAACTGGCCGAATCATTAGTGAATAGTAAAGTGCTGCTAATTGAGGGAGGTGAATATCGACTCTGCAACGGATTAGGAGGTGGTTGTGGCCGTGGTTGTCGTAGACATAGACATGGGCACATCGATGAGGAATATATTGTACGGAGCTCGTTGAGCAAGCGGCAATAATATTGAATAAATATATTCAAAATAAAAAAATGGAGGAAGAAAATGATTAAAATTGCAGTAGCAAGCGAAAAGGAAATGGTAACGGAACATTTTGGACATTGTATTAATTTCAATATTTTTGAAACTGAAAATGGTCAGATTACGAAAAGTGAATCTATCTCCAATCCAGGACATAAACCTGGATTTCTGCCAAACTTTTTAAATGATATGGGAGTTAATGTAGTCATCTCAGGAGGCATGGGAAAAGGTGCTATAGATATCTTTAATGAGAAAGACATTGAAGTTATTACAGGAGCATCTGGTAATGCCAAAGATATTGTAAATGCATATCTTAATGGAACACTTAAGTCCACATGTTCTATTTGTCATGAGCATGAACATCACGGTGAATGCGGAGAATAGATTATGACATGGTGAATTAAATTAATTTTGGAAATTCATAGCCTAAAGACAAGTTCAAATTAAGCAGACAACCAAAATCTATGATTTTGTGTCGGATGCTAACACATCGTGAAATATCATATAGAGCATAAAACTCCATCTAATATAAGTTTTCTTTATATACTTGGACATTCTACAATACCCTCCAAACTCGTAAGTGTGGAGGGTTGCTTTATATATTAGGTAATATAAACTATCTCGTTATAGATTGGCTATAGTGATATTTGATATATTATGGCTTGCATATTTTATTTAGAGGTTATATCTAATAGAATCTCATTATTTTTACTGTAAATTAAGATTAAAGCTGTATGATCGTCTTTTTCAACTTGGAGCATATTGGGTTTTCCATCAAAAGTGGTTTGCCACCCATCATTAATGAGGATTTCTTCATATTCACTAAGGGCATTTTCAATATCAACATCTTTTACTACATAGGTAACTTTTTTTAATTCTGGTGTTTGATTTTCATTTTCTTCATTATTATCTGTTTCATTATTATCTATTTCATTGTTTTCTGTCTCATTAGTTTTTGCAACCATATTATTATATGATGGAAGATATGGAAATTCCTTGGTATATGAGACCCTAGGACCACAAGAAATTAAAAAGATAGATAATGTTAATAATATTAGTAAACGTTTCATAAAGTATACCTCCTTCATAGCTAGTATTTCCAAAATGGAAATATATATTTATATTTTATTTTCTATTAAGGAATTTAAAAAGATTAAATAATAACGTTAAAATTAGAAGATTTTTTATAATAATACCTTGTTTACTCATATTCAATTTTAAGGTATACTTAAATATATGGAGCAAAAACTAGGAGTGATCTGATGGATAACAAAAAATTAATGATAATAGATGGTAGTTCCCTATTGCATAGGGCATTTTATGCTTTACCTCTTCTATCTACAAAAGATGGAATATATACCAATGGAGTATATGGATTTTTAACTATGTTATATAGAATTAGAGATGAATATAATCCAGAATACATATGTGTTGCTTTTGATAAAAAAGGACCTACTTTTAGACATAAAGAATATGGAGAATATAAGGGTACAAGACAATCTACACCTACTGAACTGGCACAACAATTTCCAATTATAAGACAAGTACTTAAAGCCATGAATATTGTGACTTTAGAGATGTCTGAATATGAAGCAGATGATATTGCAGGAACTTTAGCTAGAATAGGTGAAGAAAATGGAATGGAAACAATATTAGTTACAGGAGATAAGGATTATTTTCAATTGGCAAGAGATAATGTTAAGGTTCTATTGACTAGAAAGGGAATTACGGAATTAGAGATATTCGATAGAGACAAGATAGTCATAGAATATGGAATTGAACCAAAGCAGCTTATAGATTTAAAAGGGTTAATGGG
The DNA here is from genome assembly GCA_052067355.1 of Tissierellaceae bacterium HCP3S3_D8. Taxonomy (GTDB): domain Bacteria; phylum Bacillota; class Clostridia; order Tissierellales; family Tissierellaceae; genus CABMKH01. The sequence continues at coordinate 41,058 of JBQHQH010000012.1, forward strand.
AGATAATTCAGATAATATTCCAGGAGTTCCAGGAATTGGAGAGAAAACAGGGTTAAAATTAATCAGAGAATTTGGTAATATAGAAGATGTATATAAGAATATAGATAAGATAAGCGGTAAAAAATTAAAAGAAAATCTGATTGAAAATGAAAATATAGCCTATTTAAGTAGGAAATTAGGAGAAATAATTACAAATGTTCCATTAGATATAGAAATTGAAGACCTTAGAGTAAAGACGGAAAATTGGGATGAACTGATTCCATTATATGATGAATATGAATTTAAAAGCCTGATGGATAGGATACCAGATAGTTTAAAATCAAAAGAAGAAGTTCATAGGGAATTTAAATATGAAGTTCTTAAATCAGAGGATTTTAAAAGAGTAGTAGATCTGATCAGAGAAAAGGAGAAATTTGCTTTCAAGTTTTTAGTAGATGGATTGAGTCTTATGGAAGAGGAGATTATAGCCATAGGAATTAAGATAGAAGAGAGTCCAATCTATTATATAGACCTATCGGATGGATATGATGAGTTTATCGAAGGGTTTAAATCCATATTTGAAGATGAGTCCATAGAAAAAATAGGATATCAGCTAAAAAGTGATATTATAATGTTATTTAGGCTGGGTATTAAGATAAAAAAATATGTATATGATGCAATGATCGCTCAATATCTGATAAATCCAAGTCAAAATGACTATTCTATAAATAAGTTAAGTGAAGAATATCTCAGCTATTATGGAATAGATGAAGAGACGATATTGGGAAAAGGTAAAAAACAAAAGAGTTTTATGGATATAGACATAGAGCAAAGAATTCATTATATAGCCTTTATACTTGAAACAGTTTATGGGCTAGAACCTATTATGATGGATAAAATTGAAGAGTTTAATATGGAAGAACTATATTATGAGGTTGAATTACCTCTAATAGAGGTATTAGCCTATATGGAATTTATAGGTTTTAAAATAGATAGAGAAGAATTAAATAGATTAGGAAAAGAATATGAAGAAGAAATAGACACTCTTACAAATGATATACATGATCTAGCAGGTATGGAATTCAATATTAACTCTCCAAAACAAATAGGTGAAGTATTATTTGAAAAGTTGGAGTTACCTGTGATAAAGAAGACTAAGACTGGTTATTCAACAAATGTGGAAGTTTTAGAAAAGTTGATAGATCAACATCCTATAATTTCAAAGATATTGAGATATAGACAGATTGTAAAATTAAAATCTACTTATATAGATGGGCTTGTAAAATTGATCAATCCCAAGACAAGTAGAGTACACTCTAGTTTTAATCAGACTATAACTACAACTGGTAGGATTTCAAGTACAGAACCTAATTTACAAAACATACCTGTAAGAACTGAGGATGGAAGGAAAATTAGGAAGGCATTTATATCAGCTAAACCTGAATATAGATTAGTAGATGCAGACTATTCTCAAATTGAATTGAGAGTATTGGCTCATATATCTAAGGATATAAAGATGATAGAAGCTTTTATTCACAATCAAGATATTCATCAAAAGACTGCATCAGAAGTGTTCCATCTTCCCATGGATGAAGTTACACCTATACTTAGAAATAATGCAAAGGCTGTAAACTTTGGTATTGTCTATGGGATTTCAGACTATGGATTGTCTAGGGATTTAAATATCTCTAGAAAAGATGCTAAAGAGTATATAGATAATTATCTAGCTAATTATGAAGGAGTTAAAAACTTCATGGAAAATATTATTGAAGAGGGAAAGCAAAGTGGATATGTGGAAACCCTTCTTCACAGGAGAAGATATATACCTGAGCTGAAAGCTAAAAACTACAATGTGAGGTCATTTGGAGAAAGAGTGGCATTAAACACTCCTATTCAGGGTAGTGCTGCAGACATAATTAAGGTGGCAATGGTTAGAGTATATAATGAACTAAAAAAGAGAAAATTAAAATCTAGACTTATTCTTCAAGTTCATGACGAATTAATTATAGAGACATATGATGGAGAAGAGAATGAGATTATAGAATTACTTAAAGATATTATGGAAGACTCCATTAAATTAGATGTTCCACTGAAGGTAGATATAGAAATAGGTGACAGTTGGTATGAGACCCATTAATTGTAAGTTAATAGGCTTGACAGGAGGAATAGCATCTGGCAAATCCACAGTATCTTCTATATTAGCCCACAGAGGATATAGAATTATAGATGCAGATAAAATTGCCAGGGAAATAGTAGAAGTTGGAAAGCCAGCATATACTAAAATTTTAAATCAATTTGGAGATATCCTACTGTCAGAGGATAAAAGCATAGATAGAAAAAAATTAGGAAAGTTGGTCTTCTATGATAAGAGGCTTCTTAAAAAGTTAGAAGATATTACCCATCCGTATATCTTTCAAGAAATAAAAAAACAGATAGATGAATATTCTAAGAATAGCGATATTATATTTGTAGATATTCCCCTATTATACGAATCATATGATTATATCAATATCTATCATATAGATTTCGATGAAGTATGGCTAGTATATATAGATGAAAAGACTCAATTAGAACGATTGATGTCAAGGGATAATCTAGATAGAGATGAAGCTGTGATAAGAGTTAAGTCACAGATATCTATGGAAGATAAAAAAAAGAAATCTACTAGGATAATTGATAATAGAGGGAGTATTTCAGATTTAATTATAAATGTAAATATGGCATTAGAGGAGCTAGACTAGGTATGGAGGGGTTTGTTTGATTAAAAGACTAAGAATATTGACAAGAAGATTATTGTTGATAATTGTTTTTTTGATTGCTTTTAGTGTGGTTATTTCTACTCTATATCCTTTAGGATATAGAGATTATATAAATCAATATTCAGAGGAATATGGAATAGATCCATTTTTAATTGCAGCAATTATAAATGTTGAGAGCAGATATGATAGAGAAGCAGTATCCCCAAAAGATGCAAAGGGATTGATGCAAATAGGACCTAAGACTGGAGAATGGGCTAGTCAAGAATTGGGAATAGAATCATATGATGAAAGTATGCTGTTTCAACCTGATGTCAATATTCGAATAGGAGCTTGGTATCTTAATAAATTAAGAGGAGAATTTGGAGATAATTTAGATTTGATTCTAGCAGCATATAATGGTGGAAGTGGAAATGTTCAGAAATGGAGACTAGATGAGAGATACTCTAAAGATGGAGTAAATCTAGATAGAATTCCATTTAAAGAAACAGAAGAGTATGTAAAGAAGGTCAAGTTAAATATTAAGATATATAGGACTATATACAAGGAATATATATATAAGTCAGATAATATAAGCTCTAAATATATAGACTTAATAAATTACTTTAAGAGATATCTGAAGGAATATCTGCGGGATTAGGTAGATAGGGGGAAACAGATGAAACTGAATAAATATATTCTATTATGTATATCATTGGCATTGGTATTGATATTAGGTATAGCATGTGACAGTGGTATCAAGATTGATGATATGGAGAAGGATATAAAGGATATAACTACATCAGGACAAGCTCCTGTAGAAGGGGGAGAGGTTGTATTACCATTGACCAATTTTGGTACATTAAATCCTCTCCTAACAGATAATTTTTATTACTATCAATTTAGTAAACTTATATTTGAGGGACTCTTTGAATTTGACAAAGATTTAGATGTGGTTCCTAAACTAGCTGATACCTATAGTATATATGATAATGGAAAGACCATATCTGTAAGGCTAAAGGACAATATTAAATGGCATGATGGGAAAGAAGTTACATCCAAGGATGTTGAGTTTACAATATCCGCTATTAAATATGAGGGTAAAAATGGGACATATGGAAAAGCATTTGAAAGTATGTTAGGAGCTGGAGGAATTTCAAATATAAATCGAGTAGTAAATACAAAGATCATAGATGACAAGAATATAGAGATCTATTTTGATAAAGAATACAGCAACAATCTAGAGACCTTGACATTCCCAATTATTCCAAGGCATAGATTCTATGACGGTAGTGAAAGTAAGGCATATAGAAATGCTTTAGATGATAAAGATTATATACCAGTTGGTACTGGACCATATAAATTTGTCAGTTATGAGAAATTTAAAACAGTAAGCTTAGAAAAAAATAAGAATTATTGGAATGGTACTCCCTATATAGATAGAGTAATAGGGAGAGTTTTAGAAGATGAAGAGTTGATTTTAACAGCTTTTGAAACTGGACAAATCAATTTTACATCTACAATTGGTATAGATTGGGACAAATATAAACAGAATAATAGAATCAAGGTATTGGAATATATATCTTCAAGTTATGAATTTTTAGGGTTTAATTTCAATAACAATATACTAGGAGGGGAGAAGGGATCAGACATAAGAAAGGCTATTAACTATGGAATTGATAGACAAGCTATTATACAAAAAGTAGCTTTAGGACATGGAACTCAAATAGATGTCCCAATACATCCTAATTCTTATCTTGTATCTAATATTGGCAATACGTATGGATATAATGTTGAGAAAGCTAAAATGATTTTAACTGATGCTGGGTTTAGAGATAGTGATGGAGATGGGATATTAGAAGATGAACAAGGTAATAGATTGTCTTTTAAACTGGTGACAAATTCCTATAATATATATAGACTTAGAATGGCAGAGATGATTTCTGAATATCTAAAAGAACTAGGTATAGAGATTCGCATGGACTTAGACACTAGCTTTAAGGAGAATATAAGTGAAAAAATGAAGTTAGAGCAATGGGAAGCTATCAATGCCAAGATCAAAAAGGGAGATTTTGATATAGCATTATTGGGATGGGAGACATCCATTACCCCTGATTTATTCTCAATGTTCCATAGCTCTCAAATAAATGGAGGAAATTTTATTAGAATAAAAAGTGAAGAGATGGATGGACTTATAGATGAGATACTTTATATAACCAATAGAGAAGAAAAGGTTCAAAGATATGAAAAATTGCAGGAATTTATCATTGATGAGTTACCATATGTAAGTTTGTTTTTCAAAAATAAGGGATTATTGATGGATACAAAGATAGCAGGTCCTTTAGATCCCAATTTTTTCAATCTATATAATGGGTTAGAGAATTGCTTTATCCCTGAAGATTTACAGTAATCTTCACTTGAAAAAAAGAGAGAAAGAGTTATAATATTAGGTAGCATGCAATATGCAGGGGTGGTGGAACTGGTAGACACGATAGTTTGAGGGGCTATTGCTTGAAAAAGCATGAGGGTTCAAATCCCTTCTCCTGCACCATTATTTTGATATTACAGCTACCTAATATTTTAATGTTCAAAAAATTTCCTTTTAATTCTAACTTGTGTACTTTTTTAACAATTAATGCTATAATAATAAATGGTGTTGAGCAAAGGGGCAAAGCTTGACTATTTTATGTATAAAACTATAATACGATAAAGAGGTGGAATAAGAATGAGACTTGACAATCTCACTTTTAAAGGTGGAGTCCATATTAAGGATAAAAAGGAATTAACCAAAGATAAAGCCGTAGAAAAGGCAAGAGAACCAGAAGTAGTTTATATTCCTCTACATCAACATGTGGGCGCACCATGTAAAGCTTTAGTGAAGGCGAAAGATACTGTAAAAGTAGGCCAAAAAATTGGTGATTCTGATGCTTCATTAACTGCACCTGTCCATTCTAGTGTTTCTGGAATTGTAAAAGGTATAGAGAAACTATATACTCATGATGGATATAAAGTTGACTGTGTAGTTATAGAATCTGATGGCCTAAATGAAATACATGAATCAGTTAAACCAAAAGGAAGTATAGAGGATTTAACTAAAGAAGAGATAGTGCAAATTATCAGAGAAGCAGGAGTCGTAGGAATGGGAGGAGCAGCGTTTCCGATGTACTCCAAATTAGCATCTGCAGAAGATTCTAAAATTGATACCGTTATCTTAAATGGCGCAGAATGTGAACCATATTTAACATCTGATCATAGGATGATGTTAGAAAAACCTGAATTAGTAATTACTGGGTTAGAGTTAATCATGAAATGTTTTAATGCTAAAAATGGTTATATAGGTGTGGAAGATAACAAGAAAGATGCAATAGAGAGTCTAAATAATGCAATTAAAAATAAAGATAAGATGAAAGTTGTTTCCCTAAAGACTAAATTCCCACAAGGTGATTCCAATAGGGTGGTAGATTCTATCTGTAATAGAGTTGTACCAGAAGGAGGACGCTGCAAAGATGTAAATACAATAGTAAACAATGTATGTACTGCGGCAGCAGCTGCAGAGGCAGTCCTACAAGGTAAACCCCTATATGAAAGAATTGTAACTGTATCAGGTAATGGAATTAAAGAACCTAAGAATCTATTAGTAAAGATAGGGACAACCATAGGTGATATATTAGAACAATGTGGTGGATTTAATGGCAAGCCAGGAAAGGTAATAGTTGGTGGACCTATGACTGGATTTACTCAATTTACACTTGATACACCTATTTCTAAAGGAGTTACTGGAATTGTAGTGCTTACTGAAGAAGAGACAAAGGTAGAAAAAGTACTTCCATGTATAAAATGTGGTAAATGTGTAACAGTATGCCCCGTACATTTAGAGCCATTGTTTATTGCCGCAAATGCATTACATGATAGATTTGATGTGGCTGAAAATCTTCATGCTCTATCTTGCATAGGATGTGGTAGCTGTTCTTATGTCTGTCCATCTAAGAGACCATTGACAGAAGCTATAGTCCATGCAAAGAAAGAAATAACCTTGAAAAACAAGAAATCATAATTGTAAGGAGGAGTTGGAATGGAAGGTAAACTTTTAGATCCAAATAAGGATTCTGTAGTTCTTGATGATGCCTTGACCATGTCTTGGGCACCACATGTGAGATCAAACGAATCCGTTAGAAGGATAATGTTAGATGTAATTATTGCTTTGACTCCAGCTATGGTTGGTAGCATATATTATTTTGGATTATCTGCTTTAAAACTTATTTTAATATCAGTGATTTCAGCTGTTTTATTTGAAGCTGGTGCTCAAAAATTATTTAAAAAGGATTTATTAATTGGTGATTTAAGCGCAGTTGTAACTGGTATATTGTTGGCATTTAATCTACCAGCCAATGCACCATGGTGGGTGGCTGTATTTGGAGCGGGTTTTGCTATTATTATAGTTAAGGAATTTTTTGGTGGAATAGGTTCAAACTTTATGAACCCTGCATTAGCTGCAAGAGCTGCATTAGTAGCATCATGGCCATCAATCATGTCTAGTTATATAAATCCAGATGGAATAACTAGCGCTACACCACTTGCTATTATGAAGAGTGGCAGTACATCACTTCCATCTTTAGCTAGAATGGTAATGGGAGATATAGGGGGTTCCTTAGGGGAAACTTCAGCAATACTATTATTAATAGGTGCAGCTTATCTATTATTTAGAAGAGTTATTGAATGGAAAATACCTACTTTCTATATTGGAAGTACTTGTATAATGTTGCTTTTATTAGGTGTTAAACCTGATTTGATAGTCTATCATATACTTGGTGGTGGATTGATTTTAGGTGCATTTTTTATGGCAACAGATTATTCTACATCACCTATTACTCCAAAGGGTAAGATTATATTTGCCGTTGGTGCAGGACTTCTTACTGCATTGATTAGGGTAAAAGGCGGTATGCCAGAAGGTGTATCTTATTCTATCTTACTTATGAATGTAGCAACACCAGTAATTGAAAAATTTACAAAACCAAAAGTATTTGGGGAGGTAAAATAGATGAATGAAACAATTAAATTAGGCCTAGTTCTTTTGATCATTACTGCTGTAGCAGGAGGTATATTGGCATTCTCAAATGAGGTTACTGCTCCAATAATTGCTGAAATTCAAAAACAAGGTACTCTTGGTGCGTTAATGGAAATATTCCCAGATGCAGAAGATGTTAATGAAATAGATGAAGCTCTATTAGAAGAGATAAAGGCAAATAATAAGTTTGTAACTGAAGTAAATGAAATATTAGGCAGCGGAGAAGAAGTAATAGGATATTCATTAAAGACTGTATCTGGAGGTTATGGTGGAGATATAGCTACTATAACTGGAATTTATTCAGATGGAACATTAGCCGGTATAAAGGTAGTTGAAAATAGTGAAACTCCTGGTCTTGGGACAAGAATAGAAGGAACAGACTTCACTGATTCATTTAAAGGTAAGGCAACAGAAAGTGAATTAACGCCAGTGGCTTCACCTTCAGCAGATAATGAAGTACAACTTTTATCAGGTGCAACAGTATCTACAAATGGTGTTCTTGCTGGAGTTAATGGGGCAAGAGATGCATTTGTAAACTATCTATCAAAATAAAAAAATAAGTGGAGGTGGAGACATTGAAACTATCAAATATATTAAAAGACGGAATTATAAAAAATAATCCTGTATTAGTACAATTAGTTGGATTGTGTTCGGTATTAGCTGTTACCAGTGCTATGGTTAATGCTTTTTCTATGGGAATGGCAGTAACAGCAGTTCTTATTGGTTCGAATGTTGTAATATCAATACTTAGGAATGTTATACCTAAAAAGATTCGTATACCTGCTTTTATAGTTGTCATAGCTACTTTTGTAACTATTATAGAAATGTTTATGAAGGCTTTTGCTCAACCTATTTACGAAGCATTAGGGATATTCATTCCTTTGATAGTTGTTAACTGTATAATACTTGCAAGAGCAGAGTCATTTGCATATAAGAACAAAGTATTACCATCTGCTATAGATGGTCTAGGTATGGGATTAGGATATACACTTGCGGTACTTATATTAAGTACATTGAGAGAGATCTTAGGTTCAGGAACTTTGTTTGCAAATACAGCATTAGAGATAAAATTATTTGGAGAGAGTTTCCAACCAGCGGCAATATTCGTAGCACCTCCAGGAGCATTTATATTGTTGGGGATTTTAATTGCCGTATTTAATATTCTTTCAAAGAAAAAAGCTACTAATTAATATATAGAGGAGGGAAACAAGATGAATTTATTTACCATACTAGTATCTACAATATTTGTAAATAACTATGTATTTGCTAGATTCCTAGGAATATGCCCATTTTTAGGGGTATCCAATAAGATGGAAACAGCTACTGGAATGGGTGTAGCCGTAACATTTGTAATAACATTGGCATCTGCAATTACTTATTTTATACAAAAATTAATATTGGATGCATTAGGATTAGGGTACTTGCAGACAATAGTGTTCATTTTAGTAATAGCATCTTTGGTTCAATTTGTTGAGTTAGTAATTAAAAAATTAAGTCCTACTTTATATAGTGCAATGGGAGTATTTTTACCACTTATTACTACTAACTGTGTTGTATTAGGTGTTACTATATTAAATATCCAAGAAGGATATACTTTTATTGAAACTTTGACCAATGCTGTTGGTGCTTCATTAGGATTTTTCTTGGCTTTAATATTATTATCAGGAGTTAGAGAAAAGCTAGAATTAGCAGATATCCCTGAAGCTCTTCAAGGTTTTCCTATTGCGCTAATATCTGCAGGATTAATGTCCATAGCCTTTTTAGGCTTTAGTGGATTAGTTTAGGAGGTAGGAAGATGACAAGTATAGTGTATCCAGTAGTAGTATTAGGCAGTTTAGGTTTATTCTTTGGAGTTATATTGTCTGTAGCGTCTAAAGTTTTTGAAGTAAAAATAGACCCTAAAATAAGCGAAGTCTTAGATGCCCTACCAGGAGCAAACTGTGGTGCTTGTGGTTACCCAGGTTGCGAAGGATTAGCAACAGCTATAGCTGAAGGAAAAGCTCCTGTCAATTCATGTCCTATAGGTGGGCAAAAAGTAGCGGATAAGGTTGCTGGAATCATGGGATTAAATTCAGCTGATGTAGAAAGAAAAGTAGCTACAGTCCTATGTCAAGGTACTAAAGATAAGGCAAAAGAAAAATATAAATATGAAGGTATAGATAATTGTAGGGTACAGACTAATTTAGCAGATGGATGTAAATCATGTTCTTATGGATGTTTAGGTTGTGGTACATGTCAAGATGTATGTCCATTTGATGCCATAGATATGGTAGATGGTATAGCAGTTGTAAATAAAGAAAAATGTACTGCATGTATGAAATGTATAGCTGTTTGTCCAAAGAAGATTATAGAATTGGTACCTTATGACAATGAATATGTAGTAAAATGTAAGAGTGAAGATAAAGGTAAGGACGTAAGAGGAAATTGTGCCATAGGTTGTATAGGATGTAGACTATGTGTTAAAAATTGTCCAGAAGAGGCAATTACATTTGAAAACAATTTGGCAAAGATTAATTATGATAAATGTATTAACTGTGGAATTTGTGAAGAAAAATGTCCTACAAAATGTATTTTTACAAGTAAAGAGAAAAATATAACTGATTAATAATAGAGTCTTTAAAGGCTCTATTATTTTTTCTATTTGTAACTTGTAAATAAAAATCATTAATGGTAAACTATAAAGAGTGGAATTATGTAAATACAATTGATTTACCTATTTATTCCATGGCTTGAGATTTCAACACTGTTACTTGTATAGGGAGATATGAGTAAAAGAAGCTCATAATCTATTGTGTCGGAGTAAATTAATGTGGAAATTGACAAGTCTTAAATATTAGCTAGAATATAAAATTCTATCTGATATAAGTTTTTATATTGAAAGGTGGATAACATTGACAAAAGGAGATAAATTTTTAATAGCTTTTGTTGTGTTTTTGACTATTGTATCTTTGGGCTTTATCAAGAAACAAGGATTTTCCAATAGTGAAAAATATATAAGTGTCCAAGTTAATGGAAAAGAGATTAAAAAGATAATATTTGATAAAAATATAGTTGGTAATACAATTCCTATTGAGACAGAATATGGATATAATCTAATGGAAATTGGTGATGAAGAAGTAAGAGTAATCGAAGCAAGTTGTCCTGATAAGATAGATGTCCATCAAGGATATATTTCAAAAGTAGGAGAGACTATAGTATGTCTACCTAACAAACTAGTTATTGAAATAAAAGGAATGGGCAAAGACGATAAAATTGACATAATGGGTCATTAGGAAGAGGGCTTTTATGGAAAAATTAAAAAAATTAGTTTTTTTATCTATACTTGTATCTGTAGGTTTAGGACTAAGTGTATTGGAATCAGCAATTCCACTACCAATCATGGTCCCAGGAGCTAGATTAGGCCTTTCTAATATGGTTATTTTAGTAACATTGATCATATTTGGCTTTAAAGAGGGATTGATCGTTTCTGTATTAAAAAGTATCATACTCATGTTGGTAACTGGAAGCGTGTCTAGTTTTATCTACAGCATATCTGGAGCTATTTTAAGCTGTATAACCATGTTTTTAACTTACAAATATTGCCATAGCATATTTAGTTTAATTGGTGTTAGTATAATAGGAGCATTATCACATAACTTTGGACAAGTTACTGTGGCCAGTCTTATGATGAATAATTTAAGAATATATACTTATTTACCATTTTTAATGTTAATTAGTCTGTTTACTGGATATTTTGTTGGTCTAGCTTCTAGATATATAGTGAAAAATCTAGAAGAAAACTTTAAGACATTATTTCAAAGATGAGGTTGTATATGAATGGAAAGTATAATATTAGCTTCTTCTTCTCCGCGGAGAAAACAAATCCTAGAAAAGTATGGATTAAAGCATAGTGTAGTGGAGAGTAAGATAGATGAAAAGATTCATTTGGAAGATAACCCTGAACAAATTGCTATGTCTTTAGCATTTGAAAAGGCTTACAATGTAGCCATGGCAAATAGAGAAAGTATTGTAATTGGGGCTGACACTATAGTAGTGTTTGAAAATCAGGTGTTAGGTAAACCTAGGGATGAACTAGATGCCATGAGGATTTTAAACTTATTAAGTGGGAAGGAGCATGTGGTAATTACAGGCATAAGCCTGTTGAATTTAAAAAAAGAGATAAAGATTGTGGATTTTGAAAGAACTATAGTTAAATTTAGAGAACTAGATGATGATATTATTAATAGATATATAGACACTAGGGAGCCCTTTGACAAAGCAGGGGCTTATGGAATTCAAGGATATGGTGCATTATTTGTTGAAAAGATAGATGGATGCTATTATAATGTGATAGGATTACCTTTAGGTAAATTAAGTCAGTTATTATATAGATATTTCAATATAAGCATAATATAATTAGGTGGGTGGATTATGTGAACGACAAATTGCACAATGATAGAGATTATACTATTAAAGATTTGCCTATTAGTGAAAGACCTAGAGAAAAACTTTATAGTTATGGAGTTGAATCCTTATCTAATGCAGAATTGTTGGCTATAATAATAAGAACAGGCCACAAGGAGGACACTGCTATAGATGTAGCACAGAGAATTTTAAACATGGATAATAGAGGATTAGCTCATTTAGTAGATGTTACCCTTGAGCAATTAATGGAAGTTAAAGGAATTGGAAAATGTAAAGCTGCTCAAATTTTAGCTGCTATAGAGATAGGAAAGAGGCTAAATAGATGGGAGATACATGATAAGATTAGAGTAAACTCACCAATAGTCTTAGTAAATCTGTTGATGGATGAGATGAGATTCTTAAATAAGGAATATTTTAATATAGCTATTTTAGACACTAAAAATCAGATTCTTGCAGTTGAAAATATATCCATAGGAACTCTAAACGCCTCAATAGTACATCCCCGTGATGTGTTTAATATTGCCATTAAGAGAAATGCTAATTCTATAATATTAGTACATAATCATCCTAGTGGAGATCCACAGCCTAGTAATGAAGATATAAATATTACACATAGATTAATAGAAGTTGGAAAGTTAGTTGGGATAAGAGTATTGGATCATATAATTATTGGTGATAATAGGTATACAAGCTTTAAGGAGAAGAACTTAATTTAAAGTCAGGAAGGAGAAAATAGCATGGGATTCTTTAATTTATTTAATAAGGATATGGGAATAGATTTAGGTACTGCAAATACTTTAGTTTATATAAAAGGCAGAGAAATAGTGACTAGGGAGCCATCTGTAGTTGCTATACAGACAAATACAAAGCAAGTTTTAGCTGTTGGAGAAGAAGCAAAGAAGATGATAGGTAGAACACCAGGAAATATAGTTGCTATCAGACCTTTAAAAGATGGTGTAATTGCAGATTTTGATGTTACACAAAATATGTTAAAGTATTTTATTAGAAAAGCTTATAATAGGAAGTCGCTTTTTCAACCTAGAGTAGTAGTCTGTGTGCCTAGCGGTGTTACAGAGGTAGAGAAAAGAGCAGTAGAAGAAGCAGCCATACATGCAGGTGCTAGAGATGCATATTTGATTGAAGAACCCATGGCAGCTGCCATAGGAGCAGGTTTACCTGTTCAAGAGGCTACAGGTAGCCTAATAGTAGATATTGGTGGAGGAACTACAGAGGTAGCAGTCATTTCATTAGGTGGTATTGTAACTAGCAAATCCATTAGAGTAGGTGGAGATGAACTAGATGATTCTATAGTGAACTATATTAAAAAAGAGTATAGCTTGATGATTGGTGAGAGGACTGCTGAAGAGATAAAAATAAATATAGGTTCTGCAGATGCAGAATCAGAGCCAATATCCATGGATATAAGGGGACGAGACTTGATTAGTGGACTTCCTAAGACCATAGAAGTCACATCTTCTGAAATTCATACAGCTATGAAAGAGCCGATTTATAGTATTATTGAAGCTATAAAATCTACTTTGGAAAAGACACCACCAGAACTTGCAGCAGATATTATGGAGCAAGGTATTGTAATAACAGGTGGGGGAGCTTTATTAGATGGTATAGATCGTATAATAATTAGAGAAACTGGGATGCCAGTCAAGATAGCTGAAAATCCTCTAGATTGTGTTGCAATTGGTACTGGTATAGCTTTAGATAGTATAGAGGTGTTAAAGAAGACTGTTTATACTAGTAAAAGAATAGGTTAGATGGTGATAATATGTATTTTTTAAAAAAATACAAAGATAGAATGATGGTAACAGCTGTTGCTATCATTCTAATTGTTATAATTGGTATTACCAGTGTTGATAGATTATCCTTTGCTGAACCTGAAAAGGTTATGAGCAAGCCTGAAAAGGTCATGGGAAATTTGCTTACACCTATAAGCAAGTTTACTTTTAATATGGGGAAAAAGGTGTCAAATTTTTGGGGGACAATTAAAAATCTATCTAAGATACTTCAAGAAAATGAAGCGTTGAATGTTGAAATAGCAGAGCTGAAGGAAAGAAATAGAGATTTGGAGAATATTATAGGCAAGTCTGATTATCTTAAAAATGAAGCAGAGCTATTGTTAAATACGGAACATAACCTTATCTCGGGACAAGTTATCAGCAAAGAACCAGGAAACTGGTATTATAACTTTAACATAGATAAAGGATCCAATCATGGGATAAAAAAAGGTGCAACTGTTATACAAGGTATAGAAACGGAAAAGGGAGTTGTGAAAGAGGGAATAGTTGGTCGTGTATCAGATGTAGGAGATAATTGGGCAAAAGTAATTTCCATAGTAGATGAATTAAATCGTGTCTCTTTTAAGATCATCAGAACTCAAGATGGAGGTATAGTTTCTGGTAGTATAGACGGTACAGACAGGACCTTGAGTGGCTATCTATTTGATAGTAAGGCCGACGTAATAGTGGGAGATAAGCTATATACATCTGGGCTAGGAAAGACCTTTGCAAAGGATATCTATATAGGAGAAGTGGAAGAAGTAATAGAACTTGAAGAGGAATTGATGAAGAAGATCGTCGTTAAACCAGCTATTAATTTTAAAAAATTATATAGGGTTTTTGTCATTTTGGATTGATTGGGGGATACAATTGACCATTATCATATTTGCTTTAATTATTATAGTCAATATAGTTTTACAGAGTACTATATTGCCATATTTCAACATATTTGGAATAGTTCCTAATACTGCACTGGTAATAGTAGTGACCATTTCTCTATTAAGAGGTAAGTATTATGGGAGTTTTTTTGGGCTTTGTACTGGAGTAGTACAAGATATCCTATTTGGATATGCAATTGGAGTAAATGGACTTATATATTTTCTAATGGGATATATGATAGGTACTATACAAAAAAACTTAGATACAGAAAACAAGGTTATTCCAGTGATGTGTTCAGCATTAAGTACAATTTTTTATAATTTCTCATATTTTCTATTGATGTTTTTCCTATCTAGAAATATACCTATTCCTATTATGTTGAAGAATGTCTTTTCTTTAGAAATATTATATAATAGTATATTATCTATATTTATTTATAAATTGTTTTCTAGGTTTTTTGTTGTACCTTCCTTAAAGTTTAAGAGACGGTAGAGGTGTTTTAATTGAACTTAATTGAGAAAATCAAAAACAGATATAATATAATTACACTTATATTGGCTATTTTGATATTTGTCTTATCCTTTAGATTGGCAACATTGACAATTGCACAGGGGGATCACTATAGACATATTTCAGATAACAATAGATTAAAAGAAGTATATACTACAGCTCCCAGAGGTGAAATAAGGGATAGACATGGAAGACTATTAGCTGGAAATATGCCTAGCTTTACAGTGCAATTATTTAAAGATGAATTAAATCTATATGATCGTAAGGAGAAGAATAAGGCTTTTCTTGACTTAATAAGACTTCTAGAAGAAGATGGGGTGAACTATATTGATGAGTTTCCCATAGAGTTAAATACTTTTAAATATGAGACAGAAAATGATTATATGGTTGAAAATCAAGGGCCATTAGACAAGGCTATAGATATTATAATTGAGAATAATCTATTGGAAAGGATATTAAATTCCTACTATATACATAAAGATTATCCAGAACACTATCAGTTTATTACGGCAAATAGAGGAATTAATGCGTTAAAATCTAAGGGATTAGATGTTCCTATAAATACAAGAGTATCAGATGGACAGTTTATCATGGAGTTTGATAATAATAAGGATATAGAATCTTGGAAATTAGCAAATGGCATAGGGACTTTTGCGACTCCAATGGAATCCTTAAAACGTTTGATAAATAATGATAAAAATATAATTAGAAAGATAATAGATCACTCAATAGCTAGAAGTTTGGTATTTGATATTTTAAAGGAGAAGAACCTTGAGGATAATTTAAAACTTGAAGAATATTCTATTTCATATATGAATGACTATTTAAATCAAAAGAGAGCATTGATGAGAATATATCCTGAAGTTACTATGGAAACCAGTGCGGAGGATGACTTTGTCAACATATTTATAAGGGTATCTTTGAAGAATTTTTTAGAGAAAAGCTATAATATAGGAAAGGAAAAGAACGAAATAGTTTTGCCAGGGAAGATACTTTTAGATATGTTAGCGGAAAAGCAGATAGACGTACCTATTGATGTAGGAATAGGAGAAGATGGTAGTACTGTAGTATATACCTATATTGGAGAAAAGGATATAGGAGATGAGAACCTAGTAGATTTACTTATTAGATATGGCAGACAATCCAATATGCTTCCAAAGTTCATAACTAGTGATAAAATTAAATCTTTGGCACAGACACAGCTATTAAATGATGGAGTAAATCCAAAGATTTCAATAGCCAAAGAAGAGATTGAATATGTGGATATCAATAATTTAAATAGCTTCTATACTAGTAATAATATAGAAGAAAGTAGTACAGTAGAAGAAGCATTTAATAGTCTAAAAAAGAGCTATGATCTTGATGAAAACTTGAGTAAATATGAAGTAAGACCTATCTTTATTCTATATAATCAGCTAAGAAAACAAGGCTATCTAGCATATAGACCCATAAATATAGCATATGGAATCAAAGATTCTACAGTAGCTAAGATAGAAGAGGGACTGATGGAAGTTCCAGGTATAAAGGTATCTATAGAGCCTGTTAGATATTATCCAGAAGGTAGTACTGCAGCTCATATATTGGGATATCTAGGTAAGATAAGTCAGACTAGTGAGATTAAAAAATATGTTGAAGAAAAACAATATTCTCCTAATGCTCTAATTGGAAAGACAGGAATTGAAGAGAGCTTTGAAGAGAGATTGAGTGGTACAAGTGGAATAAAGAAAGTTCAAGTAGATTCTGTAGGAAATACGACTAGTGTATTGGAAGAAAAAAAGCCAATTCCAGGAGATAATATATATTTGACTCTAGATTTAAAACTTCAAAAAGTAGCAGAAGAGGCATTGGAGCAGACATTGAAGGAATTAAGTCGTGGTGGAACATATAAAAGTCAGTGGGGAGATTTTAAGTTTGGAATACATAGGGCAAAGAATAGACCTTATTATAAGGCCAATTCTGGTGCAGTAGTAGCAATAGATGTAAAGACTGGACAGGTACTAGCCTTAGCCAGCTATCCTGCATATGATCCAAACCTATTTGCAACAGGTATATCTAACACAGATTGGCGTAGTCTCTTTCCTGAAAATGAAAAAGATTTGATGGCTCCAAGACCGTTGTATAATATAGCTACTCAGACAGCAGTTCAACCAGGGTCTATCTTCAAGATGGTTACTGGATTGGCAGCTTTAGAAAATGGACTTAGCCCAAATAAGAAGATTAGAGATATGGGATCTATTGAAATTGGAAATGATCCTTTCAGATGTCTGCTTTGGACTCAGAGTAGAAGAACTCATGGATATGAAAATCTATATGAGGCCTTAAGAGACTCATGCAACTATTATTTCTATACATTGGCCTTGGGGAAAAATCAAAAAACTAATGAATCTTTGGGAATGAAAGTTACCATAGAAGATATTGTAGATCTATCAAAGAAACTAGGACTTAATGACAAAACTGGTATTGAAATCAATATACCGGCAGAGGTGTCTGGAGGAGTGCCTAACCCACAGAAAAAGATTATAAATACTAAGGCTCTTTTAAAGTCGTATTTAAATAAAAATATAGAGAAATATTTAAAAGAAGATGTAGATTTGGATGATGAGGAAAAGGAAAAGGCAATAGATGAAATCATCAGTTGGACTGAATATGAAGTACCTTTAACTCGTGGAGAGGTAGTTAGAAGATTAGATAAACTTGGAATCTCATCAGAGAAGAGGCTGCCTGGAGATAAAGAAGGTCTTGCAGATAAGATAAAATACACCTATCTGAATTTTGCTAAATGGAATATAACAGATACTTTAAATGTAACCATAGGTCAGGGTGAAAACTCTTATACTCCTATACAAATGGCTAACTATATGGCTATTATAGCCAATGGCGGATACAAGCATCAACTAACTCTAATAGACAATATTAAAAATTACAATAATTCTAAGATAAACTATATGCATCAACCTAATCCAGAGAGGATAGAGTTAAATGACTATGAAAACTTGGAGCATGTAAAGAAGGGCATGTATTTAGTATCTAAGGATGGAGCATATAGAAGTATATTTCAAAAATTTCCAGTGGAAGTAGGGAGTAAGACAGGTACTGCAGAGAGAAGTGGTATCAATCCAGCTACAGGTGATACCTATGATGACTTTGCGTGGTTTGTTGGATTTGCACCATATGATGAACCAGAGATAGCTGTGGCAGCTGTTATATTTCAAGGAGGTAGTGGTGGATATGCTGGTCCCCTAGTAAGGGATATCATTGCAGAATATCTAGGACTAAATAAAACTGAAATACAAGAGAGTTTGCCATATGAAAATTTTCTATCTAGATGATTTTAATACTATCTAATGCATAAATAAAGAAATTGTAGACGTATATTGATGGAGGTTAAATTTAAAGTGAAAGGTGAGGTTATTGCATTTAGGGGAATTACAGATGGAGTATATTTAGAGATTAAGGGAAATGACTTTAAGCTTATAAGAGAAGAACTCCATAAAAAGATAAGTAGTTTTTTAGAGTTCTTTCAGGGAGTAAGATTTTTAGGTGTCAAAGGTAAAGAACTGACTGATAGGCAAATTCTTGAAATTGGTCTTATATTAAAATATAAATATGATTTTGATATATCTTTAGAGGATTTATTGCCTAGTATTAAGGAATTTATAGATAGTAATGATTTAGATAATGAAGTAGATAATGAAGAAATTAAATTGTCTGATTCTGAGGTTATTGAAGAAGATATGACGAAGTTTGTATATGGAACACTTAGGTCTGGACAGATAGTAGAATATAGTGGTAATATCGTAGTAGTAGGAGATGTAAATCCTGGTGGATTATTAAAAGCCAAGGGAAATATTATAGTTCTTGGTACCCTTAGGGGTGTAGCCCATGCAGGTATATATGGCAATATCAATGCCATAGTTGCAGCTTATAATCTAATACCTACACAGTTGAGAATAGCGGATCTTATAGTCAGAGCACCTGATGGTGATATGCCACAATATAAATTACCAGAGGTAGCTAGGATCTACAATGGAGAAGTAATCATCGAACCATATTTGCCAAATAAATAAGGGGGAGGAGATCAAATGGATAATCAAAAAAAAGGAACAGCCATAGTCATTACCTCGGGAAAAGGAGGAGTTGGAAAGACCACTACTAGCGCCAATATAGGGACAGGCTTAGCTATGATGGGAAAATCTGTTGTAGTTTTAGATGCAGATGTTGGTTTGAGAAATCTAGATGTGGTCTTAGGCCTAGAAAATAGGATAGTATATGACTTAGTAGATGTAGTAGAAAAAAATTGTAGATTAAAACAGGGATTAATCAGGGATAAGAGATTTGAAAAATTGTATCTATTACCAGCAGCTCAGACAAAGGACAAGTCAGCCATAAAACCTGAGCAGATGATGGAATTAGTAGGAGAGCTTAAAGAAGAATTTGACTATATTATAATTGATTCTCCAGCAGGTATAGAACAGGGATTTCAATATTCAATAGCTGGTGCAGACGAGGCTTTTATAGTTACTACTCCAGAGATTTCAGCAGTAAGAGATGCAGATAGAGTTATAGGGATATTGGAAGCTAAGGGAATACATAAACCTAAGCTTATAATAAATAGAATAAGGCATGAGATGGTTAAAAGAGGGGACATGATGAATATGGATGATATAGTAGACATCCTTGCCATAGATCTAATGGGTATAGTCCCTGATGATGAAGAAATAGTCATATCTACTAATAAAGGGGAGCCAGCAGTTATAGAGGGGAAATCTTTAGCTGGTAAGGCATATATGAATATTACAAGGAGGATTATGGGAGAAGAAGTAGAACTACTAGATTTAGAGCAAGATGATGAGAGTAAATTTAGTAAAATTCTCAAGGTATTGTTTGGGAAATAGGGGGGATAGTCTTGGATTTTCTAAAGATATTTAATAGGGATAAAGAAAAGAGCAAAAATATTGCTAAGGAAAGACTTAAACTTGTATTAGTTCACGATCGTTCCGATCTATCACCTAAGCTTTTAGATATGATTAAGGGCGATATAATCAGAGTAATATCAGAGTATGTAGATATAGATGAAGAAGGGCTAGATATTAAATTAACTAGGATGAAGAAAGATGTAGATGCTTCTCCAATGTCAGCTTTGGTGGCAAATATACCTATAACAAAGATTAAAGATAAAGATAAATAATATCAAAACTTCTTTGAGTATTGTGTTGGTCAGATAAAAATATGGAATAAAACCTGATCTTATTAAATATCCTTATTATTAAGGTAGGTGATAAGATGAGGACCAAAACAGGTGGTAATACTACTAAGCTAAATTTAAAAAAACCACAATACTTAAAGAAGTTTATGTTCAAATCTATTGCAGTGATATGTATTTTGTCATTGACAATGTTTTTAAAGAAGTTTAATTTTAGACAAACTAACGCTATTCTAAACGTAGTGAAGGAAAATATTCAATATGAATTTAGTTTAAAAGATGATGGAAAGAAGATATTCCGCAAAATACAAGGATTTGCAATGAATTCTATGGAAAAAATAGCTGTATTTAATCCTATGACAAAAATAGACAAGTATCCCTCACCTATTCAGGGAAAAGTATTTAAACAATATGATAAAGATACAAATCAAGGTATAGATATTAAGGCTACTTTAAGTGATGAAGAACCTGTATCTGTCACCGAAGGAATTGTTAAAAATATTGAACAAAAGGATAAAAAAGGGTATTATATAACGGTTCAAAATGGGAATATGGATTATGTATATGGGTACCTTTCAAAGCCTTATGTATCAAAAGGAGATAGTGTGTCTGTAGGACAGCCAATAGGAGGATTAGGTACAAATGTAGATGGTCATAAATATTTAAGATTTGAAATATGGATTGATGGCTCATCAGTAGATCCATTATACTATATTGATATGAATAGTATGCCTCAGTAAAAATACTGAGGTTATTATTTTGTATACTAATGGTGGAAAAAGTGATAATATAGTTGTAATGCTTATGATGAAAGGTGATAATAATGATAAATAAAAAGAAATTAGATAGAATACTAAATAGAGTTGAAAAGCCTGCAAGATATATTGGAATGGAACAAAACTCCATAATAAAGGACCTAGATAAGATAAAAGTAAAATTTGCTTTTTGTTTTCCAGATGTCTACGAAGTAGGAATGTCTCATTTAGGACTTCATATATTATATAATTTGATAAATGAAAAAGAAGATTTTGCTTGTGAAAGAGTGTTTTCACCATGGATAGATATGGAACAGGAGATGAGGAAAGAGAAGTTACCTCTGATCACTTTAGAAAACAAGGAAGAAGTAAAGAATTTTGATTTTTTAGGATTTACTCTTCAGTATGAGATGAGCTATACTAATATACTAAATATATTGGATTTAGCTGAAATTCCATTTTTATCAAAGGATAGAGGAGATGAACATCCATTTATTATTGCAGGAGGACCATGTGCATATAATCCTGAACCTATAGCAGATTTTATAGACTTCTTTGTAATAGGGGAAGGCGAAGAGATCACATTGGAAATTCTGGAACTATATAGAAAGCACAAGGAGAAAGATTGGGATAGAGAGAAATTCTTAAGAGATATTGCAAAGCTGAAAGGCATATATGTTCCTAAATACTATGATGTAATATATAATGAGGATAAAACTATCAATAAAATGGCTCCATTAATAGATGGAGTTCCTAGTACAATAGAAAAGGCCATGGTAAAGGATTTAGATACTATGTTTTCTCCAGAGAAGGTGATAGTTCCATTCATTGAAACTATCCATGATAGAGTAGTATTAGAATTATTTAGAGGGTGCACCCATGGTTGTAGATTCTGTCAAGCTGGTATGATATATAGGCCTATTAGAGAGAAATCAACAGAGAGATTGATAGAATTAGCTGAAAAACTAGTAGAAAGTACAGGATATGAAAACATCTCACTTTCATCTTTGAGTTCTTGTGACTATTCGCAACTTCAACTATTGATATCTAGTTTAATGGATGAATTTGAAGAAAAAAAGGTGGGAGTATCTTTACCTTCATTGAGATTGGATTCTTTTAGCATAGATGTATTAAAGGAAATAGAAAAGGTCAGAAAAAGTGGATTGACTTTCGCACCAGAGGCTGGAAGCCAGAGGTTGAGAGATGTCATAAACAAAGGTGTAGATGAAGAGGATTTGATAACTGCTGTTTCATATGCCTTTAAAGAAGGTTGGTCTAGGATAAAATTATATTTTATGATTGGATTGCCTACTGAAACAGATGAAGATGTGTTGGGGATTAAGGATATATCCTATAAGGTCAAGGATCTATTTTTTAATAGACCTAAAGAGGAGAGAAAGGGAAACTTCAAAGTTACTGCAAGTGCATCTTGTTTTGTGCCAAAACCATTTACTCCATTCCAATGGGTTGGACAGACCACAATAGATGAATTTAAGAGAAAGGCATATTTAGTGAAGGATAGTATAAAAGATAATAAGGTTATATTTAATTATCATGATCCAGAACTTAGTTATATGGAAGCCATATTTGCTCGTGGAGACAGAAGATTATCTAAACTTCTCATAAGAGCATGGGAGAAAGGATGTAAGTTTGATGGTTGGTCTGAGTATTTTAACTATGATATTTGGATTGAAGCCTTAAAAGAAGTAGATATAGATGGTGACTTTTATGCTACTAGACAAAGAGATATGGATGAGGTCTTTCCTTGGGATTTTATAAATCCAGGAGTTAGTAAGAGATATTTGGAAAAAGAATATAAAAAGGCTCTGATAGGAGAAACTACAGATGATTGTAGATTAGGCTGCATGGGATGTGGAATACAGGATTGCTCTATGAGGGGGAGATTTAATTGAAATTACGAGTAAAATTTAATAAGCAGAATTATTTAAGATATATATCCCATTTAGATTTGATGAGATTGTTTCAACGAGCTTTTAATAGAGCAGGAATTCCAGTTGAATATTCCAAAGGATTTAATCCACAACCTAAATTCTCCATAGCTAGTCCACTGTCTTTAGGAATAGAGAGCCAAGAAGAATATATGGATATAGAAGTATTAGAAAAAATAGATATAGAGGATTTTAAAGAGAAGATGAATAAAGTATTGCCAAAGGATATTCAGATTATAAAAGCAGTATATCCAAAAGATAAAGATGCAGTAGCTTCTATAATTTCTTGGGGACTATATGAGATAAGATTTGAATTAAATAGAGATATGGGTATAGAGGAAATACAGGATAGGATAGATAATTGGCTAGACAGAGATGAGATTTTGATCTCTAGGCTTAGGAAAAAAGGCAAGAAAAAGATTATGCAGGAAGAGAATATCCGAAACTCTATTAGAGAATTAAAATGTCTGGGAATAGAAGATACTGAGATAATACTAGAAACCCTATTAAAGACTGGAGAAAAGGGAAATTTAAGACTTTTTGATTTTATAGATGCTTTAGATAGAGATAATAACTTAAATATTATCACAGATTCTATAGCTTTTAAGAGACTAGGGTTATTTGTTGAAAGGGGTAAGGATATCTGTAGACCATTATAGCATTGGAGAGTTTTATATGGATTATATTTTTATAGATTGTAAAGATAGAGAAAATAGAGTAGGTATAGTAGAAGAAGGGAACTTAGTAGAATATTATATAGAAGAGGAAGATAGGCACAAGATAGTAGGAAATATATATAGAGGCAGGGTGGATAGTGTCTTAAAGGGTATGAACGCTTCTTTTGTCAATATAGGAGAAGGCAAGAATGCCTATCTCCATGTGAAAGATGCTATAAATAGAGAACAAATGCTATCTAGAAAAAAATTTACAATAGATGAGGTCCTAAGAGCAGGAGAAGATATAATCGTACAGGTGTTAAAGGAACCATTGGGAGAAAAAGGACCAAAGGTAACTACTCATGTCAGTATTCCTGGCAGATATCTAGTCTTGACTCCTTTTTCAGATGATATAAATATTTCCCGAAAGATAAACGACAAAGAAGAGATAGAAAGATTAAAGGCAATAGGTAAGGATATGTTGATGGATAATATAGGAGCTATATTTAGGACTATGGCAAGGGGAATAGATAGAGAGACAATAGTGGGAGAATATAATGCTTTAGTAGATATTTATAAGAAAATTGAAAGTCAGAAAAACTTTCTCCCTACTCCGAAGCTTCTGTATAGAGAGCTGGATCTAGTTTATAGAATAGTTCGGGATATCTTCAACGAAAAAAGACATAAGATAATTGTAAATAATAGATGTATATATGAAGAGTTACTACAATTAGATGAGTATTTTTTCCATGGATTAAAGGATAAGCTCATCTTAGATGAGAAGTTTTCCATAGAATATAATTCAAATATCCAAAGAGGTATATCAGAAGCATTCAGGAGAAGAGTTAATCTAAAAAGTGGTGGATATATAGTAATAGATGAAACAGAGGCTCTGACAGCTATAGATATAAATACAGGAAAATATGTGGGAAATTATTCGTTTGATGAAACAGTAGTAAATACAAATATTGAGGCAACAGAAGAGATTGCAAGGCAAATCCGCTTAAGAGATATAGGGGGAATCATCATTATTGATTTCATAGATATGAAGAATAAAGATGATATATCCATGGTGATCAAGAAACTCTCTAAGCATTTTAAAGCTGATAGAAATAAACCTAATATCATAGGGATTACTAAATTAGGATTAGTAGAAGTTACTAGAAAGAAGATACGCCCTACAATAGATTCACGTATATCTGTTAAATGTCCAACTTGCAATGGACGAGGTAGAATACCAAAATAGTATATAATTATTGATTAGTCAGTTAGATTAGAAAAACTCTAACTGACTTTTTTGTCATGTATATTTATAGAGAATCCTACTTTAAACTTGACAAGAAATTGATTGTAATATAAGATGTAATTAGATAGGGAAATCTTTGTTGTATAAATTTTGTATATAATAGATAATTAAAGAGGAGAATTTATATGAAGAAAACTACAAGAAGAATTGTCTCATTATGTTTGACTCTAGTTATAGTTGCTCTATTATCATTGAATGTCTTTGCTGAAAATAAAAGAGTTGATGTAGAGGTTTTACAAAGCACTGTTCCAGTTGATAGATCTTTAGATGGAAGAGAAGGTTCTGATGATATAGTTTTCTATACTGGTCCCACATATCCATGGTATAGAATATATATATATAATGATAGTAATGTAGACTACAAAGTAAATATCACTGATTCTCAGGGAAACAATCAAGGGATTCGCTGGATAGATCCTCATGATGATATTGAAATTACAAATGAAAATGCCGCTGATGGAATGAGAGTTGTAAACGTTTCCTCGAGAGATGGGTCAGCATTGAAAGGAAGAATTAGAGTCAAAATTGCTACTTCTAAAAGTGGATTAGAGTAGTTATTAAATTATTATTTTGTGATATATCATATAGCCTGAATTACTAGGCTCTTTTTTTATATAATTATGATAAGGTTATTATTTTAGACCTGATAATAGGTGAATTGTGATATAATTTGGTTGTGGAAAGAGGTGCCATTATGAATATTAAAACAAGGAAATTATTAATATTTTCTTTAATCTTTGTCTTAATTATATTTACATGTATTTTATACTTTGGTCGTGTAATGCCTAGAGACTTTTCTTCATTTCTTCCTGATGCCAATAGTATTATAAATAGTTGTATAATTGATAATATTGATCAGGGGTCACTTCAATTAGATGAGAACAATTTAATAAGATTTCTAAGTATATTAAAAGACACACAATATTATTATGATGGACATTATGGCAATACATGTGTGGGAAACCTCTATCGTGTACAATTTTTAGAAGAAAATAATGGGCTGCAAAATGTCATATTAGCTATGAGTATATCTGATGAGGGCATTGCTTATATTGGGAATAAACAGTATAGTATCCGTTCAGAATCCAACTCTATTATGGATTTCCTACGGTTAGTATATGCTTGTGATAATAATTTCGATGCTAAAAAACTAGGCAAACATATAAGAAACATTTTTATGAAAGAGTCTCAAGAGAAAGATAATGTCTTGTGCTATGTTAATGGTATAGAGATATCACAGAAGAAATTTGATATATTTAGAGAAACAAGAAAGTCATATAATAGAGATAAAGATGATGATACTTTGCTTAAAGAATATATTCAATTTATATTAATAGTAAATGAAGCAGAAAAAGAAGGTTTTACTGTTTCGGAAAGTGAAGTTGAGGATTACACGAATGACTTATTTGAATCCTTAGAAGAAGATGATGATGAAAATATGAAGATATTAAAAGAATATATAGATGGAATGGGTATTACCATGGATGAATATAAAGAGAAAGTAAAAGAATTCAATTACAAAGTATTATTAACTATGAAATTACACAAAAAACTAAATATCGAATTCTTAGAAAACAATAAAAAGACAATGACCAATAGCACTGAAATAAGCAATGAGTTCAATAACTATCTGAAGGATTATAAAGAAGAACTTTACAACAATGCTGAAAAAATTATGAATAATAAATAATGATCCTTATAGAGATAAATCAGTATAGAGCCTGAATCAATCAGGTTCTTTTTATTGTATGTATTTATCAGAAAGTTCACGCCTTAGTGTAAAATAATTGTTGGACAAAAAAGCAAAAAATATAGAGAATTAACCTCCATTTGATATAATGTAATCGACTAAAAACACATTAAAGGAGGAATTCTCTATGAATAATATTATACAACTAATTGCAGAAAAAGTTAAGGATACAATTGAAGAAAGTGTAATTAAAGTACTTGAAGGTAACACAAAGCTTGATACTATCGTGGACTTAGTAGGTGAAATGGTAAATAATATTGGGC
>JBQHQH010000013.1:0-65993 GCA_052067355.1 Tissierellaceae bacterium HCP3S3_D8
CTTTTGGTAATGTTGACATAAAAGATTCTCCTTTCTAGTTCAAATCATATTTTGATTCTTGCCAGAAAAGAGAATTTTATTTCGTAAAAGCACAGATTATTTTATACTACCACTCTTATTAGAACTTTCTTTATTATACAGCGATGACGGTTGGAAATATCATCTTTCCAATTTGATCTAGCTTCATTTTTTATCTGACATTAAAACTTATAATTTAAAATACTATCTTTTATACTATCCTTATTAGCTATCCAATCGTCATAATTCTTTACTTGTTTCAAGAGATTTTTGATAATACAGGTCAATTTTCCTATATTGCACTCATTTATAAAGTCTATATCTATCTCTCTATTGAAATTATTGGCTATACTATCCATTATCTCTTCAACTATTTCCTCTTTTTCTTCTCCAGATAACTCCTTATCCATAAGCCCTTTCATGATCCTATCACAAAATAGATATCTTAGATATATTAAAAAGCCTTCAAACTCATCAGCATTATCGCCCTCTTTTATTTCAAATATTATCTTAAAGAATAGATTCCATCTGAAATCCTTATTTATTATATCTAAGATCTTGGTTCCCACTTTTCTAGTAAAATCATCATTAAAAAATATCTCTCTTTCAAAATCTATATATTTATTAAATACTATCTCACTACTACCTATTTCATTCAATCTATTTAATGTCTTTAAGAAATTTTCGCTATAATTATTGGAATTCTCAGGCCCACCTTCCATGAATATATAGTTTACAATGACATCCGTAGACTTCTTAAAATCTACTACAAAGCCAATTTCCTGTCTGACCTTTGTAATATATATATCGTGGATAATCTTAGATAATAGTGATTTCAACTGATTCTTTTTATTTATGGAATTACTTGCATCCATTCCATTTAGATGATTGAAGACAACCATCAACTGTCTATCTATCATGGCTAAATTATCCTTAATAGAAGACATTATATCTCTAAAGAAGTCCTCTGTAAGCATGTAATTAAAATTTTTGTACAAGACCCTATGGTCTATCTCTCCCCAAAATACATTTACAAGAGATTTTATCTGAAGTTCAAAATTTAATTCTATATCGTCCTTCTTATACTTCCCATCTATTTTATATATTTCAAAACCATTTTTTTGCCTTTGAGGCTGTTTTTCATCTAATTTCAGCATAATAGCTGAATTTAATGGATTTGAATAATACCCTTCTTCCTCCTGTATTTCAAAGAGCTTGACTATATCATTATATATCTTCTCCTCATCTTCAATAAATCTACATTCTATTCTAAAACCTATCAGATCAGATAGATTATGTATCAAGTTTTCAGGAGTCTTATACTTTAAATAAAAATTATATCTTAGAATTTTTTCTTTAAGACTTTCTTTAGATTTTATCCTATATCTCACATTTAAAAAGTGATCTTTAATAAAAAAGCTATCGTTGAAAAATTTCTCTAACTCTGCTGCAACCTTATTTAGCATATCTGCATTTTCATCTATTAATGCTAAAGTTTCATCAATAAAATCAAAAAGCTCTAGTTTCATAAAATTGTATTCCCCCTTGGAATCGTTCTCTTATAATTATATCATATATATCTGCATATTTTGTAGAAAATACAAAGATATTAATTTAACAATATTCACAAAAAAATGGGCTTTCGCCCACTTTTTTAAAACTTATCATAGTATATCAATTCTTCATGCACTCCTTTTTTAGTCAAGGATTCTATTACTGAATCAATCATGCGTTCACTACCACATAGATAGGCCTCTTTATTCTCTCCATCAGTAATAAATTGGTCCAAAGCATTGTTGACTCTACCTTTAAACCCACTCCAGTTGTCCTCTTCTGTTACCCTAGATAGACAAGGAACAAATTTGAAATCATATAGTGTATCTTCTAACTCCTTAAAATAATCTAACATAAATAGATCATCTGGTGTCTTTGCTCCGAAATAAAATGTAGCCTTTCTCTCTATATTATTTTCTTTCATATATTTCAATATGGAAAGAATAGGAGCTACTCCTGTCCCCACTGCTACTAATAACATCTCCCTATCATTATCTTGATAATAAAAATCTCCATAAGGTCCATTTATATTGACTGAATCTCCAATATTTAGATGATGATGAACATAGGTAGTAGCTATGCCTTCTGGTACATATCCAATAACCAATTCAATATAGTCTTTCTCTGTTGGAGATGAGGCTATGGAATATGCTCTGTATACCTCCTCATCATTTCCCTCATATAGAGGTGCCTTCAATTGTACGTACTGTCCAGCCTTAAAGTTCACTTCTTCCCCTTCAGGTAATTTAATCCTTATAAGTTTAATTATAGAGGTCAAGTCTACTATATTTTCTACAGAAGCTGCAAATTCTTTGACATTAAATAGTTCTTCTGGTATCTCTATCTTTATATCCTGTTTTACCTTACACTGACAGGACAGTCTTACATGATTTTCTAGCTCTTCCTCTGTTAGAAAAGGAAGTTCCGTAGGCAATACAGGCCCTCCCCCTTCATGAACCTGAACTTTACAATATCCACAAGTTCCCTTTCCTCCACAAGCAGAAGGGATAAATATCTTCTTGTCTATCAATGTAGATAATAGAGAGCTACCACCTTCTACTGTAAATTCCTTATCATCATTTATAGTAAGCTTTACTTCTCCATAATTGCCTATTGTTCTATCTGCTATAGTAAGTAATAAGGCAAATATGGCAGAAATTACAGTTAAAGCTAATGTCGTCATCATAATACTATTCATATTTACCCTCCTTACTGAATTTGAACAATGCCTGAAAATCCTACAAAGGCTAAGGCCATTATTCCAGTGATTATAAGTGTAATACCTGGACCCTCTAACCCTTTAGGTATAGGGGCATTTTTGATCTTCTGTCTTATTCCTGCCATGGCAACTATGGCTAGAGTCCATCCAATTCCTGAACCTATAGCAAATCCTATAGATTGCATAAAAGTGTAATTACGGATGATCATAAATAAGGATACTCCGAGGATTGCACAATTCACAGTGATCAACGGAAGAAATATTCCCAAAGCATAGTATAAATTGGGAAGATATCTTTCTAATACCATCTCAAGTAATTGTACAAATGCTGCTATACTCACTATAAATACTATGAATCTCAAATATTCCAGCTGTAGTGGAATCAGTACATATTTATATATTATATAGTTGATTATAGATGTAAACCCCAATACAATTGTAACTGCCTGACCTAGTCCAAGTGCTGTAGGTATCTCCCTAGAAACTGCAATAAAAGAACACATACCTAAAAAGTTAGATAAAATCATATTATTTGTAAATATTGCTGCTATGAAAATAACAAAAGGATTCAGTTCAATCATCTTTTAGCCACCTCTCCTTCTCTCTTATCTTCCCTGCTATGGGTAATCCATATTATAATTGCTAAGATAAAAAAGGCAGCTGGAGGCATTACCATGATACTCCATGGCGTCCACCAATCTCCAAGGACCTGATATCCAAATATAGTTCCAAAGCCCATAAGCTCTCTAAAAAAAGCAATCATAAGTAATACCATTGTATAACCAGTCCCAGCAGCAACTCCATCTAAAAAGGAGTTCAAAGGTGGATTTTTTTGTGCATATGCTTCTGCTCTACCCATGATTATGCAATTAGTAATTATGAGTCCTACATATGGTCCTAATGCCTTACTCATCTCTGGTAAATAGGCCTTTAAAAATATATCCACTATTATTACATATGCTGAGATAATAAGTACCTGAACCATCATCCTAATGTGCTTAGGTGTATATTGTCTAATGATTGAAATAGTTAGGGAAGATAGTGCAGTAACGAATATTAGACCCAATCCCATAATAAGAGAATTCATCATAAGATTTGTAACGGCTAGTGCTGAACATATGCCCAATATCTGTCTAAATACTGGGTTATCGTCCCAAATTCCTGTTCTAAATATCTTCTTTATGCTGTCTTTAGCCATATTCTACTTCCCCTTCCTTTCTTTAATAAATCTATAGATATCTTCATTTAAGAAATTGCTCACCGATTTGGAAGTCAATGTAGCACCTGTAATAGCATCTACATTTCCCCCTGGTGCTGGTCTATATATTATATATTTTCCTTCCTCACCTTGAGATAGATCTAAGCCCCTAAACTGATTCTTATATTCATCTTCTGAAATCCTCCCTCCCAATCCAGGTGTTTCAGAGTGCTCTGTAAAATCTAACCCTATTATATGGGATAGGTCTGCTGATATACCTACATACCCTTCTATATTTCCCCATAGACCTGCACCACTTACAGGAATAGCATAGGCTTTTATCTCATCATTTTCTCTTATAAAGAATATTCTATTTCCATCTATGATCTCTTCTTCTACATTTTCCCTAAAGATCTTAGCTATATCTTCTGGATTTTCTGACGAAATAGGAATATCAAATACATATAATATCTTTTTTCTAAGTTCAGTATCCTGCAAAAATGCTATCTTATCTGCCGTACTATAGTTTAAAAATGCAAGTACAAAAGTAAAGATAGCCGTTATAAATGCCATAAAGATTATAGGATAGCTAAATGATTTCTTCATATCATTGCCCCCTTCTCTTTTGACTCCTTCTTATGTTTCTTATATGCCTTTACACCTTCATCAATTATAGGTGCAAAGGTATTACCTATTAGAATAGCAAACATCATTCCACCTGCAAATAACGCATAGCCCCTTATGATTACTGTAACTATTCCTATTATGATTCCATATATCCATCTACCTTCTTTAGTCTTAGGTGATGAAATGGGATCTGTAGCCATGAATATTGTCCCAAATAAAAATCCACCTGCCAAAATCCCAAATATAGGATTAGGAACTTGTGAATTTCCTGTAAAATAGAGAATACTACTTAAACCAATAAATCCTGTAAAACATCCAGCCATAGTCTCCCAAGATGCAACCTTTTTGTATATTAGATAAATTCCAGCAAGGATTATCAATATTGCACTGGTTTCACCAATGGAACCTGCTACATTGCCCATTAATAATTTAGATAAAGATGTCAATTTACCTGTCTCACGGAATATAAGCATAGGTGTGGCTTGAGATATAGCCTCTATACTTTCTGTTAGATATACTCCAAACCCTCCTGGAAATCCTTGACTAGCCTTTGACCAATAGATAGTCAAAGGTGCTGGAAAGCTGACATAGATAAAAGCTCTAGCTACTAAGGCAGGGTTAAATACATTTCTTGCGAAACCTCCAAATACTTCTTTTCCAAATACTACACCAAAGACGATACCAACAACTGCAATCCAATATGGTGTCGATGGAGGCAGAGTCATTGTATATAGAATACAAGTTACAAAGATCGCCTCAGATACTTTTTTATTGTTCTTTTTCTCAAAAATATATTCAGTAAGTACTCCAAATATGGTTACAATTGATAGTAAAATAAATATCCTCCATCCAAAGAAGTAGATCGAAGAAATAATAAGAGGAATTAAAGAAATGATTACAGTTCTCATCATCTTTTGCTTCATAAACATAATTGATAATTTGTCATCAAACAAAAAACCACCTCCAAAGTTTAAATATTCCCTTATATAATAGATACCACTTTTATCCAGCTTTATTCATAGAAGTTTACTATATCAGTGGATTACTTAACTCTTAAGTCTTATTCCATATCAAGTGAGTATAAAGATCCTACTTATTTTAAGCACATTAAAAAGACCCTTAAATCCTATTTTAAGAATCTCAAAGAAAGAAATTTACTATATATTTATTACCCTCACTAAATAGGAGCCATAGCATTATTAAATTTTAGGAATTTCATAAGAAAATCTAAAAGCAGTACCATAGATATCACTATAGATCCCTTCATCATTTTCATAGCTTTCTATGGCTTTATTGATAATCCAATTATCGTCATGAAAGTGTGGTTTTGCTTCAAATATATCTAATAGTTTATTTGCTCCATATGTAATCATTTGATTGAAGTCATCAAATATCTCTACTCTAAATAACAACATCTGTCTAGAACCTATAAATGCATATGGGATCCAATGTCCATCTATCTGAATAAAGGCGACTTTATTCAAATAATAGTAATATGCATAAGGATTAAATTTCTTATGTAATATAATATCTGTATCTGGCAATTTTATGAGTTCATTATCTGAATTAAATGTGAAAGGTCCTTCTAATATTAGCCCATCCGGCAGAACTTCTATTACATCCTTTTGAGTTAGCAAATGGACATCATCACTCCAACCATATATATATCCAACTTTAGATGGATATTTGGTATTCAATATAGTCTCATTGTTAGCCACAGGACTATAGATGGTATATGCAGATAATATGGAGATAAGAAAAGCAGTTATTGATAAGACTACTATATTTTTAAATTTCATATATATACCTCATTTCTACTCACAATCGTTTTGTAAACTTAAATGAAAATTGAGGATCCCAAGCTCTCTGTGGTACAACGTTTTTGTAAAGATAAAAGATGATTATCAGTATCAGTCGCATTCATTTGAAATCGGCTTATGCTCATTTTTCACATATTATAAATCCGATACGTTCCATTCTATTTGGTTAGAAATATCGTTTCCTTCCGCATTATAAAATTTGAGGTATTCTATGTTAATATGGGTATCTTCTATTTCACTATCAACTTCCTGATACACCAAAAATAGTTTTTTATTTGGGATATCAAGGCTATACTCATCGTGATTCAAAATAAAACTGATCTTTGCTATTGCTAAACTGATATTTCTTCCTCCAAATATTAGATACTTTTTGTTATTACTTTCTATTATTTCTTCTTTAAAATTACCAGTTCCATAACCCATTCTAATTATTTTATATCGTTCACCAATTCCTTGTGTTAAGCCAATTATACCTAATTGTTGATTGATTTCAACCAATATATACTTTTTATTTCCCACGCTTATAGAGTCATACATTTTTATAGAATTTGAAAACTCAATACCTGAGGTATAGCCTTTGTTCAAACGACTGCTGATACATTCTTCAAGATTGCTATTATCGGCTTTAATAGGAAATTCAAAACAATATGTGATAATTATAAATACAATTATCAACAATATTCCGCTACTAGCAATTATACACTTTTTCATAGAACACCTTCTCCCAATAAAATAAGATTCCCCTCTGTTTTTTAGATTGACTTTATTATCTTTTACAATATCACACCAAAACTTATTAAACAACACTAAGAAGGCAGTCCGAACTATAACCTCAAATCCCAACTGACTCTAAACTCAATCGCTGTACCATCTTCTATTATACGAATAAACTCCTTAACTCTATATCTTTTTAGTTCATCACCATTTCAAGCTATACTTATTTCCATATTTCTTTATCTATAATAGCAGAATATCCGTAGAATGTTTCCAGTCCCACTTTGCTTCACTCCTGCCCTTGTACACCCCTGCTATGAAACGTACATTTTATCTATTATTCAACAATACAAAAATCATAATAGTAATGATAAAGATAGCTAAAATTGATTTATAAAGTATAATATTTTTCCTTCGATGTTCTGCAGCAAATTCTCTTAGAGCATCAAATAGAAAAAATCCCATAATAGAAATTTGAACATATCTGATAGTATTTAAATCAGACAAGAAAAATAATACTGCTGTAATAATCCCAAATAGAGCAAAACTACATGTTAATAAATTTAGAACTCTATTCATATTTGCTCCTCCTAATTAAAATTATCGTTGTGGCAAAAATGCTGTTAATAATGTTAAAACATCACACACTACTATTATCAGCTGGTATAAGAAATTTGCACCTTTGTTCAACAACCTTGCTTTAATTTCGCCTAAAGGTTTTTTAAATAATTGTCCTCGACAATTTCAAGATGGACTTTTATAATCTTTCAAGTGAAATTTAAGCTATTGTATGAAACATCATGCTATTCTTTAATATTTAGTTTACAAAGCCTCTATATCTATACACTAATATCTTTAAAAACTACTTTTTACAAGATATAGATTGCCATAATTTTACTAATTATAAGTCCTCATACCCATTTTATGTAAAAATATCCTATCTATAGACTTAATCTAATAGTATAAATGCATAAAAAAATAGGGAGTTATAAACTCCCTATAATTATTTAACCAGTTCAACTGGATACTTTCCTTTTAATTCTTCAATCTTATTTAAATACTTATCTTGTTGTTTCAATCTCAATACTTGTTCAAATATTTGGCCCTTTACTTCTTCAAAAGGCATTTGTCCTTCTGGTCTTTTTTCTATTAGTTTTATGATATGGTATCCAAATTGAGTTTTTACTGGTTTAGATATTTCTTTTTCTTCCATCTTAAAAGCTGCCTCTTCAAATTCTGGTACCATCTGTCCTCTTGTAAATTCTCCTAGAGCTCCGCCTACATCTTTTGATGGACAGGATGAATATTTTCCTGCTGCTTCCTCAAATGACAGACCTCCATCTATTTTCTTGATTATATCTTCTGCCTTTTCTTCACTATCAACTAATATATGACTAGCTATTAAAGATTCTTTCTTTTTATAGGATTCTGCATGTTCATCATAGTAGTTCTTTGTTTCTTCTTCACTGACTTCCTCATCTGCAATCAATTTGTTAAGGGCATAGCTCTTTAATAGAGTATTTTTAGTTTGTTCTAACATATCTTCAAACTCTTGGCTTTTATCTAACTTATTTTCTATAGCATCTAGATATAATAGTTCTTGATTCACCAACTCTTCTACTACCCTTTGAATACCCTCTGGTGATTGAAATTGCATAGCTACCTGTGGTCCTATTTCATTTAAAAACTTTAATACATCATCTTGACTTATTTCCTTGCCATTTACCTTTGCCACCACTTTATTTTCTGCCATATCCATCATCTCCTATCTATATTTTGAATAATACCACAAAAAACCTCTTAGAGATTAATATCTCCAAGAGGTAAAGTATCATCTACGATTAGATAATTGTAATATCTTCAGCTTGTAGACCTTTTTCTCCTTCTACTACTTCAAATTCAACATCTTGACCTTCTTCTAATGTCTTGAATCCTTCTTTATTGATCTTTGAGAAGTGAGCAAATACGTCATTTCCTTCTTCAGTAGTAATAAAGCCATAACCTTTTTCTGCGTTAAACCATTTTACTGTACCTTTCATGCATATACCTCCGAAATTTTATTTCTTTAATTCTCTGTAAAAATACAACAAATAAAATTTCTAATACATGCAGAAAACTGCGATACTGCAGAAATTATTGTTATTATCTTTTACTTCTGAATTAAAGCTACACCTTTATACTACCATTACTTACAAGATAATGCAAGTCAAATTTTATCATTATTTTATATTTTTAGAATAAGAGGATATCTAATCTCCTAAAAAATATTTTGTCCTTTTATCTATAGATTTGGAAAAGTCCATTATATGTCTTTCGTATTCACAATCTAATAGAGGGGATGAAAGAATGAAATCTGCAGTTGCCCTATTGTTGGCTACTGGTATATCATATAAAACAGCTATTCTAAGCAAGGCCTTTACATCTGGATCATGAGGTTGAGCTTCTAAAGGATCCCAGAAGAATATTAGTAGATCTATATTACCCTCAGCAATTCTAGCACCTAATTGTTGATCTCCACCTAGAGGACCTGATTTAAAGGCTCTAACTGGAAGTTGTACACTTTCAGATATCATCTTTGCTGTAGTACCTGTGCCGCATAAAAAATGCTTTTTCAATTCATCCTTATTCTCTTCTACCCACTGAATCAATTCACTCTTCATATTATCATGGGCAACTAAAGCAATATGCTTCTGTTTTTCCATCTTTACCCCTAGAAATTCCATAGATAATTCCTCCTTGATTTTTAACTATATTAATTTTTTCTTCCAAATAGTTCTAGCCATGGTCTTCTGTTTACTGCCATCACTACTTAATATACTATGATTATATATTATATAATCACCATTATCTGTACCTTCATCCCTTTGAGATACAATGGATTCCCCATATAGGGTCTCCTTTTTATATACTATCTCAAATTCATTTAAGAAATATCTCTCTTCTATATCCTCAGGTATTGTCTCTATAACCCACTCTAGATAATGTGCATTGTTTACATGATTATTATAGTCTATATCTGATTTTCTCACATTAAAGTCTAAACACTCTGAGACCTCAACTCTATCCTCTAATTCTCCAAATCCTTCAAATACCTTTTCATCTATTATATTATAAATTTTATCAAATTTCTGTGGAATGCGTATAGGTCTTTTTCTCTCTATATCCAAAAATATCCATTGAGTAGTAGCTCTACCTATTTCCCTTCTACTTCCGTCATATATGATGAATTCCCTATAGGCATAAAATTTATAAAAACCTGACGTCCATGTCTCCACGACTATTTTATCTCCTACTGATGGATAATGATCAAATCTTACCTTCCATCTATAGAGTATCCAACCATGGTTCTCCCTTTGTAGTTCATCAAATCCCACACCTTGATAATCTCCATGCTGTGATGATGTCTCTCCTAAATACTTTAACAATGATACAGGTGTTACTCTTCCATATCTATCTGTTTCATAATATGGTATTATGTATTCCATTGTAAATTTCTCCATAACCATCTTCCCTTTCCATATTCTATCATATTTTATACCCATTAAGGTACAGGCAATTTTAATTCACAGATCACAATTCACAATTATTAAAGATACAGTGTCAAATCTCAAAGTCGAAGGAGTGTTTTGTCTGATGGCTTATCCCCATTCAGCTGGAGTATAAAAATCCATCTGATATAAGTTTTCTTTATTTAAACTTTAGATCCCTTATCAATTCACCAGTATTTGTAATACATGCATTGATCCTATTATAGTTCTTCTTGACTATAGATGTAAATAATATATCTATAATTGTCAATTGGGCTATTCTAGAAGCTATTGCTCCCATCCTAAGATATTCTTCTACTTCAGCAGTATATAGATTAAAATCTGCGATTTTACTTACAGGACTATCTCCATATCTAGTTATAGAGACAGTCTCACATCCAGCTTCCTTAGCCAATTCTAAGGCTCTATATATCTCCTTAGTTTTTCCACTGTGGGAAATGCCTATAGCTATATCTCCAATCTTCATATTGGATGCAGAGACCAATTGTAGATGTAAGTCCTCATATAGAAATACTGGCATATTTATCCTAGCTAGTTTATATTGAAGGTCTCTAGCTACTAAAAAAGAGCTGCCTATTCCAAATAGAAATATTCTATTTGCACCATCTATTGCTTCTACTACTCTATCTATAGAATCTCTATCTAGAAGTTTAAGAGTATTTTTTATTGCATTTATATTTTCGATAGCTATCTTTTCCATAATAGACGCTGTAGAATCTTCTATAGAAATTGCCTCATATATCTTATCTCCTCTACTATTATCTCTATCTCCATCCTTTGCTAGAGATATCTTTAATTCTTGAAAACCTGAATAACCTAATTTCTTAGAAAATCTTATTACACTTGCTGCACTGGTTTCTGTTATATCTGCCAATTCTAAAGCAGTTAGATTATATACCTTATCTGGATTATCTATTATATATTGGCCTATTTTTCCCTCAGATTCTGTAAAATCGTATTTCAAACTTCTGATCCTCACTATTGCACCCAAAAATTATCACCCAATCTCCTCTGTTTTACTAATATTAATATATCACAAAATATGGTGACTAGCTATAGTCACCATATCCATTAGTTATATTTTATTTTTAAAGTATGGTTCAAGATTATAATATACCTCTTCTGGTATATCTATTCCAGCAATGGCTGTCTTATGTTTATTATAATCTCCATGATAATCTGAACCACCGGTTATCATTATATCTTTTTTGTTTGCAAGTTCTGTCAATTCTTCTCGAACATCCATATTATTGGAAATATGATATACTTCTACTCCATCTAATAATCCGCTATTTAATACTTCATAATATAGCTTCTCATTTTTCTTCTTAATCTTTCCAGGATGAGCTAGTACTACTATTCCGCCATTTTCCTTTATAAGCCTAACAGTCTGGCTAAAATCATTGTATTTAAACCCATCTTCCACATAATATGGAGCATCTTTTCCAAAGAATTTACCTAATGAATTCATAATATCCTCTTCTAATAGATATCCATGTCTACTCAACACCTTTAAGAGCTTAGCCCTATAGAGAGGTCCTCCCTGTCCTTCGGCAAAGAATTCCTCTTCTGGTATATCTATTCCATTTCTATGCATTAAATCTATCTGCTCTTTTGATTTTTTATTTAGCTTATTTAAGATATCCAAAGAATAATTTATCAATTCATCAGATTTAAAATCTATCCCATATCCTAATACATGAAACTTCATTCCTTCTTCAAAAGCTGTAAACTCTATCCCGGGAACAAAAGGAATATTATAGCTTCTACTAAATTTATCCACTTCCTCAATACCCAATACAGTATCATGATCTGTTACTGCAATTGCCTCTAAATCTATGGAATTTGCCTTTTTAAATATTTCTTCTACTGTAGAGCTTCCATCTGAATAGACAGAATGCATATGAAAATCAAAGTTCATTATAAAGCCTCCAAAATCATTTATTCAAATGCAATACTTCATTTAATACAGAATTACCTTCCATCTCTCCTTCAACTCCATCAGGCATATCTTCCCATTTAGTGAAGTATGTCAATAAAAATCCTCCTAGATATGCCAATAACGTTCCTATAAGATAGTGAACTATCATATTAGATGGAATCAACAAAGTCAATGGCAATCCTGATAATCCTATTCCCAATGAACCCACTTTCATAATAGATACATATGCTCCTCCTAGCATAGAACCTATACATGCAGTTATAAATGGCTTTCCTAAAGGTAATGTGACACCAAACATCAATGGCTCTCCAACTCCCAACATTCCTATAGGAAGGGAACTACCTATTATATTTTTAAGTTTCTTGTTTTTAGTTTTCAAATAGATAGCAATACCTGCACCAACTTGCCCTGCTCCTGCCATTGCAAGTATTGGTCTTAATAAGTCAATACTTGTCTCCTTTAGTAAACTTACTTCAATAGGTGTTAGAGCTCTATGAAGCCCAGTCATTACTAATGGTAAGAATGCACCAGATAATACGGCTCCTATTAAAAAACCACCTCTATCAATTAAAACTTCTACTACATTACTAATGCTTTTAGTCAGAGTAACTCCTAATGGATGTATTATATACAAGCTACCTACACCTATTATCAATAATACAAGGGTTGGAGTTGCTATCAAATCTATAACTGAAGGCATAAATTTTCTAATCTTCTTCTCTAACCAAGCCCCCAACATACATGCTATTAATACAGCAATTATACCTCCTTGCTCCGGTATTAGATTCTCTCCATTTATAACTACTTTTGCCAATCCCGGTGCACTTAAGATACCAGCTATTGAACCACCTAGAGTAATACTCCCTCCAAATTCCTTTGCAGTATACATACCTACCATTATATTCATATAGGTAAATATAGCCTTACCAATAACCTTTAAAATTTCATAAGTATTTTCATTTATTAGTCCTAGATTATCTAATAGTTTTGAACCACCATAGATAACTCCACATCCTACAAACGCTGGAATAAGCGGTATAAATATGTTTGATAGATGTTTTAAAAATCTCTTAAACGGTGTATCATTTTTTCTCTTTAACTCTTCTTTTTTAAGTTGTATCTGATCTATTTCTTTAACTGAAACGCCTGTAACTTTAGCAAATTCTGCACCTACTTTTCCTGCAGTACCGGGTCCTAATATTATTTGATATTGATCATCTTGTTTTACTACTCCCAGTACCCCATCAATACTATTTAGTTTTGCTCTATTCATGAGTTTTTCATCTTTAAGAAATACTCTTAGTCTAGTTGCACAATTGGCAGCAGATACTATGTTTTCCTTGCCTCCAACACTTGCTAAAATCTGTTCTGATAATTCCTTTGGTGATAATTTGGCCATAAAGCATCCCCCTTCTTATTGTTAATATTAAAAAACTTATATGAGATAAAACCATTTAAAACTTTTCCTATACTTTAATTATTTTCCAATAACGCTTCGTAAATCAGAGATACAACGCTTCCATATTTCCCTGTTTCAAATTTGTCTCCCTCAAATTTATCCTCAACACAATTAGAGTGTTTTTTATTAGTAAGCAATACAATTGCCATATCATATTTTGGGTCTATTACTGTCAAACTACCAGTCCATCCAGTATGACCAATTGCAAGATTGCTGGCATATGGTCCAAATTGCCATATCTTATCCATATTTCCAGCACGATTCCACCCTAGTCCAAAAGTTATGTCACTATCTGAAGGTTTTGTGAATTGATCTAATACTCCATTATTAAATATCTCATTATTACCATATCCACCACCATTTAATAATGATTGACAGAGGACCGCCATATCTCCAGCTGTAGAAAATAATCCTGCATGTCCTGACACACCATCCATGGAATAATATGCTTTTTCATCATGGACTTCACCCTGTAATGTATGTTTTCTTATATTTGGATAGTCTCTACTTCCACCTCTTGTATTGCCCATAGTCTCAGTAGCAGCAAATTGCTCTTTTAATAGTCCTTTTTCTAATGGAACATACATAGTATGTTTTAATCCTAAGGGCTCATATATCTCTTTTTCTACATACTCATCTAATCTCTTTCCAGTTACATTTTCAATTATATATCCTAGTAGCATATAATCAGTATCACTGTATATTGTCTTTGTTCCTGTTTCATATTCTAGAGGAGCTTTTTCTAAAAGTTTTAGTGTTCTCTCTCTATTATCTGAATAGAACTCTTCTCCATATGGATTGTCAGGCATATAAAATCTTATACTAGAGCTAAACCCTGCACTGTGAGTCAATAGATCCTTTATCCTAATATTTTCTCTTCCATCTCCCTTAAAATTAGGGATATATTTTATCACCTTATCTTCTATCTTTATCTTTCCCTCACTAATGAGCTTCTGTATTGCTATATTAGTTGAAAACATCTTTGTATTAGAAGCTAAATCAAAGATCGTACCTACTTCCATTGGTACAAATTCATCTAATAGATCTTCACCATCATATTTAAGTTTATATCCATATGCTGTATTCTTGACTATCTTTCCATCCTTGATAATCAACAGTACTGCTCCTGGAAATCCCTCTTCAACTTCACTATTAATCAGCTCATCTACTTTAGCTAATTTTTTATCAGAAAAACCAACCTCGTGAGCTTTCCCCACCGCTAGGCTAGGATATGGTATATGCACCTTTATGTAAGATTCCTCTGGCTTGACATTTAAAACTTTAATAAGGTTTTCCCCATTAACAGTATATTTTCCTATATCAATTGTCATAACTTCTGTTTCATCCTCTAGAGCCTTTTTAATATCAATCAACTTTCCATTGATATAGATTTCTGCAGATTTTGCACCGTGATTTTCCACAATGATCTGTCCTCTACCCTCATACCCTTTAAACGTCCTACGATTTTGGGCAAAGATTCTATCTGTAGGATTTTCATCAGGAAACTTCGGCTCAATTTGAGACGATATAGTCCATATCTCCCCAGTTTTCCCACCAATTTCAATCTCAGCTGCATAGCTAGTGAAGCTAGTTAAAAATATTATAAGGACTAACAAGATGCTGGAAAATCTTATACGCTTATTTTTCATCATAAATACCTAAACCTCCTTTCAAATTCTTACTGAACTTTTAAATTATACTTCCATAGCCTAAATCAATTCTAATGCCTTTCTAATATGCCCCTTAGTCTTATGTAATAAATCTTTAGCAGTATTCTTATCTAATCCCCCCTTTATCATAAGTATAGATAATTTAACATCATAATCTGTATCCTCTAGATATTCTGTAGCCACATCTTCTTCGACTCCTGTTGCTTCCATAACTATCCTCTTA
Organism: Tissierellaceae bacterium HCP3S3_D8; assembly: GCA_052067355.1. GTDB lineage: Bacteria > Bacillota > Clostridia > Tissierellales > Tissierellaceae > CABMKH01. The sequence continues at coordinate 15,993 of JBQHQH010000013.1, forward strand.
CTTCTTTCAACTAATTTGAGATTTGTCGGCTCCACATCTACCATTAGATTTTCATATACCTTTCCTAACTTTATCATAGTACCTGTACTCAACATATTTAAAACCATCTTTTGTGCTGTACCAGCCTTCATCCTAGTTGAGCCTGTCACTACTTCTCCACCTACTTCCACAGCAATACATATATCTACGTAATTACGCATCTCAGCTAGACTGTTATTTGTAACTCCAATAGTTATTGCACCTATTGATCTAGCATACTCTAGTCCTCCTAATACATAAGGTGTCCTGCCACTTGCAGCTATTCCTACCAACACATCCTTATTAGTAAAATCTATTTCCTTTAGATCCTTCATTCCCTCTTCTGTACTATCTTCAATATTCTCTACGGCTTTAAGTATAGCCTTATGACCTCCAGCTATTAATCCCTGTACTAACTCATGGGATACTCCAAATGTTGGAGGACATTCTGAAGCATCTAATATACCCAATCGTCCACTAGTGCCTGCACCCATATATATGAGCCTTCCACCATTGCCCAATCTATCTACGATTAAATCAATAGCCCTTGCTATATTAGGTATCTCTTTTTCCACTGCATAGGCCACTTTCTTATCTTCATTATTGATTAGTCTTACCATCTGATCTGTTGAAACTATATCTATATCCATAGTTAGAGGATTTCTCTTCTCCGTAGTCAATTTATGCAATTGAATTTTCATAAGCATCACCCTTTCTTATTACATATATACCCAATATATTAAATTTAATTCCACGTTTTTGATTATATCATAAAATTATATTTCATTAAAGCCTAAAATGATACTAAATGTATATAATTTAAAAACTTATCAATTTTTTTAAAATTACATCTATAGATATTACCTGTAGACATAAAAAAAGAGATGGAGGTCCATCTCTATACCTTATTTTAGTTTTATAGTAGCTACCTTTTCATTTGCATCTTTATTTCCATAATCTATAGATATATCCTCTACTACATCCATATTGGTTATGATAAGTGGAGTAATAGAGCTTTTAGCCTTTTCTTCAATGATAGCTTTATCAAAAGATACCAATAGATCCCCTTGTTTTACCTTATCTCCTACCTTTACATGACCTGTAAAACCTTCACCATCTAATTGAACTGTATCTATTCCTATATGAATGAGTATCTCTAATCCATCTTCAGTTTCAATTGCTACAGCATGTAATGTAGGGAATAAAACCTTTATCTCTCCAGATACTGGTGCATATATCTTATTTCCCTTAGGTTTAATTGAAAATCCATCTCCAAGCATCTTTCCTGCAAATACCTCATCTGGTGTATCTTCTATAGATATGATCTCACCTTCTACTGGACTAAAAATACTTATATCCTCTTTTTTTATAGATTCTTCTCTTTTCTTAAACAGATTTTTAAACAATTTTTTTCCTCCTCATTTCCAATTCTTTATATATAATATCATAAAAATATTAAACATCATATAAAAGAATATAATAGACTATAAAAAAACTTATGTCAGATGGAGTTTTATTTATATCTTAACAATTTAATATCTCCATAAAAGTTTCTCCTGTTATAGTTTCCATTTCCAATAGATAGTTGGAAAGCTCTGTCAATTTAGCTCTATTTTCACTTAATATATTTAAAGCTTTTTTATAAGCTGATTTAATTATCTCTAGAACCTCTTGATCTATCTTAGATGATGTCTCTGGAGAACATATAAGAGAGGCATCTCCTCCTAAATACTGATTAGAAACAGTTTCAAGTGCCATCATGCCAAAATGATCACTCATTCCAAAGCGAGTTACCATAGATCTAGCAATCTTAGTGGCTTGTTCTATATCATTGGATGCTCCAGAAGTTATCTCTCCAAATACTAGCTCCTCTGCTGCTCTACCACCTGTCAATGTAACTATCTTATTGAAGGCCTCTTCTTTAGTCATCAGTACACTTTCATCTTCTGCTACTTGCATTGTATATCCCAATGCTCCTGATGTCCTAGGGATTATGGTTATTTTATGAACAGGATCGGAGTTGGTTTGTTTAGCTGCCACTAGAGCATGACCTATTTCGTGATAGGCGATTATACGCTTTTCTTTTGTAGATATAACAGCATTTTTTCTTTGATATCCTGCTATTACAACTTCTACAGATTCTTCTAAGTCCTCTTGCAATACCATATTTCTTCCATTTCTAACAGCTCTCAAAGCTGCTTCATTCACCATATTGGCAAGATCAGCTCCTGATGCCCCTACAGTAGCTCTAGCTATAGCATTAAAGTCTACATCATTTCCCATCTTTACCTTTTTAGCATGTACCTTTAAAATTTCCTCTCTACCTGTAAGATCTGGTAGCTCTACAGGAATACGTCTATCAAATCTACCTGGGCGAAGAAGAGCCTTATCTAGTGACTCTGGTCTATTAGTTGCAGCTAGGATTACTACTCCCTCCTTGCCATCAAATCCATCCATCTCAGTCAATAATTGATTTAGGGTCTGTTCCCTCTCATCATTTCCCCCTATTCCACCATCGTCTCTCTTCTTACCTATGGTATCAATTTCATCTATAAATACAATACATGGTGCCTTTTCCTGTGCCTGTTTAAATAAATCTCGAACCTTTGCTGCTCCCATTCCTACAAACATCTCTACAAATTCTGAACCAGATATAGAAAAAAACGGTACTTTAGCCTCTCCTGCAACAGCCCTAGCAAGTAGTGTCTTTCCTGTACCCGGTGGACCTACTAATAGAGCTCCTTTAGGCATGGATGCACCTATACTTACATATTTTTTAGGATTATGCAAAAAATCCACGATTTCTGTTAGAGCTTCCTTAGCTTCATCTTGTCCAGCTACATCATCAAAGGTCTTTCCAGCTTCTGCATCTACATATATCTTGGCATTACTCTTTCCAAAAGACATAAAATTGCCTCCACCCATCCTCTTTTGCATGGATCTAGTAAGTAATTGTCCCAATACAAAGAATATGAGTAATGGCCCAACCCATGTCAGTAAAAAGTTCATAATAGGTGATGGGGGTACTTTACCGAACCTTACACCTGCACCACTCAATCTATTTACTAAATCTGGATCCTCCATTCTATTAGTTGTATATATAGTCTTATCTTCTTTATCTGATAAAGCAAAGATAATCTGTCTATCATTTACTTCAGCTTCAGATACTTTCTTATCCTCTAGCATCTGCATAAATGTTCCATAATCTACTTCCTTTATTTTAGATTTTAATATGGCTGGAAATACAAATGCATTTAACAATAAAACTACAATTGTAGCTACTATATAATAATATATTAAAGGTTTCTTTGGATTCTTTCTCCCTTTCATAACTTCCTCCTTTCAATTCTTCCACAGTTAAAAATATCCATATTAATCTAATACACTCTTTCTATATCTCATTATACCTTTATAAATTCTTACTTACAATGATTAAATTTTCCTCTTGACCTTAAGCCTTTTAAATTATAATATAGGGTGAGGGGGTATATAATATGAAAGAAAGATTACTGAGTATATTATCCATATTTACTTCCATCTCTGCAGCCCTTTGTTGAAGTGGTGGCCTTATATTGGCAGCCCTAGGTTTGGGGAGCATAGGAACGGCGTTTTTCTCTAATTTAACTAGATATAAACCTTTATTTGTAGTCCTTACAACTATTATGCTATATTTTTCATATGATATAATAGAAAAAAAAGGAGCAAACAAAACCAGCAAGATAATATTTTGGATTTCTACTATTGTTTCTATCCTAATATTATATTCACCTACATTGATAAGATTATTTAGTAGATAGAGTTAGACTAGATAAAACAACTGCCAATTGGCAGTTGTTTTTATTATCTTACCTTATCTGTCCACTCTATAAAATTGTCTACTACCTTATCCAGATGTCTAATTGTAGATTCGTCTATTAGCTTACCTGATTCATCTACCTTATCTTGTACCTTACTGATAAATAATTCATTTCTAGGTAGATTAATAGTCCCTATAATCCCAGAATTTAGTATCTGCCTTAAATGCATTTGAGCTCTATTAGTTCCAAACCCACCTTGAGACGCCCCTATTACCATTGATGGTTTATCCATCATAACATAATCCACCCTTGAAAACCAATCCAGTGCATTTTTTAAAACTCCAGGGATAGAATGATTGTATTCTGGTGTAGCTATTAATATTCCATCACTTGATTTAATCTTATCCTTTATCTCCTTTACACTAGAAGGCGGAGATAATTCTATGTCTTCATTATACATAGGCAATTCTTCTATTGGCAATATCTCTATATCCATTTTATCTTTATATCTTTCCTTCATAAATTCGACTATCTTTTTATTATAGGATTCCCTTCTTATGCTTCCTACTATGGCTACTATCTTCATTTTAACTCCCTCCAATACATAATAGTTCCTATATACCCATATATATTTCATTAAATCATATTTCAAAAAAGCAACCTACGAAAGGTTGCTTTTCTGATAATATACTTATTCCTCTATGCTGATTGCCTCAGTTGGGCAAGAATCTGCTGCTTCCTGTGCTGAATCTTCTACATCTGATGGTACTGGATCGGCAATAACTGCTGCCTTGTCATCATCGTCCATCTCAAATACTTCTGGACAAATTGAAACACATAGACCACAACTTATACATGCTTCCTTGTTTATAAAAGCTCTCATTGATGTTCCTCCCATTATCTTTGATTTTAAAATATCCCTACATGATAGATTATATTCCTCTTATTACCAACTTTCAAGAAAAATAATCTGCTTTCTCCAATATTATGGCAAAATCTTTTAAAAATATACTATTTTTAAGTATTTGAATGGTTCTACATGAGTTTGGAAATATTATCTGCAAAAGCTACTGGATCTTCTAAAGGAAGTCCTTCTATTAATAGAGCTTGATTGTAGAGAATATCTGTGTAGAGTTTAAACTTGTCTTGGTCCTTTTCAAAAGCATCTTTTAATTTAGAGAATATCTCATGTTCCATATTTATCTCCAAGATCTTATCTGCCTTAATCTCAGTGTTATTTGGAACATTCTTCAATATCTTTTCCATCTCTATAGATAGTTCTCCATCACTAGTTAGGCATACTGGATGGTTTTTCAATCTCACTGAAGATTTTACTTCTTTTATTTTGTCACCTAAGATCTCCTTCATAGCAGAAAATAGTTCTTTATTTTCTCCCATATCTTCTCTATTTTCTTCAGTATTTTCCTCTGAATCCAGTCCTAAATCTCCACCTGAAACAGACTTAAATTCTTTTTCCTTAAAATTCATTAACATCTTTATTGCAAATTCATCTATTTCATCAATAAAATATAATATTTCATAGCCCTTATCTTTTAATAATTCAGTCTGTGGCAATTTATCTATCCTATCTATGGACTCACCACTGGCATAATAGATATATTTTTGCTCCTCTGGCATTCTATTGAAATATTCTTCCAATGTAGTCAATTTCTTATCCTTTGAAGAATAGAACATCAAGAGATCTTGAAGTACATCTCTATTCATTCCAAAGTCCTTATAAATTCCATATTTCAGTTGATTTCCAAAGCTCTTATAAAATTCTTCATATTTTTCTCTTTCATTGTCTAAAAGATCCTTTAATTCATCTTTGATCTTTTCCTCAATCTTCTTTCCTATTAACTTCAACTGTCTATCATGCTGTAATACTTCCCTTGAAATATTTAATGAAAGATCCTCTGAGTCTACTACACCCTTTATAAAACTAAAGTAGTCTGGCAACAACTCTGGACATTTTTCCATTATGAGAACTCCACTTGAATATAGTTCCAAACCTTTTTCATATTCTTTGGTATAAAAGTCATAGGGAGCTTTACTTGGAATATAGAGTATAGATCTATAGCTCATCATTCCATCTACACTGAAATGTATAGATCTCAAAGGCTTATCAAATCCATAACGTTTTTCCTGATAAAAGTTTTCATAATCTTCCTCAGTCAATTCGTTTTTATTCCTTCTCCAAATTGGAACCATGGAATTTATAGTCTCTTCTTCCATGTATTTTTCATACTCATCTTTTGTATTATCTTTTAACCTGCTCTTTGTTACTATCATCTTGATAGGATATCTTATAAAATCTGAATATTTTTTAATAAGGTTTTTCAACTCATACTCTTCAAGAAATCTATCATAGTTCTCATCTTCTGTATTTTCCTTTAGCTTTAAGATAATATCTGTACCTACATCATCTCTATGAAATTCTTCTATGGTATATCCATCTGCTCCAGTAGATTCCCATTTATAGGCTTTGTCGGCTCCAAGGGTCTTACTTACAACTGTAACCTTATCTGCAACCATAAAGGCAGAATAAAATCCTACTCCAAATTGTCCTATTATATCTACTTCATCCTTTAAATCATTCTCATTTTTAAATGCAAAAGAACCACTCTTAGCTATAATCCCTAAATTTTCCTCCAGCTCCTCCTTCGACATTCCAATTCCAGTATCAGATATAGTCAATGTCTTATTATCTCTATCTCTAGTAATCTTGATGTAAAAATCTTCTCTATTAAAATCCAGCTCCTTGTCCTTTAAAGACCTATAATATAACTTGTCAATTGCATCACTGGCATTGGATATAATCTCTCTTAAAAATATTTCCCTATGAGTATAAATTGAATTGATCATTAAATCTAATAGCCGCTTAGACTCTGCTCTAAATTCCTTCTTTTCCATTATAATCTATCCCTTCTTCTAAAATAGTAAAGAGTATTAGCACTCTATAACTAGGAGTGCTAATACTCTTTATATATCACAATTGTCAATTTCTGTCAACTAGTTGTTAAATAAAGATAGCTGTTCCATAGTTGAAGGAGATAGATTAGAAACTGTAAGTCCTATTAATCTAACTTTTTTTCTCAAGTCCATCTCATCTAATAGGCTTACTCCTATTTTATATAATATCTCTTCTGAATCTACTTCTTCTACTAAAGTCCTGCCCCTTGTCTTTACTGTAAAATCATCGTATTTTATCTTTAAAGTAATAGTCCTTCCATGAAGTCCTTTTTGTCTCAAAGCTCCTGATATTTCAGAAGCAAATTCACCTATATAGGACTTCAATATCCCTTTATCCCTAGTATCTTTAGAAAAAGTAGTCTCCGTACCTAGAGATTTTCTTTCCCTTTCTGTATCTATTTCCCTATTATCTATGCCTCTAATTCGATAATATATCTCTCCACCTTGTTTTCCAAATAAATCTACTAGAAAGTCTTCTGTAAGATACATCAGATCTTTAACTGTGTAGATTCCAATATTATTAAGTTTTTTTGCTGACTTAGGTCCAATACCATGGACAGACTTTACGGACAGCGGCAATAGGATATCTGGTACCATATCCTGACTGATTATTTTTATTCCATTAGGTTTATTCCAATCTGAAGCTAATTTTGCAAGAAATTTATTATATGAGATTCCTATGGACATAGTAAGTCCTGTCTCTTTCAATACTCTCCTCTTTATATCTTGGGCTATCATAATTGGATCTCCATCTAATTGAGAGATGTCTAAATAAGCTTCATCTATGGATACCTGCTCTATTATTTCTGTAATACCATATAGAATATAAAATACTCTTCGTGAAATCTCTCTGTACCTCTCCATTCTAGGTGGTATATAATACCCATGAGGACATTTTATTTTAGCTATAAATATAGGCATGGCAGAGTGAACTCCATACTTTCTTGCCTCATAATTAGCAGTAGTGACTATTCCATGATTACTTAACCCACCTACTATTACAGGTTTTCCTTTTAAATCAGGATTATCTCTTTCTTCTACAGAAGCATAGAAGGCATCCATATCTATATGCAAAATATATAATTTCCCTTTAGAATCTAGATCCAATATGTTACCCATCTTATCTCTCCTTTATAGGTATATTATACCATGTTTTACCCGCCGAGATAAGCGTTCTTTACCGATTCATTGTCTAATAGCTCCAGAGCCTCTCCCTCTAATTCAATCCTTCCATTTTTAATTATATATGCCCTATCAGCGCATTGTAATGCCATATTGGCATTTTGTTCTACAAGTAAAATTGTAGTTCCCTTTTCATTTACATCTTTGATTATTGAGAATATTTCCTTTACTATTATGGGAGCTAAACCCATGGAAGGTTCATCTAATAGAAGAAGTTCTGGTTTGGAGAGCAAAGCTCGCCCAATGGCCAACATCTGTTGCTCTCCACCTGAAAGATTTACTGCATTTTGATATCTTCTATCATATAATATAGGAAATAGAGAATATATATCTTTGATATCTTTATCTATATTTGCTCTATCTTTTCTGGTAAAAGCCCCAATTTCCAAATTTTCTAGTACAGACATAGTCCCAAATATCCTCCTTCCCTCTGGGACATGAGAAATTCCCAATTTGACAATTTCTGACGCCTGATATTTTCCTATATCTTCACCTTTAAACAGTATCTTTCCCGTTTTCGCCTTTTCCAGTCCAGATATGGTCCTCAAAGTAGTAGTCTTTCCAGAACCATTTGATCCAATGAGAGTCACTATCTCTCCATGATTTACATTTAGACTTATATCTTTAATAGCATGAATCCCACCATAATACACATTTAAGCCCTTTAATTCTAGCATCTAATTCCCTCCAAGATAAGCCTTGATAACCCTTGGATTCCTTTGAATTTCCTCTGGACTACCACTAGCTAATAATGTCCCATAATCAAATACAAATACAGTATTACAAATCCCCATTACTAAGGACATATCATGTTCAATCAATATAATAGTGAGATCAAATTCATCTCTTATCCAATTTATTAGTTTAGTAAGCTCTTTAGTTTCATTGGGATTCATACCAGCTGCTGGCTCATCTAGTAGAAGTATCTTAGGTTTTGAAGCCAATGCCCTAGCTATCTCTACTTTTCTCTGCTCTCCATAGGGAAGATTCTTTGCCAATACATCTTTTTTATCTAATAGATTAAATACCTTCAATAGTTCTATGACTTCATCATAAGCTCTGCCTTCAGCTTTTGAAAATGATGGCAATCTCAATAGAGAAGATAATACTCCATTCTTAAAGTTGTTATGATATCCTATTAAGACATTTTCCAACACACTCATTTCCCTAAACAGTCTTATATTTTGAAATGTTCTAGCTACTCCATATCTAGTCATCTTAAAGGGTTTAAATCTCTTTGAAGAAACCTCTTGATTTAATTTGTATACTATATCTCCTGAACTGGGACTATAGATTCCTGTCAATAAATTGAAAAAAGTAGTCTTGCCAGCCCCATTTGGACCTATTATTCCAACTATTTCACCTTGATTTATACTCATATTTATATCAGAAACAGCCTTTACCCCGCCAAATGATTTGTAAAGATTATTTACTACTAACATTTCCATCTAAAGCACCCCTTTCACCAAATAATTTAAATTCTTTATCTCCCATGATTCCCTGTGGTCTATATACCATTATTAAAAATAATATAATGGAATAGACTACCATCCTTAATTCAGGAATTGCCTGTAAAAACAAGGAGATCACAGATAATAAAACTGCACCTAGTATAGAACCTGTAATACTGCCCATACCTCCAAATACTACTATGACTAAGATATCTACAGATTTCATAAATCCAAAGGAATCTGGTTTTATAAAATAAAAATAATTTGCATATAGAGCCCCTGCAACTCCTGCGAAAAAGGCACCTATGGTAAATACCAGTATCTTATAATAAGTTGTATTTACTCCCATAGCTTCTGCTGCTATCTCATCTTCTCTAATAGACATACATGCTCTTCCATTGTGGGAATTTACAAAATTCTTTATGACTAATATAGCAACTATTACTGAAAAATAAAGCCAGTTCCAATTGGTATACTGAGGAATGTCATTTAGACCCACTGCCCCTCCAATATAATCATTATTTATGGCTAGAATCTTTACTATTTCACCAAATCCCAATGTGGCTATGGCCAAATAGTCTCCTTTTAATCTTAAGGTAGGTATCCCAATCAGAATCCCTGCCAAGGAGGCGAATACACCTGCAAATATTATCCCAACTATAAAAGGCTGCCCTAGTCTTGCCGTCATTATTCCTGATGCATAGGCTCCAATGGACATAAAGGCTGCATGACCTAGAGAAAATTGTCCTGTAAATCCCGTTATGAGATTTAAGCTAACTGCCAGTATGATATTTATTCCGATGATGACTAGATTCAATTGAATATACGAATCAAATATACCTCTATTTATTAAAACTCTAACTATAATATAGATACCTAGTATAAATATTAAATTGAGTATATTTTTCTTATTTAAAATTTTCATGATGCTCTCTCCTTATACTTTTTCCCTTATAGTTTTGCCAAAGAATCCATTAGGCTTAACTAAAAGGACTATTATCAATATGGCAAATGCCACAGCATCTTTATATAGGGAGCCACCTAATGCACTTATCATAGTCTCTACTATTCCTAGAAAAAATCCTCCAAACACCGCTCCCGGAATAATCCCTATTCCACCTATTACTGCTGCAACAAAAGCCTTGAGTCCCGGCACTACCCCCATAAGTGGATTTATAGAATTATAATATGTTCCCACTAGCACACCTGCAGCTCCAGCTAATGCAGAACCTATGGCAAATGTATTGGATATTGTCTTATTTATATCGATACCCATGAGCTGGGCAGCATCTCTGTCTAGAGATACTGCTCTCATTGCCTTTCCTACTTTTGTTCTATGAATTACATATTGTAAAAGAAGCATCAATAAAATTGTAACCACTATTATATAGATATTCTTAATATCTAAGACAGCATTAGTCCCAAGTATCTTCAACTGTCTATTAGGCAATAGGTTAGGAAAAGTTCTGGTATCTGGTTTTACAAAATACATCATCCCATATTCTAAAAATAATGAAACACTTATCGCAGTGATTAAAGCTGCTATCCTAGTAGCATTTCTAACAGGTTTGTAAGCCACTTTTTCAATCAACATACCTAAAACACTACATAAAAGCATAGATAATATAAGTGCTGGGAAAAATCCCAATTTTAAAAATGTTGTCAAAGCAAAGCCTATATAGGCTCCCACCATATAGATATCACCATGTGCAAAGTTTATTAATTTTATTATTCCATAGACCATAGTATATCCAAGAGCAATCAATGCATATATGCTTCCAAGGGATATTCCATTTATAACTTGTTGAATCATCTGTTCCATGATAATCACTCCATTTAGTCTTACTTATATTACAATTTATAATACCTTACTCTAATCCATAAATTATGGATCAGAGTAAGAATATATAGCTAAATCCACAATTTCTATTCCTGCCATGGCTCCCATTTCTTCAAAAATGTAGGTGCTCCATCTACTAGTTCCAATATGGTAACTGCCTTGATAGGATTATGGAATTCATCTATAGACAAACTACCTGTAACACCCTTAAAGTCCTTTGTAGCAGCTAATGCATCCTTTATTGCTTCCCTCTCTGCTTTACCTGCCTTATTGATGGCATCTACTAAAAAATATGCCAAATCATATCCCAATGCATTAAAGGCATCTGCATCTTTTCCATACTTAGCTGTAAAAGCTTCTCTAAATTCTACAACCTCTGGTGCAGCATCCATTGGTGAATAGTGATTCGTATAATATACTTTTTCTAAGGATTTAGCATCTGCAATCTCTGCTATCTTAGGTGAATCATAGCCATCTCCACCTAATATAGGAACATCCAAACCTAATTCACGAGCCTGTTTAACTATTAATCCGACTTCTTCATAATAGCCCGGTACATATATAACTTGTGGATTTGCAGCTTTTATATTGGTTAAGACTGCTTTAAAGTCAGTTTCCTTAGATTGATATGCTTCTTCAACTAATATATCGCCACCTGATGATTGATATGTTTCCTTGAAACTCTTCATAAGCCCCTTTGCATAATCACTAGTATTGTCAAATAAAATTGCAGCACTATTGAGATTTAGATCATCAGATGCAAAGTTTGCCATAGTAACTCCCTGAAATGAATCACTAAAACATGTTTTAAAGATATATTCTCTTACTTTTCCATTGCTATCTACTGTAACATCATCGTCTGTTGCAGATGCAGATATCAGAGGAACTTTATTCTGCATAGCTGGTGGTGTAGCTCCTTTAGTATTTCCTGAAGTAGCAGGCCCAAGTATAGCTACTACTTTGTCCCTTGTTATCAATCTAGTAGAGACATTAGCTGCTTCTGCACTATCAGATTTATTATCTACCTTTATGATTTCGATTTGTTTTCCCAATACTCCACCTTTTTCATTTATCTCTTCCATAGCAAGTTCAATACCTGCAGTTAGAGACTGCCCATATGTGGCTACATTGCCTGATAGCTCATAGTTAAGACCTACTTTTATAGTATCTGTTGCATCTGATGAACCAGCCTCTTGTTTTGGAGAACAGCCTCCAAGAACTCCAACTACCAATACCATTACTAACAATAGATTTATTATCTTTTTCATGTTTTAATCTCTCCTTTTATATTTTTTATAAGATCATAGTCTAATATCTTCTCAATTCCAATAAATTTAATCACCTCCAAAAACTAAAAAAACCTCTATTATGCATATCACATAATAGAGGTACTTCATTAGCACGTTACCACTCTAAATTACGATATTCTCACGAATATCATCTTACTAGGTTCCAACAAACCCTGGCCCTGTAACGTAGGCTTACGTCATAACTTACTTAATTCAGTTATGAAACTCTGAAGTGATTTATTCCCCATCTGACAAAATACTGGCTCTCACCTATTCCAGTTCTCTGTAATCTGTTCTACGATGGTCTTTCCTTCATCATCGTTATCTCAATAATCCATATTAAATTAATTTTCTAATTTTATTTATTTCTACATACATTATCATCTTATAATATAAATGTCAATACATTTTTAATATTTTCTTATATTATTATCTATCATATTTCACTAGAGAGTTTATATAATAATCCTTTAGCTTTTCTCTTCCCTTTAGGGATTCTAATTCTATTAAAAATTCCATAGCTACTACTTCTCCACCTAAGGATTCAATCAATTTTGCTGCAGATAATACGGTGCCTCCTGTAGCTAATAGATCATCTATTATGGCTACTTTCTTTCCCTCTTCTATTGCATCAGCATGTATCTCCAATGTATTGGTTCCATATTCTAATTCATATTCATAACTAGAAGTCTTCCCAGGTAGTTTCCCAGGTTTTCTCACAGGTATAAATCCAACTCCTAAAGCATATGCAGCGGTAGCACCAAATAAAAATCCTCTTGCCTCTGGTCCTACTATGTAATCTACACCCTTATCTTTTAAATCTTCTACCATAATATTTACTGCCTCTCTAAAAGCATCTTTGTCTTTTATTAGAGTAGTTATATCCTTAAAGCTAATTCCCTCTACAGGAAAGTCTTCAATCACTCTAATCTTTGATTTTAAGTCCAATTTATTTACCCCCATATAAAATATAAAATTTTCACATCATTAGTCTATCATATACTAAAAATTTTTTATACATTTTTTTGCAAATTAAAACTTCCTACCTCCTCCACCATGGGTCTTTCCACTAGATGAAGTATGAGTAGTACTCCTCCCTGGTGATGGGGATGAAGCCTTAGTAGTATCCCTTGATGTAGTATCTCTTAATGAGTAGGAAGAACGCCTCTCATTTTTGGGCTTTGAAATAACTCTATGAGTTATAATTGTATCAAAGAGCCTATCTTCTCTTCTGCTGAAATTTACAATACTATTTCTCTTATAAGAATATGGATTTTTAGCCTTTCTAAATCTATATCGATACCTTACAGAAATAATAAAAAATCCTCCAACTATAATCCCAATTAGTACGCTTAGAACAATATCAGATCCTGCCAAACTATTTTTTTCCCTAGGTTCTTGCTTTGCTTCTTCTTTTGGTTCTTCTTTTGGTTCCTCTTTTGGTTCCTTTTTTGGCTCTTCTTTTGGTTCTTCTCTTAACTCTTCCTCTATCTCTTCTTCTGACTTATCATATTGGTCAGAAGGAATACCTATCTTAAGATAGTCTTCCATTCCTCTTAAAAATCCTATAGTTGCACCATGGTAATCTCCATCTATAAGTCCATTATCAAACACCATATCCAATATAGACTCTATCCTCTCATCAGTCAGATATTTAATGGCAATGCCAGATGTAGATATATATGCCTCTCTATTGTCCATATCTAGTAAAAATAATGCTCCACTACGATCTTCACCTATACCCAATCCACCAGACTCAAAATAATCATCAGCAAATTCTCTACTGGATTTTCCCATGGTATCATCTGTTGTCACTATGACTATATCTATATTATATTCATGAGACAACCTATTGGATTCTTGATTTAGAGTTTTAATCTCTTCTTCTGAAAAGAATTTTCCTTCATCAAAGACTAAATTTTTTTCAGCAAAGGCTATTGATGAAATAGATACTAAAATAGATATTATGACTAAGATAACAAATATTCTGCTATTTTTCATTTTCAATGAGCTTGCTACCATATAAACATCCCTCCAGCTAAAAGAAGTAACAATGTTGCTGCAGTTGCTGCAGATACTATACCAAAAGCCTTAGCCAACCTATTATTACTTAAAGGCAATTTACCGTGAGCCTTTCCTGTTTGACCATTTACTGCAAATACATAGGTCTTATTCTTATAGACATAGGTCAGTATCCAAGCTGGTAAAAGAGTATAATTCCATTTTTCTAAATCTATATCAATACTATTTCTAATAGTCCTTACCCTATTATATCCTCCGATACTTTCATCTATTAAATAGCGAAAGTATTTTTTAGCCTGCTTCTCTATAACAGGAGCTATTTCTTCCTTCTTTATATTATACTGTTCGGCAAAAAAACCTGAAAGATATGGCATGGAAAAAGGAATGGCTTCACTTTCGTTAAAGGGACCAATTCCATTTAATAGATTATTATCTATTTTAGTCAATGCCAATTCTCCAATATTGTTTATATCTATTTTTCCACTTCTTATTATTTGATATTTGTCTGTCTGTTTATATTCTCTATTATCACTTCTCCATACTGTAATTCTTCTACCTTCTCCTACATAGTCAATATCTGCCTTATAATCCACCCACCAATACGGAATATATATACCTGTTATCTTCTCTAGTTGAGAAGAGCTGGTAAAATCGCTTGGCACAAACATCTTATTTCCTACCCACTCCAAAAATATCTTCTGTGCCCTATCTCTGTCTATGGTAAACGGAATTATCTTGTCAGGTAAAAATTCTCCCTCTAATCTATCTGAAATAATAACTGGATTATGACAATAATAGCAGAGTGTAGATGTCGTAGTATCGTCAGTAACTACTTTTGCTCCACAACTTTCACAGGTATATGAATTTAACTTTCCTACAGTCTCTTTTTTACTTTGATTTAATAGTTCTTCTTCACTGTATTCGCTTAAACAATAATCACACTTAAATTTCTGCAATTCTGGTTTATAATGAATACCAGCTCCACAACTTAAACATTTATAGCTAGTTGTAGACATGAGAATCCCCCCTTTATATTGCTAAAACTTAGTACCACATTCTGGGCAAAACTTAGGAGGAGTTCCATTAGGTCTATATCCACAATTTGAACATTCAACTGCTACTTCTCTCTTAGTACCACACTCTGTGCAAAACTTTCCATGATTCTTTGCCCCACATTCACTGCAATACCATTTATTATTTTCATCTACTGTTTCAGTATTTTTTCTGTTTTTAGCCTGTTGATTCATTTGATTTTGATTAGAATGTGATGCAGCTTCCATAAATCCTCCTGCATTTTGCATACCTATTCCCATTCCTAAGAAAGCTCCTGCACTTCCTCCTTTATTTGAGCCCGCTGACTCTAAACCTCTTGCTATAGAGCCTTGAACATATCCCTCTCTGACTGATGGATCTCCTAACATGGCTCCTTTATTTCTCATATTGATCAATTCTTTGGATTCACCATCATAGGTAATACTGGATATACCTACAGATTGTATCTCTATCCCTCGCATCTTCTTCCAATCTTCATCTAAAATGTTTGCCATGTATTGGCTTAATTCTCTGCCCTTTGATGCTACATGGGATATTCGAATACCGTCTACTGACATTTGATTCATAGCTGATTGTAATGCCTCTAAAAATTCAGATAGATATTGTTCATTTATATCTTGAATTTCAACCCTATCTCTATTCTTGGGAACTGCTTCCATAAAAAACACAAGTGGGTCTGTGATCTTAATTGAATAAGTCCCAAAGGTTCTTAAAAATAGCTCAGAATTATAGAAGTTATCAAAATAATTTAAAGGATTTGGAGTACCAAACTTTATTCCCTTTATCTCCTGAAGATTTATATAATAGACCTTTTGTACTGTAGGTGTTACCCCTCCATATTTTATCCTCTGAAAAGACTCTTTTAGAGACTCTTTGAAGGTTCCATTAAACAGAGATGGCAGTGATGAATTATCTACTTTGTAGTATCCCTCTTCAGCTGTATAGTCCACTATCTTTCCACCATCTACCAATATCATAAATTGATTTGGATATACATGAATTATAGAACCATTAGAAACTGTATTTGCAGTTCCTCTTTTATTTGAACCTCTCCTATCATCTCTTCTCACCATAATTCCATTTGTAAATACGGTATTATCTCCCATACTATTAGGTTCAATCACCTCTAGCCATTGATCGGCTAATGAGCCACCAACAGCACTACTTACTGCTTTTATCAATCCCATAAGTTTACCTCCTGTATATAGATACTATAATAAATTTAAGATTTTCTATTATAACTTTTCTATTAATAAATAGAGATGGATTTATCTCCATAATTTTTCGTATATTAATAGTATATTTTAATTCTATGTAAATTGAAAGTAATATTTAATAAAAAAGCCTATATAGCAACATTTTAAGGTAATTTCTGTGAAATTCATAGCGTAAAGTTCATATTAATCAATATATTAAAGCAAGAGATCCCCCATTCGTTGTAAATATGACTTATATCAGATATCATGAATTGATATCAACTAAAATAAGGGAAGTTAAATATCCTCCTCCCTTTTTACTAATCAGGTGTTTAATTAAATATTTCAGATTTTAGTATTCTTAATTTTTACACAAATCAAGTTTTTAAAGTATATGAGATATATAGCAAAAAATAGCAGGAAAAAACTTGCAATAAATTTTATCAGATCCCTTAAATATAGTATTATAACTGCAGCTTCATATGTATTGTCCTCTGAATAAAAAAGGCCTATGATATTATCTATCTCATTCATTTGAAATAGATTATACCAACAATTTAGACGATTTGGAATAAGTAAATTTTTGACTTCTCTAAATGATATTATAAATCTAATAGTAAAGTATATAAACAAGAGAATATATACTAATGATAAAGCTATATATACAAAACCATGCTCAGAATCCTGTAATCTAGTTTTTTCATAATATCCATTAAAACTATATTTCTTTCTATCAACATATATCCCTATCAATAATATAGTTAAAGATATAGACACTCCCACAAGCATAAAGTGATAAAATCTATACATGATATCCCCCCTGTCATCACTTTATTAGCGTCAGACTTAACGAGATAATAGTATTACACATAATAGAACCATTATTACAAAATAAAAAATACAAATTATACGATTATTTAGATATTCTTCTCTATTTATCATTTTATCTATTAATTCTATAAAATTAGAAATATCACATGATCACCTCATCTCTATATCTTCAATATACCCCTCACTGAATTGATTAACCAGACCATCTCATAATCCATTGTATTAGAAGCATCTATCAACGCATTAAATTGAATTTACTAATCAATTCAGAACCTAAGCGAGCTCCATCTAAAAATAAAATCAATCCTTTTAGGATTTATCCTATTTATATATTTTAGCTGTCTTATTATATAGTTTTGTAATGTCTTGAAGAATATTCATATGACTAAAATCCTTATGATATAGGATATTGGTCTCCCTTATCATACTTAGATTTTCTATGGGCAAGATGGTTAGTTTTCCATTTTTCACATAGTCTAGACACACACTTCTTGGAAGAATCGATATGCCAAAATCTTGACTTACTAAATCCTTTATAGTACCAACATTATCTACCTCCAATATGAGATTAAATTCTCTAATAGACATATTGATGCTCTCTAAATGTGCAATAAATAGATTTCTAGTGCCAGACCCTGGAAGACGAAGTATCATCTTTTCCTTTTTAAGCTGATCAATGGTTACCATATTCTTTTTGGCAAGTTCATTATTATTAGAAACAGCCAAGACTAAATAATCAGTATCAATTAATAGAGAATTTATATCCATATTGCTTACAGTTCCCTCTACAATAGCCAAATCTATCTCATAATTCATGAGCATATTATAAAGCTTTTTTATAGGAGCAGTAATTATCTTTATATTGACTCCATCATTTATACTACAGTATTTTGCCAAAACTTCCACCATAAAATTGCTTTCTGCAGTATGAGTGATTCCAATAGTTATTTGAGTAATCTGGTTTTTGGAGTCTATCAATTCTTGTTGAAGTTTGTTGTAAAGGGACTTTATTCTCTTTGCATACATTATAACTATCTTCCCTTCAAATGTGGGTTTCAAGTCATTTTTACTTCTATTAAATATCTTAACCCCCAGCTCTTTTTCCAATTGATTTATATGATGACTTACTGCAGGCTGTGTCAGAGAAAGTTGTTTTGCAGCCCGAGTAAAATTACGTGTTTCATAGACCATAAGTAATGTATCAATTTTTGCATCTAACATAAAAATCCCCCATTTATTAATTTTATTTATCGATATCTAAATAATTATAATTTTACTTTATGCTATATGGATTATAGTATATTAACATAAACCTAAAAACTTATCAATAAGATTGGAGGGGTTAGATGCTCCACTTTATGTATGATGTCTTTGTATACAATGTACTGAAACTATCTACGTATGATAAAGAATACTTTAAAGAACATTTTCCATTGAGTGATGGAACTTTCAAAATGAAAGATATAAAAAAATATACTAAATATTCAAGAATAGTCAAATACAGCATTTTACAATTTGGATATATAGGAGCTATTAGTGCAAACATAGCCCTTTCCATTGTAGGCATGATTTTATTATTTGATATTGATTTGATATTCCTAAAGACACAATCCTATTGGTTAAAGTTGTTTTTATCTCTGTTTAGTTTTGTATTCTGCATATATAAATTTGATATTTTGTTTTTTAAAGATAGGAGAAATTATGTGAAATTATTGTTTCTAACGTATAACCTTCTCTTATTTCCCTACTGGTCTTTAGTGTATTTATTGCTTATTGTATTTGAAAATATTACTATTGTATGAAAGGATCGTGATAAAATGAATGTATTTCTAGACCAATTCAATGATGTAACTATTTCTCTTATCTCTCTATCAATTATATTGCTTGCTGGTTTTTTAGTAACACGCATTACAAAGATATTAAAACTTCCCAATGTGAGTGGATATATTACTGCTGGCATTTTAATAGGCCCCTATGTCCTTAACCTAATTCCAAGTAATGCTATTGAAAATATGAGTTTTGTAGGAGATGTAGCCTTAGCTTTTATTGCCTTTGACGTTGGAAAATTTTTAAGAAAGGAGATCTTTAGGGTATCTGGATTAAAAGCTATAGTAATTACCTTATTTGAATCTCTCATCGCAGGTATTTTAGTTACACTATCTGTTCGTTATATATTTGAGTTTGATTGGAGTTTTTCATTATTATTAGGTGCTATAGCCACTGCTACAGCCCCTGCTAGTACCATTATGACTATCAACCAATATAAGGCTCGCGGAGAATTTGTATATACATTGTTACAAGTCATAGCTTTAGATGATGTGGTATGTCTAGTTGTATTTAGCATAATTGCTGCATTTATCAATGCTAACGGAGCAGGTGGTTTTACATCATTTGATGTATTACTTCCAATATTATATAACATTGGAGCGCTTCTAATAGGATTTCTATGTGGAATTATATTGAGCAAATTGCTTACACCTAGTAGAAGTAACGACAATCGCCTGATACTGGTAATTGCACTTTTGCTAACTATATCTGGGCTATGCTCTATATTCAATATATCTACACTTCTAGCTTGTATGGTGTTTGGGGCAACTTATATAAATACGACTCAAGACAAAAGATTGTATGCACAGATCAATAACTTCACTCCCCCAATATTATCTCTATTTTTTGTATTATCAGGAATTAGGTTAGATATAACTGCTCTTTTGACCTTGGGAACTGTAGGTGTGGCATATTTCTTGATTAGAATTATAGGAAAATATATAGGTGCTTATTTAGGATGTCTAGTTACCGATATGGATAAATCTATTCAAAATTATCTTGGGTTTGCATTAATCCCTCAAGCAGGTGTTGCCATTGGCCTTGCATTTTTAGGCCAACGTATTCTACCATCAGATGTTGGTAATCGCATGATGACAATTATATTATCATCCTCCGTTCTATACGAACTAGTAGGTCCTATATCTGCTAAGTTTGCGCTATTTCGCTCTGCAGCAATAAGAAAAGAGAATATAGAGGAATCTAATCACATTGAAGGAAATCATACTGCATGCAGTGAATCTAGTTAATATACAATTCACTTTTAAGATAAAAGAGGCATAGACAATTAGTCCATGACCTCTTTGTTGTTTGGTTCTCCCTTTTTCATCATAGAAATTTAGAATCTCACTGACCCTAGGATATCATCATACTATCCAAGAGATAATCAACCTAAAACATTTATCTATTCTCTATGCGAAAAACCTTCTCAATGCATCTACACTCTCTTCTGTAGTAGCCCAAGAAGTTACAAATCTTACAACTGTATTTTCCTCATCTATTTTTTTCTGTTTAATAAAACTAAATTCCTTTGACATTTTCTCAATTAGATCATTAGAAAATATTGGAAACAACTGATTAGATAAAGGCTCAGTGTAGAATTTAATTCCTGCATCTATAAAGATATTAGCTATCTTTTCTGCCATATTATTAGCATGGGATGCTAATTCAAAAAACAAATTATCTTCAAATAAAGCTTCAAATTGTACTCCCAAGAGGAATCCTTTAGCTAGCATAGCTCCCCTCTGTTTAATTAAATAGCGAAAATCTTCCTTTAGATCTTCTCTTAAAATAACAAGTGCCTCACCAAGTAATGCACCATTTTTTGTTCCACCTATATAAAATACATCTACTAAATCTGCAATATCGCTTATTTCTAAATCATTTAACTTACTAGTCAATGCAGAACCCAAGCGAGCTCCATCTAAAAATAAACTCAATCCTTTTTCCTTACATATATGATGGAGAGCCGTTAATTCATCTTTGGTATAGAGTGTTCCTAGCTCTGTAGTATTGGATATATATACCATCCTTGGCTGTGTTGTATATTCCTCTGAATTTGCATCAAGAGCCTTTTGTATAGCATCAGGAGTAAGTTTACCATCAACTCCTGGAGCAATTATTATTTGATGCCCAGTAGCTTCTATTGCTCCTGCCTCATGCCCGATTATATGTCCTGTATCTACAGCTATAACTGATTGATGTGGTCTCAAAAACGAAGAGATAGTCAAAAGATTTGCCTGAGTCCCCCCAGGGATAAAATGAATATCTGCATCTTCTCTCTTGATTAAGGTTCTAATATATTTCTTTGCCTTTTCACTATGAACATCTAATCCATATCCGGAATTTTGCTCAAAATTGATTTTACTCAATAGTTCTAAAATCCTAGGATGAGCCCCCTCACTATAATCGTTCATAAAACTATACATTTTCATCCCTCCACCTAATAAGATATCTTATATATATAATAAAGGTATTCTACTATTATTTCAACAAGTGTATTAAAATTTATCCAATTGCTTATAACTTTAACCTATTGCAACTCCTGAAGACTTTAGTGCTGTTTTTACCACTTTATATATAAAAGCTGTACCTATTCCATTTACTATAACAGTAGGTAATACTACAGTAACTATCAATACTGTTACAGAAGCTGGTAAGCCTACAAGTATTTTAGCAGATAGTAAAAATACCGTTCCACTGAGCAATGTACCTAATCCACCTAATAGCCCTGATACTACAATACTGTCAGTAAACTTATAAAAAACTTTAATTATAACAAACAATACCAAACTGCTTATTATTTTATCTAAAATATTTGGTATTTGTCCACCTGGGAATGTAGTCGTCATTGCTGAAAGAACTCCCCCTAATAGACCTGATAATATACAATTTTCAAGTTTTGCATTTATCAAAAGAGAAATAACCATAAAGATCAAGAGAAAATCAAACTTCATTCCTCCTAAAATTCCCGGGGTAATATAGTGAAATATCAATCCTATGGCTAATAGCAATGTTGTAAAAATATTGTCCTTTAATTTCATAATAAATCTCTCCTCTTCTTATTTTAGTTTTCCAATCACTATAATCTGAATCTGAAGTTCACAACATTCTATCTCACCACCTTTATTAGTTATTAAAGAAGCTCTTCCTACTTTTTGTTATAAAAAAAGCCCTTCATCCTATAAGGACGAAAGACTTTGTTCGCGGTACCACCTTAATTAGACTATATAAAGAATAGTCTATCTCATAAAAATACATAGCCAAAGCTAGATATTCTATTTCTATAACGGGAAATCCCCGGTATTAGCTACTCTAATATCAATTATTTCACTAAACTCTTTGTAGATCCATTCATTAAACATATGGTGTTGGACTTTCACCAACTCCAACTCGCTAAAACCATATTTATTTAATTACTACTTCTACGCACTAGATTTATTCATATAAGTATATAGCATAATATTGATATAGTCAATAGTATTTTTAATATATAAAAATACTAAAAAGACAAGTAAACATAAAGAATATATAGTCCATTTTGACCATAAATATTAAATCTAAAAGGCTGTACTACGCACACAATTCCGACCAGCTGTCTTTGCTTCATACATCAATTCATCTGCTCTCTGTATCAATGAATCCACCGTATCTCCAGAACAATATTCTACAACACCGAAGCTAGCTGTAACTTCATCTACTCCGGGGAATCTCGTCCTACTTATACTATCTCGAAATTCTTCAACTAAAACTACAGCATCATCTATTGACATACCATGTAATAATATTACAAATTCTTCTCCTCCCCAACGGGCTAAACAGTCTACTTTACTTATCTTTTTTTTGATCAATTTTGTTATACCTTTAAGCACCATATCCCCTACATTATGTCCAAAACTATCATTTATGCTCTTAAAATGGTCAATATCAAAGAGTACAAGAGAAAATGTATGATTAGTCTGTTGTTGAATAAGCTCTAGCTCTTTCTCTATTCTTTGGATAAGAAATCTTCGATTATATGCATTTGTAAGATAATCAACTAAGGATAAGTAACGCAATTCCTCTTCTAAACGTTTTGTCTCAGTAATATCATCAATAATTATTTGAGCACCCTTCACTCTATTTCTATTAGTCAGTGGTTTAATATGCAGTCGCAGCCATACTCTCTTCCCCCATTTAGACTCATAATCCATTTCATAAATACCTAATTCGTTATTTTTTAGGCATTCTTCAAGTTTTTGGGACAATCCATATTTGATTAATGATGGAAATTTTAATAGATTGATCTTTCTTGTTTTTTCTATACCTGGAGAACCAAGTATCTCTAATGTCTTTTGATTTACATAGGTAATATTACCCTCTCTATCACATTTTATGATCCCAATGGGAGCATTTTCAGCTAACTCTAGATATTCTTTACGACTACTTTCAAGCTCCTCATGTGCTTGTTTACGTTTGCTTATATCCCGTACGATTCCTATCTCATGTAACTCATTCTTAATCTCTATAAAAGATATTGAAACTTCTATATTTAACTCTCGCCCATCTCTATGTCTAGCTTTCATTTCCACTGTCTTTCCTCTAATGTTTTTTTTGCATCTAGACTTAAATATATTAAAATCAAATTTACAATCTCCATAAGCAAATTCATTCACTCCTATTAAACTATGTAATTCCCTTCCAAGAATTTCTTCCTGTGAATACCCAAAGATTTGCTCTGCTGCATGATTCCATAAGACTATCTTTTCTCTACTATCCGTGATAACTATAGCATCCTGTGCCGAACTAATAATAGTATCTAATATTGACTCTTTTTTACTGAGCTGCTCCTTTACCATATTACATTCAGTTATATCCACAACCAGAGCTAAAAACAATTTCTTTCTCCCATAATCAAAGAGTTGTAAACTAATCTTTACAGGATACAAAGAGCCGTTCTTTCGCTGATGCATTGTTTTAAAGAAAACTTGTTGCTGTTCTCCTCTATTCAATTGCTCTATATTTTTATAGAATTTTTTTATATCAAGTTCTGGTTCAATATCAAAGAAAGTCATTTTATTGAGTTCTTCACTTGTATATCCTATATTTTTTCTGGCAGAATCATTTACAGTAATAAACTTAAAAGACTGTGAATCAAAGATATATATTTCATTGACAAAATGCTCAAAGATGCTATTAAACATGATACTTTGAGTATTTACTTTATGAAGATTTAAAGCTGTCTCTATTGTATATAACAATGCTGTCTTATCTACTCCTTTTAATACAATTCCATAGGCTTTAATTTCTCTTATCTTATTGATAATACCTTCTGATATATTAGCTGTAAAAAAGACAATAGGTATGTCTATACATGTTGCTATCTCACGTGCAGCATCTATTCCGTTCATCTTTCCTGCTAATTCAATATCCATAAGAATCAAATCTAACTGGGAATCACCTAAAACTCTTTGCACTGCTTCTTCTCCTGTAGCAACAGTTTCTATATCATATCCATTTTCATTTAAGAATTTTGATACAATTTCAGACGTTAAAATACTATAATCTACTAGTAATATCTTTTTACTTTTTATTGTATTTTTAATAACCAATTTTACTATCTCCAATTATTATATTTGTTCCTATTATAACTAAATTTACCTAAAGTTATCTATATCTTACCCCTAAACCAAAGGCAAAAACGGTATTTTTTGGTTATTTCAAATATAAAAAATCACCTCTAGTTTAAACTAGAGATGACTTTGAATATAAATGGACAATGCTTTACAACCTTAAAAGATAGACGAGATATTCAGCTTGTAAAAAAACTTATATCAGCTGAAATATAATCTCCATCTGATATAAGTTTTCTTTATTCCATATATATTTTACCGTCAGTCTTTAGATAGAATTGAAGAGGAAGAGAATGACTTGCAAACAATATTGGCGACAATGAATATGAATAGCTTCCAGCCTTTGATACTATTACCATATCTCCAATATGAGCTTTTGGAAGTAATATATCTTTTACCATTACATCTGTTGCTGTACATAGACTTCCTACAATAGTTACATTTTCGATAACAGACTCTTCCCCTTCAGGAATCATAAATTCAAAAGCATCTCTAACTGTAAATAGAGGTTCAGAGGCTTTCAAATTACTATCTTTTGCCGTGTAATCCATTATAAGTTCTGCAATTGAAGGTCTTAAAAAGCCATTGAGTCCCTTTTCTACAACTAAATACTTTATTCCCATTGATTCTTTTATATCTACTATACGAGTGACATATTGACCAGCCTCACAAATTATAAATCTACCAGTTTCAATTATAAGTCTTGCATTGATTTTGTCCTTAAATCTTTCAATTAGTCCATTACACTTATTGCTAAGTTTTTTAACATCAAGAGGGTTTTCATTTTTCAAGGAGTACACTATGCCAAGCCCTCCACCAAAGTTAATAAATTCTATTTCCCAACCTAAGGTCTCTTTACAGAACAAGGCCAAATCAAAGATTCTCTCAT
Source organism: Tissierellaceae bacterium HCP3S3_D8 (assembly GCA_052067355.1). Classification (GTDB taxonomy): domain Bacteria; phylum Bacillota; class Clostridia; order Tissierellales; family Tissierellaceae; genus CABMKH01. The sequence continues at coordinate 41,970 of JBQHQH010000013.1, forward strand.
AATATTGATATAGTCTACTGTAATCAAGGATTTGACTACGCAGGTGAACATGAATTCCAACAATTTTTATATTTGACAATCTGTTGAAAAATTCTTTCTGTTTTATTAGTGTATTTTCATCAACACCAAATTTACTACTTGAACAGTTCCCACCATCTATAGCGAAGTTCATATTTATTCTTAGTCCCACTTTTATCTGAATATCTTTCTGTATTGCTATATCATTTATCAAAGATAATTCATTATAACTATCTGCGACTATTATTGCTTTATCTATAGATTTTTCAATATCTTTACGTGTCTTCCCGGGAGTTGAATAGAGTATCTTCTCATAAGGCAATCCCGCTTTCTGACTTAGAATTACTTCTTCCGCTGAAGCTGCATCTGCTCCAAATCCTTTTGAAGCTACAAACTTTACAATAGGAGCAAATGGATTTGCCTTCACTGAATACAAAAATTCAAACTGTGGAAAATTCTCTAGAAGTATTTCAATTTGCCTAGAAATAATACTTTCATCATAGATGTAAAATGACCTATCATGGTGAACCATCAAATTTTTAATGATATTTAACTTATTTTCCATAAAATAATCTCTCCTTAACATAATCTTTTAAAACTCATTTCGTCTATGACTACATTCTGAAATAGACATTTACTACTTTAGTCATATATGTATTTCTCACTTTTTTAAGGGGCTTCCTACTCTACATAGTCTGGAAAACTATGCTTTTCATATTAATAACTTCCTCTAAAGTATCTCAAGAGGATCACCCATTTACTATTATACCAGTTAATCATGGGGATATCTAAATAGAAGAGAATTTTTTTGTAATGTATCTGAAAAGTTTTCTAATCCTATAAATCTATTATCCCCCATATTATTTAATAGAGCATAATATAGGGACAGTAAAAAGGGGATACCATAAAAAACAATATCCCACATAAGCTAGGTAATATATATGGTATTAGACTATCTTTTTTTATATATTTTATCTTCATATATTTTCCCTTTCATCTATATAAAATTCTATTCATTCAAATAGGTAAAAACCTTATTTTGAATAATCTTTGCTGTTTCTTCAGCTGTTGCCAAATCATAATAGTAATAGTTCTCAAGTTCTTCTCTTAGTAAAGTTGACAATTCCCAATTCCCTACTAATACATTTCTCTCTTGATTCCATTTATGTATTTGGTCTAATGTATCTTGAAACATCTTTTCCTTCTCTTCTTCATTTGTAAATTTCCAATTACCGTCAAGTCCGTTTTCTTTATACCACTTAACCTCGGATTCAAAACTATGTCTGAAATGGGTATAAAAATTCTCAATATTTATTGGTATATTCCCTAAAAACATGAAGGAATATCTTTCTTCATCTTCTTTCGTTTCAAATACAGGTAGTTCCTTAGCAGATGCACAGTATTTTAAAAATTCCCATGCCAGCTCTTTACTTTCACTATTATTAGAAATAGCATATGTTGAAAGGAAGTTGCTGAATGGCACCTTTCCTTTATTACTTATAAATGGTATAGGACTTATGGTATTTTCAAATTCAACCATCATATTTTTTAAATCTATGTCAGTCGTTGTAAATTTAGCAAACATAAAATCTTCTATTAAAAAATCTTCATTTCCCACTCCTACACGAGTAAAATCCCAGTCCATGATTTCTAGATTGTAATTTGTTCTTAAGTTTTTTGTAAGCCTTAGATGTTGTAAAAATTCATCACTATCAAAATCAACATCTCCAGTTTCCATATCAAAAAAGCCAACAGATTCATAGTCAAAAAAAGATTCTTTTATAATACCTGGCATAAGATAGAATTCATTCGGTGAAGGATGACCACTTTTAACTTTTTCATATATATCAATCATCTCAATGTAGTTTATAGCTTTATAGTTTTCATAGTCTAGACCTATGCTCTCTGCTAAAGGTTTACTAATATATACCATGTCATATTGGAATGATAAGGGCATGGCATATAAACCATCCTTGTATTCCATGGCTTTAAAGATATTAGTATAATAGTCAGATTTGTTAAAGTCAGGATCATTATCCATAAAATCATATATATTGACTAATAGACCACTTTGAGCTTTGTGATTTATATCTAGACCACTTAAATCTACCAAATCACTAGCAGTACCGCTCATTAAGTCCATAGCTACTCTATACATATATGAAATCTTATCTTCCTCTGGTCGTTCTACTACAATCTCCACATTGGGATGCATGTCCATAAATTCTTCTGCAAATATATCAATATATCCATCAAAGACAGTCGATACTGTTAATTTACCACTTAATTCTTTATTATCTCTTGTCGCCGAAAAATTATTTTTTTCTATATCTGGAAGGTTGTTATCTATTTCTATATTATTTGAACATCCAGATAAGATAGTCGCCATTATCATACAAATTATAACTATACTTCGTATCATTTTATTTTTCAATTTATCTTACAGCCTTTTTATATATTCACTTAAAACTGTTTAAGTTTTTTAATATTTCCAATTATGAGAAATAGCATACGTCCCGAACAAATTCATTGACAATTTAATGTATTGTAGGCTTCAAATAGATTCAATTAATTGAATCAATCAGCTTTTAAGTCTAGTCTTTCTCCTAAATATTCCAATTTATCAAAGACATCCCTTACCCATTCCTCATCATTCCACAAATCTGGGTTATCTACCTTTCGAACTGCTGAATGACCTGTAGCAAACGTATCTACTCCATCCTTGTTTCCAAAATACAGGTCAACAAGCTTTAAAGATTTATTTTCACTTGTTATTAGCATTCTGCATGTCATTCCTGATCCCGCAAATAAAAATGGTAATTCAAGGTAACAAATATTATCTCCTATATGTTGTAATTTAGCTTGACCAAACTCATTTTCTAAACCATAATTTATAGCATTGTCACCTTGTAATTCCTGCCTTTGTGTCAGCTTTAACATCTCATCTGTAAATTTTAGTAAATTTTTGTTGGATATATATTTTTCAAAAGATACATTCTCTTGTTTAGCAACTCCAGCATTAAATAGATTTACAAATGTCTTCCCAAATTCTAAAATAGTTTCATCATCTGCATCACTAAATTTTTCTCCTTGAATAGAAAAGTTTCGGTTTGCAAGTTGATCTAGCAGATCTTCTGTTGCCTGTTGGGAATTCTTCTTATTGTCTTCGGTCGAAGTTGATTGAACTTCCATACTTAATTCATTGTCTTTTATTTCCTTAGTTTGCTTACATCCTGCAGACATCATAAGAAAAAACATCATAAAAATTAGTATTATCTTTTTCATATCAATCCTCCTCCCCCATATTAAAGGGCAATCTAACTATAGATGCCCCTAAATATCATTGAAAACACATAGCTACAACTATGAGAAGATTTTCTAAATTTTATAATTAGTTCTACGTCTATCCTTATCTTCGTTGTATCCATTTTGTTTTCCAGTTCGTATTTTAAATTCTCCCCTACTGAAACAATAACTCTTGCCTAATCTTTAATTGAAGGACTTGTGAGTTAGCAGAAATTCTTCTCCATTATCTTTAATCTTTGCAACCTTATTTATAAAATATTTCCTATGGAATCCTTCTCTATTTCATTAATTCTCTCATTTAACTGTGCTGGATCGTCATAAAAATATAATCCTACCATTCTTTTACTTCCATATATAAATTCGATTTCTACGTACTTATCTTCTGCCTTGAATACTAGATATAGGCTTTTGCTAGTTATGTTATATGATAATACGTTATTAGGTTTTCGAATATAGGCTTTAAGAAATTCTATATTTTTTACATTCAGCTTTTCTATTAGAATTTCTTCTGCTATTTTTTTATGTTCATCTATATTATTTAGATCTGTTTCTGCTGATCCCTCTCTTTCTGCTCTCTGGTTGCTATAAAATGAATCAACATATTCTACTTTACCATCATAAATGTCAACTTTTGAAAAGTATTCCCAATATAATTTTTCCTGTTCTCTTAAAGTATCCCAGTTTTTAGGCAGAAATACAACGTTCCAATAATTTTTATTGTTTAATCCAGTTGAAGCAAAGCTACAGCTGACTTTCATATTATCAAGCTCTACATTATATACTTTTTCAATAACCTCTTTAGCTGACTTTATTGCTTCTTCCTCTGAAATTTTAGGGTCTGAGTTCTCCATAATCTCCTGAATGTAGGTTTCACTAAATTTAGAGAATGCTCTATCCAGCTTTTCGTCAAAAACTATGATTTGAAGCATCTCTTCATCTGTCATTTCTATCTCAGGATAATAATATGTTTCATTTGCAGGGTTATAATATGGTTTTTCAAGACTTTCTCCTATTGGCATAGTCTTTTCACTCTTAATCTTTCCTGCCCTAAACTGCTTTCTCAGCTCTACCATTCTATTTGATTCAGTTTCACTAAGTTCCCGATTTTTTGGTGATATTAATAATGTAGATTTTTGCAGCAATAAAACAATATCATCAAATATCTTCTCCTCTTCCTCTGTCATTGTAATAATATCTTTAGTTTTAGATTCCCCTTGATTCTTCACAGTAATAATATCTGGAATTTCTGAAGAATTAATTTTTATATTCTTATTTGCCTTTTCAATTCCTCCAACCTGAATATTCTGTGCCACAGTAGGAAAAGCAATTGCAGATATTAATAATATTGCTCCTACACCAATGATAGAAAATCCTTTAAAATTTTTAAATCTTTTCATAATATAACACCTCTTTCTTTTTTTTAATGTTAACATTGTATCTTTATAGGGATGTTATAAAGTTATGATCAAGTTGTAAAATTAAGCAATTAATTTTATATAAAAATCTGTTCCTTTATTCTTTCGACTTTTAACTTCTATAGTTCCATTATGTAAGTCTATAATCTTTTTGCATAGACTTAGGCCCAAGCCAGCACCTTTATGATTTGGAGGTCTATTTTTATTTGATTTATAAAAAGGATCAAAGATATAGGGCAGATCGTTATCATCTATTCCTTCACCTTGATCTGATATCTTTATGATGGTCTTTTCTAATTCAGAATAAATAGTTATTTCAATTTGGGAATTTTCCTTTGATGCATTGATGCCATTATCTATCAAATTCGTCAAAACAATTACTATTAGGTCCTTGTCAGCATAAAAATATTCAGTTTCAACATTTACTATAAAATCTATATTCTTTATTTTTAATTTTTGAAATTCTATTTTTCTCAATATATTAAAGATCTCATTTGAATTTAACTTCACTATATTTAGGCTTTCTCTTTTCAATGTCATCAAATCAAACATCTTATTGATAAGCTGTTTTAATCGATTTGCTTCTCCATTGATATGATTTAGAGCTATAAATCTATCTTCATCTGTGGCATTTGTCCTCATGATATATTCGCTAAATCCTTGGATACTGGTAAGGGGTGTCCTCATTTCATGGGTTAGATTATCTAGAAGCCATTGCTTTTCTTTTGAACTCTCTTTAATCTTCTCCATGTTTTCATTTAGTAAATCAAGCATTACATTAAATTTCATACTAAGCTCTCCAACTTCATCATTGGTAGTCACAAGTAGCTTTTCTTTTGAGTTTTCAAAAATTATTTCTTCTGTCTTATCAATTAAATTGTCTAAAGGCTTAAATATCCTACCAATAATAAGCATTAGTAAAAAGATCAGTATTCCAGAGAGAAACAAGTATACTTTTATAAAAAAAGTATTCCAGCTCTGCTGTAAATCATATATATCTCGAAAACTCTTTTTAAAGATAAGAGAAATATCTTCAAAAGGTTGATTGAATTTATTCTGGATTATGATGTTTCCATCTTCTGTATCGAGAAATAGACTATCTTCACTATTCTCATAACCATAATCCAAAGTAATATTTTGAGCTATGTAATATTTTTGATAAATTTTAATAATTGAAATTAAACTCTCCTTGTTATAGATCCCACCTCTTGCCTGCAAGTCTTTTGCATAATTTTCAATGCTATTTATAATAAAATTCATTTCATTTTCTGCCGATTTTATCTCTCTTTCCATGAAGAGAGAATTGTACTTGCTTATAGCTATACCTGCTACAATATTTATGGTAATAACAAATATCAATACAGTAACTAAAATCAATTTATACTTTATCTTCATTTATTTACCTCAAGCCTATATCCCATTTTATAAACAGTCTTGATAATATCGTCAAAATCTAGTTTTTTACGTAACTTCATAATATGAACATCTACAGTTCTACTATCTCCTATAAAATCGTATCCCCAAACAAGTTCCAAAAGTTTCTCCCTTGACAGAGCTACATTCTTATTTATGATCAGCGCTTCTAATAAGTTATATTCTAAAAGTGTTAAATCAACTTCCCTGCCTGACTTTAAAATCTTATGCTCTTTTAGCTTAATTTCTACATCTTTTATTCTTATATTGTCTTGAGTATCATCATCTTTTAATGCAACCTTTACTCTAGCAATCAATTCCAACATTTCAAATGGCTTTACTATATAGTCATAAGCTCCCAGATTAAAGGCCTCAAGTTTATCATTTAATCCTCCCTTTGCAGTAATCAAGATTACTTTAGTATCCTCACATATGTTTGATTTTAACAGCTCCATGCCGCTAGCTCCAGGTAACATAATATCTAATAGAATCAAATCAAATTTATCTCGCATTATCATTTCCGCAGCCATATCTCCATTGAATACCTTTTCACACTCATACCCCATAATAGAAAGATTCATTGCTATAAGATCATTAATAGAAGTATCATCTTCAACTATTAAAATCTTTGCCATTCTCTGTTCTCCTTTCCCAATTCTATATCTTCTCTTGTGAACTACATAAAAATAGTCATATCAGCTGGAGTTTTATACTCTAGCTGATATTTAACCGTATGTTAGCGACCAAAACAAAATGTCTCTGTCATTCCGAAACAGACAATATAAACGTGCCCATGGAGGAGTCTATTCTACTCCTCATCTGACTTAAGATTACACTCGTAAGCTGAAATTGTCAAGTATATATTTGGCATAGTCATGTGATTTTCATTAGCCATAATCACCTTAAAGATTATCAAAACTTCAAGATAGTAAATATACCATATTATATTAAGAAAACTTATATCCAATGGTTTTTTATACTTCAGCTGATATTTAACTTACACTTATCTTTTAGCTTGTCTATTTTTATCACTAATTAATTCTATTAGGAATAGAATCAGAATTTCTTATAGTAATTCTTCTACTTATGGAAGCAGGAGTGTTAAATAGGATACTCAAACAGTATTCCATATTCCTGTAACTTCTTCTCATTTCCTATCCATACAGGAATTCCAATATCTATTAGATCATATAGCATTTCAGCATCTCTATTGAACATTCTAATACACCCAAGAGAAATATATCTGCCTATACTTCTCTCATCTGAATTACCATGTATTCCATATACTGAACCACCCTTTATACTTAATCCCATCCATCTTTTTCCTAATGGATTATTAGGTGCTCCACCTGATACAGGTTTATATCTTCCTGCTCCTCCCCAGTATGGATTGACTATCTTTGTAACTATTGTAAATTTACCTTCTGGGGTATATTGAGGAAGCTTTCCAGTACCAACACTATATGAGTTTAATACTTCCATTCCCCTTATATGATATAGGGTATTATTATCCTTATTTATCACTATCCAATTTCCATTGGGGACTTCAGACGGAAATATAATCTCCAATCTTGGGATACTTATATTACTTGATTTCATATCCTCATTTATCTTGGCATATGTGTTTTTACCTACTACGCCGTCTACTTTTAATCCATTGTCACTTTGATATTTGATTACTGCCTCTCTTGTTTTAGTATCAAAATAATACCCCTCTGCTACATCTATATATCCTTTAGCCTTTAAAAAATGCTTAAGTCTCAATACATCTTCCCCAGCTATACCATAGTTTAATTCCATATTATCTACTTTAAAATCTATAATTTCTACTATGCTTTCTTTCTCTTCTTCTACATCGTCCCCTTCCTGAACTTCCTCAACTTCTATTTCTTCAACTTCCACCTCCTCTTCTTTAACTTCATCTTCCATAGTTTTTTCCACTTCAAGATCACAACTCTCCATTTCCACCTCATGATCTCCACTTACACAATTTGATACTCGAGCCTCTACACCACTATCCATTGGCATAGATAATGATATCAATATCAACACAACCCTTGCTACCCACATCTTAAATCTCTCCTTTGACTTATCTCACTATAGATTTATTCTATTCATCATAGATGTGGATATTGACTATATAATTTTTATTATCTCTATTTCATAAGAAAACTTATAATTTAATTGAAATGTATAGCAAAATTTTTAGAGTTAATCATTATTTTAACACTTTATCCTTTAAATCGTGAATTATAGACTGTGATTTGAAATTACCTGTGTCCAAATGTTATAAATAATAAAAAAACACTTAAAAGATATCTTCTAAGTGTTTCTATGTTAATTCCTTCATCCATTTTCTAGATAAAACCCTAGGTACTCCTATGGAAAATTTCACTATTTCTTCTGACATTACTAATATAGCTACATAGTGTACTGGCCATTTTAGTACCAAAGCTCCTAAAAATGCTAATGGCACTCCTACCAACCATACTGCACCCATCTCTAAGAACATGGAGAATTTGGTGTCTCCTCCACCTCTTAAAACCCCTACTATTACTGTAGAGTTTGTTCCTCTAATAAAGAACGTACAACCCATTATTATAAGTAGTATCTTTACAGTTTCATAGAGATTTGGCTCTAGATTTCTAAACATCTTTAATATCAAATCTGGCGTTGCAGCCATTATTACTCCTAAAACCAGTGCTAAAGTGGTAGACATAGCCATAAACTTAGTTGCATAGTCATAGGATTCATCTTTATTACCTTCCCCTATTTTATTTCCAACTATTACTGCACAAGCATTTGCCAATCCCCTAATCAATACAAAGAAAATATTCTGAATAGTTATAGTAAGCTGTATTGCTGCTGAAGCTTCTGTTCCAATACGAGCATAAGCTACAGAATAGAGAACTTGTCCCAACGCCCAAAAGCTTTCATTTATAATAACTGGGGAAACTGTCTTTATATATCTATTGAAGAAATCTTTATTCCAATCTAACAATTCTTTTACAGTGGCAGACAATGGTCCTATATCTGAATATACAACATACAGTATAAATATTATTTCAACAATCCTGGCTATTAAAGTACCTAATGCTGCACCCTTTACTCCTAAAGCTGGAAATCCAAAGTTTCCAAATATCAACAGATAATTAAATATAGTATTTGTAACAAAAGATATCGCTGATACTTTCATTGGCACATTTGGTCTACCAGTACTTCTCAAAGCTATACCGTAGGAAAATCCTATTGCAGTAATTATATATGAAAGTGATACTACTCTTAAATAATCACTCCCTAATTTTATTACCTCTGGTTCTTTAATAAACAGTCCCATAAGGAATTCTGGAAAAAAGAATCCTGCAATGGTAAAGACTATTCCTACAATAGTACTAAGAGATACCGCAAGTCCCAATACTCTTTTTATATTAGGTATATCTCTTCTTCCCCAATATTGAGATATAAATATTGCAGAGCCACTATTTATCCCAAATGTAATCAACGTATAAAAGAAGAATATCTGATTAGCAAGACCTACTGCTGCTATACTATCTCCTCCTAAGCTGCTTATCATCAAAGTATCTACCATGTTTAAAGATGATGTTATCAAGTTTTGTAATGTTATTGGTATAGCCACTACAATCATTGATTTTAAGAAATTTTTATCTTTCCAAAACTTCATAATCCACCTCCAAAAAATAAAAAAATCTGTATTCCTAAAGCTCTACACACAATCATATCATGATAACACAATAGGCATTTTTTGTATATAATTGATTTTTATTTAACAATTTTTATTTCTTTAATTTTATTCCGTCTTTAATAAATTCTATCTGTCCTTCCTTCAATAGTCCACCTACTGCTCTTTTAAAGCCTGACTTACTCATATTTAATTCTTTTTTTATCAACTCTGGTGAACTCTTATCATTCAACTTTAATATGCCACCATTTTCCTCTAGTACCTTCAATATAGTCTTTCCATCAGTATCCATCTGAATGTAGGATCTATCTTTCAATGTGAGATCTAGTTTTCCATCTTCCAATACTCTACTCACTCTTACTTCAACAACTTCTCCTACTTCATAGACTCCTAAAAGCTCTCTCTTAGGTATAAGTCCATCATATTTATCATCTACTGCAACAAAAGCTCCAATATTCTTATTTATACTGTATATAGTTCCCTTGGTTATATCATTTTCCTTATAAGGAGAATCTGCTCTCAGCATATCTCTTACCTTCATAGTGGCACATAGCCTATGGGATTTATCAATATACATCCCAACTAAATACTTCTTACCTTTTTCTAATGAACCTACAGTTTCAGCAAATGGAAGAAATAGATCTTTCTCCAAACCCCAATCTAAAAATACTCCTATCTTAGTTGTATCTACTACCATGAGATGAGCTAGTTCTCCTAAGACAATCTTTGGTCTCTTTGTAGTAGATATAAGTCTATCCTTTGAATCATTATACACAAATACCTCTATTCTATCTCCAATCTTTGCATCCTTAGGGATTTGAGACTTAGGAAGTAATATATCCTCATCTTCTTCTCTTTCTTCGTTGAGAAAAGCCCCAACTGACGTAAATCTTTTGATTATAAGCTCTTGCATTTCTCCTAATTCTATCATTTTCATCTCTCCAATCTTTTCTAAAATTTTAATTTTGATAGAGCATCAGCTAAATCCGTATTTAAAGGCTCTTCATCTTTCTTTTTCTGTTCCTTCAAATATTTTGATACTTCTCTTTTGCTCAATTTATTCTTCTCTTTTTCTTTTCTCTTATTAAATGAAGATAATTTTTCTCTATATCCACATATACATGTAAATACCCTTCCCTCTCCTTGTCCCTTTAATTCTAACTTTTTCTTACAATTAGGGCATCTGGCATTTGTCTTTTGAGAGATATTAATTCTATGACCACATTCTCTATCTTGACATACATATATCTTTCCTTTTTTAGTATTTACCTCTAACATATATTTTCCACAATCAGGGCACTTGGTCCTAGTTAAATTGTCATGTTTAAACTCTTCTTCACTATTTTTAATTTCTTTTACAATAGATTTAGAGTATTTTTTCATTTCACTAATAAAGGATCTTCTATCTAGTTTTCCCTTTTCAATTAATCCTAATTTCTTTTCCCACTGTGCTGTCAGATCTGGGGACTTTAAATCCTCTGGTACTAACTCTAAGAGTTGTCTTCCCTTTCCAGTAATTAGTATATCCTTTCCCTTCTTTTCAATTAAAAAAGTATTAAACAATTTCTCTATAATATCTGCCCTTGTGGCTACAGTTCCTATTCCTCCAGCTTCATCTAATATCTTGACTAACTCCCTATTTTTATTTTCCATATATCTAGTAGGATTTTCCATGGCTAAAAGCAATGTACCTTCATTAAAGTACGCAGGCGGTTTTGTCTTGCCATTTGTCAAGCTAATAGATTCTATTTTTAATATATCTCCCTTGCTTATCAATGGTAGAACTTGATCCTTTATATCTTCTTCATCCTCGTCTTCATCATATATATTTAAATATATTTCCTTCCAACCCTGTTTTACAATTCTCTTGCCCTTTGCTGTAAAACTCTCTTCTCCTATCTTAGCTTCGATACTTGTTTGCTCATATTCAAAAGCTGGATAGAGAACTGCTAAAAATCTCTTTACCACTAAATCATAGATTTTTCTCTCATTACTATTTAATTCGGATAATCTCAGCCTTTCTTCAGTAGGAATTATTGCATGATGGTCTGTGACCTTCTTATTATCTACAAAAGATTTATTCCCTATTATAGGTTTACTCATTATATATGATGCAAATTTTCTATATGGTTCTATATTTATACTTTTGAGTCTATCTTTTAATGTATCTACCACATCTTCAGATAAATATTTTGAGTCTGTTCTAGGATAAGTGAGTACTTTATGCCTTTCATAGAGACTTTGCATAATAGATAGGGTTTCCTTTGCAGAAAAATTAAATATTCTATTGGCATCTCTTTGAAGCTCTGTCAAATCATATAGTCCTGGAGCATATCTCTTTTTATATGATTTCTTTACTTCGACTACCCTTGCATCTCTATTCTTTAATGCTGCAAATATCTTATCCATACTATCCTTATTAAAATTTCTAGTATTATTATTTTTGTCTTTCCATATGAGTTCTAAATCTTTGGCTATAGCTTTTATTCCATAATAGTCCCTAGGTTTAAAGTTCTTTATCTCTTCTTCTCTCTGTGCAATTATTGCCAATGTAGGAGTCTGAACTCTTCCGCAGGATAGTTGTGCATTATATTTTATTGTAAGCGCTCTTGTAGCATTGATTCCCACTATCCAATCAGCTTCTGCCCTACCCTGTGCTGATTCATAGAGATTCTCATACTTTCTCCCATCTTTTAAGTTTTTAAACCCATCTCTGATGGCATTATCTGTAACAGATGATATCCACAGTCTTTTAATGGTTTTCCTTATATTTACCTTTTCTATAATCCATCGAGCTACTAATTCTCCTTCACGCCCTGCGTCTGTAGCTATTATAATCTCATCTACATCTTTTCTTTTCATCTGTTTTTGCACAGCATAAAATTGTTTCGATGTCTGCTTTATTACCACAAGCTCAGATTTATCTGGTAAGATTGGTAAATCTTCTAAATTCCAGTCCTTATATCGTCTATTGTAGGCCTCTGGATCTGCCAATGTAACTAGATGTCCCAATGCCCAAGTTACTATATATCTATCTCCTTCTAGATATCCATTTCCCTTCCTATTACATTTTAATACTCTTGCAATATCCCTTGCTACAGATGGTTTCTCGGCTAATACTAAAGCTTTATTCATAAAAACATCCTTCCTCTACCTTATTGTCTATTGATCTCTTCTGCTAGTTCTGACAAGTAGATCCATCTTTCCATTTTTTCATCTAACTCTGTCTCTAATCTATTTTTTTCACCTAATAATTCTTCTAATTTAGTATAATCACTGGTGAACTTCTCCATCTCTTCCTTTATACTCTCTATTTTAGATTCTAAATCCTCTATTATCCCGTCTATCATTTCCCACTCTCTTTGTTCATTATATGAAAACTTCAAAGACTTTTTTGTTTCCCTTTGTATTTCTTTTTTAATAGGTTTTTCTACTTTCTCTTCTTTTTCTTGTACTTCCTTAAAATAGGCATAGTTTCCAGTGTATTGAACGACTTTACCATTTCCCTCAAATACAAACACCTTTTCAGCTATTTTATCTAGTAGGTATCTATCATGGGAAATAACAATTACTGCACCTGAAAATTCATCTATATACTCTTCCAGTATAGTTAAAGTCTGTATATCTAGATCATTTGTCGGCTCATCTAATAATAACACATTTGGAGATTCTATCAATACTCTTAATAGATTAAGTCTTCTCTTTTCCCCTCCTGATAATTTACCTATAGGTGTCCATTGCAAATCCTTTGAAAATAAAAATCTCTCCATCATCTGTGATGCAGATATCTTAGTTCCATCTATTGTAGTTACAAATTCTCCACCTTCTCTAATATAGTCTATAGCCCTTTGGTCATCATCTAAATTAAGTATCTCTTGGGAAAATACACCTAGTTTAACTGTTTCTCCAATCTCAACACTACCAGTATCAGGATCTATCTCTTGTGAAATTATCTTTAATAGTGTTGACTTACCTAATCCATTAGCTCCCAATATACCTATTCTATCATCTCTAAGTACCGTATAGGTAAAATTATCTATCAACTTGACTCCATTATAAGATTTAGATATATTTTCTACTTCAATTACTTTTTTTCCTAGTCTGGAAGCTCCCACAGATATTTCCAATTCCTCTGTATTTCCATTAAAAGTACTATTTTCTAAATCATTAAATCTTTGAATTCGTGCTTTTTGTTTAGTAGATCTAGCTTTTGCTCCTTGTTTCATCCAAGCTAACTCTATTCTATATAGGGATTTTCTCTTCCTCTCTGAAGCTATCTCTCGCTCTTCTCTCTCCATCTTTTTTTCTAAAAAGTAACTATAATTTCCTCTATAGATATGTAGATTTCCTCTATCTAATTCGATTATCTGATTGGTCACTCTATCTAAAAAATATCTATCGTGAGTTACCATTAAAAGTGCACCTTTTCTCCTAGACAGATAATCCTCAAGCCAATCTATGGTCTGATTGTCTAGATGATTAGTAGGTTCGTCTAATATCAATAGATCTGAAGTATTAATAAGAGCAGATGCCAATGCCACTCTCTTCTTCTGTCCTCCTGAAAGATTTCCTATCTTTGCATCAAATTCATGGATACCTAGTTGGGTAAGGACTGTCTTGGCTTCACTTTCTAAATCCCATCCATTTATAGTATCCATCTGTTGTGATAATTTTATTATTTCCTCTTTAGGAGTGTTTGGATTATAAATAGCCTCCCTATAACTTCGCAATATTGTCATATTCTCTGAATTTCCCCTAAACACCTGTTGTATAATCTTTGCATTAGGATCAAAGTCTATGCTCTGTGGCAGATATTCTATATTTATATTTCCAGTCTTGATTATTCTACCTGAATCTGGCTTTTCTATATCTGCTAGTAGTTTCAGTAAAGTAGTCTTTCCAGTTCCATTTACTCCTATTACTCCTATTTTATCTCCTTCATTTATACCAAATGAAATCTTATTTAATAATAACCTATCTGTATATGATTTTGAAACATCTTCTACATTTAAAAGTATCATATCTCTTCCTCTCAATCTAGTCATTTATTATATAGACTTTATTATATCATATTTAGATGAAAACATAGGAGAACTTAATTATACAAAATATTAAAGTTGATTTTGCATTTTCTATTAAAAGCACTCAATATAATCTAACTTATACTGAAATCATAAATTCTTTATATCTTTTTTCATATTATATTATAAAGGCAAATTATTTAATAAACTATCATAGAGTAAAGTATAGCATATAATTTATCCTCTTGTTTACAATTCCAACACAATCACTCCTATAAGTATAAATTCCTTGATCTTAGTTCTTACATAACAAAATAATGTTGGAGATGCTATAGCTTAGATCCTATCTTATATAGGTTTTCTCTACATTAAATCTATTGAGAAAGTTATTATAGTTAAAAATATAGAAAGGAGATTTAATATGTCAGATATGCATTCTTATTATTGGGACGGATCGAAATACGACCCATATAAAGAAAATAATGATGATTACAAAGATGACTCTTACAAAAAAGAAGATATTCACAATAATTGTAGGCTAGTTATAAAATGTCAAACTGGACCAACAGGGCCTACTGGACCTACTGGACCACCATCTATAATATCAACTATTTATGTAGCTAATACTATCGATAATACAATATCAGTAATACATGGAGATACAAATACGATAAATTCAACTATATCCGTTGGAAATAGACCTCTTCTCATTGAAGCAAACCCAAATACTAATTTAATTTATGTAACTAATGAAATCAGCAATACAATATCAGTAATAGATAATAGTAAAAATTTAGTTGTAGCAACAATATCTGTTGGAAGTGGTCCTAAGGGAATTATTGTAAATCCAAATACCAATTTAATCTACTCAGTTAATACTAATGATAATATAGTATTTGTCATAGATGGTAACACAAATACTATTATTGCTACCATACCCGTAGGAGCTAGTCCTGTTGGTGCCAGCATAAATTCAAATACTAACCTAATTTATATTAGCAATCAGTTTGATAGTACAGTATCTGTAATAAATGGAATAACTAATTCAGTAACAACTACAATATCTGTTGGAAATAATCCGAGAATTCCAAGTGTAAATCCAAATACAAATCTAATATATGTTCCTAACACAGCTGACAATACAGTATCCGTTATAGATGGAGCAACTAATTTAACAATAGCTACAATACCAGTGGGAAACGAACCTGAAGCAGTAGTCGTAAATCCAAATACTAACTTGATTTATGTTCCCAATCCTCAGGACAATACAGTATCAGTAATAAATGGCAATACAAATACGGTAATCACAACAATATCTGTTGGCAATAACCCTGTTATTGCTGATGTAGATTCAAATAAAAATCTAATCTATGTTACAAATTTTCTTGATAATACTGTCTCTATAATAGATGGAATTACTAACACTGTTGTTGATACTATTACTGTTGGAAACCAACCTATTGGAATAGGAATATTGACTTCACAATTAAAATGATTGTCTATATATCAAAATGAAAATACAGAATTCATCTCTTTCATAAGCCAATTCTGTATTTTCATATCTCCCATATATCTTTACAATACTAAACTCCAATAAAGAGGTAATATGCCTATAATATTGCAAAACACTTGAACAAATGCTAAGCTCGTAATTCCTACATATGTTAATGGAACTTTTTTCAAAAGAGATAGTAAGGAAAATAGTATACTCCCCTTAAGATATACAGATTAAATAATAACTCTTATATCAAAAGGGGAATATTTTTATCTCAAAAATAAATATATCCTACTATTGTGATTAAAATTTATAATTCTGATGTGACACTTTATATTTTTTATCAATAATCAAGATAAGCTTTAACTCCATCTGCTATAGCATTTGCTATCTTATTTTGATATTTATCAGTTAATAGTAAATTTTTCTCCTCTTCATTAGTTAAAAAACCACATTCTATTATTATAGCAGGTACTTTAGTCTGATTAAGTACTATTAAATCTTCTCTCTCTACTATTCCCTTATTATCTGCTCCAGTATTTACTAATACTTCATCCAATACTATTTGAGCCAAAGATTCATTGCCTAGCTTTCTATTATTACCTCTTTTATTAGGATAATATAAAACTTGAATACCATTTATAGTAGTATTATTTTCAATAGCATTACAATGAATACTAATAAATGCTCTGGCTCTTTTCCTATTTGCCAAATCTGCTCTTTCTATATTCTCTATATAATCATCTGTATCTCTAGTTAAAATCACTTTATAATTCATTGCTTTCAATTTCTTGCTTAACTTCTTAGCTATATCTAAATTTATATCTTTTTCATAAATATTATTAATACCTATTGTCCCAGGATCATTTCCACCATGACCCGGGTCTATTACGATAATATCCCTTCCACCAAAAAATCTCCCTATTAAAGAAGAACCTTGAAATATCTTTAAACCAATGAATATTAGAATAATTAATAAAAATATAGCTCGCATTCTTCGAAACCTCATATGTTTTCCCCCATTATAATGTTTAGTTTTTATGCATTCCATTTAATTCCATATTGCATCACCTAATATAAAATCTCATATTAATCTATAGCTTTAATTTATCATTTTATAGTCCTAATGTGACATTTAGGTGACATTTTATATTATTCTATAAAATTTAACCCTAGATTCAACTCCATTATCCCAATCTTCACCTCTATAATAAATAATCACATCTCCCTCATTATATAATAAAAAAGGTCTTAGAGTAATAAATACTATCTAAAAACCTTTAAAATATCAAATTCACCCATTGTATTCTCTGCTTTTTATAAATACAAAAAACCCTCAAACCTAAGAAATAATCTTAGGAATGAGAGTTTTTTTCGCATTGCCATCCTAATTTATCTACATATATAAAAATTCTTATCCCATTAATCATTTAAATTTTCTTTTTCATTTAAAAATATATCTATCCCCTTTTCTGTTTCCAGATGTCCATAAAATCCAAATATTCCTCCTTCACGTTCATAATCAATGATGATATTATCTACTAATACTTCTTCTTTCCCATTAACTAACTTTATTAGGCTATGATATCCATTACCTTTATATCTACTGAATAAGACCTCATCTTTAGATATGCTTATAGGCATGAAGTCAAAATAATCTCCTTCTGTTATCTTCTTTGTCTTTGAAGTTTTTAAATCATATTCGTAGATATTATGTGTTTGATTTTCCCAATGATCATATGCCTCATTAAAATCAACTTTCCAAATATCCTCTAAATTTTTAGTTGCTGAATATAATAACCTCTCACCATCTAATGTAAAGCTCGGGGTCATAGCAACTAAATCCTCATCCATAAATTTTATGGTTCTATATGTCTTATCTCTATTTATATCTAATAAAACAACTTCTTTATTTAAAATCATCTCCCTATAACCCCCCTCTATTAGACTAATTAGATTATTAGCTTTTGGATTTATAGACAAATTATCTTTATAGGGCAATGTGGTTATATCTGTAAACTCTATATGTTCTCTTTTTTCAACATCATATATTCCTATACCTATTCCATCTGTACTCAATGAACCTGAAGCAGGTTTTTCCATAATATAAATATACTTTCCATCATCTGTTATGTCCCATATAATGGGATTGTATCCTATCATCTCGTCAGTAGATTTTCGATCTTCTATTATTATATCTGTTGAAAACGTCTTGTTTTTTGAATCATATTTATTTAGATCTATCTCAACAATTCCATCTGTATAGACAATATTTTCTTCTTCTGGATTCCATTTACTCATCTTTTTACCATAAAGAATATCATCCCTAGCTGCTCTAAAATTAGCATAATAGTACTCATCTAGATGTTCTTTCTTATCTTTAGTTGACATATTAAGCATTATAAAGCCTGGTTCTTCAGTGGCATACACCATGATCTTGTCATCTATCCAATCATAAGAAGTATAATATGAATTCATTTTATCTGCTATCTTTTCATATTTTTTATCCTTAATCCCATATACATAAAGACTATCTTTATTAAGATAAGCTATATAACTCCCAGATTTTGAAATAACAGGATAGCTAAACTCTCTTCCTTCTTGAATTTTAGTCTCTTTTCCACTATTTAAACAAGAAAAATATAGTCCATCTTCTTTTAGGTACACTATAAAAGAGTCATTCCCTTTCATAACATTACTAGGCATAATATTACAAGCTATAGTAAATCCAGATGCTAGTATTAAAACTACTACAACTAAAGAAAAAATGTATTTTGTCTTAGAATTCTCTTTAAAAAACAACATGTTTTCAAGTCTCAACTTTAATCCTTTTCCATTGGTACTCATAGATGTTGTCAAAGTATTCTTCCTTATAATAGAACTATCTATTAGTTTTAAAATAATTTGACCATAGTACTTCCTGTCTTCAATTTTCATTTTAGCTACTACTTTTTCATCTATAGAATATTCACAGTATAGATCCATTTTATTTAACAATATATAAACCATCGGATTAAACCAGTGAATCATATTTATGATAAAGCTAAATGCCTTTATTATAATATCTTTTCTTTTATGATGATTTAATTCATGTAGAAATATCATTCTCAATGTTTTCTTATCTTCATCTATATTTGAAATTAGTACGATGGGACAAAATATGCCTATTAGCATTGGAGAATCAATGTGATTCCAAGATCTTAAGGATATTTTACTATCTATATTTAATTCCTCTTTACATAGATTGAATATCTCTAAAGTCTCCTTATCTTCCACTTCTAAACTATTTGTCAAAATATCAGATCTGAATCTTATATATGGTATGATCTTTAATAAAAACAAGATAATCATACCGCTTATCCAAATATAGAGAATAGCATCTCCATAAGAAGTTATATTAAAATTTCTCTTATTGAGATTATAATTTTCCATATGTGCTTTAGTGGACCATTGATCTTTTATTGTATCTTCATATTTTTGTTCCTCTACATTTGGAACTTCATGTCTATCTTTTATCTCTCCATTTCTAATTGCATTGTCCAAACCCGTAAACTCTTGAATTTCTAATGGAGAAATATTGTGCATAGATTTTATAGGAAACCTAATAAAGTTCCCTACTGGTACAATATAGAAGATTAAAATCATAATGGACATCCTATAATGCCAAGATGAGCTGAAATTCTTTTTTGTTAAGGGATTTATCAATAGAAATATGAGGAACATAATACTTCCAGTAATAGACATGGTGAATATAATCTTTAGAGTTTCCATATTATATCCTCCTAATCCAGTCTTTTAATTCTTTTAAATCCTTTTTATCTATTTTCCTATTATCATATAATGAGGCTACTAAGGACTTCACACTACCTCCATACATATCTTCTAAGAGCCCATCTGCTTGATGAGATTTATATTCATCTCTACTTATAATAGGAGAATAATAGTTCATCCTACCTTCTTTCCTCACCTTTAGAACATTTTTTTCCTCTAACCTTTTAGCTAAAGTAAGTATAGTAGTAGGTTTCCAATGATTGTTCTCTCCCAACTTTTCAATTATATCTGCTGTGGTAACTTCCCCTTCTTCACTCCAGATGGTTTCCATTATCTCATATTCTGCATCGGAAATTTTGACTATTTTCAAGTTAGATCACTCCTTCATCTTCTACATTATGTAGTATTAATTCGGTTTTACACTATGTAGAATATAAAGTCAATAGTTAGAAAAATAAAATATACCCACAAAACTTAATTGTCATTTATAATCACTATACGTCCTGCTCTTCTATATAATTTAAGGTCTTCTATTATCATATAGAATCATAGAAGACCTTAATATCTAACTGCATCTTATAGCTATTTTACTATCTTAACTCTCTTGGAGATATCTTCAGCTGGTTTTTCATCTGGCTGAGACCCTATTCCTCCAAATGGCATCTGTGCATTTAATACATAGCTCTCTGGTAGATCAAACATCTTTTTGACCATTTCATCAATAACTGGATTATAATGTTGAAGTGATGCACCTATCCCCAATTCTCTTAAACCACTCCATATACTCAACTGAAGCATTCCTGATGATTGAGAAGCCCAATCTGGAAACCTCTGTGCATATGATGGAAATTGATCCTGTAATCCTTTGACAACATCTTGATCATAGAAGTAAAGAATTGTTCCATATCCACTTTTAAAGCTATCAATTTTCTCTCTTGGAACTTTGCTTCCAAACACATCATATATATTATCCCACAGTTGATCTTGCTTTTGCCCTGTTACGACAACAATTCTCGAACTCTTCATGTTAAATGCATCTGGCACCAATTCAGCAGCCTTTTCCACTAAGTCAAATATCTCTATTTCATCTACTGGTAATTCCCTGTTAATATCGTAATATGTTCTTCTTTCTTTCAATGATTCTAAAATTTTCATTATTTTGCATCCTCCTATTTTTTATTGATAATCAACTTTTTCTTTTAAAAAGTTTCCATTTCTTAATTCACTAAATGCTTGTTGTAGCTCTTCTCTTGTATTCATTACAATTGGACCACCCCATGATACTGGCTCTTCTAGCTTATCTGAACTTATAAATAATATATCTATGTCTTGATCAAGGGATTCAATATCTAGAGAATCTCCATTTGTCAATTTAACTGCTGTTTTTTCCTCTATATTTTCACCAGCAACTTTAGCATTTCCAGATAATAAGAAAACTAATACTGATTTTTCTTCTTCAGTATCAATAGTAAATTTAGTATTTGGCTTAAGTCTTATATCATAATAATCTACAGGTAGATATTTCCCCTTAAAGCCTTCGTATTCTCCATATTTACCACTTATAAGTCTTAAGATTCCACCATCAATTGGAATTTCTTTTATATCTTCTCTCTTTATACTATGATACTCTGGAGCAGCCATCTTATATTTTTTAGGCATATTTAACCAAAGCTGAACTCCTAAAAGTCTATCAGAAACAGGTAATTTCTCTTCATGTAATATTCCAGAGCCTGCTGTCATCCATTGAACCTCACCATCTGAAATTGAATCCTCATTTCCCAAACTATCTTTGTGAACCATTTGACCCTTAACTATAAGACTAATTGTCTCTATACCTCTATGAGGATGCATTGGAAAACCTGCTGTATATTCATCAGGATTTGTGCTATCAAAAGAATCAAGCATCAGAATAGGATCAAAAGTCTCTACCGTATCATGTCCTAGGATTCTCACTAAATTTACACCTGCTCCATCCTTGGTTCTAAAGCCTGTTACTCTATCCCTTATCTTTCTTTTCATATTCTAAACCTCCAAACTTCTTCATATAATTTAATATTTCTTGTTGCTCTTCCTTATCCCAGATATTGATCATAGAAATAATAATCGCTTCATTTTCAGGATAGACAACATCCATAAGCTCTCTTCCTCTTTCTGTAATATGGAGTATAAATTTTCTCTTATCAGTTTGATCTTGATTCCTTACTAAAAGACCTTCCCTTTCTAGGTTCCTTACTATGACAGGAATTGTTCCACTTGTACTCAATATCTTATCTTGGACTTCACCTATTGATAGATCACCCTTATGATAAAGTGCCTCAAGTACAGCAAATTGAGCACTGGTTAAACCATATTTTTTATAAATTTTGTTTGTAGTCCTGTTTATTTTATTTAAAGCTCTACTCATTCCTATAAATATCTTAAGTTGTGTCTTTGACATAAAACTCTCCTCATTGTTTTTGACTTCTTTTATCAATTTATCTCTAGTTAGATATATATTACTCTAATTAGAGATAAATTGCAACTATTTTTTGTAATTTATTTTATATGAAAAGTAAAAAGGTATCTCTATATTAAATGTCTCTGCTGTGATTTGTTACGATAGATATTCTATTCATTAATAATTTAAATATCCTATATCACAAAATATATGCCTATATAATAGCAATTATAAAAATATTCCATATTAAAATTATTTTACCTATGTAAATTAACTTTAATAACACAAAAATGCACCTCCAAAAGTTAATTTTACTATCTAACTTTTGGGGTGCATTTTGGGGATAGAATTTAACTATCTATTTGTCATATCTCTTTAATATTCCCTCTAATATGCGGGCGTGACGTCCTTCATCTTTAGCAGATTCATTGAAGTAGTCTCTTATAGATTCTAATTCTAATTTTTCTGCTTCATCTGCTGCTTCTTTTTTATTTTTATTTGCAAATACTTCTCCTTCTAACATTTGTCTTATATTTTCAAATAAATCATCTTGAATCATTCCATTCATTTCAGCAAAATGAGATGCATGCTCTACTTCTTCCCAGGCTATGACTTTTAAAACCTCTGCAATTTCTCCATATCCTTCTCTTTGAGCTTGACGAGCCATAGCTAAATATATACCTGCTTCACTGGTTTCACCATTAAAATTTTGTTTTATGGTCCTCTCTAAAGGAGTCCCTTTTCCCTCCCCTATTTTATGTTCTGTTACTAATTCAATTTTACCCATTGAAATCCTCCTTTTCTTTATAATAAACTAAAGGTATCATATACCTTTTTAGCAATATCTTTATCTTTAGTTTGCAAATCAGAAAAATACATAAAATTATTTCCTCTATATTCTAAATACTCTCCTATTAAAGATACTTCTAAGGCACTTCTGACAATATTTATAATACAGTCATCATCATGATACATTTGGCAATTTTTACATTGTTTAAGAACAAAAGCAATAGCTGAAATTATGAATTCTTCCTCAAATACCTTTGTATCTGCATAAGGTATATTGTCTACACCATTGTCTATAAATTCATCTTGATTTTTTAAACAAGTTACTAGACACTGTTCACAATATCCTATAAAGCATTCTTCCTTACAGCAAGTCCCACAATTTTCTTCTGTTAAACAACAATCACCCACCTTTTTTATAAGACCATTAAAATCTAATCCTTTACCCACATATTTCACCCTTTCTATATAACAAAATATTTGTTCTCCTAACTATATCAAATAATATTCTACCATATTTTGGGTTATATTGTCATATTTAGGCATAACATAGATAGTGTCAAGTTGTTGTTGGAAAACCAATTAATATAACTTTTCCATTAATAAATTAAAGAATATCCTCGCATTAATTATAATAGTTACATACTAAAAAACTGAAGCAC
>JBQHQH010000014.1:0-65809 GCA_052067355.1 Tissierellaceae bacterium HCP3S3_D8
GTCTTATTTCAAGACTTAGAACAAAAATTTTAGCCCATAATCTTTGTTACAGCATCAATCAAATGTTAGGAAATAACATAAATCTAGGACATATTAAAGAACTCATATTTGAATAATATTTCTAAATTGCTTTCTTAAGAGGTATCTTTTTTTCAAAAAAACAACTGGTAAATTTATCTAGTCTCAAATTTACTAGCACAACAGGTTAATTTATTAAAATCTGTAACATGAGCATTCAATTCCACTTCCTTATTTTTAATTAAATCCTCATACTCAGCTATTTCTTTTTCTATCTCATTAATCTTTCTAACATTTGATTTACTTGCTATGTTTTTTTCATCATTTTTAACTTTATAGGCAATCTTATCACATCTATCCTTAACTCTTTTATCTACCTTCTCATTCTCTTTTTGAGTTAATTTCTTTTCTCTATAATAGTCATAATCTCCTAAGTAACTTATTAACTTCCCATTAAATAGTTCGACTACTTTTTCTGCAATCCTATTTATAAAATATCGATCATGAGATACGAACATTATAGTTCCCTGAAACTGTAACAAAGTCTCTTCTAACATTTCACGACTTATGATATCTAAATGATTAGTTGGTTCATCTAATATCAAAGTATTTACATCCCTATGCATCAGTTGACAAAGTCGAAGTCTAGCTCTCTCTCCACCTGAAAGGTGCTTAACTTTTTTAAAGACATCTTCATTATAAAATAAGAACTTAGATAATATATTTCTTCCCTTTTCCTCTGAACATCTATAATCATCTCTAAAGTTATCTAAGACAGTCCCTTCCTCATTGTCAAATCTTATGTTTTGCTGTAAATATCCTATCTTTACATTTGAGCCTATCTTGATTTCACCCTTATCTGGAATGCTTTCACCTAATATAGTCCTAATCAAAGTTGTCTTTCCACTTCCATTTTCACCAATGATGGCAACTCTCTCACCATAGTTGAGATAATAGTTAAGATCATTGAATAAGACTTTTTCCCCTATTTTCTTATATAATCCATTAACTAAAATAACATCTTGGCCTGACCTCTGCTGGATGTAAAAATCTAATTTCATCTTATTATCATCTGCTATAGGTCTGTCAATCTTATCCATCTTTTCTAACCTTTTTTCCATACTAAAAGCTCTTCTAAAGATCTTTTCGTTATCTCCCCTATTTGCCCAATCTTTTAATCTCTTAATTGATTCTTCCATTGACTTAATCTTCTTTTGTTGGTTTTCATAGAGTTTTAGTTCTTCTAAATATAACTTCTTCTTTTCTTCTATATAGTTAGAATAGTTTCCTATATATATTCTAGACTTTCCTCTCTCTATTTCTATTACCTTATTTATTACCCTATCTAGAAAATACCTGTCATGGGAAATTGCTATAATTGTTCCCCTATATTCTAATAAAAATGCTTCTAACCAATCAATAGAATCCATGTCAAGATGATTAGTTGGCTCATCTAAAAGCAAAATATCTGGTTCCTCTAATAAAACTTTACCTAGGAGAACAGTAGTCTTTTCTCCTCCGCTTAGGTCTTGGAATTTTAAATCACGATACTCTTTATCTAATCCTAATCCATCACATACTTTACTTAGTTTTTCCTCAATCTTATACCCTCCTTTAGCTTCAAATGAATTCTGAAGTTCTCCATATCTTTGAATTATAAAGTCCAATTCTTGACCTTCAGCATTACTCATCTTTTTTTCTAATTCTCTAAGAGATAATTGAATACTTAGTTCATCACGAAAAGCCATGTTTAAAATGTCTATTACCCTATATTCTTCAGGATAATTTGGAATCTGTTCCAACCAACCTATTTGACTTTCCTTACTAATAGCAACTAGACCTCTATCACAATTATCCATACCTGCTAATATTTTAAATAGAGTCGTCTTTCCTGCTCCATTTCTTCCTACTATTCCTACTTTCTCTCCTTTTAACACTTGAAACGTTATATCTTCTAACACTTTATTTACTCCATAATACTTCTCAACACCATTTAACGCTATTTCTATCATCTTCTATTCTCCTCTCAGAAAATAAACCTAGGTAAGAGAAGTCTACCTAGGTTTATTGAGCCAAATAGCATTTATGAGGAAATTAAAATATGATTAGCCCCATATTATATATACATAAAAAAACCTAGGTAAGTAATAGTTTACCTAGGTCTATTGTCTTACAATATAATTTCACTTATGGTAAAATAACTACTTCCTTTTAGTTAACATAATATTAATTTTAGACATACCTATCCCTTGGTTTGTAATATTTTTAAATCCTGTTATTATTGTATAGGATAGCATATCTAAAACACTGTTAACTAAAATTTCCATACTTATTTCACCACCTTATATATTGGATATAGTATATCACACCCACTATGGTTCTTCAATATCCGATTTAATTAAAATTCTAATTTAGTACCCTAACTCTTCATCTACAATAATCACCCTTATTCTCTCGCTATCAAATTGTCTTGCAATGACAACCAAGCTATTACAAATACGTTGTGGGTGTTTACAATCAATACATCTGCCTATCTTAGCACAAGGAGTATCCTTCTTTAGCCTCTTTGCATCTAAAGGTGCTGCAACCTGTCTTACCCTCTCTATAGCCTTGTCTATATTTTTTACAATCTTATTTTTACCTGCGATTACTATTACCTGAGAAGGCCCATATATCATGGGTGCCACTCTACTTCCATTGCCATCAATATTTACCAATTTTCCATCAGCAGTTATTGCATTACATCCAGTAATAAAATTATCTGCTGAAAAATTCTTGATATAGATCTCTCTCTTTTGAGTAGAAGTCAAATTCTCATCATGTTTATCATAAAATATATAATCTCCATTCCTGAGAAAATCAAAAACTCCTAATTGTTCTAATGTATCAGAATCACCACTGCCAATAGTACTATTTTTCAAAATCAATTTATTTAAAAGTTGAAATAGCTCTTCTCTATTTTTAACAAAATAACCTTGCATATTATTGCGTTTTAAATTGTCTAAAGTAGTCTCTATCAACTCCACTCCTCTTCACTCCTATACCTATTAGATTTATCCAATTACAAAATTTATCTACATCCTCAACTCAAATTTTGCTTACTTTTCCCCTTGTATTTTACATTGTTTCTACTATAATTTCAATATCCCTTGAAATTGTATTCTTATATAAAACTATATAGAAACTTTGTATAGTAAAAGATATCAATCTACAATAAAATCGGGAATAATCCCGACTTTTATTGTAGATTGATATCGTGAAGGGTGTATTATCTAAAATCCTAATCACTCACTAAAGTCTATATTATTTAGACCATGTATGATAATATCTCTGGCAACTGGCGCTGCTCCCTGTCCTCCTGTAAGTCCTGATTCCTCTAATATTACTGCAACTGCGATTTTAGGTTCGTCAGCAGGGGCAAATCCTACAAACCAGCTATGTGTCTTTCCTGATGTATTTTCTGCTGTCCCAGTTTTACCTGCTACCTTGACATTTCTTATCCTACCATTTACTCCAGTACCAGATTGCACTACTTCTATCATCATGTCTTTAATTTCATCTGCCATAAGGCTGCCTATAGTTGTAGATATAGATTCTGTCCTATTTGAATTTATAACCTTTCCATCTTTATTTATTATCTCCTTGACCAATGTAGGTTTTACCATTATACCATCATTTCCTATGGCAGAAACTATCATAGCCATATTCAGTGGAGTTACTAAGATCTTTCCCTGTCCTATAGCTGATGCAGCTAACTCTGTCTTTCCTATATTATTCTTATATGGAAATTGAGATATCTTTACAGGTAAATCAAAATCAATCTTATTATTTATCATAAACTTCTCTGATGTATTTCCCAATTTATCCTTTCCTATTATCAAGGACTTCTCTGCAAAATAGGTGTTACAAGATTTTACAAAAGCCTTCTTTAAATCTAATTCTCCATGTGCAGTGCTATTATAGTCTTTAAATGTATATCCATCTATAACTGTAGTCCCATTACATTTATACTCCCTATCTAAATTAGGTGTCTCTAGAGCAGCTGCAGTCGTAACTATCTTAAAAATTGAACCCGGAGCATATAGCCCTTGAGTTGCCCTATTTAATAGAGGGCTGTTTGGATCATCACTAATAGATTTCCAGTCGTCTCTTAGACTTGAAGTATTAAAATCTGGAAGACTTATCATAGAATATATCTCCCCAGTTTTAGGATTCATAACCACTGCTGCACCTTTTCTACCATTCAATAGGGCACGTGTCTTTTCCTGTAAACTATGGTCTATAGTTAACTTTAGATCATTTCCTACGGAACTAGGTAATACTAGATTCTTTATTTCATTGATTGCCGCATTTTCACTTATATTCAATAGAGTATTATTATATTCTAACTCTAATCCTGCTTTACCATATTCCCTATAGCTATATCCTATAATATGACTATAGAGATTGCCATATTTGTAATGTCTGCTTATAGTATTATCATCTTTCACACTATATGCCAATACCTTCCCATTTCTATCCATTATAGAGCCTCTTAGGACATTTTCTTCATTTAACCAAAGCCTCTTATTGTATGAATTGTTCTTTACAGCTTCAGCTTTAAATGCTTGAAAATAGCTTAAATATCCAATCAGAATAGTAAACAATATACAGAATCCCACTAATACCAGTATTATCCTATTCTTCTCCCTGCTCATCATATTCCACCTTCCATTCTAAATCCTCTGAAGCTACTTGAAGTATTCCCAGTGCTATGAAACTAGAGAGTATAGAACTACCTCCATATGCCATAAATGGTAGAGTAATACCTGTTAAGGGGATAACTTTAAGCACTCCACCTAGGATTATAAAAGATTGTATTCCAAACAATGTACTGATTCCCAAAGCTAATATTCTAAAAAACTTATTTTCTTGTCCTATCCCTATTTTAAATCCTCTATATACCAGTATCATAAATAACATTATTATCCCTATGCCAGTAAATACTCCTAATTCCTCACATATGGCAGCAAATATAAAGTCGTTATAGGCTAAAGGTATAAAATATGGATGTCCTAGGCCTAATCCCTTGCCAAAGAAACCACCTTCAGCTATGGCAAATAGGGACTGGGTTATTTGATATCCCTTGTTATCTATGAATTTCCATGGATTTATCCATGTCTGTATCCTAACTCTCACATGACTAAAGGCAAAATATCCTATTATTGCACCAACTAGAGATAGTGCAAGATTTGCATATATCAATTTCCTATCCTCTTCATATATAAACTGTATTGCAAAGAATATACTATAGAATATAACTGCCATCCCTAAGTCTCTCTGTAAAAACAGCAATCCAATAAAAGAATATACTATCCCCATTAGATAATAAGAAGAATACTTAATCTCTTTAAATTTCTTTGGATCTGAATAATATATGGCCAATATGAATATAAGGAGTATCTTAGTAATTTCAGCTGGTTGAAAGTTTATTCCCGCAATCCTTATCCAGTTTATAGCTCCATATATCCTAGTTCCTAATACAAATGTCATTAAGAAAAGCAGATAGGATATTCCTATATATAGGTATGTGAATCTATCCCAAATTCTAATATATTTAAGGATGAAGTATGTCACATAAAAGAAAATTATACCTAGAGATATCCATATCAATTGACGTACTCCTGCTTGAGGATCTATCCTATATATCATGATCACTCCAATGGACATAAGCATAGTTGCAATCAAGAATATATAATTATCTCCTTTGGATATCTTTAATAAGATATAGTTGGATAAATATATTATAATTATAAGCCCTGCTCCAGTAGCAAGCGTATATCTATCTAGATTATCTTTCTGATATACAAATAGCAACGAAAGAGTCAATATCTCATATAAAAACAACAGCCTTCTTGGCGTCTTTTCACTAATTGCATTAGTAAACATAAATTTTCACCTATTCTCTATTTACAAATAAAAATTCAATATCTCCAGTTCTTATTATATCTCCATCTTTTAATCTTGCAACATCTTCTAATATCTCTCCATTTAGATAGGTACCATTGGCACTATTTAAGTCCTCTAAATAGTATTCGTCTTCATCTTCTAATATTTGAAAATGATTCTTTGATATAAATGGATCCTTGATTATAATATCATTATCTCCACGCCTTCCTAAAGTTAGGTGGTCTTTTATGGAGTAGTGTTCATTGATCTTAAATGGTATGGAATCCTTCTTGTTTATCAATTTTAAATAAGCATCTCCTCCTACGATCATAGAGCTCATGCTTCGTATATCTAAATATATAAGCCTTATGATGCTAAATATAAACATGTATATTATTATGATAAATATATACTTAAATAATAAAGACAAAATATTAAACATATCTTAACCTCCTATACCTATCCACTAATAAATATTACCATAAAATAAAGATAAAGTGAATTATTTTAATATATGGTGTTTAATTTCTCTTATAAATCTGATATTATAAATATATGTCACATTTGGAGGTGCATTCTATGAAAAGACTAACACGTTCAAGAAACAATAAAATGATTTCAGGTGTTTGCGGTGGTATAGGAGAATTCTTTGGCGTTGACCCTAATTTAGTTAGAGTGGCATTTGTACTCCTTGGTCTTTCCACATCTACTACCTCCTTTATAATCATCTATATTATAAGCACCATAATAATTCCTGAAGATGATGGCATAATATACCAAGATGAATTTACAAATACTAAAGACAATTCTGTTCTATTTATGGGTATTGGTTTGATAATATTAGGAATAGTCCTATTAGTAAGAATCTATCTACCTATCATAGATGTTAGAATAATTCCTAGTATTAATATTGCCATAAAAAAGATTTTAAGTCTTGGTTGGCCAGTTCTATTGATAGTATTGGGTATATATATGCTTGTTAATCAAAAAAATAATAAATAATATGGGAGTCTTGGTCCATTCCAAGACTCCTTCTTATAACGAATAGAAAAATTTAAACTACTATACTTAGACATGAAATTTTTCGTACATGAGTTTCAAGAAAAGCTTCACTGGTTTTCATACTTAAATAGATGCTTTTCTTATAACGAATAGAAAAATTTAAACTACTATCTTAGTAATACTTAGATAGTAGCCTTTTCATGATATAATATTATTCAAGAAAGCGTGGTATCTGTTGTGAAAATTAATTTTAGTTATGATAAACAGGAAATAGATTATATTTCTGGACATATATTTAAAGGAGCTAATTACAGATGTTCTTACATTAGATATAAATCTCTATATAGAAATCCTGCTCCCGGTACAGAAATGGTAGAACTATACAACTACCAACCTAAAGGAGATATAAGAGCTTCATCACTTATACTCCATGGATTAGGTAGTAGAAATATAAAATTTTTATTGTGGTTAGGTCCACATCTAGCATCTGCTGGAGTCAATACTAGTATTTTGATACTTCCAGGTAACTACACTAGAGTGGAAAATAATTCTGTCAGTGGTCGTTCCTTCCTATATCCAGATTTTGACATACTATATCAATTCTGGGAACATGCTGTTATTGACACTCTATCCACCATGGATCTTTTAGAAGACATTGGACTTTGGAAAGAAAATAGTCTGTTGATGGGATATTGTTTAGGTGGCATGATCTCTACTATGGTATCAGCATTGGACAATAGAATTGCCCATACCCTATTTATGACTACAGGCGGTCACTTCCCTAAAATATTACATGAATCACCTGCCTCAGCATTTGTACGAAGGCTGTTTAAGACTGGTGAATATTCAAAATATGACTTGGACAATAAGGAGAAACTCTACGAGATATACGATAGGCAATTTCAATTAGTTAAGGATATGTCTTTACATGAGTTAATACAAAATACGGATATTCATCCTCTCTTTAAAGTCGATCCCTTATCCTATGCCCATTTTCTAGATATGGAAAACGTCACATTTGTAGATGCTTTCTTCGATAGTACATTACCTGTTATATCTAGAAAAGCTCTATATTACGAGATGGAAGGTGCAAAACGAAGATTGCTTCCCATATCACATATAAACTGGCTTCCTTTTAGTTATTTTATGGCAAAATATATGCTCCATAAGGTGAGCATAACTGATAAGAATGCTAAAGCAGCTCTATTAAAAAAAGAGAAAATAGAAAATCCATTGCACAAAAGATAGAGGTGATTTTTAATTGGAGAAGTTAAAAGATAAAATAAAAAGATCTTATTTTATAGTAAATAAACTATACGTATTTTTAATATTTATACTTTTGTTTATCAGTGATATTGCCTTAGCATTTATATATTTTTTGTTCTCTATATTTATATATATGTGGAAAACTATGACTTCGAGAGTTCCTATGGCAGTATCTAAGGATATACCTATGAAAACATTTATATATAAAAATGCAGATAAAAGGGATTTAAAGATGGACATATACTATCCAAACCACTATAACAAAAAGAACTTTCCCTTAGTCTATTTCTGTCATGGTGGTGGCTGGATATCTGGATTTAGAAATCAGCCTAATAATGTATCTTGGTGTAGATACTTAGCTTCTAAAGGTCTTTCTGTAGCCAGCATAGACTATAGATATGGATATAAAAATAGTATGGAAGATATCTTAGAAGATTACTCAGATGGACTAAATTATATTAAATCTAGAGCAGAAAAACTCAATATAGATAAGAACAATATAGTCTTAATGGGACTATCTGCTGGTGGACATCTAGCTCTACTCTATTCCTCCTATAATACTTTTATGGGAAATAGAGATACTATGAAGGGTATTCGCTCTCTAGTAGCCTATTATTCTCCCTCTGATCTCAAGGACATCTTTACAGAGGATAATAAATCTCTATTTGCTAAGTTTGGTGCTGCTCAAACTCTAAAGGTAAAACCTAGTGAAGAAGATGATATATATGACTACTATTCACCTATTAGATGGCTCAGTGAAAAGATGATACCTACATTAGTAGTTCACGGCAAGATAGACAATACTGTGCCTTTTATATCCTCAGTTAAATTAGTTAAAAAATTTAAAGACTATAATGTTCCTCATGAATTTTTGGTCCATAAAAATGCTGATCATTCCTTTGATTCAAAATTAAAGGACTATACTACAATAAATATATTAGAAAAAACTGTACGATTCATTAAAAAATCTATTAAGGTGGAATCCAATTATGAAGATAACAAAGATTGAAGCTCAAAGGAGAATAGACAGAGTTAATATATATATTGATGAAAAATTTGCCTTTGGTCTAGATGATTTCCTTAGATATAAATATAATCTCAGCAGCGGAATGGAGATATCTCAAGATTTCATAGATGATATCTTAGAAGCCGAAGAAAAAAACAGGGTAATAAACCATGCTCTAAAATTGCTCTCATACCGTCAGAGATCAGAAATGGAAATGTATAATAAATTAAGAGAAAAAGGATATGATGAAGAACATATAGATAATGCTATACAGTATTGTAAGGATAAAAATTATATAGATGATAGATCCTTTGCTGAGGTATTTACTAGAGATAAAATAAATCTGAATAAACATGGACCTCAAAGAATTAAATATGAATTGATATCAAAAGGTGTGTCCAAAGATATAATAGAAGAAGTCCTAGAGAATACCCATGAAGACGAGTTTCAAATGGCTATGAATCTAGCTCTAAAGAGGCTTCCTAGATATAAAGACGACGAAAAGCCAGCTATTTATAGAAAGTTAGGTGGTTTTCTTCAGAGAAAAGGATATTCTTACAACGTAGTAAAAAAAGTCTTAAATCAAGTACTAGACAGGTGATTAGATGTTTTATGTATATATACTAAGATGCAATGATAATACACTATATACTGGATATACTGTTAATCTAGATAAGAGAATTCAAAAACACAATAGAGGATTAGGTGCAAAATATACTAGAGGAAGATTACCTGTAGAATTAGTCTATTTTGAAGAAGTAGACAGTAAAAGTGAAGCCCTGAAGAGAGAATATTTTATAAAGAGTTTAAAAAGAAATCAAAAACTAGATTTAATACGCAAAAGTCCATATCCTTAGGAGGGATTATATGAGCTTTCTATTTGATAAAGTTTCTGAAAACCCCATTATTGCATCCATAAAAGACATAGAGCAATTGAACATAGCTTTAGATTCACCTTGTGAAATTATATTTTTACTGACTGGGAATATATTCAACCTCAAAGAGATATCTAATAGAGTCTTAAAAAAAGATAAGGGACTATTTATCTATATAGATGAAATAGATGGCTTCTCTAAGGATACTTGGGGACTTGAGTATATCGTAAAAAACATACCACTAAATGGAATAATCACATCTAAGCAAAACCTAATAAAATTAAGTAAAGATATGGGAGTATTTACAATTCAGAGAATGTTTATACCTGATTCTTATTCATTGACTAAGGGTCTAGAAAACATCAAGGCTAATCGTCCTCATGCCGTAGAAGTTCTCCCTGGAATAATGCCTAAGATTATAGAACGAATTATCCAAAATACAAGGATCCCTTTAATCGCTAGTGGTTTGATTGCAGATTATGAAGATATGATTACTAGCCTTGAAGCAGGAGCTATAGCTATATCTACTAATAATCCACGCATCTGGTACAATAATAGAAACCAAAAGATATAGAAAATATGAAAAAAGTCTTAAAATGTAAAGTATATTGACATTTTAAGACTTTTTAAATAATAGATACTATATTTTATTCTAAGATCAATCTGCCTCTCTTGGTTACTTCATTTTGCCATATACTAGGGTATCTTCCTGTAGCCCATTCTGACATGATGATTGTTGCATTATTAGGCAATGCTATTTTCCTAATTGGATTAGTGTCTATCAGCTCTCCATTTATAATTGGGAATACTAATAGACTGGAATGAGTAACCACTATTAACAACTCCTCATTAGGTGAAGAATATACATCTATAGCTTCAGGTATTTCTGACTTCAACATATTCCATGGTATAGACAATTTATCATAACTGACCATTTCCTTGGGCGGTATAGCCTTTATATTGAAATCCTTATATAGCTCTTCTTCATTTTGTTTATAGTTTACTCTCCCCTTTAATATCCAATATCCATTTTTCCTATCTAATCCCATATTTGCTTCATTTGGCTTGGCATTGGTGTCTAAGGATAATATATTTTCTGCTCCCTCATTGAAAATTCCCTTACCATCTTCTCCTATAATATCTGATAATTTTATAGGTCTTTCATCTTCCATATTATCTATGGTATATACTTCTAAAGTCTTCTTGTTATTCTTATTGACCTCTGTCTTTTCCACAGATATATAGTCATTCCCTATAAAGAGTATATTCTTCAATGTAAAATTATCATAGGATCTATGCACTCCCTTAGTCATCTGTCTTGAAACATTATATGATTCTTCATCAGAAACTTTACGATTATCCATGGTGAATTGTGGAATAGCCCTAATCTTATCCTTAATATCTCCATTTAGAGTCTGTCTTTCTACATCTAACATCCAAAATCCATTTTTTCTCGGAACTAATAGATTGTCTATCTCATATACATCTGTTACATTTCTATCCTGAGAATTTATCCATATAGTCTTATATTCCCAATTAGAAACTTCATGTTCTTCATCATATGTTGGAATCTTAATTCCCAGCAATACTCCGGTCTTCACTTTCTCATTTTCAACAGTCTCAAATGTCCTTACCATAGATCTTTCCACATTGATATATCTGTCTATTTCATCTATACTTACATCATCTACTATCTTTTCCATAGTATAAAAGCTATCGTCTATATATACTATCAATTTATCATCTTCAGTCTTGATAAATTCATAAAAATACTGATTGTCTTTAGATATGCTTATTATTTGAATCATATCTTGATCTATACCTAAACTATTAGGCGATACCTTATATTTATATAATAAATAGTCATATGTTCTTACATTTTTTAGTTTAAAAGATGGATTAGTAGCATAATCCTCTCCTAATATAACTGCGTCTTTATGAAACAGCCCTAGTTGCCCTATATAACTATCTATATCTAGATTGCCATTATCATTGTCATCATCTATATCTACACGTCTCTTTATCTCCCATTTTCCCTGAATAGGAGGGGTATTGTTATTAGGAGCATTCACCCTATCCTTAATGTTAGCATCACTTATATTGCAAGCTGATAGAGTAAATAACATGAATATCGAAAATGCTAATAAGTATATTTTCTTCATAGAGATTTTTCCTCCTTTATAGGCAGGATAGCTCTGACCAGTGTTCCCACATCTATTTTAGACTCTATTTCCAATTTCCCATCATGAAGCTTCATTATCTCATCACAGATGGATAACCCTATTCCACTATTTGCATTTTTATTCTTTCCCCTATAAAACTTCTCCTTCACATTTGGTAGATCTTCTTCTGAAATTCCTACTCCATTGTCCTTTACTAATAGCACTATATTGTCATCTTCTCTATATGCAGATAATAATATATTCCCACCTGCAGGAGTAAATTTCAGAGAATTATCCAATAGATTTATAAGTACTTGCTTTATCCTATTTTCATCTGCCAATACAGTTTGAATCTCGTCAGATACTTCAAGACTAAAATCAATATCATTGCTCTTTGCCCTAGGTCTATATTGTTTAGATATCATATTCAATGTATCTCTAAGGTTAAAAGCTTCTTTTTCCAATGTAATCCTTCCAGATATAAATCTTGAAAAGTCCAAAAGATCTTCAACCATCTGTGCCAATCTATCACTTTCCGTCTCAATTATATTTAAACCATCCATTAACAGCTCATCATCTCTAAACTCTTCGGATTTTAATGTAACTGCCCATCCTTTTATAGATGTCAATGGAGTTCTCAATTCATGAGATATAGATGATATAAAGTCATTTTTTATCTGTTCTCTCTTCAATATCTCTTCTGCCATATAATTCAGTGTATCAGATAGTCTACCTATCTCATCATCTATCCTAATCTTGCTCCTGACCTTATATTGACCATCTGCTAGTTTCTCTGCTACTTCCGTTACTTCTACAAGAGGTCTTATTATGGAATTGGCCAATAGTATACTAACTAATCCAGATATCAATATTACTGCTAAACCAACAATAACCAATAGTATAATGATCTTATTTATCATACTATTGGTCTCCTCCAGTGAAGATATGAATCTAATTATTCCTATAGGTTCACCTTGATTTTTAAGAGGAAGAGACACAGCCATAACTGGATGATTGTCATATGGTACACTCCCTATCCATACTCCCTTTTCCATATTTTTAGCCTTTATTACATCTGATGTCTCTATTTCTCCTTCCTGATTTACTCCTAAGGAATCCATGAGAAGCTCACCGTCTTTAGATAAAATCTGAACTTGAGCATTAGTATATCGCCAAAACAAATCTATATCATCAATGATTATATCTCCTATGTCAAATGAAGCAAAATATCTAGAATAAAAATCCGTTGAATATTCAATTTGACTAGTCAATATATCTTCTACATTCTTATAGTAGTACTGCCTAATGGCATTAGAAAGCACTATCTCCAATATAAATACAGTTATAATAATAACTAGCATGAAATTTTTTACTAATCTTATCTTTATGCTACTTTTCATCGGACTCTCCTAATCTTTTTTTCTCCATCTATAGCCCATTCCCCATATAGTCTCTATATAATAAGGATGACTAGGATCATTTTCTATTTTAGATCTCAATCTTCTAATATTTACATCTACTATCTTGGAGTCTCCAACGAAATCATAACCCCATATGGTGTTTAATATCTCATCTCTCTTAAATGCCTTACCTGGACTCTCCATGAATAATTTTGCAATGGAAAATTCTGTAGGAGTTAAATCCAATTCTTTCCCATCCTTAAAAAATCTTCGAGAGTATTTATCTATCCTAAAAGGACCAAATTCTAAAATAGAATCATTAGTTTCTTCTATACTCTCCATTCTTCGTGCTAAGGACTTAACCCTAAGGACTAACTCCATAGGGTTAAAAGGCTTAGTCATATAGTCATCTGTTCCATACTCTAATCCCATTATCTTATCTATATCTTGACTCTTCGCCGTCAACATTATAATACCTAGGCTTGGAAATTCTTCTCTTAAAATTCTACAGACTTGAAATCCATCCATTCCAGGAAGCATTATATCTAACACTACAATATCTATTTCTTCCTTCATAGCAAACTCTACACCTTTTTCACCAGTGTCTGCCTCTATAACATCGAAACCGGCTCTTTCAAGATTGATCTTTACAAATTTTCTTATAGAATCTTCATCTTCCACTATTAGGATCTTATTACTCACTTTACCACATCCTATTGATATTTTAATTCAATACTTCAAATTCAAATCCCTGTGAAATTAAATAATCTAATACTTCTCTCAAAGATGCTGCTGTAGTTGACTTAGCATTTGTATCGTGCATTAGGATTATTACCTCTTTTTTATTTTTAGTAGTTTCCTTTACCCTATTTATCAACTGTCTCTTACTCATCTTTAAACTTTCAGCATCTCCATTTAATGCATTCCAATCATAATACCTGTATCCCTCTCTTGTAACTGCATTTTTCATAGGGTTCTTTTTCTTTCCAAAAGATCCCCCCGGAAATCTTATTAACTTAGTCTCAAAATCTTCTCCTAAGATTCCCTTTAATATATCTTCAGTTTTCTTAAAATCGGCTAAAAAATTTTCTGCACTTTCATATAAATATCCATAATTATGAGAGTAGGAGTGATTTCCTATGGCATGCCCTTCCTCGTAAGTCCTTCTAAGGATTTCTGGATACGTCTCAGCCATATTGCCTACTACAAAAAATGTAGCTTTTACATTGTATTCTCCTAAGATATCCAATATTTCTGGAGTAATCTTTGATGATGGCCCATCATCAAAAGTTAAATATGCAATCTTCCTATTACTATTCTGTCTTTTCAAAAGTTCTTCTTGTCTTCGTCTCTCTTCTTCAACTTTCTTCCTTGCTTCCTCTTCTTCCACCATCTTGATCTCTTCTGCTACCATAGCATTGATAAGACTCTTTTCACCCATCTTATCTAATGTCTCTACTACACTTTTAGCCTCTACTACATTCTTATGAAAAAAATCTATCTTATGAGATATACTCCCTAATACGACTAAACCTATAATAACAAAAAATATAGCAAATATTCTTATCCTACCAGCTCTTAATGCCTTTTTTCTACTTCTACTACTTCTTCTCATATCAATCACCTCGATGTCATCATTCCTATGTTAATATTATTATACAACTACCCTGTCATGGTTACAATTAAATTAACAATGGGTTACAAAATGTTTACAGTTTGTCCACAAAGAAATCTGCATCAAGTGAAAATCTGATATGTTATCTCTTTAGATTTTTAAATTGGGAATTATATAGATGAGAATAGATTCCATCTATCTTTAACAAATCCTCATGTCTACCTTTTTCCTCTATTCCATTTGGAGTCATAACTATTATCTCATCTGCATTTTTTATAGTTGACAATCTATGGGCTATGACTAATGTAGTCCTCCCCTTGGACAACTCTTCTAGTGAAGCCTGTATCATAGTCTCAGTTTCATTATCAAGAGCTGAGGTAGCTTCATCTAAAATCAATACTGGAGGATTCTTTAAAAATAACCTAGCTATTGAAATCCTCTGTTTTTGTCCTCCTGATAACATAACACCTTTTTCACCTATATAGGTATCATACCCATTTGGTAAGCTTTTAATAAAGTCATGAATACTAGCTTTCTTTGCTGCTTCTATTATATCTTCTTCACTAGCAGAAGGATCTCCATACATTATATTTTCTCTTATGGTTCCTGTAAATAAGAACACATCTTGTTGTACCAACCCTATATTCTTTCTCAGAGATTTTAATTTGATATCCTTTATATCTATGCCATCTATGAGTATCTCTCCACTATCTATCTCATAAAATCTAGGAATTAAATGACATAATGTAGTCTTCCCTGATCCTGATGGACCTACTAGTGCAACAGTTTTTCCCTCTTCAATTGTTAGATTGATATCAGATAAAACTTCCCCTTCTTCACTACCATAACTAAAGGAAACATCTTTAAATTCTATTTGTCCATGAACCTCTTCTAAATCTATGGCATTATCCTTATCTACTATAGTAGGCTCTATACTCATTATCTCTAAAAACCTTTCAAATCCAGCCATTCCATCTTGTAATTGCTGAGTAAACTCAGTTAATCTTCTAATAGGCTGCATAAAGAAGTTTACAAATAATACATATGCTAATAGATCTCCACCATCTATAATATCATTATAGACAAAATATCCTCCTAAAGATATAACTATTAAATTTAAAATATTGGAAATTATTCCTACTCCAGATACAAACTCAGCCATGACCTTATAGGACAGTCTCCTAGCATTTGAAAATGCAAAATTGCCTTCATTGAACTTTTCTATCTCATACTCTTCATTAGTGAAAGATTTGGAAACTCTAATACCTGATATACTATTTTCTAATTGTGAATTTACTTCAGCCATTTCTCCTTTAACCTTTTTAAATGCCCTGCCCATCTTATTTTTCTTATTTATTGCAAACCAAATCATAAGAGGTATAAAGGAAAAGATAGTAAGAGTCAATCTCCATTCAATATTTAACAATATAAAAAAGGACCCCATAAGCATAACTAAAGAGATAAATAGATCCTCTGGACCATGATGAGCTAATTCTGTAATATCTCTTAGATCATTTATTATCCTAGACATTATCTGTCCTGTCTTGGTATTGTCATAATAGCTAAAAGGCAGGGTTTGTAAGTGAGAGAATATATCTCTACGCATATCGTGTTCTATTTTAACCCCTAATAGATGCCCCCAATAGGCTACTATATAACTACTTACATATCTAATTCCAAATAATATCAACATGATAATAGACCATTTCATCAATAGATCCATTCTTCCATTTGGAATTATTTTATTCACCATTTCTCTACTAAATATAGGAAATATAAGATCAAAGACAGATATTAAAAATGCAAAAAACATATCTATAAAAAACAACTTCTTATGTGGCTTATAATACGATATAAATTCCTTTAACAAATACTCCAACTCCTTTTATATTAAATTACAAAATTCTATATGTGGACATTTTTTATTACAATAGTTAGTTTTAAAATATCTATCGATATCCTTATTTTCTCTTACATAATCTATAAATTCAACTATAGACTCTATATTTTTTTCTAGAACCTCAGATGAAATATCTACACTTTTCTTTTCTCCATCTTCTAAGAAAAATATATCTGCCCTATTGACTTTTTTCCCAAATATCTTTTCCACAGCATAGGCATATAGCTGAAGTTGAGGTTCATAATAACGAACTAGATATTCCTTATTCCACAATCTATTAGTCTTAAAATCCAGTACTTCTATTTTATCCCCCTTTATTACTATTCTATCTATTACTCCAGTTATATAGGTATCTCCCAGCTTTATATGAAATGGTTTCTCAGAATATATATGATCGTAGTTTTCACTATAATCAGAGAGATAATTGTCAATATATGTGCTTAACTCCATATATAAATCTCTATCATAAGATATTCCATAGGAACTTACAATATCTCTAAGTAGACTCTCTTTATCCATACCATATCTATATACACGACAAAATCTATGAACTACATTTCCCCTATCTACACCACTTAATCCAGATGTCTCTAGCTCATCCTTATGCCCTAAAAGGTCTGCATCTAATTTCCAATAGTAATCCATAAAAAATCTTCTCTTGCAAGATCTAAATACTAAATATTGGCTGATATTATATCTCTCAAAGACCTTCTTATTGTAATTTGCTATATCATATAAATCAGGTACCGATATATCCTTATACCCTTTATCTTGACATAATAATCCCACATCTTTAGATTTATTAGTTAAAATTTCTTCCCGTGATAGTTCTATATCTTGAATCACTCTATATTGATTCTCATCTATTAAATCTTGAATCAAAGATTTAAATCCTCTATTTCCTCCTTGATTTCCCAATATCAATAGAGATTTGGCTCTAGTCATAGCAACATATAGGACTCGTTTTATCTCTTCCTTATCTCTATTATCTTGTCTTTCCTTCAATATATCGTATAATGCTCTGTTGTCTTTAGCTCTAAT
Source organism: Tissierellaceae bacterium HCP3S3_D8 (assembly GCA_052067355.1). Lineage (GTDB taxonomy): Bacteria > Bacillota > Clostridia > Tissierellales > Tissierellaceae > CABMKH01. The sequence goes on from JBQHQH010000014.1 coordinate 18,214, forward strand.
TCCCAGACCTATATCTTTATCAAATAATATTGTAGAATGAGCTACACCTATACTTCTAGCCATTTCAGGTATAATCACCACTGGAAACTGTAGTCCCTTTGAACCATGTATGGTCATAATCTTTACTACATCATCCTTAGCCGATTGGATAATCCCCTCTTGTTCACTATCTAGTCTTCTCTCTTCTAGATAATCTATATAATCTTCCAAAGATGTCTTATTCTCTCTATCATATTTCCTCGTCATATCTATGAACTTATAGATATTAGCTACAGATTGTTCTCCATCTGAACTTGATGACAATGTCTCTATAAATAGGGTCTTTTCTACTATCTTTTCCACAAAAGTTGAGACATCATATAGATCCTTTACATCTAAAAAATAATTCATTAGGTCAATAGCCTCTTGTAATTTCTCTCTTTCATCATCATCTATAATGAGATCCTCTTCCATCCTGAGCATAGTATTATAGATATTATCTTCCCTATTTCTCAATAACCAATAGATCGTGTCGTCTCTCAACCCTATCATTGGGCCTCTTAAAAATCCAATAGTAGCTATATTATCATAGGGATTGCTAATAGACTTTATAGTATTTATAATATCTATTACCTCTTGCCTATAGAAATATCTCTTGCTACTTGAATTATAGTATGGGATATTATAGTCCTTAAGTATCTTTTCATATATATGACTTCGAGTAGTAGCCCTAAATAGTAGAGCAAAATCTCCATAGCTATATTCTCCACTTCTGACAAGAGATTCTATCCTCTTAGCTATGACTTCAGCCTCATAGATATTTGCCAGCATATTATTATCTATTCCATCTATCTTTTCCATATCTTCCTTTTCAATTATCTCAACATCTATCAGATTCTTTGAAATCTTGTTAGATAATAATCCATCATATCTTTCATCCATTAATCCTGTAAATATGGTATTTATGAACTCAATTATAGTATCTATACTCCTATAGTTCTTACTTAGGGTGATTATATTATCATGTCCATATCCTTCAATATCATGGAGCACATCATAGAATACATCAATATCTGCCCCCCTAAACCCATATATAGATTGTTTTGGATCTCCTACTATAAATAGATTTTCCCTATCTAGGGGTTGGTCTATACTTGTAAGTCTATAGAATATCTGTTTCTGCAATTCATTTGTGTCTTGAAATTCATCTATCATAAAATATCTAAACTTTTCTTGATACTTATTCCTGATATCCTTATTCTCCAATAGATTTAGAACTAGAATCTGTAAGTCATCATAATCAAGACCTCCTAGTTCTCTTTTAAGTTGAGAATAATACATATCTATATGGATTAATATATCTGATACAATCTCATATAGCCAAAGATACCCTTTCTCTTTTCCAAGTAGAATAGATGTAAGTAAATTTTTAAGTCTATTCTGTTTTTCTACTTCTTTAGAGCTGCTTCCCAGATTTTCATATATATACTCTATATAGTAGAAGATATCTTCTCTGTAGTTACCACTATCAAACTCCTCCCATATGGGATAAGATTTCAATCTATATATCTTTGATCTCTTAGATAGATTGTCCATTAAATACCTTAGTATTTCCTTAACTTCTTCTATATCTTCTGTCCTTACATTAAGTGAATCTATATAGTCGATAGTCTGTTGCTTTACTCTCTCCATATCCATGCCTACTGTCCTGATCTTATTGTATATATGGACGAAATCTCCAACTATATTTTCAATTCTATCTTTATCGAAAAACTGCATCATTTTAAATACATTTTTATCTCTTTCTAAGCCAATATCTAATACATGGACAACAGACTCCTTTAGTAGACTTAAACTTATATTATCATCTAGGATCTCAAAGTATGGGTCAATACCTACTTCTATTGGATTTTCTCTCAATATTTTTGCGCAAAATCCATGTATAGTAGATATATTTGCCCTTTCTAAGTCCCTATAGAATCTCTTCCATTTTTCTCCCATATAAAATTTCTTTTTTATCTCTTCTCTGATTCGTTCTATCATCTCTTGAGTGGCCTTATTGGTGAAAGTAATGGCAACTATGGATTCAACTTCCTTAAATTCTTCTAAATCACCATGCTCTAAAATATATATAAACCTTTCAGTCAAGACCTTGGTCTTTCCAGTACCTGCTCCAGCATTTACTGCTAGATTTCTATCTATGGTCTGAATGGCTTCCAGCTGAGGATCCATTGTCTTTACAATACCCATCATTCCACCTCCAATATATCTTCATACCTACAGATATCTCTATATATGCAATAGGAAGAACATTCCAATGGACTTACAGAAAAATCTCCACTTTGGATATTCTCTACTATATCTATAATATTTTTTCTAGAGACATCTAAAACCTCATCCCATTCTTCTCTACTTAAAGCACCCTTATTCCTCTTGGTAATTACATTGGTTTCATCTACTATGCCTAATTTAATCTCTAATTTGCCATTTTTGACTATGCCATATCCTCCAGCGACTATATTTTTATCCTGTTGAGACATTATATATACTGGCAATTGTAGAGATAATCCATCTCTCATATTATCAATATCTCTAACTCCATAGCTGCTGCTCTTATAATCTAAAAGAAGATATTTGTCTTCATCTATAGACCTGTCTATCCTATCAATCTGTCCTATCATAGGAACCTTCTTCCCCTCTACTTCAATGATGAACTCCTGTTTTTTCCCAAAATCTATTTCAAATCCATATGGTACCAATCTCCAGTTGGATAATCTCTTTAGATCCTCTATTATGAAGTTTTTTAATCTCTCTATTATATTTTCAACTATGAGTAAATCTCTTTTTCTATCTAGCTCTAGACCATGTTGACGAGAATATCTATATACTAGATTTTCTAAAAGCTCAAAAGTATCTTCCACGCAAAATCTACTACTTTCTTTTACGGATTCTTCTATGCTCTTTAAATTATATTGATAGTAATGTCTCAATACTTCATGGTAGATACTGCCTATATCCATTGGATCATATGTTTCATAGTCTCTTTCCATTTCTTCTATATTTAATAGATTTTTCAACATAAAATAATAGGGGCATCTACTATAGGATTCTAGATAACTAATACTAAAGACATCATTGAGATATCCATGTATATCTTTTACTATATCCTCTCTAGTCAATAACCCAGAATAACTAGAACTGCTCTCTTCTCTACGTCTTCTTTCTCCCTGTAACTTTGAGTGAATTTTAGACTTTTTCCATGGTTCTATGTGTTTTCTTATTAGATAATCTAATCCTACATCTATAGATGTATACTTTATTTCCTCTTCTGTAGATAATCCTAATAACTCATCTAAAAACATAGATGGGATACATGTATCTTCATATCCTCTACTATAACTGATATAGAGTCTATCTTTACATAGAGCAACTATAGAAGAGAACTTCAATATCTCATTATTTAATCTCTCCATATATGATTCAATCTCTACACCTATTTTTCTTAGTTCTCTCATATTATAGTCATTGATAAAATAGCTATTATTATCTAAAATAGGATAATTCCCTTGAGATAATCCAGTGATAAATATGACATCTTTTTGTATTCCCCTACTATTTACAGGATTTAAAATGCTCATTCCCTTTAAGTCACCTTCAGATTCCAATATCTCCTCTTGTCTTAGATATTCTTCTAATATAAAATAATAGTCTTCTAAAGATATCTTCTCTTCCAGAAAAGGTATCTCCTTAAGATTATCGAAAACTTCATAAAGCTTATCTATCCCTCTAATATCTCTTAGGAATAATTTTTCCTCTCTACTTTCTCCATATCGACTTAATATTTTTTCTACTACTTGGAACTTATTCAATAGATATACTAGATATCTGTTATGATTTTCAACAGTATCTTCAGTGGAAATTTCCAGAAGTTCTTCATCTAATATATGGATCATCTCTTCTAAATCATGTAGATGCTCTAGAGAAACAGAGATAGACTTGTTGTCCTTCAATAGAAATTTCAGCCCATCTAGATCATCAAATTTTTGTCTTCTTATTATGTACTCATATATCTCCCTTTTGTTATAATCACATATGCTAAAATATCTAGACTTAATCCTATTTATCAGTTTAAATTTGGAACCACAAGACAATTTATTCTCTAAAATTCCCAAGAGTTCCCTAATGATAGGTATATTTCTGAGAGGAATATTTTTATTCATATTTATAGGCATCTTCTCTTCCTCAGCAACCTTAAATAGAGGCTCTAAATACTCAGGATTGGATACTACTATACCTATATTCTCTAGGCTTGTCCCATCTCTATTGATCTTCCTTATCTCTTCAAATACCCTTCTCAACTCTAAATATGGTGTAGGAGCATTGATTACTTTCAATCTATTGTCAAACTGTATTTTTTCATCTTTTTCTCCAAAGAGATTAAAAGCTACTTTCTCAAATAAGGTCTTTTCCTCTTTAGAAATACATTCTACAAAAAAATCTAACCTCTCTAAAGTATCTAATGTATTATTTAGAATTATTGATTTACTTTCCATATCAAAAGGCATATTGATGTATATATCCATATTTCCTTTAATCAATTCCTTTAATATTGCAAGTTCAATAGGTCTAAAATCGTAAAATTCATCTATTATTATAAAGTCTATAGCCTCTAAAACTTCACTATCTCTCAATAACTCAATAGATTTAAAATATTCTCCTTCCCTATCATATAGATTATATCTATTTAAGAAATCCTCATATTCTCTATATATAATTCCTATCTCTCTATAATTAGGCATATCAGGGCATTTTTTTAGATACTCTTCTGGATTGATCAAAGATCTCTTAATCTCACCAACAATATCATTCACCGAACAGATAAATCCATCCATATGAACAAAGTCCCTATAATATATAATTTTTTCTTCTGATTTTAACTTTTTTAGAACTTGTTTCATGATGATATTCTTCATTGGATTATCTATCTTCTCTATTGGAATATTCTCTAATATCTTATTTACTATATCATCAAAAGTAAATAGATTTATCTCAAAGGCACTACCGAGCCTATCTATAAACTCCCATCTATATTTCTTTAGTAGCTTTTCATTTGGTAAAAGATAATAAAATTTATCCCCTTTATTTTCCTCTAAATATTCTATAGCTTTATCTATTAGTTCTCCCTGTTTTCTATTGTTAGCTGGCCCTAAATAGACTACTCTATCCCTCATCTTTTCACCTACTCACATTGATTTAATCTCTCAAAAGCTATCTTGCCTGCTCCTATCATTCCCGCATCATTTAAATATATAGCAGGTATAATCTTCATTCCATCTGGATTGTTAGAGTATTCTCTATAATAATCCAGCATATTATCCCACCAATATTCCATAGAATTTATAATTCCACCGCCTATGACTATTCCCTCAGGGTCAAATATATTTTTTAGTGATACCATATATATGGCTAAGTTTTCGGCAAATTCATCTACTACTTTACCTGCTATGTTATCAGCTTTAGAAGATTTAAATATCTCCTTACCCTTTTTTTCTATACCTGTCAACTCAATATATCTATTTTCAACTGCAGTACCAGAGATATATCTTTCAACACAGCCTCTTTGTCCACAATTGCACAACCTACCCTTTGGGAACAAAATAGCATGTCCCAATTCTGCCCCCTGAAATTGATGTCCAGTCAACAATCCCTCTCTCTCAGTATATATGGCACCTCCCAATCCAGTGCCTAAAGTAAGCATTAAAAAACTACTTAAGTCCTTAGCTGCACCTATCCAATGTTCACATAGAGCAGCAACATTGGCATCATTTTCTACAAATATAGGGATATTGGGAAACTCCTTACATAATTCTCCCCTTATATCTGTATTGGCCCATCCTTCAATATTTCCCCCTACTTGCAATACCTTTCCTTCCTTAGAATCTATAAATCCTGGAGAGCCTATACCAATTGATAGTATATTCTCTCCTTGGATCAACTCTCCTATTACCTGAGCTATAAGATCTAAGACACCTTTTTTCCCATTTGCAGCCTTTGTATCTCTACTGGCTCTCTTTAAAATATTGCCTTGCTTATCAATAATACCTCCATATATGCTTGTACCACCTAAGTCTATACCTATAGTTCTCTCCATAATATTACCTCCAAGACTATTTTAATATATTTAACATTTCATTGGTTTTATCCTCTACTATCTTCATATCCAAAGTCTCTATCTTTCTATCTTCTAAACCATATTCTTTCTTTAATTCTATAACCCTACGAACTTTTTCATCTATATCTTCCATGGATATATCTCCATTTTCTACTCTATCTTCTATATATTCATAGACTCTATTGATATTATCTATTCCATGACATATAAGGGCAATATCTCCCCCAGATTGTAAAAATTTAAAAGTTGCTTCTTCTAGGGTATAGTTCTTTGTAATGGCTCCCATAGTTAAATCGTCAGAGATGATTACTCCATCAAATCCCAATTCTCCCCTCAATACATCTTCCATTATCTCTCTAGACATGGTAGATGGATATTCACCGCCTATTTCTGGAAACAATATATGGGCTATCATTACCATACCTGCTCCCTCATCTATTCCTCTCTTAAATGGTACAAGTTCAAATTTTTTTATTTCCTCTAGGGATTTATTTACTACAGGAAGCCCTACATGAGAATCTACACTTGTATCTCCATGACCTGGAAAATGCTTTAAAGTAGGGATTATATCTATTGATTTCATTCCCTTAATCATCTGTACTCCATGCTTTGACACGATTTCTGGGTTGTTTCCCAATGCCCTATTTCCTATGACAGGATTACTAGGATTTGAATTTATATCCATTACTGGTGCATAATTTAGATTAAATCCTAAAGTCTTTAGTCTTAAACCCATCAATTCTCCATATCCAAAGGAAAGATCTAGATTGTCGGCATTTCCTATACTTACTGCCTCTGGTAGTCTAGCAAACTCCTTAGGCAATCTACTTACCTTTCCTCCCTCTTCATCTGTGGAGATAAATAATGGAATCTCATTATCTCTATTTAAATCCTTCAGCTTATTGGTCAACTCTAGTACTTGTTCTGCATTCTCTATATTTCTGCCAAAGAATATCACTCCACCTATTTTAAAATCCTGAATTAGATGTCTGGTATCTTCATCTATATCCTTACCTTCAAATCCAACTATAAATAATTGACCTAGCTTATCTCTTAATGTCATAGACTGTATTTGGATATCCACTTCTGAATCTTCCATTTGCTCTTCTTCTGTATTTTCTCCTATATCTTCTTGATTCTGTTGTGGATCTTTATCCGTATCCTTCCTATTACATCCTGAAGCTAACAATATAAATCCACACAATAAAACAAGTAAAATTTTTGTCCTTTTCAATTTATCACCTTCATCTTTCGTTAGTTTGATTTTATAATAAATTGCCCTTATTTACAACTTTTATACATAAGCTATCTATTGAAAAGTCTATTTACTCATATTAGTCAATACATAGTGATCTGGTCTTACTTCTATCAACTCCATAGATCCTCTATCTTCTTGCCTATCAATTCCATATACCTCTAAAATCTTGTTCTTCTCCTTTATAGGATCGGGAATTGGTATTGAAGATAAAAGTGCCTTTGTATATGGATGTAGTGGATTTTTAAATAGTTCCTCTGTCTCTGCCAATTCCACTATCTTTCCCTTATGTATCACTGCTACTCTATCAGTAATAAATCTTACTACTGAAAGATCATGTGCTATAAATAAATAGGTCAATCCCTTCTTCTGTTGAAGCTCTGATAATAGATTTAGCACCTGAGCCCTAATGGATACATCAAGTGCTGATATAGGTTCATCCGCAATTATAAACTTTGGCTCCATAATCAATGCACGAGCTATCCCTATTCGTTGTCTTTGTCCTCCTGAAAATTCATGAGGAAATCTAGAGGCATACTCTGGAAGCAAGCCTACATCCAATAGAGTTTCTTCTACTTTCTTTTTTCTCTCCTCTTCTGTAACATAATTTTTTAGATTATATAGTCCTTCAGAAACTATATAATCTACCTTTGCTCTTTCATTTAAGGATGCTATAGGGTCTTGAAATATCATCTGTATATCCTTGGTAATCTCCTTATCTAATTCTCTACTTATCTTTCCAGATATTATTTTACCATCAAACTTTATTTCTCCACTAGCTATATCATTAATCCTAACTATAGCACGACCTATAGTAGTTTTACCTGAACCTGATTCTCCTACTAGTCCAAATGTTTCTCCCCTATAGATATTAAAACTCACATCATCTACTGCTACAAATTTATTTTTCCCCTTGCCAAATTCCACTTTTAAATTTTTCACTTCTAATAGAGGTTCTTTAGCTTTCATCTTCTTCACCTCCACTAAAACGTCCCATATATCTAATCAACTTTGGCGGCTGAACTTTCGGAGCTCTAGGATCTAAAAGCCATGTCTTTGCCTTATGTGTAGGGCTTACTTGAAAATATGGTGGTTTTTCTACAAAATCTATCTTCAAAGCTTTAGGATTTCTTGGTGCAAAGGCATCTCCCTTAATTTCAGAGAATAGATTAGGAGGTGTACCTTCTATGGAATATAGTGGCTCTCCCTTTTTTCCCAATTGAGGTAGAGAAGATAATAAAGCCCATGTATATGGATGTTTAGGATTGTAAAATATCTCTTCAGATTTTCCAATCTCTATAATATCTCCAGCATACATTACACCTATTCTATCAGCTACGTTGGCCACTACTCCTAAATCATGAGTGATATAGATGGTAGTCAGATTGTATCTGTCCTTCAACCTTTTCAAGAGTTGAAGTATCTGAGCTTGTATAGTAACATCTAAAGCTGTAGTAGGTTCATCACAGATAAGTATCTTAGGCTTACAAGCTACTGCAATAGCTATGACAACCCTCTGTCTCATTCCTCCAGAAAATTCATGGGGATATTGATTATATCTATATTCTGCATTTGAGATACCCACATCCTCTAGTATCTTTATTGTCTCATCTTTAGCATTATTCCCAGTGATTCCCTGATGAAGTTCTATAGATTCTCTTACTTGTTTTCCTATGGTCTTCAGAGGATTTAGAGATGTCATAGGCTCTTGAAATACCATTGCTATTTCTTTTCCTCTAATTTTATGCCAATCTCTTTCACTTTTGAATTTTGTTAAATTATGATCTTCATACAATATATTTCCTGATTCTATCCAGCCATTATTATCTAAAAGTCCCATAAAACTCTTAGTAAGTACAGACTTTCCAGAGCCAGATTCTCCTACTATGGCTAAACTTTCACCTCTATATACATCTAGAGAAACTCCTCTAATAGCAGTCAATATCTTTCCCCTAAGCTTAAACTTAATAACCAAATCCTCAATAGATAATATGATATCATTTTTCTCCATTATATCACTCCTAAATATGATTTTTCGGATCTGCTGCATCTGCAAATACATTCCCTATTACATAAAAGGATATGGTTATTAAAGATAGTATTATTGCTGGAAATACAAGTTGATATCTAAGAGTCTTTACTCCCATTACTCCTCTACCTTCATTTATGAGATTTCCCAGAGAAGGCATATCTATGGGAAGCCCTAAACCTATATATGTTAAGAACACTTCTGAACCTATGGCCCCTGGTATTGCTAAAGCTATCCTAAGCATAATAACTGAAACTAGATATGGAAGTAGGTTTCTAGTGATAATCCTACCTATTGAAGTTCCCAGACATCTAGATGCTAAATTATACTCCCTGTCTCTAATGATGACTATCTGATTTCTAACAAATCTTGCCATACTAATCCACCCAGTCATACACATTGCAAATATGAGAGTGCCTATGCCTGGGCTCATGATATAGGTCAATAATACCAATACTATAGTAGTAGGTATATTGTTCAATATATTATATATCTCAGTTATCAATCTATCTAATTTTCTTACATATCCCCAAAGAGCACCTACTATTATTCCAATGATGGCCTCCCAAATCCCTACTAGTATTCCAATCATAAGAGAAGTCCTAGTTCCACTCCATATTCTAGACCAAAGATCTTGCCCTATAGAATTTGTTCCAAAGAAAAATTCTCTACTAGGTGGTTGATTTGCCAACTGCATCTTTGTATTTGGGTCTATAAATATCTCTATAGGAGATTTTTGATATGGAAGATATGGTTGAATAATAGTGAATACTACAAGAAAAATCATCAGATACAAAAAAAACATGGCAATCTTATTCTTGCTAAATACATATAGTGTAGATTCCCAATAAGAGTAGTTAGAATATCTACTTCTCTTAGCCTGCCTTTCATCATATCCTGCAAATGTAAAAAGGGACTGATTTAAACTGTCAGAAAACCTATCTATCTTCTTGTTCCCCATTATCTGCCACCCCTTTTTCTACCTAGTTTTATTCTAGGATCTAGAGCTGCCATAAATATATCTCCTAAAAATAGTCCAAATATTCCAATTGAAGAATATATAAGGACTAGGGCTTGAACCAAAGTATTATCCTGTCTCTGAATGGCATCTACAAGCAATCCTCCCATACCTGGTATGGAATATAGGGATTCTATATATATTGAACCTGCAATAGTAAATAATATAGCACTTGGCAGATACTGCCCCATGGGTACAAAGGCATTTCTCAATACATGCTTTATCATAATATCCCTATTTTTCAATCCCTTAGCCCTTGCTAACTTTACATAGTCTTTATTGATTTCATCCACCATATATCTTCTTATCCACATGGCATAGGAGGCAATCCCTCCTAAAGACATAGATATCATTGGCAAAACCCAAGATATAGGATTATTAGGAGAAAATAATATGGGTAATTTAAATATTCCAGTTATATATATCTGTAAGAATAGATAATAGACTGCCGCAGGTACTGCATTTACAAATACTATATATGCTGTACCTAATTTATCCCAAGTACTTCCTTTGTTGAGTGCCATGCTTATTCCCAATGGAAGCCCTAAAACTAGGGAAATTATCATAGCTCCTAATCCAAACTTCAAGGAATATGGTATCTTACTTTTCAGTATTGTAGATATAGGCACTCGTGGTCTATATATAATGGATTTACCTAAGTCTCCCTTTAATATCTGCTTGTAAAAATTTTTCAACTGCAGATGTATAGGGTCTCGTAAACCCATATTAGTTAATATAGCCTCCCTTTGACTTTCATCTAGTTTTTCATATCCATCTCCAAAATACCCTTCTTCAGGCATCATACGCATTAAAAGGAAGACTATGGTTATTACAATAAATAGTGTTAAAAAAGATTGAAATATCCTCTTAGAAATATATCCTAGCATCCTCCTTCCCCCTCTGTGTACTTCCATATATAAAGAACTTAAATCAGATGGAGTCTTATACTCCAACTGATATTTATCCAACTTATCCATAGACTTTTCAATTCCAATATCAATCTGTTCTACAGAAATAGAATCAGGAGTATTGGAATTGTAAGCCATGTGATAGATATCCTATCTTACTGATTCAAGAGCTTTCTTCCGTTCTTTCTCCCATATTTTAAACTCTTCATCATATCTCTGCGTATTCATAGGATTCTCTAATATCTGTTGTCTCTTGTATCTCTCCGTTGAAACTCCAAACGGAGAATATGGAACTTCAAAAGGATTTAATTTAGACGCTATATATCCACCACCACCTACTCCATATGGAATTACAAAAGCTTCATCTATTAAAAATGCCTCTGCTTCAGCAAATAAATTCAATCTTCTCTCAATATCTACTAGCTCGTTCTTTGCTTCATCTAGCAGATTTTCATATCTATTTTTTCCATTGTCTTCTCTATATCCTTCTGCAAATTGTGGCTTATTATATGTGCCTGAAGGAACAAATGGATCAGTAAATGTTTCTGGGTCTGCATAATCTGGTCCCCAATTGCACTCCAATAGAGCATATCTTCCTGATCTTCTAACTTCTTGAAGAAAACCTGTAGGTGGATTTGGATCTATGATTATATCTATAAAGTCTCTACCTAATAGACTCTCCATCTGCTGTTCTATTACCTGTGCCCTATTGGCCCAACCTATTCCTGCTCCAGTGGCACCAGTGTTATATGGCATCAGTATCTTAACTGGAAACTTAGCCTTTCCTTTCAGCTCTTCCATAGCTTTTTCCTTATATTCTAATGCCAAATCTTCATTGAAACTATCTCTATCTACTATATCTGCTAAAGATCCCATCTGAGTATAATCTACTCCCTTATAGTTGACGAAATTCTTGGGAGTTATTGTATTGTGGATCCTATTTTCTGGTGTATAAGGCTCTGCTGTCAACATAGCAGCCTTTCTATCTAATGCATGAAATATTGCTTTTCTAAAGTTTCGATTATTTACTGCGATCCTCCAATTATCCGGTTCAAATTCTTCTGGAAATAATGGATCAAAATTTAATGCATAAAAATAACTATAATATGTTGTTCTATTAGGTCTAATCAAATCCTGCTTCTGAGGGTCTTTCATCCATTCATCTAGTACTGCTGGAGGAATGGTAGCTGAATCTATTTCACCTCTTAAAAACAATTCAGATGCTAGATTTGAAGCTTCTTTATTGTATATAGCTACTAATCTATCTATATGAACATTTTCTCTATCCCAATATTTATCATTTGCCACAAGTACCCTTCTACTTTGGGGTTCAAAACTCTCCATAATATATGCCCCATTATATAAGATATTCATATTATCTGTTCCAAACCTGTCTCCTACCTCATTTAAGAATTCTCCATTAACAGGGAAAAAGCATACATAAGTGGTCATGGATAGAAAATATGGAACTGGTCTTTCCAAAGTATATTCTAAAGTATACCTATCTAGAGCTTTTACTCCTACTTTTTCAAAATCTTCTATTTCTCCATTATAATACTTTTCTCCATTTTTTATGACACTATATGCTATATTAGCTGTCAAAGATTTATTAGATGGATCTAATATATATTTTATTCCATTGACAAAATCATCAGCTGTTACCTCTCCATATTCACTTCCATCGTATCGTAACCATTTTACTCCTTCTCTTATTTTAAAAGTCCATACTAGATTATCTTCTGATACTTCCCACTCCGTAGCTAATGCTGGTTTAACTACTCCATATTTATCATAGTCTGTCAACGAATCTATCAGATTAGCGGCTATACCAAACTCTACGGAACTAGATGTAATCAAATAATTTAGAGTTGTAATTTCAGCTGAATATATAGTCCTATATTCCTTTATATCTCTACTTTTATCTATAACTCCAACATCTTTCTTCGTCTTTGAGCATCCTGATACTAAAGTGATCAAGACCAAAAATAAAAGGATTATCCTTTTCATAATTTTCCTCCTAACAATTTCCATATTAAATAGATATCTATATATATATATATTAGGAAGGCTTATCCTTTATTAATATTTCATTATAAAAAAGATTCTATTGAAGTATTAGTAAAATATTTTTTTAAACTCATGAAGAAAAGTTCATATTACTAATATTTAAAGGTGAGAAATTTCCTATTCGCTATAAAAAAATCCTCTATGTTGTATATTATATGCACTCAAAATATCTATAAGAAATTATTGGCATTCTATAATTATCCTTGTTGATTTTCTCAATATTTATAATCCTTAGATTCACTTGTATCTATATGGGTATATAAGCTATATCAATATATACATAAGGAGATAAAGATGAAAACAAAAAAAATAATACTTCTTATTTCTATTATTCTAGCTCTCACTCTTGCTTTGTGGTATATAGACAATCTTAATACCACATCGAATCAAAACTTAAATGAAATAAATTCGTCTCCATTTTCAATTGAAGTTAGCTCACCAGTAATTGAAAAAACAACATCAGAAATATTTGAGGATGATAAATTGATTGAAAAAAGTGGAGAAGATAGTCGCTTAATAATAAAAGTCTCTATTCTCAATACAACTAACCAAGAATTTAAAAATGTATATTATGAATTTGAATTGAATCCCGACATAGAACCTTTTATCGCAAGTCAAGTCCTAAAATTCACAAGTGATAAATTCTATGTAACAACAGTACAGCAGGCAGCTGCAGATTCCAAAAGTGAAATTCTAAAAGTATCTGGATTCGAGCATAATTGGAACATGCTATTGACACCAAATACCGAGTTAATAGAATATTACAATAGAAAACCTGATGATATATATGATGCCTTAAAAACTATCACCATAAAAATAAAATGGGATGGTGGAGAACAAGAAGAAACTATTCCTATTCACTTAAATAGAGAAGAAATATAATAAAAAATAGTTTATGTGTAACTCATCCTAAAATCTTCATAGAACAATGTTGCTATATAACACTAATATAGATATTTCAATATAACTACTTTCAGACAAATGTTAATAAAATATGAAAATCAAAACGTAAATGAATATGTAATTTTCAATACTAAAATGCTGCCAATCTTTAATAATGGCAGCCTAGTTATATACTATTATTTCTTCGACGTCTTTTAAATCATCAGTTTATTCAATTCCAATATTATATTCTCTACTACTAAATCTATATTTCCAGAATTTATAATCTCCATCTGAGAATATTTCTTATATAGATGATATCTCTCTTTAAATAATCTATAGATCTTATCTTCTCTATTGTTGAATAGTGGACGAGTAATATCTATATCTCTTATTATCTCTTTCATAGGCCTATTTATAAATAATATAAGTCTATTTTCTCCTAGTACATCCATGTTTTCTTTAGATTTAATAACTCCACCACCAGTTGCTATAATTTTAGGGGAATAATTGACAATTTCTCTTATTGACTCTGTCTCTAGTTCCCTAAAATGTTCTTCACCTCCCTTATATAAATTTCTTATTTTATCATGATATTTTTTCTCTATATATTCATCTACATCACAAAAATCTACTTGAAGTCTCTCTGCCAATAGTCTTCCTATTGTTGTCTTGCCACTACCTGGCATTCCTATTAGTGCAATATCAGGTATATATCTATCCATATTTCTTCACATCCATTATCAATTCTAGTAAAGCTATAGCTGCTACTGATTCCACAACAGGGACTGCCCTAGGTACTATACAGGGATCATGCCTTCCTCCAACTTCTAGACTTGTATTCTCTTTAGTTTTAATATCTATGGTTCTCTGTTCTATACCTATGGAAGGAGTGGGCTTAAATGCAGTACGAAATACTAGTGGCATACCCGTACTTATCCCTCCTAATATTCCCCCATTATTATTTGAATATGTCTTTACCTTTCCTTCATAGATATACATCTCATCATTTCCTTGAGAACCATTCATCTTAGCTATATCAAATCCCTTCCCAAACTCTACTCCCTTTACTCCGGGAATTGAAAATAGTAAAGATGAAATTTTACTTTCTATAGAGTCAAAAAATGGTGAACCTATTCCCGGTGGAAGGTTTAATACTATCGTCTCTATTACTCCACCTATTGAATCCCTATGTTCTTTTACATTTAATATCAATTCCCTCATATTAATACCTATCCCATGATCTAATACTGGAAAAGGACTATCCCTTAACTCAAGTAATATCTGTTCATCTATATCTAAATAGTCAAAACTTCTATCTTGTATATTTCCTATACTAAATATATGACTGCCAATTGAAATATCATCTTTAGCTAATATTATCTTAGCTATTGCTCCGGCAAACACCAATGGTGCAGTTATTCTACCTGAAAAATGTCCACCACCACGATAGTCATTGTATCCCTTGTATCTAATATATCCTGTATAATCTCCATGAGATGGCCTCATTATGTCTTTCATCAGATCATAGTCCTTTGATGAAGTATCTGTATTTCGAATAATAGCACACAAAGGTGTTCCAGTGGTTTTGTCATTGAAATACCCACTTAAGATTTGGAACTTATCTCTTTCTCGTCTTTTAGTACTAATATCCATATTTCCCGGTGCTCGTCTTGCCATTTCTCTTTTTATAAATTCAAAGTCTAATTCTATACCTGGTGGTAACCCATCTATATTGATTCCTATAGCCTCTCCATGAGACTCCCCAAATATAGATAGTTTGATATTCTTTCCCCATACTGAACTCATATATCTATCCTCCCTACTATAATAATAACATAGTCACTAATAAATATACTGTCAATAAATTTTCATAAAAATATATTTCTGTTATTAATAATGGAAAAAAGAGCTCCTCCTCTCTATGTATTGCAATCTTATCCTATTATTCAAAAAAGAAAAAAAGCGCCTAAGCGCTTAAGTTTATTGACAAAGTCTTAAAAAAATATTAGTCTAGTTAGAAACATGAGTAAATGTTCTAAGTGACTATTTTGAATTTATACCCACTGCCATTAAAATAGCCTTAAGTCTAACTCTTCTGCTAAATTCTTCATCATACCATATCCCGCTTTTGAATTTCCGTTTTCATCTAATGCAGGACTATATACACCTATCCCCATATTAGATGGAACTACTCCCATTATACCACCGCCAACTCCAGATTTAGATGGAATCCCTACCTCTATGGCATACCGGCTGCTGAAATTATACATGCCACATGAATTCATTATTCCAATCAATATAGATGTAAGCTTTTTCTTATTAATACTTCCATAGGAGGATAGCCCTTCACATCCTCTAGCTAAAAAAGCTCCCATATTGGCCAAATCAGATGCATCGACTTCTATAGAACATTGTTTAAAATAATCATCTAATATCTCCTCTACATCTCCATCTAGCATTCCCCTTGCCTTCATTATATTGGCTAAGGCTCTATTTTTATCTCCCGTTGCCTTTTCGGATAGATATACCTCTTCATTGTAACTTATATTTGGATTATTGCTTACTATCCTTATAAGATCTAATATCCTATTAAATCTCTCCCCATGTCCTCCCTTTACTAGAGAAGTAATGACTATAGCTCCTGCATTGATCATTGGGTTTGTCGGTTTATCTATATGGGGAAAATCCAATTTATATAGTGTATTAAAAGGCTCATCTGTTCCTTCATATCCAACTCTCTCAAACACATATGATTGTCCATTATCTATAATAGCCAGCATAAGGCTTATTACCTTGGAAATACTTTGAATAGTAAACTTCACATCATAATCCCCAGCACTATATGTATTGCCCATTAAATCTACAATGCATATGCCTATACCTTTAGGATCAGCCTTTTTTAAAGCAGGTATATAATCTGCCACTTTCCCCTCTCCTGTCAAGTACCTATTCTTCTCAACAATTTCCCTTAATATATTTTCCACAGCGCTCCCCTCCATCATTGAAATAAATCCTCTTCTATTTCAATATACTCTTTTTTAGCCTTAGATTCAAATATTCTCCCATTTAAATATTCTAGTTCTCCATCCAATCCATCAAACTGAATTTTATACCCATGTAACCATTGATTATTTAAATTATACCTATCTCTGAAAAGTGCATTTACAGATTTATCTCCATATTTCCTATCTCCAATAACTGGATAGCCTAATGATGATAAATGACTCCTTATCTGATGAGTCCTCCCAGTTATCAACTCTATCTCCAATAGAGAATAGCCCTTTCCCCTACTCAATACATCTACATTGGTTATTACCTTTTTAGAGCCGTCTATTGCCTTGTCACTTATCTCTACTTTATTTTTATCTTCATCTTTGGACATATATCCTCTTGCTTGAAATCCCTTTTCTATACTTCCCTTTACTATAGTCTTGTAGAACCTACGAATACGAGAATACTTCATCGCTTCATTTATAGCTTTAAGACTTTGATAATTTTTCGCACCAACAACTATTCCAGAAGTATTTCTATCTAGTCTATTGCAAATAGATGGTGTAAAAGTCTTTTCAATTCTTGGAACATAGTCTCCCTTTTTAATTAAATAGTTAATCATACTATCTACTATATTTTCTTCAAATTCACCTCCAGTTCCATGGGACAAAGTTCCTACGTCCTTATTTATAAGTATGATATTCTCATCTTCATATACTATATCTAAATCCAAATTTGAATCTACAGGCTCTTTAACAGTTTTAAACTTTTCAATTGTTTCATCTGATAGAAATAATTGTATCCTATCCCCTTCATAGATAGTAGTCTCTGGCTTTGCTCTCTTTTCATTGACCTTTATATTCTTTTTTCTGATCATCTTATATATGAATCCTCTAGATGCATTTCCTAGGTATTTTCCTAGAAATCTATCTAATCTCTGATCATGTTCATTTTTATCAATTATTACTTCTTTCATTTTTTATCACCTTTTCCATAAACTTGTGTTATAATTATATTATACATCAAAACAATCTAAAGAGAAATATCGTTACATACGCAAATGGGGTGAACTAATGGATGATTTTTTTGAACGCTTAAAGGATATTTTGTACGATTCTGTAGATTATATTATAATGTTGGCAATAATAGTTGTAGTAGTTGCTGTTATTGGCTGGAGATTAGATATATTATTTGCCAAAGACAACTTGGATGCTGAACATGGGAATAACATAACAGCAGAAACCCCAAGAGACAACTCTACAAAGAAACCTACAGAAAAGCCTGAAGTGGACAAGACCCAAGGAGAAAAGCAGGATTCAAATGAAGATATACCCTCTGACAATGGAGAGAAAGACAATGGAGATCTAGATCAGGATTCAAATGATACCGTAGAAAAAAATCCAGATGAACATTTGGCTTTAATAACTATTGATATACCAGAAGGTTCTCTTCCATCTAAAATTGGCAGTATTTTAGAGACTAGTGGACTCATAGACAACAAGAATGACTTTGTCTTAAAAGCACAAGAAATGGATTTAGATAGAAATTTACGTTCTGGAAAATATGAGATAAAAAAAGATTCTACAATTGAAGAAATCGTAAAAATAATTGCAAGGCAAAAATAAAACATCATCGGCTTATACCGATGATGTTTTATCTTATCACATATCTACCTCTACTGCTTTCCTCTTATCCAATGATTTTTTTACATCTATTATCCTCTGATTTTCTGATCCTCTAAATTTTAATAATAGATTTTTCTTATCTATATTGAACTTTCCATCTATTAAAATATCAGTTGCATATAATAGCTCTTTCCACCCAACATTTATATCTATTTCATTTAATATATCTTCAAAGGTATAACCAGTATAGGATATTACATTTAGCCCCTTAGACTTTACCTTATTTGCCAATATGGAGCATACATGTCCCTGGTGGAATGGCTCACCACCACTTATGGTTATCCCATCTAGTAGTGGATTTTCCATGGCCATATCTAATATCTCTTCTACCTCCATATATTTTCCACCATTAAAAGAATGAGTCTGTGGATTGTGACAACCTATACAATTATGAACACAGCCTTGAGTAAATACTACAAGTCTAATTCCAGGTCCATCTACTATAGACTCCTCTATAATTCCTGCAATCTTTATCTTTTCACTCACAAAAACACCTCTTACTTAAGCGAACAGGAAAAGTGTTTTACTCTATCCCTTTCCTCAGCCCTTTTAGCATCATTGAATCTATCAAGTGTCCCTACTAGATATCCAGTGATACGCCTTATCCTATCAAACTTTATATCTCCTTCTTCTCTGCCACATTTTGGACATACATCTCCTATTATCCCTGTATATCCACACACAGGATCTCTATCTACAGGGTGATTTATAGAGCCATATCCTATTCCAGATTCTTTCATAAATCTAACTACTTTTTCAAAGGCCTCTACATTTTGAGTAGGATCACCATCTAATTCTATATAGGTAATATGACCTGCATTTGTAAATTCATGATATGGGGCTTCAAGAGCTATCTTTTCAAAAGCTCTAATTTCATAATACACTGGAATATGAAAACTATTTGTATAATACTCCCTATCCGTTACCCCTTCAATAGTACCATAGAGTTCTCTATCCATCTTTACAAATCTTCCAGCAGTTCCCTCAGCTGGAGTACCCAAAAGGGTAAAATTCATCTTATATTGCTTACTTATATCGTCCATTATTTTTCTCATATGTCCAACGATCTCCAAGCCTAATCTTTGAGATTCTTGACTCTCCCCATGATGGTGTCCAGTCAGAGCTTTTAGACATTCTGCAAGTCCAATAAAGCCTACTGACAATGTTCCATGTTTTAATACTTCTCTTATTTCATCGTCTTTATCTAATTTATCAGAATCGATCCATATGCCTTGCCCCATTAGAAATGGAAAATTATGGACCATTTTACTTGCCTGTATCTCAAATCTCTCTATTAGCTGCTCTATAGTTAGATTAATGATATTATTTAAATCCCTATAAAATCCATCTACATTTCCTCGATTTTTAATTCCCAATCTAGGTAAATTTATAGTTGTAAAGCTGAGATTTCCACGACCATTTACTATCTCCCTAGAGGGATCATAGACATTTCCTAGGACACGAGTTCTGCATCCCATATATGCAACTTCTGTTTCTGGACTACCTTCTTTATAGTATTTAAGATTATATGGTGCATCAATAAAAGAGAAGTTAGGGAACAATCTCTTGGCACTTACCTTACATGCCAACTTAAATAGATCATAATTAGGATCCCCTTCATTGTAGTTTACCCCTTCTTTTACCTTGAATATCTGAATTGGAAATATTGGCGTTTCTCCATTTCCAAGCCCAGATTCAGTAGCTAGAAGTAGGTTTCTCATGACCATTCTTCCTTCTACAGATATATCTGTACCATAGTTTATAGAACTAAATGGTATCTGTGCTCCTGCTCTTGAGTGCATTGTATTTAGATTGTGAATCAGAGCCTCCATAGCCTGATATGTTCTTCTATCTGTATCTCTATAGGCATTATTTTTAGCAAACCTCTGAATCCTTGTAACCATTACATCATCATTTAAAAGTTCTCTAAGATGCTCTTCCTCTTTTTCCTGATATTCTTTATCCATATCCAAACTAGGTACTAAATTATATTCTTTTTCTAATATATTAAATAGATTATCTATATTATCTCTTAAATCTATGTTTTCCAACAGTAATTCTATGGCCTTTAATAGATTTGCCCTATAGAACTTTACATAAGTCTTTCTAACACCTGGTGCCATTCCATAATCAAAATTGGGAATGCTTTGACCTCCATGCTGATCATTTTGATTTGACTGTATGGCTATACATGATAATGCAGAATAACTTAAGATATCATTTGGTTCCCTTAGATATCCATGTCCTGTAGAAAAGCCTCCCTTAAACAACTCTACAATATCTATTTGGCAACATGTAGTTGTCAATGTTAAAAAGTCTAAATCATGAATATGAAAATCGCCATTCTTATGTGCTCTAGAATGTTCAGGATTTAATACAAATAGATCGTAAAACTGTTTTGCCCCCTCAGAACCATATTTTAACATAGTTCCCATAGCAGTATTCCCATCGATATTTGCATTTTCCCTCTTTATGTCCACATCTTTAGCATCTTTAAATGTCAAATCCTCATAGACCTTCATAAGTCTAGTATCCATCTCTCTTATTCTAGTTCGCTCGGCCCTATATAATATGTATTCCTTAGCTGTCTTAGCATGGCCACTTTCTATAAGGACTTTTTCTACCATGTCCTGTATATCCTCTACACCTGGTATTCTATCTGGAAATTTTTCATCTAAAAATAGTGCAACATCTTCAGCTAATTTTAGAGATATATCATAATTTTGTCCCCCAGCAGCTTGAGCTGCCTTATATATAGCATTAGCAATCTTTTCCAAGTTAAAAGCTGCCTCTCTGCCATCTCTCTTTTTAATCTTAGTAATCAAGTTTCTACCCCCTATTGATTTAATATACTACAATATATCGTTTATATATAATATCAAACCTCTATATATAGTGTCAACTTCAAAAAAAATGGATTCTACTGAAAAACATTGAAAAAACTAGCAATATCATTGCTAGTCTTAATATTTCTCATTAATATAACCATCGATTAAAGACATCTTCTTTTCCTCAATAAATACTCCCTCTTCTCTTAGGATATCTAAAAGCCATAATGCCTTGGAATGAAATATAGCCTCCTTATAATCTAAGAGAACTATTTCATATAACTTATTCTTCAGATTTCTAGACTCCACATTGATAAAATAGGCTTCTACGCCCTTAAACTCTAAAAGTCTCAATAAACTTAAGGCTGCTCTGTCTTTCTCATGATAATAGTTGTTTCCCTTATTTCTATAATAGGAATAATACTTATGATGTTTTTTAGTATTTTTTATTTCCTTTGCCAGCATATTATAATACTTTGCCAATACATTATAGTATTGATAATTATACATTCCCTTTTCATATGTATCTACTTTAAGAAATGGCTTTAAATTAGTCCTCCTGACAAGTTCAAAATTATACTCTAGGAATTCTCTCTTGGAGATATCTCCATTGCCAAATTGGATAATCAATGAAGACCTATTGTCAAAAAAATCATCGAAGATTCCCTTCTTCTTATAAATACCCAAATTATACACCCATTCTAATTCTATTTTATAACTCCTATCCCATTATACCATAAATTCTATAATGTTTTTAACATATTTAATTCACAATCTGTCAATTCTCGGTATTCCCCTTCTTCTAGATCTTCATCTAATCTCAATGGACCCATAGAAAGCCTCTTAAGATATATTACTTTCATAGATATGCTTTCAAACATCCTCTTTACTTGATGATATTTTCCTTCCTGTATAGTTAAGTATACTTTAGATACTATATCAGAACTTATTATCTCAAGTTGTGATGGCAATGTCCTATACCCATCATCTAACATTATTCCTCTCTTAAACTTTTCTATATATTTTTCATCTACATGTCCATCGACTTCCACATAATATGTCTTATCTATTCCCTTTTTAGGAGATAATAGTTCATGTGCCAATTTTCCATCATTGGTTATCAATAGAAGTCCTACCGTATCCTTATCTAATCTACCAGCTGGAAATGGACGATATATAATGTACTCTTCATCTAATATATCTATAACTGTTCTAGTCATAGGATCATCTGTAGAAGAGACCAATCCCTTAGGTTTATTCATCATCAGATATATATATTCCCTATACAATACTTTCTCTCCATTAAAATATATCTCATCCTCATAGGGATCTACCTTTATATCATTTTTAACTATAACTACTCCATTTACCTCTATTAAACCATCTTTAATAAATTTTTTCACATCTTTTCTACTACCATATCCCATATTAGAGATGATCTTATCTATTCTCTCTTTTCTTGCCATTTTACCACCTTCCAAATCTGTTGGTTATACTCTATTATACAACAAAATAAATAAAATTTCCTTATTGATTATAGATACCTAATTTCTATATCTATAGAAAATGCTTATATCAAATTACGATTTTTGA
This sequence comes from Tissierellaceae bacterium HCP3S3_D8, assembly GCA_052067355.1. Taxonomy (GTDB): domain Bacteria; phylum Bacillota; class Clostridia; order Tissierellales; family Tissierellaceae; genus CABMKH01. The sequence continues at coordinate 41,624 of JBQHQH010000014.1, forward strand.
CATGGACAGCTATATACACATTAAAGTTAAAAATTACAATATTACTCCTCTACTATTTTGTATAAATAATAAATAGTAGAGGAAAACTAGTACTGTGTGAAAATATTTTTTTGAAAGGAGATAGTTATGGATAATAAAAAGGAAGTAATTCAAGGGGTAAAATGTGTAGTTAATACATGCCATTATCATCATCCTGGCGACCTATGTTCAGCTGGGACAATTGAAATAAGTCCAAGAAATGCATCTTCTACAGAAGAAACTGATTGTAACACATTCAAACCTACAGATTCAATGAAATAATTTAGTTAATACATACTCCCTTAATATACTCATATTAAGGGAGTATGTTAATAAACTAAGCTTCTACCTTTACCTTACCTTTCTCAACTAGACCTACTTCTAAAGAATGTTCTTTTAGATGTTTAGGCATTTCCTCTAGTAAATAATCCACATTTATATAAAAATCGGTATTGAATCTCTCTCCTACCTTGTTTAACCTATCTAATAAGTATTCCATATCATCTATATTAATATCCATAATCTTATAGATACCATCTACATAGACTCTTTCTATATCATAATCCATACCTATGATCCCACACAAAAAGCCATAGAATGACTCAATATCTAAGATATTGAATTCCATGGCATTAATAAGTCGTACATTATAATCTAAGGTAAATATATGGTCATCGTCTACATCGATAAATGCAATATTCCCATTTCCCTTTTTCATCTCAATATTTGCATTATCTATTAGCCACTTAGTCTTACCTGCACCTTTTTCACCTAAAATAAATTTAACCATGATCAGCCACCTTGCCTTTCTTTATTATATTTATTATTGATTAAATCTTTTGATTGCCTTTCCATTTAAATAATTGAATTTAATTCCCTGAAAAGAGCCTCTATTCTCCATCGTCTCTACTATATCATCTCTGATCTTCCACCAAGACTCTTGCCAGTTTACAAATAGGGTGTTTTCTTCTGGTGCCCTACCTATTATCCTCTGAATTACAATATCTGGATCTAGATACTCTAAAAATGTAATTACTCTTTCCATATATTCTTCTTTAGAAATCATCTGTATTTCACCTTGCTCATACTCTTCTGCCATCTTTGTTCCCTGTACAATATATAGGGAATGTAATTTTACCTCATCTACTTTTAATGAAGAGAGAACTTTTGCATTCTCCATTACATCCAACATATCATCCCAAGGCAAGTTCAATATTAGATGAGTGCATACTCTTAAACCGTGATTCTTTATTCTTATAACTGCATCAATAAATTCTCCAAGAGTATGACCTCTATTGATTCTCATCAAGCTATGATAGTTTACTGTCTGTAATCCCAATTCAATAGTTATATCTAAGCCATATTCCTTTTGAACTCTATTTAAAAAAGATAGATAATCTTCGTTTATACAATCTGGTCTTGTAGATATAGATATTCCCACTATATTGTCCATAATGGATTCTCTTATATATGACTTAAATTCTTTCAATGGTAAATAAGTATTTGAAAAACTCTGAAAATATGCTATAAACTTTCTTGCCTTATACCTTTTTCTAATATAATCCATATTTTTTGAAATCTGTTCTCTTACACTTAGTAGATTAGATAGATTTTCAAAAGAGCCTCCCTCTTCTCCACAAAATGTACATCCACCTCTTCCTACAAAGCCATCTCGGTTTGGACAACTGAGATTTAAACTTATAGGTAATTTATATACTTTTTCTCCATATCTATTCTTTAAATATCTAGAATAGGTATTATATACCTCTATTTCATTCAACTAATTCACTCCTACCTCTTATGCATGTCCTATATACCTAATACCCTTTTAAGTTCAAAAGCAACACCTGAATTATTATTATCTCTCTCTGTGATTATCTTAGCACTGTTCTTTACCAACTCACTACCATTTCTCATAGCTATACCTAATCCTACATTTTTTATCATATCAATATCATTATTATCGTCACCAAAAGCTATAATCTCACATGGCTTTATATCTTTAGATAGTGAATATTGTCTCAAGGTATTCCATTTTGTACCCATTGGGTTCATAATTTCTAATAGTGCGTCTGACATAACTACGTTTTCCATGACATGGGAATTATATCTATTAGGGTATAGTCGATTGATAGTAAGGTGAAAATCCATGAGTATATCTCTATCTCCTGGGTATACAATAGCCAAAACTCTATCTAAATTTTCTGAAAAGTAGTCCTCTACTTCTCTATATCTGATAATATTATCCGATAACCTATTATCATAATATTTAGACACGCCACACTTATCTAATATTATATCATATCCTTCTTCATAATAGTCAACATGGACTATAGGATTGAGTTCCCTATTATTTCCCTCTCTTAATATAGCTTCGCAATCTCCATATGATAAATATAGACTTGATAATAGACTATCATCTATTGAATTTCTAACTACATTTCCATTGTTTGCTATATATACTAGTGGATCTTTAATATCATCAGTAAGCCTTCTAGCAGAATAATAGCTTCTACCAGTGGCCACGACAACTTCATACCCTAATTCAATTAGAAGATGGATTGTATCTAGATTCTCTTCAGTTATTTCCTTATTATCTGTTAATAGGGTTCCATCTAAATCCACCGCTATTAATTTATACAATATACCCCGCCTTTCTATATATATAAAATTCATATTGATCTATACTTAAAGGTTTAAACTTTTCTATTCGTTATAAGAAAGTACCTTGCTAATTAGCAAAGTACTTTTATCATCTATTCTTCGTCAGACTCATCATATGAATCGTAATCGTCGTACTCCTCATCATACTCATCATATTCGTCGTATTCGTCATATTCATCATCTGAAAATAAAGCATAATATGCCTGAGATACTAACTCAAATTCTTCCTCATCTTCAATAGGTATAAGTTCAAACTCCTCTTCTAACTCCTCATATCCAAATAGTAATACTTCATCTTCTTCTATTGCTACTAATGCCATGTAATCTTTATCTTCTACTTCAAATACTCCGATTATCCCACACTCTACATCAGTACCATCTTCTAAATTAAGATAGATAATATCCATATCTTCGTCATGATTGTGGTCATGATGATGATGATGTTCATCTAGTTCACCTTCAAATTCATCTATTAGATCTAAATCCCTATGGTCCATGTCAAACCTCCTATTTTTATATTTAATTACATCTTAATAATATACTATTTTCTTCTATTTGTATAGATTATTTAATGTGTTTTTCTATATTTTTTCCAATATTTTATAGGATTCATTCCCAAATATATCTACTACTTTTATAAATAATTTATCTGCAAATTCCCTTAGTACTTCAAATGATATCTTAGAGTCTATCGTCAGAGAATCTTTATCCCTATATACTTCATGAATTATTATGGAGCTGTCATTATTATACTTATATCCAATACCTATATATTCTATTAAAGTCAGAGGATTATTTTTAATAATTTCTTCTACCTTAACCTGTGTACTTTTGTTAAGCTTAAGAGAATTTAAGTCTAAATCATATCCATCTAAATCTATCTCTACTTTTATCTTTTCCCCTTCTACTCCTATTTTCTCCATAGACTTTATGCCTATACCTATTTTCATATATCTTTTTTCTTGACTAAGAAGTTTATATGGATTACCTGATATATTGTATAGTCTTTTCTTTATAGTACTTATAGACATATCTCCTATATCACTGGTTATCCATCTTCTATTGTGCTTCTCTGCCACTATAGCTGTAGTTCCACTTCCAGCAAAAAAGTCTGCTACTATAGAATCCTCATCTGAAGAACATAATATGATCCGCTCTAATAGTGCTTCTGGTTTTTGAGTTCCATATCCTACTCTCTCCTTAGCAGTTCTTCCCACCATATTGATACTCCACACATCCTTAGCATTTACCAGAGTATACCATCCCATATTATCTTCATATTCTTTAACATTTTTAAATCCATAAGGCTTTAATCCTCTATTATAGGACTTTTCCTTTTGTGGATTAAATATGTAGTTCTTCCCCTTAGTATATACTAATATGGTATCATGTTTTCTAGAATAATATCTATTGCTAGTACCTCCAGATTTATATGACCAAATTACCTCATTTAAAAAATTTTCTCTTCCAAATATACAGTCCATCATGATTTTGACATAGTGAACTGTTCTAAAATCTAGATGTATGTATATACTTCCTCTATCTGATAATAGTTCCTTCATTAAAAATATCCTTAAACTTAGCATCTCCAGATATTCCTTTAATCCACCCTTCCAAATATCAGTATATGCAGGATACTCTAATACTTCTCTAGATTTATCATATAATACCTCTATTCTATTCTTATAATTTGCCATGGTGCAGAATGGCGGATCTATATATATTAAATCTATGCTTGATCTATAGCCTTTATCTATTAAATCTTTCATAGCAAATATATTATCACTTTTATATAGTCGATTGAGCCAACTTCCACTATGAGTTCTCAAACTCTCTAACATAGTTTCACCTTGAAAATGTTGTCTATCACCATGAATAATCTTTTCTGCTTTAAGCTCACTAATTTGAATAATCTCCGGCAAAGATTTTAATATCTCTAGATCTACCATCTTCTGCCCCCTTTAAATCATATACTTTTAAATATTCATATCTATGTGACAATACCCTCCTGGGTTTTTCTTCAAATAATCTTGATGATATTCCTCAGCTCTATAGAAAGAACTTAACTTCTCAATCTCTGTAACTATAGGCTCAGTATATTTTTCCTGTTGTTCTCTTAAAGTCTTCTTTATTACATCTAAATCCTCGTCTTCAACATAGTATATCCCAGTTCTATATTGATCTCCAATATCTGGACCTTGCCTATCTTTTACAGTAGGATTGATTATCTTCCAAAATCTACTTAATAGTTCCTCTAGTGTGATTATATCTTCATCAAACTTTACATAGGTAGTCTCTGCGTGTCCTGTAGTCCCTGTACAAACTTCTTCATAAGTAGGGTTTACCTTATCTCCATTGGCATATCCTACCTCAGTATCTACTACTCCTTCAATCCTAGACAGATATTCTTCTACACCCCAAAAACAACCTCCTGCTAAATAGATCTCCTTCACGATATCACCCTTTCTACTATAATAGATCCATGAACTTCAATACCAAAGGTGCTAAAAACACTGTCATTAAACCAGCTACACCTATGGCTAGAGAACTCATAGCACCTTCCTTTTCTCCCATCTCCATAGCCTTTGCTGTCCCAACTACATGAGATGCTGTTCCCATAGATATGCCCTTTGCTATTTCATCTTTGATTCCAAATCTTCTCAATAAATCAGGCCCTAAAATATTTCCGAATATTCCTGTAACAATTACAAAGACTATGGCAATAGCTGAATTTCCTCCAATTTGCGTAGAAATATCCATAGCTATAGCCGATGTAGTAGATTTAGGTATCAATGATAACATCAATATATCTTCTAATTTAAAAACTCTACTCAACAGTATTACAGATACTATACCAGCTAAAGATCCCACAAATATACCTACCAATATAGGAAGTAAATTTTCTTTTAATAACTCAATCTTCTTATATAGGGGAACTGCTAAAGCTACAGTAGCTGGTCCTAAGAAAAAACCAATAATGTTTCCACCCTTATTATATACTTCATAATCAATATTATTATAAATTAAAAATCCTACTATTGCCATAATACTTAAAGCTATAGGATTTAAGATAGAGGTCTTGAATCTCTTATTTATGTATTGACTTACAGAGTATGCAATTATGGTAATCGCCACTCCAAATAAAGGTGTGTCTAAGTATTGTGTCATATTTTCCTCCTATCCTTCTGCATATTCATAAGAGCTTGTACAACATATCCTGTTACTAACATAACTACCATAGTAGTTGTGACTATAATACATATTATAGACAAAAAGTTTCCCCTAAACATTTGGAATTCATTCATTATAGCTACTCCTGCTGGAACAAATAGTAGTGAAAGATTATCTAGTAATATCTCAGATATCTCATCTACCCACTGTAACTTTATGACTTTAAACAAGAGCAATGATAATAATAAGATAATACCTATTATAGTGGAGGGAATAGGAAGTTTAAAAGCTGTCTGTACTATATCCCCTATCACTAATATAGATAATATTATCCCAAACTGTCCTAATTTCTTCATTTGCTACTTCCTCTCTAATGTCTTTATCTCTGATCTATTATTTTTTCTTAAAAAGTATGACAAACTCATTGCCACGTATATCAGTTATATCTTTAGCTCTATCCAATTCTCCTGAAAAATTGGTAAAAATTAACTCCAATTTAATCTTATCATTTTCCATATTATAAGTCATCTCTTTTACAGTTCTTTTATCTTTAAAATCTCCAGTACTTGGATTTAGTCTATTATAGATATCTACAATTACCTCCTGTAAGTCAATTTTAACTAATTCACCATCATTATCTGATATAGTCAGAATATTATTTTCAGGTTCATAAACTATATCTATATCATCTATGGAAAAACTGTCTTTACTCCATGATACAATATTTACAAAATAGTCATAGTCCTCAATAGGAATTATCTCCTCATTTATATTCGTATGGATATATATATATTCCCTATGTCCATTTGACATATGAGGTTCATAGGCAAATCCAAAGATGTCTTCTGTATTGTCTAAAGAAAAATCATCATCTAAGACCTTAATATCCTTTAAAGAATGTCTAGTGTCAAAGTAATAAATTATATTATTTATTTCTTCCTGTGTATCTAGTGATAGATCTGGATTTATAACGATTGAATTGCCCTCTAACATATTATTTTCATTCAAAATCTGTATCAATCTCCTATTTTGGCTAAAATTTGAGACTGCGAAACTACTTAATGGACCAAATACTGAATTTAAGACAACCAAAGATAGACTAACTGGCACTACTATAGTCTTTAATGATCCCTTAACTGAAAAATATATCATCATTCCTGTAACCCATATACCTAAAACCAAAATATAATATCTGTTCTCAGTTATTCCATATTGGTTTATTCTTTGACCTATTGAGATAAACATCATCAATAGAATTGGTAGGATAATCTTTGGAAAGATTTTCTTAAACCATCTTGATACCCTATCTTCTTCTACTATCTTATTTGTTAGAAATACTATCCCTACGCTTATACTAGAATACCATAGTACTAAATGAGACACCAATCCCTTTGGCCATTGCTGAGATACCAATATCTTAGCAAAATATATATATAATATAATAGTATATACTGTAATCAACGGAATAACTATATATGAGAGTAATATTCTCAAAGATTTAGGAAATTTATATCCTATAAACTCTCTACTATTCTCTGGTATCTTGGATAAGAAGAAGGACACTGCAAATACAAATACAACTAGTAAAAATGTATAATAATATACCTTTCCCACTATTTGAATATCAAATAGTTTATCAATTGTAAAAAATATAGCAAATAATCCTATCAACAAAACTATAGAATATATAGCAGTTAAAAATACATTAGATAATATATTTACTACATAATACTCATATATATCTTTATCTCTCTTTAATCTTGGAATATAGAAAAATGCCAATACTAAAAATACCATAGTACCTGTATATCTTCCAATAGATACATAGCTAAAGTCTTTTAATAAAAACAGATAATATATAGCTAAGACAACAATACCAGCAATATAAGATATTAAGATCTTAGACCTCTCATCTTTAAAAAAGTTTTCCTTTAATAGATCTATACATACTGACAATAGTATTGCCATCCCCACTACCATATTGACTCTAATCAACCTGTCTTTAATGAGTTCAGATAGTTCAAATCTATTTTCATTAAAATATATCAACAATATAGTCATTAATACTGAAAAACCTATCGTAATAGGAAATCTCTTCATACCATTTCTAATTCCCATAATGATATTATTTATTCTATGTCTAATTTTCAAGTCCTCATCTCCCAAGATTATATATTTATATATATCTTAATTATACCCTTTGTATATATACCTATGTTTACAAATCTATTACAATCATTAAAAAAACCCTAAAGACCTCTATGGTCTTTAGAGCATTTCCTTTAACTTTTCCTTATCTAATATGAGGATTTTCTTATTTCCGATAAAATCTATATAGCCAAGTTCCTTAAATAATCCTAGCTTCCTTGACATAGTCTCCCTTGAAATTCCTGCATAACTACCCATTTCTTCTCTATTTATAGATAGGTTCAAAACTACTCCATCTTTGGTCATAGTACCAAAACTCTCTATAAGGTCTAAGAGCAAACCTGCCACTTTAGCATCTGCCGTTCCTGAAGATAGTCTGTCTACTAGATCTTCAGCCCATCTAATCCTCTCATATGCTTTCTCTAACAATTTTAATGTAATCCTTGGATTTTTAATTGCTATCTCATCAAAGGTTTCCTTGGATAAGGTACTTACTATCGTATCCTCTAATGCCTCTGCATTGTATTTGTATTCATCTTCCTTTAGAAGATTGAAAGCTCCTACAAAGTCACCTGCTGAATAGATATATAATATCTGTTCTCTCCCATCAGAGAGATATTTATATATCTTCATCTTTCCAGAACATACAATATATAGTCTATCCGCCTTATGTCCCGTCCTAAATATATGATCTCCTTTTTTATATTCCTTAGTAGTCACACCTTCGGAGATCTTCCTTAACTCGTCTTCATCTAAATTAGATAATAAAGGTATATTTTGAATGCAAGAATGTCCCTTACAAACTTCGCAATCAGTATTACATATAATGCAATTCTTTATTTAAATCACCTACTTATGAATTTTAGACATAAGTTATGAAATTCTTAAATAATATACTTTTGGTGATGGAATTTTTTCTTTTCTTCCTCTAACATACCCTTCAATAGATTTTCAAATTCCTTTGCTCTTTCTTTATCCATCTCTGGTACATCCTTTAATCTATATTCCATATTAAGATTTTCATACTTTTCTAATCCCATCCTATGATATGGAAGTATTTCAAATCTATCTATTTTATTTGCCAAATGTGCAATCTTGTAAAATAACTTGTAAACACTCTCTTCATTATCAGTTATAGATGGAACCATTACATGTCTTACCCATATTGTACCACGAAATTCATTTAAAGCAGATAGAAATTTATAGAATTTTCCCATGGACTTTCCTGTCAGATCTTTATATCCTTCATTATCAAAATGTTTAATATCTAAAATAACCACATCTACATATCTTAATATGTCATTATAGTATCTCTCATCTCCAAATCCACTAGTATCTATAGCTGTGTGAAAACCTTCCTCTTTTAATAGTTTTAGTGTTTCTAATAAGAATTCACCTTGAACTAAAGGCTCTCCCCCAGAGAAAGTTATTCCACCACCTGTCCTGTTATAGTAGGATCTATATCTCCTTGCAGTCTCTAATATTTCTTCAGGTTTTATATGCTGTTTGGAAAACATAGTTTGACTATCTGGATTATGACAATATGCACATCGTAAAGGGCAACCCTGTAGAAAAAAGACAGTTCTTATGCCAGGGCCGTCTACAAGTCCCATAGTTTCTATTGAATGAAGTCTGCCTTCTGCCATTATAATCACCCTTTCTCTTTAGATTCTTTCGTGGAATGTCCTGCTAATAACTTCTAATTTTTGCTCTTCTGTAAGCCTATTAAAGTGTACTGCATATCCTGATACCCTTATGGTCAAAGTAGGATATTTTTCTGGATGCTCCATTGCATCTATTAATAGACTTCTATTTAATACATTTACATTGAGATGGAAAGCGCCTTGTTCAAAATATCCATCCATGATTCCTACTAAATTGTTTATCTTATCTTCATAGTTATTTCCAAGCGTAGAAGGTGTAATGGAAAATGTATTAGATATACCATCTTGGCATATATCTTTATATGGTATTTTGGCTACAGAATTCAATGATGCTAGAGCACCATTATCATCTCTTCCATGCATTGGATTTGCTCCCGGAGCAAATGGTTCTCCCTTAGCTCTTCCATCTGGAGTTGAACCTGTCTTTTTACCATATACTACATTAGATGTTATAGTTAGTACTGACAATGTATGTTCTGCTCCTCTGTATGTTGGTGTCTTTTTAAGTTCATCTATAAATTTAGTAACTACATCTACAGCTATACTATCTACTCTATCATCGTCATTACCATATTTAGGAAAATCACCTTCTATTTCAAAGTCTATGGCTATTCCGTTTTCGTCTCTTATTGGCTTAACTTTGGCATATTTAATGGCACTTAGAGAATCTGCTACTATAGAAAGTCCCGCTACACCAAAAGCCATATATCTATGGATATTAGTATCATGAAGCGCCATCTGTCCTTTTTCATATGCATATTTATCATGCATAAAGTGAATAGTATTCATTGTATTTACATATAGCTCTGACAGTACTTCTAAAACCTTGTTGAAGTTATTTACCACCTTATCATAATCTAATATATCGTCATCTATTCTATCTATGCCGTCTATTAACTTCAATAAACTTCCGTCTTTTGCCCTCTTCATCTCATCTACACCACCATTTATGGAGTATAAAAGAGCCTTCGCTAGGTTCGCCCTAGCTCCAAAGAACTGCATCTCTTTTCCTATCTTCATAGCTGAAACACAACATGCAATTCCATAATCATCGCCATATATATTTCTCATTATATCGTCATTTTCATATTGAAGTGAACCAGTTTCCATGGACATCTTTGCACAATAGTCCTTAAATCCTCTTGGTAGATCTACAGACCATAACACAGTCATATTTGGCTCTGGAGCTGGGGATAGATTGGTCAATGTGTGTAAAAACCTAAAAGATGTCTTTGTAACTAAAGTCCTTCCATCTGTTCCCATTCCACCTATGGATTCTGTAATCCATGTTGGATCTCCTGCAAATAGTTCATTATATTCTGGAGTTCTTAAATGTCTCGCCATTCTCAATTTTATTACAAATTGATCTATTAATTCTTGTGCTTCTGATTCAGACAATATTCCTCTATTTATATCTCTTTCAATATAGATATCTAGAAATGTAGTATTTCTACCTAGAGACATTGCTGCACCATTATTTTCCTTAATAGCTGCCAGATACCCAAAGTATAAGAATTGTACTGCTTCCTTTGCATTTTCTGCTGGTCTTGAAATATCAAATCCATAGGATAATGCCATCTCTTTTATCTCATCTAAAGCCCTGATTTGCTCTGATAATTCTTCTCTACTCCTAATTATCTCTTCTGAAGCATTTCCCTTTATATTCTTTTTATCTTTAATCTTTTCTTCCTTTAAAAAGTCTATCCCATAAAGAGGAAGTCTCCTATAATCACCAATTATCCTACCTCTTCCATAGGCATCTGGCAATCCTGTAAGCAAACCTGCGGTTCTTGCAGCTCTCATCTCTTCTGTGTATGCATCAAACACACCTTGATTATGTGTCTTTCTGAACTCATTAAAATGTCTTTCTAAAACTTCATCCATCTTTTCTCCATAGGCATCTAAAGAATTCTTTACCATCCTATATCCACCATATGGGTTTACTATCCTCTTTAGTGGTTCATCTGTCTGATATCCTACTATTAGTTCATTTTCTTTGTCCAAATACCCTGGTTCATAGTTGTTAATTCCAGAAAATCTTGTAGTATCTATTGGAATATGATTGGTCATTATCTCTTCTTCTACTAACTTTTCTGCTTTCTCCCAAAGATTCTTAGTCCTTTCAGTTACTTGTGCAAGAAAACTATCATCACCTTCATATGGTGTGTAGTTTAACTGTATAAATTCTCTTACATCAACTTCATCTGTCCATTTTCCTCTTTTAAATCCATCCCATTGTTTCATAAAACCAACCTCCATCTATGATAAAGTTTAAGTATCGTCTTCTTGGTTAAATTATACAAGTAAATGGATATATATGCAGTGATGCAGGTCACAGTTTTGAAAAAAACCAAAAAATAATTAAAAATTTAACAAAGTTTGGGAAAACATTCTCAAAGTCATAAATAAATGATATAATAATATATTGAAGTATAGTGTTACTATACAAAAATAGAGGAGGTTGAAAAGTATGAAAATGTTAGAGACATTTGTAGATTCAGTAAACACCTTACTGTGGGACAATATACTAATCTATATGCTATTAGGAACTGGCATTTATTACACTATTCGTCTAGGATTTCCTCAGATTAGTAAAATAGGCCAAGGTTTTAGATTTACCTTTGGCGGACTTTTCAAGAAAAGTGATAAGGCAGATGAGGAGGGAATGTCCTCATTTCAAGCATTAGCTACTGCCATAGCAGCACAAGTAGGTACTGGTAATTTAGCTGGAGTCGCAACTGCCATCGCTTCTGGAGGTCCAGGAGCCATATTTTGGATGTGGATTTCAGCTATATTTGGAATGGGTACCATCTTTGGAGAAGCAGTTTTAGCACAAAAATACACAGATCGAGTAGGTGGAGAAATAACAGGAGGCCCTGCATATTACCTATCCAAAGGAGTGAAAAGTAGAGGCCTAGCTATATTCTTTGCCATTACAATTATACTTGCTTTAGGATTTGTAGGAAATATGGTTCAATCAAACTCAATAGCTCATGCAGTAAACTCGGCTTTTGGAATCAATAAGGTCATTATAGGGATCGCTGTAGCAATATGTGCATCACTTATATTAGTTGGTGGAATGAGTAGAATAGCCTCTTTTACAGAATTAGTAGTTCCTTTTATGGCTGCCCTATACATCATAGGTAGTCTTGTAATAATATTTAAAAATACTTCAATGATCATACCAGCATTTAAGAGTATATTTGTAGGAGCTTTCTCGGCTCAAGCAGCAGTAGGTGGAGCTGTAGGTGTTACTGTAAAGAAGACTGTACAATTAGGTATAGCAAGGGGACTATTCTCAAATGAAGCAGGTATGGGTTCTACACCTCATGCTCATGCAGTAGCTAAAGTCGCCCATCCTGCAGAACAGGGAATGGTAGCCATGGTAGGAGTAGTTATAGACACTCTAGTTGTATGTACAGCAACAGCAATGATCAATCTCATAACAGAAGCAAACACTCTAGGTCTTACTGGAGCAGAAATGACTCAAAAGGCATTTGAATTAGGCCTTGGAAGAAGTGGAGTTATCTTTATTGCCATAAGCCTGTTCTTCTTTGCATTTACTACCATTATTGGTTGGTACTTCTTTGGAGAAGCAAATATTAAATACCTATTTGGTCCTAAAGGAGTGGCTCCATATAAGATATTGGTACTATTATTTATAGTACTAGGTTCAATGCTAGAAGTAGAATTAGTATGGAATATGGCAGATATGTTTAACGGAATTATGGTAATCCCAAACCTAATAGGGCTGTTGATACTGGCACCCCAAGCTGTAGACATATTAAAAGATTATGACAGTACTCGTATAAGGCACTAAAAATCATATAAAAAATGGGGCTAAAAAATAATCTGACCCCAAAAGTTAGACATATTAAATTAAGCTCTAATGAGGATTGAGTTCTATATTGAATAGAACTCAATTCTTTTAGTTTTCTCTTAATCCTATATTTATTGTCTAACTTTTGAGGTGCACTTCAGCTCAGGCTCTAAAGATATCTTTACTAAAAATGATAAAGATTTTAATTAATATGTTCTAACTCTTAACTCTCCCTTTAAAGTTGAACCATCTATAGTTCTTATTACTATCGTATAAGATTCTCCCGGTTTTATACTACGATATTCTCTTGGAGGATTTGTTCCTGCCTCTACAGTATATGTTTCCTTAAATTGTAGTCTATCAATATTTTGTAATGTTATTTCTACATCTGAGTCACTTTGATTATCAAAATATACATTTAAATTTTTAGCAACAGTCTTAATTACATCTGCATATCTACCATCTGATTCATATATATAAGGTTCATTAATAATTAAATGACTAGGAGTTATTACAAACTCTTCTTCCTCAAAAACTGATTCACCTTTTAATTCTTCAGATTCTTCTTCAAAGATTGTTTCATCTTTTAATTCTTTTTTATTAGCAGTCCCTGCATATATAACGCTTGATAAAATAGTTATCAGTGTCAAGATTATAATTAAACTCTTCTTATGTTTTTTCATAAATCTTCACCCCCTTGTTATTTATCTCTGCGCCTCACTTGACAACATAGCATAATTGTATATTATTGTCAAACAATTGCCAATTTGGTGAAAAATTATACCAATCTTTCACATGATTAGTTTACCATGTTGGACACACAATAAAAAAGAGCCCGTGGCTCAGGCTCTAAAGATATCTTTATTGACAATATAAATTTAATCTTATACTAATTATTAAATGTTCTTACTCTGAACTCACCAAATAAATGAGAACCATCTATAGTTCTTATGCCTATTGAATACTCTTCTCCTGGTTTTATATTACGATATTCTCTTGTAGGATTTGTTCCTGCCTCCACAGTATATGAGTCTCTAATCTTTGGTCTATCAAGATTTCTTACTGTTATTTTTACATCTGAGTCACTTTGATTATAAAAATATACATTTAAATTTCTAGCACTACTGTCAAGAAGGTACGAATATCCTCCACTCTGTTCACTCACATATTTTTCAAATTCCATACCACCACTACGAGGAGTTATTACAATTTCATCTTCCTCAAAAACTAATTCACCTTTTAATTCTTCAAATTCTTCCTCAAAGATTGTGTCATCTTTTAGTTCTTTTTTATTAGCAGTCCCTGCATATATAACGCTTGATAAAATAGTTATGAGTGTCAAGATTATAATTAAACTCTTCTTATGTTTTTTCATAAATCTTCACCCCCTTGTTATCTATTTTTGTAACTCACTTAGCAACATAGCATAATTGCGCATCATTATCAGACAACTACAAATCCAGCAAAAAAACAAAAGCCTTTTTTGTAAAAACCTCTATAAGCTAATAGTTGACATCAATCCCCATATCAGTCTTTCATATGACTAGTTTCGTCCATGCAAAATACACAATAAAAAAGAGCCCGAGGCTCAGGCTCTAAAGATATCCTTATTGACAATAAAAATTTAATCCTATACTAATTATTAATATGTTCTAACTCTTAACTCTCCCTTTAAAGTTGAACCATCTATAGTTCTTATTTCTATCGTATAAGATTCTCCCGGTTTTATATTTCGATATTCTCTTGTAGGATTTGTTCCTGCCTCTACAGGATATGTTTCATTGAATTGTGGTCTATCAATATTTTGTAATGTTATTTCTACATCTGAATCACTTTGATTATCAAAATATACATTCAAATTTTTAGCAACAGTCTTAATTACATCTGCATATCTACCATTTGATTGATATATATAAGGTTCATTAATAATTAAATGACTAGGAGTTATTACAAACTCATCTTCCTCAAAAACTGATTCACCTTTTAATTCTTCAAATTCTTCTTCAAAGATTGTTTCATCTTTTAGTTCTTTTTTATTAGCAGTCCCTGCATATACAACGCTTGATAAAATAGTTATGAGTGTTAAGATTATAATTAAACTCTTCTTATGTTTTTTCATAAATCCTCACCCCCTTGTTATTTATCTCTGCGCCTCACTTAACAATATAGCATAATTGTATATTATTGTCAAATAATTGCCAATTTGGTGAAAAAAAGAAAAATATTTTTTGTAAAAAATCTCTCCTCTAAAAAAGCTGCACTTCAAATGAAGTACAGCTTTTTTGTATAAATTCTCTTATCTTATGATAAATCTCCCACTACATTTCCAATCCATTTCCCTGAATTAAGTCTCTTTGCCTCAAATATTACTTTAATGACTTCCTCTAGACATATGACGAAAAACACCTGCTCAAGGGATAATTTAAAATATACAGCTGCTATATAACCTGCAGGTATGGCAAAGCACCATACTGTTCCAAGTTGTACCCACATGGAATAAGCTGTATCTCCTCCCCCTCTAAATACTCCTACAATCATAAGCACGTTAAAAAATCTAAGTGGTGCAAATATGGCCATAATCCTAAGTACCATAATAGTAAGTCTCAAGGTATCTTCACTTATATTAAATGCTCTAGTAATCAAAGGTGCTACAAACCATAATATTGTACCCATTATCAATCCTATTATTGGTGTCAATACACCTAATCTAGTTGCATAAAGAATAGCAAGTTTTTCATCACCTGCTCCTATTTCATTTCCTATTATGACTGCAGCTGCACTGGCAATACCTATACATAATACCATAAACATATTATTGATAGTAGTTGCTATCTGCATACTAGCTACTGCACTGACTCCAATCTTTGCATATATTACAGAATAAGCTGTCATACCCAATGACCATAGTAACTCATTTATGATTACAGAAGACGATGTTCGCAAATAGACCTTGATAAACTCCCAATTGAATCCCATTATCTCCCCAACGTTGCTTAAAATAGTCTTGTGGCCTCTATGAGTTGAAATAATAACATATATCATCTCTACAAGTCTTGCAATACTTGTAGCTATTGCAGCACCTGCTACTCCCAAGGTAGGTAATCCTAGATTTCCAAATATAAGTACCCAGTTTAAAAAAGCATTAGTCAACACTCCAATAAGACTGGCAAACATAGGTGGCCTTGCTACTCCAATACATCTTAAAAGTGTAGAGTACCCCTGTGTTATAGCTGTTATTATAAATGTTATTGATATTATCCTAAGATATTTGATACCTAAATCTATAACTATAGCATCATTGGTAAAGATATTCATAATAGTTCTAGGAAATATAAAACCTAAAATAGAAAATATGATCGCTGCTGCAGTACTAAGTACAATATCTAAACCAAACATCTTTCGTATATTTGAGACATCTTTCTTTCCCCAGAATTGAGATATAAATATTCCAGCACCAGCATTTATCCCAGATAGACATAACATAAATATAAAAAAGTACTGATTTACTAGACCAACTGATGCAATTGAATTCTCTCCAAGCTTACCTATCATCAGATTATCTACCATATTTAGTGATGAACTGATTAAGTTCTGTAGTGTTATGGGAATTACCAATGTAAGAATCTTTACAAAGAATTCCCTGTCCTTAAATAACTTCTTCATACACTTCCTCCTTCTACTATACACAATAAAAAAGCACGTGGGTTATAAGCTGCCCACCTGCTTTTTTATAACGAATAGAAAGTTTTCACCTATAAAAATTGATTCATGTGAACTTTCCTCTTATGAATTCTAAAAAAGACTACCATATAATACTTGAATAGAAGCCCTTTTTTTCTTTACTTTTCTTATTATACATAAATATTATATTTTCGTCAAATACAACTAAGTAAAAGATAGTGTCAAGTTACTTTGAGTTTTATAAATAAAAATATTCTTAATATATTAGATATTAAATTTAGGCTCCTCTTAAAGACTTAAGTATAGTGTTTAAGCCAGTCTTTCCTCTATCAAATAATAGATGAGCTGTAGCTTTCTTTACATATTTAGAAAGATTGTTCTCATTCTTCTTTTTTTATTTTTGGACATAAAAAAAGCGAAATTTATATTGATCTATCATTGACTTAAACTTCGACTCTTCATTTTTTATGCTAAATTAAAAATTTGAATAAAAAATAAATGCATTAAGATATTGATATTTTAATGCATTTATAGTTTTCATTACTAAGTTTTTATATATTATTTAGATTATTTCTTATTTGTTAGATGACCAAAATAATATGCTTATACTACATCATTCAGCAATTATAATCATTCCATCCTCTTCAGGGAAATCCACGTATTGATTAAATACACTTTTAATATTTGTAAAAGAACATGGTAAACCCCTGGCATTCATAATATTCTTGCCATCCATAAGATGAAAATGTAAATGGGGACATATAGAGTTACCTGAATTACCGAGCCTTCCAATTACCTGACCCTGCTTTACTATATCTCCCTTATTAACTCTCAAGCTCACAGGTATCATATGACAATATAAAGAATACTCGTCATGTAAATGTTTTATTACAACATAGTTGCCAGATATTCGAGCAATGGGTCCATACTTTTCTTCGAGTTTATCATATTCTTCTTTTGCCATTTTGTTTGGATAGCCCAAGGAATGCTCTGGAAATCCTGCAAAACAGTCTACAACTTCACCATCTGCAATAGCTATAATCTCCTTCCCATAGTGAGGAAAATCTACATTATCCATGTGATCCTTGCTTATAAATAATAAATTGTTATCAAGTTGTCCTAGATCAAATGCAAATTCAGAATTGTAACACCATCTATGAGAATCTACTGTTGAATAAATATCTGTAGCCATCCATACTCCCTTTACAGGGAATATATATTCATTTTTATTTTTGTATTCAACTACAAGAATTTTATGATTTAAAACCTTTTCTATGATATTCTCTCTGTATTTTATTTCTATTTCCAACTCATCAACTTCTGTATCACTTAATATCTTAAAATGCTCACCATTTATAATAAATTGCTTTCCACTTTCTATAGTAGTGGATGTAGAAATACTAGAGTCATCCCAAAATTTTTCAATTCCTATACATTGAAACATTATATTCTCTCTGTAAAAGCCTAATTCTTCGATTGCACTTTTTAACCTCATTGATAAAGCTTCTTCTCTATAGGTTATCTCCTTAATACTCTTTCCCAAAGACATTATTTTAAAAGTTATCGAATCTATATTTATTGAACTCATTGAGTTGTTTTTTAATATTAAGAGTCTCAAATAAAAATCAGATTCAACCTTGTTTTCAGTATTTTTTATTATATTTATAATACTATCTTTTGGACTTGTAAGTATCTCCATAATAACTTCTCCCCCATATCCTTTAGCAGCCTTTACTCAACTATAGTTAATAAATAGGTAAATAATACGCAATATTCTACTTTTATAGATTTAATGCCTAATTATTTCATATGATTACTTGGCAGGCTATTCCTGTATAATATTTTTGAAAATCACCTGCCCAAATATGTTTCACGTAATTATTTGATATCAATGTTTCATATGGATCAAGATACGTAAAAAAATCTTTATCTCTTTTTATTAATAAAATCCAATGACTATTTCTAAGACCAAACTCTTCTTCATTACCAGTCATCATTACCATAATCGGAGACTTTTTTAGAGCTTCCTTCCATTCATCTTCATAAAAAGACATTCTGAAATTAATGTTATTTTTAACGAGATATCTGAATATATCTTCTGGGAAAGTCCCACACTCCATATCATCACTATCATATCCTTTTTCTTCTGGTGATACATTAAAATTTAATTCAATAGCAAGTTTTTCAAAGCTTTCATAACCAGTTATCTGATGATATTTTAATAACATAGATAGACAAGCAATTCCACATGCATATTCTGGATAAAAACTTTGTTCATTTTGACTAATAAAATAATTTCTATATATAATTGATCATACTCCTTTCCATTAGTATCATAAAGGCTAATTCCTGTAGATTGATATTTAATATCTACTTAAGATTTTGAATGATAGTCAATACTAATTTTCATTTTTTAAATACGTTTAGCGGTTTGAGAGTCACTGCCATCATTAATAGTCAAATAATAATTAACTCCATCATTTTCAAAATTAATTGTTACTGATAAGCTGCGAAGGAAAAACTCATTATCTGAAGATGCGTACATTTCTAGTTTCATCGACCCTGGCATTTCAATGAATAACCGCTGATCTTGCATTGTAACCCTTACAATCAATTCATTATGCTCTTCTAATCGATACTCACCAACATATCTATTTAAAATCTCAGGATGTAGTATTTTTGCTTTTTGGAGTTCTACTGCTTCTGGAGTCTCATACGGCTCATCGAAAAGTATATTTTCAATTGATCTTATAATAGATTGTTCAAAATCAAAATCCTGTTCTTTGTTTATTAGAAAAATAATCACTAAATCATTATCAATATATCTTTTAAAGTATGTAGCATAACCTGGCCAACCACCGCTATGCCACACAATCTTTCCCTTTTTCTTTTCATTCTCTAGAATCCATCCAAATCCATATTTAAAAGGAGTTTCAAGTCTTGGAGAAGCTGGAGAATAGGCTTCCTTCAATAAGGTTTTATCAATAAGTGTCCCATTTCTCAATGCTCGGTCAAGTAGATAAAGATCTTCTACTGTAGAATGAATCGCTCCATCTCCAACAATCCCATCGAGATAAATAACAAAATCTGTTTCAGGAAATTCATCTGGCAAAACATGTTTACCTTTATACACATCGAAAACATAACCATATGCATAGTTATCCATAGCTTCTCCAGTTAGTCTTTGGCAAAATACTTCAGTGTCTTTCATCCCAATAGGTAAAAAGATATTTTTTTTCATATATTCTTCAAAGGAAAGGCCTGAAACCTTTTCAATAATAAGAGCAAGCATTACATAACCCGTATTACTATATTCTACACGTTCGTTAGGTTCAAATAATCGTTCTGGTTTATACTTAATGAGTAGTTCAAATAAATCTTGATTTACCGCTATTTTCGATTTATCCCAGTGACATTCGAATAACTCCAAGTAATCGGGTAATCCAGAAGTATGATTCAGCAATTGCCTTACTGTAATACCTTTATATGGAATATTAGGTAACCATTTTTCTATGTGGTCATCAAGGGAAAGTTTGTTAGCCTGTATCAATAACATTATACCCAAAGCAGTCATCGGTTTTGAAACAGATGCAAGATTAAATATCGAATTTATTTTTAGTTTTCTTTTAGAATCCAGCTCAGCCTCACCAAAAGCTCCTTTATATAATATTTCACCATCCTTAGCTATCAAGACAGTTCCATTAATTAATTTTTTAGATTCAATTTCATCAAAAAATCTTTTTAATATTACTCTCTTATCATCCATTTTATTCTCCTTCCATTTCTTTTCTTGACAATTCCTCTTCAACTACATGATTAAGTTTTACTAAAATGTTTCGTAATTGTATCACTTCTTCCGTTTTCAGACGAGAATAAAAACGATTCACAATTTCCTTGTTAATCTCCTCTTCTCTTGAATAATAATTATGTCCTTGCTCATCCAACTGTACAATTATTTCTCTCCTATTGTTAGGATTAATTGTCCTTAATAGATATTTATCTTTTTCTAATTTAGATACAATCTGACTTACAGCACTTGAAGTAACATTCATCAATTCAGCCAGTTGACTTATTGATAATCTGGATTCTTTTTTTACTAAATCCATTAATATAATTTGTTTGCTTGAAAGATCTTCATTAAGTAAAGACCAATACTCTTTTATCAAACGAGCATTCATGGAATAAGTTATCTCATTAATTTCTGTAACCAAATTGAATAATTCATTTTCTCTCTCATTATCCATATTCGAAGTCAATATTTCATCCCCCTTAATACTTAAGCTGTCTTAATTATAAAGCTACCTAATGCTTTTGTCAAGAACTATTTAGAGAAATACCATTAAAAGGTGCATTCCTTGCGCTAGTCATATTTCAACTTAAAAAAGTTTCCTAATTTAATAGAAAGAGAATAAGACCCCAAGTTCTCTTTTACGCACATTAGAACATATCGAGATTACCTTAACATAGAAAAAGACAAAGATATGTTTTCACAACATCTATGTCTAGCAGAAATTATATTGCCTTTAATAAAGTCTGATCAAAATAAATCTTTGATTGTTTTTGATATAAGTAAAGGGAACTTTCAATTGATAAAAGTTCCCTAGCATGATTACTTATCTTTAATTTCACTATAATATACATTCTCAGAATATTAGAATTCGTAACATCATTTATATGATTTCAAAAAGAATAATATAATATTATATACCCCCTTGGTCAACCTCATCAGGTTATTATTCCATATTTTCAACCCTGCTTTTCCCATTTTCACCTTGTTATCACTCAAATTTCCTTTTAAATCATTCAATTTGCCTTATTTCATTATTTAGAAAACCAATTTTTTCTGTGATATTAATTTGAATAGCCATCTTTTTTTATTGAAATTATTATAGTAGTCAATAATCCTCCCCAAAGTATTGTTGCACCTATACTAAAGAATATCGTTGCACTTAATGTCATTTTTATCACCACACCTTTATTCATTTTTTTAATTAATATTATCTCTCCAAGGTTGTTTACTTATTAAAATTGCTCCAGTAATTCCTATTAAAATAATTCCCCATCCATAAACAAACAATGCATGCAAATCATATCCACCATAAGGTGTATGCATTTCTGTAATAAGACTTTGTACTAAAATGAAAGTTAAAATAATTGGATTTATATATTTAATAAATATGTCCCACCATTTTCCTATTCTATAATAAGATACTGAATTTGTATGGTCACGAATTGTCTTAGGTTTTACAATCCATCCTACTAAGATAGTTTCTAGTAATCCAACTACAACTATTCCGTAGTTATTAATAAAGTTATCCATAATATCTAATAGGTATAATCCTGCTCTAGTTGCAAAGAGGATACTTATAACAAATCCAACTAACAAAATTCCTGTTACTACTTTTTTACGTTCCCATCCTGTTTTATCTATTATGGCTGAAGAGATTGCTTCAACTAAGGATACTGCTGATGTTAATCCTGCAAATATTAAGCAAGTAAAAAACAATACAGATAGTATGTTTCCCCAAATGCCCATTACTGAAAAGACTTTAGGAAATGCTATAAATGCAAGTCCTATACCATCAGATGCAACTTTATCAATAGATACTCCTTGATTTGTTGCCATAAATCCAAGTATCGCAAAAACTCCTATGGCAGACAAAAATTCAAAGCCACAATTGGCAAAAGCAGTCATAAATGCACTATTATTTATATCTGTTTTTTCAGGAAGATAACTGGAATAAGTCATCATAATTCCTGTAGCTATACTTAATGAGAAAAATACTTGTCCATATGCTGCAATCCAAACTTTAGGATCTTTAACTTTTTGCCAATCAGGTGTAAAAAGTGTGTTTAATCCTAAAGAAGCACCTTCTAAAGTTACCCCTTTTATTACTATAATTATCATTATTATTAATAGAGCTGGTAATAGTATTTTACTTAATTTTTCAATTCCAGCTTTTATTCCTTTATAACATATAAACCAGTTAATTAACCAAACTAAAGTTATTCCTATTAATATTGGAACAACTATACCTCCAAAATCGAAAGGTGATGATGATAAATTTAATACTTCACTATAAAAATAACTGTTAGTGTCATTTCCCCATACTTTTTTAAAGCTTAATGTTAAGTACTTCATAGCCAAACTCAAAATCATTGAATAATAGGATAAAATTATAACTGCATTAATTATAGGCCACCACCCAAGCGATTCCCATTTTTTATTTGCTCTTGATATTGCAAGTGGTGTTGAACCTCTAAATTTATGACCCATTCCATATTCAAGAATTAATAAAGGTATTCCCGCTGTAAATATGGCGAAAAAATATGGAATTAAGAAAGCTCCTCCTCCATTTGAATAAGCTACATAAGGAAATCTCCATATATTACCTAGTCCTACAGCAGAACCAATAGCTGCAAGTAAGAAGCCTGCTTTTGTTCCCCATTGTTCTCTGGATTTTTTCATTTTTATTCCTCCTAAAAGTTTTGTCTTAATTCTGCAAATGTTGATATTTATAAATAAAAAAGCCCCACAGTTTACACTATGAGACCTTTTTACCTAGGATTACAAAAGTCCCATAGTTTATCTATGGGACTCCATTTATTTCAATACAAATAATTAGCCACCATAGATGCAAAACGCCCGTTTTGGCGATTGCATCTATAGTAGTATGTAACGTATCTATATATACAATCGCTATCTTAAGTTAGCTAATAAGAGTAGATTATTCAATTTTGAAACAGATATATTTATTTTAATATTCATAATAATCCTCCTCTTGATAAGATTATGTTATAATATCATACTATTCTAGTGATGTCAATAAAATCTTAAAAATAGATAGTGTCAATAGTTTGTAGGAAAATAATAATTATACTTTCCCCTTGTTTGATGTAGTCTGTAATTATCTTATTTATAAGCTCTTAACTTTATTTGATAATATTTAAGCTCTATAAATAAACTATATAGTTTTATAGCTAAATTTGATTATTATAGGTTTAATTTCCACATTATTA
>JBQHQH010000015.1:0-61515 GCA_052067355.1 Tissierellaceae bacterium HCP3S3_D8
ATTTTTTGCATGAGGACTTCATCCTTTCTGGGAGGTATTTGTTTTCGGCAAAAACATTGTACCATACAGAGGTTGGAGTCCTCAATTTTCATTTAAGTTTACAAAACGTTTCCTACTATTAGGAGGGATAATATGAAGAAAAAATTTGCTTTTTTGCTTATGGGAGCTCACTATAATCCTGAAGAGCATCAAGCTCAATTTGAAACTGAAAAACAGATAACCTATGTCTTTACAGTTAGAAATTTAGATGAGGCATATGATAAGGTTGCTTTTTTAGAAGGTGAAGGAGTAGGAGCTATTGAATTATGTGGAGCATTTGGAGAAAAAGTTGCACACAAGATGATAGAGATGACAGCTAATAAAATAGCTATTGGCTATGTTACTCATGATCCTATACAAGATGACTTATTTTTAAATTTCTTTGGAAGATCATAGATATCTTTCCCTATATTCTTGGGGATTTACATCAAACATATCTCTAAATTTTTTATAAAAATATCCTAGATTGGAAAAGCCCACATGTGTAGCTATTTCATAGATAGGCATTTTAGAGTGAGCTATCAGCATACTAGCTTGATGCATTTGATGCTCTAGCTTTAACTGGCTGAAAGTTTTTTTGGTTTTTTCTTTTAGTAAATTTCCCAAATAGTTAGGGTTATATCCAAAGTTATTAGCCATAGAGATTAAGGTACAATTATTATAATTATCTTCTATATATTGAAGCATATCAATGATATAGGTAGATTTTTTATATTCTAAGGAATTTTCACCTAGATTATTTCTGTTAAATATTCTTACCAACTCTGTAAATATAAGTATCATATATGAGTCAAGAACTTCATCATATCCAATACCCCTATCATAATACTCACATAAAAGACTTTTCATTAATATATTTATATTTTCATTTTCTTTGGAACGAAAGATTATGTGTCTATTGTGATTTTGATCTTCCATTAGAGAATTTATTAAAAAACTAGTTATAATGCCTTGATTTGATAATCTACTTAGAAAATTGGTATTAAAGAAGGATTTAGTCATGGATATATTTATGATTATATCATTTTCTCCAATAGGATTTGAACTATGAGTCACATTTGTATCTAGTAGACAAATATCTCCTTTATTTGTTTCTATCTTTTCTCCATCTATAAAATAAGTACAAGAGCCAGAGTAGACATAATTCAACTCCATATCAGTATGTGTATGTTTAGGAAGATGGGTAAATCTAGAATCTCTATTTATAGTGATATTTTCTTTTTTAAATTTTAAATTAAAATCAAATAGATAGACTAGAGAACCATTTATATCTATCTTATCTACTTTCTTATAGAACTCGGATATCTTTTCCGGGTTTTTTAAATGCCATTTTTCACTTGGAGTTATTTTTCTTAGATAGTTATCCAATTCTCTAAAATTCATTTTTTCACCTCTTATCTGTGATTTTGTAAGTGAACATATATCAATATGTAATTGTTTGAAAATTCTAATCCTGATAATATAAGAAATATAAAGATTGTGTAATTAGATTATATTAAAATTTTAGACGATATTGCAAGTGAAAACGTATTTGAAAGGAAATAAATTATAAAATAAGGATAAATGAGGGGGAAAAAATATGAATAGCGAGATTAAAGGATTTATATCAATATTTTTAGTGTTGAGTTTTATTATGTTCTTTGGTATTCATGCATTTGCTCAAGGATATGAGGGCAAAGAAGGAGTATCATCAAAAGAAGGACAGGGAAAGGAAGTAGTACTCTATGTTACAAGACATGGAAAGACCATATTAAATACTACAGATAGAGTTCAAGGTTGGATAGATTCACCATTGACGGAGGCAGGTGTTGAAGTTGCAGAATACTTGGGAAAGGGCCTAAGAGGTATTCCATTTGTAGCAGCTTATAGTAGTGATAGTGGTCGTGCAGTAGAGACAGCAGAGATAGCCTTGGAACAAAGTAATCAGACGGGACTAGAGATAATAAAGACAAAGAATCTAAGGGAGATATATTTTGGCAAATATGAAGGTGAATTAAATCATAAGATGGTTGCAGATATAGCAGAAGAATATAAGCTACCTAGAGATACGGACCAACTAAAGGTATTTAACCGTAAGTTTTCAGAGTTAGTAGATACAATTGCAAAGTTAGATGAAACCAAACAAGCTGAAGATTGGGAACAAGTAGGTACTAGAATAAAATCTGAATTAGATAATATAAGCAAGACAGTAGCTGAAAAAGGTGGCGGAAATGTATTGATAGTTGCTCATGGATTGACTATAAATGGAATACTATCTACTATACAACCAGATTATTTAACTGGTTATTTGGACAATGCAAGTATCACTAAGATAATTTATAGAGATGGAAAATATACTATTGAATCTATAAATGATATGGGTTATGTGGAAAGAGGCAAAAATAAATAAGGGGGAAGGACCTGTGAAAGATGCTGAATTGGCTAAAAAGATCATTGATCTATCTGGAGGCAAAGAGAATATAAGTAAGGCTATACACTGTATAACTAGGCTTAGATTTAATTTAAAGGATGAAACCAAAGCTGATAATAAGGCCATAGACAATCTAGAAGGAGTATTAGGTACTAGATATCAAAATGGACAATTTCAGGTGATAATAGGTAATAATGTAAAAAACATATATATAGAAGTAGCTAAGATATTGGATTTAGACAGGGAAGATATAGAGGAGATTGAAAATAGTAAAGAAAAGGTAAAGAGTGTAGAGAGAAAAAACATAGGAAGTATAGTA
This sequence comes from Tissierellaceae bacterium HCP3S3_D8, assembly GCA_052067355.1. Classification (GTDB taxonomy): domain Bacteria; phylum Bacillota; class Clostridia; order Tissierellales; family Tissierellaceae; genus CABMKH01. Next base: position 2,769 of record JBQHQH010000015.1, read on the forward strand.
TTGGATATTATAGCTAGTGCTTTTCAACCTATATTACCGGCTATAATCGGTGCAGGTATGATGAAGGGAATATTGGCAGTATTAACAGTTGCTGGATGGATATCAGGAGAAAGTGGCACCTATCAGATATTGAATATAATATCTGATGCAGCTTTCTATTTCTTGCCATTCTTATTAGCAGTTTCAGTTTCACGTAAGTTCAATATAAATGAGTATCTAGGAATTGTAGTAGCAGGTACATTGATGTATCCCACTATACTAGATGCAGCAAAAGCTGGAGTGACAGATCCCATATATTTTCTATCTATACCTATACAGATAGTGAATTATAGCTCATCTGTATTTCCCATTATACTAGGTGTCATAATAATGGGGGCTATATACAAGGCTATAGATAGATTTATTCCAAAGCCTGTAAAACTAGTATTTACTCCAACAATTACTCTGCTAATAGCTGTTCCCATTGTATTGATATTTATTGCACCTCTTGGGCACTATTTAGGATATTATCTTGGGATAGCAGTAGATTGGCTATTTGAAAATGCGGGTATATTGGCAGGATTATTATTAGGAGCTTTTAATCCCTTTATAGTAATGACAGGTATGCACTACGCATTTTTTCCGTTGATATTTCAAAATCTTGGAAAATATGGATATGATACAGGTTATCTAGTGGTAAATTTAGTTACTAATATAGCTCAAGCTGGGGCAGTTTTAGCAGTAGCATTTAAGACTAAGAATAGAGAATTAAAATCTGTAAGTATATCTAGTGGGATATCTGCATTTTTAGGGATTACAGAACCTGCTATGTTTGGAGTAAATATAAGACTTAAAAAACCTTTTTACGCAGCTATGATTGCTGGTGGAATATCTGGAGCAGGTATAGTGGCATTAGGGCTTAGGACATATGGATTTGTCATACCTGGACTTGTAGCTTTACCAACATATGTATCTCCAGATGGGAATCCAAAGAATTTTATAGTAGCTATCTTAGGAGTTTTAGTAAGTTTTATCATAGCTTTTGGGTTGACCATGGCCATGGGTTTTGAAGTAGAGGACAGAGAAAAAGCAGAGAAGGCAGAAAATTAGGAGGTTTTTTTATGACAAAATCAAGAAGGAGTTTTCCAGAAGGATTTCTATGGGGAGGAGCAACTGCTGCAAATCAAATCGAAGGTGCATTTGATGTTGATGGCAAGGGACTATCAAGTCAGGATATGGTAGCCTATAAGGATCCATATTCTGGTAGTAAAGTTGACAACTTTACATTCAATGTGAATTCAGTAGAGTTAGAAGAATATTTAAACAATCCAGAAAAATATAAGTTCCCAAAGCGTTGGGGAATTGATTTTTATAATAATTATAAAGAAGATATAGCGCTTTTTGCTGAAATGGGTTTTACAGTATTTAGAATGTCTATTGCTTGGACGAGAATTTATCCTACAGGTATGGAAGATGAACCTAATGAGAAAGGCCTAGAATTTTATGATAAGGTATTTGATGAATTGGCTAAATATAATATTGAGCCATTAGTGACACTATCTCACTTTGAAATGCCCATTACATTGACTCAGAGATACAATGGTTGGTTAAGTCGGGAGCCAATTAGGTTATTTGTCAAGTATGCAAAGACAGTGTTTAATCGTTATAAAGATAAAGTAAAGTATTGGATTACTTTTAATGAGATGAATATGAATCTCAACAGTCCATATACTGGTGGTGGTATCTTAGCAGATACAGTTGATAATGTAGAGGAGGCGGCATTTCAAGCAAATCATCATCAATTTATTGCAAGTGCATTGGCAATTAAAGAAGGAAGGGAAATCAACCCCAATTTTCAAATCGGATGTATGATAAATCGCATTGAAACCTATGCAGCAACACCAGATCCATTGGATCAATTACAGGCACTTAAGGCAGAGCAATTGAATCTATTCTATCCTGAAGTTCAAGCTCGTGGAAAATATCCAAGTTATATGGAACGCTATTTTGAAGAGCGTAATATTCATATTAAGAAGCTGCCAGGAGATGATGAGATCATTGCAAGCCATCTTGTAGATTTTATTGCATTTAGTTACTATATGACTCATATGGCTAAAGCTGGTTTTAATGATACTGCAGGTAAGTTTGACAGCCCAATTAAAAATCCATATCTTGAGTTGACTGAGTGGGATTGGCCAATTGATGCAGTCGGATTGAGGATTTCACTTAATAAACTATATGATCGCTATCAATTGCCCCTATTTTTAGTAGAAAATGGACTTGGGGCTCATGACAAGATAGAGGATGGCAAAATCCATGATTCTTATAGGATAGATTATTTACGCAAACATATTGAACAGATGAAAGAGGCTATTGCAGATGGAGTGAAGTTAATAGGATATACTACATGGGGGTGTATAGATCTTATTAGCTGTGGTACATCCCAGATGTCAAAGCGATATGGATTTATCTATGTAGATCAAGATGATTATGGAAAGGGAACATTAGAGAGGATAAGGAAAGATTCTTTCTATTGGTATAAAAAAGTAATTGAGTCTAATGGAGAAGATTTAGAGTAGTATTTGAGACTGTTTCATAGCTAGTTGATTAGTTATGAAACAGTCTATTTTTTAAATCAATTTTAATATGGCCAATGATATCAAAATAATACCAGCTAGCCAAGAGAGATTTATCTTAGAGTTTTCGACAATCTTTTCTCCAATTCTAAGCCCACATTTTACTCCCAGCATACCTATTATCATGGATAGTATGATTACTAATCCATAATTGATATTTCCAAAGCTACTGCCAAATCCTATGGTAAGTGAATCTAGAGATAGAGCAGTTCCCAGATAGAGTGCTTCTTTTGGGTCTAATTTCTGTGAAGAGTCCATATCTGCTTTGGTTTCATCAATATAGACATGAATAATAAATCTTATGTCAAATAATTTTAATTCCAATTCTTCATTTGAACTTGTTTTAGATCTTAAATAGGCTTTAACTATACTTTCAAATAGATAGTATACTCCCATTAAAAATAGGATAAGAAAGCCTATAATAGAGGTAAAATGTCCAGGAATTATTCTCTTTAACATATGGCCTACAAATATGGATAAGCCAAGAAATAGAGAAGAGATTATGTTGATAATCATTATAGATGAAAATGGGATTTTAATCTTCTTAGCACCATAGGCAATGCTAGCTACAAAGGAATCTAAAGATACTGCCAAAACCAGTAAGATATTTTCCATATATAAACACTTCCTTATTTTTTGGTCATAATCATAATATTCAATTTCTCAATTAGTGATACAAACATTGAATATAAAAATACATGTAAAAAGATAGTAATATAGAAGACATATAATTGTAACAATCATGTAACCGCTATGTAACCATTTGTGGCTTTAAAATGATATACTAAAAATAGAAAGGATGTGGAAAAGATATGAACATAAAAAGAGTAATGTCTTTATCTTTAGCAGCTTGTCTATCTTTGAGTCCTATGGTGGCCATGGCTGAAGATGCAGTGAAATCTAATACAGATATAGTATCAGAAAATGAAAAACAGGAGACACCAAATTATATTGAATTTAAGGGAAAAATAACTAATATAAATTCAAATGATAAAACTTTTTCAATTTTGGTAGAAAATGATAAGGATAAACTAATAGCACATATAGTTGATGATGTTATTCTCTTAGATGATAGTACTTTAGATTTTATAGACAAAGAAGATTTAGAGGAAGGCATGGAGATATCCATGTTCTATAGCAAAGATACTATAATGCTTATGAGTTATCCAGGGCAATTAAAACCAGATAGTATAGTAGTGAGAAGTAGCAAGGATTTCACAGGTATTAAAGTAGATAAATTTGATAAAGACCTTGTAAGTGAAGATAATATGTTGAAGTTGAATATCAACGAAGGTGTAGAGGTAGTAGATAGAGAAGGAAATAAGCTATCTAAAGAAGATATATTAAATAAGGATTTGCTAGTATTCTTCACAGCATCTACAAAGAGCATTCCAGCACAAACTACACCAGAAAAAATAATAGTCATAAAGAATAATGAACCTACAGTATTTAATAAGGTTATTATAAATGATGAAGAGATAAAATTAGAGGATCATATGTATAAGAACAAAGATGGCATAGTCATGATGCCACTTAGAGAAATAGCAGAAAAATTAGGGTATAAGTTAGTATGGAATAAGGATGATTCATCTATAGAATTGACAAAGGGAGCCCAATGGACTAAAGTTATTGTTGGAGAGGACAATTATAATTTTGCAAAGATGATGGTAGAATTAGGAGCTGCACCAGAATTAAAAGAAACTAAGACATATGTACCTATTAATTTTTTAGAAAAGGTATTAATGGCAAATATGGAAAATACAGTTGACGGAACCTTAAAAATTACCCAATAGTGATTGATATAGATAATCCTAGGAAGATATATATTCCTAGGATTATTTTTTAGATTTGTTTTATAGCTTTTAAGATTAAATGGGCTATTACTGCTGAACCTAGATAGGTTCCCAATATTACAAATATAGACAATAAGACTATTCTCCAGCCAGTCTTCTTCAAAGAATCTAGATTCTCTCCTGTGTAGATGCCAGCATAGGCAAGTATAGGAGTAGTCAATGCTAAGAAGTTTACTTTAGAAGTATGATATGATATAAATTCCGCTCCCGGTATACCCGGTACTGTCAAAATAGTACTCAATGTGACTATATATGCTACACTTGGCAATTTGAATGGAATTATCTCTGATAATGCAATTCCTGCTAAGGCAATTAAAACGAGTATCAAAGCCCCAGGTATTGCCTCTATCATATTTATCTTATATCCTACAAAGTTGCCTACTATTGTAAGTGCTGCTGTTATCAATAATATAATTGAAGAATTTTTTAGATTCATTTAAGCTTCTCCTTTCGTATTCTGCTCTGGTAGTTTTCCATACTTTAACTTATATACTTTCTTATATAGCCATTCGGAAAGAGGTAATGATACCCAAATAGACATATATAATCCATCTAGTCCAGAAAGCATATTACTTGTAGCTCCAAAGGCTGTAAGCATCTCTGTCATTTCAGGATACATAACTACCAAAGAACCTATTCCTGCTGTCATCATACTTGCACTACCAACTCCAGATGCCATTGCTAGAGCATATGGATGTAAAGGTGTATATGCAGCTAGAAAGCTTGCCATTAAACCTACAAATATAGTACCAAATACGGTTCCAACTATATATACACCTAGTACACCTTGTCCTTCTTTACTATCAAGACCATATTTTTCTCCAATTAGAGCTACGTTTGGTTCCCTAGCTATAGAGTGAGCCCCACCTATTGCTTCTCTCTTTAGTCCCAATAGTATAGCAATAGGTATTCCTAAGAATACAGTTCCAATATTACCTAGTTCTTGCAATATAAGTGCAGGACTTGCCTTTATGATTTGAGGCAGAGTAGGACCTATATTGGTACCATATTTAGCTATTAAAAGCATAAGAGTTAGTCCTATTAGTGAACCAGCATCCTTCATATCTTTTTCCTTTGCTATATTCAAGAATTGTGGAGATAATAGAATACCAAATATAAGTGCATATAGCATAGGTAGTAGAGCTACAGTTCCTACTCCAATTTTAAAAGTCTTAACTCCAATGAACTCAGCCAATATAGTTAAGACTAAAGCCATTAAATGTAGTTTTTTATTCTTCATCATTCATCCTCCTATTTTTCATTTAAATAATCCATAACTGTTTGAACAAATAGAGCTGTACCTTTCCAAAACTCCTCTTCATCTAGAGCAAATTTAGGGTTATGATGACCGTGGAATTTTCCTTCTATTTTTCCTGGATTATTTAGATAGAAAAATGTACCAGGTACTTCTTCTAGGAAGTAGGCCATATCCTCTCCGCCCATTACAGGATTTTCCATCTCTATAATATCTTCTTCTGGAACTATCTTCTTTGCAGATTCTACAAATCTAGCAGTAAAGTCACGATGATTTATAAGTGGAGGATATTTATAGTCATATTGATATTCATAATCACCACGATGAGCTGAAACTACGCCTTTCACAATTTCTTCAATTCTAGTATCGACTCTCTTTCTAGTTTCATTATCAAAGGTTCTAATAGTACCTTCTAGCTCTACATCACTTGGTATTATATTTTGATTGAATCCTCCTGTAATCCTACAGATAGATAGGACAACTGGTTCGGTTGCTGCAGTTTCACGACTTATAATATTTTGTAGTGCAGTGATCACCTCTGCAGCTATTACTATAGGGTCTATAGCTAGATATGGATATGCACCATGATAGCCCTTACCTTTAATCTTTATAAGTACTCTATCCATAGAAGCCATCATAGGACCATAGGATATATTAATTTTACCCTTTTTAGAATCTCCTGAAATTCCTCCAGCATGTAGTCCTATAATAGCATCTACTTTAGGATTTTCTAAGGCGCCTTCATCGATCATAGGCTTTGCTCCGCCCGGATATTCTTCACCAGGTTGGAACAATAACTTTACATTTCCTTTGAATTTATCCTTATTATCGTTTAGTACCTTAGCAGCTCCAAGAAGCATAGCAGCATGACCATCATGGCCACATGCATGCATGGCTCCATTTGTAGATGCAAATGGAAGTCCAGTCTCTTCTCTAATAGGAAGAGCATCCATATCTGCCCTTATTCCAATGGTCTTTCCATCTCCCGTACCTCTAATAAGTCCTACTACTGCATTCCCATTTACAAGGGTCTTATATTCTATTCCCATTTCATCCAGTTTGCTGGTAATATAACTAGAAGTCTTAGGCAAATCTAAGCCTAACTCTGGGATTTGATGTAGATCTCTTCTCCAAGATATGATATCTTGTTCAATTTTTTTAACTTCTTCTTTAACGTTAAACACAATCTTTACCTCCTATTAAATTAATTGAATTATACATATAATATCACATTAAATGGGCATAGTGTCATCTAAATATAAATTTTTTTATTTATTTTAAACTTGCCCTTGACTTTCTTAAACTAAAGCTATAGAATATTGAAAAGCGTAGAATAGGAAGAGTAGATTTACTAAGGTCAATAGAGATAGAAGTTCACCGGCTGAAAGACTTCTTTGACACATTAAGTCGAAAACCACCTATGAGCTCAATCTCGAAGTATCAGTAGGGATATGCGTTTGCTTACGTTACAAGCAATATACTTAATATGTAATTAGGTGGAAACGAGAACTATACTCGTCCTATTAAGGGCGGGTATTTTTTTATATAGATTTATATATAAAAGTGGGGGATATACATGGAAGAAATAATAGTGGCCAAATTTGGTGGAAGTTCTTTAGCCGATGGTAAACAGATTTCAAAGGTAAGAGATATAGTAAAAGCTGACAATAGTAGGAGTTATATAATTCCATCAGCACCGGGGAAGAGAGACCCTAAGGATCATAAGGTTACGGATCTGCTCTATATGTGCTATCAATTGGCATCCCATGGGCTTAATTTCGATGAAATATATAATATAATCAGAGGACGATTTTTAGGCATATGTAGAGATTTGGATCTAGATATAGGAATGGAAGAGATCTTAGATAGAGTAGAAGACGACATAAAGAACGGAGCTTCTAAAGACTACTGTGGCAGTAGAGGAGAGTATTTAAATGCAATCATATTATCAGAGTATCTAGGATTTGAGTTTATAGATGCTAAGGAGCTAATCTTGTTTGACAATAGAGGACAATTAAAATTTAAAGAAACAGAAAATAGGATAAAAGATAGGTTAAAGGATGTTTCAAATGCAGTTATTCCAGGATTTTATGGTGTAAAACCTAATGGAGAGATAAAGACTTTCTCTAGAGGAGGATCAGATATTACAGGGTCTATAATAGCCAATGGAGTAAATAGCAAACTCTATGAAAATTGGACTGATGTCTCAGGATTTCTCATGGCAGATCCTAATATAGTCAAGGATCCAAATCCTATTGAGATAATCACATATAAAGAGCTTAGAGAACTTTCATATATGGGTGCTCCAGTATTACATGAAGAAGCCATATTTCCAGTTAGAAAACTAGGCATACCTATAAATATCAAGAATACAAATTTCCCAGAAGAACCAGGCACCATAATAGTAGATGATTTATCATCTATAAGCTATGCAGGTACCATAACAGGTATTGCTGGAAAGAGAGGATTTACAACTATATCCATTGAGAAGACATTGATGGGTATGGAAAAGGGATTCTTTAGGAAGGTAATCTCTGTATTTGAAACAAATGATGTAGCCATTGAACATATGCCATCTAGTATAGATTCCATATCTATAATAGTTGCAGATTCTGAAATAAATTCTAAATTAGAAAAGGTAAAAGAAGAAATTCGTATCTACTGCAATCCTGACAATATTATATGTTATCCTAATATGGCTCTCATAGCAGTAGTAGGTAGGGGGATGATAAAGACCAAGGGCGTTTCTGCCAAGGTATTTACGGCTCTTGCTAATGGAGGAGTTAATATTAGAATGATTACCCAAGGTTCAAGTGAATTGAATATCATAATTGGCATAGAAGATGAGGATTTTGAAAAGGCAATAGCTGTCATATATGAAGCTTTTCAATAAAGGGGAAGCATATTTTATGATTGAGAATTTGCTATTGGTTATAAAAAAATGGGGGGATTTAATATGAAAAATGTCAATATAGCAGTAGTAGGAGCTACAGGATTAGTAGGTAGGACTATAGTTCAGGTATTGGAAGAAAGAGATTTTCCAGTAGACAATATATACTTTTTATCATCTGAAAGATCTGCAGGTAAGAATATAAGGTTTAAGAATAGAGAATATATAGTGGAGGAACTTACAGAATCATCCTTTGACAGAGATATAGACATAGCTCTATTTGCTGCAGGGGGAGCCGTCAGTCAAAGATTTGCACCTATTGCAGTTGAAAAAGGTATACAGGTAATTGACAATAGTAGTGTATTTAGGATGAATAAAGATGTACCACTAATAGTTCCAGAAGTAAATCCAGAGGACATAAGAGAAAGTAAGGGAATAATAGCTAATCCAAATTGTTCAACTATACAGTCAGTCATACCTCTTAAGCCGTTACATGATCGATATAAGATAAAGAGGGTAGTATATTCTACCTATCAAGCAGTATCAGGTTCAGGACTAGGAGGGATTAAAGATTTAGAAGAGGGGAATGTGGAATTTTATCCATATCAAATTCAATACAATGTCATACCTCATATAGATGTATTTCTAGACAATAGATATACAAAAGAAGAGATGAAGATGATAGATGAAACTAAAAAGATTTTAAAAGATGATGATATAAAGATAACAGCTACTACTGTAAGGGTTCCTGTAAAATACGGTCATAGTATATCAGCAAATATAGAGTTTGAAAATCCTTTTGAAATAGAGGATATAGAGAAGGCGTTGGAGAATTTTCAAGGAATAGTCTTGAAGGATGAATTAAAAGACAATATCTATCCAATGCCTATAGATATTCAAGGAAAAGATCAGGTATATGTAGGTAGGATAAGGCGAGATTACACATTAGATAATGGTATCAATATATGGATAGTAGCAGATAACGTAAGAAAAGGAGCAGCTACTAATGCAGTACAAATAGCAGAGATAGTAGCTAAAAATATACTAGAGGGGGCAAAGAGATGATAAACATTGGACTTCTAGGCCTTGGTACAGTAGGGCAAGGGGTAGTAGAGATCATAGGGAAGAGAGAGAAAGAACTAGAATATATATTGAAGGAAAGATTGAATATTAAGAGGATATTGGTAAAGGACATACATAAAGAGAGGGACATACAGATTCCCTCTCATATACTCACAGATGATTTCAGGGATATTCTAGAGGATGAAGAGATAGATATCGTAATAGAAGTGACCAGTGATTTGGAAGAGAGCTATAGATATATAAGACAAGCCTTAGATAAAAGAAAGCATGTAGTTACTGCCAATAAGGCTATAGTATCTAAATACTTTGAGGAACTAAATAGACTATCTATAGAAAATGAAGTGGGATTTCTATATGAGGCCAGTGTAGCAGGAGGAATACCTGTACTGAAACCTTTAAAGGAGCAGATAGCTTTAAATGAAGTAGATGAAGTTCAGGGAATCTTGAACGGAACTTGTAACTATATACTTACTAATATGTTTAAGGAAGAGTTAGATTATAAAGAAGTCTTAAAAACTGCCCAAGAGCTAGGATATGCAGAAGCAGATTCATCTGCAGATGTAGAGGGACATGATACACTGAGGAAGTTGAGGATACTATCTACTATTGCACTTCAAGGGAAGATATTAGAAGAAGACATCATCTTACATGGAATAGATAGTATAAGTTCTTTTGATATAGTTCAGATGAAAAAATTAAATAGTACTATAAAGTTGATTGGAGAAGCACGAAGATATGGAGATGGGTTTACAGCAGTCGTTCAACCTATGATTATAGACAATGATTCCTATTTTGCAAATGTGGAGGGTGCATATAATTCTGTAGCATTTAAGGGTGACAATGTAGGAGAACTGAAATTCTATGGAGCAGGAGCTGGAAAATTGCCTACTGCTAATGCTGTTCTATCTGATGTATTGGATATCGCAATGGGATCATATAGGAGCGTGAATCCTTTAGGAGATAAGAGACTTATAAACACTAACCACATTATAAAAGGTAAATATTACGTAAGGGTTTCCAAGGTAGGAGAAGAAGTTTTAGATAGATTAGGTGAAATATCGGAAGAAGTATTGTCTAAGGATGGATATATAGCCGTAAGGACTAGAGAAGTGAGATTACAGGAGATATATGGTATACTCAAGTCTTTAAATATAGATAAGGGTGAATACTTCCTAGGCAGATTTCTTAATTAGAGGTGAATAATATGAAATTTGTAAGTACTAGAAATAAGAAAAATGTATGTAGAGCAGGTCAATCAATTCTACAGGGGATTTCAAGAGATGGAGGACTATTTGTCCCCTGTATATTTCCTAAGGTAGAGAATTTAGATCTTTTAATCAACATGGACTATAAGGAGATAGCATTATTCATCATGGGAAGTTTCTTTTCAGAATTAGGTATGGAATATCTCAGGGAATCTATAGATCTTGCTTATGATGATAAATTTCAAAATAGAGAGATAACCCCATTAGTAGATGTAGGTGAAGTGAGTTTTCTAGAGCTATATCATGGACCGACTTTAGCTTTTAAGGACATGGCATTGTGTCTATTGCCTTATTTGATAAATGGGGCAAAGGAGATAGAAGATATAGAACAGGAGATATTGATATTGACTGCTACTTCTGGAGATACAGGAAAGGCAGCACTAGAGGGATTTGCCAATGTAGATGGCATAAAGATAATGGTGTTCTATCCTGAGAATGGTGTAAGTGAAGTTCAAAAAATCCAGATGATAACTCAGGAAGGAGATAATACATTTGTAGTAGGTGTAAAGGGAAACTTTGACGATGCTCAAAGTGGAGTAAAGGCTATATTCAACGATGAGAAGCTCAATAGGTATTTAGAAGAGAATAATTATATATTATCTTCAGCAAATTCCATCAATATAGGAAGACTCATACCCCAAATTGTCTACTATTTCTATACCTATATAAACTTGTTGAAGAGAAATAGTATTAAAAAAAATGAAGCTATTAATATAGTAGTACCTACTGGAAATTTTGGAAATATATTGGCGGCCTATTATGCTAAACAGATGGGAGTTCCAATAAATAAACTTATATGTGCGTCAAATGAGAACAATGTACTGGTAGAATTTTTAAACAAGGGAATATACGATAAGAGGAGAGAGTTGATTCTCACATCATCTCCATCTATGGATATACTCATATCCAGCAATCTAGAGAGACTTATATTTCATTTAAGTGGAGAAGATGACAAACTTGTGTCTAATAAGATGAGAGAGCTAATGGAAGATAGACATTATGAGATAGACGGATTAGCTATTCAGGACTTCTATGCAAATTATGCAGTGGAAGAGGATATCACCCAAGAGATAGAGTATCTATTTCATAGATATAACTATCTTATAGATCCCCATACTGCAGTAGCATATAGTGTATATAAGAAATATCTAGAGGAAACTAGAGATAACACTAGGACTGTTATAGTCTCCACAGCAAGTCCATTTAAGTTTGGAAGTAAGGTGGCTTCATCTATAGGAATAGATATAGAGGGTAAAGATGAGTTTACCATATTAGAAGAACTATCTGAAAGGTCTGGCATAGATATGCCTTTAAATATTCGATCCCTAAAGAATAAGCCCATAATTCACAAGGATATAGTAGATAGAGATGAGATGGAGGATATGCTTAAGAAATTTCTCAATATAGGTGATGTATATGATTAAGATAATAGTACCAGCAACTAGTGCCAATATAGGACCGGGATTTGACACACTTGGATTAGCTCTTGATCTCTACAACACATTTACATTTGAAGAGATCTCGCAAGGAGTAGAACTCTATGGATTTCATGGAGGACATGACTATAGTGATAATCTAGTATATACTTCTATGATGGAGACCTTCCGTGAAATAGGATATGCGCCTAAGGGGATTAGACTAGGTGTAGATGGTGATATACCTATTTCTAGAGGACTTGGAAGCAGTGCATCTTGTATCTTAGGAGGTGTAGTAGGTGCCAATGAATTAGCCGGCTCTCCTCTATCTAAGGAAGAGGTATTCCATTTGGCTACTAAGATAGAAGGGCACCCAGATAATATAGCTCCAGCTTTATTTGGAGGATTAGTAGTATCTGTCATAGATGGTAATAGGATACTATATAATACTATACAGGTCCATAAAGGTGTAAAGTTTGTAGCTCTAGTTCCAGATTTTATATTATCTACTAGAGAAGCCAGAGAGGTATTGCCAGATATCATATCATTTGGAGATGGTATCAACAATATAAGTAGGGTATCTCTATTATTATCAGCTCTTTCTAATGGTAGATTTGATCTTTTAAGATATTCTCTTCAGGACGCATTACATCAACCATATAGGGGCAAACTTATCCCCAATTTCTTTAACATAATAAATAGATGTTGGGAGATAGGGGCATTAGGGGTATATTTAAGTGGAGCAGGTCCTACTGTTATGTGTATAGTTGAGGAAGATGATAATAGATTTATAGTAGAGATAGAAAAATATCTAGTCACCCTAGAAAGTGCTTGGGATATAAAGGAACTCCATATAGATTTAGATGGAACTAGGATCTGTTAAGTAGGAATAAGACTTAGAGCAAATGCTGTTTGGAGGGGATATTATGAAAGATGCTATAAAGGTCTATGTAGAGGGGTTTGGTGAAATCCATATAGAAGAAGGAGCCACTTTAGAGGAATTGTCTAAGAAGATATATGGAGGAGAGTATAAGAAATATCTAGGAGCTAGAATAGATAATGAAGTCATGTATCTAAATAAGGAAGTCGAAGAAGGAAAATACATCAAGTTCATTGATATACAGGATAAGGATGGCCATAGGATATATTCTAGAACTCTATCCATTATATTTATAAAGGCTTGTAAGGATCTATTTCCTGAATCTAATGTCAGAATAGAACATTCTCTAGGTGAGGGCTTGTATGCTGAAATAGACAAGAAAAAGCCAATTAATTTTACTCAGATAGAGTTGATTAAGGAAAAGATGAAGGAAATAATAGTAAGAGATATACCTATAGAGAGAGAAAAGGTGTCAAAGGAAGTTGCCTTAGAGAGATTTAGACAATATGGATATGAGGGGAAGGTCAGATTATTAAAACATATATCTAATGAAACTATACATATCTACAAGGTGGAAGATCATATAGATAGATTTCATGGATATCTGGCACCTTCCACTGGATATGCCAGTATCTTTGACTTAAAATACTATCATCCGGGAGTTATATTGCTATTTCCAACAGAGGAGAGCAACTATACAGTTCCTAAATTTAAAGAACAGCCTAGATTGGCGAGAGTTTTTAAAGAGGCTGAAGACTGGGCGAATATATTGGATTTAGGATATCTAGGATCCTTAAATGACAAGATAGAAAATGGATCTGTTGCAGAAGTCATAAGAGTATCGGAAGCATTACATGAAAAGAAGATAGCCCATATAGCAGATACCATATGTGAAGATAAAAATCTGAACATAATACTAGTAGCTGGGCCATCTTCTTCAGGGAAGACTACATTTGCACAGAGATTGGCTGTTCAGCTTAAAGTAAATGGAAAGATGCCCATATCTATTTCAGTAGACGATTATTTCGTCAATAGAGAGGATACTCCGTTAAATGAATATGGAGAATATGACTTTGAAGCTCTAGAGGCTATAGATTTAGAACTATTAAATAGGGATTTAATAAAGCTTTTAGAGGGAGAAGAAGTGGAATTACCTAAGTTTAACTTTAAAACTGGAAGAAGAGAATTATCTGGAACTAAAATACGTGTAGACGAAGAACATCCTATTATAGTAGAAGGGATACATGCTTTAAATTCCAAGATGACTGCATCTATTCCAGAGAAAAATAAATTTAAGGTATATGTAAGTGCCTTAACCCAGTTGAATATCGATGAGCATAATAGGATTCCAACTACAGATACTAGGATTATCAGGAGAATGGTTAGAGATATTGAAACTAGAGGCAATAGTATAATGAGAACCTTTGAACTATGGGATGGAGTAAGAAGGGGAGAGGAGAGAAATATATTTCCCTATCAAGAAGAAGCAGATGTGATGTTTGACTCTGCATTAGTCTATGAATTAGGAGTATTAAAGAAACATATAGTTCCACTGTTAGAAGAGATAGATATTGATAGTCAATATTTTTCAGAAGCAAAGAGATTGCTTAAATTTTTAGGTTATTTTAAAGATATAGAGAAGGAAAACTTTATACCTCCAAACTCCATACTCCGTGAATTTATAGGTGGTTCTTGTTTTGATGTTCAGTAAATAAAGAAAACTTAGCTTAAAAGGAGAAATTCATGATATTGATATTTGCAGTAGATGAGAACTGGAATATAGGATTCAATGGAGAGATGTTGGCAGATATTCCAGCAGATTTAAAACGATTTAGACGTATTACAGAGGGAAATATTGTCATAATGGGACGAAAGACCCTAGAATCCATTCCAGGACAAAACTCTTTACCTAACAGAGTGAATATCTTGATTACTAGAAATAGGGAATTTAGCAGAGAAGGATTTTATGTAGTAAATGATCTAGATAATCTATTTTCCTTGTTAGAGGAGCTTAATCCTAATAATGAGATGGAAGTATTCGTAACAGGTGGGGAGAGCATAGTAAGACAATTGATGCCCTATTGTAATAAGGCATATATAACCAAGATAATGAAGAGTTTTGAAAAAGCTGATACTTGTATACCAAATTTAGATAGAGACCCTAACTGGAAGATAGTAAAAGAGTCACAGGTATATAGACAGGGAGATTTGGAATATAGGTACGTGGATTATATAAGGAAATGAGAAAAAATGAAACCTCTTATTATATATAATAAGAGGTTTTGTTATGTTATAATTTCGGTTATCTTCTATATCTCTATGGTTTTTACTCTAAAAACAGAATATTGAGACAGGGAAAAGTTAGAAAAAAGATATATTATAACAAAATGTGACAAATTATAACGTTTTCTAACAAAACTCAATTATGCTTAAAAGGTGGACGGCTTTATTTTTTGTCTTAAAAATCTTGAATGGATTGAAATGACAACGTTTTAATGGTTATTATTGGAAACATAAATACAATTGGCATATTTATTGCAATGATACTTAAGGGTACTTATACTGTGCCAAAAATAGAAAATGGAGGGATAATTAATGATTAAAAGAAACATCGCAGTATTACTTATTTTAGTAGTAGTAATTTCAGCATTGACAGGCTGTAGACCTTCTACTAGTTCAAGTGGTGGTAAAGCAGGCAATAGCGACTCTACTACAATCAGAGTAGGACACGTATTAGCTCCAACTCACCCATATACATTGGGATTAGAAAAATTTGCAGAATTAGTTGCAGAAAAAACTGATAATAAGGTAAAAGTTGAAGTCTTCCATAGTTCTCAACTTGGAAATGAAAGAGATATGATAGAAGGATTACAACTTGGAACTTTAGAGATGGCATTAGTATCAACAGCACCACTATCAAGCTTTACAAATGATTTCCTTGTATTTGATTTGCCTTTTATATTTAAGGATACAGAAAATGCTCGTAAGGTACTCGATAGTGAAATAGGTCAAAAATTGTTAGACGATCTACAAGATCAAGAAATCATAGGACTTGCTTACTGGGAAAATGGATTTAGAAGTGTAACAAACAACAAGAAACCAATTGAGCATCCATCAGACTTATCTGGATTAAAGATTAGAACTATGGAAAACCCAGTACACATGGAAAGCTTTAATATAATGGGAGCTTCTGCTACACCTATGGCATTTGGAGAATTATTTACTGCTTTACAACAAAATACTGTAGACGGTCAAGAAAATCCATTGCCAATTGTTGAATCATCTAAATACTATGAAGTACAAAAATATCTATCTTTAACTGAACATTTCTATGCACCAGCTCCATTGTTAATAAGCGAAGAATATTTCAACGGTTTAAGTCCTGAAATTCAAGATGCTATTAAAGAAGCAGCTATTGAAGGAAGAGAATATGAAAGAGGACTAATTGACGAGATGAACGCTAAGCTACTTAAGGAATTGGAAGAGAAGGGAATGCAAATAAATGCTCCGGATAAATCTGTATTTGTGGAAGCTGTTCAACCAGTTTATGACAAGTTTTCAAATCAAATACCAGCTGATTTGATCCAAAGTGTTAGAGACGCACAAAACTAATTAATCAGACAACCAGGTAATATTCAATATTTCTTGGTTGTCTAATTTATAGCAAATTCAGAGGGAGGAGTTATATGAATAGAATATTTAAAGGCTTAGATAGATTAGAAGAAGCCATATTATCCGTACTTATGCTAATAATGACAATTGCTATTGTAACTCAAGTGTTCTCTAGGACTATTTTTAATAATTCATTAGCTTGGACAGAAGAAGTAGCAAGGTTTATATTGGTTTGGATAACTTTTATTGGAGCAAGTTTAGGAGTAAAGAGAGGAGCTCATATAGGAGTAGAGGCATTTACAATGTTGCTACCTAAAAAAGTAAGTGAACTTATCAAATATCTTGTATTAATCATCTGTATGTTTTTTACCTTTGCTGTATTTAAAGATAGTATAAGCATTCTTCAAAAACAAATTTCTACAGGACAGGTATCATCTGCTGTTCAAATCCCAATGTGGATTCCATATTTAGGAGTAACAGTAGGTACATTTTTAATGACACTTAGATTTATTGAAGCATTTTTAGAGTTATTTAAAAACAGGAAGATAGGAGGCAAGAATTAATGAGCACAATATTATTTGTTAGTTTTGTAATAATAATCATGTTAGGAGCTCCTATAGCTATTGGCTTAGGACTGTCATCAATGCTTGCAATATATTTTGGTACTAATCTTCCATTAGTTTTAATTCCACAGAGAATGTATGCAGCAGCAGACTCATTTCCATTAATGGCAATACCATTCTTTATGTTAGCTGGAGCTTTGATGGAAACAGGAGGTATTTCAAAGAGATTGATTAATTTAGCAGATAAATTAATCGGACATTTAACAGGTGGACTTGCTCTAGTTGGAATACTTACTTGTATGTTCTTTGCTGCAATCTCAGGTTCTGGTCCTGCTACAGTAGCAGCAATTGGTTCCATTATGATTCCATCTATGGTTAGGGCAGGATATGATGAATCATTTTCAGCTGCAGTAATGGCCATAGCAGGTTCTATAGGAATCATTATACCGCCAAGTATACCAATGGTTACATATGGAGTAGTAGGAGGGGCATCCATAGGGGCAATGTTCCTTGGAGGTTTTGGTGCAGGAATATTAGTTGGTTTGTCCCTTATGATCATGGCATATTACATATCAAAGAAAAATGGATATGGCGGAAGAAATGAAAAATTCTCTTTTATAGAGTTCTTGAAAGCATTAAAAGAAGCTTTCTGGGCAATATTGATGCCAATCATAATATTAGGTGGTATATATGGTGGATACTTTACACCAACAGAAGCAGCTGCAATAGCAGTAGCATATGGATTTGTAATTGGTTTCTTTGTATATAGAGAACTAAAGCTAAAAGATTTACCAGGTATATTTGTAAGCTCTGCTATAAGTACAGCTACAGTAATGCTTATTATAGCAACAGCTCAAGTGTTTGGCTGGATATTGACAAGTGAAAGAGTGCCTGATGCAATTGCTCAATCTTTTATTAATATAACAAGTAGTCCAATAGTATTTATGATATTGATCAATCTTTTACTTTTAGTAGTAGGAACTTTTATGGAAACAAATGCTGCAATAATTATACTAGCTCCTATATTCTTACCTCTAGTAATGGAATTAGGAATAGATCCAATTTTATTTGGAGTTGTCATGGTAGCTAATCTAGCAGTTGGTATGGTTACCCCGCCATTGGGAGTAAACTTATTTGTCGCCTGTGGAGTGCAAAAGATTACCATTGAGAAGATCAGTAAAGCCGTTTTACCTTTTATAATAGTCAATGTATTAGTAATATTTATCCTTTCATTTGTACCAAAGATAATATTATTTTTACCTAGTGTGCTATTAAAGTAGGGGGGGATATAGATGGAGTTTGAGAAGAAGATAGACATAGATGACATTAGACTAAATCTTGTAAGTCAAAAATTTAACACTTTTAAAATAGAAGATGTTAGAGATGAAGTATTTAGAGAGTTGGACAGATTAAATGCAAAAGATTTAATTACCCCAAATATGAAAATAGCTATAACAGCTGGTAGTAGAGGAATATCTAATATTCCCATCATAATGAAAGCAATTTGTGACTATATTAAAGATGCAGGTGCAGATCCATTTATTGTGCCTTCAATGGGCAGCCATGGTGGAGCTACTGCAGAAGGACAAAGACATGTTTTAACTGAGTTAGGCATAACTGAGGAAAGCATGGGATGTCCTATTCTATCTAATATGGATGTTGTTAAATTAGGAGAAACAGACAAAAAAGTTCCTGTTTATATGGACAAGAATGCATATTCTGCAGATGGAATAGTTGTAGTAAATAGGATCAAACCACATACTGATTTTAATTCTGACACAGAAAGTGGTCTCTTAAAGATGATTGCAGTTGGACTAGGAAATGCAAAAGGATGCGCTACTATGCATTCTTATGGATTGAGGACAAGTATACCAGCAACGGCTAAGGTTTCAATGAAAGCTGTCAATATAATGTTTGGATTGGGAATAGTTGAAAACTCAAGAGATGAGACATACAAATTGAAAGCATTGTTGCCAGAGGACTTTGAAAGAGAAGAAAAGGAGCTTCTTAAGGAAGCCAAGGAGATAGTCCCTAAATTACCTACAGATTTTCTCGACTTGCTTATTGTGAAGGAAATGGGAAAGATGATTAGTGGGACTGGGATGGATACCAAGGTCATTGGCAGAATAAGGATATTGGGAGAAGTAGAGCCTGAAAAACCGGTCATTAAAAAGTTAGTTATACTCAATCTATCAGAGGCTTCCTACGGAAATGCTTTAGGTGTAGGATTGGCAGATATCACTACTAAAAAACTTGTAGAGAGTATAGATTTTGAAGCTACTTATGCCAATACTATTTCTACAACTTTCCTTGAAAGAGGTAAGATACCTATTACTATGCCTACAGATAAAGAGGCTATACAGATTGGACTAAATACCGTAGGTGAATTGGACGCTGAAACTGTAAAGGTTGGGATTATAGAAAACACATTAGATCTGCAAAGACTCTATTTATCCGATGCAGTACTTAAGGATATAGATGAGTCAAAGATAGAAGTACTAAAAAGAGATATAAAATTCTTATTTGATGAAGATGGTAATTTAATAATTTAAGAGGTGATAAAAATGAAATTTATGCATACTAAGCTACCTGAGTTTATAAAAAAACTTACAGTTGCTGCAACAAAACATTTAGGTAATGAGTCTATCGAAATTAAAGGATTAGAAAATTTAAAGACAGCTAAAATGCAATCATTACGTACTGGTAGGATCGAAGAGGCTGTTGAGGAATTGGCCTTAGATAAAGATATTGAAAAAGTTGAAGTTACAGTAATGCCTAGGGTACCAGAGACAATGCACACAGTCATTGTTAAAGGTATTGATAAAGATGGAAATTCTAAGAAAGCAATTCTTGAAATTATAAATATTATACACCCAACAGAAGAAATAGAAACAGGAGATTGTCTAGAAGTAGAAGATAGAAGACCATCTCTAGGAAAACATTAATATAGGAGGAACAAGCTATGGCAACTATCGACATTAGAGTAATTAAGGCAGGAGCAGGTCCTAAAAATGAGGTACCATTGAACATTGTTTTTATTGATAGAAAAGATATTATTGCAGCTAATATATCTGATGAAGACGCTATTCATGCTGTTGCTAAAGAAATAAATGGACCAATAGGTATCAATATATTTGATATGGATGCTGTAACTACAACTAGTGATGGCATTATGGTAGAAGGAGCTATTGTAAAAATGGCTGCAGCAGACATGGGTAAGGTTCATAAAGAGTTTGGTATTCTTGAAATGGAATATATGGAAGTAACAGATGAACTTATTAGAGAAGAACCACATCTATTACAATGGAAGGAACTATATAAAGGAAGAAGATTGTTTAGAGGTCCAAATCCTGCTAAAAAATTGATACCAGTTCACAATGTAGTAATGACAGGCAGGGCAGTAAATAACAATTCTGCTACTGAAATGATGAATGCAGTCAGTATGGAAGAAATACTTCTTCCTATATTGGGACAGTTGGAAATAATGAAAGATGGAAAAATAATAATGGGAATTACAGGAGAAATTATCTCTGTTGGAATTGGTATGACAGTAGCAGAAAAATATGGTAGAGTATTCCCTACAAGACAATTTAAAGCAGGAGAAACTGCTCATGGTTCAGGAGAATATGCTAAAACTCTAAAACAACATATTCCAATTATTGCAGCTTCAAAGGGTGTATTAGCTAAAAACATCTTAAATGCGTTAAAAGTTGGAATGGTACCAGGACTTCATATAGGTTGTTCACCAGCTGTCTTGGCAGTAGCAAGGGCTTATGGGGCAGAAATTGCCTTTGACAATATAAGTGAAAAAGCTATTATAGAATTAGAGAGTATTGGAATAAAGATAGATGACTTAAAGGATTCATTCTTGAAGTTATCTGAAGAAGAGATAATTGAAAAGGCAGATGAGATAATACCAGGTATTGTGGATCCAGTATTATTTGATTCAACAGAAGTTGTAACGAAGATATCTTTAAATATATAAAGGATGAGTATTATGGGTTTAGGTATAATTGTATATGTAGATAAGACAGTAGTAAAGATTAGTGGCTTAAAGGTAACAGGGCTAAAGCCATATGATTTAGAAAAAAAGATAGAAGAAGTAATTGATAGAAGAGTTAGGATAATAGGAGTCACTGGTGAATCCATTGACATGGATATCTATGGCTTAGATAAAGAAGCTGTATATGAAAATGAAGAAGGAATTATTGAGGCAATATCCATGACAGAGGGAATCTCGGCTCTAGATGTAATTAGGATTAATAGTGCAGAACAGATTAGAGAAATTGATTATGAGAACATCCCAAGGGGGGAATATAGTGGCTGCGCAAAAGAACGATGGTTCAATATTGATAAATAAAGTTGTTATCATTCCTACAGGTAATGAAATATTAAATGGTGTAGTTATTGATACTAATAGCCCGGCAATAATGCAGATAATATTAGAAAATTATCCTAAATGCCAAGTTACTAGACTGAAACCAGTAATGGACAGAGAGAGTGAAATCATAGAATTGATAGACCAGTGCATAGATGACTCTAATGAGTTGATTATAATGATTGGAGGATCTGGTGGTGGACATAGGTATGTAGATACACTAGCTGAAGATTATACTCATAGTGCATTATCAACATATCTAGAGGATTTTAGTGCAAGAGAGATCTATGGCAAGAATGGACACCTCTGGTCTAAGATTATTTGTGGAAAAAAAGCATCGACTATTGTAATCAATGTACCCGGACCATATGTAGAAGCAACAGCAGCTGCTAAAGCATTGATGAGATGTATGAGAGATAATACTCTTGATAGAAGTATTATCTGTGGAAAAGTAGCAGAAGCTGTATTATCTAATTATCCCTTAGGTGGGAGTATTAAATGTGTAGAAAAGTAATCTTTCACTTTTCTACACATACCTTTGAAGGACATCCTATTATTGGAGCAGGTATTTGTGATATAATTCACGGGAAACAAGTTTTAGATATATCTTCAAGTATAGATAATATAAGTCTAAGAGTTAGAGATTTGAATAATTCTTATGAAATAGACTACTTGTTAAAGGAGAAAATAGCCAAGATATTTCCAACTTATGTTCTTGGACTAGCTCTTAGTATTGAAGTCCCTGATGCCATTGGTCCAACAGGTGGCATCATTGGTAATCCATTTTTTGAAGGGAAAACTGCCAATGGATTAAGTCAGGATATAGGAAATGGGTTTAGTGTCATTGCATTACCAGGTGGACCGGGACTTTTAATACAGGGAGATACAGGGATTGCAAAGAATATCTTTACTAATATTGTCATTGGAGAAAATAGGTTGATTTCAACGGAAAAGATTGTACGAGAGTTTAAAAATAATGAAATTAACTTAGCTATTATAGTAACAGATGGTACAGGAATTAGAGAATCAGGGACTATACTATCTTATGATAATGGAAAGATAGAGAAGCTTAAGATAAATGGGTGGTGATATTATGCTTAATTTTGTAGATGGTGATGATAATTGCGACATACTTCTCAATATAATGAACAGCTTAGGAGAAGGTGTAAATATAGTTAATAGAGATGGCATACTTCTATATTCAAATAAATTATCAGGAGAGTATGTAGATAAAAGGCCTGAAGATATGATAGGTCACCATATATCACAGTTTTATCCACAAGCAGCTTTAATGAATGTCTTGAAAACTGGTAAGTCAATCTATTTTGATAATGTAGTTCATGACAATGGACAGATCTATGAAGTAAAAGCCCACCCAATATTCTGTGGTGTAGAGTTGATAGGAGGCTTTGCTGTATTTAAAGATGTAACTGAGATTAACTTACTAAACAAGAAACTTGAAGAATTGGAAATGAAGATGTTCTCAAATGAGAAGGATGATATCTTTTCACTGATTGTAGGTTATGATTGCAGTTTAAGAAGGACTATACAGAAGGCAAAGAGAAGTGTTGGAGCTTTAGGAGGACCTAGACATTCTATAATTACTGGGGAATCAGGGACGGGGAAGACCATGTTGGCACGTTCAATATATCTATATGCCAAGGATATTGGAGTAGTTAAAAAAGATGCTCCTTTTATTGAGGTAAACTGTGCTCAGTATACAAATTCTGATATAGCTGCTATGGAGGTATTTGGATGTAATGAAGGAGCTTATACAGGTGCCAAAGATAAAAAGGGGCTATTTGAACTTGCTGATGGTGGAATCCTCTTCTTAGATGAAGCCCATACATTAGATCACTATCAAAATCTCCTATTAAAGGTCATTGAATCTGGATATATCAGGAGAATTGGTGGAACAAGAGATAGAAAGGTAGATGTAATTGTAATTTCTGCATCTACAAAGAACTTACATCATGTTCTTGTGCCAGAATTATACCAGAGACTAGCACAATATGAACTATTTCTTCCACCATTGAGGGAAAGGACTATTCGTGAAAAGGAAGAGTTATTAAACACTTTTATAAGGAAATATGAAGATGATACTAAGGAACGATATAATATAGATTTGAATGTTAAGTTTACTTCAAAGGTAAAATCTCTGCTTCTTGAAGCTGATTATCCTAGAAATATAAGACAATTTCGAGATATAATCAATGCCAGTATAGATTCTGCTGTACCGTTGATAGATCCAAGTTTAGTAAAGACAAGTATTAATACCATAGTTGATATCGATAACTTACCGACTTTAGTAGATGAGATTATCAATACTAAAGTGCTAGATCAGAAGACATCAGGAGAAAAAGTAGTAGAGGAAATTGTAAGAGACGCCAATATGGTGGATGATATGATAATAGAATTATCAAATAATGGACTAGGTCCTAGGAGAATAGCTAATATATTGAATGAAAGAGGAATCGATATAAAGTATTATCAAGTTGCTTATAGATTAAAGAAACAGGAAAATGAAACAAAATAGCTTACTATCACCTATAAATTAAATTTGTCTTTAAAGACGACAAAATTTTACAAATAGATAGATGATTATTGTTGCGCTTTAGACATTTTATTGATACAATTTTTTGCAGAGGGACTTCATTCTTTATGGTGAGATACTTGTTTTTGTAGAAACATTGTACCGTAGAAGGGTTAAAGTCCTCAATTTTCATGTAGGTTTACAAATCGGAGTTATCATGTTAGGAGGCAAACAAATGAAAAGAACAATGAAGACAATGGATGGTAATACAGCTGCAGCACACGTAGCCTATGCGTTTACGGATGTAGCATCAATATATCCAATAACCCCATCCTCAGATATGGCAGAACATGTAGATGCATGGGCAGCCAATGGAAGAAAGAATATATTTGGACAAGAAGTACTAGTATCAGAACTTCAATCAGAAGCAGGAGCAGCAGGAGCAATGCACGGAACCCTTACATCAGGATCTCTAGCATCAACCTTTACAGCATCCCAAGGGCTTCTACTTATGATACCAAACATGTATAAGATGGCAGGAGAACTACAACCAGGAGTAATCCACGTAAGTGCCAGAGCATTATCAACTCACGCATTGAGCATATTTGGAGACCACCAAGACGTAATGGCAACAAGACAAACAGGATTTGCCATGTTAGCCTCAGGAAGTGTCCAAGAAGTAATGGACCTAGGAGGAGTAGCTCATCTATCAGCAATAAAAGGAAGAGTACCATTCTTACACTTCTTTGATGGATTTAGGACAAGCCACGAAATCCAAAAGATAGAAGTAATGGACTACGAAGAATTTGCAAAACTAGTAGACTATGACGCAATAAGTGCATTTAGAAATAAATACTCTCTAAATCCAGAAAGACCAATAACAAAAGGAACAGCACAAAACCCAGACATATACTTCCAAACAACAGAAGCATCAAATCCATTCTACGAAAGAATAGTAGGAATAGTAGAAAACTACATGAAAGAAATAAACAAGATAACAGGAAGAGACTACAAGCCATTTAACTACCATGGACATCCAGAAGCAGAAAGAATAATAGTAGCAATGGGCTCAGTAACAGAAACCATAGAAGAAACAGTAGACTATCTAGTAGAAAAAGGAGAAAAGATAGGACTAATAAAAGTAAGACTATATAGACCATTCTCCAAAGAACACTTCCTAAGAGTATTGCCAAAGACAGTAAAGAAAATAGCAGTACTAGACAGAACAAAAGAAAAAGGAGCAATAGCAGAACCGCTACATCTAGACGTAACTCACGTATTCTATGACGAAAAAGAACAACCAATAATAGTAGGAGGAAGATACGGACTAGGCTCAAAAGACACAACACCATCCCAAATCCTAGCAGTATACGAAAACCTAAAATTAGAAGAACCAAAGAATAGATTCACCATAGGAATAAACGACGACGTAACATACACATCACTAGAAATAAAAGAGACAATAAACACAGAACCAAAAGGAACAATCAAATGTAAATTCTGGGGATTAGGATCAGACGGAACAGTAGGAGCAAACAAACAAGCCATAAAGATAATCGGAGACGACACAGATATGTATGCACAAGGATACTTTGCATACGACAGTAAAAAGTCAGGTGGACTAACAGTATCCCACTTGAGATTTGGACACGAACCAATAAAATCCACATACCTAATATCAGACGCAGACTTCATCTCCTGCTCAAAACAATCCTACGTACATCAATACGATCTACTAAAAGGACTAAAAGATGGAGGAATATTCCTACTAAACACACTATGGAATAAAGAAGAACTAGAAACACATCTACCAGGGAAGATGAAGAGATACATTGCAGAACATAACATCAACTTCTACACAATAAACGCAACAAAGATAGCAGCAGAAGTAGGACTAGGTGGAAGAACAAACATGGTAATGCAAGCAGCATTCTTTAGACTAGCAGAAGTATTGCCACTAGAAGAAGCAATATCCCATCTAAAGAAATCCATAAAAGCAACATATGGTAAAAAAGGCGATCAAATAGTAAACATGAACTATGCAGCAGTAGACAAGGGAATAGAAGCAATAGAAAAAATAGAAATACCAGAAACATGGAAAGACGTAAAAGACGAAGAAGTAGAACAAAGAGAAGTACCAGAATTCATAGAAAAGATACTACAACCAATAAACAGACAAGAAGGAGACTCACTACCGGTAAGTGCCTTCACAGGAAGAGAAGCAGGAGAATTCCCACAAGGAACAGCAGCATACGAAAAGAGAGGAATAGCAGTAGAAGTACCACACTGGATAAAAGAAAACTGTATCCAATGTAACCAATGTTCCTACGTATGCCCACACGCAGTAATAAGACCATTCCTACTAGACGAAGAAGAAAAGAAAAACGCACCAGAAAGTTTCGAAACAAAGAAAGCAGTAGGAAAAGGCCTAGAAGGATTAGAATACAGAATCCAAATATCAGCCCTAGACTGTACAGGATGTGGAAGCTGTGCCGACGTATGTCCAGCAAAGAATAAAGCATTAGAAATGAAACCATTCGCAGAAGAATACGAAGTACAAAGCGAAAACTGGGAATACGCAATGACAGTAAAAGCAAAGACAGATCTAATGGACGAATACAGCGTAAAAGGAAGTCAGTTCCAAGAACCATTACTACAATTCTCAGGAGCATGTGCAGGATGTGGAGAAACACCATATGCAAAACTAATCACACAACTATATGGAGATAGAATGCTAATATCCAACGCATCAGGTTGTTCATCAATCTGGGGAGGATCAGCACCAACAACAACCTTCTGTCAAAACCAAGAAGGCAAAGGACCAGCATGGGCAAGCTCCCTATTTGAAGACAACGCAGAATATGGATACGGAATGGCATTAGGAATAAGAAAGACAAGAGAAAAGATCAGACTATTGATGGAAGAATTCCTTGGATTAAACATAGACACAGACCTAAACGAATACTTTAAACAATGGATAGACGGAATAAAAGATCCAAAAGAATCCAAAAAAGCAACAGGAATGATATTACCAAGATTAGAAAAAGAAGTAGACAACGAAAGAGGAAACGAGATCCTAAAAGAGATCTACGACAGAAAAGACTATCTAATCAAAAAATCCGTATGGGTATTCGGAGGAGACGGTTGGGCATATGATATAGGGTATGGAGGACTAGACCATGTACTAGCATCAGGAGAAGACATAAACGTACTAGTAATGGATACAGAAGTATACTCCAACACAGGAGGTCAATCCTCAAAATCAACTCCAACAGCAGCAGTAGCAAAATTCGCAGCTTCAGGTAAAAAGATAAGAAAGAAAGACCTAGGACTGATGATGGCAACATATGGCTATGTATATGTAGCTCAAGTAGCCATGGGAGCAAATATGAATCAATTGATAAAAGCATTAAAAGAAGCAGAATCCTATGATGGACCATCCATAGTAATAGCCTATGCACCATGTATAAATCATGGAATAAGAGTAGGAATGGGAAAATCCATAGCACAAGAAAAACTAGCAGTAGAAACAGGATACTGGCATCTATATAGATTCGACCCAAGATTGACAGAAGAAGGAAAGAATCCATTCATGCTAGATTCCAAAGAACCAACAAAGCCATTTATGGACTTCATAAACTCAGAAGTAAGATATACATCCTTGAGAAAGTCCTTCCCAGAAATAGCAGATGAGCTATTCGAAGAGGCAGAAAAGAATGCTAAGATTAGATATGAATCTTACAAGAGAATGGCAGGACAAATGTAATAACTAAGTATATAGCAAACCTTTGATAATTAATTATCAAAGGTTTGCTATTAATAATTGATGTTTAGGAGTGAAAACATGATCAAAGATTGGGAAAGATGTGTTGAATTTCATGGACATGAATGTCCGGGCTTGGCAATAGGATTTAAAGTCAGTGAAGCAGCAAGAAAGAAGTTGGGAATTAGTTTTGCTAAAGATGAGGAAGTAGTATGCGTTACGGAAAACGATGCCTGTGGAGTAGATGCTATTCAAGTATTGACAGGTTGTACTTTTGGAAAAGGCAATTTGATATATAGGGGAACTGGAAAAAGTGCCTATAGTTTCTTTGTAAGATCAACAGGAGAAAGTTTAAGAATAGTCTTTAAGACTATAGAAGGTGAAATGAGTAGAGAAGAGAGACAGGAGTATATATTGAACAGTGATATAGAAGATCTATTTATATTTTCAAAACCTACATATGAATTACCAAAAATAGCAAGATTATTTACTACTGTAATATGCGAAGAGTGCGGGGAAGGGGCACCTGAACATAAGATTAGACTACAACAAGGTAAAAAGGTATGCCTGGATTGTTTCAAAGAGTATAGCAGAGGTCTTTAAAATCAATATTATGATTGGAGATGGTAGAATGAAACTAAAAAGCAAAGATATTCTTATATTGATGCTAGTAGGGATAATGCTTTTATCTGGCTGTAGTACACCAGTAGAAGAAAAAGAGATATTGGCAAATAATGATGATGGCAATGGATATAAGCTAGAAACCTTAAAGTTAGAAGGTGGAAGGGATTGGGGCATGTCAAATCCATTCTTACAAGACCCTAGAGGACCAGGTACAGGTAAAGTAAAGTTGGTATTTGACTCTCTACTAGAAGCAGATGAAAATGGAATCATAGCATGGTTAGCTAAAGAATGGAACATAGATGAAAATATATATACATTTAAGATCTGTGAGAATGCATATTTCCATGATGGAAAACCAGTAACCACAGAGGATATAGGATTTTCCATAGATTATTATAGAGAATATCCACCTATAAACAATGTATTAGGTTCAAAAGAACAGAGTATAGTTAAGTCCTATGAAGTAGTTGACAATACTACTATAAAGATAGAAGTAAAAGAAGTATATGCAGATACATTGACTAAGCTAGGTTCCTTCTTGATACTACCTAAACATATCTGGGAAAATATAGATGATCCCTATACTTACACAGAAGATGATGCTTTTATAGGATCAGGACCGTATAGATGGAGTCAATATGATAGTGC
Source organism: Tissierellaceae bacterium HCP3S3_D8 (assembly GCA_052067355.1). Lineage (GTDB taxonomy): Bacteria > Bacillota > Clostridia > Tissierellales > Tissierellaceae > CABMKH01. The sequence goes on from JBQHQH010000015.1 coordinate 32,146, forward strand.
TACAGGAAGTTATGAATTTATTGCTTTTGATAAATACTATGGTCTTAAACCAGTAACAGAGAGGATTTTATTTGTACCAGTAAGTGATTCGATACTTGCATTTGAAAATAAAGAAATAGATATTACAGATGTACCAGCAGATTTAGTGGATAAATACAGAGAAGACTCTAATATAGGTATGATATCTAAGGACAATGATATGGGATATAAACTTCTCATAAATATGGAGAAGTTACCAGAATTTAAGGATTTAGAGATGAGAAAATTCATATATAATGGGATCAATAGACAGGGCATAGTAGATAAGGTATTCAGAGGCTTAGGTAGTGTAGGAAGTGCAGGATATGTACCTGTAACCAATAGATTCTATAATCCAGAAGTAGTTGAATATGAATATAGTTTAGAAGAAGCAAAGAAAATCTTAGGAGATATAGATATAGATGTAGAATTACTATCATCTAATTCAGACAAAGACATAAAGATATCAGAGCTTATAAAAAGTGATCTTGAAGCAGCAGGAATGAAGATAAACGTATTAGCTACAGATGGGAAAGTAAGAGATGAAAAGGTATTCGATGGAGATTATGAATTTGCCTTAGTAGGAAATGGTGGATGGGGTCGAACACCAGATTATCTTAGAACTCTATATTCATCAAAATCTAAATTCACAGTAAAAAACCCACATGGAATGGGAGCATTAGGATACGATAACGAATTGATTACAGAACTTGCAGAAAAACAGTTATATGAACTTGACTTTAATGAGAGAATGGAGATATTTAAAGAACTTCAATTGGAAATAAGTAAAGAGATACCAATAGTTGTATTGGCAACTGAATCTAGTAATGTAATGTTTAGAAAAGATTATTATAATGGCTGGACAAAGACATATGATTATCAACAATTAGAACAGAATAGACTATCATATGTGGAAAAGTAGAAGCAAAAGAGGTATGTTATGAACAGGAGGATAAAAGTATATACAACAATTTTAGTAATATTGACCATTATATTTCTATATGGGAAATACTTGTATCCTCAAAGTGCTACCATACCTTCAGGAGCTTCCCTTGAACCTCCATCCAGAGAACATATATTGGGTACTGATGACCTAGGATTAGATATATTTGCTCAATTGTCAAGAGGATACTTTACAAGTATATTCATAGGGATAATATCAGCGACTATATCCTTTCTAGTAGGTGGACTATTAGGTGTGTTATCAGGTTATGTAGGAGGGGGAATAGACTTTTTTATTAGTTTTTTAATAAACCTATTTCTATCTATGCCACAAATACCAATAATGATAGTCATAGGAGCCTTTTTAGGACAAAGTCTATGGAATATAGTATTTGTAGTAAGCCTATTTTCATGGAGCTATATAGCAAAGATTATAAGGGCAAAGACTATACAGATAAAAAATAATGAGTATATATTGCTGTCTAGAAGTTATGGAGGTAGTTTTTTCTATATCTTTAAAAACCATATGTTTCAGGAGATATTTCCAATCCTGCTAATTAACTCCATAGCAGTCATAGGACGAGCTATAGTACAAGAATCATCTCTAGCATTTTTAGGTCTATCAGATCCTCTATCAAAATCTTGGGGATTGATGATTCAAAGAGTAATAAACTTCAATGGAATCTATTTTACAAGGTTTTGGACTTGGTGGTTACTACCACCATTATTATCATTGATGATAGTGATATATTGTATTAGGATGATATCTAGAGAAATAGAAAATATTATTACCTTAGAAAGTGATTAAAGATATAGAGTGATACTATGAAAAAAAGAATTGGAATATTAATATTGTCTTTCATAATTATATATATTGCAAATTTTTATATACCAAGGTTTATGCCAGGAGATCCTTTTTCTCATTCAGAAAGTATATCGGGAAATGAGATGGGTGGTTTAAGTATTGAAGATATAGAGAGGATGAAGGCATACTATGGTCTTGATAAGCCAATTAATCAACAATTTGCAGATACAGTTAAAGCTAATATAAGGTTTGACTTTGGAAACAGCATACTATATAAAAAACCAGTAGTAGAGATTATATCAAAGGGGCTTCCATGGACTTTTTATATCATGTTTTTTACCCTTATGATCAGTCTACTAATAGGAGTCTTCACAGCTATTTTAGGAATATATAATCCAAAGTTAAATCGTGTAATTCATAGAATAATGACATCTGTATGTGAGGTGCCTCCATTTATAGTAGGAATATTGCTATTATTTTTAATAGCAGCAAAAGTAAAGTGGATACCCCTATCTGGGAACCTTACACCTTTCAAGAAATATACAGATAGAATGGACTATATAAAAGATGTACTCGTCCATGGATTGATGCCAATTAGTACTTTAGTGATTATAAATACACCGAGATTTTATTTTACAGCAGTATCGAGTTTTAAAACCATATTAAATAAGCAATATATAGAAAATGCACATTCCAAAGGTTTAAGTAAGAGGAGAATACTAATAAAATATATCTTGCTAAATGCTGTTTTGCCAATCATTTCAAAGTTCTTTCTGAGTGTTGGAAATGCCATAGGAGCTACTATGGTTGTAGAGAATGTATTTGCATATCCAGGATTGGGAAAGGTCTTGCGAGATGCAGTAGTATTTAGAGACTTTATCTTAATTCAGGGAATATTTTTAGTATCAACTACTACAGTATTGATTAGTTCCTTTATTTCAGATTGTATTACTGAATTTATAGCAAAATACAATACATAAGGGGTTATCAATTCACAATTACTAAAGATAAAGTACTAAAATAATGACTGACTCTGAAAGATTTGCTATACTTTCCAGTGAAATTCAAAATTCTCTTTAGGAACTAGGGCTTTTAGCAAGGCGTTCCTTTAGTTCCTTAATTTTGAATGAGCTGATATAAGTATCAAATCTTGAAGTGGAAGGAATGTTTTATACTTTATCTACTTCAATTCACAATGCACAATTATTAATTTGTGTTGGTTACTAACACATGGTGAAATATCAATAGGAGCATATATATGATTAAAATAGATAGATTAAAAGCTACATATTTCCAAGGATTTTCATTAAACTCTATCAGTATGGATATAGATAGAGGAGAGATTGTATCCCTTGTAGGAGAATCAGGCAGTGGCAAAACCACCTTTGGAAAAGCTGTTGTAGGAATGTTAAATAAAGATGCAAAAGTAAGTGGTAAGGTTATAATAGATGGTGTAGATATATACAGCATCTCCCAAAGTAAATTCAAAACCATGCAGATGAGAGATTTCTCCATATGTTTTCAGAATTCTAAAGAACTTCTAAACCCTCTTCTTACAATAGAAGAACATCTATATGAAGTGTTAATAAAGAAATATGATAGAGGGGATATAAGAGAAGAAGTCATAAGACTGTTGACAGAAGTAGGGCTTGAGGAAGATATATTACAGAGACATCCTTGTGAACTTTCAGGAGGAATGATACAGAAGATATTGATGATAATATCCATATGCTTAAAACCTAAATTTGTTGTATTAGACGAACCTACAAGTTCCCTAGATGAGGAATCTAAAGAACAGATAATTCAACTTATAAAGAATATAAATAGGGAATACAATACTTCATTTTTAATCATAACCCATGACTTGACCCTTGCAAAGAACTTAAGCAATAGGATGGCTATCATCTACGGTGGAAATATTGTAGAGATTGGGCAGGGAGATGAAATACTAGAAAATCCCATACATCCCTATACAAGAGGACTGATTAATTCAAGTATGGAACTCAATCCCTATAAAGATATATGGGGTATCCCAAATGGGGAGAATTATACTAATCTATCTGGATGTCCATTTTTTACTAGATGTAATCAGAGATTGGAGTCTTGTGAAAAGACCATTCCCAGTTTAAAGAAGACATCTAGGGATAGAAATAGGCTAATAGCTTGTAATCGTGGTGGTATAATTAAGTATATTGAAGGAAATAAGATTACCAAAAGTTATAACAATAGAGAAGTTCTTAAAGATATAGATATTGAGTTAATGGCAGGAGAAACTATTTCATTAATTGGAAGATCAGGCATAGGAAAGACAACCTTACTGAAGATACTGGGAGGATTTTTACCACCAGATTATGGAGAGATATTATTTGAGGGAAATAGAATTGACTTTAGAGAACTTCATAGAAGTAAATATGGATTACAAGTAGTATTTCAAGATCCTACTACATCTATAAATCCAAATATGAAGATAATAGATGCAGTATCAGAGCCTTTAAGATTATCTTTTAAACAGAGAGATTATATAGAGGAAACCAAAAAGGCTTTAAAAGATGTAGGACTACCTCAAGACGATGTCTTTCTAAATAAAAAAGTTAAATACCTATCAGGAGGACAAAAGCAGAGGATATCTGTTGCAAGGGCTTTGACTATGGAGCCAAAGGTATTATTGGCAGATGAACCTACATCTATGCTAGATGTTTCAAGTAAGGCAAATCTTCTAAGACTGCTAAAAGGTATTCAAAATTCTAAGGGATTCTCTATGATAATAGTAACCCATGATATTATCTCAGCAGTGAAGATATCCGATAGAATATATCTATTAGAAAAGCCAAATGTAATCAAAGAATATAGGGGAGAAGAAATAGGAGAGATCATATGATATATAAAAAATATGAAGAATTAAAAAATCGATTGAGAGATTTAGGAAGTGTTGCCATAGCATTCTCTGGTGGAGTGGATAGTACTTTTCTACTATATGTTGCAAAAGAAGTTTTGAAAGATAGAGTTATAGCCATAACAGTAAATGCACCTATGTATACAGAGAGAGAAAAGATGGATGCTAAATATTTAGCTAGTAAATTAGATGTTGAGCATATAAACCTAAAGGTTGATGAAGGAGAAATAGAAGGTCTTATAGAAAATAAGCCTGATAGATGTTACCACTGTAAAAAAGCCATATTTACTAATATAAGAGAAGTCGCTAAATCAAAGAATATAGAATATGTCGTAGATGGAACTAATGCTGATGATATAGATGACTATAGACCAGGGATGAAGGCATTAAAAGAATTAGGAATAGTGAGTCCATTGAGAGAAGTAGGACTAAACAAGGAAGAGATAAGAATACTATCGAAAGAATTAGATATACCTACTTGGGACAAGCCATCTATGGCATGCTTGGCATCTAGAATACCCTATGGAACAAATATAAACCATGAAAACCTTAAAATGGTAGAGAGATGTGAAGACTATCTGCTAAAACAGGGATATGGAGGATTTAGAGTTAGATATCATGGAAATCTAGCTAGGATTGAACTAGATCCTAAGGATATAGAAAGATTTATAAGCTCCCCAGATATTAAACATACAATAGATTATTTTAAAGAAGTAGGATTTATCTATGTAACATTGGATTTAGAAGGATATAAAGTAGGTAGTATGAACCATGTTTTAACTGAGACTGAGAAATTTGCTTATTAGGAAGTGAGAATATGCATAAAGAAGAAATTGTAGAGCTGTTAAATGGATTTAAGAATAATGAAATAAGCATGGAAGATGCACTAGAAAAGTTAAAAAGACTTCCCTATGGAGAATTAGGATATGCAAAGATAGATCACCATAGAGAACTTAGAAATGGATATCCAGAAGTAATATATTGTGAAGGAAAATCTCTAGAGCATATACAAGGCATAGTAAAACACATGTTAAAAGAAAAAGAAGTAAATATCTTAGGTACTAGAGCCAATAGAGATGTATATGAGGCAATAAAAGACATCACTAATAATGTAGAATACTATGAATCAGCTCGTATAGTTGTAGTGAAGAGAGAAGAATTTAAGAAGACAGAGAAGAAGATATTAGTAGTCACAGGAGGAACAGCAGATATACCAGTAGCAGAAGAAGCAGCCATCACAGCAGAAGTATTGGGAAATACAGTAGAAAGACTTTACGATGTAGGAGTAGCGGGACTACACAGATTGCTTTCCAATGTAGATGCATTATTTAAAGCAAATGTAATAATAGCAGTGGCAGGTATGGAAGGAGCGTTAGCAAGTGTAGTAGGAGGATTAGTAGATAAACCTGTAATAGCAGTACCTACAAGTATTGGATATGGATCAAACTTTGGAGGAGTATCGGCACTTCTTTCTATGTTAAACTCCTGTGCATCAGGAGTGAGTGTAGTAAATATAGACAATGGATTTGGAGCAGGATACTTAGCTAGTATGATCAATCAGATGACAGAAGAAAATTAGGAGGGGAAAAATGAATATACTTTATCTAGATTTATTTGCAGGTATAAGTGGAGATATGACATTAGGAGGATTTATAGACCTAGGTGTAAAAGAAGAAGTACTATTAGAGGGATTCAAAAAGTTAAATATAGATGGATATGATGTAAAGATCAGCAAGAAGAATAAAAATGGAATAATGGGGACAAAAGTAGATATCATCTTAGAAGATGAACACCATCATGATCACGAGCATCATCACCATGAGCAAGATCATGAAGACCATCATCATGACCATGAACACGATCATGAGCATCATCACCACCATCATACCCATGATAGAAACCTATTTATCATAGAAAAATTAATAGATGATAGTGAATTAGATCTTAAGGTAAAAGAATTGAGTAAGAAGATATTTAAATATGTAGCCTTAGCAGAATCTAAGATCCATGGAAAGTCCCTAGAAGAGATTCACTTTCACGAAGTGGGAGCAGTAGACTCCATACTAGATATTGTAGGTACAGCGATTTGCCTAAATGAATTAGAAATAGATAGAGTAATCAGCTCACCCCTACATACAGGAACAGGTTTTGTTCACTGTCAACATGGGTTAATACCAGTACCAGTACCAGCTACTTTAGAAATATTAAAAGAGGAAAATATTCCATTCTATAGTACAGGAATCAAGAAAGAACTAGTAACTCCAACAGGAGCAGCTATAGTAGCAGGAATAGTAGATGAATTTGGACCTATGCCAAATATGGAAGCAAAGGCAGTAGGATATGGAGCAGGCACTAGAGATTTAGAAATACCTAATATGATGAGAATGATATTAGGTGTAAAAAAAAAGTAGATGAAGAAATATTTGTATTGGAGACCAATATAGACGATACAACTGGAGAGATACTAGGATATTTGATGGACAAGTTGTTTAAAAAGAATGCTAGAGATGTGTTTTATACTCCTATCTATATGAAGAAGAATAGACCGGCAATAAAGTTAGAGGTTATATGTGGAGAAAAAGAACGAGATATAATAAAAGAGATAATCTTCAAAGAGACGTCTACTATTGGAATAAGAGAATTTAGAGCCAGTAGGACAATCATGGAAAGAGAGATAATAAAAGTAAAAACGAGTTATGGAGATATAAGAGTTAAGAAATCTAGTTTTAAAGATATAACCAAATATGCCCCTGAATATGAAGATTGTAAGGAAGTCGCTGAAAGGTTTAGTATACCTATGAGAGAAGTCTATGAGGAAACACTAAAAGAGATAAAATAGATAGCATCTCTATTATCTGGGTATATAAGGTGAAAAGGGAGGGATTTTCTGTGAAGGTAATTGTATTTTTAGCAGAGGGATTTGAAGAGATAGAAGCTTTGACGGTAGTTGACTATCTAAGGAGAATGGATATCCTAGTGGATACAGTATCTATTACAGATGAAAGAGAAGTAAAGGGAGCTCATGATATTAGAGTGATATCAGACAGGACAATAGCTGAAATAGAGGATATAAATTCCTATGATGGAGTTGTGATCCCTGGAGGTATGCCTGGAGCTACAAATTTAAAAAATGACAAAAGAGTAGTTCAGATAGTCAGTTCATTTAATGAGAAGAATAAACTCATATCTGCCATATGTGCAGGACCAATAGTATTAGATAAGGCAGATATAATTAAAGACAAGAATGTCACATCTTATCCAGGATTCGACAAGAGATTAAAGGGATGTAAGTACAGAGAAGAGCCAGTAGTAAGAGATGAAAATATCATCACTGCTAGAGGACCAGCATTAGCAGTAGACTTTGCCATAGAGATAATAGAGTATCTATTGGGAGAAAAGAGAGCAGAGGATTTGAAGAGAGATATACTATATAGACAATAATAATTCAGCTTAAAGGCCTTGGAAACTAAATAGTTCACAGGGTCTTATTATTTGTGTTTCTTTGTAGAAAAACTGTCATTGCAAAGGCACCGTTTGCATGATAGAATTTATTTGATAGATTGTGATTTCAATTCACAATTAAAAGATAAGAGGAGTGATAAATTGAGACCAGAAACAATGAAGGAAATTGAGGGCCTAAAAGGCATCAATTCCGTAAAAGTTAAAGAAGCCCATGAACGTGGCAAAAGAGTAGTAGGTATGTACTGCGTATTTTCACCTGCAGAAATAGCATTAGCTGCAGATGCAATCAATGTAACACTATGTGGAACTACCCACGAGCCTATAGAGGCTGCAGAAAGGGATTTGCCACGTAATCTATGTCCATTGATTAAATCTAGTTATGGATTTGCTATTACAGATAAATGTCCATATTTCTATTTTTCAGACGTCCTATTAGCTGAAACTACTTGCGATGGCAAGAAGAAGATGTATGAGTTAATGGGAAAATTAAAACCTATGCATGTCATGAATCTACCTCAAACTGCTGAAGGGGAAGATGCTCTAGAGATTTGGAAGAATGAAATGGTGAAATTCAAAGAATTCTTAGAAGAACAATTTGACGTAGAGATAACTGACGAAAAACTAAGAGATGCCATAAAGTTGATGAACAGAGAGAGAAAGGCAATGAGAAGATTACATAAATTAAATGCGCATAAGCCAGCTCCTCTTTTGGGAACAGATATGCTCTTAGCCCAGTGGTTAAAGGGGTTCAATATAGACAAAGAAGCTGGAATCAATTTAGTAGAGAAACTAATAGACGAAGTAGAGGAACAGGTAGAAAAGGGAATATATGCCTTTGATGAAAGTGCTCCTAGGATATTACTTACAGGTTGTCCAACAGGTGTTGGAGGAGCAGATAAGGTTTTAATAGCCTTAGAAGAAGCGGGAGCGTCTGTTGTAGCTTTAGAAAATTGTACAGGCTATAAGGGATTAGACGTATTAGTAGATGAAGACAAAGATCCAATACTTGCATTGGCGGAAAAATATCTATCTACACCTTGCTCATGTATGACTCCAAACAATAGTAGACTAGACTTAATAGAGAGATTAGCAAAAGAATATCAAGTAGATGGAGTAGTGGACTTGACTTGGCAAGCATGTCATACATATGCCATAGAGTCATTTACAGTGAAAAAGTTCGTTCAAGAAGAATTGGGATTGCCATTTATCCAAATAGAGACAGACTATTCAGATTCAGATACAGGTCAGATAAAGACTAGGGTGGAAGCTTTCTTAGAGACTATAGACACAAGTAAAGCCTTAGCATAATAGAGGAGATAATATGCACTATATAGGAATAGACATAGGATCTACTGCAACTAAGGTATCCGTCTTTATGAAAGATGAATTGATCTGGAACTTTACTATGCCTACAGGATGGAGTAGTATAGAGGTATCTAAATCTATAGAAGATGAGATAGAGTCTAATGGCATCAGTATTGAAAATTCTAAAGTAGTAGCTACAGGATATGGAAGAATCTCAGTACCCTATGCAGATAAATCCGTTACAGAGATAACATGCCATGGAAAGGGAGTTCACTATCTATTGGGAGAAGATTCTACTGTAATAGATATAGGTGGACAAGATACCAAGATTATCACACTGAAAGACGGAAGGGTTACTAATTTTACTATGAACGACAAATGTGCTGCTGGTACGGGAAAGTTTATGGAATTGATGGCAAATACTCTAGGAGTATCTATAGATGAACTAGCTAAGATGGCTTTAGTAGGAGAAGACATCAGTATTACCAGTATGTGTACTGTATTTGCAGAATCAGAAGTAATAAGCCTTATAGGGGAAGGGAAGAAGAGAGAAGATATTGCTAGAGGGATTATCAACTCTATCATTGGAAGAGTGTATTCCATGTTACATAAACATGGAAGTAGCAATAGGATATATCTGACAGGTGGACTTTGTGAGGTAGAGCCATTTATAGAATTATTATCTCAAAGACTAGAAAGTGAGATAATGACAGATCCCCTAGCTAGATATGCAGGTTCTATAGGGGCCGCACTAGTAGCTAAGAGAATTGAATAGTAGATAAAAAACTAGGTAAGATTAATTTTTACCTAGTTTTCTTTATATATACTATTTTAAATTCCCCACAATTTTAGTACCGTGAACTTCTCTTACTCCTGTCTTATTTACTATATCCATATAATTATCCTCGGTAACGCCTCCACCAGCTAATATAGTTATTCTATCATTGGAATAATTCACTAGTTCTTTCAAATTATCTAGATTATGGGTTGCACTTTGTGAACCACCTTTAGTTAGGACTCTATTTATTTTAAGCTCCACTAATCTATCTAATGCAGACTTTTTATCCTCTATAGAATCAAATGCCATATGAAAGGTGAGCTTCATATCTCCTGCCTTATCTATAAGCCTCTTTATAGTAGGCTCATCTATTTTATTGTCAGCAGTCAAAGCACCTATGACTATTCCATCTACATTCATAGAATGACAGATTTCTACATCTTTTTCCATAATCCTAACTTCTTCTTCATTGAAGACAAAGTTACCTCCTCTAGGACGTATTATTACAAATACAGGGATATTTAAGGATTTTTTAGACATCATAATAGTTCCTAGGCTAGGCGTAGTACCTCCTTCTTCTAGATTATCACATAGTTCTATTCTGTCCGCACCTAAGTCGCAGGCTCTTTTAGCCTCTAAATAATTTCCTACACAAGCTTCTTTTAGTATACTCATTATCAATATCTCCTTTTCAATCTTAAATAAATTATACATCATGTGTATAATTATAAGTCATATATATATATTATCAAATATTAATTAGATTCTCGGATATAGATAGTCTCTGTACATAACTTACTTATCATTAGGGAAGTTATATGTAATAGATTTATAGAGGACTAAGATATATAATTTGATTAGAAAGGATTGTATAATCGTGAATAAACGTCAAATAAGCTTATTGAAAAAACTAATAGTTCAAGAGGATTATCAACCCATAAAATATTTTTCTAAGGAACTTGATATATCTGGGAAAACGGTGTCTAAAGATCTTGATGAAATCGAAGATTCTATCTATTCCATAGGAGCTAGAGTAGATAGAAAACAAGGTATGGGGATAAAACTTTTTTATACTCCTTCCCAGTTAGATGACTTGAATAATATGCTAAATAATACAAATGTATTTGAGGGAGATAAGGGCTTAGAGCATAGGCGAATTCAGATTTTATTGAGTTTACTTATGAATACAAATAGATATACTACAATTCAAAGACTATCGGATAAATATATAGTAAGCAGGACGTCTATCAATAATGATTTAAATGAGATTCAGGAGAAACTAGATAAATATGGTTTAGAACTTTCACGAACTGTTAGGGGAACCAAGATATTAGGTAGTGAGATAAATATTAGGAAGGCTCTAGTCTCTACAATTCAAGAGTATGGGAAATTTCATCCAGATTATATTGTAGAGTATCAGAATATTAGGCACAGAGAACTTAAAAACATGGGGAAGAATACTATCCTAGATGAAAAATCCATTATATTCTTTGAAAATCTATTAAATAAATTGGAAAGTGATTTAAAACTTGTAATATATGAGCCATATTACACCAATCTATTGACTCACTTAGTTATTATGACAAATAGGATAATAAGTGGAAATTGTATAGATGATCAATCTGAGGAAAATGATGTAATCTTGGTAACCAATAAAAAGCTATACCATAGTGCTATATATCTAATAGATGAGATAGAGAAAAAATTTAACATCAAGATAAATACAGAGGAAATAATATATATCTATAAATATTTGACTTCTATAGGACTTAGTTATGACGGAAATAGGGAGAAGGAGAGAGGGTGTAATCTGCCTCATGTCAAATTTACTAGAGATCTAATAGATATAGTATCTCAGATGTCAGATATAGATTATAGTCTAAGGACTAATCTATATGACAGATTGTCATTGCATATAAAGCCTATGCTAAATAGAGCAAAGTATAATATTCAGATAAAGAATCCACTGTTAAAGGACTTTTTAGGAGAATTTCAAGAAGAGTTCTCTGTAGTAAAGTTAGCTTGCTTCTTAGTCTGCAATAGACATGAAGTAAATATGATAAGTGATCATGAAGTCGCCTATATTTTATCCTACTTTATATCAGAAGGAGAGAGAAGTGTAGAAGACATCAAGATAAAGACAGTAGTCATCTGCCATAGTGGATATGGAACTAGTCAACTGTTGGCGACTAGATTGGAAAAGTCCTTTAGCAATATTGAGGTAGTGGATATTATTTCATCTAATTTTATTAACAATATAGACTTAAGCAAGATAGATCTAATAGTTTCAACTGTACCTTTGGATATAGAGGAGACATACTTTACGGTATCTGCTTTCTTAAATGAAATTGATAAGAAGAATATAGAAAACCATATGGAGTCTATATTTAGAAATAGAAGGGCTCTATCCTTTCCAGAGGAAATAGAGAAGATACCAGTAGAGAGTATTGAAGGTAATAGGGATATAGAGGAATTTAATAGTGCTCTCAATAGGGATAATTTACTTCATATAAAAGATAATATCTATATATATCCAGTAGAGAATAGGAAGAATTTTACTAAAAAGACCATAATAGAAGAGAAAGAATATAGGAAGTATATATATTCCATAGATTATTCCAGTTATAGATATCTATCTAAGACCCTAAGACAGATAATAAGAGAAAATATAGGTGAGGAGAATCTAGATGAAGATTGAAAACATCCTTGATGTAGAAAATATATTTGTAAATGATACTTTAACATCTAAAGAAGAGGTTATTGATAGATTGACAGAGAGCCTTGTAGTATCGAAAGTGGTTTTGGATAAAGAGAAGTTTATAGAGTCCATATATGATAGAGAGAGCAGAGCTTCTACATATGTAGGGGAATATCTAGTTATTCCTCATGGAACTTGTAAGCATATAGCAAAGCCAGCAATTGCCATTGCTAAAGTAGATAGAGAATTTTCTTGGGGAGAAGTCTATGAAACTGTAAAGTTAGTTATCCTGTTTGCCATCCCAGAAGATGGACAGTGGGAAGAGGAGTTAGAGATATTAAAGAGATTTGCCTCTTCACTGGGAGATTCGAAATTTATAAAAGAGCTTTTGGAGGCTGATACAGAGGGGGAATTATTTCAATCTGTATGTAAATATCTTAGAGAGAAGTGGGAGAGATACAATGAGAACTAAAGATAAGGTTTCCCTATTACAATCTGAAAGAGTAAATATATTTAGAAGAGGAATTGCAGCAATATTTGATATCTATATATCATCAGTTTTGGCAAATATACCTATTTTGCTTATCTATAGTATAGAGACTGGTGAAACTAATATGACTAAGAATTTGTCTTCTCTATCTAAGCTAAATGGAGGTTTGGCGTGTATACTTGGGATTCTCATGGTCTTATTATATTATATAGTTCTTCCAGTATATAAGTTTCATGGTCAGACTTTAGCGAAGAGAATATTGGGCTTTAAGGTTGTAAAGATGGATGGTGGAGATGTAGACTTAAACACCATGTTTAAAAGAGAGGTCATAGGTTCTATGATTGTAGAAGGTGGGTTTATAAGTAGTGGAAACTATTTAAGGCAACTCATACTCATAATTACAGGTTCTGATCTACTATATACATGGCTTTTATATATATCTTTTGGAACTACAATTTTATCTATAATCTGTATGGTATTTTCAAAAGAAAATAGGATGTTACATGATTATATTTCTGGAACTAAGATTTTAAGTTTAAATAGATGATATTTGAGACAGTAAATGGAGGTGAACATGATGAAGAAGATATATCTATTTTGTGATCAAGGTATGAGCACAAGTATGTTGGCTAAGAAGATGCAGGATATTGGAGACAAACACAATTTACCTTTAGAAGTAAAGGCCTTTTCTATTAAGATATTGGAAAAGATATTAGAAGAAAAACATCCTGACTGTGTATTATTAGGACCTCAAGTTAGACATCTACTTGAAGATACTAAGAAGAGAGTAGAGAGCTATGATGTGCCAGTTGGAGTTGTTGACTCTGTTGATTATGGGATGATGGATGGAGAGAAAGTCCTAAAAAAAGCAATACTATTGATGAAAAATTATAAAAAGTAGGAGTGGTAATAGTGCTTAAAAAACTAGAAAAGATTTTGATGCCTATGGCAGATAAATTGGGAAGGAATAAGGTCCTAGTTGCGATTCGTGACGGATTTTTAATATCAACTCCACTATTAATCGTAGGGTCTATCTTTTTATTGATAGCCAATTTTCCAATAACAGGTTGGTCTGAATTTTGGACACAATATCTAGGAGAAGGTTGGGAGATGTGGTTTATAAATGTATCTAGAGCGACATTTAGTGTCATTGCTCTATTGACCTGTATAGGGACAGGATATGCTTATTCTAGAGAGATAAAGGGAGATAAGATTCAAGGTGCAGTAGTGGCATTTGTTTCATTTTTAATCTTGATGCCCACTATGATTCCATATGAAGGAGTTGAGGGGACAGGTAATGTAAGTGCATTAGGTTTTGAATATGTTGGATCAAATGGAATATTTTTGGCATTAGTAGTATCTATATTGTCAGTATCCATATTCGATTGGGCTTATAAAAAGGGATGGACAATAAAGATGCCTAGTGGAGTTCCACCAGCAGTAGCAGACTCTTTTGCAGCTTTGATTCCAAGTGCAATAGTAATGTTTGTATTCTTCTTAACTAGAATTGTATTTGAATTTACACCATTTGAGACGGCTCACAATTTTATATATAAAGTATTACAAACTCCGCTACAAGGAGTGGGAAATACTTTAGGAGCACAGGTTGTCTATGGAGTAGCATCTACACTTTTCTGGTTCTTTGGGATAAATGGACCGGCAGTTACAAACGCAGTATTTGGACCAATAACCAAGATATTGACAATAGAAAATTTAGAGGCATTTCAAGCAGGATTGCCATTGCCTAATATATTTACTGATCCATTTTCCAACTTCTTTACTGGATTTGGTGGTGGAGGAAGTACACTTTCACTAGTTATAGTTATGATATTATTTTGTAAATCCAAGAGAATTACTCAATTAGGTAAACTATCTATTGTACCAGGTATCTTTGGAATCAACGAGCCTATAATATTTGGTCTACCAATAGTATTAAATCCTATATTGATAATTCCATTTATAGGGGTTCCTACAATGAATGTAATCCTATCTACTATAGCAACTAGAGCTGGGATTATACCGTACACTACTGGAGTAGCGTTGCCATGGACTACCCCAATAGGATTCTCAGGATATCTATCTACAGGAAGTCTATTTGCATCATTATGGCAGATAGGACTATTGATACTTGGATGTATATTCTATTATCCATTTATAAAAATATTGGATAAACAATATCTAAGGGAAGAAAGAGAAGCAGAGGATAATGAATCTGATATAGATGACATTTCTTTTGACGATCTATCTTTCTAATGAATTTAGGGGGTAAGACAATGAAGATTTTAATGATATTCGATCAAACACAAGCTGGATTAGGAGGCAAGGAAAATCCTGATTTACCTCTAGGTGGCAAGAGTATGCCAATAGGTTCTGCACATATGTTAGAACCCAATTTAAAAGAAGTAGATGGAAAAGTTGTAGCATGTCTATATTGTGGAGACGGATATTTTAAGAAAAATAGGGAAGAAGTAAAATTTAAGATGGCCGCAATGGTAAAAAAGATCAATCCAGATGTAGTAGTATGTGGCCCAGCTTTTAACTATGCTGGATATGCAGAGATGTGTGCAGTATTAGCTCATGAGATAAATGAGAAGACAGATATCCCAGCTATTGCTGCCATGTCTAAAGAGAATGAGGAAACTATTTCAAAATATAAGGATTCAGTAAATATCGTCATCATGCCTAAAAAAGGCGGAACAGGATTAAGTGAATCTCTTAACAATATCTGTGTTCTTGCAAAGAAAATAGTAGATGGCGAAGATATAACTGATTACGCAGAACAAATATGTTATTAAAAATAAGGTAGCCTAAATTTTCTAGGCTACCTTATTGATTAGAGAAGAAAGGAAGAGTGAAAAGTATGAACATAGATGATAATACATTGAAATTAGCACAGGAACTTACTCAAATAATAGGTGTATCAGGTAATGAGAGGTATATATCTAAAGCATTACAACAGCAATATAGGAGATATACAGAAGAAATAGTGTTTGACAATCTAGGTTCAGTATTTGCAGTAAAGAGATGTGGAAAGGAAAATGCTAAAAAAGTCATGATCTCAGGAAATATGGATGAGACTGGATTTATGGTGAATGGGATTACAGATAACGGACTTCTTAAGATATTGCCATTGGGAACCGTATGGGATCAGACCATATTATCTCAGAGAATTAGGTTGATAAATGGAGAAGGTAAGGAGTTTAAAGGAGCCATAGTGACTAAGAATAGTGGCGAAGATAGATCTAAGATAATAGGCGTTGGCGAGATGTTTGCAGATATTGGTGCTAACAGTAAAGAGGAAATAAAAGAAATGGGTATAAAATTAGGAGATTCCATGGTCATAGATGGACCCTTTGAAGTACTAGCTACAGGCAAGAGGATACTTTCTAAAGCTTGGAACAATAGATATGGATGTATGCTTGGAATAGAACTATTAGAGGCATTAAAAGATGTAGAATTAGATGTGGACCTATATGTTGGCTGTACAGTTCAAAAAGAGATAGGCCTAAGAGGAGCAGAGACTGCTACAAATTTAGTAAAACCAGATTTAGGAATAGTTCTAGATTGTCTACAAGCCAATGATATTGAAGGTAAAGAAGATGCAGTAGGTAAATTAGGAGAAGGACTATTGATAAACTACTATGATAAATCTATGATGCCTAATAGAGCATTGATCAGCCATCTAGTAGATATATGTAAATCAAATGATATAAAGCACCAATACTATTATTCAATGAAAGAAAATGATGCTAAGTGGATTCACAAATTATTAGTAGGATGCCCAACTTTAATGGCATGTATCTGCACAAGAAATGTAAATACAAATAGCTCTATTATCGACATGGATGACTATCTATCTGCAAAAGAAGCGGTTATTAGGGTTATAAAATCTTTAGATACAGAGACTATTGATAGATTTAAAGCCGAAAATAGATAGGATATAGGATTAAGAGTATTGGAGGAGAGCTTATGTATAATATAGATTTCCAGATGCTAAAGGAATTAAGCGAAGCTGATGGAATATCAGGTTGTGAAAGAGAAGTAAGTAGAGTCGTAAATAGATATTTTAGAGAATATGCTGATGAGATCATGTATGATAACCTAGGTTCTATAATTGGACTAAAAAAAGGAAATGAAGATGGACCTAAGATAATGATTGCCGGACATATGGATGAAGTTGGATTTCTAGTAAGACATATAGATGAGAATGGCTATATAAGGATATTGCCTGTAGGTGGATGGTGGGGACATGTACTTCCATCTCAAGAGATGAGGATAACTACATCTACTGGTAAAAAGATATATGGAGTAGTGGGAAGTCGTGCACCTCATGGAATGCCTTCCGAGGAAAAAGAGAAAGTAATTAAGCCAATAGATCTGTTTATAGATATAGGAGTAGAAAACAGGGAAGAGGCTGAAGAACTGGGAATACAGATTGGAGATATGATTACACCTAATACAGAGTGTAGGATTATGAACAATTCAAATTATATAGTGGGAAAGGCATGGGACGATAGAATAGGTGTAGCAGTAGCCATAGATGTCTTAAGACACCTTCAAAGCACTGAACATGATGCAAATGTCTATGCTGTAGGTACAGTCCAAGAAGAGGTAGGATTAAGGGGAGCAAGAACAGCTACTCAAGTGATAAATCCTGATATTGGTATTGCACTAGATGTGACAACTGCTAAGGATACACCTATGGATAAGGGAGACATAGGATTAGGGCGTGGTGTCATCTTGAGTATATTAGATGCAACGGCTTTAGCACATAGAGGACTCTTAAATGAGTTTGAACACATATGTGAAGATCTAAATCTAGATATAAATTATGATGCCATGACTGTAGGTGGAACCGATGCAGGTAATATTCACAAGACCTTTAGTGGAGTTATTACTATGACACTTTCTATTCCTACACGCTATATGCACTCTCCTAGATTGTTGATCCACCAAAGAGACTATATAGAGACTGTAGAAGTCTTGGCAGAATTCTGTAAAAGGCTAGATAAAGACCTATTGGAAAGGTTAAGAATAACTACTAAATAACAGATTTTAACAATATATAATATATTTTAGCCTACTAATGGGTATTCTACAACATGAACATAAGTTACCTATTATTAAGGAAGTTATATGTAATAGATTTACAGATAGACTTAGGATATAGTCTAATTAGAAAGAATTTAGATACGATATATACGTATAATTGTCGTATTTAATAAAATATAGGAACTAGATATTCATAGATAAAACTTATCGTTCTCAATGGAGGTAATACAGATGGAACAAATCTTAAATGATAAAATTGATGAATATAGAGAAGAATTATTGAAATCTATTGTGGAAGTGGTAAATATACCCAGTATTAAAGGAGAGTCAAGTGACGATGCACCTTTTGGGAAAGAGCCAAAGAGAGCATTGGAGAAAGCCCTTGAAATAGCAAGAAATCTAGGATTTCAAACTCACATTGTAGACAATTGTGTTGGATATGCTCAATACGGAGAAGGGGAAGGCTATATAGGAGTTGTAGGACATCTAGACGTGGTAGATGAAGGAGAAGGATGGAAGTTCCCTCCATTTAGTGGGCATATCGAAGATGGGAAGATGTATGGAAGAGGTGTATTAGACAATAAAGGGCCAATCATGTCGGCTCTCTATGGACTATATGCTGTTAAAGAATCTGGTCTAAAGATAAACAAGCCAGTAAGGATTGTATTTGGGACTAACGAAGAAACTGGATTTGGTGATATACCTCACTATTTAGAAAAGGAAAAACCACCGATAATGGGATTTACTCCAGACTGTAAATATCCAGTAGTATATGGAGAAAGAGGAAGGGCAAATATACAGTTTCAGATAGAATATAATAGCGAGAACTATGAAGATATGACTAGAGAATTTTTTAGCTTTTTAAATACCTATATCCTTTCTAGTAAGAGCAATGGAGATAGGTTGGGAATAGACTTTAGTGATAGTGAATTTGGTACTATGGAGATGAGGAATTACAAGATGGATGTAGAGGAATCTAAACTACTCTTTAACCTTAGCCTGAGTTATCCAGCCATAGTGAATATTGATGAAATAGTGAAGAGGATAGAGTCAAAACTATCCGAGAATATAAAGTTAAACTTGCTGTTAAATTATGATCCAGTTAAATTTGAGAAAGACTCTTTCTTAGTTAAATCTCTACAAAAGGCATATGAAGATGTGACAGGATTAGATGGTACTCCTGTAACTACTACAGGAGGGACATATGCAAAGATAGTTCCCAATATTGTACCCTTTGGTCCATCTTTTCCTGGACAGAAGGGGATAGCTCATAATCCAAATGAGTATATGGACATAAGTGATATTATTTTAAATGCAAAGATATTTGCTCAAGCAATATATAATTTAGCAAAATAAAGTTAGAAAAGAGGGATATATATGAGTTGGTCTTTTATAGCTACATGGAGGATGGCATTGGAGGGTATCCAAGAGGGAGCTAAGTTATTAGAAGACAATGGAAGTTGTGGAGATGCTGTGGAGGCAGCTATAAAGATGGTAGAGGATTTTCCATATTATAAATCTGTAGGATACGGTGGGCTTCCCAATGAAAATGGGGAAGTAGAACTAGATGCAGCCTATATGGATGGGGATAGTTTATCTATTGGAGCTGTTGCAGGAATCAAGGACTTTAAAAATCCCATAAGCATAGCTAGAAAGCTGAGTGAAGAGAAATTCAATTGTTTTTTAGTAGGTCAAGGAGCAGAGGAATATGCTCATAAAAATGGATTTGAAAGGGTAAATATGCTTACAGACAGAGCTATTATCCACTATAAGAATAGACTGAAGGAGATCAAGGAGAAAGAACTTACTCCATATTCTGGACATGACACTGTGGGAATGGTTGCACTAGATTTGAATAATTCCATGGCAGCTGGCACATCTACAAGTGGCCTATTCATGAAGAAAAGAGGTAGAACAGGAGATTCTCCACTATCAGGTTCAGGATTTTATGTAGATAGTCAAATCGGAGGAGCAACAGCCACTGGATTAGGAGAAGATATTATGAAAGGATGTATCTCCTATGAAATTGTAAGGCTTATGAAAGAAGGATATACACCTCAGGAAGCAGCAGATAAGGCAGTACTTGAACTGAATAATCTGCTTATCAGTAGGAGAAAGGAAGCAGGAGATATCTCTGTTGTATGTATCAATAATAAGGGAGAATTTGGAGTAGCTACAAATATAGAGGGATTTTCCTTTGTAGTTGCTACTGATAAATTATCTCCAACTGTATATGTGTGTTCAGTAGATAATGGCAAGACCACATATAAAGCTGCAAGTAAAGAATGGTTAGATAATTATATGAAGACTAGAACTGCACCACTAGAGTTAAAATAATCAAGGAAGGTCAAAATAGAAAGAGGGTTGCGATTATGGAAGGTATGGAATTGATGAATTTTCAAATAATAAGCAATGTAGGAGATGCAAAATCATATCTATTTGAAGCTTTAAAGGCTTCAAGAGAAGATAGATTTGAAGATGCTGAAAAACTTATTAAAGATGCAGATAAGAGTTTAGAGAAAGCCCATGAGATCCATGTAGAGTTATTACAAAGTGAGACACAGGGGCAACCTATTGAGATATCTCTTTTATTGATGCATGCAGAGGATCAGATGATGACTACAGAGATGTTTAGAGATATCACTAATGAGATGTTATTGATGCATAAGAAATATTCAAATGTGGATAAAGAATAATATAGATTTGATAAAAGAGCTGTTTCATAATTAATTGATTATGAAGCAGTTTTTATTTTATAGTGATTCAAAAGTCTTAAATTACCAGCTCCATTTTCTAGTAGTATCTGAAACACTACTTTGTTTATCTATATTACTGTACATAACTTACTTATCATTAGGGAAGCCATATGTAATAGATTTATAGAATATTACAATATATAATTTTATTATAGATATCATTTAAGCATATGCCTTTGAGAAAACGCTTTCGAAGAACTGAAGAGAATAGAGTTTAAATGATAAAGAATAGAGAAAGACTATAGCTAGGAGGTGAATATGATGAAGAAGATATATCTATTTTGTGATCAAGGCATGAGCACAAGCATGTTGGCTAAGAAGATGCAGGATATTGGAGACAAACACAATTTACCTTTAGAAGTAAAGGCCTTTTCCATTAAGATATTGGAAAAGATATTAGAAGAAAAACATCCTGACTGTGTATTATTAGGGCCTCAAGTTAGACATCTACTTGAAGATACTAAAAAGAGAGTGGCAAGCTATGATGTGCCAGTTGGAGTAGTTGATTCAGTTGATTATGGAATGATGGATGGAGAAAAGGTTCTTAAAAAAGCAATATTATTGATGAAGAATTACAAAAAATAGGAGGGATAATAATGCTTAAGAAACTAGAAGAAGTTTTAATGCCTATAGCAGATAAATTAGGCAAGAATAAGATCTTAATTGCAATTCGTGATGGATTTTTAGTATCTACTCCTCTTATTATTGTAGGATCCATATTCCTTCTAATAGCTAACTTTCCAATAACTGGTTGGTCTGAATTTTGGGCTAGGTTCTTTGGAGAAGGCTGGGAATCATATCTATCAAATGTGGCCAGAGCTACATTTGATATAGTGTCAATATTGACAGTTATCGGCATAGGATATGCTTATGCAAGAGAGATAGGAGCAGACAGAATACAAGGGGCAATCGTATCATTAGTAGCTTTTGTAATCTTAATGCCTACAGCTATTCCTTATGTAGGAGAAGAAGGACCTGCAATAATGAGAGCTATAAGTTTTTCCTATATAGGAACCAATGGAATATTTTTAGCAATGTTAGTTTCTATTTTATCTGTTCGAATATTTAATTGGGCCTATAATAAAGGATGGACAATAAAATTACCTAAGGGAGTACCACCTGCTGTATTTGATTCCTTTGCAGCATTGATTCCAAGTGCAATAGTAATGTTTATATTCTTTGTAGCTAGAATTGTATTTGAGCTTACTCCATATGAGTCTGCACATAACTTTATATATACAGTGCTACAAGCTCCATTGATGGGAGTGGGAAATAGTTTAGGTGCTCAAATTGTATATGCGGTAGTATGTTCTATCTTCTGGTTCTTTGGAATAAATGGACCTTCAGTTGCAAATTCAGTTTTTTCACCAATATTTAGAACCCTATCAATGGAAAATCTAGCAGCTTTTGAAGCAGGTTTGGCATTGCCACATATATACACTGGACAGTTTGTAGACCTATTCCAAACATTTGGTGGTGGAGGAAGTACTCTTTCACTAGTCATCCTCATGATAACAATTTGTAAATCAGAGAGAATCAAACAGTTGGGAAGATTGTCTATTGTACCAGGTATATTTGGAATCAATGAACCTATAATATTTGGTCTGCCAATAGTATTAAATCCTATAATGATAATTCCATTTATAGGTGTGCCATTGATGAATACAATTTTATCAGCTATAGCTTTTGAAACTGGATTTCTACCTTATACAAATGGGGTTGCATTACCTTGGACAATACCATTAGGATTTTCAGGATATCTATCTACAGGTAGTTTCAAGGCATCCATATTCCAAGTTATATTGTTGATATTAGGCTGCGTAGTTTATTATCCATTTGTAAAGATATTAGATAAAAACTACTTAAAAGAAGAACATTCTCAAGACGATGAAGATGGATTAGACGATATATCCTTCGATGATATATCCTTTGATGATCTATAGAAGATAAAAGACTAGGTAAATTTTTACCTAGTTTTTTTGTGCAGAATTATGTTACAATAGAGAAAACTTATATTATATGGAGTTCTATACTCTGATATATAGATAGCTTACTTATATAGGGACTATAGAATATACTAAATTTGATAGTAGATTGATGGAGACAAATAAGGGAGTGATATCATGGAGCCTATAATAACCATAAAAAATCTAAGGAAGTCCTATGGAGATAAGGAAGTTCTTAAAGATATAAATCTCAATGTAAATAGGGGAGAAATCATAGGATATATAGGGCCAAATGGGGCTGGAAAAAGTACTACTGTAAAGATTATGCTAGGGCTTATAAATGACTATGAAGGAGAAGTCAGCATATTGGGCAAGGATATACGGGGAGATAGTATTGAATACAAGAGAAGGATAGGTTATGTTCCAGAAACGGCGGAAATATATGAGAATCTAACTGCCAGAGAATATCTTACATTTATAGGAGAACTCTATGGTATGGAATATGATGAAGCAGATGAAAAGGCTGAAAAGTTAATGGAGTTATTTGGAATCAAGGATGTCTATGATTCTAGGATCAGCTCTTATTCCAAGGGAATGAGGCAGAAGACATTGATCATATCTGCTCTAATCAATGATCCAGATATACTATTTTTAGATGAGCCTCTAAGTGGTATAGACGCCAATAGTGTAATGGTATTTAAAGAGGTATTAGGGGAATTGGCTAAGAATGGTAAGACCATATTCTATTCCTCTCATATAATGGAGGTAGTTGAAAAACTAAGTAGTAGAATAGTTCTCATCAACGGAGGAGAGATAGTAGCAGACGGAAATATTGAAGACTTAAAGAATAATTCCATGGAAGGTTCATTGGAAAAGATATTTAATGAATTGACTGGATTTAATAGATATGAAGAGATTGCTAAAGAAATAGTAGACACCATAAAGAAGGTGGTGTAATAGATGGAGGACTATAGAGTGCTGAAGTTCTTGGATCTATTCAAAGGTATATTTGAGAGATTTGGTATAGATTATAAAGCTATGAGGAAGATACTTCAAGTCAAATTATTATTAGATAGTAGAAGAGTTGCTACTGTATTGCAAAACTCCAAAGCTAATAGAGAGGAAAATAAGGATAAAAATAATTTCATAAAATCCTTAGGTATGTATTTATTGCTAGGATTTTTGATGATTCCCATCGTTATCTTTGGGCAAAATTACCTATTCCAGATGAGTATTGTAATGGGAATGTTTATGTTTTTTATGATGACATCTCTGATATCAGATTTTAGCTCTGTGTTACTAGATCTAAAGGACAAGAATATTTTACTTTCAAAACCCATCAATAATAGAACACTTAATATGGCAAAGATAATTCATATATTTTTCTATGTATTTATGACTACTATGGCAATGATGGGACCAGCTTTAATAGCATCTTTGATTAAAAATGGAGTATTATTTTTCTTCATATTCTTGATGGAGATAATCCTCATAGATCTATTTTTAATTGTAGTTACAGGACTTGTATATCTGCTAATCCTGAGATTTTTTGATGGAGAGAAGCTAAAAGATATAATAAATTATGTACAGATAGGGCTTACACTTACACTTTCCATAGGATATCAGATGATCAGTAGAATATTTCAGTTTGTGGATTTTGATACAGTAAAATTTACAAATAAGTGGTGGACCTATCTCTTGACTCCAGTGTGGTTTGCAGGTTCTTTTGAATTCTTTATAAGAGGGAATAGAGATGGATATATAGTGGCATATACAATTATGGCTTTTATTATACCTATTGTATCTATCATAGTATATATAAAGCTCATGCCAGAATTTGAAAGAAACCTACAGAAATTGACTAGTGCAGGAAAGGCAAAGAAGAATAAAGACAGACTTACAGGGACTATATCTAGATTGATATGCAAGACTAAAGAGGAGAGAAATTTCTATAGATTTGCAACTAATATGATGAAAAATGAAAGGACATTTAAGCTAAAGGTATATCCTAGTTTAGGAATGGGATTTATATTTCCATTTTTAATACTATTGAGTTTTAGTTATACTAAAGACATCTCACAGATCTCACAGGGAAGTATCTATTTTACAATGTATTTTTCCTATATTATAATACCTGCTGTACTGCAATTCTTAGGATATTCAGGAGATTATAAAGGGGCATGGATCTATGAGACATTTCCCATAGATTATTGGGAATCCATATATAGAGGAACAGTAAAAGCTGCATTTATAAATCTATTTACACCGATATTTATATTGATAAGCATTATATTCTTGATTGTATTTAAGCTTAGTATATTACCTCATATAATTATAGTATATCTAAATATGATGCTTAGCATATGTATTTTATTTATGATTTCAGAGAAGAATTTACCTTTTTCAAGAGCCTTTGAGGTGTCTGAGGGAAGAAGTGGTTTTATGGCAATGATATTGTCCTTTATAACCATTGGATGTCTTGGAGGAGCCCATTATTTAATAGGAAAGATGTCATATGGTGCATATATCTATATACTAATTAGTATAGTAGCCAATATGGTATTTTGGAAATATGCTTTTAGAGTAAAGACAGCTTAGGTCTATATTCTAATATTGTATAGAGATGAGTAAGGATTATTAATAAAGTCTTAGAATATAAAAGTAACTTAAAAACTTTATATTTTAAGACTTTGTAATATTAATTCGTGTATAGTCTAAGATATTTTAAATCTAGCTATTTCACTCTATAGAATTGTTCAAGAATACCCTCATACATCACTTTAGACATCATCATAACTTCAGATTCAAATAAATCATAGGTGGCTATACTCTCAGCATATTTTTCATCTATCAGTTGCACTGCCATCTTTTCAGCTAGTGTTAGATGTGTAAGGAACATATCCTTCCATTCTTTATAATTCCAATATGGATTGATAGCTGCTAAGAATACAGAGATTTCATCTGCATTTTCATACCATTTCTTTCTAATTTCTTCCGCATTTTTTTCTTCCTGTTTACTTAGAGCCTCAACTAGATCTCCAGCTAAAGTAAGATGTTCTATTAATAAGTCAGATAATCCAAAGGCTATGGCATCTCCATAGAATTTTCTCAATAGCATACCGAAGTCAACTGAATTTTTTAAAAGTCTGTTAATTACAACTTCTTGATTTGGAGTATCTAAAACTATACTTCCAATAGTCATACCAGTCCATTCACTATGCTGCATCCATAGCATATTAATGTCCTCTAT
Organism: Tissierellaceae bacterium HCP3S3_D8; assembly: GCA_052067355.1. Lineage (GTDB taxonomy): Bacteria > Bacillota > Clostridia > Tissierellales > Tissierellaceae > CABMKH01. The sequence continues at coordinate 58,541 of JBQHQH010000015.1, forward strand.
AAGCCTTAACTCTCTTTCAGTTATACAAAACATGATATATCACATCCTCTATATTTTTAGTACATAATATGTATATAAAAAAATAAAGTTAAGGATAATAAAAAAATAATACGTTGATAAAATGATTTAACGAAATATTTAGGAATATGAGTCTTTTTATTCATTGACTTTATGATATATCTTGGGATATAATGGTATTAAAGAATAGGTGTGTTACTGATATGTGTCAGGCATAAACCTGTATATGAAATATATTTCATATAGGGATATGTCTTTTTTTGACTACTCTTTTCATAGTCTTTATCAAAGGGAGGCGAAAGAAATGGAGGAAAAGAAAAAATATACTGTCAATAAAGCTTTAAATAACAACGTAATACTTGCCTTTGATGAAGAAAAAAGAGAAGAGGTAGTATTAGTAGGTAAAGGCATTGGATTTGGAAAGAAGGAAGGAAAGACAGTTAAGTTAAGTGAAAGACAAATTGAAAAATCTTTTCTAGCCTTTGATGGAGATATAAAGAAAGAGTACTATCAGATTATAAATCAGTTAAATGGAAAGGTAATTGGGCTAAGCGAAGAGATAATTGCAATGGCAGAGAGGGAACTAGGACAATTAAATAGTCATGTGCATATTGCATTGACAGATCATATTAGCTTTGCAATAGAGAGGATAAAGGCAGGGATGGATATAGGTAATCCCTTTATCTATGAAATCAAGGCTCTATATCCTGATGAATTTGTAATAGGAAAAAAAGCTGCAAAGATGATTAGAGATAGACTGGGAGTCAGTATTTCAGAAGCTGAAATGGGTTTTATAGCATTGCATATTCATTCAGCTAGACAGAGCAAAAAAGTTACAGAGACCATAAAGGACACCAAATTTATAAAGGATTTAGTAAATATAGTTGAAGAAAATTTAGCTATTGACATAGATAATACAGGCTTATCATATAGCCGTTTAGTAAATCATCTTCGAGCAGGTATAAGTAGAATGGAGGACAAAAAATATATTGAAAATCCATTATTGAATACCATAAAGGAGAGATTTAAAGAATCTTATACAATAGCTGAAAAAATAGGTAAACATATTAAGGAAACAAAGAATATATATGTATCAGAGGACGAATTAGGATATCTAGCTCTGCATATTGAAAGACTTAAGGAAATTTCAAATTTAACATAAAGCGTGTTACTGAGTCAAATCAGGCATAAGCTTTTAATACATGATAGTTGTATTAATTGCTTATGCCTTTTTTATTTATAAAATTAAAGTAAGGAGGAATTATAAGATGAAAGATTATTTTCAAAGGCTTGGTCGTTCGTTGATGTTACCAGTAGCTGTATTGCCAGCTGCATCAGTTCTTTTAGGAATTGGTTACGCAATTGACCCAGCAGGTTGGGGTGGTGGAAGTCCTCTAGCTGCTTTTCTAATCAAGTCAGGGGATTCTATCATAGGGAATATGGCTATATTATTTGCCGTAGGTGTTGCATTAGGTATGGCTAGGGAAAAGGATGGTTCAGCAGCATTAAGTGGTCTAGTTGGATATCTAGTAGTTACTACTCTACTATCAACTGAATCTGTTGCAATGTTAAAGGGAATCGATCTAGGAGAAGTAAATGCAGCTTTTGCAGCAATAAAAAATCAATTTATAGGAATTCTTTCTGGACTAGTTGCTGCTTCAATGTACAATCGTTTTAGTCATGTAAAATTGCCAGATGCACTGGCCTTCTTTAGTGGGAAAAGGTTAGTCCCAATTGTAACTTCTGTTTCAATGATGGCGGTTTCTGGAATATTATATTTCATATGGCCAGTTATATATACTGCATTAGTAGCTTTTGGTACAGGAATCAGTGAATTAGGATTTATAGGAGCTGGACTATATGGTTTCTTCAATAGACTTTTGATTCCAGTAGGACTACACCATGCACTAAATTCAGTATTCTGGTTTGATGTAGCTGGAATTGATGATATTGGAAACTTCTGGAGAAGTACTGGAACAAAGGGAATAACAGGGATGTATCAAGCAGGTTTCTTCCCAATAATGATGTTTGGTTTAATTGGTGCAGCTATTGCTATATATAAGACAGCAAAGCCAGAGAGGAAAAAGGAAATAGGGTCATTGATGATGGCGGCAGGATTTTCTGCATTCTTAACTGGGGTTACTGAACCTCTTGAATTTTCATTTATGTTTGTCGCACCTGTACTATACGTTGTTCATGCTATATTATCTGGTATCTCTTTAGCAGTTTCAGCATTTTTCCACTGGACTGCAGGATTTGGATTTAGTGCGGGGCTTATAGACTTTGTATTGAGTTCAAGGCTTCCATTGGCCAACAAACCATATATGTTGATCGTTCAGGGATTGGTCTTTACATTACTATATTATCTGATATTTAGATTCTTGATTGTAGCACTGAATCTATCTACTCCTGGAAGGGAAGAGATACATGAAGAAGTTCAAATAGATGGTGGAGGAACAGCTACTTTAAAGTTAGATGATGATTTTGATACTATGGCAGCCATAATATATGAAGGATTAGGAGGAGATGAGAATATAGTTTCAATTGATAACTGTATTACTCGTCTAAGAGTAGAAGTAAGAGATATGAATAAGGTAAATCAAGATAAAATAAAGAAAGCTCAAATCCTAGGTATTAAGGTTACAGGCTCGAAAAATATTCAAGTTATAGTTGGGCCTCAGGTGCAATTTGTAGCAGATAGGATAAAAAAACTTAGAAAATCCTTAGGTTAATAGAAAAAGTCCATAGTAATAAGGACCGTCAAAGACGGTCCTTATTTTCTAATGGCTAAATATTAAGTTGATAATTGTAAGAATAATTTTAGGGTATATATTATATAACAGTAAGGCTCTGTAAACTAAATATGAAAAAATAGTACAATATCTTCATAGAATTGCTTTAAGTTTCTTTGGATTGCTTTAAATTTCGCTTTCCATATGATAAAGCTTCGTCTATGA
>JBQHQH010000016.1:0-61192 GCA_052067355.1 Tissierellaceae bacterium HCP3S3_D8
ATTCATAGAGAATTCCTCCTTTAATGTGTTTTTAGTCGATTACATTATATCAAATGGAGGTTAATTCTCTATATTTTTTGCTTTTTTGTCCAACAATTATTTTACACTAAGTCACAATATTCTTGTTTTTGTGTATAATTAAAACTTAACAAAAAGATCCCTTTGGATTTTCCCATTTCACTATACTTTAGTTGAAATAACAAATTATTAAAATAACATAAGTAGCATTTTTAGAATTAAAGACCTCTCCACTTTAGTCGAGATGACAATAAAAAATACACCTCTAAAAGTTAAATTTATTAGCTAACTTTTGAGGTGTATCTTTATCTATTTCTTACTCATATATAAGAGTATACTTCACAAACTTTATGGAATCACCTATTAATTCTACTTTACAATTTTTAATCCCATTTACATTCATATCGGGATTTTTATCTAGAATTTCTTGAACCCTATCTGATAATTCATTCTCATCCATTCCTAAATCATATAATTTTAAGAATAAAGTATCTTGTTTATTCTCTATGGCATCTTTTATTTCTATATCTAAATCGTCTTCATCTTTTATATTTATAAACTTATTTCCATCTTTATCTGTTTCTTCTATATCTAGATTTTCATAAGTATATTTTGTACCTTTAGCTTCTGGATATTTTACTAATTCTTCATCTCTTATATGGGTTTTATTCATAATAGAATCAGGTACGTTAAAATATTTATAGCTAACTACTAGCCATTTATCTTTTGGATCTTCAACAACTGGGTCATCCCAAGTTGTGTCTACATTGTACCATTCTCCCTCAAGTTTTACCATATTCCAAGCATGGTTTTCTTGATCACCTGATGAATTTATACCTTTACCTGTTACATACTTCACGTCTAATCCTGCTGCTTGTCCTAATATATAGAAGGCTTTTGCATAGCTTTCACATACACCTTCTCCTAATACCAACACTCCATAGGCATTGTGATCTGTTGCATTATAATTTCCTATTCCTTCTACATTATAATCAGCATTTTTAACTATATAATCATGTATAGCTATTTCCTTTTCAATATCTCTCATGCCAGATTTTATTATTTTTCCTATTATCTTGCTAACTTCAGCTTCTACAGCATTTTTTTGTTCTATCATCTCTTCTTTTGATTGATGATACTCTAGATTTAAAGTTATAGTTCGTTCACTACTATCTTCAATACCTTTTACTTCTGCATTTGCTCCTTTGTATCCATAGTCAAGCTCAGGATTTAGTAACATTATTTTATTTAAGGAGTCTAAATTATAAACATCTTTATCATAGTCTTTAATATCTATGACTACTTCTGTTTCAAAGTTTTCTAAAGCATCTTTCAAAACTCTTTCATATTCTTCTTTTGAATTTACGACTATTGGTTTATTACTGTCATCTTCCTTTTCTTTTAATCCAGATATTGAAGCATTTATTGCTTTAACTTTAGCATTTACTTCTTCTTGAGTATTTTCTGATAATACTAATGCATCTTCAAGTGCTTTGTAGCTTTCTTCTGTGTACTTATCTACTTCGTATTTAGCTGCTTCAACTTTTGCTGTTTCTAATGCTTCTTTGTCTACTACTTCATCAGCTTTCGTACCAGATTTTTGAGCCTCTTTATAAGCTTCTACTGCTTTCTCTAAATCTTTCACTGCTTTAGTTACTTCTTCTTCTGTAGCTTCAGTATTGTTTACAACTCCTTGGGCTTCACCTATAGCTTTTTCAAAAGTAGTCAAATCGGCTTGTGTAGTCCACTTTTCTGATAATTCTACATTTGATCCATCATCTGATACTTTAACCTTCATAGATTTTGCTTCTTGTATAGCTTCCTCTAATCCTGTTTTATCTACGACTATGTCATCAATTTTAGTACCGACTTGTTGAGCTTTTTCATAAACTTCTACCGCTTTATTTAAATTGTCTATGGCTTCAGCTACTACTTCTTCTGTTGCTTCAGTATTATCTACAACTTTTTGGGCTGTTTTTACTGCATCTTCAAGTGCTATCTTAGCCTCTTGTGTAGTCCACTTTTCCTCTGGATCTACATCTTTACCATCGATTGATACTTCTACATATTTTACTGCTTTGATTGCTGCTTTTAACTCTGTTTTATCTACTACTGATGGTTCTGGATTTTCTTGCTCTTTTTTAGGATCAAGTTTAACTACTTCATCTGTTCCTCTTATTACTATTTTTTCTGTAGCATCAGTACTAGCTTTTACAGTCACTATTACATCATTTTCTACTTTTGCTTCAACTGGACTTGAAGTTATTATAGTAGCATTTGCTTTTATAGTTAGTCCTAAAACTCCTTTGACTATATTTAATGTTTTTCCTTCTGCTTCAAATACTAACTTATTACCTGAAACTAACTCATTCCATGTATTATCTGAAACATCTTTTATATTGATTATTCCTTCTACTGTTGCAGAGTTATTAACTGTTGCACTTGGTACATTTACAGTTAAGTTGCCTGTAATTGTTCCTGCTGAAATAGTCAATATCCCTGATTGACTACTAGTAATCTTTACATCACCATTTACAGTTTTTTGATTTAAATCAAGATTTACTAATTTCACAAGATTAATATCCATAGTAACATTTTCTGTTAATCTTATTGTGTCACCATCATTAGCCATATTTATCTTCTTCTCTAGCTTTTCTTCTGGTGTTTGTGTTGGCTCTGGATTTTCTTGTTCACCATTCCGTGTCTATCTTTCGATTTCGACCGGTCCTCACCATACGTGCCACTTTCACGGCATACAGCGATTCCTCGATAATTTATGTCTATGTAAAACAACCAATCTTCTTGGTATCCCCCAATACCAAGAAAATAACGCCTTAAGATTATATATCTTTGACTTCTAATGTTAAGTATCGGGTGATATTGATAAAATTAAATGAACTTTGATAAAATTAATATTATTTAACAATTTAAGGTGGAAAAGAGATTTTTCGGTTATGAGATCTCTCCACTTCGGTCGAGATGGCAGAAGATAGAAAAAGGGCGAGCAAAGCTCTCCTCTACTAAAGTCAATTTTATTGTATGCTAAAAAATTGAATCTTTATACTATATTAAACTCGAATACAAACAAAATGCTAAGGGTAAATTTTATATTTATGTGAGTATAAAAAAGTAAATAAGGCATAAAAATAAGGAGTCTAACGACTCCTTATTTTTTAATTATTTTGTGATTTTTATGCTTCTTATTTTACAGTTACTTCAAAACTATCTTGCTTATCTCCTGCTTTAACTGTAATTGTTGCTTTACCAGTTTTTAGTGCTTTAATTGTCTTTCCTTCTACGGAGATTGTTTCTGCATCGCTTGTTTCAACCGTAAAGTCTACTGGATTAGCTCCTGCAGGACTCATAGTAACAGTTGCTTCTACTTCTAGTTCTTCTTCTATATCCATAGCTTCTGTTGGAGCATTTGTTACTTCTATTTCTTCTACTGTAGGATTTACTACTGACACTTCTTCAAATGTTACTTTTATTGTTGTATTTTCCACGATATTAAAAGTATAATTGTTTTCAGCTAATTCAGCTTTTTTATCTACATTATTAACTGTAAATGTTTCTATTTGTTTTCCTTCTGGAACTATTACTGTTACTACTACTTTTGTATCTTCTTTTATTTCTCCAGCTTCAGGAGTGGATGTTAAAGCTTCTCCATCTAAAGTTAAAGTATGTTTTACTACTGGTTTTATTTCACCATTCCGTGTCTATCTTTCGATTTCGACCGGTCCTCACCATACGTGCCACTTTCATGGCATACGGCGATTCCTCGATAACATATTTATGCAAAACAACCAATCTTCTTGATATCCCCCAATATCAAGAAAATGAAGCCTTAAGATAACATATCTTTCGCCTCTAATATATGTATCGGGCAGTTTAAATAAAATTAAAGGGAATTTATTAATATTAATATTTCTTAACAATTTAGTGATGGAAAAAGAGATCCATCGACTACGCTCACCCCTATCAGACTCGGGACACTAAGAGGAGATCTCTCCACTCCGTTTCACTTCGGTCGAGATGACAGAGACTTAGCTTTCTTAACATTGCTTATCACTATTAAACTGGGGGTATAGGCAAAATGATAAGAGGAAGAGCTAAGCTCTCCCCTACTTTGGATGGAATGAAAGCACTTTACAAAAATAGTAAAAAGCCAACATAAGTGGGGGCCTATGTTGGCTTAAAATTTATTTTTACGTCTATTTAATTTCTCATGGTTGTCTAGTTTTAACACATATATTACCGACTAGATTCCTTCGCTCCCACTTGTTTTATCCTCTTTGTATGTTACCATACAAATACAAACGGCAAGTGATCTACACTACTACGAATCCGCTGACTCCCTATATATATCAATGGAGTTACTCCTCCTACTTATATAGGACCTCAAACGTTCCATGCATACCATCCCTTACATCAGTTGACAGTTGACAATGGACAGCAAACAGTTATTTTAGAGAATTCTTTGTTGTTTTTACAATTGATATTAGCATTTTATTTAGTTCCTTACAATCACCTAGTATTGATATAGATTGCTCTTTATCTATATAACCTGTTTCTGTTAGAAGTTCTAACCAATATTCGGTTTCAGATGCTTCTTTAAGGGCTATATTCATTTTAGATAGAAAATCCTTCTTGCTTTGTCCTTGTAACGCCTCTTTTATATTTGCCCCAATGCTAGTACCTGATCTCAATACTTGATTTGATAATACATATTCTTTTTTGCTACTAGTTAGATATTTATATAGGTTGACTATTCTAACAGCAAAACAAAATGCTTTTTTATAAACAACACTTTGCATATTATCATCTCTTTTTTAATTAACTGTCATCTGTCAACTCTCAACTGTCAACTGAATCTTTGATGACCTTAGATTTCCACTATGTACGGTAAGAAAATCAGATTTAATAGCCTGAATTGTATCTGATTCTACTATATCATCTCGGATATAGAGGTTGATGATAAGCTTTAGGTATTCATTATTCATTATATCATCAACTAGCTTACTTCACTTTAAAACATGGATTCGTGTTCCTAATCATAGCCATCTTTTAAGGAGCCCCGCATACGACTCTCACGTATTACGTCTTCACCTGGCTTCATATTGTCAAGGGAGTAACCTTAGACAATATGCAGGAGGATTAGGCACTATGCCAATAAGACTATTGCATAGATTGGGGATTTCACCCAATAATTGGTAATACATAGTTGGGATAAAGCCCCATACCCAAAGGATATGGGGCATCACTCCCACCCTTTTCACTTATAGAAATATAAGCTTATAGAGTAACGTTTCGCACTTTTATTATAAAGCTTCTTTTGCTGCTTTGATTGCGTCATTTAGAGCTTTTGCTGTTTCATAACCACCAGTAGGTCTCTTAGTAAGAACATAGTCTGCTATTTCAGGAGTTATTTCTTCTTCTACACCTAATATAGTTTTATTGTCATTTACAGCTTTTCTTAAATCAAACTTATCTTTTGCAGAATTTACCGCCTTAATAGCTGCATTTAATTGAGCTTTTACAAGGTTTACTTTAGCTTCTACTGCCACTATTTCAGCTTCTAATTTAGCTTTTTCAACTGCATCAGACACCTTAGCTATTGCTTTTTTAGCATCTCTTAAGTCTTTTTCTGCTGTTTCTAAAGTTTCTTCATCTTTAGCTGCTTCTGCTGATGCTTTAACTTTTACAACAGCTTCTTTTGCTGCTTTTAAGTTTTCAGCTTCTTCTTCCTTACCAGCATTTTCATCAAATGCTTCTCTTGCTGCTTTTATTTTTTCTTCTGCTGTTTTTATTTTTTCTTCTAATTCAGTTTTCTTATCTCCAGACTTTAATACCTTAACCGCTGCTTTAGCTTCTGTTAAAGCTTCTTCTGCTGCTTCTAAGTCTGCTTTCTTTGTTAAGTCTTTTCCTGCTCCTATTGCTGTTTCCAAATCATCAACTTTCTCTTCAGCTCTGTCTACTATTGCTGTTTCAGACTCAGCTAATGCTAAGGATTCAACAACATCATTCTTATTAACCTTGATGTTCTTAACTAATGGATTGCTTAATTTCTTTAATTCTGTAGCAATATCTTTTCCACCTATTGCTAGAGTAGTTTTTCCATCTACGTTATAAAGTTTAGTATCTTCATCTAGTTTGTAGGTTTTTCCATCTACTTCTAGTCTAGTATCATTGACATAATCTACCTTACCAGTTTCAGTTGGAGTTGTTCCTCCAGTACTTTCACCGTCTTTAACTGCTTTAGCTTCATCATCGATTAATCTTTCGATTACTCTGATGTTTACACCATTTTCTACTACAAAGAATACTGCATCATTTTTCATAATATTTGAAGTGTATTTCTTAGTATCTTCTTCGTATACTATAGCGCTACTTGATAATCTATATTCTTCTTTATTTACAGTAAGAACACTTCCATCTTTCTTGCTAACTACACCTTTTACATAGCTTAGATTAGGTTTATTGATGTTCTTCTTAATGCTATCATTATCAGTAAATAATTCTACCTTATTACCACTCTTAATTCTTGCAACATATGGTCTTTCTTTTTCAGTTCTATCCCATAAATTACTGCTTGATTTATCTATCTTATCTACTTCTATTTCTTCTTCTTTACCTGTTTCATATGAAACGTATTTTATAAATACATCTCCAGCTTTTCTATGTTTGTCATATACATAGATTGCCTCTTCATCTGATGATGTGGATAATCCATCTTTACCAATGAATACTACTGCATCAACATCTATCTTGTTGTTTCTCTTAGTGAATACATAGAATTCTAAGTCTTTATCATAATTATCTTCTGCTATATCCTTCCAATTAGCAGTTGAGAAATCATCTGAATCAAATTCTTTATATCCATTTCTGTCTGCATTAAGTTCTAATGATTCAGCATCAATAATAACTGCTTTATCATCTATAGCAAATGCTCTCTTACTAGCATCCTTACCTGTGAATATTGATGGAATACTGTCTTTACCAAAGTCTTTATTTTCTTGCATCTTCCAAGTATTTTCTGGAAGCATTACATAGAATTCATCCTCAGCTATCTCGCCATCTTTGTTAAGTTTGAACTTAACAACACGACCATTTAAGTCCTTATAATCTATTTCTTTAGCTTCTTTTGTTGAATCACCATATTCATCAAGTATTATAGGTTTAGATAAATTCTTTTCTTTATCTGCTCTATAAGTGATCTCGTCGCCATCTTTTCCATCTATGAATGTAAAGATCTTAACTCTATCATTATCAGCATATGCTCTAGTTACAACACCATATTTATATCCTGAACTACCTAATGCTTTTGTTGATAGGAATGCAATCTTACCAGTAGCATCTAGATATGCTACCATATCTTCTTCGTCTGCATCTTCCATATCATCTTCCCAATCTCCATCAGTATACCATTCTTTGATATCTTCAAAACCTTCTACACTATAGTAAGTTTGGAATTTGTTTCCACCATCTTTATATCTTACCATTTTGATTTGTTTGTTATCAATTGTTACTCTATCGTCTTTAACTTTTTCTAATTTACCTTCTACCATGTTGTCTTGAACTACTACTACATGAGCATAGTCGTCTCCATCATAGTCTAATTTTGCTACATATACGATATTTCCTTCTTTTATTTCTTCTACATCAAGAGGATTTCCTAATGTATCGAATACTAATACTCCATCATAATTACCATCTTTAGTTAAATCCAAGTCAAAATCTTCTGTAGTTTGGTTAATACCTTCTAATAAGCCTTTTTTGTTTTCTTTAACTAACATCCATGGTAGAGCTTCAGCACTTTCCATTATTTCAGCATAGATAACTCTGTTGTTTTTAACAACGAATTTACCTACACGTCCTAAAAGATCATTTGCTTTAACAGCAGCTCCATCTTTGTCTACAGTTATCTCTTTATATTGATCATCTTTTGCATCGTATACATATACTTTTGCATCTTTATCAAATTTATAATCTTTGTCAAATCTTACAAGAGATATTTCTTCTGTTTCTTTGTCATCACCTTTTACAGCTTCAACATAATCAAAGTATGCTTTGTCATCATTTTCAGTTTCAATGTAAACTACAACGTCTTTGTTGTCCATGTATACTGATGACTCTTCACCAATGTATCTTCTAGTGTTTACACCTTTTCTGATTCTGAAGTCTTTTTCGTCGCCTTCTTTATAGGACTTCTTAACTGATTCATCATCTTTGTCAATTTCTTTTAAGAATTTAACAGTGATTTCGTCTGTGTCTAAACCATCATCTACAACTTTGTCTGCAATAACTCTAGTATCTTCATATTTGCTGATATCTAGTTTATCTTTTAATAATGTTTTTTCAGTTTCTTTGTACTCTACTGTACCATCTTTGTATGTTTCAACTTTTACAACATCACAATCTAATGTGTTGTTTACCATTTGAGCCACTTTACCTCTGTTAGCAAATCCACGAGCATCTGCAAAGTTTACTCCTGAAGTAATTCCTGCTTCTGCTGCTTTTGCAATGTGGCTTCCTGGCCATGCACCTTTTAAGAAACTATCTTGGTAACCTAATGCTCTAACTAACATAGTTAATGCATCTGCATAGCTAACTTGTTGTTCTGGTTTGAATGTTCCATCTGGGAAACCTTTCAATAAACCATATCCTGAAGCAGTGCTTACATATCCTGATGCCCAGTGACTAGCTGGTACGTCTTTGAATGTAACCTTTCCTGCTGCTGCCTTAGCTGCATTACCAATTCCCAATGCTTCTACTAATATTTTAGCAAATTCTGCTCTAGTTACATCTTGGTCTGGTCTATAAGTTCCATCCTTATAACCATCTAAAACTCCAAATGCAACTAATCTTGCTACTGCTTTTTCATATTCTGTGCCTATTACATCTGTTGGCACTCTCTTTAACTCTTCGTCTGCTGCTTTTACATCTTCAGCAGCGAATACTGAGCCAAAGCTACCTAGTACTATTGTTAATACTAGCATCAATGAAAAGAATCTTTTCATCTTACCCATGTGATATTTCCTCCCTTATTTTTCTTTTTGAATGGTTTGTTTTTCAGTTGGATAACCATCCTTAAACCAACTCAATTAAAATGGTCGCAACTATGACATTACCATTAATTGTCACACATTGCAATATTAATTATAGCATCAACCCAGATTTAGGTCAATGATAATAAGAAGTTGTAATATAACTGTAATATAAGTTATATCGTCTTGGGACTTCTTTGTTATTAACATTATACCTAATTCGGGGACAAATTACTATTACAATTATGTTACATTTGAGTTACTGTTATGAGATATAAGGATGGGAAAGATGATGGAAATAGGGGATTTTTCGGCGTTGCTCGAAATGACATGAGCTTTGGTCGAGATAACATAGTGCGGAGATCCCTCGACTATGCTCGGAATGACAATGACTTGAATTGAGATGACATGGGGGGAAAAGAGAAGATCCTTCGGCTATGCTCAGGATGACAGAGCGAAGATGATAAGGGAGACCACAGGCCTCCCCTACAATTGTTGATGTTAATGTTAACGTTAGGTTGAAGGATAGGTATGGTGATGAGGAGATTGCTCCACTTCGGTCACCCCTATTAGGCTCGGAGTACAGGCGGAATGACTAAAAGATAAGATCTCTCCGTTCCGTTTCACTTCAGTCGAGATGACGGGAGAGGAATGATAAAAGGGAGAGCTAAGCTCTCCCCTACATTAATACATTTCAAAACATCTAATATTATATATTCTCTACATTATATATTGTATTATCTATGCTTCTTGTGCTTCTGGTTTTTTCTTGCCGTTTTTCTTATCGAATACCATATAGGATGCTGGTATTACTAGTATGGTAAGAACTGAGGATACCATTAATCCAAATATGATGGTATATGCTAGTGGTGCCCAAAGACTTCCTCCTCTTAGTCCCATTGGTACAAGTCCTATTACTGTGGTTACCATTCCTACCATTATAGGTCTTAGTCTGGCAACTGAAGCTTCTCTTACTGCATCTAGGGTTTCCATGCCTTCTCTCTTCAATACATTTATATAGTCTAGTAGAACTATACCATTGTTTACTACTATACCCATTAGACTGACTGCTCCCATCATTGCCATAAATCCTAATGGATAGCCTGTGATCTTCAAGCCTAGTATAACCCCTATAAATGATAGTGGTATTGTACCCATGATTATAAGCGGCTGTCTTAAATCAAAGAATTGGAACATGAGTATTAGATATATGAGGGCTGCTGCTAGGAAGAATGGTCCTATTAAGGATTCAAATGCCTCTACCCTGTCCTCATTTTCTCCACCGAATTCATAGGAATATCCTTCTGGTACTTCAAAGCCCTGCATCTTTTCCTCTACTATATCTAGTACTTCTGCTGCTGTATATCCAGCCTTAGGATGTAATCCTACTGTTATGGTACGTTCTCTATTTCTTCTCAATATCTTATTTAAGCTAAACTCAGACTTTATCTCTGCTACTTGATTGATAGGTATATTCTTTCCTGTTATTTGAGATGTAATAAAGATATTATTTAACATCTCTGCATTCTTCCTATCTTTATCTGGTATTCTCAATATAACTGGTATATCATCATCTTGATCTTTTGGTCTTAACTTTGTCATCTCTAGTCCATTGACTGCCATTCTAACTGTAGATGATATGTCATAGTTTGTAAGTCCTACCATACTTGCCTTATCTTGATTTACATCTATGGTCATCTTCAAGGTCTTGGAACCAAAGTTATCTTGAACGTGTTGTCCTTCATCTATAGTATATAGTACGTCCTTTACTTCTGCTGCCAGTTCTTTCAGAACATCTACATCTTTACCACTTATTCTAACCTGCACTGGTAAATCTACTGGTATGGCGTTTTCTAATTGTTTAACTTCTATTCTGGCTCCTTGAATCTCTTGATTTAATTTTCTCTGAATATTGTTGATCTCTGTTATCTTTCCATTGACTATAAATTGCCCCTTGTTGCTGGCAATTTGGTTTCCAAAGAATGAAGGATAAAATTTAGGTATCCCATCTCCTACTTTAGATAGAAATGTATCTATAGATGGATCATCTAATAGTACATCTTCTATTTGAGAGATAACTTCCCTAGTTTCATCTACTGTAGTTCCTTCCATCAATGTTACGTCTATTACATATTGATCTCTCTCTACAAATGGGAATAGCTGCAATCCCAAAGTAGGTATGAGTAGACTTGTTACTCCAAGGACTACTACTGATATAAGTATGGTAGTTCTTGGTTTTTTAAGTGCTTGCAATAGGAAGGTATCGTATAGACCATTGAACCAATTTCCCATCTTCTGTGTCAATAGTTTTCTCTTTTTAGTTGTCTCTTCTTTTTTCTTTTCCTTTAAGAATGTATATCCCATAGCTGGTACTACTGTTAATGATATTAAATAAGAGCTAGTCAAAGCTATGGTAACCATAATCGGTAAATCTTTTACGAATTTTCCCGCTACACCTTTCATCATTACCAATGGTAAGAATGAGGCTATAGTTGTCAATGTAGAAGTAAGTATAGGTATCTTTACTTCTTTTATTCCGCCGATGATGGCTTCGTTTCTCTCCTTACCTTGGGATAGGTGTAGATACATATTGTCATTGGCTACTATGGCATTGGCTACTAGTAGTCCTAGACATACTATCAATGAGGATATACTTACTTGGTGAAGTATTATCCCAAAAGCACCCATAAATACAAAGGTAGTCATTACTGTAATTGGTATAGATGAAGATACTACTAATGCACTTCTAGCTCCCATGGTCAAAAATACTACAAATATTACCAATACTATGGCTGCTACTAGATTGCCTTCAAAATCTTTGATGGCATCATTTACATAGTTTGACTGGTCTGTTATGACTGTTAGTTTCATTCCGTTTGGAAGTGTCTTTTTGTATTCATCTAGTACTCCCTTCATCTCTTCTCCTACTTTGACTATATTTACTCCACTTGAATATTTTAGAGTCAAAAGTAGTGCCCTTTCTCCATTGCTATTTACATATACATCTCTTTCTCCCTCTGCTTCGACTATTTCTGCTACATCTTTTAGATATATGATGTTCCCTGATTCTGACATGCCTACTATTGTATTTTTGATATCTTCTATATTTGTATATTCTCCTGTGGTAGTGACTGGTATATTGTTTTTATTTAGTTTTAAGCTACCACCTGGTATATTTATATTTCTAGCTTTTAGAGCCATACCTATATTATTGATAGGTATCTTGAAGTGTTTCATTCTAAGAAGATCTAGATTGATATGGATCTCATCTGGTATATGCCCATCTATTTCTACTCTTGAAACACCTTTTACCTTCTCTAGTTTTTCTTGGATTTCATCTGCCGCCTTTTTTAAGTCAGCATATTTATAGTGATCTCCACTTATGGTAAACAACATACCATAGGTATCTGCCAGTTCTGTATCTATTTCTGGCTCATAAGCACCTTCTGGAAGTTCAGCTTCGTCCACTTTGTCCTTTAAGTCACTCCATGTTTCGTTTATCTCTTGGTCTGTTATATCCTGTAGTCTGACTACTATAACTCCTACATTGTCCAAGGAGTAACTCTCCATAAGCTTTATGTTGGGTATTTCATTTATCTTATCTTCCAAGGGTTTGACTACTAATCTCTCTATATCTTCTGGAGTTCCACCAGGATAGATGGTCATAACTGTTGCCCCTGGAGATACTACATCAGGATTTTCTTGTCTTTCCATCCTTATATATAGTACTATTCCAAATACAATTGTGAAAATGGAAAGAACAGCTATTATACTTCTATGTTCTATACACCATTTAGTCATTGTTTTCAACTCTCCTAGCATTAACTTTTTCTCCGTCTAATAGTCCATATTGTCCTTGGAATACTATTAATTCTCCATCTTCTAGTCCACTTATGATTTGGATCTTGTCTGTATATACTTCACCTACTTCTATTATTCTCTGGCTTACTGTCTCTGTTGCTTCATCATATACAAACACATAAGTCCCTTCTGTATCATCTGTTACTGCGTCTATTGGTATCATAATGGATGAGATATTGTCCATGCCTATGACTACATTGGCGATCATTCCCGGTTTGATATCTCCTTCTGGATTATCTATATCTATCTTCACTCCGAAGGTTCTAGTCTCTACATCTGCTGTAGTATCTATATTGGAGATAACTCCCTCTACTTCTTTGTCTACTCCATGAATAAACATCTTTACTTTTTCGCCCTTCTTCACATGTTCTACTAGTCTATCTGGAATCCCTACTTCTACTTCTAGAGTATCTAGTCTGCCTAGGACAAATACTGGATATCCCGGTGCCATAGTCTCTCCTATTTCTGCTATTTGCTTTACTATGGTTCCATTGATTGGACTCTGTAATGTTGTATCATTTAGTCTAGATTGAGCTAGCTCTAGAGCTGCTTCTGCCTGTCTTAATTGAGATACAGAAGTATCTTTCGCATCTAATGCTTCTTGTAGTTTGTTTTCTGCTACTACTAATGCTACTTCTAGTTCTTCTACTGTCTTTGTAGCTACTGCTCCTTTTTCGTGCAGTCTACGAACTCTATCTAGTTGTGTTCTTATGAAGTCTACATTGGCTTCTGCTTGGTTTACTGCTGATTGAATCTTACTATTTAGTTCTAGATTTAGTGAGTCATATTGGGATTGAGCTGCTATGACTCCTAATTCATAGTCATGGGGATTTAGGCTTACTAGTGTCTGCCCTTCTGATATATTATCCCCTTCTTTTACATATACATTGTTGATTACTCCTGCTACTTTGAATCCCTGTTTTATTAACTGTGCTGGTTTTACATTACCACTGATCTCTATATCATTGGAGTAACTCTCTGTTGTTGCCTCCATTATGGTTACTGGCTTTGGTGGATCTTCTGCATCTACCTTTTCTGTTCTTTTGCACCCATATAATAAAGTGGTGATTATCATGATTAGTATTAGGAATTTTGTCTTCTTTATATTCATATCTGTATTTCCCCCTTTAATTACATTTAATGATTAATATAGATTAAAAATTGCTATGGCTATATGTCTTAAAATGTTTATTTTATTAGGATAAATTGTTGAAATCATAGATCTCTCCATTACGCTTTGCTCCAATCAAGATGACATAGTGCGGAGATCCCTCGACTACGCTCGGGATGACAATGGGAGATTCCTCCACTTTGGTCGGAATGACTAAAAGAGAAGTTCTCTCCGCTTCGGTCGAGATGACAAGGCGAAAATCTATCCACTTTAGTCACCCCTATTAGGCTCGGAGTACAGGCAAAATGACATTATTTGTTATCTCAGGCAGCGTTGAGAAATCCACACCCTTCAATTTAACACCTATTATCCTATTAATATAAAAAGTTTCCTGTGTTGTTTAAGTATTGCATACGTGCTAAGTTATAGGCATAGGTTATTTTGACTACATTTTCTTCTATTTCTGCTAATTTCTCTTCTGCTGCTAGGACTTCTACTATGGTTCCTGCTGAGTCTTCTAGGTTTAGATTTTTAAGTAGACTTGTTTCTACTCCAAATCCCTCTTTATATTTTAGTATAGCTATTTCTAGATTTCCTTCTGCTTCTTTGATCATTTCCTTTGTACCATCTAGCATAGCTGCTACTGTATTTACTGTATTGTAGGATTGACGTATGGAGTTTTCTACTTCTAGTTTTGCCTGATTGAAGTCCACTGCTGATTTATCTCTTAGGATTTCTGCTTCTTTATATTGGAATGTATTTGGAGTATACTTTCTCTTTGTTTCATCAAAGTTCAATGCATATACTGCTACTTCTCCTAAAGCCTTTTTAATCTCTAGTCTCTCTTTCATTCCATTAACTAATCCTTTTTCTAAGTCGAATTTCTCTGGTTCTTCTAGCAATACGTCTGTAAGTTCTATATCTTTGTCAAATCCTATATTTATACTCTTCTTTAGTTCTACTATTGCATTTTCTAAATCGCCTTTTGCTTGTTCATATTGTATCTTAGTAGATCTATAGTAAGTGCTAGCTACTAGCATATCGTCTTTAGGTTTTAATCCTTCTTCATAACTTGCCTTTGCAAACTCATATTGAGTCTTTCCTCTATCCATTGCCTTTTGCTTTACTTCCAATAACTGTTTTGCTTGAAGTACATCATAGTAGTTTTTTTGAATCAATAATGCTATACTATTTTTATAGATATCAAAGGAAGCTTGAGTTACTTCAAGAGCTATCTTAGTCATTGTCTCCATTACATCTGCTGTAGAGTCTATTTCCAAAGCATCTAAACTGGCAAAGTCCAATGCAGAGGATATCGTACTTCCTGCTTCTTGTAATGCATTTACTATCTTGTAATCTCCACTAGTAAGTTGAGATTTAGACTTTTCAAGGGAATCTCTTATTCCTTTTTCAATTGCCTCTTTTTGATCCGATGGCAAATTATTTAAATTTGTACCTGCTGGAAGTTTACTTCCATCTGGTAGTGTTACTTCACCTGGAGCTATACCACTATCTAGAAGTTTTTCAGCTTCATTTAATTGCCTTTGCCCTTCTCTTATATCGTCTCTACCTTTTCTTAGCTTCTTAGCTGAATATCTAGCTCTTTGATTTGAGACGTCAGATAGTTGAATTTGTTTCTCTACTTGATCCAATTGAATACTATTTTCTATTCCTGTGAGTACCGCTTCTTCTATGGTTAGTTTCATAGTTTCTCCTGCTGCAAAAGCTTGGGCAGATGATGAGAATATGATTGATACTGCAAAGAGTGAAGCTACTGTTCTCTTTATATTCTTCATTGCTATTGTCTCCTTTCTAAATCTGTTAAGTAAACTTTATGAAATACGTAGAATTACTGTTTCAACTATGGATAACTATAGCTGTCAATTTCAACATACTGGAGTCTTACCATGTTCTACAGATATAATTCCTTGGTATTTCTATTAAACTTTTATATTACATGTAATATAAAAGTTTAATCTTCTAATTTATTATTTTTCATTATATCGACTATGGTCTGCTTTTCCATTTCCATAATACCTAGTTGTAGTTTTTTTAATATTTCTACGAACTGATTTTTTTCACTTTCTTTTAATGGATCCATCAACTTTCCTGACCATACTATATAATCTTCTATTACTCTCTCTACACACTCAACTCCCTTTTTTGTGATTTCTACTACTATTTTTCTTCTATCTTCAGAGCTACGAACTCTTCTGACATAATCTTGTTTTTCTAGTCTATCCGTGAGTCCTGTAATATTGGCGTTGGATAGAAGCATCCTCTCTCCAATTTGGGACATATACATTGGTTCTTCTTTATGCCCTCTATATAAGATAACTAATATATTGAACTTTGTATTGGATAGATCATATTCTTCAAAAAATCTGTCGTGTACTTCTTCTAACATATCTTTAGTCTTTAGTAATTCTATGACAGTCCGACCTGCAATTTTTTCTATCCAGTCATAGCTTTCAGACAGCTTTTCTAATCTTTCCATTTTTTCACCTCGAATTATTCTTTCAATTTATTTAGTATATACTATTTTCCTTTAGTTGTAAATAGTATTAGTCAATATTATTTATAACTAAATGTTTAACATGTTAAAGATTAATGTAAAAATGTGGAAGATGAGGATTTCCACAAAAAAAGATTCCTCCACTACGCTCGGGATGACAAGAAACACTTTGCTAATTCACAATTCATAGTTCACAATGCACAATTATTAAAACCGTTACCTATTGACATTTAAAAGAGGGGATCTCTCCACTTCGGTCGAGATGACGGTGCGGAGATCCCTCGACTATGCTCGGGATGGCAAGGAATGACGAAAGGAGAGCTAAGCTCTCCTTACATTGGTGGTAATACTATAAATTTATCGTTCCATGGCATATCAGAGTAGAATCCTGATACTCCTAGTCTTTCTAATTCTTCTGCTTGATTTAAACTATTTATGGTATGAGAGTATACATATACTCCTAACTCTTTTAATCTATAAGGTAAATCTGTTTGAGCCTTGAAGTCAGGCATTGTAACTCCGAATAGATGATTATCCCTTGCAAATTCTACGATTTCATCATCTGTACTTCGTATGATGTATAGGGTTAGGATTATATTGTCATATCCCAAATCCTTTACTGCCTGGTATTCTGATAGCTGATATATTTGAGGCATAGTTCTCTCTGCTAGATCTGGATGTCTCTCTTTTAAGATTCTAAGCCCTTCTATATTGTTCCCTTTTATATCTGTAACCAAATATGCATCTGGATGATCTACAAACCAATCTTCTAGAGTCTGTGGTGTAGATTGTTGCCATCCATTTATCATCTGAAAGTTTTCATATTCATAATAAGAGTACGCCTTAGATATTACATTGAAAAACTTAGTCACAAATCCATCCCAACTATGCATACCTACTAACTCACCATCTGTACTCCAATCGAAGTCCATCTCCATAAGCCTTATGCCATTTTTGTAGCTATTTTCCATGGCATCTATTGCATTGGTATAGGTATGTCCTCCTAATTGTCCCCCTGCATGAGCTATTATATATGGGTTTTCTACGGTAGGATTTACTAGTGTCTTATCATACTCCACTTTAGGGTCTAATATATATCCGTCTATAGTTTTTTCCAATACATATTTAGAAAAGTTCCCTAGATTACCTTCTTCTACAAAAGCAAGAGTCCTTCCTGCTCTTATGGATTCCATCATACCAGGTACTACTTTATCCTTGTCCAATATAACTCCAAAGTATGGGTAATTATATATATTGACTTTTATTTCATCATCTGTATATCCTCTTACTTTAGTGTTTAAGATTACCTTTCTAAATCCACTAAATGTAACTTTCATATAATGTTCCATATCCTGTATCTCTGCTATACCCTGTTTTATGAGCATAGGATATTCACTATGTGCTTGTACCAATATCTCATAGTCCGGCTCCTTAGTCCTCAATACTACCTGTACATCTGAGTGCTTTTCAAGCCATTTAACCAAGTCCTTCAATGTAGTGCTATCAGATAATATTATATCTTGGTCTGTATCGTACTCTATATATACTGCCATAAGTCTATATCCATTGTTATAATAATGGTTTAACTCTTCTATAGTGTTAAATTGAAGTTGTACTATATTTGTCTTAGGATTTTCTTGTAAATCTTCTCCAGTGGCTTCTACTACATCTATTCCTATAAAATTAAATATCAGTGTAAGTGCAAATATAAAGGATATGGTCTTTAATCTCTTGCTAAAAATAACAATCACTCCTCTATCTAATACTTCCTATGTTTATTGCTTTATTATATTCTAAGATATTTAGATTATATTCTGCTATTGCATTTGATAAGGCTAATTTAGCATTATATAGTTGTGTCATGGCCTCTTTTACTTCTAGAATAACCCCTGTACCTGCATTGTAAGCTAGTTCTCTTAGTCTAAGTCCTTCTTCTGCTTTTTCTACATTTGCCTTTGCAAGTTGAATCTGTTTTTGTGCAGTCTTTATTCCATCGTATTTTGATCTGATATCAAATTCTATATTTTGTTTCGCATTATGAAGTAAATTCTCCATCTGTGCCAAACTGCTCTTCTTGTATTTATATACATAGGTATTTGGAGTATATACTTTGGCATTAGTATCAAAATCTAGTTTTACAAGCTCATAATTGTTGTTAAGTTGGATAATGTCAAATCTTGTAGTATATGCTTTTTCTATGTCTTTTTCTACATCTGTACTGAATTCTTGTTGTTTAAAACTTGATGTCAATTCAATCTTAGTATTTAGGGGATAATTTAGCAACATATTTAAAGCCCTAGATGCCTTTTCCACACCATCTTTTGCCTTTTCTACATTTGTATATCCTTCATTTAATGCGATTTCAGCCATTAAAACATCAGATTTTGAAGTCATTCCAAGTTCAAATTTCTTCTTTACGATGTCGTGATTTCTCTCTGTATTTTCCAATGCACTATTGGCTACATTAAGATTCTCTTTTGCTTGTAATACCCCATAATAGGCATTGGTTACATTAGATTTTATATCTTCTTTAATATATTCTGTCTTTAATTTTTCTTCTTCAACAGCATAATTTGCCTTTTTAGATGCCATATTCTCATCTAATAAGAATCCCTCTACAGTCCCTAGGGAGTAATCCGATTTTTTGTATTTCTTTTCTTGACTTCTTGCTTCACTGTATTCTGTATTTTTTACTTCTATTTCTAATTTGTTGATAATCAATTCTTGAGAATTTTTTATTCCTTCTTCTACAGCCTGCTCCAAAGACAGGGATGTCTTGATATCCTTTGCTACTATCTCTTCTCCATAGGATACCAATGGGGTAATCAATAGTGACACTGCTAATATTGTACTTGTTATCATCTTTTTCATGTATGTACCACTTCCTTTATATTTTTTTACTTTTAATCTCAATAGCTATAATCTATATAATATATTTTATTTCGATGTTATTCAAGGAATTTTTCAAAATATTAATGTAGAGTTAAAAAATACCATAGAAAAAGCAGCTATTTAGCTGCTCTTATCACTTGTATTTCCACCTCTTGATTTTCAACTTTATTGTCTATCTTGTCTACTTTATCTTCAAGGGTAGTTAACTTCTCATAAGTAACTTTGTATCCATCATATAGTGCCTTATGATTTGTATCCATCTTGTTTTCAAGCCTAATTAACTGTTGCCTTATTGACATGACTTCATCATTTGTTGCCTTGATATCATCTTTTGTCGCCATTCTAGATTCCATACCATCCATTCTAGAATTCATACTATCCATTCTAGAATTCATTTTGTCCATTCTTCCGCTGAGGTCAACATACATCTTTTCTAGTAAATCATAGATTTTCTCTTCCATGTAAATACCTCCGTTTATTTTACATAGATTATATCACTTATATAAGATTATTCAAGGTTAAAATATGAGATCCCTCCATTACAGTCGGGATGACAGTATTTGTCAATTTGAGTTCACGATTTAAAAGAGTACTTGGATAATTTATCTCCTTATTTCTTGTTCTTTAATACTTCTATAGCCTTTTTAAGCTGTAAGTCCTTTTCTAAATTGTCTTCTACTACTATATCTGGCTCTATACCTACTTTGTTTACTGGGTTTTCATTGGCTGTAAGGTATTCGGCTATTGTAAGCTTGATGCCTCCGCCATTAGTTAGAGGTATTACAGTCTGAACTGTACCCTTCCCAAAAGTAGTTGTCCCTATTATAGTGCCCAACTTTCTATCTTTTATAGCACCTGCAAATATCTCTGCTGCACTGGCACTGCCTTTATTCACTAGCACTGCCATATTATATTTTGGAACATCTGCAAAAGATCCATAGCTTTCTAGTTTTCCATCGGAATTTTTCACATGGACTATAGGTCCTTTTGGTACTAATAGTCTGAGAACATTGATTACTTCATTTAGTCCTCCACCTGGATTGTTCCTTACATCAAATATGATATCTTTTATATTCTTCTTATTAAGATCATTTAAAGCCTTAACCATATTTTCTAGGGTATGGTTGTTAAATTCTGTAATCTTTATATATCCTATATTGTTTTCAATGATTTCATAATCTATTGGGTTTATTTCTAAATTTTGTCTTGTTACTTCTATATATATTGTGCTTGGACTTCCTTCTCTCACTATACCTAATTTTACCTTTGTACCTGGTACTCCTCTTATAAGTTCTGAGGCATCTCTAGTTGTGTACTTTGTCACATCTACACCATCTACTGATACTATGATATCTCCTGGCAATATTCCTGCCTTGTATCCTGGTGTGTCCTTTAATGGAGTGATTACTGTTATATATCCATTTTTACGAGTTATATTGACTCCTATTCCTGCAAAGTCTCCTGATAGCTCTTCACTTAACTGCTTGAACTCTCTTTCAGTATAGTAGTTACTATATTCATCTAGATTGTAGAATAGTCCCTTCATAGCACCATCCATAAGATCTCTTTCTGTTATGTCATAAGCATAATTTGCCTCTATAAGCTGCAACATCTTGCCTAAGTAATTTAACTCTTGTACTAAATCTATGTCTCCTGTATCCTGTTTCTGTACAGTTTCTCCAAATGCTGTAATGCCTGGTGTAGTAAAGACTAATACAAATGCCAACAACAACAACATTTTTCTTTTAAAGATATTCTTCATGATTATATCATCCTTTCTGACTGTTAGATTTGTGTCTATCTATTTACTCTATTGATGAAATTCTCTATTCCCATCTGAGGCACTACTATGACTCTAGGAAGAGTATAGGAATCCATTCCTCTCTTTACATATCCTGGTTCTACTGTAAAACCAAATATATATCCTAGCTCTTTTACTGCTTCCAATGCAGCTTCATTATATCTGCCAAAGGGATAGGCTATTGTCTTTGCTCCTAGAATAGATTGACTCTTTTCTAGATCTGCCTTGATAGATTCTTTGTCTAATATTTGCATCATAGTATGTCCATCTTCTATGAAATGAAATCCATATGAATGGCAGCCATACTCAAATACATCAGAATACTTTTCTGCTTCTGGAATATATATTCTCTGTGTAGTAGCTGGATCATATTCAGCTTTTTCCCTATTTTCACTATCTCCTATGACAAATATAGTACCTTTAAATCCATATTCTTTCATTATGGGATACGCATGGACTATATTGCTTAGATACCCATCATCAAAGGTTATAACCACTGTATTTTTAGGTAATACATAATCTCCATTTATAAATTGATCTAATTCATCCATGGTAGCTGTATGATAGTTGTTATCTTTTAAATATTTCATCTGTGCTTGAAAGTTTTCTAGAGATATTACACTATCATTTCCACTCCAACCATAAGTATCTATATCCTCTTGAGGTAATATATGATGATATAACAGTACTGGAACTTCTTCTGCTTGTCCTTTCCCTATCATCTGTTTTAGGTATTCTATTTCTTTTTGTAGTTCTTCATTCTTTTCATGTAAGGATGTATAGTCATCTTCTAATTCTTTGTATTTATTTCTTAGTTTTTCGTTTTCTAACATCATATATTTGTATTGCTCTTCAGTAAAGTTTACCTTCGCCCCATGTGCTACATTGCTAAACACTAATAGTATTAGAATTATTGGTATTAGCATGGATCTCTTCATTCTACATTCTCCTTATTTTATCTTTCCTTTGAAATAATCTGTTTCCAATATATAATTGGACTTTTCTATTTCTCTTATTGCCTTTTCTGATTTGTCTCTTGCTTCTTCTACATCAATCTCTTTTCCTGTCTTTCTATCTACAGCTCTACTGTGTTCAAATATTCCATCTCTTGATATCTCAAAGAGGATGTCATCGTCTATGAAAGAACCTTTTAACATATAGGTTTGAGGTGAGAGATAGGTATACCCATCATAATTAGTCAAATCTCTACCAAATACCAATCCTTTAGTGTTATCATATCCCATTATATTGACTATAGTTGGATAGAAGTCTAGTTGACTTCCCAAGGTAGATATGGTCTCATTTATATCCTCTCCTGGTACGTGGATGATAAGAGGTATATGCATCATCTCATCAAAATCATATGGTCTGCCTAATAACTCTGTCATAAGAGGAGCTTCTTCTTGAGCTGCAGATATGGCAAAGTGATCTCCATATATGGCTATGACTGTATTGTCATATAGTCCTGCTTCTTTAAGTCCGTCTATAAATTCTCCTATGGCCTTGTCCGCATAGTGGACAGATTGTAGATAGTCTCCTACCATATTATCCTTATGTTCCTCTTTTATGTCTAGAACTTCATATTCCTTTGGCATCTTAAATGGTGTATGACTACTTAGACTTACTATAAAGGCATGGAATGGATTCTCATCTATACTGTCTAGTTCCTTTAGATACTCTATGGTTTGAGCATAGAAGTCTTCGTCTCTTATTCCAAATCCTAGTACTTCATCAAATTTGAAATCTTCTTCAGAGATAAATCTTTGGAAACCTTGTTTTGGATATGCATCTTCTCTATTCCAGAAGGTCTTTTCATATCCATGAAATGCCCATGATGTATATCCATTGTCCCTCAATAGCCATGGTAGTCCGTAAAAAGTATTTTCCTGATATTGAGTATAGGTTGGCTCCTCCATTGATGGATGTAGACTATTGTTGGATACAAACTCTGCATCAGAAGTATTTCCCCTACCTAACAGTTGATGATAATTGTCATAGTATAGGGTTGAGTTATGAGCTATTAACTTGTTTAGATTTGGAGTTACTTCCTGTCCATTATATTCTAAGCCTATAACGAAGTCTTGTAAAGCCTCTATCTGTAAAACTATTAGATTTTTGCCTTTTCCTATTCCTGTATTCTTTCCCTGTTTTAGTCTTGCTCTTGATTTTAATTCTTCTATATCTTCTTGAGTTAATGCATCTATTTTACTTGTTACCTTATTTTTGCCTAGTATAGTCTCTGTTATATCTGTAATATGGTATGTATATAGCTCTTGAGCTTTTACTGTAGCTAGATACCCCTTGCTATTTATAGATATAAGGACTGCAAATAACATGACTCCCAATATAATAGGGGCTTTTTTTCTAATCTTTTCATCTATCTTAGCTGAGTAGTTTGTTCTCTTCATTATATATGCAATGATTGGAATATCTAGTATTAATAGGAGTATCTTGAAGTTGAATATCTTTTTCAGACTTTCTCCCACTGCTGTTAGCTGTTTAAATTGCTTTATGACTAGAACCTTTGGCAATACATTGAAGTGAGAGTAGTAGGCTACGTCTGCTAGTATTATCAGTGATATTATGGTGTAAAAGATTAAAGCTTTTGTCTCTTTGTTCTTTGTTTTGCTTCTAAATATCAAGGACAATATAATTGTAGATATTAAACTACTTACCACTATTATTGGTATTCTGTTGAATTCTACCTTTATCAGATAGGTAAAAAATATGAACTTTATTGTTAATAATATTGCTAAAAACATAATTACCTCCACTTTGTTTTAGAATATCTTGCATTTATATATAAGTAGTTTACATCAATCGATAATGGGTTTCAAGTGGTAGGAAATAGTTTTTGAATTTATAAAGGAAACTTATACCAGATGGAGTGCTGATATTGCAAGCCATTAGAGAAATGAGCCCCGAAGATTTTCAGGACTCATTTCTCTAATTATATATTACATTTCTGGTTGTGGATAGTAGATATCTAGCCAACCTTCATAGTTATCTTCCATTCTCTTGTAATGATGACTGTTTACGGCTTCTTGCATTGGTTCGTAATACCATCTATCCTTTAGTAAGTCTGGGAATTGTCTTGCATCTGATAATATGTGTTCTTTCTTAACTTTTCTATTTAATACATTATTTACCAATGTTACAAATTCTGCTCTGGTTATATATTGATCTGGTTTAAATGTCTTATCTGGATATCCATTTACCCAACCTTTTTGTGTTGCTGAATTGATATATTGATTTGCCCAATGGTTCTCTATATCTGAGAAAGTATTGCTTTCAAACGGACTTAACTTATCAAATCTTGATGCTATAGTTGCTAGTTCTGCTCTTGTGATATTGTTTCCTGGTCTAAATGATCCGTCTTGGTATCCTTCTATTATCTTGCCTTTTGCTAAGGTGGCTATGTGTTTATTTGACCATCTTGCATAATCTACATCTGCGAAGTTATGGGCTTCAGTTCTAATCTTATCTCTGGATTCTTCTGTGAGCAATCTATAGAATACTGCTGCTACTTCTTCTCTTGTAACTAGTCCTTCTGGTCTTACTGTATTATCTGGATAACCCTGTATATATTGATGATGGTCTTCTCTATTTAGTTGGACTAATGCTTGTGGTATTTCTTCTTCTATGATTATTACTTCTTGTTTATCTTTATCTTTGTCTTTCTTATCTCTATCTCTATCCCTGTCTCTATCTCTTCCACCACTACCGCCTCCACCGCCTGAACCTGTTGACTTTTCAGTGTAGTAGAATATTATCTCGTTTCCTGATGCTTTTAATGTTAGGCTCTTCATCTCTTTGTCTACTGTATAACCTGAGATATTTTTTGCTTTTTCTGTTACTCTTGCTCCATATGTCTGATTAAATATAACTTCTTCGTCTGCTAGTTCTTTGTTTGTACCTTTTTTTAAGTATTTTACTGTGTAGATGATGTCTGTTCTTGGAATATAGTAGACTTTAATCACATTATTGTCTTCGTCTGCTTTTATTGTAAATGGAAACTTAGTTGATTTAACTGCATCTACTTTATAGCCTACTGGCATATTCTCATAGCTTACGCTTTCTACTACTGGATTGGCTAATAGAACTTCACCTGCCGTCGTCTCAAACTTTTCTCCATCTTTGTAGTACTCTACTATATATGGAAGTATCTGAGTTTCATCTATTACATAGTAAACTGTGATTATATTATCTTCTATTGTTACTTTATATGGTAACTTAGTTGAGTTGGCTTCATCTAGTTTATAACCTGCTGGTGTTTTGTCTTCCACTTCATTTACTACTGGATCTGCTACTAATACTGTTAGATCTGTTACTTCTTCTAAAACCTCTTCTCCCTTGTAGTATTTTACTGTGTAATTTAACTTCTGTTCTTGGTCTATTTCATAGTAGAAGACTATTTCATTTCCGTCTGCTTTTAGTTGCAAACTCTTTTTCTCTTTATCTACTGTATATCCCGGGATTATTTCTGCTTTTTCTTCTATTGTTGATCCCATAGTTTGATTTTTTACTATTCTATCATCTAGAAGTTTAGTCCCATCTTTAGTTTCATACCTTACTGTATATTCTATATCTGTATTTGGTATATAGATTACTTCTTCAATAACATTGTTTGCTGACATTATGCCTGATACAACTGCTCTATCTACTGTATAACCTAATGGAGCTTCCGGTGAGTCTACACTATATTCTTCACCTATATGCATCTTATCATCTATATAGCTTGGGAATGCTTCACTTCCATCTGCATATTTATATGTTATTGCCAATTTGTAATCTATTGGTGTATAGACAAAGGTTATTACGTTATCCTTTTCTGCTAGCCTTAAACTCTTTGTTGCTTCATCTACTGTATAACCCTCTATATCTATGGCTTCTTCTGTTATTTCTGTTCCCATAGTTTGATTTTTTATTTCTTTATCTTCAAATAACTTGTTTCCTTCATTATCTACATACTTTACTGTGTAAGAAATGTCATCCCTTAGATTATAGTAAACCCGAATTATATTACTTTCTACATTTGAAGTTATAGTTAGTGGTAATCCATCAACTCTATCAAATTTATAACCTTCTTTTATTTTATCTTCATGACTATTGATTACTTCACCAAATAATGCACTACCTTTTTCTGTATTCTTTTCATCTAATTGATCAGCATAGTAATATTCTACCTTGTAATCAAAACTAGCCTCTTCAAATTCTGCTGTATAGGTCATACTTTTTGTTACTGTTACTGGAAATTCTGGTGTCCAATCTTTAAACTTATATCCAGTCTCTGCTATTGGTTCTGGGACTTCTACTGCTTCTTTCCATTTAGTTCCATCTAGAATATCTTTAAATTCTGTTTGATCTTCTTCTTGTAACTTTCCATTTGCTCCTGATATAAACTTTATTGTATGCCATTTATCTTCATCTTTTTGATAATAGACTTTAATTACATTATTCTCTTTATCTGTTGTTATTACTAACGGCAGACCTTCTACCTTATCTATTTTATAACCTTCTTTTTCTTGTGATTGATATTCAGTTATCTCACTTCCAAATGACCCCATTCCTTTAAATGTTAGATCTTCGTCTAATTTACTATCATAGTAATATTCTACTTTGTATTCAAAACTACCTTTTTCATAATAAAAGTTTATTACATTTTCTTCTACTCCTAAGATTATTGTTCTCTCAATTGGAGTTAACTTATTATAACCTTCTATACTTATCGCATTTTCCGTTATCTCTTCGCCAAATGTTTTACCTGTTATTATCTTTTGATCTGCTAAAATTTTTTCTGTGTCCTTCTCTAGATAATTTACTATATAACTAATGTCAGTTCTTTTTATATATTCTACATATACTACTTGACTTGGATCTAGAAATTCTCCTCCGTTTGGATCGTCTGTTGATTCATATGTATAACCAGTAAACTCCTTCTCTGGAATTTCATATGAATCTTTAAAAGTACCTATTAGTGTATCTGTTCCTAATACATTGTCCCTATTTCCCTTTTCTACATATTTTATCTCTACTATTAAATCAGATTTTGCTGTATTTATTACCTTTAATCCATTTATTTCTTTTTCATATCCTGCTGGTACTTCTACTTCATCTACTGTATATACATACTCTACTCCATCTTTATCTGTTAGGTCTAGATTACCCCAAGTATATTCTGTTCTTCCATTATTTAATGTTACTGCTTCACCATAGGCTTCATCACCTCTATACAGTTGTAGCTCTATACTTGGCTTAACTTCTGGGCCACCTTCCCATACTTTCTCTACTGTTACTTCTGTCTTTGGACTCACGTAGGTATTTGTTACTGTAACTATTCCATCCTTATTATCTCGTCCTAATGTTATAGCTTCTTTATCTATATTTACTGTAAATCCCTCTCCTGGATCTTCTTCAAATATTGTATATTTACCATGGGTCAAATTACTTAATGTTTTTGATTCTCCACCTTTTAAGGTTATGATTTCATTATAATCATTTGGTCCAGCTATATTAATTTTAAATTCTCTTTCATCATTTTTTATCTCTTCTCCTGAAGCATCCTTTAATACTTTCTTTATAGTTAAATTTCCATCATCTTTGACTTCTCTATACGCAAACCATATATGGACATTTGGTTGAGAAGTGGTCAATGTCACTATTGTCGGATTTTTGTCTCCAACATTTCCTATTGGATTATATTCATATTTTATATCGTTAATTTCAACACTTTCTGGTCCACTTATAGTATATGGAGCATTTAACTCTAAATCTGTTCCCTCTTTAAACGTTTGAACTTGTAGCTCTGCATCTACTTTATCTATTTTTTCCCCTTTAGAATTTATAGGCTCTCCATTTCCATTGACTCTATAATAGTGAATTTTAATTGTTCCTGCATCAATACCTACTTCTGGTACCGGAAAACTCTTTTTAGCATCAACTCCCAATGCATTAGTGTATTCTACATAGGTGTGTCCATTAGTTGGGTATACTTTTTTACTATTGACATCATTATCAATTTCTACTATATACCACATTTTGGCTGGGTTATTCTTGGATATGGTCTCTAATTTCCAAGTTATAGTTTCAGTATCATCATCCCATAATATAGTTCCTCTATCTACATTGATCTTAGATTCATAATTTATTGAATTGATTCCTGGGATTGAAAATTTTTCCCCAATTGGATCTGTTATAGTAACATCAGTAGCAGCATATGCTATGCTTCCTGCAATATCTTTGAAAATTTTATTTAGATCATTAGGATTAGCTGTATAGTATTTTCCAGTACTTGCTACCTTTTCTAATACATCTCTTCCATCTCTATCAACACTAAGTCCAATAGAATAAATAGTGATATTTTCATCTTTAGCATACCTAGATTCAGCTATAGCACTATTACCATGATTATAATAATACTTAAACGGCCATAAATTGATTCTTGTATGCATACTTGTTCCATCACCTGCAGTTTCTCTATTAGGATTATAATTATAAACAGCTTCATCTAAATCGTCTTTTGTTTCTTTAATTTCACGAGGTATTCCAAATATGTCGGTAATTATACCATCTTTAAAATACTGTGAGTTTAATCTGTTCTCAATATTCTTTATCTTATAGCTATAAGTCGGTTCTCCATCACTTAATAATACAATATTTTTATAATCTGCTTTACTATCTCTTAAGAGTTCTCTAGCTTGTTTTATTCCTGCTTGTGTAAATGTTCCACCATTAGCATAAAGGTTATCTATAGCTTTTAAAAGTTCTTTCTTTTCTTTAGCTCCTTTAAATTTTGAATCTACTTTGATATCTCCTGCAAAAGAAACTATTGCTATTCTAGTAGTAGTATTTGAATCTTTGAGTAAAGTATGGATAAATTCCCTAGCTGATTCTTTAGCTGATTCCATTCTTCTATTATCTCTCATACTCCCAGACCTATCTATTACTAATACTATATCTGAATTTATGGGTAAATTTTCACCTGTTAATTCCAATGTTATTTTCCATTGGTTTGATTTTCCTTCTACTGATTTTTCATATTTTTTTATATCAAGAGACCCTGGGGCCGGAGGTTCTATATTGTTATAATCTCCTGGATACCCCATAACGCCTAAACTTCTCTTACTTTGAGAATGATATAGCATTTTAGGCACCTCTATAAAACTTGATGGATAATATATATTAGGAGCATCAATATATTCTGGACTATCTAGTCCATCTGGATTATCCCCAATTTCAAACTCTTCTTCTACCATCTCTTCATAGTACAAGCTTACAATATTTTCCCCTTCACCTATTATCAATTCTTCAGGTTCACTTTTCACAAATATAATATTTCTATCTTGAGATACAAAGTCCTTACTATAGACTGTATCTCCTACTGCTAGTCCTTCTATAATCTCTCTATCTACTACCTCTTCTCCATCTTCTGACACTAAGATATGATTTACTATAAGATCTTCATATGTCGTATCTTCTCTGATAATCTCATAGTAAATTACAACTTTATTGTCTTCTTCCTCTTCGCTGATTATCAATTCTTCTATCTGATTTTCTAGTACCTTATAGCCTTTGACTTCTGGATGAGAAATGGATATCTTCTCTCCTACTTCACCACTTCCTAGTACTGGTTCCAAAGAAGGCACTAATTCTTCTGTCTCTTTTATTATATAATGGATTTCATAATATGCTGTATCTATAAGCTTTTTTTCTTCTTCTACTACTTCATCTTCTAATTCTTCTGTAAATGGTTCTTCTTGTAACTGAGTATCATCAACTTCTTCATCCTCTGATTCTTCAATAGATGGCTCTTCCTGTAACTGAGCATCATTGACTTCTTCATCCCCTGATTCTTCAATAGATGGTTCTTTTTGTAACTGAGTATCATCGACTTCTACATCTTCTAATCCTTCAATAGACGGTTCTTCTTGTAACTCAGTATCATCGACTTCAATTTCTAATGAGCTTTCACCTTCTTCTTTATAAATCTCTTCTCCAGATTCCTCTAAAGTAATCATCTCTTCTTGGCTTAACTCTACTCTTTCTCCATCAATACTGTACATAGCTGTCTCTGCATATGCTCCAATACCAATATTAAATATGGTTATAAATGCTATTAATAGAGCTAAAAACCTAATACTACTCTTTCTCAATTACTTCATCTCCCCTTATTTAAAATGTACTTGAGATTATAACCATTTTATAGATTTTTATCTGATGATTTACAATATCATCTGGAATATAAAATTCCATCTGATATAAGCTTGCTTTATGGCAATAATCATTCAAAAAATAAAAACTGCCATGTATAATTAAATTAACATAGCAGCTTGACAATCATGGCCATTATGGCTTTAGACTCATGGCTTTGCGTCCTTATCTTTCGACAAGTTTGCCTATAGCATAAATTTTCTATATGCATTATATCACAAATGTAATGTAAATTGTACCAATTTTGGATTTTTTTATTATATTTAATTATTTTTTATATTAATTTATATCTATGTTACATATTTACAATATTGATTTATTATTAGGATTGAATCTTAGATCTCTCCATTTCAGTCGAGATGACATTGGAGGCTCTTCACCTCTCTTAAACTCATGGTACAAGCGGGATGACAATACGGAGATTCCTCCACTACGGTCGGAATGACAATGTGGAAATCCCTCTACTATTGTGGGAATGATAGCACGGAGATTACTTCACTATGGTGAACCAAATCAAAAAAATTACATATTAAAAGGGCATCCTCTATTAATTGGATGCCCTTTATCTACTATAAAAGTTCTACTTTGTTTCTACTGTTTCTGTTTCTACTGTTTTAGCTTCTTCTTCTACTGCTTTCATTTGAAGTTCCATCATCTTAAATAGATCTATGGAATTTTTCTCATCTACTTTTGGCATTTCTATCTTTACATCATCACTATTTATATTGTAAAGTTTTGAATTGTAGTTGAAACCTAATCTTATGATACCTTTGATTTCTAGATCTTCTTTGCCCATGTGTTTAGCTATATCTTCTAGATTTAATTCTAGATTGATACTTCCATTTTCATAAGCAATATAGCCTTCTTTGTTGATACCATATTCTATAACTATACCTTTATCTCCAAGAACCTTAACATTCTTGTATTTTTCCATGAATTCATTGAACTTTGCTTTTACTTCTGGCAATTGATTTTCAAATTCTTCCATGCCTTCTTTAAGTTCTTTTTCCATTTCTGCCTTTTCTGCTTCTGGTACATCTGCTACGCTCATTACTGCTTTTAGGTAGTCTTTGACAAGTTGCATTCCATCTTCTTTGTCTAAGCTATAGTTTACTATATATTTTACAAGTTCTTTTAATTCAGCGTCATTTAACTTTAATTCAAACATCTCTAATTTTTGACCATTTACTAGCTTATCGCCTTTTGCAACGATCATGTTCTTACTTGGTTTGAAGTCTTTAGAGAATTCTTTCATAAATTCTCCCATCTTGCTTTGGAATTCTTTACTAAATTCCATGATCTCTTTCATATCTACTTCTTTATCTTCTGCATTTAGTTGAGAAGCTATATCATATACTACATATTCTTTGGAAGCTTCTTCTGGGAAAGCTGTGTTCATTAGTGATTGAGGTAGTTTGAATATCTCTACTAATTTTAGATCGTCTCCTGATGCATCCATATCTAACCAAATCTTCATGTCCATATCATTGTCTTTGGACTTTAGATTTGTATCAATTATAGCTTTTGATATGGTCTTGTCTTTGTTCATTGTTTGTTTTTGATGTAATTTAATCTTAGAATCATTTAATGTAGATACTACTTGTTCTAATATCTTTTGTTCATCTTCTGAAAATCCTTCTGTTTCCATTGTAAATCCTATTTCAGTATCTGCTTCTACGGAAGTTATATCTTGCATCTTCGCAAAAGCATTATAAAGCTTTAATTCTCCGCCATAGCATCCGGTCAATCCTATAGCTAATGCTAATACTAATATTAATGCTGTTAGCTTTTTCAATGGTATTCCCCCTTATCTTTATATAACATACTTATGATATTATATGTACATTATCCCTATTGTACCAAACTTTGTGCGTCTATTACAAGTAATACAACGAGGAAAATATTGGATATAAGTTAAGTTTTTTTAATAAAATAGCGGATTTCTCCGCTATCAGTGTTTTCTCCTTGCAAAATCTACAAATTTGAATTTATCTGGCCTATGTCTAGACTCTGTATATTGAAATAAACTTGCATCACTTAAATAGGTGTAACTCTTGAATACACACATTTTTACTCTATCATTCCCGGCTTTACATCTCTAGGTATGATGGATTGATATTTACTTCCATTAAGAGCTTTTTCCAAGTCTTTCTTCGCTTGTTGAACAATTTCAGGTTCATTTAATATATCTACAGCGCAGCGTGCCATAACTGTTGCTGCTGCAGTCATACCTTTATGAGCTATCGATGATTTTCCCTGTGCTACTGCTAGCCAAGTGTGTGCCGATGTACCTAATGCAAAACAATTCCCTGCAAACCAAGTAGTAGGTATATTCCAGCTAATATCTCCTACATCTGTAGATCCAGTCTTCTGTGGACTAGGTGGAAATACTCCATCTGCTAATGGTCCTTTAAATAATCCTTCTCCCTTTTCTCCTAAAGATCTTTTGGCAAGTTCTTGATATGTGAGAGATTCTGTCTTCTGCCCTACATCATAGAAGGCATTTGCATATTGAATCTCTTCTTCTGTGTATTTTAATGGATAGACATCGCTTATATGTTTAAATGCAAGTTGGTCTAGGGTTTTGTTTTGAATAATATCTGCATATCCACTGACAACTTGTATATCTACAGTTGTACCACACATCATTGCTGCACCTTTGGCTATGTTATTTACTCTCTCCATCAATTCAGACAGCTGATCGTTCCTAGGTGTTCTTATGGAATATAGTACTTGTGCATTTGCCTGTACTACATTTGGTGCATTGCCACCAGCATCTGTTATCGCATAGTGAATACGTGCTTCTGGAATAATATGTTCTCGCAAATAGTTGACTCCTACATTCATCAGCTCTACAGAATCTAACGCACTGCGTCCCAAGTGTGGAGATGCTGCAGCATGTGAACTAACTCCTTTAAAATTATAATATACTCGTGCATTTGCCAATGTAGAAGTAGATCCAGATGTTATGGAAAATGGATGCCACGCCACGCATACATCACAATTATCAAAGGAACCTTCACGAAGCATAAATGCCTTTCCAGCTCCCCCTTCTTCTGCTGGACAACCATAGTAGATTACTGTACCCGACATTTGATTTTGTAAAAGATAGTCTTTTACAGCCACTGCTGCCTGCATACATGCTGTACCTAGGAGATTGTGACCACAACCATGCCCATATCCTCCTGCTAAAGGCTGTTCACATGTAGCATCAGCTTCTTGGGACAGTCCAGGTAGTGCATCAAATTCTCCTAAAAATCCAATGACAGGCTTTCCACTTCCAAAGCTAGCACTAAAGGCTGTCTCTATACCACCAAGATTTTTCTCTATGGTAAAGCCTTCTTCTTCCATTGCTTGTTGTTGTAGATACGATGACTTTATCTCCTTATATCCAGGCTCAGCATATGACCAGATCTTGTCACTTATATCTTGAAATTTTTCTTGTTTCTTTTGGATTAACTCCCCTAACAATGTATACTCCAAAACATACCCCTCCCTTTTTATTAAAATTCACTATATTCAATATACTATATTTATACCAGTATATCTCTTTCCCAAACAATACTATAGTTTAGTTGGATTCTTTCAAGTGACCAATAAATTCAGTAGGTGATTGCCCTACATATTTTTTAAATACTTGGCTGAAATATTTATAATCCTGAAATCCTACTTCTTCTGCAATTTCATATATCAACAGAGAACCTTCTTTTAATAGTTCTATAGACTTTAATATTCTATATCTATTTAAAAAATCATTAAATGTATAGTTTGTATCTTCTTTAAATTTACTATTTAAATATACTGTGGAAACTTCATATTTATCACTCAAATCATTTATGGATATCTTCTTATTATAGTTGTCTTTTATATATTCAATCATATCTATAACATAATTGGTCTTGTTTTCTATCATGTCATAATACCTAATATCCAATATATCCCTATAGAGATCTATGCTTTTATCTGATTTTAAATATTCCTTAAATCTATTTTTGGATATCATCTTAGGCTTTAATTTATCTAGGATATCGTATAGCTCTTCAAAGTCAATGGGCTTTAGAAGGTACTCCCTTACTCCCAGTGAAATGGCACTTTTGGCATATTCAAATTCACCATATCCTGATATTATAATTGCTTCATAATTATATTCGTGGATACTCTCTTTAAGCATCGAAATTCCATCTTTAAAGGGCATCCTAATATCTGTAATGACTATATCTGGTTCTAGTTCTCTTATCTTTTCTAGACCATCTATGCCATCTACTGCCTCTCCAACTACAACGCAATCCATCTTCAGCCAATCCATCATGTATATAAGCCCTTTTCTAATAATATCTTCGTCTTCTACAATTAGAACTTTAAACATCTCTCTCATCTCCTATTAAAGGCATTCTGAGTATAATCTTAGTTCCGACACCATATTTACTATGGATAGTTAGTCCATAACTACCTCCATATAACAATCTGATTATCCTATGTGCATTATACAGTCCAATATGTTCTGGCATGGCCGTATCATCTCTTAATAACTCTCTTAAATAAATGAGCTTGTCTTCTTTTATTCCCTGCCCATTGTCCTCTACTACGATTTCTATATCCCTATTTACCTCTCTAACTATTACATCTATATTCAAGTTTTTAGTATTTTCTATGCCATGTTTGATGCTATTTTCAACTATAGGCTGTAATATGAGTTTTGGGACTTTGTAGTCCTTAAATGAATCCTCTACAACTATATTGTAATTCAATCTCTTATTAAATCTCATCTTCTGTAACTTTAGATAACTCTCTATATAGCTTATATCCACTCCAAGGGGAACTTCTACGCTTCCATAGCTGGTAGTATATCTCATCAATTTTGCAAAGGATACTAGGATATCCGACGCAAGCTTA
This sequence comes from Tissierellaceae bacterium HCP3S3_D8, assembly GCA_052067355.1. Taxonomy (GTDB): domain Bacteria; phylum Bacillota; class Clostridia; order Tissierellales; family Tissierellaceae; genus CABMKH01. The sequence goes on from JBQHQH010000016.1 coordinate 35,346, forward strand.
GGATCAAGTAATATCTCATATCTCAACATCTCCATTACATTATAGACAAAATGGGGATTGAATTGATTTTCCAAATGCCTAATCTCCATGACACGTTTTCTTTCTGCTATTTCATTGTTATGCTCTATTAAGGTCTGTATTCTCGATGCCATATTATTAAATTCGTCATATATTATTTGAAATTCATCAAATGTCCTTGACTCAATTCTATAATCTATATTGCCTTCTTTCAACTGTCCTACTCCATATACCAATGAATCAAGAGATCTTAAATTCCTCTCTATTATCTTTGGCGATAGTATAGTAACTAAGACTATTATCAAAAAGCTAATACCTAATGAAAATAAGACTCCTATGATTAAAAACTGCTTATATTTATCTATGGATGTCATGGTCACAACATGTATATCTCCATTTTGAACTCTATCTGAGATAACATAATAGGGCTGCTCATTAAACATGGTAGTATTTTTATTCCTATTTCCAATGTTTATCTTTCCCATACTATTTAGTGTCAGATTACTAGTTGTGAACAATACATTTTCATATCTATCTGTCAATATGACTATGTCCACTTGTTTGCCTCTAGTGTAGAGTTTAAAACTCTCTTCTTTCAAAAAGAAAATCAGATATCCTATGATCTCTCCATCATCTTTTACTGCTTTGGCAAATAGAAATGGAGAGTTCTGTTTGTGGTCATATTTTATGCTATTTAGATCAGCATAAATCATATCTGGATTGTCTCTTATTCTCTGAGTTATATCTACAAGCATACTACTCGTAGATAATATACGCTGATTTTCTCTATAGAGATTTGTAGTTATTATATTGTTGTCCATATCTAGCAATACAAAACTTGACTTTATCTTCTGTCTATTGACATATTCATAGAGTAGGATATTTGACTCCCAGACCTTTCCATCCATATTGAGTGTATTTAAAATAGCCTCTTCTTCTACTAGATTATCTATATTTTCTCTAAAGTTATTGAATTCCCTTTCTATAAAATTACCAATAGACTTATTATATAACCTATTGGTCTTGACTATGGTTGTCCTAAAGTTAAATAATATAGATATCCCAAATAATATAAAGATCATCATAATAATTATTATGGTGTAGTGTTTAAACATCTCAACTATATAATCTTTAAACTTATTTGTTCTCCGCCATCTGTACACTAGGTTTTCCTCCTATTTGTCTATATTATCAATTATATCAAATTATCCATAAGAAATGCTAAAAAAAACAAGGGCTATTATTCAAACCCTTGTTTCTCAATATTATACACTTAGTTCTCGCTTTCCTGTCAACTTGAAGAATAAAAATAGAGATATTACAGATGTAAGTGTCAATATAGTGGAATATGCTGCTGCATTTCCATAGTTACCACGTATTACCTCTGTATATATAGATACAGTTAAGGTCTGAGTTTCTGTTGTATATAGTATAATAGATGAACTTAACTCACTTATAACTGTTATCCAGCTCATAATCGCACCAGCTATTACCCCTGGCATCATCATAGGGATGACTACTTTGGTAAAAGCTCCTACTTCTGATTCTCCCAACGATATAGCCGCCTCTTCTATACTAGGACTTATCTGTCCTATGATTGCCGTACTTGAACGAATAGTATATGGCATTCTCCTAATGGCAAAAGAGGTAATCATAATGAGAGTCGTTCCACTTAATAATATTGGCGGTATACTAAATGCAAATAAATAGGATATACCTAATACGGAGCCTGGAATGATAAACGGAAACATAGTTATTGTATCTAATATAGATGTCAATCTATTCTTCTTTCTAGCAGTTAAATAGGATATAAGTATACCAAATATAACTATTATAAATATAGCAATGATCCCTAATTTATATGTGTTTGTAATTATTGAATTATCCTTTGCTAATAGTGTAGCTCTATAACTATCTAGAGAAAAACCTTTGACAAATACTTGCCCTCCTCTATTCTTCTTAAAAGATGTATAGATTACTACAGCTTGAGGCAATATTGCGAAGAATACACATATATACACAAATATATGAGCTAATATATTTTTAGTTCCCTTTGCCTTTTCTTGAGCCATAGGCTTTAGTGCTGTCATAGAATAGGTATAGCGACTTGAAATAAGTCTTTGAACTAAAAATAACATAATAGTAACTACAATCATGATTACACATAGAGCAGCGGCAAATCCGTCATCTCCACCAACTTCACTCATATACTGACCATATATCAATACAGGCATGGTCTTATATCCTTCACCAATTAACATAGGTGTACCAAAATCAGCTATTACTCTCATAAATACTAAAAGAGCAGATGCAAGAACTGTTGGCATTACTAATAGAATTATTATCTTGAATATCCTCTGTATGTTTGTATAGCCTAAACTTTCTGCTGCTTCATTTAAAGAATTATCTAGATTCTTCAAAGCTCCTGATATATACATATACACTAATGGAAATGACTGTAATGCAAATACCAAGACTATTCCCTTAAATCCATATATCCCATCAAACTTAAGATTAAAAGTTGTATTTAAAAACTTGGTAATTACTCCAGACCTACCTAGCAACTGTATCCATGCGTAAGCACCTATAAATGGTGGAGATAGATAGGATATTATAATCAGGATTTCCAAAATCCCGCTTCCTTTAATCTTTATCCTTCTCATTACATATGCTATGGGAAGTCCAATGGCAACTGCAATAAAGGTACTCACTATGGTAACCTTAAAGCTATTTACTATGGTTATCCAATAGAATTTCCTTTGAAAGAACTTTTTAAAATAATCTAGAGTAAAGGCTCCTGTCTGTGGATCTATTACACTCTTTTTTAATACAAGTAATAGGGGATATATGATAAATAAAAGGAATACACCTAAAATAATTAAGGTTAAAAGTCTCCATATATCAAAACCCTTCTTAGCACTGGTATCCATATTGTCCACCTTCTTTAATCAGATTATATTGCCTCTCCTTGTCGAATAGATTCACCTTCTGTGGTTTTATTCTCAAATATACTTCTGTTCCTTCTGGGATAATCTCTGAAACATCAGGATCTTGAGTTACTTCTATCTCCATACCTCCTGACAATTCTATAAAATAATGCGTATTTATTCCTAAAAACATACTGCTTTTCACTATACCTTTTACTCCATTACCTTCAGTAGCCACAATAAAGTCTTGTGGTCTTATGGATACAAAGACTGGTCTATCTTGAGTTTCTTCATCTAAACCTTCCATATTCTCTCTATAGCCATTATTAAAACTCAAATATCTCTTATCACCTTTTACTTCTAAATCTGCTTCTAAGATATTAGATGTACCGATAAAATTAGATACAAAAGTATTGGCAGGTTTTTCGTATACTTCTCTTGGTGTGCCTATCTGTTGAATAACCCCCTTATTCATTATGGCTATTCTATCTGATACAGCTAGTGCCTCTTCTTGATCGTGAGTAACATATACTGTAGTGATTCCCATCTGTTGCTGAATACTCTTGATTGCATTTCGCATTTCAATTCTCAACTTTGCATCTAGATTTGATAGGGGTTCATCCATTAATAGTACCTTAGGATGTGTTACTATTGCTCTTGCTAGAGCTACACGCTGCTGTTGTCCTCCTGATAGCTGATCAGGCATTCTGTCCTTTAAATCCTCTATCTTTACTATTTTCAATATTTCTGCTAATCTACTCTCTATCTCTTCTTTAGATAGTTTCTTGTTCTTCAATCCAAATGCTACATTGTCTTTCACTGACATATGGGGAAATATAGCATAGTTTTGGAATACCATTCCCATATTTCTCTTATTTACAGGAACACCATTGACGACTTCTCCATCAATCCTTATTTCTCCACCTTCTATGGAGTTAAACCCTATAATCATACGCAATAATGTAGTCTTGCCACATCCTGAAGGTCCTAATAGTGTAAAAAACTCCCCTGGTTTTATATCTAAAGAGAGTTTGTCAATAATGGTCTTGTCTCCATATCTCTTTACTACATTGTCTATTGTAATCTCAACACTCATATATCTATCCTCCTATATATTCTGATAAAACTTCTACTAATATGTCATAGGCTAACATTTTTAAAACTCATATCTATCGACACTCCATGGAAGGAGCTTTCCTATTCGTTATAAAAATAGTATAAGGCGCCCTATATTTAAATATATATCTATAGGCACCTTATACTACGATATTTACTTAATGATTAATGCTATTAATCCATGGATTTTTCTAGGTGTTCATTGAATCTAGATACTATTGCATCTTTGTTTTCTGACACCCAAGCTTCATCATAGTTCTTAACAAGTACAATATCTTCTGTAGGAGTCATATAATCTGCAAGTTGTACATCTTGTCTTAAAGGTCTAACTGTAAGCTCTGATCCTACTAGATTTTGAATCTTCTCAGATAGCATATAGTCTACAAATTTTTGTGCATTTTCTAGATTTTTAGCTCCTTTGATTATCTGTACTGATTCTCCAGGGAATATAGCTCCTTCTACTGGGAAGACAACTTCTACTGGAGCACCATTTATCTTGTAATTCACTACTGGATCTTCCCAAGTCAATCCTATAGGATATTCTCCATCTGCTACACTCTTGTGTAATTGACCTGAACTACTCATCATCTTTCCATCAAGATTTGCAATGAACTTGTCTACGAAGTCCCAAGCCTCATCAGCCATAGGATCTCCATCTCCCATAGCATATAACATAGCAGCTAGAGATTGGAAAGCTGAACTTGAATTAGCAGGATCTCCAAATGCAATTTTTCCCTTTAATTCTGGATTTAATAAGTCTTGAAATCCTTCAACTTTTATATCTCCTAATACATCTTTATTGATTATGAATACTGTAGGATCTGCAAATGCAGGTGAGAAATATCCTGTCTTATTTCTAAATCCTTCCATCATGTTATCATTTTCTGAAGATGTGTATAGAGTAAATAGATCTTTCTTTGCTGAAAGCATTGTTTCATCTGCTGCCCATAGGATATCTCCCATAGGATTGTTCTTTTCTGATTCTACTCTCTTTACTAATTCTCCAGTACCAGCTACAATAACTTCTACTTTTATTCCAGTATCTTTTTCAAAATTAGGAATTACTGCGTTATTTAAACTTTCACTACGTGCAGTATATACTACTAGAGTATTTCCACTATCTGCCCCATCAGCATTGTCTGATCCTGCATCCTTAGATGAACAAGCAGTCAATATCAATGCTACAGATAGAGTTATAAGTAATAATGCTGAAAACGTTCTCTTTTTAAACATTTTTCATTTCCCCTCCAAATAAATTCTCTATATTATACTTTCTATATTAAATCTTAGCATATAGAATATAATTGGTATATCCTATAATATTAAAATAGTATCTAAAATAGATAACTATATACAATATGAAGAGATCTAAATTTTAAGTGGTTTCAAAGTGGATATATTTAAATAAAAAAGCTTCAAAATCAAATTATTTTGATCTTGAAGCTCAATATCATCTACTTTTCTAGAACGTCAATGTTCCATTTTCTTCATGTATTATCTGTAATATCTGCTCTTCTTTTCCATTCATAGCATTGATGTAGATTATAAAATCTCCATCTTTATATTTTCCCTTATATTCATAACATAGTACTTCATTTTTTCCCTTAGGTATCAATGCCAATCTAATGGAATCTACATCAAATTGTACTTTTACATTTTTTCTAGCAGTTTCTTCATTGATTGATGGTTTTCCTAATTTCCTGTCATGGTGATTTAGATAATAGGCAGATGCATCAAACCCTATTACCTCTCCTGTATCTAAGGCTACTTTTACCTTTACCAGATCTGGATATATAGTTATATTATCCTGTTTGTATGCAAAGTTGAATAGCACGCTACCATCATAACTAAGAGAATAGTTAGGCTCCATGTTATGAAATCCCTTGCTATTTAAATATTCTAGGGCGTGTTTTTCTGCTTGTTCTAAAGATAGCTTAGCCCCGCCAACTGGTCTTGGGTTGGCCAACCACACTACTTTTCCACCTTTTTTAGATACTCCCATGTATACAGCTAACTCTCTCTGCTGATTTTTAGGGTATAAATGGAATGTATGAGATGGCATTCTAAGCTCATCTATATCCTTCCCATGTTCAAAAGGTTCTATGGCTTCAACCCTATCTCTACCAAAGAAATCCACTGCTACTTTCGCTGCTTGTTCCAAATTTACATTGTTATTTCCTAAACCTACAGGTTTCTTGTTTATCATCTGATCTGCAAACGGACCATCATATATAAGCTCTGGAGTCTTGCTTACTTCTGTCTCTAAATTGACAAGACTAGTTTGGAAAGCATTTTCTCCTCCCTGCTGATTTCTTCCTCTGTTATTTAGGCTTGCTGATGCCGCAGTATATAAGAAGTTGGACTCTGCCATGCTCTCATTTAAGGCTGATAATTCTCCATTAAATGCTGCAGAGTTGTTCTGTAATCCTGTCAAGGCTTCCCTCTGCTCTGGAGTTATCTCTTCTCCATCTAGATGCTTTTGTATCAAATAATAACTATAATCTGCAGCCTGTGTAAGAAACTTTTGAGTATTGGCTATATCTGCATGAGATACGGGCATCTGTCCTAATTTATCCTGTGCAAAATTTGCATCACTCATTATTTGAGAAAACAATAGTATATTTCTCTCCTTTGAAGACGCTACCAGAGCCTTTGACAATCCCACTTGCACATTCTCCACATGCTTTTTTACATCATAAAACAGTCTCTGGTACTGATTATCTAAAGCTACTTCATATCTCTTATTCATATCATATTGATTGTATCCCCAAGCTACAGCAACTATCAATAATAGACTTAGTAGAGTAGGGGCAATCCAATGTCTTCTATTTTCCATGTTTACCTCCTATTTATTATCAACTCGAAATTGAAAATTCACGGTTATAAAAGAGGACTTCCTCTATTATCTGTTCATTTATATTCCAAACCAGTGTTTCCCAATCTTTAAGGTTACCTTTCTAGACCAAATCCATTTACTTGTAGCTGTAGCTGGATTCCAATAATATAAGCATCCATATGTTGGATCCCAACCATTTAATGCATCTCTAGCTGCCTTTAAAGAGTCCTTATCAGGAGTTAAATTTATCTGTCCATCAGCTACTGCTGTAAAAGCCAAAGGCTGATATACTACTCCTGCGATAGTGTTAGGAAAGGACGGACTCTTGGTCCTATTTAATACTACTGCTCCTACTGCTACTTTTCCAATGTACGGCTCTCCTCTTGCCTCTCCATGTATAGTCCTTGCCAAAAGATATTCATCAGCGTTTCTGTTCACCCCTTGGGTTGATCCTGCAGCTGATGCAGGCATACCTAAAGCCCTTGCTGTAGCAGGACCTACTATTCCATCTACTGTTAGACCATTTCTTTGTTGAAATCTTCTTATTGCCCTATATGTTCTGGCGCCATAGATGCCGTCTACTGTTCCATCATAGTATCCCCATCTTAGAAGCTTATCCTGTACTGTCCTCACATCACTGCCAGTATTTCCCCAATATATGGTCCTTGGGGCAAGATACATATTATATCTATTTGCCGTCTCTACAGTTCTATTTGGCTCATAGAATTGTATTATGGCTAAAAATAGCATAGCTAATATCAATGTTTTAACTATATATTTCTTCACTACTATTCCTCCTCAAATATTTTCCTTATTTTTTGTAATTTGAGGAATTTTATACATCTATTCTCCCTTTTTTCCTATTATCTTCTTAATTAAATCTAATATTATGGATTTTAGCTTCACAGGTTGAGTTTCATCTATTATAAATTCTTCCAATTCTTCGTTTTCAAAAGCTACAGAATGGGTTATATCTATAAAACATAGAGGTGGAAACATCACACACCACCAATTTTGTCCCTTGCCTTCTCCTATTTCTATCATCAAAGTCTCATATTCCCCTTGAGGAAATACCATATTGCCATATTTTCTAATGGGGAAATAGTCTTGTCCTAGGGATACATCTATACCATAGTCCTTTCCCCATCTATCTACTACATCTTTAGCTATGGATTTCATCTCATCCATATTGGCTATTATGATCTCTCTACTTTCTTCTAATGATTTTGTATTCCTAAACTTCTCTCCCATTACATCTAAAATCTCATCTCTTACTTCAAGTTTTAACGCTTGGTCTTCTCCTGTGTCACTATTGGCTCGTACATGAAATCGTATAATATCCTTGTTAAACCCATCTATAGTCCTATTTTTTTCTATGATATAGGGATGGACTATATATATGGTAAATATAATAAAAGTACATAATAAAAGCATGAGTCTCTTATATTTCATTTGAAATGCCCCTTTCATAATATTGGCTTCATAATACTAATTAGCTCGTCCTTAATATTATCTTTGCCATTATTATGAAATATATACATCTTTGGCAATGCACAGTTCACAATTAAAAGAGGAGATCCCTCGACGATGCTCGGGATAACAAAATTTTTCTTATCTAACCAATCCTCTTCTCCTAATGTTTATCTCCACATCTACATCTATATCTATATTAGGAAATATCTCATCCCAATCGTCCATTACCTTATTCCATACATTGGGATGAAACTTATACAGGTATTCAGATACTCCAATTACATCTGCATTTAATTCCTCTTGTAATCTTCTTACTGTAGCTTTTAACTCTTTTTCTATTTTCTCTTCCATCTGTCTCTCCATCTCTTTGATATTCTCATTGGAATAATTAAATTGTTGCTCATTTAGGATATACCCATTGATCTGTCCCTCTATGTTTACAGAACACAAAATCCTCAATTCTTCCCCATCATCTATGAGCTGTTTCTTCTTAGAACTTGAATTCATTATAAGTACAGAAAGATTTGCATCTTCATAGTCTACATTCAATTCACTTTCTTTTACATTTCCATTTAATAAAGCTATATCCTTATTTTCTTTACCATTTATATACCCCACTAGTTTATAATCCTTAAAAACAGCTCCTCCAGATATCTTTATCTCTTCTTCCAAAATAGATCCTAAAGGTACTATAGAAGCTGATGAAATATCTATATTTTTTATAAAAGTATTTAATGTCTTAGGAGTGAACTCAATAGATTTTTGGTCATTTCTCAATAAAGTGTATACTATGCCCTCCATGTCTTCTTGCCTTATTGAATGTATTTTTACTTCTATAAGGTCTTTTGCAGATTCTTTTGTAACCAGAAGATTTATCATCTTATTCAATACATAATCTCTATTTAATCCGTCTATAATTTGGCGCATCAGTTTATCATCTCTTGCTATATCTTCTGATATAATAAGAACCTTTAAATGCTTTAAATATATTGGCTGTTGTGTGCGATCAGATAGATGGTGAATAGCATCAAATATATTATTAGCTTCAGTAGATAAGATAAATTCCTTTTCATCTGATGTAGGGCTTTTTCCTAGAGAATTTATATTAGGATAAGAAAATGTTATGATGAATTTTCCCTTTCCATTTTCTTCCTTATTAAGATCAATACCTACAGAGTAAGGAAATATCCTTTCGTTTATCTCTGTCATATCCCAACACCCAGTTGTGAATACTATGCTAAAGATTAAGAGTACGAATAATGCTTTCTTCACTTTTTCACCTTCCTTTTAATACTTCCAACTATAAATATCAATAGAGGTACAATTAGTATAGAAATAAATCCCAATATATTAGATGCAACTACTAATGTAGCATCTAATTGGGCTATGTTTTCTGGTTTTAAAGAAATCCAATATATGACAGGAATCAACATCCATATAAAATGTTTATGGCTTTTAGTTTTAAATATTTTACTTAAAATTTTTCCTGCTGCAAAATAAGCTGGAGCCATAGTAGCATATATTACCAACACCCATATTGCCATAAATACTCCATCTAAGTTCTGTAAAAAATATCCTGGCAAGTCTATAAGTTTTGCCAACATAAGTACAGGATATACTTGTCTTTCAATCTGCTGTATACTAAATTTAGTTAATGTCATTAAAAAAAGGCTGATGTATATTACCATGACTATTACTATAGCTATAATACTAGATCTTACAGTCCTATCCTTTTCTTCCACATATGGAAGTGCGAAGAAGAGCATTTCAAACCCTGTAAAAGCTAAAAAAGTTTCCTTTATACCCAATGGCCAATCTCGAATATCTGATTGAAATACAGGTAATATACTAGTAAAATCTGCCTTTGGAATGGAAATAATAATAATCAATAATACAAACTCTATAATTATTGGATATATAAAAAAGGATGCTTTAGCAATTATATCTATCTCGTAAATTGCAATATAAGAGCACACTAATATAAATAGAATTACTATTATCTCTACAGGTGTAGTAGGCAATAAAAAAGCCTTAACTGACTCTCCTAAACTCCTAGTTATAACTGCTAGAAGTATTACAAAATGAGCCAACAGTATCAATAAACATATAGTAAATATCACATTTCCCAAAGTAGACTTACCTATTTCGAAGTAATCTTTTCCGGGATTTATCTTAAATATATGATTTACCAGTATCGATAATGGAATCATCAATATGCCTGTAACGATTATAACAATCCACCCATCTTTTCCCATTATGCTTGCCAATGTATTGGGCAGAGTCAATACGCCTACTCCTATTACTGTACTAACTATCAAGCTTCGGACTTGAATATGAGATATCTTAGGACCATTATTCATCTTTATCCACTCTCTTCATTCGCTTTTTATTTTTAGGATTAGTAAATCCAGGTCTCTTCCATAGCTTCTGTATAGGTGCCTTTATCAAAGTATCCTTTAAATCACCTTGTTCTATTCCTAGTCCAGAATAAGGAGAAGTATATGAAATCCCAAAGCTAGTTAGAATAGTTAAATGAGTTCCAATAAGTATTATACCTAGCATTATTCCATAAAGTCCTAATATAGCTGCTAATATTATAAATAAAAATTTAATCAATCTAAAAGCCGCCGATAGCTCATAGGAAGGAATTGCAAATGTAGCTATAGTACTTACGGATACAATTATTATCATAAGGGGACTCACTATTCCTGCCTCAACAGCCGCCTGACCTATGATAAGCCCCCCCACTATACCTATGGTACTTCCTATAGGACCTGACATCCTAGTTCCTGATTCTCTCAACAACTCCATGGTAAAGTCCATCATTATAGCCTCTACTGCTGATGGAAACGGCACATTTATTCTACTAGCTGCTAAGTAATATATAAGTTTTGTAGGTAATAAACCCGGATGATAGGCAGTTATTGCTACATATAGAGGTGATGGTAATAATATCAATGCTAATGCTACTATTCGTAGAAGCCTTGTTGCTGAAGCCTCAAGCCATCTAGTATAATAGTCTTCTGATGACTGCATCAATGTGCCTAAAGTTGCTGGAACCATTAGGGCAAACGGAGAATTGTCAACAAGTATTCCTATTCTACCCTCCAGTATAGAAGCAGCTACGCTATCTGGTCTTTCAGTACTTCCGATCTGTGGAAAAGGTGATAGATAATTGTCTTCTATAAGATTTTCTAGCATTGAACTATCTAATATTCCATCTATATCTACATTATCTATTCTCTTGTTCACTTCGTCTAATAATTTATCATCTACTATATCTTCTATATACATAACTGCTATACTGGTTTTGGTCCTTCTACCTACTGAATACATTCTCACCTTTAATTTAGGATCTTTGATCTTCCTCCTTACTAGAGATGTATTGATCTTTAAAACCTCTGTAAATCCCTCTCTTGGCCCTCTGATTACAGCTTCTGTCCTTGGTTCGTCTACACTTCTAACTGGTGAAGTTCTAGAACCTATTATGATGCCTTTATCTGCATTATCTATTAATAATAAGGTGTCGCCAGATAATATGGAGTTTATGATTTCATCCCAATCTGATTCTTCTTTAATATCTGATGTTGCTAACACTTCTTTTTTTACTACTTCTAATATGGTAGTTCTATATCCTTGAAGGGTAAATGATTTTAATTCTTCTTCTCCAATTATGGAAGCAATGGCATATTCAGATACAAAACTCTTGTCTATAAGTCCGTCTATATATACAATTGCCATCTTTATACTTAGAATTTCTCCTACTTCAATCTCTCTAACTACTAAATCATCGCAATTATTTAGTAGCTCTTTTATATAGTCTAAATTTTTTTGTATATCCTTTGAAATATTTTTCGACATAGAAAATCCCACCTCTGTAACTTATATAGTTACCAAAAGGTGGGACTTTTATTCTTATAAAGTTTCACATCTATATACTCTATTTGTGACGGTTAAGAGCTGCTTTTCTGCATTAATTATATCTTCTTTCTTAGAAAATAAGCCAAATACTGTTGGTCCACTGCCGCTCATAATGGCACCTAATGCACCATTTTTCAACATTATATCCTTTATATATTGTATAATTGGATATTCCTTTATAATTGGCTCTTCCATCTTATTTGCCATCTTTTTTCCAACACATATAGTATCTCCTAACTCTATACATTTAAGTAATCCATCTATATCTAATCTCTCTCCATTGGGATTGACTTTACTATATGCATATTCTGTAGAGACCTTTATGCCAGGATTACATATGAGAATATCTCTCTTTGAGAAAGATTTTATCTTCTCTAACTTTTCTCCAATACCCTGCGCCAATGCTGTCCCTCCCATAATACAGAAAGGTACATCTGCTCCTAACTTTTCCCCTATTTTCATAAGTTCTATATCTGATAGGTTCAAATTCCACATCTGATTTAGAGCTTTTAGAGTTGTAGCTCCATTGGAACTTCCTCCTGCCAATCCAGCAGCTATGGGAATATTCTTTTCTATTTTTATATGTATTCCCCTTTTAATTCCAGTTAAATTCCTTAAAGTTTCCCATGCTCTATATACTAAATTAGTAGAGTCTATAGGGACTTCTGGATTATTTGATTCTATTATTATTCCATCTTCAATTTCTGTAAATATTAATTTATCTTTAAGGCTTATACTCTGCATTATACTACTTATCTCATGATAGCCATCTTCTCTTTTATACAGTATATCCAATGCTAAGTTAATCTTTCCATAGGATTCTATGATCAGTTCTTCCATCGTTTATCTCCTTATTTCATTTTGGATAAATGTATTATATCATAGTATACCTATGTTTTGGAAACTTTAAAAATCTAAATCTACCTTTTTTTCTATTATTATCTTGTCTCCCACTCGTATCTCATAGCTAGGATCTAGATTATTGGAACTTAAGATCTCATCCATGGTAGTATTGTATCTTCTAGCTATATCCCATAGTATATCTCCTTTTTGGACTATATATATGATAATACTAGCCATATCTTTCTTGTCTATAATCTCTCCTGTTTCTTCTATATCTATTATACCTTGAATACTTCTATCTTTATCTAAAGATATATGATGAACTATATTACTTTCCACAGATAGATTTCCCTTGTCTATATTATATTTCAATACATCTAACTTAGGGCTTACATCTATCATGAGGTTTGATATATCTCCCTCATAGGATATATTGGACTTATATGGAAAATGTCCATTATAACCAGCTAATTCTCCAGTTATTCTATCTATATAATATACATCTAAGCTTAAGACTCCATCTAAAACTATCTCACCATCTATATATCTTCTATCCACTACACTTGTAAATCCTCTAATATCCAAGACTTCCAATGGATCTATTTCTACAACGGCATCTACCTTTTCTTCATGTATAATTTCTTCTATATTTTCCCTTATATTGATATCTTCCATCTTTAAATTTACCTTGTCTTTAGTAGAATATGCATCTACTATTAAATCTCTAGATACTCTGTCATATACCTTTCCACTGGCTTTAATCTTTATATCTAGATCTATATTCCTTAACTCTCCTGATTCATCTTCTTTAACTTCATAAACACCTTCTACTACTTCCATCCTGACATCTCCCTTGGAATCCCTACGGGCACCTGGAATTTCAATGAAGTGATTAAATGGAAGAGCTTCTTTTATAGAATTTACCTGATTATCTCCTAGATATATCATAGTAACTATGGCTTCTCCAGATACTATGATCCTATCTTCTACTACTGCAGTTTCCATTTCCTTACTTTCTACAGAAAATCTGATTACCTTCTCTATACTTGGCTTGCTCTCATCTAATTCTATTATCTCACTTATATCTGCATAGGAGGTATCCCTACCATATATCTGTTTATATCTTATATTCTCCTTTAAAGTCTGTAACTCTTTTTTCCCTTTTATATCTTTTATTATCTCTAAAGTTCTACTTTCTTCTATCTCTCCGGATATATTGACTACTGTTCTAAGCTCTATTCTATCGTCACCTTTGTCATATTCAATATATTCTATATTAGCCCATACATTGCTTGTCATATCTTCATCTATGCCCTCTATATAGATCTCTTCTTTAAAGTTTTTAACTGTCTCTAAAGTCTCTATATTCTTTTCATCGTCTAAGCTCTTATAGATTAAATTAAATTTTACTAACCCATTTATCAATAGCTTATCCTTGATTATTTTAGTATTTAATATCTCCACCCTTCCATCTATCCAAATGATATCCTTTATATCTGGTTTATTGGTATTTAAATAGATCTCTGTCTCTACTAAAGATTGAGTTTCTGAACTTCCTCTGTTCTCTTCTACTTGAAGACTCTCTTTTATAACCTCAATGGACATAATCTCACCTCTATTAATTACTTTTACTACTATACAATATATATGAAGTTATGTCCTATATTATGAATAAAAAAGTCACTATGAAAAAATTATAGTTAACTTTTGGCAAGTCATATTTAGCATAAAAAAACCACACTATCCCAAAAATAGTGCGGTTATCTTTATGAAATCTTAATTTGTCTTCCTGGTTCATCACATACTGTAACTTCCACTGTGGAAGTAAGTACGTCAGAGTAGGTATATGATACCCTTCTTATACTGTTGTATTCATTAGATATCTTAACAACAAATAGACTAGGATATGCTGATTCTAAAATACCTTCTCTTGTAGTTGTCTTCTTTCTACCTTTATTTGCCTTTAAGATTACTGTTTTGCCAATACATCCTTCTAAGTCCTTACGAATTTTGGTTACACTGTTCATATACTATGATAAACCACCTTCCATTGGGTTCTCTCCTCTAGATAGGAGGCAGAAGGAGTGCTTGGTACACTCATGGAAATATTATAACATATAATTGCATTGTTGTCAAATTAATCAATTATTATACTATTAATATGATTTTTTGTCAATGAAATCCAGGGATTTTTTTCTTAAACTTTTTTAACATAATGATTCAGTTCACAATTAAAAGAGGAGATCCCCCCACTGCGGTCGGGATGACAAGCAATACTTAACCTCTTTGTGTCACTTATAAATCAAAAGAGGAGATTATTTCATCTCCTCCCTTTTTATCTATTCTCTATAATCTATTCACTATAATCTATTCTATGCCTTCTATATTCCAAGTAGTATAGATGCTATTGTAAAATATATCATAAGTGCTAAAGAGTCTACTATAGTAGTAATAAGAGGTCCTGCCATTATAGCTGGGTCTAATCTAAACTTTTTAGCTATTAGTGGAAGTATCCCACCTACCATCTTTGCTAACATGACAGTTGCCACCAATGTGATAGATACTGTAAGAGCTACATGAAATCCAACTTTATCCACATACATATTCTTTAAAAAGTTTACAATACCAAGCACTATACCTACTAGTATACTTATTCTAAATTCCTTCCATAAAACTCTCCACTTATCCTTTAATTCTATCTCTCCCAATGCCAACCCACGTATAACCAATGTAGAAGATTGACTTCCTGAATTACCACCTGTGTCCATAAGCATTGGTATAAACGCTGTAAGGATTACCGTAGAACTCAATACATCTTCAAACTGGGTAATTATTCCTGCTGTCAATGCTGCACCTATCATCAATATAAGCAGCCATGTGATCCTCTGTTTAGCCAAAGTAAATATACTAGAACTCAAATAAGCATCCTCAGACGGAGCCATAGCAGCCATCCTCTGGAAGTCTTCTGTAGCCTCTTGTTCCATAACATCCATAATATCATCTACAGTAATTATACCAGTAAGTCTATTTTCATTATCTACAACTGGTAAAGCTAGAAAACCATATTTAATAAAGACATCAGCTACTACTTCTTGGTCATCATGAGTATTTACAAATATTATATCATCTTCCATAAGCTCTGATACCTTTCGGTCTTCATTTGAAATCACCAAGGACCTAAGGGATACTATTCCTTCCAATACTCTGTTGTTATTAGTTACATAACAGGTATATACCGTTTCCTTTGTAATACCTGTCTCTTTTATATGTTGCAATGCTTCTTTTACTGTCATATTCTGTTTCAATTCTACATATTCTATTGTCATTATGCTCCCAGCAGAATCTGCTGGATATTTTAAGAATTGATTTATAAGTTTTCTCTGATCTTGATTTGAATTTTTTAGAATCTTGTTCACAATATTTGCTGGCATCTCCTCAATCATATCGATCATATCATCAAAGAACAGCTCATCTAATATATGACTTAGCTCTTTATCTGTTATGGCATTTATGATCTCCCTCTGTTGATCTATAGAGAAATGGGCAAACACATCTACGGCTAAATCTTTAGGTAGCATTCTAAATATTAAAAGAGTTGTATTAGAATCTAGGGGGTCTAAAATCTCCGCCACGTCTACCTCATTCATCTCAGATAACTCTTTTTTTAACTTAACATACTTTTTTCTGTGAATTAGTTCTAAAATTTCTTCATTATTCATGGCAATTCCTCCTTCTTAGCTTAGGAAAAACCATGAAAAGTTTTGACCATGGTTCTTCCTTTTAAATTTTTATGTTTTATGCTACTGGGCAAAGGACCAGAATCCACAGTCACCACTCCTTTCATTTTTTCCGGATTCTCAAAATATATGAAGTCCTATATTTGAGTATATCACAATTTATAAAATATACGCAAAAAAAATAGGCTTAAGCCTATTTTTTTTAGCATATACTGCCTCCTCTATCTGGTGAAACAACAAATCCTTTCCTCAGCCAACTGTCACTATAATCTACAGAAAATGCATCATATACTCCGGAAAGACTATCTTCTACTAAGAAGTTAAACCCATCTACCTCTAGTTCAATGTCTCCGTCTTTCGGCTCATCCAGAGCCATTCCAAAGGATGGACCACCTCAGCCATAACCTACGACATACAATCTCAACATCTTGGCATTTTCTTTAGTGGTCAATAACTCTCTTAGCTTTTCTTTTGCTTTATCGGTTAATTTTACAACCATAGTTTTCACTCCTCTATATTTGTCTTATACCCATATAGGGTATATATAAACATAATATACTAGAGAAAACTATATGTCAACGATAAAGCCTGAAATTCTAAAATAATCTTTTAATAGCTATTGAAGTCCTTCAGGCTTTATGTCCACTATACTTATAAAGCTTCTCTTCCACCAGGCATTATTGCGTCTATTATACCTATTATCAGCGCTCCTATGATGGCTCCCCATAGGGATATGTTAAACCCTGGAACTATGAATTTTGTAACATAAAGTATAATTGCAGCAACTAGGAAACCAGAAATCCCTCTACCAAATGGTGAGGCGTCTATTCCTGTAAATCTCTGAACTAAATAGTCTAGTACTCCTATTACTACTGCTGCTAATAATAAACTCCATAATCCATCTATTGTAAAACCTGGTGTAAAGTAAGCTGCTATAGCTACAACTATTGATGTTATCAAAACTCTTAAAAGCATTTCACCTATATTAAAGCTATTGTCTCTCTCATGATTTCTATTTCTGTTCTTGTTGTTGTCATTGTTATCCATGTTTTCACCTCCTGATATAGTCTTTTCCAAGTAAATCATATTTTATTCAATTTTTTTGTTTAAAAAATCATATAATATACTAGAAAGAACATAAAAAATATGCTAGTATATTAGTATGAATTGATAAGGAGGTTTAACTTATGGAAATTACCAAAGACATGCTTATTGGTGAGCTTATTAGGAAAAAACCTGAAGCTATAGAAATCCTAATGAGATTTGGTATGGGATGCGTTGGATGTCCATCTAGCCAAATGGAAAGTTTAGAGGAAGCTGCTATGGTTCATGGTTTAGATTTAGATAAACTTATGACTGCATTAAACGAATAGACAGTAAAAAGGAAGAGAATATTCTCTTCCTTTTTTATAACGAATGGGAAAGTCTTTATTTATAAAGAAAACTTATATTGATCAATATAAGTTTTCCGTTCATGAGTTTTAAAAGAGTTACCTTAATAATGCTTAAATATAAGCTTTTTTATTATCTATATCTTAATACATTATTCTGATAGTAAATCGTCTATCTTATCCTTATCAAAACCTACTATCTCTTCTCCATCAATAACTAAAACTGGAACTCCCATATGTCCCATATCCATTAATTCTTTTCTAGCATCTTTATCTGTCTGAACATTTTTTTCAGTATATGAAATTCCCTTTTCTTCTAAATAATTTTTCGCCAATGTGCAATAAGGGCAAGTATTACTTGAATAAACTAGTACATTTTTCATCTAAATTCCTCCTTATTTTCTTATCAACTTTATTATACCCCCTATAGGTATAAAAGTCAATAGTTTCATCTCTAATATATTACCCGTTTATATTGGTATTAATCACAGCGTCTCTAAATGTTTCGCATGATTTAACCCCTCTTCAAATACTTTCAATACGTGATCATCATCTAAGGAATATATTACCAATTTTCCTTCTCGCTTAAACTTGACCAAATTTAAGTCTCTCAATATCCTTAGATGATGAGATATAGACGATTGAGTCATGTCCAACAGTGCTGCAATGTCACATACACATAGAGATGACTTAGATAGGACATATATTATCCTTAATCTAGACGGATCTCCTAATGCCTTATATATTTTAGATAAAAAATCTATGTTTTTTTCCTTATCTAATTCCTGCTTTACACTGTTTATCAATTCAGTATCGGCAAAATGGCCTGAGCAGGAAAGCTTATCTTCTGTTCTTCCCATATCATATTCCCTCCATTATTTCATAGGTATCATTGGATTTATTGGATATATTATCCTTCCATTTGTTGGATCTATATATAATAACCAATATCCTACTCCATTACTTGATTCAAACCATGTATTAAAACCAGTAGTTCCCATTTCTGGATGTTCTTCTATTGTAAATTCGCCAGGTATTCCATAGATATAAAATTTTACCTCATCATTTACATTATAGAGACCAAATAGATAGTGTCCATATCTTACCATAAGATCATTTGCAGTAATATTATTTCGTATTATAGAATATTTATGATTTCCTCCTACTATATAACTAAAGTATGGCAAAAATCCATTGTCTATATGAGGTTCTTGTATATCTATCTTCCACCAATTATATCCTTTTAAATTTATTTTAAATGGTTCAATATAAGGAAAAAAGCTTAGTATATTTAGTACATAATTTGTAGTCTGGTTCTTTTGATTTAATTTTCTCTGTTCTTTTAAATCTACATGGTATCCCTCTAATCCCACATCCTCTAATGTTCCCGCATTAGGCGGTATATATACCTCTTCTACTTCTATGGATTCCTTGTATTCTTCAGGCTCATGAAATAATTCAAACATAATTTTATCATATTCTTCTTCTGTATGAATTCCATGTACTATTGGATCTTGCTTCACATCTATGGACTGTATTTGTTCTGATAGCTCTATAGGCTCTCCTACTTTCTCTATTTCCTCTACTGATTCTACTTCTGGTTCTTGCTCTGGTTTTAGTTCTGGCTCTGGCTCTGATTCTGCCTCTTCACGCTCGTTCTCTTCTTCTACAGACACTTTCTCTTCCTCTACTAATTCTAGCTTCTCTGCTGATTCTGACTCCTCTACTAATTCTGACTCCCCTACTGGTTCTGACTTTTCTACTGGTTCTATAGGAACGTCTTTTGCCGTCTCTGTTTCTATTTTAATATCCTCTACAGAATCATCTCTTGTCGTAAAGGTCTTTTTTGATACATCTTGAATATAGCCAGATATGGATTTGTCATCTCTATTAAAATATCCTCCTAGTAGAATGTGAGAATCCCTCATTATAAGAATACCATTTATTTTGTTTACGGGAAAGCCCATTTCTACTAAATCCCTATGATTTAAGTTAAAATCAACTTTTCCATTGTAGTTGTCATCTGTATATACCCTTCCTAGAGTAAAACTATCATTTGACTTTACTAAAATCACATCATAGTAGTTATTTTTTTCTGCGTTCTCAACATTTATTGATATATTTACCTTGTCTCCCCGCAATTCTAGTCTTCCGTGCCCCTTTGGACTTACACTTTTCATATTGGAAAATTCTTTCTTTAATATGATAAATTTTCTAACATAACCTAAGTTAGTAGACATAAAATACCCCCCTTATAAACATTTATATAATTATATGTTTAAAGGAGGTAAAATTGTACTAATATTGATAAAATCTTCAATTAATAAATTTTCTGCCCTTTCCCTAGGGTCTATATTGACATCTTCCAAAGCTTGACGAATTGTATCCTTATCTAGCTCAAAACCATAGGAAGATAAGCAATTTAAAATTGTCTTTCTTCTCTTAGAAAAACCAGCCTTTACTACCTTAAAGAACTTTTCCCTGTCTATATCTGTTAGTTCCTTTCTTATATTTAGCTTTATAACTGCCGAATCTATCTTAGGTTGAGGCATAAATACAGTCTTTGGGGCTATCAGCAGTATTTCAGGGTTACTGTAAAAATTTACAAATACAGATAAAGAACCATAAGATTTAGTCCCAGGTCCTGCTACCATTCTATCTGCTACTTCCTTCTGTACCATAACTACTATAGCTTGTATATCCAAACTATCTTCTAGGAGTTTTCCTATTATTGGAGTAGTTACATAATATGGTAGATTAGCTACAACTTTGATAGATCTTCCATCTAATTTTTCTCTAATTATCTCTTCTATATCTAATTTCAATATGTCTCCATGGATTATCTCTATATTATCATATTTCCCAAGAGTTTCATCTAGTACTGGTAATAGACTTCTATCTAATTCTACAGCTACTACCTTCTTTGCATTTAAGGCTAATTCTTCTGTAAGGGTTCCTATTCCTGGACCTATTTCAAGTACATAGTCTTCTTTGGTAATATCTGCCCCTTTGACTATATTTCTAACTATATTTCCATCTATTAGAAAATTCTGCCCTAAACTCTTTGAAAATCTAAATCCATATTTATCCATTATATATCTTATATATCTAGGGGAATATAGTCTATTCTCTTCCATCTGAATCTATCCTCTCCAATGCTTTTAAGAATTCTTCTTTGGTTATGCCGAAGTTATTTAATCTATTTAAAAATTGCTTAGAGTTTCCATATCCAATTCCTAGAGCATGACCTAATCTATCTCTTTTCTCTCTAGAATTTGCACCTCCAGATAGACCATATTCTATCATATCTTCTTTAGTAAATAAAATCTGTCTTTCTATCTTATTTGGTCTCGCCTTTTTTATAGCTTCTAGGATATCTTCTTTATTAGCATTTTCTACTCCTATATCCCCTTTTTTTAAGGCCTTTCCCTGTGGAAGAAATGCATGTTTACAATTTGGTATATGCTTTGATAGTTCTCTTCTAATCTGCTCTCCTGCATAATCTGGATCTGTAAGGATTATGATTCCCTTTCTCTCTGATAACTGCTTTAATGTCTTTATCAATCCTCTTTTAAATCTAAATCCATTGGTAGATATTACTTCTGCATCTAAGGCTGCTTTTACAGCAGTGATGTCGTCTTTGCCTTCTACGACTATTACTTCTTTTATCATAAGCTGGCTCCTTTCTAATAGGATTAAATTGGAAATAATTATATATAATATTCATCTTCTTTCCACTTTATTGGATTTGTTTCTATATATTCATAGATTCTTTCATATTCTTGTTGATTTCTAATAATATGATCATAAAAAGATTTTTGCCATAATGAAAATCCAAGCTGTTTAGAAATGATTCCCTTAAACTGTTGAACAATACGAGATATTGTAGGGGCGGTCTTTGACCGCCTATCTTTACTATACAATATAATAATCATATGCTGATGATTAGGCATGATAACATATTTGTTGACTTTAACATTTTCATAAATCAAATTTAATTTTTTTATTTCTAAATCAACTATTATGCCAGCATAGGATAATGGAATTTTTTCAACAGAAAAATTGGAATCTAATTCGGGAGACCACAGGTCTCCCCTACATTCCATATTCCAAAATAAATTTTCTCTATTTCTAGTACATATGGTTATAAAATAATATCCTGCTTGTGAATAATCATAATTCCTTAATCTGATATTCTTTCTCTTAGATATCTTATCCATCTAACCACCCATCATTCCTAAATCCTAAACAACTCCTTAGTGTTCTTATTAGTTGCCTCGCTTAACTCTTCAAAACTTATGCCTCTAATCTCCGCAATCTTTTCTGCCGCATATTTTACAAACATAGGCTCGTTTCTCTTTCCTCTGTAGGGCTCTGGTGTTAGATAAGGGCAATCTGTCTCTACTAGGAACTTATCTAATGGAACTGCTTCTGCTACTTCTCGTACTACTCTAGAATTTTTAAAAGTAACAGTTCCCCCTATGGAGATATAAAATCCCAATTTGATATATTCCATGGCCACTTCTACACTGCCTGAAAAGCAATGTAATACTCCTCTAAGAGTGCCATCTTGAGTTTCTTTTATTATATCATAAGTCTCTTTGGTGGCGTCTCTTGAATGGATAATAACTGGTAAGTTCAGTTCCTTTGCCAATTCTAGCTGTTCTCTAAACCATTTTCTCTGTATATCCCTTGGAGAATTATCATAATAATAGTCTAACCCTATTTCTCCAATTGCTATTACCTTGTCTTCCTTAGCCATATCCCTAAGTTCATCTAAGGTATTTTCCGTCATTTCACTAGCAGAATGAGGGTGTACCCCTATTGCAGCATAGATGTTGTCATATCTCTTTGCCAACTCTATAGAATCTACACTACTCTTCATATCTGCCCCAATATTGATAACTAATTCTATTCCATTACTCTTTAAGGATTTAATGAGGATATCTCTATCCCCATCAAATCTCTCATCATCTAAATGAACATGACTGTCTATTAACATAGCTTCCTCCTATGATATAGTAGCTCCATCTTTTAACTCTTCTAGGGTAGTCAATAGTGATAGTTTCCCTTCACTGTCTTCTGCTGCCAATATCATCCCTTTAGACTCTATACCTCTAAGTTTTACTGGTTTTAGATTTACTACTACGACTACTTTTTTGCCTACTAGATCTTCTGGTTTATAAAACTCTTTTATTCCAGATACTACTTGACGTGTTTCATCACCTAATTTTAAAGTCAATACTAATAACTTATCAGCTTTAGGATGCTCTTCGCATTTTATTATCTCCGCTGTTTTCAATTTGATCTTGTCAAATTCATCTATTGTGATTAATTCTTCTTTTATTTCTTTTGTTTCTTCCACTTTTTTACTCTCCCCTTTTATCTTATTTGCTCTCTCATCTATTAGCTTTTGATTTGCTTCATCTAATTTAACTAATTCCTTCTTAACATCTAATCTTGGGAATATTATCTCTCCTTTTTCTACCTTTCCACCTGCTTGTAACACACCCCAAGATTTGGCATCTTCCCAAATTACCTCATCTTTTAAACCTAATTGACTTCGGATCTCTTTTGAGGTCTTTTCCATAAATGGTTTTATAAGGATAGATACTATCCTTAGACTTTCAGATAGATTATACAATACTGTATCAAGTCTATCTTTGTTTTCTTCCTTAGCAAGTACCCATGGCATAGTCTCATCTACATATTTATTGGTTCTTCTTACTAATTTCCATATCTCCTCTAGAGCTTGAGAGAAGTTCAATTTATCTATATAGTCTTCCACCTTATCAGCTACAGATATGCCTATTTCTTTTAAGGAGTTATCTATTTCCTCTTCTACTCCTACTTGTGGAATAATTCCATCATTATATTTTTCAACCATAGTTATAGTTCTACTTACTAAGTTTCCTAAATCATTGGCTAAATCTGAGTTTAATCTCTGTAAAAATTTTTCTCTAGTAAATGAACCATCATTTCCAAAGGAGAATTCCCTCAATAAGAAGTATTTAAAGGCATCTATACCATATAATTCTATAATTGGTTCTGGATAGATTATATTTCCCTTGGATTTTGACATCTTATCATCATCAAATAGTATCCAACCGTGACCAAATACCTTAGCTGGTAATTCTATATCTAATGCCATCAATAGTGCAGGCCAGATTATAGTATGGAAACGAACTATTTCTTTAGCCATTAAATGAACATTTGCTGGCCAGTATTTTCTATATTTTGAATCATCTTCAGTTCCATATCCCAATGCAGTTAAATAGCAAGATAATGCGTCTATCCAAACATATATGACATGATCTGGATCAAAGGGAACTTTTATCCCCCAGTCAAAACTAGTTCTCGATACACAAAGGTCTTCTAGTCCTCCTTTAAGGAAGTTATTTATCATCTCATTTTTTCTAGACTCTGGCTGTATGAAATCTGGATTATCTTCATACAGTTTTAGAAGTTTATCTCTATACTTTGAAAGTCTAAAGAAATATGCCTCTTCTTCTGCTAAGTGAGTTGGTCTACCACAATCTGGACAATTGCCATCTATTAACTGGGATTCTGACCAAAAAGATTCACATGGCGTGCAATAATGTCCTTCATATTTTGATTTATAGATCTCACCTTTTTCATATAGTCTAGTAAATATATCCTGTACTGCCTTTTCATGGTGTGGATCTGTAGTCCTTATGAATTCGTCATAATCAATTTCTAATGTCTTCCATAGTTTTTTAATATCTGCTACTATTCCGTCTACATATTCTTTAGGAGATTTATTGCTTTCCTTTGCCTTTTCCTGTATCTTTTGTCCGTGTTCATCTGTTCCAGTTACAAAGAAAACATCATAACCTTGTAATTGCTTAAATTTTTTTAATGAATCTGAAGCAACTGTGGTATAGGTATGACCAATATGCAGATTATCACTTGGATAATAAATTGGGGTGGTTAAATAAAACTTTTTCATCTAAAAAGCCTCCTTTATATAATCAATTAATGTTTAAGAATTAATAACTTGAATTAAATATATTAAGTTATACATAGTCAAATATGGTAAATTTGTTCACTCATTTCACTCGTACAACTTTGATATTCGTTGCGTTTGACCTACCAGCGATTTGCCAAAACCGCAAATCGGGTTAGGTCATAAAAAAACCTTCATCTCCATAGAGACGAAGGTGTATCTTCGCGGTACCACTCTAGTTTATCTAAATCTCACGATTTAAATCTCAGTAGGTTCTTTGACCTTGAACAATATAACGGTTGTTCCCGTTACAGTCTAAATTTCTTCGACTGTAAGATTCAGGGGCCATGTTCAGATTAGTTTCAATCATCGACTTTCACCTTTTGACGACTCTCTGTAGAATAAAACTATTCCTACTCTTCCCATCATTATCTTTAGTTTATTCTAGCTAATTAATTAAATATTATACGAGAATTAGGGGTTTTTGTCAATTATCAATTCATTAATGATAGTGTCAATAGTTTGTAGGAAAATAATAATTATACTTTCCCCTTGTTTGATGTAGTCTGTAATTATCTTATTTATAAGCTCTTAACTTTATTTGATAATATTTAAGCT
>JBQHQH010000017.1:0-57523 GCA_052067355.1 Tissierellaceae bacterium HCP3S3_D8
TCTTGTTGGAGGTGTTGTTCCTCTTGGTATACAAATTACTTGACCTATTCGTAAATTATTTGGATCTATTCCTGGGTTTACTGCTATTATGGCTTGCACTGTTGTATTGTATCTGTTCGCCAATTCAAACAGCGTATCTCCTGATCTTATTGTATATTCAAATGTACCTGATGGACATCTTGTTGGAGGTGTTGTTCCTCTTGGTATACAAATTACTTGACCTATTCGTAAATTATTTGGATCTATTCCTGGGTTTACTGCTATTATGGCTTGCACTGTTGTATTGTACCTGTTCGCCAATTCAAATAATGTATCTCCTGCTCTTATTGTGTATTCAAATGTACCTGATGGACATCTTGTTGGAGGAGGTGTTGTTCCCCTTGGTATACAGATTCTTTGCCCAATTTGAAGATTATTTGGATTAATTCCTGGATTAATAGCTAATATAGCCTCTACAGTTGTATTATACGTTCTTGCTAATTGATAAAGAGTATCCCCAGATTTAATAACATAGGAGAAACTTCCACTAGGACACGTCTTTTCTATTTCATAATAATCCTTCATCTTAACCACCTTTCTTTCATTATTCTTTGCATTATATACTATGCAAAAATTGGGTTAAGGGTTCCTCACTCTTCTATTCAATTTACATGATTTATCTGATGGCTTACAATATCAATCTACAATGCAGAATCCACAGTTTACAATTATTAAAACCATAATACATTACCATTTAAGAATTCAAATATAGATGGATTTCAAATGTCTATTCACCCCTTATGATTTTGTGTTGATCCCTACACCAGAAATATCAGCTGGAGTATAAAACTCCAGCTGATATAAGCTTTCTCTATTAAACTAAAATAAAAAGGTTCCTAATACTAGAAACCTTTAGCTGTATACACTACTTCTATCTTATTCGGTTTACCTATTGAAAGTGCTTTTAACATCTTTTCATAGACCTTTACACTTCCACTGGTATATATTTCAAAAGTTGAATTTTCCGAATTCCCTTCTATATCATTCATCTTCATAAATCTTTCGATATATCTTACCTGCTCATATGCTGGATTTATAAAATTAACGTCAGGTGCTATCTTTGTAAATCTATCTATGACTATGGGGTAATGGGTACATCCTAATATAATGTCATCTACTTCTCTTTTATTCATCATATTATGTATATGTACTTCTATAATATCTTCTATTTCCTCTTCACTATAATTCCCACTATCTATGACCCCTGCCAATGTAGTTGAATACTCTGATATAACCTCTATATTCTCATCTTTTTCTTTTAACAATCTCTCATAGACTCCAGATTGTATAGTAAATTTAGTGGCTATAACTCCTACATCTTTAAGATTATTTCTTACAGCATAATCTGTAGCGGGTTCAATGATACTCACTATGGGAACCTTACAATCTTTGAAATATTTACCTAATATTGAAGAGATGGTATTACAAGCTACGGCTATTAACTTTACTTCCTTGTCTAATAAGAAGTCTACCATATCCTTAGTAAGCCTATATATCTCCTCTTCAGTCTTATTGCCATATGGAACATTGGCATTATCTCCACAATAGATGATATTTTCCTTAGGTAGCAATTTTCTAAATTCCTTAGCAACAGTCAAACCACCAACGCCTGAATCTAAAACTCCTATCCCCCTATTATCTACCATGTATATACCCCCTAAATTAAATTTATCATTGTCCATAATTGCAATTGTCGGAATATTACAATTAGATAATCTCATATTTTAAATCAAATGTCAAATCATTATTTAGGGAAAGATAGGTGTTTTACAACATCTCATTGTACTCTTCCCATATCCGCTCAATTCTACTGACTAACTCTTCATAACTATGGGCTTGCATTCGCATACATATCCTAGCATCATTATCACATAATAAACAACCTCGAGGATTTGCCTTTAGATCAGTTCTGCCTATTTGATTGTGAAGAGAGTCAAATACATCTATATCCAATATTCTTCCCAAAGGATGGTATTCTTCTATCTTTACAGCAATCCTTTTTAGATCAATAGGATTCATATCCACAACTATATATGCCTCTGGCCCAGTTATCTTCTGGATTTCCTCCTTATAGATTACGGGAATATTTCCATCTTCTAACTCTCTTAAAATAGCTGAGACACCTACTGCATGTATCTCTCTGTACATAGGACTATCTTTGATACTTCCAGGTATGTTTAATGTGAAGGATATCAAACTCATATTGTATCTATCTATTAGTTCTATTTGTCTATCTCTTCTATCTTCTCTAGACTTTAAGATTAGGTTTAAAGTCTTTTCATCTATCATAATATATCACCATTTTCTATTAGATATAACATCAATGTAATAGATAACAGATCTGCTGCTCCTCCTGGACTGATGTTTTTCTCTATAAGCTCATCATCCATTGACCTTACAAATCTCTTTCCATCTTCAGTAAAATATCCCCCTAGATCCAACGCTTCTTTGGCTTTATTTTGAACATAATAGAGCATATGTATATTATGTCTACCTAGGATATTGCTATCTTCTGTATTTGCCATAAGATATAGCAGAGTCTGCACAAGTATATCATTTATATGATATATACCTTCCTTGACTAGATGAGAAAATATAGGTATGGAATATTCCAATACAGTCTCAAATCCAGATTCCACTTCTCCTCTTATTCCCTTTATACCATAGTCAATATACAGTCTCTCCCCATAGGTTGGATTGTCCTTATTATGTGCATTCTCCAATTCCATAGTTATGCCCATAGTCATATCCTTTACACGTTGAGATATTTCATGAACTTCTTGTTGCTTCTTAGAATTTTCTCTAAATAAACTTCCTACAGCTGCTGCAACTATTCCCTGAGAAAATATAATTCCCTTATGAGTATTTATTCCCCCAGTAGCTCTGAACATATCCTCCTCTGCCTTTATACCTATAGGTCTTATATTATCCAACAAATCTCTAAAATCTGTACCTTTAAATTCCATACCTGCCTTAGTACAATCATGGAAATATAAGTTTAAAACTGAAGCACTCCTTAAAAAAGTAAAGAAGTCCATATCCTTATGAGCTCCTGAATTATCCCTGTCTACTAACCCTGGCTTAGGAGTTGAGGATACCTCATAGAGTATAGACTTTATTGCAAGATTTCCTACGTAATTACAAAATTCATTATCTCTCATTTTATCCCTCTCTTATCAATACTAATAATATTATAAGTGAAAAGAGCTAAAAATTAAAGAGGATAGATTTTCTATCCTCTCTAATTATTCTATATTCTTAGCTAATTAATAAAATGTTAAGACTAAAATGGGTATGAAAGTTTTATAATAGATTCTAGCAAAATGAAAGTATCTCTTGTGAAATCATGACCTCTAGTTTATCTTCCATAGATTTTTCATATTTAAATTAAATACAAATATGCAAAGACTTAAAGGAAATGAATATTTTATATTATTTATCTATAGACTCTGTGCAAACTTTTTACCAAATTGTACACATTCTTCCATAGCATCCTTATCTGGATTCCAAAGGGCTTTTGGTCCACCTTCTATCAATTCTAGTTTTGCATCCTTTAATTTCTCTTCGATTATATCTACAGATTCTCCTGACCACCCATAAGAACCAAAACCTGCAGCCTTTTTATTCTTAAATCCGATTCCCCTTATCATCTCTAATAATCCACCTGTAGCATTCATTATGCCTTTATTTACTGTAGATGAACCAAATAATATCGCCTTGGATTTAAATAATTCGGTTATTATATCATTTTTGTCTGTATTTGCTGCATTAAATAGTTTAACTGTTACAGTATTGTCTACAGACTTAATCCCATCTGATATAGCTTCAGCCATCTTTCTAGTTGCATTCCACATAGTATCATATACTATGGTGATTTGATTTTCTTGATATGAATCTGCCCACTCTAAATATTTTTCAATTATCTGTGCTGGGTTATCTCTCCATATTACTCCATGACTTGTAGCTATCATATTTAATGGAAGTTTAAATCCTAAAACTTCTTTTATCTTCATTGTAACTAGTGAACTAAATGGAGTTAATATATTTGCATAATATTTAATAGCCTCTTCAAATAATTCGCATTGATCTACAGTATCATTATACATCAAATCTGATGCATAGTGCTGGCCAAAAGCATCATTGCTAAATAATATAGCCTCACTATCCATATAAGTCATCATACTATCTGGCCAATGTAACATTCTTGCTTCTACGAAAGTAAGTGTAGACTCTCCTATACTCAATGTATCTCCAGTCTTGACTTCCACAAAGTTCCACTCTTCATGAAAATGGCCTCTTAATATCTTTGCACCATTAGCTGTGCAATAAATTGGAGTATCTGGAATCTCCTTCATCAACAACGGCAATGCTCCAGAATGATCTATTTCAGAATGCTGAGCTATTATATAGTCAATTTCATTTAAATCAATTTCTCTTTTTAAATTTTCCACGAATTCTTTTGCATATGGTTCCCATACTGTATCAATAAGTACTGTCTTTTCATCTCTAATCAAATATGAATTATATGAAGAACCTCTATCTGTGGAATATTCATCACCATGGAATTTTCTTAGCTCCCAGTCAATCTTTCCTACCCAAGTTACCTTATCGGTCATCTTAAAACTCATTTCATTACCTCCTCATATTTTTATAGATATACCACATTTTTATCCTGCTTAATAGATAAAATGCATTATCTTCCAAGGTATTTTTGCTCCAACCTATCTAATAATGATAGATATTTCTCTTGCAGTCCATTGTCAGATGCAGCATCCTCCACCTTTTTACACTCATCTTCTACATATGATTTACTATTGTCACTCAACATATTCTCTGCAAATCTATACATAGCTGTATTTTCTTTCTCAATATGCCTATCTAGTAGATCAGAATAGGAAATTGCATTAGCTATGATATCTAATCGAGCCGTGTCATCTCCATTCTTAAAACTGGAAATAGCCTTCTCCAAATTCCCCATATATAGTCTACCCTGATCATGCTCAATATACATACCTGTAATGGCTCCAGATTTAGCAAGTCTTTCAATGTCTTTATTCATAGTCTGAAATAAGATATTCTCTTCTTTTCCGTGATGGTGTTTATCTGCATATGTTCTTACAAAATCTATTATTTGTGTTATATCGTCTATATCAAATTCATCCAAGATCATAACTCTATAGGATATATTTCTGATGACCTTTAACATTCTCCTTATATTTTTGTGCTCTTCTACCATAATTCTAATGGATTCCAAATTTATCACCTAGCCTTAACTATCTTATTCTATCTCTTCCAGTGCGCTTCTATTTAATATGACTATTCTCCTATGACCTATTAATCTTATAATTCCTAGTTCCTGAAAAGCTGAAAGCTTTCTACTCAAAGTCTCCTGACTCATACCTATCTGGGAAGCCAAATCCCTCTTACTCATCCTTAGATTTACCTCATCTTTACTATTTACCATACTCAAAAGAGTTTGAGCTAATCTCTTTTCAACTGAATTGAGATTTATATTCTCTATGAGATACTCTGCCCTTTCTAACCTCCTACTTAACTCTTCCATTACCTTAAAGCTAATCTCAGGATACTTTCTCATCAATCGCTTTAAATCTTCACCTTGGATTATACACATATTAGTATCCTCTAAAGCCTCTCCATTATCCGCCATGATACCTTGATTGAATAATGAAAGTTCCCCCATAAATTCTCCTGGCCCAAGTATTCGAATTACCTGTTCCTTTCCAGAATTAGTAATTCTATTTATCTTCACTTTTCCAGTATGGATGACATAGAGATTTTCACTCTTATCTCCAGCCATGTATACCATCTCGCCTTTTTTAAAGAATTTATCAGTAGTTATATGGGCGACTTCCATCTTTTCTGCTGAGGTTAGATTACTAAATATAGGAACCAAGTTTATGCAATTCTTTCCATCCCTTTCACAACAACTACATCTCATAAAGTTCCCCCTACAATACTTCTTTTTTACTTCTTCCCTTATCACCATATCCTAACAATCTTACTGCATTTATTACCACAAGTATTACTGACATCTCATGGATCAGCATACCAAAGGATAGATTTACAGTCTGCACTATTACCCCTGCCAATAGTAACCCAGCTACTAATAGGGCAAAGTAGATATTTTGTTTCATATTTCTCACCGTAGCTCTGCTAAGCCCTATGGCATGAGACAATCTCTTGATCTCTGCTGACATGAGAACGACATCTGCCGTCTCCATTGCTACATCTGTACCTGCACCACCTATTGCAATTCCCAAATCTGCTGAAGCCAAAGCTGGTGCATCATTGACACCATCTCCTACCATGCCGACAATACCATACTTCTCCTGCAAATCTTTCAATACTGCCACCTTTTCCTCTGGCAATAACTCACCATAGTATTCATCTAGACCTAATTCCTCTGATATGGCCCTAGCAGCTCTTTCATTGTCTCCTGTGAGCATTACAATCTTTTCAATACCTAGAGATTTAAGATTGGCTATTAGGTTCTTTGCATCATCTCTTATCACATCTGCAATAGATATTATACCCAATACTTTTGTTAAATTTCCAACTATTACAGCTGTCTGTCCCTTTTCTTCTTCTGTATTTAAATATTCCTCTATATAGCTAATTTCTATATTATTCTCAACAAATAGTCTTCTATTTCCTATTAGATAACTCTCTCCATCTATGACAAATTTCAGTCCCTGCCCTGTAATAATCTCTGCCTCTTGTGGTTTATCATTTATAGGTCCTAAGTCCTCTTCTGCTCTATTGATTATGGCCTTGCCTAAGGGATGTTCAGAGAAGGACTCACCTATGGCTGCTATCCTTAATAATTCCATTTCATCTATATCATAACCCTTTATATGAGTAACTACTGGTTTTCCAATGGTCAAAGTTCCAGTCTTGTCAAACGCTAAAACCTTCATGGTTCCTAATTTCTCCATTATTTCTCCACCCTTAACTAAGACACCATGTTTAGCTCCATTTCCTATTCCTGCCACTATGGATACTGGTGTAGATATTACCAATGCCCCTGGACAAGCTATTACCAATAGAGTCAATGCCAATCGTACATTTTTAGTCATAAAATAGAACACTATGGATAGTAGGATTATCCCAGGTGTATAGTATTTTGAAAACTTCTCTAAAAATTTTTGTGTCTTAGCCTTCTTGTCTTGGGCCTCCTCTACCATCTGTAATATCCTTGAAAAAGTAGTATCTTCTCCTACTCTATCTGCCCTTATAATCAGATATCCTGATTCAATTATAGTACCTGAAAACACAATTTCATCTATTGTCCTACTTACAGGTATGGATTCGCCAGTTATGGCTGCCTGATTTATATAGGCTGACCCCTCTATGATTGTGCCATCTACAGAGATCTTTTCACCTGGCTTTACAATTACCTGATCTCCTTCTATTACTTCTTCTGGACTTATCTCCAACTCTACTCCATCTCTTATAACCCTTGTAATATCTGGTGCTAAATCTAAAAGAGCCTTAATAGATGATCTAGTCTTCTCTATGGTTCTTGACTCTAGATAATCTCCAAACATAAATAGAAATGTAACTGCAGCAGCTTCCCAATATTCTCCTATGAACATGGCTCCTATTACTGCAATAGATACCAATGCATCTATGCCTATTATCTTATATCTAGCTGCAGCAATTGCATTTAGGAGGATAGGGGTCCCTGCTACAATTGCTGTTGTTATCATTACTATATTTGTAATCAATTGGTGACCCAATGTAAATCTAAAAATTAATGATAAGGACACCAATATGCCTGCTATTATCAATCTTTGATTTTTAGACATCTTCAACATAACCCCACCTCCATTTTAATCTATTTTTCACTTAATACTTGAAATCCTAATCTGTCTATCTTATCCTTTATCTCTTCTGACGTTATTACTGATTCATCAAAGGAAACCTTCACCCTTGAGGTGTTGAATAGTACTTCTCCCTCTTCTATACCCTTTGTCTTCTTAAGCATACCCTGAATCTTTGCTGTACATGATGGACATGTCAATGTCTCTAATTGATAAGTTTTCTTTATCATTTCAATACCTCCACTTTCCCTATTTTTTATTATGAACTCATTATATGGTAAATTTAGGATTAAATCCTTGACCTAGATCAAAATTACTAAAATATTTTCTAATCATTAAACAATATTATTATGTCTAAAAAACATATTCATTATGAAATATTAAAATATTGTTTACATAAAAAACTTATATCAGATGGAGTTACACATAATAATGGTAAAAAATTGTAGGTCTTCATTTATACTTTCTTGGATTTTAGCCTCTATTAATATATCTATTTTTACATACTCTATACTTAATTTGGGAAAGATATAGACATAAAACCTAAAAATTTAATAAAAATATTGAAGAATTATATTTGCAGAACATGATTATAACTCTCAATAAATTAAAAACCCATTGAGAATTTACACTGTATGAGATAGTTGTATTTATCTACAATCTTTAGAAAACTACAATGAGTTTACAAATTTAGGATTTTTAATTGAAATAAGTCGCTAGAGTTGTCCATGGACGAAACCATAATCTTATGTATTTTTATTAAATATAGGAATTAGATATCTATAATATTCACAATAAATATATATTTTATAGAGGAGATTTTATATGAAAAAAATTCAAACTATGGATGGTAATCAAGCTGCCGCTTATGCCTCCTACGCATTGACAGAAATAGCATCCATCTTTCCTATAACTCCATCTACGCCTATGGCAGAATTAGTAGATGAATGGTCAGCTCATGAAAAGAAAAATATATTTGGTCAGAAAGTAAAAGTCATCGAGATGCAATCAGAAGCAGGTGCTGCTGCTACAATGAGAGGCGCCCTCCAATCTGGTACACTTTCATCCACATATACTGCATCTCAAGGATTGCTTTTAATGATACCAGGACTATATAAGATGGCTGGAGAACTTTTACCTGGTGTTATACATGTTGCAGCAAGGGCTATAGCAACTCATGCACTATCTATATATGGCGACCACCAAGATGTAATGGCATGTAGACAAACCGGTGTTGCCATGATTGCTGCAACTAATGTGCAAGAAGTGATGGACATGGGGGTTATATCTCATCTATCAGCAATTAAATCAAGAGTTCCTTTTATTCATTTCTTTGATGGATTTAGAACATCCCATGAATATCAAAAAATCCAAGTTATAGATTATGATATAATAGAAAAACTTTTAGATAAAAAAGCTGTAGAAGATTTTAGAAACAGAGCATTAAATCCAGAACATCCAGTAGCAAGAGGCACTACCCAAAATCCTGACATATACTTCCAACAACGTGAAAGTGCTAATCCATTCTATGAAGCTATTCCTGATATCATCCAAGAATACATGGATAGTATTGGAGAAATTACAGGAAGAAAATACAAATTATTTGAGTATTATGGTGCAAAAGATGCTAAACATATTATTATAGCTATGGGATCAGTCTGTGATACCATATATGAAACTGTAGATTATCTAAATAAAAATGGAGAGAAAGTAGGAACTATTAAAATACACCTTTATAGACCTTTCTCTGAAAAACATTTACTAGAAGCAATTCCAAAAACCGTAGAAAAAATCGCAGTATTAGATAGGACCAAAGAACCTGGATCATCTGGAGAACCTTTATATCTTGATGTCGTAAAGACTTTTAAGGATCAAGACAATATCCCTCTAATAGTAGGGGGAAGATATGGTCTTTCTTCAAAAGACACCAGACCATCTCAAATTATTGCTGTATTTAATAATTTAAAAAAACACAATCCTAAGGATAGATTTACGATTGGCATAGTAGACGATATAACCCACACTTCCTTACCAGAAGAAGATATAATTGATACAACACCTAAGGATACTATAAGTTGTAAGATATGGGGATTAGGTTCAGATGGAACAGTTGGTGCTAATAAAACAGCAATTAAAATCATTGGTGATAATACAGATAAATATGTTCAAGGATATTTTTCTTATGACAGTAAAAAATCTGGTGGTACTACTATTTCCCATCTAAGATTTGGAGATAATCCTATAAAATCACCATATCTAGTTTATAATGCAGATTATATAGCTTGTCATAATAAAGCGTTCCTATATCAATATGATCTTATTAAGGGGCTGAAAAAAGGCGGTACCTTTGTACTCAATTGCCCTTGGAGTACTGAAGAACTAAATGAAAGAATCCCAGCTCCTATAAGAAACTATATTGCTCAAAATAATATAAGATTTTATATTATAGATGCTATGAAGATTTCATCTGAAGTAGGCCTTGGGAATCGGATAAACATGATAATGCAAGCAGTATTTTTTAAGCTAGTAGATGTAATTTCGTTTGACGAATCTATCGGTTATTTAAAAGATAATATTGAAAAAATGTATGGAAAAAAAGGCGAGGATATTGTACGCAAAAATAAAATGGCTATAGATAAAGCTATAGATAAATTAATAAAAGTAGATATACCAGATTCTTGGTCTGTGGCTAAAGAGGCTAAGGATGAGATATTTCCTATTAAAAAAGAATTAGATTTTGTAAAAAATATCCAAAGGCCTATGGCAAGGCATGAAGGCGATGAATTACCTGTAAGTGCTTTTAAAGGTATGGAAGATGGAACATTCCCACTTGGAACAACTTCATATGAAAAGAGGGGAATAGCTCCGGTTTTACCTGAATGGCAAATAGATAAATGTATTCAATGTGGCAGATGCTCTTTTATTTGTCCACATGCTACAATTAGACTCTTCCTTTTAGATGATGAAGAAAATGATCGTAAGCCTGATACTTTTAAAACCAAAACTGCTACTGGTAAGGGAATGAATCATCTTCAATTCAGAGTTCAAGTTTCTCCATTAGATTGTACTGGGTGTGGGAATTGTGCTGATGTATGTCCCGCTAAGGGAAAAGCTTTAATTATGAAGCCCGCAGAACATGAAATGGAAATGGAATCTGAGAATTGGGAATTTGCTATGACAATTACCTCAAAAGAAGGTCTAATGGATACCAAGACATTAAAAGGAAGTCAGTTTGTAAGACCATTACTTGAATTTAACGGAGCATGTCCAGGCTGTGGAGAAACGCCATATATAAAATTGCTTACGCAACTCTTTGGCGATAGAATGATCATATCAAATGCTACTGGCTGTTCATCTATTTGGGGAGCTTCTGCACCTTCTATTGCATATACAACTACTGCAGAGGGAAAAGGACCAGCATGGATAAACCCATTGTTTGAAGATGCTGCCGAATTTGGATATGGAATGTATTTGGGAGCAAATCATATTAGACAAAACTTATCTGAATTAATGAAACAAGCAATTAATTTAGATATTGAACCAGTAGTTAAAGACGCCTTTAAAAATTGGCTCAATAATATGAATGAAGGAGAGGGATCTAAGATCGCTTCGAAAGACATTCTAAGATTGCTCCAAGACCATAATTATTCAGATGATAAGATAATAAAAGAAATCTTAAGAAGAAAAGATTATTTAATAAAAAAATCCTGTTGGTCTATAGGTGGAGACGGTTGGGCTTATGATATTGACTATGGCGGACTTGACCATGTCTTGGCAATGGGAGATGATATAAACATATTTGTTATGGACACCGAGATCTATTCAAATACTGGAGGACAAAGCTCAAAATCTACACCTACAGCTAGTGTGGCTAAGCTGGCAGCTTCCGGTAAAAAGACTAAGAAGAAAGATCTTGGACTTATGGCCATGACATATGGTTATGTATATGTAGCTCAAATAGCAATGGGAGCAGATATGAATCAAACTATAAAAGCCATTAAAGAGGCAGAAAGTTATCCAGGACCATCTCTTATTATTGCATATTCTCCATGTGTAAGCCATGGAATTAAAACAGGAATGGGCACAAGTATTATGGAAGAACGCAAAGCTGTAGAATCCGGATATTGGCATCTCTATAGATTTAATCCAGCCCTCAGGAAAGAAGGAAAAAATCCATTTATCCTTGATTCCAAAGAACCTTTTGCTGACTATGAAGAATTTATTCTTGGAGAAATAAGATATCTTCAACTTAAAAATGTATTTCCAGATTATGCAGAAGACATGTATAGACTTTCCAAAGAACACGCTTCGGAAAGGTATAAAAAATATAAATTATTATCTGAACACGAATTATTATAGTTACATTAGAAGAAGGCTCTTAAGAGCCTTCTTAAATTATTTATGATTATTATCAACATACTCCTTTGCGTTTATAACCTGCATTTCATCTGGAATACTTACATTTGAAACAGGCTTTAAATCATTAATGTTTGCCCATGCTGCAGTATCATGATTTTCAATTGGTTTAGCCATGTTTTTTTCTTTGTATTTATTTTTTGACATTCATATCCTCCTATATTTTAAAATTATCTATAAGAATATTTTCTTCATTCCATTAAAATATTATACTAAGTAGTTATTTCTTATAGATAAAGTATCAGAGTTATATACCATTATATAAATATTGTGTTATAATTAAATTACTTTTGGAGGCGAGATATATGGAAAGATATATAGCTATAATTCTTATAGGCTATTTATTAGGTTGTTTACAATGGTCTTATATATTAGGTATGACTTTGAAGAAAAAAGATATCAGAACCTTAGGTCTAGGAAATGCAGGAGCTTCTAATACTGTAACTGCCTTTGGATGGAAGATGGGAGTGCTTGTGGGAACTTTAGATATATTAAAGGCAATTGCCTCTATCTATATCATTAAACTTCTATTTCAAACTGATAATCCACTTTATATGTATCTCAACGGTACCAGTGTAATCTTAGGTCATAATTATCCATTTTTTATGAAGTTTAAAGGTGGAAAAGGTACTGCATCTACTATAGGTATGCTATTTGGAATAAATTATAAATTAGGTATCTTAGGAGTGTTGACTATTCTACTAGTTACTCTATTTACTGATTATATTGCATTGGGTGCCATATCTCTAGTCATATTTTTTGTACTGGCAACTATATATCTCGGATTTGATTATGCTTGTATATTCCTATCTGTCTTCATGGCTACATTAAGCATATATAAGCATATTCCAAATATAAAGAGGATACAATCTAATACTGAAACTAGATTAAGACATAGATTAAAAAAGGCAACAAAAAAATAGTCAGATTTCTGACTATTTTTTTCTTGGATTAGCTATTTCAACTTTAACCTTACTTCTCTTTATTCTCTTCCCATCTAATGCATCCACTATAGTACTTGCATAGTCTTCTCTTACTTCTACAAATGTAAATTTATCGTATACATCTATATCACCTACAAAATCATTTCGCACTCCAGACTCTTGGGAGATGGCTGCTAATATATGTCTTGCAGATGCACCTTTCTTCTTTCCGATATTTATATACAATCTCTTCATTTTATTGGAGTTAGATTTGGATTTAGATTTAGGCCTTGATTTTTCCTTATTGCCGTAATCCACCATATCCAATTCTTCATGCTTTGAAGCTTTATTGTCTCCAATATAGAATTTTAACAATGCAGCAGCTATATCAAAAGATGTGAATCCTTCTTCTATCAATAGGTCTACAACCTTATTATACTTTTCTAAATCTCCACTATTTATTTCCTCTTTTATCTTATCTAATGCATTTACTTCATATAATTTATCCATGTCCTTTAAAGTAGGTAAATCTTTTCTCTTAATCGTTGTATTTGCATATTTTTGAATGCTCTTCAATTTATTTCTATCTCTTCCAACTACAAAACTGAAAGCTACACCTTCTCTACCAGCTCTAGCAGTCCTACCTATTCTATGGACATAATATTCTTCATCTTGAGGTATATCATAGTTGATTACTAAATCTATATCATCTACATCTAGACCTCTAGCAGCCACATCTGTTGCCACCAAAATATCTATTGATCCATTTCTAAACTTATTCATGACAGCATCTCTTTGATTTTGTTTTAAATCGCCATGCAATCCATCAACAAAATATCCTCTGCCTTGAAGCTCACTTACCAATCCATCAACTTTTCTTTTAGTATTACAGAATACTATAGTAAGTTTAGGATTATATATATCTATTAATCTACTTAATATCTCAGTCTTCATATGTTCTTTTAACTCAAAATAATACTGCTCTATCTTAGGCATAGTCAATTCTTTATGTGCGACTTTGATGATCTCAGGGTTTTTTTGATATCTAGATGCAAATCTTATTATCTCCTTTGGCATTGTTGCAGAGAAGAATACAGTCTGTCTATCTTCAGGTAGTCCGTCCATAACAAGACCTATATCATCTCTAAAGCCCATATCAAACATCTCATCAGCTTCATCTAATACCATCATCTTAACATTATCTATCTTTAAAGTCTTTCTTCTTATATGGTCTATAACTCTTCCTGGAGTTCCTACAACGATTTGAACCCCTCTCTTTAATGATTTAATCTGTCTATCAATAGGTTGACCACCATATACTGGCAATACTCGTATTCCACTTTTATACTTCCCTATATTTCCTATCTCTTCTGCTACTTGTATGGATAGTTCCCTAGTAGGACAGAGTATTAAAACTTGCACGTCCTTATTTTCTGCCTGTACCGTCTCCAATATTGGAATCCCAAAAGCGGCAGTCTTTCCTGTACCTGTCTGTGCTTGACCGATTATATCCTTTCCTTCCATAATAATAGGTATTGCTTGAAACTGTATAGGGGACATCTCTTCAAATCCCATGGCTGCAACACCTTTTTGTATTTCACTGGACAAATTTATCTCTTCAAATCTTCTTTTCTCCAAAAATTTTTCCTCCTTAATATCAACTCAATAAGTATATACTTATTATGCTTTAATTGCAAGAAAAATATTGGAATAATTGGAATAAACCTAATCTTAATATCAGATTATCTCTATGGAGTCTCCTTCTCTAATTACTCCACCTTTGATAACCTTGGTAAATATACCTTCCTTTGGCATAACACATTTACCTACTTGCTTTGATATAGCACAGCCACTATGACATTCCTTCCCTATTTGAGTCAACTCTTGAATAGTTTCTCCTATCTTAAATCTAGTTCCTACAGGTAAGGAAAAAAGCTCTAATCCTTCAGTCGTGATATTCTCTGCAAAGACTCCCGGAACTAAGCCTTCTACTCCCAAGTTTTCCATCTTATAAAAACTCTCTATGGCAAGTAAACTCACCTGTCTATGCCAATCCCCAGCATGTGCATCATCTTTAAGCCCATGATTTTCAATAAAAACTCCCTCTTTTATAGGAGTCTTTATAATTCCCTTCTTATCTGAAATATTTATAGATATTACCTTTCCCTTTGTATTCTTTCTCACATAATCACCTGATTTTCCGCCAGTCTTTTTAACCAACTTAACATCTAATATCTCCATATCCTTATCTATGGCTTTACACATATCATATATAGTCAGGCAAGCTATGGATACTGCAGTCAACGCCTCCATCTCTACTCCTGTCTTTCCTTCAGTTTTTACAATAGCTTCAACTCCTATTCCATCACTTAAAAACTGAAAATTGATATCTGTTCCAGAAAGAAATATATTGTGACACATGGGAATTATGTCACTGGTCTTTTTAGCTCCCATAATTCCAGCTACCTGTGCTACAGAAAGTACATCGCCTTTTTTTATCAGACCCTCTTTTACCTTTTCTAAAGTTTCCTGCTTCATCAAGATCTTCCCTACAGCAATAGCTTGTCTCTTGGTAATCTCCTTATCACCTACTTCAACCATACGCGCCCTTCCGCTCTCATTAAAATGTGTAAAGTCCATACTTATCCTCCTATTTGATTCATATTTCTATATGCGTATTTTCCCTCTTCTAAATGGTGACTTTCCTCTTTGTCTAGGATCCCATTTCTGATTATCTCTTTTATATCATTTTGACTTCTAATAGCTTCTTTTAAATCTATTTCCCTATTAGAATGTAGACATGTTTTCAACTTTCCAGTAGAAGTCAATCTAATTCGATTACAATTATCACAGAACTTACAAGATATTGGATTTATTATACCAACTTTCCCCTTTGCATTTGGCAATCTATAATATACTGCTGGTGATGACTTATCATCTATCTCTGTAGGAATCAAATCTCCTATAGTCTCTAAGACCTTGCTATTGGATACAAATTTATCCTCAGCAAAGTGCATAGCTTCACCTATAGGCATCAACTCTATAAATCTTACATCAATTCCCGACCTTGTTAAATCAACTAGATCTCCTATTTCATCTTCATTGAAACCACCTACTAGGACAGAGTTTATCTTTATAGGAGTCAATCCCACTTTTATAGCTTCTTCTATGCCATCTAATACCAAAGATAGATCACCACCCCTAGTTATCTCACGATATCTATCTGCATTTAGAGTATCAAGACTTATATTCACCCTATTTATTCCTGCATCCTTTAAAGATTTAGCCATATCCTTAAGTAATAGCCCATTAGTAGTTATGGCCAAATCTTTAACACCTTTTAATCTATTGACCTTCTCAATTAAATCCACAATCCCTCTTCTAACTAAAGGCTCTCCTCCAGTAAATCTAATCTTATCTATTCCCAACTCTACAAACTTTTCAATTAAAAGGTAAACTTCCTCTAGGGTTAAAAGATCTTCATGACTTACCTTATTATCTATTCCTCTTTCTGGCATACAATATTGACATCTTAGATTACATCTGTCTGTTAAAGACACCCTAAGATAATTTATCTTTCTTCCAAATGAATCCAACATCTTATCACCTGTCCCTATCTACAATTCACAGTTCACAATGCACAATTAAAAAATGAGATCCCTCCGCTTGGGTCGAAATGACAACCTAAAGACACTTCTTTTGTCATCCTGAGCGTAGTCGAAGGATCTACTCTTTTGAGTCTCCAGATTAGGAGAGCAAAGCTCTCCCCTACCACCCGTCTAGGGATGACAACCATTCTTTCCTCTATGCTCTATCACCTGTCTATAGATATACTCTGCCAACTCCTCCACCTCATGTAGAGCAAACTGTCTAATATCCTTAGAAAATCTATCCTGATCACTCATATACGCAATTACCGTCTCCGGATTTGAAACAGGAGAAGAAGATACTTCACCTCTCACAATCTCAATCTTAGGATACTCTGAATACTTAAATCCCTCAAGAAGTATTAGATCAGCTTCAGGAAATTGTCCTATCAACTCTGAAATTTCAATATCCATCTCTTCCTTTATAACCATCCATTTATTTTGAGAAAAAATCCCAACTCCATAAGCCCCTACTTCCCTATATCTATATGTATCTGTACCCTCTACATCTGGCCGAAAATCATGCCCATCATGTTTTATAGTAGCAACCTTCAATCCTCTCTGTCTTAAATATGGAATAAGCTTAGTAATCAATGTGGTCTTGCCTGAATTTTTTATACCACTTATGGCTATTATCCTCTGTTTATGATTTTCCATATAATATAACCACCTCTATAGTAGCAAAACTTCTACCTCTTCAAATTTTTCAAGTCCCATATTTCCTGCCCCTACATCTATAAGTGCATTACAATCCTTCATATTTAAAAGCATACCTGAAGAATGTCCGCCCTCTGGCAAGTCTACCTCACCATCTCTATATATTGCCCTGATAAATCTTCTATTCTTACTTACCTTCTTAAAATCTTTAAGCAGCTTAGCCTTGGTTCTCCTAGTATTTATACCATTATCCCCACTCAACTTTGCAATCAAAGGCCTAGCCAATAACTCAAAAGTTGCAAGGGCTGCAAAGGGATTTCCAGATAAACTCAATATAGGCTTGTCTTCAAATATAGAATACATGACAGGTGTACCTGGCTTTATCTTTACTCTCCAAAACAATCGTTGAGCTTTTATCAAGTCTATGACCTCATGAAATATATCCTTATCTCCTACAGATACTCCTCCAGTTGTAATCAACAGATCTAAACTCTCCATATTTTCTATGATTGAATTTCCTACACTTTTAGGATCATCTCCTTGGGTCTTTATCTTTATGAGGTCAAACCCAAGCTCCTTCAATCTGGAGCTCAACATTATTCCATTTGTATCATATATCTTCCCATCTACTAATGGAGATGTATATTCTATAATCTCATCCCCAGTGACCAAAATCCCTATTCTAGGTCTTCTTATCACCTTAATTCTATCTTGTCCCATACTTCCCAATACTCCCAAATGTATAGCTGAAAGTTTAGTGCCTCTCTTTAACAGTAATTCTCCACATCTTATGTCTTCTCCTCTATAACAGTAGTTTTCAAATGGCTTTAAAGTTCTTTTAATAATTACATTATCTCC
Organism: Tissierellaceae bacterium HCP3S3_D8; assembly: GCA_052067355.1. Classification (GTDB taxonomy): domain Bacteria; phylum Bacillota; class Clostridia; order Tissierellales; family Tissierellaceae; genus CABMKH01. The sequence continues at coordinate 18,385 of JBQHQH010000017.1, forward strand.
ATCTTCTAAACAATCTTCCAGCTTAATGACACAGTCAGAACCTAATGGCATCTTTCCTCCTGTCATTATTCTTATAGCTTCAAAATCCCCAATAGTCTTATCACTAGTTGTACCAGCATAGACCTTGTCTATTACTTTAAAGGTAACAGAACTGGACTCTGAGGCTGTATATGTATCCTTAGCCATTAAAGCAAATCCATCTAATGGAGATCTATCAAAGGGAGGATTGTCCATTGGCGCATAAAAATCCTCTGCTAAAATCCTTCCAAGAGCATCTTCTAACTCGACTCCTTCAATATCATCTATTTCATCTACAGATTCTAGGATAATCTCCAATGCCTGTTCCAACTCTATATTCTTCAAATCTATAACCCCTTTCCAAATTGACAATTTGGATAATGGCAAATATCACAATCTAAACAAAGTCCTCCATATCCTAATTTTGCAATATTAACTTTATCTATTTGAATTCCTGCACTTACGTATGGAAGTATTATATCAAATATGGTTATCTTCTTATACATAGCACATCCAGGTACTCCCATGATTGTAGTTCCATCATCAAAATAAGCCAACAAGAACATAGCTCCCGGCAATACTGGTGCACCATAGGTCACTATATTAGCACCGCTTGATTTGATAGCTGCAGGTGTCAAATCATCTGGATCAACACTCATTCCACCAGTACAGATAATGAGGTCTACACCTTCTTTTTTTATATCTAAAATACCAGACTTGATATTCTCTGTATCATCATTGCTTATTATATGCTTTACTACTTCTATACCCATATCATTTAATTTTTCTCTAATTACAGGGGTAAATGTATCCTTTATCCTGCCATGATAGACTTCATTCCCAGTAGTTACAATTCCTGCCTTCAAGTCTTTGAAAGGGGTCAGCTTTAATATTGGAGAGTCGCCTGCAATATCCCTTGCCCTATTTAGTTTTTCTTCTTCTATTACCAAAGGTATAACACGCATACCTGCTAGTTTTTCTCCTTTTTTAACAGGAATATTTCCCTTCCTTGTGGCGATCATGATATCATCTAATTCATTTATCCTGTCTAATCTATTTACATCTACTTGGAAAAATCCATCACATTCTGCCTTTAACTCGATTTTCCCCTCTTTTACTTCTGTAGACACCATATTATCATCTATGCACAATTCAGCTAAAGCCAGTGCCCCATCATTCTCATGAATCATGCCTACCTTCTTCTCATAGACAAATATATGATCTTTTCCCATGGATAATAGGAGAGGGATATCCTCTTCTGTAACTATATGTCCTTTTCTAAAAACTGCATCCTTTATCTCATCTTTCACTATTCTAGTCATATCGTGACAGAGTACACTTCCTACTGCATCTTCAGTCTTTATCTTCTTCATCTCTACCATCCTTTATATTTAAAAGCTGTCTTCAGTCTTTAAATCTGAAAACAGCTTTATATAATATACTGCTGCTCCTTTTCAAACACGGAAGGCATGCCCGTTTCCAAACATACCCTTAAATATTTAAAAAATATTTTGGCATTCATCCATAGGGTTGATATCAGGATAAAATGCTCGGAGTCAATAAATGTCATTTAATTTTAAAATCTATCTATATCCATATTCCCCATATTCCACGCCTTCTGCTAAGGCTCTAGCGTATTTTTCACTCATATGAATTGTGGAATAGAGATATCTCTTATCGTTTCCTGTTGTCAATTCACAGATATCACTGTATTTTTCCTGTTGCTTGATTCTATCAAGAGCTCGCTCTATTTGTGCATCTGTATAGAAATATGGAGAATTCTTGAAATAGTATAGTGGTGTTGCACAAGGATAGGTCTTACCATTCCATCTAACCATTTCTGCTATGGTCTTGGCAAGATCCTTTTCTTCTACTAATACAGCAATCCTTGCATAGTTATCACTCATACATTCATCTGAATAGTAGTAGATATCCTTATCTCCTTTTATAAAGGTAATATCATTACAATTCTCATCTTCCGATATAGACTTTAACAATTCATCTATATCTTGCCTTTCTCTTTTATCTTCTTCAAGAGATGTCCTAGATGTCAAGTGAGCCGCACTACTTCTCATCCTTATAAACTCTGTTAACAGTTGTGCTTCTGTCTTCTCTTCTACTTCTATTTCTTCTTCGTCTAGGGAATTTGGGGCATCATCTATATCCTCAAGTTCTTCCAAATAATCTAGAAGATCAGGTTTCTGCTGATTATCTAATTCAGACTTTAGAAGTTTTTCTTCCCTTAATTCATCTTCATTTATCTCATTTGAAAGTTCAACAACTTCTTCTACTCTAGAAAAGCCATCCTTTCTTCTCCCAAATAACATGTTCATACCTCCAAATTCTCTATGATATTTACGCTGGTAATAATCCTCTAGCTTCTAGATCATCTGCCATATAGCCTAGGCCAAGTCTCTCAAGAGTTTCACGAGTTGGAATTCCAGTCTCAACATCCCATCCCATTTCTTCATAGAACATAGTCCTTGCTATTTCCATATCTTCTCTATCCATCTTCACAGTTCCAGCTTCGAAAGGTTTAAAATCTGGCTCTTTATCAAATACCCAAGCAGGTATAGTATCATGATCTTTTCTTAGGTTTTTACTTCCCTCATGGATATTAAATGAAATAGCTGTCATAACTCTAAGCATATTGGACACACGCTCACTTGCCAAGTCTACATCTTCTCTAGTCCAATTTTCTCCCGTAATAGCAGTCATATACTTAGCATCTAGATCATGATCTCCCTTGTATCCTCTCTTCTTAGATGGAGACAATGTCATTGGATACATCCAGTTGCAAAGAGTTGCCATATCATGCCATTGCTTTCCTATGAAAGCCCATTTAGCTAACTTAGCCTTGCTTCTATTCATAGGTGTATAGTGTTTTGGCTTATCTACAGCTCCCTCACCAAATTCATCCTCCAATATCTTTTTATATAGTTCATAAGGTGAACCTGATTGAACTACATTGGTCATATGGTGAACCATACAATCACGATTATACATCATATTATATAATAATCCAGTTTGCCATACGTCTTCTGAAGAGTGATGTTTTGGATATCCATTATATGTTACATTTTGTAGATATTCTACATCTAGATATTCCTTACCTAGATTCCACTCTTTAACTAATAGATATGTTCCAAGTCCTAGTTTTGATATTTCCCCTTCTTTCATGGAAATCCTACGGACTATATCTACTACCCAACGTGGATCTCCTTCTTTCATCCAATCCCATGGAATTGAATTATACTCTTCTGCTGGAAGCTTTTCCTTAAGTATTCCTGATTTATAGCAATAGTTGAAATCACGTTGTATATTTCCATAGTTATCCCATAGTCCATAGTCATCTACTGCTCTAGAACCAGCACCACAGATAACTAGATCGGCATCTCCTTCATCTACAAAGTCTTTTAATCCTTCTGGATACCATGCACCTTGGAATATAATAGGCATACATGTGTTGGAAGCCTTAGTTGGCAAATCATAGTCTGCTAGTGGATCTATATCATATTGAGCATAACATCTTATTGGGCATGAAGAGCATCCTCCAACCTTGACCATATATTTATCTGCAATAGGTCCATGGTCAAAATATCCCTTATGAGCACGATAACCAATCTTATCTATATCTCCTACAGGTTGCTCTCCCATATCTACAAAGCCGCCTTCAGCTTTTTGCCATCCTCTACCTGGAGCTCCTGACCATCTATTCTTTCCAGATGGTGCTGAGTATTCTGCCCATGATTGAGGAACAGCTGGTACATTGTGATTATTGTTTCCACCTACTAGTTCTCTCAACATGTAGTCGCTGACTTCCTTTAGACCCTTTGGATCAGCAATCTTCACACTTCCTGTACCACGAGCCACAAAGCCCTTTAACTTTTTAGAACCAAATATAGCTCCAACTCCAGCTCCACCTGAATTTCCTACTGATGTAATCATACAGGACATATTCACAAGGTTTTCTCCCGCTTGACCAATAGTTGCCGCATCAAAAGCCTCTCCGTTTTCTTCTACTAGTACCCTATTGGCTTCAAAAGTCCCTTTTCCCCAAATATGACTTGCATCTTCTATGGTAACTTTGTCATCATCTATTTTAAGATAAACTGGTTTAGATGATTTACCTTCAAATATAACTGCATCATATCCAGCATACTTAATGGCATGAGCTATATGTCCACCCATATGAGCATCTACAATAGAATAACCCCTTGTCCATGAAGAAAGGAAAGACATATTAAGTCTACCTGAACATGGTACTCCAGAACCAGTCAATGGTCCAACTGCTAAAACTACCTTTGAAGCTTCATCATGAGGATGAGTCTCTAGAGGTACCTCATCATATATGATCTTATATCCTATTCCCATTCCACCTATATAATCCTTATACTTACTCGTATCTTCTGTTGTAATTGAGCCTGTTGTAAAATTAACACGAAGTATTTTTCCAGACCATCCATATAAAGTCATTATAGTTCAACCCCCTTATTGTTTTCTTGTTTGTTGTGCTGCAGCTGTTACTTCATCCCAAGGAACCATTGATAACGCTCCTGTAACACAGCCTTGTATACAGGCACCACACAAGATACATTTAGATGCTTTTTTAGTTTCTGGATTTACTGTTGGCATATGCCAAGGACATGCTTCCACACAGGTGCCACAACCTACACATTTTGATTCATCGATGATCTTCACACCTCTATCATCTGCATATATGGCTTCCTCTGGACATGCATTTCCACACAATGGATCTTCACATTGACGGCATGTGTCTGGAAAATACACCCAGTCATCTTGATATGTACCATGCCCATTATGATTCATAAGATTGCGTGTTACCTTTACTCTAGAAATATGGGAAGATGTACATCCATCATTTACTATAGTACAATTTATCTCACATCTTTGGCAACCAGTACATTTAGCCTCATTTACAACCAATAATCCAGTAGGAGTTGCCCATAAAACAACATCACCATTATCCACTTGTTCTTGACTACAACCAAATAGGGACAACAATGATGCCGATACTGTCAAACCAACTAGACTTTTACCTGAAATCTTCATGAATTTTCTTCTAGTCATTTCTGTATTTAACACTTTGTCTATTTTGTTTTGTTTTGATACTTCTGACATTTTATTCACCCCTTCTTTGATAAATCAAAGATAATCTGTCCACAAAATATTTTTTTCAAAATATCAACCCCTTTTATGGAAAGCATTATTTTGAATATTGAGTATATCTATATGTTAATTTATAGACATACAAACATTATATTATAATATCAAAATACAGTCAATGGATTAGACTATTCATTGACAAAATGTTTGCAATATACATATATATACATTATAATTTCTATTGTAAATATAACTAAATAGAGTTAGGATGTGATCTCTTGTTAAAAAACAAATTACCTTCAGCTGTTGAAATGCCCGTTGAACTATTGATGAACGACAATATCATCACCACATTTATGTGCACCCCTTCTGAATTAGATGAGTTGGCTATAGGTCATCTACTGACTAGGGGTATCATAGAAAATATATCAGATATAGTAGATATACAAGTAAATCTAGATACATGTCAAATCTTTACAACAGTGAATAATCCTATGACCAAAGATCTATATAGTGTACCTGAATTTATACTTAGTGGGACATCTTCAGTTAGTAAATTCAATGATAATATATATAGAATTTCCAAGGTAAATCAAGATCTCTCTGTTGAGCTTACAAAGATCATTGAAATTGCCAATATAATGGTAGATGAAGCTGTAATCTATAATACTACTGGAGGAGTACATAGTGCCATAGTACTAAACTTGGATAAAGACAGATATTATCTTCGAGAGGATATTGGTAGACACTGTGCAGTGGACAAGGCCATAGGTGCATCTGCTAAAAATGGTGAAAATTTCTCAAACTCCATTGTCTGTACCACTGGTAGAATCTCTTTGGACATGCTCTTGAAATGTGCAGCCGTAGGAATTCCTGTAGTAGCTTCACTAAAATATCCAAGCGATATGGGAATAAAATTAGCCAATCATTATGGAATAACCATAGTTTCAAAGATATTATCTGACACTCCCCTAATCTATACTAATCCAGAAAAGATTCAAATATAATAGACAAAGGGGATTATGATATGGAACATATTAGCCAAGAAGGTTTAAAATGTGAAATCAAAGCAAAAATCTATAGGTCAAATTCTGGATTTGGTCCTGGCATTGCGGATATAATGGAATTAGTAAAACAAACTGAAAACCTATCTAAAGCATATAGAACTATGGGGCTATCATCTAGCAAAGGTTGGAAGATCATCAAAAGAGCAGAAGAGGATTTAGGATTTCCTCTGATCATAAGTATAGTTGGAGGTAGTGGTGGAGGGAAATCTGTTCTCTCCAAAGAAGGAGAGATCTTTTTACAGAGATACCAAGATTTTATGAAAGAGCTGGATATAGAAGTTGAGAGGCTCTTTAAAAAGTATTTCTATGACTATTGACTTTACTGCCTATTAAGGCGATAAAGAATATATTCGTTAATCTCACTTGAGATAATCGAAAATTACATGGGAGGAACTACAATGAAATTAAAGAAAGCTTTTAGTCTATTTTTAGTATTAGTACTTACAATGAGTCTTGTAGTTGGATGTGGTAATGAGAAAAAAGAAGTAGAAAATGATAGTCAAACTACAGGACAAGAAACAGAAGATGAAAATGTAGAATTATTAGTATCTGCTGCAGCTAGTTTGACAGATGTCCTAAATGAACTTGGAGAAATCTATATGGGAGAAAATCAACATGTAAATCTTGACTTCACATATGGAAGTTCAGGTGCTCTTCAAGTTCAAATCGAAGAAGGGGCCCCTGTAGATGTATTTTTATCTGCAGCACAAAAGCAAATGGATGCATTGCAAGAAGGTGGACATATAGTGGAAGATACTAGAAAGACTCTATTGATAAATAAAGTTGTACTAGTAACTCCTGAAAATAGTGAGTTAGGAATTGAGTCCTTTGAAGATCTAGCAAAAGATGATGTAAAGAAAATAGCAATCGGTGATCCTTCTAATGTTCCAGTAGGACAATATAGTGAAGAGGTATTTACAAATCTAAATATCATAGATGATATAAACCCAAAGGCAGTGTATGCAACTGATGTAAGAACAGTGCTTACATGGGTAGAAAGCGGCGAAGTTGACTGTGGAATAGTATATGCAACTGATGCCTACACTACAGATAAAGTGAAGATCATTGCCGAAGCACCTGAAGGAAGTCATAAAGAAGTAAGCTATCCTGTTGCAGCCATTAAAGATAGCAAAACTCTTGAGGCTTCACAAGCATTTATAGACTTTTTATCTACAGAACAATCCAAAGAAATATTTAAAAAATATGGTTTTGACCTAAAATAGTGGAGAATACTATGAACTATTCTCCGCTTATAATCTCTTTAAGAGCTGCAATCTTTTCTACAACTATAGATTTTATTCTAGGGATTTATTGTGCATATTTTATTAGTAAATCCAAGAGATTTAAGGGAGTCATGGATGGAATATTGACCCTTCCCCTAGTACTCCCTCCTACAGTTGTAGGCTTTTTTTTATTGATCCTACTTGGAAAAAACAGTATTATAGGAAAGATATTGTTAAAATTCGATACCACTGTTATGTTTTCCAAAGCTGCTACTATTATTTCAGCTACAGTGGTTTCATTTCCTCTAATGTATAGAACAGCTAGAGGAGCTTTTGAACAATTTGACAAAGATATGATATATGTTGCAAGGACATTAGGACTAAGTGAACATGAAATCTTTAAAAAGATCATACTTCCAAATAGTTTCTCCAATATAATCGCTGGAACCATATTGACCTTTGCAAGATCCCTTGGAGAATTTGGAGCCACCATAATGATAGCAGGAAATATTCCCGGAAAGACACAGACCATGTCTGTAGCCATATATAGTGCTGTCCAAAGTGGAAATCGTCAACTAGCATACAAATGGGTAATCTTAATGGCTGCAATATCTTTCTTTATAATGATATTGATGAATAAATTTGAAAGCAATAGAATTTTAAAATCAGGAAAAGGAGGGAGTTAAGATTCTCTATGTAAATATAAAAAAGACATTAGGTAATTTTCATCTAGATGTTGAGTTTGAAATAGATAATAAGACTTTAGCCTTACTAGGACCTTCAGGCTGTGGAAAGAGTATGACCTTAAAGTGTATAGCAGGTATTGAATCTCCAGATGAAGGCGAGATAGTGCTAAATGGAAGAACTTTGTTCAATAGTAAAAAGAAGATAGATATAGCCCCTCAATATAGAAAAGTAGGCCTACTATTTCAAAGTTATGCCCTCTTTCCCAATATGACCTTGAAGGAAAATATATTCATCGGTATTCCAAAAGATAAAGATAATAAAGAAAAAATCATAAAGCAGGTAATCCATGACTTTTCCCTACAGGGATTAGAGGATAATTATCCTCATCAGCTATCTGGTGGACAACAACAGAGAGTTGCATTGGCTAGAATGATAGTAAATGAGCCTAAAATACTCATGTTAGACGAACCATTTTCAGCACTAGATGAATACCTTAAATGGCAGATGGAAAGGGAACTTATAGATATCATAGATAAGCATAGGGGAGAGATAATATATGTCTCTCACAATAAAGATGAAGTCTTTAGACTAAGTGACATAATTGCAGTTATCAATAATGGAAAGATAGAAGAACTTAGTGACAAATCCAATCTATTTTATAATCCTAAAAGCATATATTCTGCAACCCTTGCTGGATATAAGAACATATCTAGGGCAAAAAAAATCGATGACAATAGGGTATTGGCCATAGATTGGAATCTAGAGTTAGAATGTAGGGATGTAGAACAAGATATAGAGTACATAGCTATCCAAGAACAAGATATCCATATCTGCCATGATATAGATGAGGAAAATACCTTTAGACTCCATATTGTAGATATAGTAGAAAATATAAATTCTAGTATATTTATCCTATCTAATAGCAGTATTTTAAAGTCATATATCTATATGGAAGTATCTAAAAAAGATCTCAATAATATAAAATATAAGGATAGTATTTACGCCAAGATTGACAGAGAAAAAATATTATTATTCTGTTAGTTCTAAATTGTTATTCTTTACACAATCCCTCTTTAATGCTAAAATATATTATATATTAACATAGTTAGGAGGAATATATTGTGTTTGGATTTGGTAAAATTGGTCCTATGGAATTAGCACTAGTACTTATTATAGCTCTTGTAATCTTTGGGCCTGCAAAATTACCCGAACTTGGAAAATCCATGGGTCAAGCTATACATCAATTCAGAAACGCATCAAAGGACATCACTGATGAAATAAACAAGCCTTTAAATGATAAAGATGAAAAGGATTCATAATGATGAATGAGGATATGGAAATTTATGATGAAAAACAAACGCTAATAGAACATCTTGCAGAGTTGAGAAAACGGCTTATTTATAGTTTTATTGCACTAATTGCCCTTACATTATTCTCCTATAGATTTTCTGAAACTATAGTAAGGGATATGATTAACAAAGCATCAACTATGGAATTTGTATTTATTGCTCCCACCGAATTATTCATGTCTTATATTAGAGTTGCAGTAATCGGAGGGGTAGTCCTTGCCCTTCCTATAATTCTATTCAATATTTGGCTGTTTATAAAACCTGGACTGACAGTTGGCGAGAGAAAAACTGTTTTAAAATCTCTCTTTGTAGGTGGGATATTATTTATACTAGGATCTTTATTTGGATACTTAGTAGTATTACCTTTGACTATCGATTTTTTTGCAAGTTTTCAAATAGATGGAATTAGAGCAATGATAAGTTTTAAAAGTTATCTATCCTTTGCTACTTCATTTGTCTTAGCCTTTGGCACAGTCTTTGAAGTTCCAATACTCATGACCATAGTAGTAAAGTTTGGATTGATAAGTACTGAAACTCTTAAGAAAAATAAGAAGATAGCTGTCTTGATTATATTTATATTAGCTGCTATACTTACTCCCCCAGATGTAGTATCACAAGTGCTACTGGCCATACCTATGATACTATTATTTGAAATAGGGATATTCTTTGCAAAGATGGTTGAAAATAAGAAAACTTCTTGAGATCCAAGAAGTTTTCTTATTTTCTAGCACATTCTCCCCCACGCCCTGTCAATATCTCTAAACCATGATATAGACTATCAAGGATAAAATCCAGAGATTCTTTAACTGCCTTTGGACTGCCAGGAAGGTTGATTACCAATGTCCTGCCTCTTATACCAGATACTGCTCTAGAAAGCATTGCCCTTGGGGTAATCTGAAGACTATAATATCTAATGGCTTCAGATATTCCATTTGCCATTCTATCACAGGCCTTTATTGTAGCCTCAGGAGTTACATCTCTAGGACTAAAGCCTGTCCCTCCAGTAGTTAAAATCAAATCTACATTCAAGTCATCTGACATAGTGACTATCTCATGAAATATAACATCTATTTCATCTGGAACTATACTCTTTTTCTCAACAGTATACCCTTTTTCCTCCATAATCTTAGCAATTACTTCCCCAGATCTATCTTCTCTTTCTCCACTATATCCTTTATCACTAGCTGTTATTATTCCTACTTTAAACATTATAATCACCTCAAATATACTTTTCAATTCACGATACCAATGCACAATTAAAAGATGAGATTTCTCCGCTTCGGTCGAAATGACAAACTTTATGATCGGGAGAGAAAAGCTCTCCCCTACAGCCTAGATTACACCTTTCTCAATGATCTCATAAACTCCTTGAAACACTTAGGATTTTGATATAATATCTATCTATGGGCATGTCCCAAATCCAATTATGGAGTTGATAAATTTGAATATAAAATCATTAAATCCAAAAGACATAGTATTAGCCTATATATTCATAATAAATCTAATTACCTTTATATCCTTTGGAATAGACAAGAGAAGGTCAAGGAAACATCGTTGGAGAATTCCTGAATCTACTCTCTTAGGTCTATCCCTTATTGGTGGTTCCTTAGGTGGACTAATAGGAATGTACTTCTTTAGACATAAGACCAAAAAGAAAAAGTTCACTTTAGGTATGCCTATGCTCTTAGGCTTAAACACATATGCTATTTTCTCTATATATAGAGCGTTGCATATATAAAAATCTTATATCTCTCCATTTCACTTTACACCAGTAGAGATAGCTATTCCTCAACCCTTTAAATTGAATGCCTATAATATTGATTTATAGGCAATAGTTGGTAAAATATTTAAATATATTTATAAATTCTTCATGTTCACTTATCATAGCTTCTGGATGAAACTGTACTGCCAATATAAATCTCCCACCAGTACTCTCTATACCTTCAACTACTCCATCTGAAGCTAATGCATTGACTCTTAAATTCTTTCCCAACTCCTTAACACTCTGATGATGTTGAGAATTTACATTTACGCTTTTCCTTCCAAGTATATCATATAGTATTGTATCGTCTATAATCTCTATAGAATGATATCCTCCTTCTATATTATAGGTAGATATATGCCCATAAGAATTAGGTAGCTGTCTGTTTATATCCTGATATAGAGTGCCTCCAAGAGCTACATTTATAAGTTGAAGCCCTCTACAGATTCCTAAAATCGGTATCTTTCTATCATATGCTCTCTTAAATACTTCCATCTCCATCCTATCTCTATCATAACAGATAGTTTCTACTTCCCTTATGGGATTTTCACCAAATAACAGTGGAGAGACATCTTCTCCACCAGTAAAGATAAGACCATCTATAGAGTCTAAATATCTATCTAAATCTGTAAAATCTCTTAAAATAGGAATTATTATCGGAACTCCTCCACCTTTTATTGTAGCATCTACGTAGGTATAATTGAGTTTATTAAATTTTCTATTAACCGAATATTCATATTGACTAATAAGTCCAATTATTGGTTTCATGATATTCTCCCCCATTATAGATATTTTTTAAACCAATGTGCTGCCTCCTCCATCATGTTAGTAGTAACAAAATGGTTCAGATTATTATATTCGATCAACTCTATCATGTTACTATTAGAATATAGCGGTCTTATCTTATCATAAAATATTCTCTGACTTTCTATATCTACAAGACTATCCTTATTTCCATGAAGCATCAATATAGGTCTATCAATGATTAAATCCATATTAGCCATTGGATCCTTGAAGTTTACACTCTCCTCTATATCTTCTAGATCCTCTGAATTATCCATTCCTATAGCCTGTTTGAATATATCATTGGAATATCTCCAATTACAAGATCCATTGAATACTACTAGAGCCTTTATCTTAGGATTATGAGTAAATATCCCTGCTGCCGTAAAACCTCCCATTGAATGACCTAATACTCCAATTCTATTAGGATCTGCATCATAATTTTCTATAGCATAATCTATAATAGATTTAGACTCTTCTAAGTTATTCAATATAGTAGGCCAAAAATACTTCTTTGCATTCTCAGGATCATAGTAATCAAGTGTCCCCCTCTCTCCATGATGTATTGCATCAGGTGAGATTACTTGATATCCTAGACTGCTTAAGATAAATGCCCTAAACCTCTGCGATTCCTTGCTAGAACTCCATCCATGATACAATATCAAAGTAGGTAATAATCCATCTACATCCCTTGGTATAGATCTTATTATAGGGACTTCCCCTATTTTACCTCTCTCTTCATCTCTCATAAAATTTCCTCCAATCACTTTATATTTTCAATCTGCCAGTCAATTGGTTCCTTGCCTATACTCTTTAAGAACTCATTTGTCTTAGAAAATGGTTTTGAGCCAAAGAAACCTCTACTCGCAGATAATGGGCTAGGATGAACTGATTTAATTATATAGTGATTTTTGTTGGTAATATATTTCTCCTTGGATCTAGCATTATTCCCCCAAAGTATAAATACTATAGGCTCTTCTCTCTCATTTAGTAACTTGACTATATGATCGGTAAAGGTTTCCCAACCTATACTTTTATGAGAATTAGCCTCTCCTGCTCTGACAGTTAAAGAAGTATTCAAGAGCAATACCCCTTGATCTGCCCATTTTTTAAGATACCCATTATTGGGAATATAGCACCCCAAATCATCATGTAATTCTTTATACATATTTCTAAGAGATGGTGGTATTGCAACTTTTGGTTGAACAGAAAAAGCTAGACCATGTGCTTGATTAGGACCATGATATGGATCTTGCCCTAAAATTACCACCTTTACATCCTTATAAGCTGTATAGTGTAATGCATTGAATATATCATATGGACCCGGATATATGGTCCTAGTCTTATACTCCTTAACTAAAAACATTCGGAGCCTTTGATAATAATCCTTTTTCATCTCATCTTCTAATAACTCTTCCCAATCATTATTAAATATCTTATTCATAAGTTTCACTCCTATATAAAAGTTACCCATTCGGGCACAGGTAATTCAATTCACAGTTCACAATTACAATTAAAAGAGTAGATTTCTCCACTTTGGTCGAAATGACAGCTTTCTAATCGGGAGAGCAAAGCTCTCCCCTACGGGCGGAATGACAATATCACTTTGCCAGAAATCTCCTATATACTATTATATCCACTTAATAAAATAATTGCCAAGGAAATTAACTCCTTGGCAACTATCTTATTGTTTTATATTATTAATCATGGATAAGATGTCGTCTGTAGTCTGTATTACTTTCGTATTCATGGAATATGCTCTCTGTGCTGTAATCATATCTAACATACTCTTTGTAATCTCAACATTGGACTCCTCTAAACCGTATTGAACTATATCTCCAAACCCATCACTATCATATGTAGAGTTGTATAATTCTATATCATCAGACGGAATATATCTACCTTCTCCCAATGGAATAAGGGAATCCAAAACCTCCGGATTATATAGAATTACTCTACCTAATAATTGAGTTTCCTCTTCTAACTCTGTGTCCCCTTCTAACTCTTTAATTATATTCCCCTCTATAGATATATTTATCTTTCCTTCTCCCCATTCATCCATAGGTACATAGGACTCAAAATCAAGAAGGTATCCACTATCATCTGAAATACTCCTATCTTCATTTATGTGAAATCCACCATTTCTAGTAAGCATCAGATTTCCCATTTCATCACGAACTCCAAAGAATCCGTCCCCATCTATCGCCATATGAAATTCACCATCAGATGGTCGAATTACCCCTTGTTTAAAATTGATACTACCTATACCACCTTTAGCCCCTGCATTGATACTGGTTCCTCTTGCATTATCTCCCAATAGTACTTCACTATCATATATCTCATTCCTAAGTAGCTCTTGAAAACTTATATCTTTTCTCTTATAGCCATGAGTATTTACATTAGACAAATCATCAGATACGGCACTCATCTTATTGTCTACTGACTTTAAACCAGTTTTACCTATATTCAATATATTATATATCATATATTTCCCTCACTATCTTCCGATTTCATTTACTGCCTTACTTAAAGTCTCATCAGCAGCATGTAAAAGTTTTTGATTAGCTTCAAATTCCCTAGAGATCTCTATCATCTTCACCATCTCATCTATTATATTTACATTGGACATCTCTAAAAAGCCCTGTCTTATATTGGTATCCATTACAGGATAATTTCCTCCCTCACTGGTAAAGATAGTATCTCCTACAGGATTTAACTGGGAATAATCTTCAAAGTCCACAATATAAAATCTTGTATCCTGACCTACTATATCTCCCTTCACATTTACATCCATGTGATTATCATATGCATATATATCTACTACATTACCAAAATCATCTACTCCTAAAACTGGATATCCCTCCATAGTTACTAGACGATTATCGCTATCTAATTTAAAATTTCCATTTCTAGTAAATCCAATTTCACCATTGTCCATCTGTATGGCAAAAAAACCATTATCTACAATGGCAAAGTCCATGTTTCTTCCAGTATCTGATTGATTACCTTGTTGGAATACACTATATACCTCATCAATTTGATTTCCAAAAGTAAGAGAACCTAATTCTTGCCTCTTATTCAGATCATTACTACCCATATGATTTACTATATTTCTAGATTCTAATGTACTCTGAACTATATCTTGAAACTTATATCCTGGAGTATTTATATTGCTCATATTTGCACCAGTATTCTCCAACTTCTTTTGAAGAACATTCATATTTCTATTGACAGTAAAGACACTTCTTATCATATTTTCACTCCCTATTCTAAATCTAT
Source organism: Tissierellaceae bacterium HCP3S3_D8 (assembly GCA_052067355.1). Lineage (GTDB taxonomy): Bacteria > Bacillota > Clostridia > Tissierellales > Tissierellaceae > CABMKH01. Next base: position 33,680 of record JBQHQH010000017.1, read on the forward strand.
AGCTCTTATTTCAGTAGGGTATATCATCCCCATCTTCCTTGCCTCTTCTTCTACTTTAAATTTTGCCTTTACAGAATAACTTAAATTCATAAGTACAGCTGCAATGATTATTCCCATACCAAATGGGATGAAAAAACTTCCGTCTAATCTTAGAGATTTCCATATAGATTTTTTAATAGTATGACCTCCCCTTTATTCATATCTAAAAGTTCACAGATCTCCTCAATAGAGTAGTTCTCAGCCTCGTATTTTTTTAAAAGTCTATAGTTTTCCAATCCATATCCAAGTTCATCCTCTGGCTCATCTGCGTCCTCCGACAGTATCCTCTCTATCTCTTCAACTCTCTTTTCCAATAATATCAGATTTTCTATGTTCTTATATGATACATCTGGCTCTTGGCTATAGTCTTCAGTGTCGTATCTACCTATACAGATACCTAATATGATAAATACAATCCCAACAGCTATCAAAATAATAAACATCAGTGTACCTCCAAATATGATCCAAGTGTATCCCTTAACTTTAATAATATCCTCCCATGAATCTGAGATACCCTAGGAATAGAGATATCTAAGATATAGGCAATTTCCTTCATAGATAATTCCTCTACATAATAGAGATTTAGGATGGTCTTTTCTCTCTCATCTAATATATCTATAGCATCCTTGATGATTTGTCTTCTCTCCTTATTGGTAAAATATTCCTCAGGAGATATGCTATTACTATCTTGAATCAGATCTATAAGCTCAGTATTATTCCCATCTTTTGAAGATATTATAGACTCTAAAGATACATTTGAAAGATAGTGTACAGTTTCATAGATGCTAGAGAGTTCCTTATCATCAATGTCTAACTCCTTACATATCTCAGATTCCTTTGGAGTTCGCAAAAATTTATTCTCAAGCTTTTCTTTAGCTGTATAATATCTATTGAGTTTGTCAATTCTACTTCTAGAAACTGGTCCTGCCTTTCTCAGTTCATCAATGACTGCACCTCTAATACGTATAGTAGCATAGGCTTCAAATGGAACCTTTTTCTTATAGTCATATCTCTTAATTGCATCCATAAGTCCTATAACTCCGATGCTCACTAAATCCTCTAACTCATATACACTATTCTTTGAGTCAATTCTACTGACTATATTTCTCACTAAAGGTAGATATTTAATTACTAAATTATCTTGTTCACTAAGCTCATAAAACATGGAATCCCTACTTTATAATTTTATTCTGTGTTTTTCTCATCAATATAAATATAAAACGTATAATTTCATCCCTTGATTTCTCATCTATATCCTCAAATTCAACTCCATAGATATATTTGGTCCTTTTAGGATATACGTCTAATTCTTTGTCCCTTATTCCGCATTTCACCATAAATGTATCTCTTCCTAGATTGAATATCACCAGAAGGATTTCTCCTATTTCAAAGTCATCATAACAGGAAAACTTAAGTCCTCCACCACTTAGATCCATCATCATTCCATCTTCTAAATGTCTTTCTATATTCTCTAATGTCTCCCTAGGATCTCTTTCAGATTGTCCAAGTTCAAATAGGTATTTATTGCCTGTATACTGTATTGCCCTAGTATAAGAAATCCGAACATCTTCCCTTCTCTGTACCTTCATAAAATTGCCTAACTCTGACAATTCATACATGGGAGTACTTCCACAGATCCTATCTGTAACTATGCATTTAAATTCTACAGTCTCTTCTTCCAAATAGACTATACTCTCCAATATTTCTCCTATTTGTAATATGATGAAGCTTCTATCATCTGGTGGAATAGAGACATATACCTTGTCCTCACCTGTATCATAGATAAGTCCATAGGTCATCCTTCCATCTTCAGTTATCAACTCAATCTTACTATTTAATTCAAATCTATCCATATGCATCACCTAAGGAGTCTAGCCAGTCTATCATCTAATTCTTTTAGGCTAGATGTATAATAATTATTACTTATATCTTTTAAAATCTTTCCGCATATCTTGTCAATATCCTTGTTAGATGGCATCTCCCCAGATATAAATCCCATACATTTCAATTTCAAGTCTAAAAAACGACTCGCAGTCTGTGAAAGCTTCTCATATGCGCTTTCTCCATAGGACTGATCCTGTACCTGATTTAATATTATATTAATTCTATCCTTCAACTCATATAGAGATATGGACTTTATTATCTTATAGCCATCCATCAGACCTTCCGACTCTGGATTTGTCACCAGTATAACCTCATGGGCAAACTCAGTGAATTTTAACGATTGTTTGCTCATATCTGCACCATCATTTATGATTAAGATATCATAATTTCCTAAAATCCCCATAGACTTTATAATCTTCTCTCTTTCTATAGAATCCATACCCTCCATCAGCAAGAGATCTGCACCTCCAGAGATCAGATGCACATTTCCTGGGCAAATAATTATAGCATCCTCCAATGAAGCCTCTCCTCGAATTACATCAGATAAACTCAATGGCACTTCAATCTTTAGCATGGTATCTATCCTATTCTCATCAGTATCAGCATCTAAGATAATCACCTTTTTATCCATCTGTTGCAATCTTGTGGCTAAGTTTATAGCTATATTCGCCTTACTCCTTCCATTATCTCCACCGACTATAGAGTATATCTTAATCGAATGAGCTCTTCTCTTATTGCCAACCATTGTCCTTAACTTACTAGCTTGATCTTGCATTTTGATAAATCCCCTCACTATATGATATTAGATTGCCTAAAGTAGCAGTTTTAATATCTTCAGGCACATCCTGTCCATAGCAGAAATACTGTACCGGATGTGAGTTTAGCTCTATGATATTCCACAAGTTTTCGAAGCTATTGATTTCATCAAGCTTTGTCAGAATAAGAGCATCATAATTAAGTTTTCTATATTTACTTAGAATTGATGATATAGTATCCCTATTCGTAGACATACTTACAGCTAAATATGTCCTTATATCTTCTCCTATATCTTTGAAATAACTTTCAATATCTTCTAGCTTCTCCCTGTTGTTTTGGCTTGTCCCCAGTGTGTCTATAAGCAATAGATCACAGTGACTTAGCCTTTCTATCTTTTCTTTCATCTCATCTGGTTTCCTGACTACCTCAAATGGAACTCCCAATATACTGGCATATACCTTGAGCTGTTCTACAGCCCCTATCCTATATGTATCCATGGTAATCAGTCCTACCTTCTTCTTTTTCACCAAACCTTCCTGCGCTGCTATCTTGGCAATAGTAGTTGTCTTTCCCACTCCTGTAGGCCCGATAAATACATTTATTCTGCCTAAGTCTACCTTATTCCTAAAACAATTATTCCTAAATACGATATTTATAAAATCTACAACCTCATCTTCAGTTAAACGTGCATCTTCCTTTAATTTTAGCTTGCAATATCCAAGCAATTGTTCTTTGATTGTCTCATCCACATTTGAAAATATGGGATTCTTTTTTACAAGCTCTTCTATCGAATATTTCGGCTCTTGTCTATCTATCTTCTCTATAAGCTTGTCTATACCTTTGTCCTTTTCTTCAACTGCAAGAGTGACTTCAAGTTTCTTTTTCTTAAATGGGTTATACCATTTCCCGACCTTTACACGACGGCGGCTTACAATAACAGCCTCACTTCCTAGCTCATACTTCCCTCTAATAAGAGCTTCCCTCATGCTTTCAACTATATATTTCTTTATAATCATATCCTATCAATCACTCCTACAGCCTCTATTTCCACATCATTGGGAATATCATTTAAAGACAATATAGGTATATGTGGAAAATTATGAGCAGTTAAATTTCTAAACGCTACTCTAATCTTAGGAGATGCCAATACAACTCCCTGAATCCCCTGAGATAATAGTCTATTACTTGTATTATTGATACTGTCAAATATATTAGTAATAATATCTGGCTTCAAAACTGGTATAGAACCCGACATAGTCCTCTTTGTATTATCACTAATAAGCTCCTCTATATCTGGATCTATGGTGATTACTGGAAGAACACCCTCAAAATTTAAATAGTCTTTGACTATAGTACGCTTTAGCGCATGCCTTACATATTCTGTCAAGACCTCTATATCCTTTGTCATAGTTCCATTGTCTGCCAACACTTCTAATATAGTCACCAAATCATTTATAGGCACATTTTCCTTAAGTAGATTTTGCAGTACCTTCTGTACCTCTCCTAGAGAAAGTATATCTGGTATGAGTTCATCTATTACTACATTGTATCTGTCCTTTATAGTCTCCAATAGTTGTTTTACTTCCTGTCTACCTATTAATTCATGACTATTTGTCTTTATAATCTCCTTTAGATGTGTAATCAATACTATTACCGGTTCAACTATTGTATACCCCATTAGTTCCACTGACTCTCTATCTTTCTCCTCAATCCACATAGCATCTAGACCAAATGCAGGCTCTCTAGTAGGTATACCTACTACATCAAAATCTTGATTCCCAGGATCTATGACTAGATATCTATCTAGATGAATTTCTCCCCTAGCTATTTCATTGCCTTTGATCTTGATAATATATTCATTTGAGCCTAATTGAAGATTGTCCCTTATGCGAATTGGATTCAATATAATCCCCATTTCATTGGCACATTGTCTACGAATAGCAGTTATATGATTCGGTAGATTGCTGTCACTTCCCTCATCTACTAGTGGAATTAATCCATATCCTATTTCCAAGGAAATAGGTTCTACTTGAAATGTAGATATATTACTTGACTTTTCCTTCTCTTCCATAGCCTCTAGAGCAGCTTCAGCTCCTGCAGTTTCAAAGGCAAGTTCATCCTTCTCATTTTCCCTTAGTAGATATCCTGTACTTCCCATAAATAATGCTACTATCAAGAAAGGCACTGTAGGAAAGGCTGGAACCAATGCTATTACAAATAATACTACGGCAGCAACCATTAAGACCTTATAAAATCCAAATAGCTCTTCAGTTACTGTCTGTCCAAAACTGTTGTCTCCATCAGATCTTGTAACCAATATACCTGATGCTACAGATATAAGTAATGCTGGAACCTGACTGACCAATCCATCTCCTATAGTCAGCTTTCCAAACTTATCCAATGCCTCTAAAACTCCCATGCCATCCATCGCAAATAACAATATTCCACCTAATAGGTTTATAATGGTGATGATAATTCCGGCGATGGCATCTCCCTTTACGAATTTACTGGCACCATCCATAGCCCCATAGAAATCAGCCTCTCTCTGTAGATCCAGTCTTCTCTTTTTAGCTGTCTCTTCATCTATTAATCCTGAGTTTAAGTCTGCATCTATTGCCATCTGTTTCCCTGGCATTGCATCTAATGTAAATCTAGCAGAGACTTCTGATACCCTACTAGCTCCATTGGTTACTACTACCATTTGCACTAGAACAATTATTACAAATATAACTGCCCCTACTATATAGTTACTTCCAGTGACGAAGTTAGCAAATGCATCAATTACATGCCCAGCATCTCCTTGGCTCAGTATCAATCTAGTAGATGAAATATTAAGCCCCAATCTAAACATAGTCGTAACTAATAACAATGTAGGAAATGTTGAAAACTCCAATACATTCCTTGTAAAAAGTGTAAGCAACAATATGGTAATCCCTATGGTGATGTTGACCACAAGTAGGAAGTCCAATATCCCACTATGCATTGGTATCAAAATAATTCCAATAATAGCAATAACAGCAAAGGCCATTGCAATCTCTGAATATGTATTAAAAAATTTCATTATGTTTTTGAAAAATTTTGGCATAATATCCCTCTTTATCTATATCTTACCTTTGTTTTTCCTCTTCATCTCATATACCATGGCTAAGATTTCTGCCACTGCCTTATAGAGTTCAACAGGAAGATATTCTCCTATCTCTACCTTCTTGTACATGGCCCTTGCCAAAGGCTTATTCTCCATAATCGGTATATCATGTTCCCTTGCTATCTCTTTTATCTTTTCAGCTATATGTCCTGCTCCCTTAGCCACTACTTTTGGAGCTTGATCTACTTCACTATCATATTTAAGTACTACTGCTATATGAGTTGGATTGGTGACTACTACTGTAGAATCCTCTATACTGGTCATCATCCTTCCCATGGCAATCTGTCTCTGTCTCTGCTGTCTAGCAGCTTTAACTTCTGGATTACCTTCCATCTCCTTGTATTCATCCTTCAATTCCTGTTTAGACATCCTCAAGTTCTTCTTATACTCTCTTCTCTCAAAGACATAATCCACTATTCCAAGCATCAGCATTACAAAGGCAATATTCAAACTCAAATCTTTGATAAAATCTATAAAGAAGTAAAACAATTTAGAACTGCCTATATCCCCACTATTTATCAACTTGACTATGGATTTAGATAGATTTCTATATGTCATATAAAAAACTAATACAAGCTTTGCCATATTCTTTCCTAAAGTAAACATTGACTTCTTAGAGAAGATATTCTTAAATCCTTCAATGGGATTTAAACGCTTAAAATCTGGCTTTAAAGGATCTGTTGTAAATATAAATCCCGTCTGAACTAAATTTATTATAATACCTAATATCATGGCTATTATTGCAATAGGAGCAAATAGTATAAAATATTGAACCACACTATTGATTAGTATAGGTCGCAGATTGGTAAAGCTCAGATTTATTCCGTAGTCTATAGATAGTGAATTCTTTAAAAGCTTTAAGCCATTAGTGAATACATATTGACCTAAAACACCTGCGAGTATAGTAAAGATAAAAAGAGATACTGCAGAAATCAGATCTCCACTTTTAGCTACCTGTCCTTTCTTCTTAGCATCTCGTAACCGTTTGGGGGTAGCCTCTTCAGTTTTATTCTCCTTATCTTCCATTCCAATCCCCCCAATGCAAGCTCAATATATCCCTCAACTACTTTGAAATAATGTAAAGAAATTCTCTAAGTAACCCGGTATCAATCCCAATCTATTTCCAATTGAATTCATCAACCAAGATAACATTATCATGGTCAAAGTAAAACTTATCATGGATTTCAATGGCATTCCTAGCATCAATACATTTATCTGTGGAACTGTCTTAGATATTATCCCTAAGACAACATCTGTAAGCAATACCACGATAATCATAGGAGCTGCAAGATTTAACGCCAGCTCAAAGATCTTGGAAAACAGGGTAATTACACTCAATACTCCAAAGCCTTCAAACCCTACACTGGCAATAGGTACATAGGTAAAAGATTTTATCAATGTATCTATGATCTTATGATGCATGTCCAATAGAAAAAACACACATATGGATAACCAATAATACATCTTTCCATAATTGGACATATTCTTACCCATTATAGGATCATATACACTTGCCATGGAAAATCCCACCTGAAAATCTATAAGCTGCCCTGCAATCTCTATAATTCCATATATCAGTTGAACTACATAGCCTATTGCCAAGCCAAAGAGAACTTCTTTAACCACCAATATGGCAAAATGTAGAATATCTTCTATAATCGGAATATCTGGAATTACCAGATACACAATTATAGAGAAGCTAAAAGACAATGCAACTTTAAATATATTTGGCAAACCTTTAAAAGAAAAACTAGGGCATAGTATTATAAAGGCAGTAATCCTCACCAATATAAGTATTAACTTTTGTAATTGAATAATCATAATTTCACCTAACCTAATGCAGGTATCAATTTAAATAGTTCAGTAGTCAGTGAAATCAATTGATTCAGCATAAAATTTCCAAATATTATAAGTGCAAGAATAACAGCTACTATCTTTGGAACAAAACTTAGAGTCTGCTCTTGAACCTGAGTAGTAGCCTGCAATATACTGATGACCAACCCCACCACTAAAGCTATTATGAGAACTGGACCAGATACTATCATTATGGTAAAAAAAGCTCTCTTCATTATGTCCAATACCATTACCTGAGTCATAAAATTTCACCCCTATGCAAAGCTTGACAACAAAGATTCTACTACTAAATACCAACCATCTACTAATACAAATAGCAATAGCTTAAATGGCAATGATATCATGACAGGAGGCAACATAAACATTCCCATAGACATCAATATACTAGCAACTACCATATCTATAACTAAAAATGGAATATATATGATAAACCCAATGCTAAAGGCCCTTTTCAATTCACTGATAGCAAATGCTGGAATTATAGTAGTCATGGATAGGTCCATAGGTTCTTTTACATTTTCTTTGCCAGATGCTCTCAAAAATAGTGCCAGATCCTTTTCTCTAGTTTCCTTTAGCATAAACCTCTTCATAGGTACTACTGCTATATCTATAGCCTCTTCTTGACCTATTTCATCTTCTAAAAATGGTGTTACAGCTTCCTCCATTATCTGACTGTAAACTGGCTGCATTACAAAGAATGTTAAAAACAACGCCAATCCCAATAACAGTTGATTAGGTGGAGACTGTTGTGTACCTAAAGCATTTCGCAGGAATGATAGCACCACCACTATACGAGTAAAACAAGTTGTCAAAATCAAGAATGATGGTGCTAGAGTGAGAACTGTCAAGAGTATAAGAAGCTTCACTGTATTTACAGTAGCTTGAGGCCCTCTATTGGCCTCATCAAATATAATCCCTAGACCTCCATTTTCTGGTTCAGCAAATGTAAATTCTGGTATAAATACTATCAGCAAAATCAATAATGTACTTATCAAGGCTAATCTCTTCGTCAATTCTTCTCCCTCATTCCAAGGATATTAGTCAAAATCCCCTTATCTATAGCAATCTGTCTACTACTCTCAATCTCCTTGACCATATCTTCCACCTTTTCCCTATCCAGCTCCTTCAATATCCTATTATCAGAGCCTGAAAAACTCATCAAGTAATAATCTCCACATATCTGTACTATACCTATGGAAGAATTATTGCCTACAGGAACTCTCTCTATGGTTTTTATAATCCTATTATGTTTCTTCATATTTTTATTTACTACTCTCAGAGATATATTAGCTATCCCAATCACTATGATTAAGACAACTATGGTTTTTAATAGGGTTAAGCCGTTTGATAGATCCATTTACTTACTTCCTTTCACTGGATTACTAGATCTGTAAAATATATATCTTGTACAATATTACCACTTATTGCAGAGTTAATATCATCTACTATTTCCTTTTTAAGCTCTGATGTCTTATCTATATCTAGTATATCCTCTGGAGTCTTACTCCTTAACTGATTTATAATCTGATCTCTTATCTTACTTACATTTGTGCTGAGAACTTCTTCGTGTTTTTTATCTTTATACATAAGAGACATCTTTATCTTTAGATAACGTCTCATACTATTCTCAGATTTTAAATTGACTACAAATTCCTCTAAAGCCAGTGTATGTTCATCTCCTGATGCAGAACTCTTCAATATATCTTTATTCTCTTTACCATTTAATAGGAAATAACCTACAACTACTATAGAAGCTAAAACCAATATCAATAATATAATTATCACAAATCTTAAACTATTTGATCTTTCTATTTTTTCACCTATCATATGCATCATCACTTTCTTCATCAAATATTATTAGGATATTGACCCTTCTATTTATCGCCCTATTTTTAGCACTGTCATTTGGTACCATTGGACTATATTCACCATAGCCTACGGCAGATAGTCTCTTTGGATCAACATTTTCCTTCTCACTTAAATATCTTAAAACTGACACTGCTCTTGCAGTAGATAATTCCCAGTTGCTGGGATACATTGCTGTGTGCATTGGTACATCATCTGTATGCCCCTCTATTACTAGATCATTTTTGAAATTATTTATCAAACCCTCTAGTTTTTTTAATACTTCATGACCCTCTTCTTTGATCTTTGCACTACCGGGGTCAAATAGTATAGCTTCTTTTATATCTACAAATACTCCCCTTTTATTCATACTTACAGAGACTTTAGCATCTAGACCTTCATCAGATACGTAACTCAGTACCTTATCATGCATAAGGAAAATTCCCTCTTGAATACTAGATAAGTCTGAAACCTGATCCATGTCCATTATGTCCATTGAATCCTCCATACTATCTGTACCATCAAATATACTAGGATTACCTACACCAGACAATACTCCCTGTAAGGATTGACTTATCTTTTTAAACTTCACTTCGTTTATACTAGACATAGAGTATAACAGTATAAAAAAGGTAAGGAGAAGAGACATTAAATCTGAAAAAGTAGTCATCCATCCTGGTGCCCCACCACCCTTATTTTCCTTCTTACCAAATTTCCTTCTACTCATAAGCTCTTTCCTCTTTTACTTTATATCCACCACTTAGATATTCTGCCTTCTCTTGAGGTGATAGATATGTCAAGAGTTTTTCCTCTAATAATCTAGGATTGCTGCCTGCTTGTATCTCCAATATACCTTCAATAATCATTTCTCCAGTAAATATTTCCTCATCTGTCTGAGCACTTAGATTAGAAGCTGTAGGAAGAAATACTAAATTCGCAAATAAACTTCCATAGAATGTAGTTACAAGAGCTGTAGCCATACCAGAACCTATACTGTTAGCATCTTCCAGTTTAGACAACATGATGATCAAACCTATCAAGGTTCCCAGCATCCCAAATCCTGGTGCTAACTCTCCCCATTTTTCAAATACTTCTTGTCCTATTCTATGTCTTCTCTCTGTTGTCGCTAACCTTAATTCCAAAACATCCTTTATAACATCTGGTTCTACACCGTCTACTACCATTTGCAACCCTGTGATCAATAGCTCATCATCCATAGTATGGAGATCATCTTCAAGTGCCAATAGACCATTCATCCTAGCTTTTTTAGATAGTTCTGTAAATAGGGAGACTAGACGCCCTCTATTATCTTTAGGAGATAATAGGAGTATCCTCATAGTATTGGGAATATTTTTAAGTACTTTAAAAGGGAAACTTATCATCAAAGCACAAAATGATCCTAATAGAGTTATGATTACAGAAGGGCCGTCTATAAAATTGACAATATCTCCACTTGCTGTTATTGCCCACATTATAAGCACAAATCCTGTCAATGTACCTATTGTAGGCATTAAATTCTTTTTCATTTGACTCCCTCCAATAGATTAGTAAAAATTTGTCTTTTGTATGTAATTATCTTTTCAATGATATCTTCTGTCTTGTTCTTTACCCGCAATGTCTTTCCATCTGTCAATGTTATTATAGTGTCTGGGGCTTCTTCTATCTTGTAAATCAAATCACTATTTAGGCAGAAGTTTTCTCCACTTATGGAAGTGAGTATTATCATTTCAACTACCTCTTTTCCTGTTATGTGTAAGTATGGGGTTATTTGGTCATCACCATGAGATTTCTCCGCTTCAGTCACCCCTATTAGGCTCGGGGTACAGGCGAAATGACGCCTTGGAGATACCCTTCAATTTGGTGATGACCTCACCCTATCTTACCTACTATCTCTTAAGATTTATAAGCTCCTGCAACATCTCATCTGATGTGGTGATACTTCTTGAATTTGCCTGATATGCTCTACTTGTAACTATCATCTCAGTAAATTCATTAGCTAAGTCTACATTAGACATCTCCAAGAACCCTTGACGGATATATCCATATCCCTTTCCACCAGCTACTCCTGCTTCAGGAACTCCAGAGTTCTCTGTAGCTTTATAATTATTTCCTCCTGCCTTGGATAAGCCCTCTGAGTTTTGAAACTTAACCATTCCTATTTGCCCAAGTAAAAATGTCTTACTCTCAGTACCATTACTATATACCCCTATAACTTTACCTGTACCATCTACAGTATATTCCTGTAGTTCAAATACTGTATCATCATCTCCGTCACCTTTCTCAGTTACTGAACCATCATCAGCTAAATAAGGAGGTATAGTCAAAGCTCTTAGATTATCTTCATCTTCTTCTGGAAGGCTCACTCCCGGGTTATCCTCATCAACCTCTGATAAGTCTGCATATGTTCTACTTTCAGGATCTATCTCCCCATCAGGTACATATCCCAATACTCTAAGTCCACCACTATTTACTAGATTTCCCTTGTGGTCAGTATAGAAAGCTCCATCTCTAGTATAAAGCGTAGTAGCACCTGCATCACTAGAAACTATAAAGAATCCTCCCTCTTCTATGGCAAAGTCTAAATCTCTATAAGTAGGTTGCAAAGCACCACCTGTCATTATAGTATCTATAGATCCCACCTTTACTCCTAATCCTATTTGTTGGCCGTTTATTCCTCCTAGTCCACTAGCTGTAGGAGATTGAGCATTGGCAATATTTTGACTTAACATGTCTTGAAATCTTACCCTTCCAGATTTAAAACCTGTAGTGTTTACATTTGCAATATTGTTAGATATTACGTCCATCTTAGTTTGAAAACTTCTCATTCCACTTACGCCTGAATACAACGATCTTAACATATTTTATATTCCTCCTTAAAGTACTCCGCTTCAATCAGTCTGCGGGTATATGGCTTCCCTAAGGTCCAGCCATTTTATTTTATAACTATGGCACTATCTATATTAGTAACCACGTCTATATCTTCATATTGTAGTGCTGTAATTATAGTTCGATTATTGATACTGGCAATAAAAGCCATATCCTTATATAGCATCAAACTCTCTCTTGCACCTTTCTTTTCCAAATCATCCATGGCTTTTTTAATAAGATTCATATCTACTTCTTGTAGTTCCATATCTCTTTCAATCATCCTCTGTTGTGCGTGAGCTGATATCTTTACATTTTGATTTCTATCGATGCTCTCCTGCAATATTCTCTGAAAATCATTGTTGAGCTGTGTTTTGGATCTATTGGTCTGTCCACCATGAGATGGTATTATATGTCCTCTCTCTATTCTAAAGCTCATCGTCCACCTCTTCTTTATCACTAACTTCTATTACAGAACCTAGATAATAGTCCTCTCCACCTACTTGAATTATAGCAATTCCTCTATTTAACTTTACCTTTTCTACTACACCTGAAATAGTGCTCTCACCATCAGATAGAGTTACTGTCTTGCCAATTAAACTAAAGGCATACTGTTGCTGTCCCATGAAATTTAAAGTATTTAGATTATCACTTATCATGGATAACTGCTCCAAGGTAGTAAACTGTGCCAGTTGAGAGATATAATCTGTCTTGCTACCTCCACTATCTCCACCCATAAAGGATTGATTTGATATCTCTGCAGCCATGATCTTTAAAAAATCATTTATATCTAGTTTGTTCTTCTGTGTATACGTGCTACCAGTAGCTCTAGGCATTCCCGTGATATTATTTACTCTCGTATCCATACTCTCTTAACTCCTTTACGCCAATATACTTATTGCACCTGACTCTAAGATACTCCTATCTTCAACTACATCATCTTTGAATCCTGTGTTGAAACCTAAGCCTTTCTGAGCTTTAAAATGATTTCTACTATTATGCTGTTCTCCATTGGAATTGTTATTTAAATCTACATGAACATCTCCTATATGGATATCCTGTTTCAATAGATTTTGATTCAATTCTTCCATACTTCTAGCAAATAGTTGTTTCACATGGTCATTATCTACTAAGATCTTTGCTATTAATTTTCCTTCATCCATACTAAGAGTGATATCTACACTTCCAAACTCTTCAGGGTGCAGCTTTATCTTTATAGTGCTTGTCCCTTTTTCCTCTACACTCTCTACTAACTCCATGATAGAATGATTGACTATCTCCATATTTTCCCTAGATAGGGTATTTTCTTGAAGATCTAAATTCACTTTAGATGTCATAGACTCTACATGATCTTTCTCCATAGGTATGGCTTTGAATTTATTATCCTCAATTTGAACCTCTTTTTCCTCTAGATTAAAATCTCTAAAAGATTTAATCCCTCTTTCATCATCTAAGGATATATCCTCTTCGATTTTCATATCTGCAGCCTTATCTACTGTAGATGTAGCTCTATTAGATATTTCATCTCTCTGTATAGGAACTTGTTCCTCTACACTATTTCTACCTAGTTTTACATTTTCTAAAGACGGCATACTGTCTTCTACTATATCCATGGATTCTAAATCTAAATTGGACTCCTGAGAAGTAAGTGTAATATCACTATCTTGGAATATATCACTATCTTGGATAATGAGTTCTTCCATAAAAGGAGTAACTTCTCCCTCATCTAATATTAGATTTTCCCTCTGAGAGATCTCTTCTGTCTCTACACCTAATGGGATATCCCCTAACTGAATTTCATCTAGGGCTATAGTTTGCTCTAACTCTCCAAGATCACCTACATTCTCTATATCTTCCCTTGATATTGGAAAGATCATATTTAGTCCCAATGACATGATCTCCATAGAATTTTCCTCGTTATCCTCTTCTACATCCTCAACGATATCCACTATGTCAGATTCTAGGTCTAAGTTCTCTGCCTTACTCTGTCCCTCATTGTCCATAATATTGGATAGGACTTCTGAAAACATGGCAGTCCCTTTACCTTTTCCCTGTGGCTTAAACTTAGTATCCATATTAGAAACCTGTATATTCTCTATCTTCATCTCTTCACCTCCTTTCAAATATATCCTCTATAATACTGCTAAAATCCCATTAGTTGAGTATATTTTAAGATTGCCATCTCATCTAATTCTTTTTGTTCTACATATCTCAAATCAGCTATATACTCTTCCATGTCCTTTTCCTTTAGCTTTTCCATGACCTTCCTGTTCTTTTGTGCCTCTATCAATTCCAGTCTTGCTTCTTCAAACTTCAAGCTTATAGTATCTATTAGCTTGTCCTGTCTCTGGATCTCTTCTTCAAGCTTTTCCTTATATAGATTCTGATGGCGAAGTTGATGGATATCATCACATTTAGATTTGTTTTTCCTTGCTTCCTCTTCCGCCATAATCAGATCCCTAAGTATAGATTTTTGTGTCTCTAACTCATTTTGAACCTTTACTAGGTTTTCCATAGTGTCCTTTTCCTCATTTTCTCTTAAATTCAATATACTCTCCATTGAAAATTTATAGGACTTCATTGTATTATTCCTCCCATTTACTATTGCTATATCATCAAGTTCTTAAGAGCTTTTAAGGTTTCCTCATAGGAGTACCTTTCATTTACACCTTGCTTTAAGAATTCATTGATTGGCCTATTTAAATCTATAGCCTTATCTATTATGGGATTGCTTCCCTTTATATAGGCTCCTATATTGATTAGATCTTCTGAATCAGAATATACGGCTAAATTCTCCTTCAATTTTCCAGCAATTTCATAGTGTTCTTCAGTCACTATCTCTTTCATAATCCTACTGACACTACTCTGAATATCTATAGCTGGAAAATGGTTCTTAGCTGCAATCTTTCTAGATAATATGATATGACCGTCTAGTATACCTCTGACTGCGTCAGCTATAGGTTCATTCATATCATCCCCCTCTACTAAAACTGTGTAGAAAGCCGTTATAGAGCCTTTATTAGACATACCGCTTCTCTCCAATAGCTTTGGCAACATTGCAAATACTGATGGAGTATATCCCCTAGTAGTAGGAGGTTCCCCAGTAGCTAAACCTATTTCCCTTTGAGCCATGGCAAAACGTGTTACTGAATCCATCATCAGGACTACTTTCTTGCCTTGATCTCTAAAATATTCTGCAATAGTAGTAGCCACAAATGCACCCTTTAGTCTGACCAAAGGCGGCTGATCAGAAGTGGCACACACTACCACAGACTTTTTATATCCCTCGGGGCCTAAGTCTTTTTCAATAAACTCTAAGACTTCCCTGCCCCTCTCTCCAACAAGTGCTATGACATTTACATCTGCATCAGAATACTTAGCCATCATTCCCAAGAGAGTACTCTTTCCAACTCCACTACCTGCAAATATACCAATCCTCTGTCCTTCACCACAGGTCAATATTCCATCAATAGCCTTTATACCTGTACCCATGGTATTTTCTATCTTTCTTCTCTCGAAGGGATTAGGGGGAGTCCTGTTTATATCATAGAGTTTTCCCTCAAAGGATATATCTACATCCATAGGATTACCCAATCCATCTAATGTCCTGCCTAGTAGCTCATCGCTAATCTTCACCTTGAGAGCTCTACCAGTTGGTCTCACCAAACATCCAGGACCTATTCCATCTAATTCTGCAAGTGGCATAAGCAGCACCGTATGTCCTCTAAAACCTACTACCTCTGCTGGTATGACCTTGTCCGAAAGCTTGATGAGGATTTCGCATAGTTCTCCCATGAACACCTCTAATCCCTCTACCTGAATGATTAAGCCTATTACCTGAGTTACTTTTCCCATCTTTGTATAGTATCTTTTCTTCTTTATCGTGTTTCCATAATCTTCAAAAGGTATATTTAACAAATAGCTCACTCCATATGTTTGATTTCTTCCAATATGGCTTTTAACTGTTCTTTAATACGTAAATCCGAAATCTGATGTTCATTTTCTATGATACAGTCATTTATTTCAAGATTATCATCTTTTAGAATGATAAATTTGGAATCAGGGCACATCTCCTCTAGTTCCTTTAGGTTCTCTTTAATATGAGCATATTTTTGTGAGTTACAAGTGATTATAATGCTCTCTTTCTTATCATATGATTGTAATATTGGCTTAATCAGCATCAGTATATCATCTGAAGATGTATCTATGGCAAACCCTACTATGCTCTCAGCCATATCTGCTGCTAGCTTGATGATCTTGTGCTTATTTTCCTCTAGGTATTGAGATACATATACCTCGCACTGATCAATTAGACTTAAGGCATTTTCTTTAATGGTCTTGCCTTCATCTTTTGCCTTATCCAAGCCTTCTTTATATCCATTTTGATATCCCTGATTATGTCCATGTCTAAAACCTTCTCTTTGAGCTTCTAACTTTATGTCCTCGGCTTTTTTATTTGCCTCATCTATTACTTCTGCTCTCTTTTGTTCCATCTCTAGGTATAAGGATTCACGGATTTGACCCTTTATCTCTTCTAAATCATAAGTCTCTTCTTCTCTTTCTTCTACTGGAGCTTCATCTATTGGTTTATCTTCAACTTTAATATCAAATTCCGTATCTATCATCCTTGTATCACCTTCACTGAAATATACACTGCTTTTCTTTAAAACCCTATATGATAACGGAATCCTGCTCACCTCTTCCAATGATGATCTCTCCCGCCTCATCCAGTCTTCTGATTATACCAACAATCTTCTGTTGAGCTTCTTCCACTGTAGATAGACGGACAGGACCCATGAACTGAATATCCTCCTGTATCATCTCTACAGCACGTTTTGACATATTGTCGAAAATAACCTTCGCCACTTCCTCTGATGCACCTTTCAAGGCTAAGATCAGATCTTCATTATTAACTTCACGAAGTATCCTCTGAATAGAGCTTCTATCCAATGTAATGATATCTTCAAATACAAATAGATTTAACTTAATATCTTCTGCCAACTCAGGTTGCTTAGTCTCCAATACATTTATGATGTTCTTTTCTGTGCTTCTATCTACAGAGTTAAGTATCTCTACTAAGGACTTGACTCCTCCTACTGTCTCTGTTTCACTTTCAACAAAGCTAGAGAATTTATTCTCCATGACCTTTTCAATCTTCTTGATGATAGTTGGGGATGTCCTACTTATAGTCCCGATCCTCTCTGCAATCTCAGTCTGCAATTCCAATGGGAACTGAGACAATACTAGAGCTGCCTTTTCTGGCTGCATATAGCACATGATAAGAGCAGTAGTCTGAGGATGTTCATTTATAAGTAGATTGGTCAACTGCTGAGGATCTGCCTTACGGGCAATAGCAAAAGGTCTCTCTCTCTGTTGAATCTGATTTAACATGTCGATTATCTCTTTAGCTCTCTGAGTTCCCAATGCCTTATTCAATAGATCCTTAGCATAATCTATTCCACCATCTATGACATATTCTCTTGCAGAAGCCATCTCGATAAATTCTCCAACGACTTGTTCCTTTTCCTCAGGTTCTACATATTCAATATTGGCAATCTCATATGTAACCTTCTGTATTAAATTATCTGGTAATAGTTTCAATACTTGAGATGATATCTCTGGCCCCATTGCTATTAGCAATATAGCAGCCTTTCTCACACCTAAAATACGTTTTTGCATATCTTCACCTACTAATTCTTTAGCCAAACTTTGATCAAGTCTGCTGCTAAATCTGGATTTTCTTTGGCATATTGCTTAGCTTTTCTCTCATCATTATCAATAGTGACTTCTATCTTATCTTCTAGTCTTTCTATATTCTTGGTCAAGTCGTCAATTCCCACTTCAGTATCAATAGTATTCTCCAAGGCCAAAGCCTCTTCTTCTTTCTTCTTACCCTTTAATACTTTAAATACAACTATAAGAACGCCTATTCCTATTAATGCTGCTGCAATAATCATCATCTTATCCTTATGTTTAGCAAAGAATCCCTTGCTATTTTCCATTTCTTTTCTTATTCTATCTAACTCTTCTTGTTCTGTGTTTTCATGACTTCTATCAAATAAAATTCCCTTTACTTGAATATCGTCTCCTCGTTCTTCATCATATCCTGTAGCTGCAGCTACTATATCCTTTATCTGTTCAATCTTTGGACTTCCCTCTGGTAAGGTTCCATCATGGACAACTGACGTTGTCAATCGTCTTATCTTTCCGGGAGCCTTTACAATAGTAGTAGTTTCAGTGGACAACTCATGGTTTGTAGTTCTCTCATAGCTAGAGCCATCTCCAGTGACAGTATCCATAACAGCACTTGGATTGTCTCCAATATTTCCACCACTACCTTGAGTGTTGATATTCTCACCACTGGCACTTATCTGCTCACTTCTAATAACTGGATCTGAATATTTTACAGATGTGGTCTCTTCAGCGTCAAAATCCAAATCAGCATTTATTGAAACCCTAATCTTATCTCTACCAAATACATCCTCTAAGAGCCCCTTTAGACTTGACTCCATCTTCCCCTCGAAGTCTTCCTTTATCTTCTGATATTTAGTGACTATATCAATGGAATTCAAGCTGTCATCTTCCTGCAATACACTACTGAGTAAATTTCCCTTTGAATCTACTATACGTATATTTTCCTCTGGAAGATTTTCAACTGCTCCTGATATCAGAGCTGCTATACCCTTGATCATGCTTTCCGAAATCTTTTCATCAGGATTCAAGGCTAATACAATGGATGCAGATGCCTCCTTTTCCTGTGTCTCAAATATACTCTTCTCTGACATAACTAGATGAACTTTTGCAGAGTCAACTGCATCTAACGACATAATAGATCGCTGTATTTCCCCCTCTAAGGCTCTTTGATACATTATCTTTCTATCATCATCTGTCACCATTAGACCGACACTATCAAAGATTTCAAACCCAGAAGAATTCTCTGGCATATTTCCTTCCATTGCCAACTGTAATCTATACTTATCTACAAATTTACTGTCTATTAATATCTTTGTTCCATCGTCTTCTAATTTATATTTAATTTTTTTCGATTCCAAGTCATTTACTATTTTTCCTGCATCTTCAAGGTCTAAGTTGTTAAAGAGGGTAGTATAATTAGGTCTCTTTGCAATGTATGTATAGAGGGATGCAAACAATATAATACTAGATAATATGGATACCATGAGAATCCTCTTATTTTTATCCATCTTATCCCAACCACTTTTCACTCCATCTATTATGCCTTTAATCTTTTCCATAATTGGCGTAACTCCTTTATCAGTAATACTATAATTGAATATTATTGATTTCCTTAAATGCTTCTATGCATCTATTTCTTACTTGAATAGCAAGCTCTAAATGCAATCTAGCCTCGTCAGTGGCGATTAAGACATCGTGCAAATCATCCACTTCCCCAGTTATAAAACCTTGAGTTAGATTATCTGCCTCTATCTGCCTATTGTTTACCTTCTGCATTTCTTCACTGATAATATCTTTAAACGAGACTTTGCCTGTCGTATCTAAATTTTCTGTATTTTTTGCGTCAATATTTGGGTACAAATTTAAGCTAGCTAAATTGTCTCTATATAGATTTAATACGTTCATAAAATCCCTCATTTTCTACTGATTTTAGCCTTTAGAAATCTCTAAGGCCTTCTTTAAAATACTCTTGCTAGTATTCAAAGCCGTTATATTGGCTTCATAAGCTCTCTGTGTCTTAATAAGTGAGATCATTTCATCTACCATATTTACATTGGGCATCATCACATACCCATTTTCATCTGCATCTGGATGATCAGGTTCATATATTATCTTGTAGTCTTCATCTTCAGCTATTTCCGTAACTTTAACTCCAAAGCTCTTCTTTTCTCTTAATCCTGTTATATTGTTCTTTGCATTTAATAAGCTTTCCTCAAATATGACTTCTTTTCTTCTATAGGGTCCTCCCTCTGGAGTCCTTGTGGTCTTTGCATTTGAAATATTTGTAGATATAACATCCATCTTTAATCTCTCAAGAGTAAGCCCACTGGCATTTATCTTCATAGAATTGAATACGGACATATAATCCCCTCCTTAATCTTAGGTCTTATTTATTACATAGTTCAAATTAGAAAGTCTAGAATTTATCTGTCTTATTAAAGTTCCATAATATATCTCATTAGCTGCCAATTCGGTCATCTCTAGATCGATGTCCACGTTATTTCCGTTGTCATTTAGAGATGTGGTATTTTTCTTCTTTGCCTTGATATCTATATCATCTAGGCTATCTATGCCAAAATGTTTATGGTGGGTTTTTTTCAATCTAATCTCATCTTTAGTCTTAGAGAGTAATTCCTCAAAGACAACCTTATTTGCTTTGTAATCTGGTGTATTAAAATTTGTAATATTACTAGAAATCGTTCTTTGACGTAATGAAGATACATCCAGAGTCTTTTTAAGTAGCCTATAACTAAAGTCCTTCACATCTACACCTCCCATCTTTCGACATAATTACCATTTTTTTGCAACAAAAAAAACCCCCCATTTCGGAAACTGGCTGCCATCCTATTTAAATAGGGAAGGCCCTACAGTTTTGCGTCCTTATCTTTCGATAAGTTTGCCCTTTCGACGAAAAGTTTCCGTTCGTCTTAGCGCCATTATATCATATACTTTTCCATTAAACAACCAATATCTGACAAAATTTGCACAAAACATAACAAATTTCACACAAAAATATGACAAAAAAGGCGTTGATTCTCCAACACCTTTATATTACTATGTTCTAAACTATTAAATTTGCCACTATATATCCTTATCTATAAATATGGATTTTTTGTTTACTGAGATATAATTATCTACTACATCCTTCTTCTTATTCAGCTGTTGAATACTGTATAGCAACTCATCTTGTCTATCCTTTAATCCCTTAGTAAACCTCTTCTGCTCTTCTAAAAGGATCAGCAATTTATCTTCATATTCTTCGTCATGTCTTTCTATATGATGGGATTGAATATATTTTAGTTTATTTAAATTTTCTTCGCAGAGATCTACAATCTCTAAACCTGATTCTATGGTTCCGTCCCAGTTTCTTATATCTTCCAAGATAATATCTAGAATTTCCAATCTTCGCTTTAATAGGATTTCCGTATTTATATCTGTGCCCATGCGTCTCTCAACTCTTCCATATATCTTTTTACCTCTATGATATTTCCCAAATCTTTATCTATATTAGCCCTAACTAGTTTAAAATACATATAATCATAGAGTTGATATAGATTTTTTGCTACATCTCCTCCTGCTTCAAAGTTCAATGTATTCATAAGCTCCATGATTATATCCTGTGCTTTTATGAGATATCTATTTATATCCTCTATATTTTTATCTTCCAAAGCAATCTCTGCTAACTTCAAATTCTTAATTGCCCCATCATATAACATAAGCACTAATTTCTTCTTAGGGGCTGTGAGTACTTGATTATTACGATATACATTTCTTGCATATGCATGGTCCATCTATATATACCTCCTACTTCCTCTTAATACTATTCATGGAATCTACTTGATTTTGCAGCCATGACATCTGATCTTCAGATTTCATCATAGCTATGTCTAATGCTGTAAACATCTTGATATAGTACTTCTCTTTTCTCTCCATTCTGGCATTGAAGTTCTCAATCTGTCTGTTTAGATCTTTTAGAGCCTTATCATAGCTTTCATTCTTTTCCTTTATTATACCATTTTTTGTAGAAATAAAGGAGTCTACATATTCATTTATTCTTGGTACAAATCCTATTTCCTTACCATCTTCTGTTTTACTCATAAAGAAGTTCATTACATTTTGTGGGTCTTCAGATAAGGCCTTGTTAAGTTTATCTGTATCTAGTTGAAGCTCTCCAAATCTATCCTTTGTAGTAACTCCCAGTTGCGAGATATCCCTTATATTGGTATCTCCATTCCCTATCCTATCAGTGACCATCATTCTCAAGCTAGAGTGTAATCTCATAAGACTGCCGTCACCACATAGAGTCCCTGCACTCACTTCTTTCTCAGGATCTCCAGCATCTAGCTTTTCCTCAATAAACTTCATAGTAGAATTATATTGATCTACAAAATCTTGAACAGCTTTAGCAGCTTTCTCCGTATCTAAACTTACAGTTACTGTATCGTATTCATCATCCTTATGGACTTTATTTAAATTGATAGTTACGCCTTCTATTACATCAGATACGGTGTTAGAATCCTTCTGAACTTCTACTCCATTTATGGTAAATTCAGATTTTTGTCCAATCTCTTTCCCTGTGTCTAGCCCTAAATCTCCTACTATATTTCCTGACAACTGAATATCTCTCGCACCAGTCTTCTCATCAGTGAGAACTATTCGTCCGTCTATAATAGTAGCACTGATTCCAGTACCTTTAACTGTTTCGTCATTTTCATCTTTCCAATCCTTTGTCTTGGCATTTATCTTGTCTACTATATCCTTTAGACTATCCTCAGCTTTTACTTCAATATTTGCTTCTACTTCATCCTTATTGGTAATAGTAAAGCTTCCATTAAATCCTAAATCATCAGATATACTCTTATCTTCAGGTAGAATTTTTTTCCCAATTATAGTAGTACTTGTAGCTAGTTGCTTTACATTTATCTTATATGTGCCATTTGCTGCATCTTTAGATGGAGACATGGTGACTATATCTTCATTAGTAGATTTAGCTTTTCTAGATGTAAAAGTCTCTGGTTTTTGTAGTACTTTTATCTTTTCAAATAGGGAATTCAATCTAGTATTTATATCTTTCCATGCATTTTGTTTCTCCAATAGAGAAGTCTTCTTGTTGCTCATCTGGACCAATGGCTTTCTCTCTGCCTGCATAAGCTTGTCTATCGTAGCCTGGTCTACTCCTGAATATGAGCCTATAAAATTAATATCTGACATCTATATCAACCCCTTTCATCTACAAGTATACCTACTAAATCCCATATACTAGCTACTAGATCTAGTATCTTCTCTGGTGGTATTTCCTTGACTATTTCATCTGTCTCATTATCTATTAACTTGACCATTATACGCTTGGTACCTTCATGTATTCTAAACTCAAAGCGTCTATCATCCTTGAATATCATCTGGTTTGTCTCTTCTACAGCCTCTTCCAAGTATCCTCTTTGCGTTTCATAGTTCTGTTCTTGCCTTTTATCTTCTTCCCATTGGACATAGTTGGATTTCTTTTCTCTAAGATTATTGTCCAAAGACTTATCTGATGTCTTTGGTACTATTTTGTGAGTCTCTGTTACGGGTCTAGTAATATAAATCATCAATCTCACCCCAATGATTATTTAGAATAAAAGCCGACAGTATGGTGTCGGCTTATGTTGTTAATTATTGTAATAATTGTAGTACTGAGTTTGGCATTTGATTAGCTTGAGCTAGCATTGATGTAGCTGCTTGGCTTAGGATGTTATTCTTAGTGAATTCCATCATCTCTTCTG
>JBQHQH010000018.1:0-55613 GCA_052067355.1 Tissierellaceae bacterium HCP3S3_D8
AGCTTAAATATTATCAAATAAAGTTAAGAGCTTATAAATAAGATAATTACAGACTACATCAAACAAGGGGAAAGTATAATTATTATTTTCCTACAAACTATTGACACTATCGACTAAATTACCAAATTATGCATTTTCTCTATATTGATGTATAATAGTAAGTATAGTGTTAACAGCTAAAATATAGGAGATGGTAATTTATGAATGCGCAAGTTGCTATTAACAGAATAAGGAATAACTTTAAAGATATTCCAGGAGTGATAGGGGTAGTATTAGGAGGGCCAAGAGCAGTAGGTCTACATAGGCCTAGCTTGGATATTGATATAAGGATATACTATGACCAAGAATTGGATTTTGATATCCAAGATATCAATAAGGCAGTTAGAGAAATGGATAACGAAAAACGAGAAAATTTAATTGCACCTCTAGGAGAATGGGGATTTTGGGAGAATACTGGTGGATGCTTTGAATTAAAAGATTATCACGTAAATTTAGTATTTCGTGATATTGACAAGATATCTCAAGCAATTGATGATTGTTTGAAAGGATCTGTCATTCCATATTATCATAGGGGACATCCTCATGCTTTTTTAAACACAATGTATATCGGAGAGATTTCGGAATGCAGAATACTGTTAGATACTGATAATAGAATTGCTGAATTAAATTCAAAGACATTTCCATACCCACAGATTTTAAAGGATAATCTTATTTCATATTTCATATCAGAAGCAATATTTTCTTTATATTTAGCTAAAGAAAATATTGACAAAAAAGATCTATCATATATTGTAGGAAATTGTTTTAGAGCTATTTCTTGCTTAAATCAAGTGTTGTTCGCATTAAATGAAAAATATTGCATAGATGAAAAAGGTGCAACTACTAGAATTGCCGGATTTGCGGAAAAACCTGAAGACTATAAAATCAGAGTAGATAAGATCTTTGAGTTATTATCTACTGATATGTATAGTACAGAGAAAGGATTAGATATACTAGAAACTCTTATAAAAGAGACGAAGTTGATGATATAAAATATAAGCCTCCCTGAAAGGAGGCTTATATTAATACTTAAATTTAGATATGGAGCTTTTCAGCTCATTAGCTAAAGTGGCCAGATTCATAGTAGAAGCAGCAATTTCTTCCATAGCTGATGTCTGTTCTTCAGCACCATCTGCTACTTCTCTTACTGAAATGAGTGTTTTATTGGTTATATTAGATACTATATCAAAATTATGGTTTGTTTCCATAGCATCATTAGAAACACCATTTATCAGATCAGTTACTTCTTTAATCTGAGAAGCTATAGCATCTATCTCATTTAAGATGTCAGAGAAATTATGACTAGATTGATTTACTATTTGAACGCTTGATTCTACTTCAATAGCATTTTGTTCTATGGACTTTACTATGTTTTCGATGTCTTTTTGTATATTCAAAATTAAGTTTTCTATTTGCTCAGAAGAATAAGATGATTCTTCTGCTAGCTTTCTAACTTCGTTGGCCACTACTGAAAATCCCTTTCCAGATTCTCCGGCTCTTGCAGCTTCAATAGCAGCATTTAATGCTAAGAGATTGGTTTGCTCAGCTATTGTGCTAATACTATTTACAATTTTTTCAATTTCCTTAGAATTTTCATGTAATCTATATATTTTTTTTGAAGTTTCTTCAGTAGAAATTTTTAAACTATTTATGTTGTTTACAGCATCTTCTGAGGCCAAGATACCTTTTTTAGCTGATTCCAAAGTATTATGTGTAGAGAAATTGATATTATCTACATTTATTGCTACATTTTTTATCTTATTAGATATATTATTTACAGAAGTATTCGCTTCTTCAATGGAAGTTGCTTGTTTATGTGAAGAATTAGTTAATTCTGATACGATACCTGCAACTTGCTCTGATGCAGCAGTTACTTCCTCAGATGAAGCAGATAATTCTTGGCTTGTAGCTGCAACATCGTCAGATACTTCAGCAGATTTAGAAATAATATTACGTAAATTTGAGGTCATCACATTGAAGGATTCTGCTAATATTCCAATTTCATCTTTGGACTTTACAGTGATATTTTGTGTCAAATCTCCTAAGGATACTTTTTTAGTTATATCAGTCAATTCTAATATAGGTTTAAAAGAGTATCTTA
Organism: Tissierellaceae bacterium HCP3S3_D8; assembly: GCA_052067355.1. Classification (GTDB taxonomy): domain Bacteria; phylum Bacillota; class Clostridia; order Tissierellales; family Tissierellaceae; genus CABMKH01. Next base: position 2,141 of record JBQHQH010000018.1, read on the forward strand.
AAAATATGTAAACTATTGTTAATAAACATATTGATAGGGCAAATGTGAGGATTAGACCATTTTTCTTTATAATTCCTAATCTTTCTAACAATGCAGATCTATCATTGATTACTTTAAAATATCCAGATACAATTCCCTTATAATCTTTAAAAGGAATTAAACTTATGTGGTATTGTCTATCAGATGATAGGATATGTAAGGTGTCATTGTTTTTTACTTTTTCTATGTAATCTTCTATTTCTATATCCCAAATATCATCATCTAAAGTACTAGCTATCATATTGACTTCATTGTTTCCATCCTCAAACTGGTAGATGAAATATTCGCCACCATAGTTGGTCTTAATCTGTTCTATAAAATTACCTCCAAATTCAGAACCATATTCTACAGTGCCAACATGAGTACCATTATAAGATATAGGGACTACTACTCTAAATCCAAATCCAGCTACACCTTTTTCTAATCCTCGGACAATTTGCTCTTTTTCATTGGCTTCATTTACAGTAAATCGAAAATCTCGTAGACTATCTCCATATTTTTCTGGCTTATGTAGTCTTAAAAATGAGGTAGAGTCGGGTAAATGAAATTGAATCTGGGAAATCCTATCAGAAATACTATCAAATGCTGGAACTAGCATTTTTGCCAATACATCACGATTTCTATCAGCAAATAACTTTTGAATTTCTATATTGTTTGCCAAGGATAAAGCACTAATTTCAGAAGTCTCAATTTGTTGTTCCATCTTCATATTTATTGCTTTACCAATGGTCTCTAACATTTTGTTTTCCTCTTGAATTATTGTCTGTGAAGTTTCATTAAATGTATAAATAGAGAATATGGAAAAAACTACTAAAAAAGAAATACCAATTCCTAAAAAAATCTTTGTCTTTAACGACATAAAAATACCCCCTTTGATATGATGGATGTTATAACATTATCCATATATAAAATATCGGTGATAATGATAGAATTTTAACATCCATATATTGTCAAAGAAGGTGTATCTAATACCAGCCTCTTAATTTCATAATATCCGAGAGTTTTTTAATAGAGCTCATATATGCAGCTTTTCTAAAACTGATATCATAGTTTTCAACTACTTGCCAAATTTCATTAAACGCATTGATCATAGCTATCTCTTCTTTTTGAATAATTTCATCGATATTCCAATAAAAACTATAGAGATTTTGGACCCATTCAAAGTATGAAACAGTAACACCTCCAGCATTAGTCAATATATCAGGAGTAACTAGTATTTTTTTCTTTTCTAAAATACTATCTGCATTAGAAGTAATAGGACCATTGGCAGCTTCACATATTAATTTTGCATTTATTTTTTCTGCAATTTCAGAGTTTATAGCATTTTCTATGGCTGCAGGAATTAGGATGTCTACATTTAAAGACCAAAATTCATCTAGGGATATTTTCTCCGCTTTTGGATATTCAGATAGATTTTTATGATTTTTTAAATAATCCTTTAACTGTTCATATTCAAAGCCATTTTTATTATATATGGCATGGTTACGAAGTCCAATGGATACTATCTTTGCACCTTGATTTTGTATATGTTTTGCTGTAAAGCTACCTACATTGCCAAAACCCTGAATAGCAGCTGTAGAATTTTTTATGTCAATGCCTATCTTTTTAGCCGCTTCTTTGGCAATTATAGCTATACCAGAGCCAGTAGCTTCATTTCTACCTTTAGAACCACCCCAAATTGTTGGTTTTCCAGTCATTACTCCAGGTATGAAATTACCATTTAACTTTATATACTCATCTACCATCCAAGACATGATTTGGCCATTCGTATTTACATCTGGAGCTGGAATATCTATTTTTTCTCCTAGATATTTGTGTAGACCTTGTATATATCCTCTTGATAATCTCTCCAATTCTCCTTGAGATAGTTTAGAAGGATCTACAGTTATTCCACCTTTAGCACCACCAAATGGGATTCCCGTTACACAACATTTGAATGTCATCCATATGGATAAGGCTTTTACCTCATCTAGGTTTACATTAGGATGAAATCTGATCCCTCCTTTTCCTGGACCTACTGCATCATTGTGGAGAGATCTATATCCTTTAAAGATTTTAATAGAGCCATTATCCATCTTAACTGGAATGGTTATTTCAATAACTCTTTTAGGTTCCTTCAATAACTCATATACAGCAGGATCCAAATTTAGAGCATCACAAGCGACCTTTATCTGATTTTGAGCACTTTCTAATGGATTTAAATTGTCTTTTAACATATCTTGCCTCCAGTATATTACGTAAAATTTAGTAAATTATTTAAAGATTATTATTACATTAAAGGTATAGTGTTGTCAATAGATAAGGATGTTTTACATAATAGAGAGGAGTTTTTATAGTAGTTTTAAGAAGCTCTTTATTTGATGGAAATTTAGTATTTTATATAAATTTTCTTTATAGCTTGAATTAGCTGGCTATCAAATGATATAATCTTAGATAAGAATATAGCGGAGGTGTATACTGTGGATGAGAGAGTGTATGAATTATTAGAAAACTTGTCTTTACAGTTTGGAGAGGTGAGAAGACAGATTGTAAATATGGGCGATCAGATTATAGATATGAACACTCAAATGAAAGACATGAACGACAAGATTGTAGCCATGGATAGCCAAATAAAGGACATGAATAATCAAATTATAAACATGAATGATCAAATGACAAATATGAATAGTGAAATTGATAAGATGAACGGTAGAATTGATGGAATTGAAGGAAGAATGGCTACTAAAGAAGACTTAAAAAATCTTGCTACTAAAGAGGATCTAAATATAGTAGCAGAAGAGCTACATATGGAAATTCAATCTGTATATGATGAAGTAATAGATCTTCGAGGAGATTTAAGTACAATGGAGATGTTGACTACTAAGAATGCCTTTGACATAGCAAAGATAAAAGCTATTCGCTAGAATTTATCCCTATATTGATATTATAGATTTAATCAATATAGGGACATTTTTTAATTTTTTAAATTAGGAGGTGGTGTCTTGTTATCAGATGTAAATATTGTGTATAAGATAATGTTTTTATGTGGGGCAGGATTTTTAGCAGCTTTTGTAGACGCAATTGCTGGTGGTGGAGGATTGATAAGTGTTCCAGCTTATTTTGCCATAGGATTTCCTCCTCATTTTACCTTAGGTACAAACAAATTTTCATCTACGTGTAGTTCCCTTACAAGTACCATAAGATTTTCAAAGTCTGGGAAAGTAGATAGAGATATCTTAAAACGGTTATTGCCATTTACTTTTTTAGGAGCAATTACAGGAGTTAAGACGGTTCTATTACTAGATTCTAATGTATTAAAGCCTATAGTCTTAGTATTACTTTTAGGAGTGGGAGTCTATAGTTTCTTTTCTAAGACCATAGGACTAGAAGATAATTTTAATGGTATAGATAAAAAGATGCTTGTGTTGGGAATTATATTTGCTTTTTTTATGGGATTTTATGATGGGTTTTTTGGACCAGGAGCAGGTTCTTTTATGATATTTGGACTGATAAAGATATTTGGATTTGATTTTGTGAGAGCTAGTGGAAATGCAAAGGCAATGAATCTTACTAGTAATTTTGCATCTCTCTTGACCTTTGCAATAAATGGTAAGATATATTATCTAATGGGAATACCAATGGCACTATCCATGATTATGGGAGCATATTTAGGTTCAAAACTTGCTATTAAAGAAGGGGCAAAGTTTATTAAACCCATATTTGTAACCATGTCACTATTAGTTGCGTTTAAAATGTTATATGAGTTCTTTTAGGAACTATGTAAAAAGGAGCTGTTTTATAAGTAATTAATTATAAAATAGCTCCTTTTACATTATGATTTAATCAAATATAACTTTTAATGTAGTTTATTACTAGTAGAACAGTTTTTAAAAATCTATAAGGAGATCTATTTAATTTAAACTGTAAGAATTTTGTTGATTGGACTATTTCATAATTTAACTTTCTAAAATTTAATAAAGTCCTTTTCTTAAAAGTTATGATAATTTATATTGAATACTGTATAATTATATTTGATGAAGAAAACTAAATCTAATATAAATTTTCTTTATAGAACACTAGTTGACCTTGCCATTAGAAGTTAAAAACAATAAAAGTAGGTGAATATACATTGAAGATCCAAGAAAAACCAAGGGGGATTTTGAAGAATATTTTAGATCAATATGGAGTAAAAGACAAAGTATTATTTAAACTTACTCACAAATATATGCTTCATATTGATGAGTTAAGTAGAGAGTATCAGTATTTGGAAGATGGTAGTTTAAATGAAACCTGTGTGGAGGAGTGTCTTCAAAGAGCAACAGAGATATATAGATTTATGGATTACAGCGACAATCTTCTAGTGGTTTATGATAGTTTATTTGGACAAGAGAATGAAAAAGAGAAAGTGTTTTTAGAAAGTACTTTAATTGATATATCTAAATATGATACATACAAGTTAAAATGGCAATACCCTATACATGAGGATGATTTACCAATGCATCAGGACAAAGAGGTCTATACATGTATAAGACATTTATATTGTGTGAAAAGAATAAATATACAGAGATTATTTAGAGAGATAATCTTATCAGATATAGGTGGAGAAATGGATCTTTGTTCATCTGTTTTTATTATAGATATTAATAGTGGATGTATTTTTCATCTATATGATGATAGGGGAATCTATCTTTATGCTCTAAAAGAAGAATATCTCACTGACATATGGAAGGAATTTCATGATAGTATTTTTACCCTTGGCTATCAAAATTTCAAAATAAAAATAAATACTCTTTACTGGATAGATGGGTCCAAGGATGATCCCAATGATCTATGTCTTCATGGAGATATAATAGTTGCTATAGGAGAAGAAGAATTATCCTATTCATGTACTGTGAATGCAGCAGCTCTTAGAATGTTAAAGACCCTATCTGAAGACCATTTTCCAACTAAAGGAGAGCAGATGCTACCTTGTTGTGGTCGGCTTATGATCTCTAATGAGACTTTAGATGAGGTGAAAATCATCGGATGTGACAATGGAATTGATTGGACTGTCCTACATGAGGATGGAATGGTCAAGCTTATTACTGAAAAGAGAAATACTGTATACGCTTATTATCTTCAATATAAAGAAGAAGTTTTACGTTTTGCTGACACTGTGGAAAACTATTATAAAGAGTCTTTACCTAAAGATATTCCAGAAGATGAATTTGAAAGAAATGGATATATAGCATTTTGGAATGAATGGCATGGGACAAAAGAGGACTTGAAAAATAGAGAATAGTGTTCTTAAAGAATGTAGCTTAATACATGATAATAGTATTTAATTAAATTAGAGGTGCTATTATGAAAGATTCTCACCTTCATATTGGTGGGATTTAGATAGAACAGTATGTATATGTACGGATTATGATTTGGGATTTACTATTGTAGGATGTGATGATGAACTATTTACAAAATTTATGAATAGCAAATGTCTAGAATGTATAGAGGTTACATATGATATGAGGATTGACTATAAGGCTATGGAATGATCTGGCAGACTATTTAGGGGAGGATAAAAAATATAGGAGGTCTATTTATGGATCAAAATAAAATAGATGAATATGGTCATATTGTAGATGAGGAAGGAAATGTAATAGATAGAGATGGTAGGGTCTGGGGAAAAGATGATAGTTGGTTCACGATTGGGTTATTTGAGTTAATCTGTGGACTTGATACAGATAGTGAAGTTGAAGTACCAACTTTTTGTATGTATGGTGTAGGAAAACCTGGAGGTTATTGTTTAGATAATCCATGTCCACATATTTCAGCATGTCCAGTTCCTAGGACTCTAGCTTATACAAATAAATATGGTTTTGTAGAAGATGATGCGAGTTTTGATGAAGGAATCTATATTGAAGATGATGAAATAGACGAAAGAATGGAAAAGCTATTAAATAGATGGGAAGATATATGTGTTAAAAAGATTGACGAAGCTTATAAAGAATATATAGAAGATAAGTTTAAAGACAATTTATAGAGAGATATAAATAGAAAGATATAAATATCTGTTATTGGAATTATTGATTTAGTATATCAATTTTATGAATTCCCTAATGAGGTTGAATTTGATATAATAATTCAATAGAAAAAAATATAGTATTTCACTTTGATTTAATGGACTAGCTTTTTTAAAGTCATATAAGTAGTAAATTTCATAACAGAATTAGAAATAAAGAATTATAAATATGTTTAGAGGTGATCTTATCAAAAATATTAATTTTAAAAGCTTTATGATGGGCATTATAGTAACCTGTATTTGTATTAGTGCTGTTTTTATAGCAGGACAGATGAAATTAGTGAAATTTAATAGTACAAAGATCATGTTGGATGATGATATTATTCAATTAGAACATCCATTAGCATCAATTATGGGAAGTGATAAGAATAGTTCCCAACTATATTTGCCGGCACAAGAATTGTTAGGATATTTAGGATTTATGATGGATTTTAATAGTCATGATAATTCTATTAATTTAACAGATATGAACATAAAAAAAGATAATAAAAGTGATTTAGCTGCTAGCAATAGAGATGAAAAAATTCAAGTATATGAATGTGGAATTGGCAAAGAGGGTAAATTCATAACTAATAGTGATTACTATAATTTAAATAGTGGGGAAGAACTTGTATTTAATTTGTATAAATTACATGATGGAAATATGATAGATGGAACTTTTGAAAAAAGAGAAGATTTGAATTTGAAAATTCAAATTAAAAATCCTGTTGGAGAAATAGAAAGTGAAAGAGTAATTGATTTAAATAATCCTCAGGAGAGTATGGTTGCAAAAGAGGATGGACAATATCAGCTTATTATAAATAACCCTCGTACAGATACTAATGTGATGTTTGGGGTCTTAGTCAAAAAGCAAAATCCAACAGTATATTAAAACAAAATTTTTCAGTTGTTCTTTAACTTATATGACAATAAATATATATTTTTACTATCTAGAAAAATTGTAGATGACAGTACGTAGATTTATTAGTACTATTATAATCTTAGTATTGTATTTTTTAAAATTTAGTTTGTATTAAAATAAAACGATAAGAGTAAAATCTTATCGTTTTATTTTTTTAGAAATCAACTAGAAGTATGCATTTATATATTTAAAAATATATGGTGAGTGACGACCAAAACTAAAAATAGTTATCAGAATATACTAAAATGGCTAAAAATTTAAATTAAAGGTTGGCTTTTTTTAATGATTTACTTTAGTTGCTGACATAGAATAGTATTAAGAAAATTCAATTAATTTGATGAGTTGCTATGTAAATGTAAATTTCAGAATAGAGGAGATGATAATTATCAAGTAAATCTTGCTTATAACTAGCTTTCCAAAAGGAGGATATTTTATGGCAAATGTAACTTCAACAAAGGATTTAAAAAGAGTTTTAGGAAGAAAGGAGTTATTATCTATTGCAATTGGGCAAACCATAGGTTCAGGAGTTTTTGCTTTAACAGGAGTGGCAATAGGAATGACTGGTAGGTCTACTAATATTGCTATGATTATAGCGGCTATTTTCACATTGACAATGACCATACCTATGATATTTGTAAGTGGAACTATAAGAATGAGAGGAGGATTTTATACCCAATTAGCCCTATTATCTCATAAGACATTTTCTGGATTTTTTATCATTATACACATATTAGCGTGGTCTGCTCTATCCATGTATGCTATCAGCTTTGCTGACTATACTTTTGCTTTAATACCAGGAATTAATAAAACTTTAGTAGCGTTTCTTATTTTAACTGTTATTTATTTAATCAATATGTATGGAATGGAAGCAGCATCAAAACTTCAAAATATGATGACCATCATAATGACATTAGCGATTATAGCATTTTCAGCTTTTGGAATAACTAAAATTCAGCCTGGATTTTTCAGTCCACCAGATTTTATGACAGGAGGCATATCAGGATTATTTGCTGCGGGTGCTTTACTTACTTGGGCTATAGGAGGTTCAAATGTTGTCATACATTTAGGAGCTGAAGCAAAGAACCCCACAAGAGATATACCTTTTGCAGTTATATTAGGTACACTTATTGTAGCCATATTTTATGGATTTATGTCAACAGTTGCTGCAGGTGTTTTACCAGTTTCAGAAGTTGCAGGTCAATCATTGGCCTTAGTTGCAGAAAGAGTTTTATCTAAGCCACTTTACGTATTTTTCATTATCGGTGGTGCAATGTTTGCCCTATTGACTACTTTAAATGCCTGTTTTGGTTGGGTTACCAAACCTATTCTTCAAGCAAGTGTAGATGGATGGTTACCAAAACAGCTTGGTAGATTAAATAAGAGAGGGGCTCCATATGTTATACTGACACTTCTATATATTGAAAGCTTAGTTCCAATATTCTTTAAGTTCAATATATCTACAATAGGAAATATGGCTGTAATACTTAATAATCTCTTCTTTGCAATAGTATGTTATTCTGCAATCAATCTTCCAAAGGTAGTTCCTGAGTTATGGGAGAAATCTAAATACCATGTATCTAATGGTGTATTAGTTTTCTTTAGTCTATTAGGTGCTATATCCACAATTGCACAGATATGGTTATTAGTAGGTGTATTGACTCCTGTTGAATATATAGGAAATGGAGTTGTTGCAGTCTTTGCAATGGTATATTCAGTAATGAGGCTGAAATCAGGCAAGGTAAATATGGAGGTAAGCTATGAGGAAGCATAATAGAAAGGTGTGATTATATGAAAAAATATGAGAATGTATTAAGTCCAATTAGGATAGGTTCACTTACCTTAAAAAACAGAATAGAATCAGCTCCCAGTAATACAGGAAATGGTACAGTAGAAGGATTTTTTACACCTGAAAGTGTTGCATATTTTGAGATGAAGGCTAAAGGTGGGGCAGCTATAGTTACTATTGGAGAAAGTAATGTTCATAGAAAAACAGGAGTTGCACATGGTAGGATGCCTAATTTAGATGATCCTGATATTTTGCCATCACTGATCAGAACTACAGATGCAATACATAAACATGGATCCTTTGCCTCTATACAATTGATACATCCAGGCAGAAGAGCAAATAAGGATTATTATGATGGTACAGTTTATGGTCCAAGTTCTGGAGAACCACTATTTGCTGGTCCTATCGTTGAAATGGATGAAGAGATTATTGAGGAAGTTGTGAATGCTTTTGGTGATGCAGCAGAGATGGCTAAATTAGGTGGTTGTGATATGGTCATGATCCATGGTGCCCATGGCTGGCTACTTCATCAATTTTTATCTCCACTAAATAATTTTAGAACTGATAGATTTGGTGGTAGTTTAGAAAATCGTGCTAGATTATCTCTTATGGTTATTGATAATATAAGAAAGAAATGTGGATCAGATTTCCCAATAGAATTTCGTTTAAGTGGATCTGAGTATGTAGAAGGCGGACTAACCATTGATGATATGGTTGAATTTTCAAAGATGATAGATGGAAAAGTGGATATAATACATGTATCAAGTTGTACATTTCACAATCCTGCAACTAATACCCATATGTTTCCATCAGCATTTCATAACAGAGGTATCAATGTACCATTGGCAGAAGCCATTAAGAAAGTAGTAAAGACACCAGTAGCAGTAGTAGGCGGAATCAACAATCCAGATTTAATGGAAGAGATAATTGCTAAAGGTAAAGCTGATATAGTTGCTTTGGGAAGACCATTACTTGCTGACCCATATTTACCAAAAAAATTACTGAGAAATCAAGCTGATGATATAACTAAATGTATTCGCTGTCTAGTATGTTTAAGTGGTGATTTTGTACCATATATCAAATACCCATTGAGGAGTTTAAAGTGTTCAATAAATCCTATTATAGGTAGGGAGCAAGAAGTTCTGTTTAAAAAGCCATCAATCAAGCAACCAAAGAAGGTGCTCATAATTGGTGGAGGACTTGCAGGCTTACAAGCTGCAATAACAGCCTGTGATAGAGGTCATGAGGTCATGTTATGCGAAAAAAGTGATAAATTAGGCGGGATAATCAATCTAATGGAAGATATTTCATTTAAAAAAGACTTAAGAAGTGTTAAGGATGTACTAATTAAAAGAGTGATGGAGAGGGCAATAAAGGTCATGTTAAATACTGAGGTAACACCTGATATGATAGAATATCTCAATCCAGATGTTGTAGTTGCAGCTATTGGTGGCTCTACAAAACTTCCTGCTATTGAAGGAATAAAATCAAATAATGTAATTTTAGCAACTGAGATATCAAAAAAAGAGGATTTAATAGGAGATAAAGTAGTTATAATCGGTGGAGGTATGACAGGGTGTGAAGAAGCTGTTTATTTAGCACAAAGAGGCAAAGAATTAACTGTAATAGGCAGAAGACCAGATGTCATAATAGATGGTGCATATCTATATAGAGAAGCATTGCTTAATGAGATGAAAAAATATGAAATAGAAATAGTAACAAATACAGAATGTAAATCAATAGATGAAAGAGGAGTAATGGCTAGACATAAAAATGGTACAGAAACGTTATATGAATGTGACACTATAATAATTGCCACTGGACTTAATCCAAAATCAGAAGAAGTTGATTCCTTTAGGAAATATGATTTGGAATTTTATAATATTGGGGATAGCTTAAAATCTAGAAAAGTATTAGATGCCATAAGAAGTGGCTATGATATTGGCATGACAATATAAAGAAAATTTATATCATATTGGCTTAATAGACCGAGTATATTTTATATTATACTCGGTTTATTGATATGTATATATCAATCTATGCTTATGATATAATAAACTTGGGTTATTAACAGGAATTAGATTATAAAGATAGGTGATTCAAGATGAATAAACCGAGTAATTCCATAAATAGTGAACTTAATATCCCAGATACGTTTAGGCGATATAATGCATATTTTAAAAAGGGAAATTGTGAATACTATTGTCAGGATTTTGCATACAGTGCCATTTATGGAAATCTTAATCTAGACAAATTAGATGATATATTATGTTTACTTAAATTAGAATATCCTCCTACAATATTATTTCTAGTACGAGTAGATGAATTTAATGATATTTATAATGATTTTCCTAAGTTTGACAAGTATCCAATTAAGGCAAAGATTTTGAATCAGATTGAAAGATCTTTAAGGAATAAAAATATAAAAGGGGTAGTGGCTTCCTATTTAGGTAGAGATACTATAGGTGTGTTTTTATGTATTCACGGGCAGAGTATTAAAGATGAAAAGAGTAGATTATATTTAAAGAATTTGGCAGAATTGCTCATTAGAGAAGTAAAAGAAAGAGCACAGAGAAGCATTTCTATTGGTATTAGTGACTTTTGCAAAGATATTCGTGATTTTCCAATTGCGTATCATCAGTGTCAGGAGGCATTTAAAAATAACTTCTGTAAAGGTAAAGGTACATATATGTTTTATGACGAGAAGGAAGATGTGTTCAAGACCTTAAACAAAAATGAGATTTATAATTATAGGTTTATGATAATTTCTAATCTTGATGGCTTATCTATTCATAAATGCAAAGAAACTATTCATGATATGATGGACTTTCTATATAGTTCAAATGTATCTTCAATAGATATTAGAATGTATATGGTTAAACTTGTTGATTATATTTCCAACTATTATTTAGAACAAGGTGTTCAAAAAGAGGATATGGACCTCATTAGCCTCAATGCTATGAAAGATATACTTAATAGTAGTTTTTTAAGTACTATAGAAAAGACCATAGAACATTTTTGTGAAAGTATCTATGAAAACATAAAAATACTACATAGAAGTTTAGATGATAAAATAAAACAATTTACAAAAAAATGCATAGAAACTCATTATAGTAATGCCAATTTTAATCTTTCTATGATTTCTCAATTATGCAATTATAGCACTTATTATTTTGGAAGATTATTCAAGGATTTATTTGGGGTGACGTTTAATCAATACTTGAGAAATTATCGTATTGAAAAATCTAAGAGATATATATTATATAGTGAGTTATCTATTGAAGATATAGCTTTTAAGGTAGGATTTAGCAGTGTAAGTTATTATTGCACAACCTTTAAGAAGATTACTGGTGTCACACCTAGTAGATATAAAGGTAATCTTTATCAGATAAAATCTTATACTCCGGATGATGTGTAATTATCTTTATTTATTTTTTAATACAACTTTAAATAAAAGGTAAAATTTAGTATAATGGCATAGATGAGAGAATTATTGGAATATATTTAATTTAGCATAAGTAACAAAAATTTAAATTAACTATGGTTCAATAAGGGATTCACCTGTTTAACACGATATTAAATAGTGTAAATCCTTTTTGAAAATAAATTATAATTTACATTATTATTATAAAATATAAGGAAGTGATGATACAGTGAGAACCAACAAGGAAAAACTAGTAATACAATCTGTACAAGGGAGGATACATAGTCCCTTAGCTGCAAATCCATATAGGATAAATAGGGATGGTATGGCTGAAGTTCTTCCAGCTACTGGAGGTATTTGCTATAATGTGAAGATTGGAGATTCCTGTATGGATTGGGTAGGAGATCATATAGAGCCAGGAGTTAGTATAAAAAATGAAAATACTAATGAGAATAAGGCACTTATGCTTCTATCCTGTATAGGTAATGAGGCCAGAGTTGTATCAGGTGATGCTAAGGGAGCTAAAGGATATGTAACCGGGATGCATGGAGGTATAGATCATACTCTAGTATATTTTGATAGAAAAGATCTGGAGAACATGGCAATAGGAGATTCTATATTGATTAAGGCCTATGGACAAGGTCTAAAAATAGATGGATATGAAGATATCAAGTGTATGAATATTGATCCCTTTTTATTTGAAAAGCTGGGAATAACAGAGAGAGAAGATGGAACATTAGAAATACCAGTAGTAACAGAAATTCCAGCATATCTAATGGGTTCTGGAGTAGGTAGTCCAACAGCTTTTTCGGGAGATTATGATATAATGACAGGAGATGAAGATGCTAATAGAGAATTTAACATAGATAGACTTAGATTTGGGGATTTGGTATTATTAAGAGACTGCGATAATACCAATGGAAGGCAATATCTAAAGGGGGCTGTATCTATAGGAGTAATAGTCCATAGTGACTGCATAAAATCTGGACATGGGCCAGGAGTTACAGTCATTATGAGTTCTAAAACTAGTAAGATAAAAGGGATAGAAGTAGAAGATGCTAATATAGCAAGTTATTTAGGTGTGAAATAGTATTTATATTGGCGATATTATTAAAAAAGCCTAAAGTTATATTATTAATGCAGTAAAGATTTAGAGATAATGACCTCCAAGTGATAGATGGATTTGTAGCATGCTAACTACAAACTTAAAATCACGAGGAGGTTATTATCATTTAGCCACTTTAGACCATAAGAGATGTATAGATAGATATTAGAGATTTATACAGTTGAATATTTTCTAGAATATAGTATTATTAATTAAAGGTGATAATGTGAGAGAAGAGATACTCAAATTAACAGGGAATAGAGATAAAATATCTTAATACTTTTTATTCTGCTATTTAATTTGTATGGTGATGTTTAGGATCCGTATTTTTCTTTCTTTTCTCAATCGACCTAAGATATTGATATTAGATGAATCTACTACGGGAATAGACCCTAAAGAACAAATAGCTTTTAGAGAATATATTAGAAACTATAGAGAAGGGATAATGTTGATATCCTCTTATATTATTTCTGATATTGAATCTATATGTGAAAATATAATAATTTTAGATAAGGGTAGAGTAATAATAGAAGATACAACAGAGAATATATTAAATGAAATGATAGGTAAGACTTGGGTATTAGACTATACATATGAAAATGAACTAAATGGGGATAAGAAAATAAGAAAATAAGGTCATATCAATATAGAGGTAAGCCTGCTTTAAGAATTCTCCATGAGGAAAAAACTCATAGAGAAGCTGTTGAAGTATATCCAATATTAGAAGATGCTTATTTATGGTATGTATAGTATATAGTTTTTGAGAAGATAGAGGTATTACCGTTAGACATTGAAATAGTAAACAAAGGTCTTGAAAACCTTATAGTAGAGGATTCAAGACCTTTTATCTTTGATTTTAATTCAATTAAGCTTCTTCAATAGCTCCTGCTCTATACAATGCCTGTATTAAAATCTTAATTATTATGGAATAAGCAGGAATATTGATAGCTTGCTTAGATAGGGCTTTTGGCATAGTAACTAAAAAAGGATGTCCAAATAGGACTTCTCTAAAGTATGGTACCATTAAAACAGTTGTAGTAACTTGCCCAACTAAAATAGCTATAAATATCTTCCATAACTTTGGCTGTCTTAAGTCATTTTTAAAAATCTTTACAAGTATTCCTGGGATGATTCCAGTAAGAGCAGCAGTTAAAGTAAAATGTGGCATAAATGTACCTGTTGGTTTTACAATAAAACTGACTACATCTCCTACTATACCTACTATTCCACCTAAGATAGGACCAAAGACTATTCCCCCAAAGATAATGGGAAATCCTCCAAAACTGATAATCCCTGGGATAGCTATGAGTTTGGATAATATTACATTTAATGCAATTAAAACTCCAGAAATTACAATGGTTTTAGCATTCATTTTTCTCATAAAAAATACCTCCTTTCATATTTAATATGACAGTTTGTCATATCAGAAAGAAGATATTACTGATATGACAGCGAACGCAATGATATGCCGCAAGCATTTGCTTTTCGTTCAAGGGCTACGTTCCATCCCTAGACACTTTACGCATATCATTTACTCTGTCATTTTTGAAGATTAAATATTTTTCAATATTCATATATAGTATAACATAATAATTAGAAAATTCCACAATATAGTAATCAAAATTAGATAATTTGTTTTTAAGGATATTAGAATAAGATGATAATAGGAGGTAGGATATGAAGGAAATTATTATTGGAAAACTTAAGAAAATTGAAGAGAAAGAGCAAGTGAAGATATTATTTGCTGTAGAGTCAGGAAGTAGAGCATGGAGATTTCCTTCAATAGATAGTGATTATGATGTGAGATTTGTATATATACACCCTATTGAATGGTATTTATCTATTGATGAAGGAAGAGATGTATTAGAATATCCTATCAATGATCTATTAGATATTAGTGGTTGGGACATAAGAAAAGCGTTGAGGTTATTTAAAAAATCCAATCCATCCATAATGGAATGGATATCTTCACCTATAAGATACTTTGAGTATTCTTCTTTTCTAAAACAAATAAGTGGTTTAAGTAATGAGTACTTTTCTCCTAAATCTAGTATGTATCACTATATTCATATAGCAACTAGTAATTATAGAAAATATCTACAAGGGGATATGGTCAAGATTAAGGAATATTTTTATGTGTTAAGATCAATATTAGCGTGTAAATGGATAGAAATCAATAAGACAATACCGCCTATTGACTTTGAAGATCTATTGGAATCACAAGTTGATGATAAAGAGTTATCTAATGAAATTAAAATTCTATTGGAGAGAAAGAAATCTGGAGAGGAATTAGATATAGAACCTAGAATTGAAGTAATCAGTAAATTTCTTGAGGATGAGATCATGTATTATCAAAGTTATGTAAAGAGATTAGATAATGGTAAAAAATTAGATGTCTCAATATTGGATTCTCTCTTTTTAAAGACTTTAAAGGAAGTTTGGGGATGAGTCGGACAGTATGAGCTTTATTATGGAGAAATCTACTCCTTTAATTGTGAAATAGATAAAGGGATAGACTTTATCTATCCCTATAAGAAGAAATGTATAAACTTTTACATCATTAAAAATAATTTCACCATATTATGATTATTCATTAATTGTAACCTTAGCATTAGTATCGGCCTTAATTTCTAAACTTCCCTCAGCATATTTACCAACAGATTTAACTCTATAATTTCCACTTTCTAAAGTTGTTATATAGTCTCCACTTCCTTCTCCTTCAACTATGGTTTCAATTTTATTATCTGGATTGATGAATACTAATTTTAATTCACCATTATTAATCTTTGTATTATAAGTAAGGGTCAATGCTTCCTCCTCATCACAACTAATTGTCATAATAGTATCAGTGCCAGAGAATTCTTTGAAGTCCATTTTAACTTCAGAATCTTCTCCTTTGCTACTTCTAAAATGATAACTATATGAATCATAACTTTGAACTATTGCTTCATCATCATTATATAATTTAGCTTGCTTATTTTTTATTGGATTGTTACTGCAACTACTTAGACATATCATAGAGCCAACGACAATTCCTAAAATTAATTTTTTCATTATGTCTTCACCTACTTATTAGTATTTAATATCATCATTCTATTATACTCCTATTTAATCTTTCTTTAAATAGACAAAGTATTTAAAGTTTAATTTAATTCTTTTAAAGGTGAAGCTAATGATAGTGAATAATTGAAAAAAGGAGACTAGCTTTGAATTTTATCCATATATCTATCTATTAAGCGTGATAGCATATTAAAGATAATACCAAATATAAATACGATTTTTAGATATTCTTTTATATTTAAAAAGATGAACTTATATGATGATATTGCTAAAACTATGATTTTCATTTTTTTCTATCATTATCACCTCTTAGATACATAAGATACTGAATTATTAGACTAATTTGCAACTATAGTCTATCATATAGTTATAAAAAGATAAGGCGAAGATATTATTTTGAGGTTGTTGAAATTAGCCAATATATTGCATATAGAAACTACATAGGCTATAGTCTTTATATAGGATTATGAGTAAGTAAATGTAGTAGGTTTATTACAAAAAAGTAAGTATCATGAAAGTAAAGGTGATAGACATGCATATGGTTAAATCTAAGAGCATCTTATCCCCTAAAAATGGGATGAATTTGTATCGTGGTTGTACTCATGGATGTATTTATTGCGATTCAAGAAGTAGATGTTATCAAATGCAGCATGATTTTGAAGACATAGAGGTTAAGAGCAATGCAATAGAGTTGCTAGAAGATACATTAAAGCGGAAACGAAAACCTTGTATGATCAGTACAGGCGCTATGACAGATTCCTATATCCCATTAGAGATACGATTGCAACACACAAGACAGTGTCTACAAATTATTGAAAGATATGGATTTGGAGTAGCTATACTGACTAAATCCAGTAGAATTCTTAGAGATTTAGATATCCTAAAGCGTATAAATGAAAAGACTAAATGTGTTGTTCAAATGACATTGACTACATCTGATGAAAGTCTATGTGGTTTAATAGAGCCAAATGTCTCAACTACAAAAGAACGATTTGAAGTTTTAAAAATAATGAGAGACAATGGAATCCCTACAATAGTTTGGCTGTCTCCAATTTTGCCTTTTATAAATGATACAGTAGAGAATATAAATGGAATTTTAGATTACTGTGAGAAGGCTGAGGTAAAAGGTGTTATTTGTTTCGGCATGGGATTGACATTACGGGAAGGGAATAGGGAATATTTTTATCATGCTTTAGATAAAAAGTTTCCTGGATTAAAAGAGCGATATATAAATACATTTGGAAATGCTTATGAGATTAAAAGTAAAAATAGTCGCGAATTAATGGAGTTATTTCACAAAAGATGTAAAAAGAATGGGATTGTATATGATATAAATACTATTTTTACATATCTACATACATTTGAACAAAAAAACTTACCAGAGCAGATGAGTATCTTTGATTTATAGTATATAATAAAGAAGAATTGATAATAGATAGTTGGAGGATTTTATATGAAGAATAAAAAAGAGCAGGAGAATTTAGCCATAGGTATAGGCATAGGGCTATCTTTAGGAACTTCCTTTGGTCTTTTGATGAATAATATTGGACTAGGAATAGCTATTGGTATGTCTATAGGAATAGCTATAGGAATAGGTTTAAGTAATAGGAAAAAATAATTATGAGTTGATTGAGGATTATGTCTGTAAAAGTGTTGACTATTAAATCTGACTTAAGATAATTATAGAAAATTATTTGGAGGATAGAAATGGAGCTGTTTAAATTAAAAGATGGACATACAATTGTAATTAGAAGAGCAGATAAATCTGATGGAAAGGCAATGCTAGAATATATTGATAAAATTAGTAGAGAATCAGATTTTTTAACATTTGGGCAAGGTGAGTTTAATAGGACTATAGAGCAAGAGGAGAGTTTCATCGATAATATTTCAAAACAAAGCAATGCCTTATTTATTATTGCAGAATTAGAAGGAAAGATAATTGGCAATTTAAATTTCGCTGGAGGTACAAGACCAAGAACAGCACATACTGGTGAGTTCGGAGTTAGTGTTTTAAAGGAATATTGGGGACAAGGTATAGGAACTAAATTAATAGACTATTTGATTGAGTGGTGTAAGGAGTCAGGAATAATAAGAAAAATCAACTTGAGAGTTAGAAGTGATAATTATTCAGCAATTTATATCTATAAAAAGTTTGAGTTTAAAGGGGAAGGAATTATAACAAGGGACTTTTTTATTGACGATAGATTTTATGATTCCATATTTATGGGATTGATTATTGACTGATATGTTTTTAGTAAAAAACTGACAAAGGTTTAATTGAAAATAAATATGAGAATTCAGATAGACGGTAAGAGTAAGATCTTACCGTTTCTTTATGCAACAAATTAAAATTCACCAGATAAATAAAAAAAATGGGATAGTAATATTCATTGTTTTTCTATTTGCTTAATATTTACAGTATTGTATAATATTACCTAAGAAAATATATTGGAGGTATAGATATTGAAAAAAACAATTGCCATTATTTCTATAATCTTAGCTCTAGGATTAATAGTAGGAGGTATATATTTCATAAGAGAAAGGTCTAATAGTCAAGTGATAGCCTTCTCTGATGATCTTTTTGTAATAATCGAAGATATTCCTATAGAAGATGGAGAGCCTGTATTTCTAGAAGATGAAGAGATATATATTGACTTTGATACAGTCAAGAGATATATAGATGAAGATATATTTTACGATGAAGATGAGGAAATGGTCATAGTTACAGATAAGTCTAGAGTTAGAAGATATAAGATAGATGACAATATAGCTACAGTAAATTCTAAAGAATTTATAATAGAAAAGCCGATAAAACTTATCCATGATAGAATATATATTCCAATGGAAATCTATGATAATTGCAATATAGATATAAATTACTATCCAGATACCAATGGAGTAGTGATAGATTATATAGATATGTACTATTTAAATGGAGAAGTGGTCTTAGAAGGGGCACATATTAGAACGGATCTAGATAAGAAGGCCCCAATCTTATTAAAGGACTTAAAAATAGGGACAAGTTTAAATGTCTATGGTGAATATGAACAATGGTATAAGGTAAGAACGATTGATGGAATATTAGGGTTTATGGAAAAGAAATATTTAAAGTTAAATCATACTAAAGACCTGTATAAGACAGAGCTTATGCATAGAGAAGGAGAACAAGATATAAGGTCTCAAAAAATCAATTTGACCTGGGACTATACCTATAGAAAATTAAATAATGTAGGAAATATTGATAATATAGTAGGGGTGAATATCATTTCCCCTACTTGGTTTTCTATTAGGGACTCTAATGGTGAAATAATAGACAAGGGGAATCGTGAATATGTCAAAAAATATAATGAGCTAGGATATGAATTATGGCCCTTAATAGATAATAGCTTTAACCCTGATTTAACTCATGAGCTATTGAAGTCAAGCCAAGGAAGAGAGAAATTGATAAACAGTATACTGGATATATATCTGGATTATGGATTTGAAGGTATAAATATCGATTTTGAAAATGTATATTTAAAAGATAGAGATCTACTAACTCAATTTATTAGAGAACTATATCCAATATTTAAAGAAAATGGTATGTATGTGAGTATGGATGTCACTCCTATATCTACTAGTGAGAACTGGTCTAAAAGTTTTGATAGGAGAAGGTTGGTAGAGGTTGTAGACTATTTAATGTTGATGGCTTATGATCAACATTGGGCAGCTAGCCCTATAGCTGGATCTGTTGCCCAATATTCATGGGTGGAAAATAGTCTTAAAAGGGTATTTCAGGAGATACCTAGGGAAAAAATAATACTCGCAGTTCCATATTATACTAGATTGTGGATCATAGAAGATGAGAAGATATCATCACAGTCTCTATCTATGGATGTTGCCAACAGATTTATATATGAAAATAAAATAGAACTTATATGGGATGATGAATCTATGCAGTACTATGGTGAATTGGATGAAAATGGTATATCATACAGGATTTGGTTAGAAGACGGAGAATCTTTAAGCTATAAGGCATCTCTAGTAAATAAGTATGATCTAGCAGGTATTGCGTCTTGGAGAAAGGGATTTGAGACTGAAGATGTATGGAGCATCATAAATAAAACTCTTGACTAATATATTAAGTTGTTGTAGTATTTAATGTGATGTAAATTGTGATATAAATTTTGATAAAGGAGTTGTTTTAAATATTTGCTGATACTCATAAAATCATAGCAACCAATATTTACGACAATGTGTTTGATATATATGGATTAAAATTAAATAAAGATAAATTGCTTTGGGGGTCTATAGCTCCTGATGTACTACCTCAATATAGATTTATCAGGCATTATAAAGATGAGAGTATAAACTATATTGTTAAGGAAATTATGAAGATAATCTTTGTTAGTAGATATATAGAGTTTAATGGGATTTTAGATCCTATTGCCATCAATGTACTCAGCAAAAAAATAGGCATCATATCTCACTATTTATCAGATTATGTGTGTCTACCTCATGCTAACAGATGGACTTTTGCTGATTCCATGTTAAAACATGTAAGATATGAGTCTAGATTAAACGACTTTGTCAAGACTCATGATTTTAAAACAAATGTAATAGATGTAGATGATATAGATATATATGGTGGAGAATTCAAAGATTTAAAATCTAAGATAAGGAAATATATTGAAGATGTAATAGAAGAATATTCCTTAAAAACTAGCTTTACAAATGATTTGAATTTTGCATTATCTATTAATCTTAAGATATCTTATTTTATTTTAGATACTATCAACGAATATTCAGAGGAGATACACAGCCAATTTGCCTTTGAAATATAGTATTATATATTAAATACATTTGTGGATATTTTAACTTTATTTAGAAAATGAAGATATATTGGTAACTTACAATATGTCTTTTTTTTGTCCTGTACATAAAATTTTTAGGGAGTTTTATCCCAAGTTATGCTATAAATGTAGCAGAATTTGTAGTATAATAATATACGCTGTCATTTTATATAATATTTTTTAAAAAGGAGTTTAAATTGAGGACAACTTGGCAAGAATCGTTAAAAAGGAGGGATATTATGGCATTGTCAGATAGTAAAGCCTATGATATATATGAAGAATTAAAATATAAATTTCTATTTAACAGTGACATCAATTGTATACATATCCTCCTAAATTTATATGATCTAGAGAACAATATAAACAATATCTTTCCTAAATA
Organism: Tissierellaceae bacterium HCP3S3_D8; assembly: GCA_052067355.1. Taxonomy (GTDB): domain Bacteria; phylum Bacillota; class Clostridia; order Tissierellales; family Tissierellaceae; genus CABMKH01. The sequence goes on from JBQHQH010000018.1 coordinate 23,707, forward strand.
TGTATCCATTCACCATCTTAGAAGAAATATTTCTAGATTATTAAGAGATAGAAGAGGTAACCATCTTATAGCTTATAATTTAGGAGAATTGATCCATGAAGATGTAAATCGCTTGGAACTCTTTTTATATCTAGAGGGTTATAAGCGTGGATATTTGAATAATAGGGAAGCAAATATACTAGAAAGCATAACTATTAGATATTTTTCTATTCCAGATTTATATAATATGAAATATCTATTTCACTTTAATACAGAAGAAAAGGCAATACTAGAGTATAAATTATCTATATACGATGAACTTCAGATGGAAGAAAAAAATGATAAGTACTTATACAATATTATAAATAATTATGCTCTCAATGTGATGAAATCCAAGATTATTAGTTTAAATAAGTATTTGGACAAACAATTGACCATAGATATAGATCGGAAAAGTCCCAATATTAAAGAAGATGAGACATTACTTACTTTAGAGGAATTAAATGAAATATATAATGAGGTCGTAAAGATAATATTTAAAAATGGACAAAAATTATATCAAGAGGCGTATTGGTATGGTTTAAACGACAGAGTTTTAAAGAGATACAGGTAGATATTGAATAAAAAATACTAAATTGGAAATAATATCCCCTTAGATAGTAATCTGGAGGGATATTTTATGAAGAAAAGTAGATTGGCCTTGGTTTTTGTCTTTTCTATAGCTTTGTTTTTGACAAGCTTCGTATTAGGATACCGATTGATGAATTCTAGGCTTAATCCTGAAGATTTAGCTAAGGTTAAAAGTACTAATGAATCAATAGATAGGGAAATTGAAATTGTTAAAGAAGAAAATAGAATTTCTCCAAATACTTTAGTCGAGGAGAGAATTCATTATAAGAAATGCGATCATATAATTACAGAAGCAAATATGGCTGATTATGAGATAATAAACATGACTAGGAAGGAATATGAGAATTATCTAAAGGCTAATTATCCAAATAAAAGACTTATTTCTTTTTCTAGTACCAAGATAGTCATTTGGGGTGAACGGGAACATCTATGTAAGGAGCATTATATAATAGGTGAGGAAAACGGATATATTGCTATCTTTAGAATAGACGATAATGGTGAAAAGGTACTATATAAGATATTTGAAGATTATCCTATAAGTATTTTAGTAGAGATGGATCAGGAGAAGATAAGAGAAGGGATTATCGTAGATAACGAAGACGAGTTATCTGATATATTAGAGAATTTTATTTCATAACTAAGTTAGATTTCCTAACTTAGTTTTTTCATATGAATATGATACAATATAGTGTATAATAATTAAAGGGAGATTGAGATGAGAATATTAGGTATTGACCCAGGACTTGCCATAGTAGGATACAGCATAGTAGAATGTATTGGAAATAGATTTAGACCTATAGAATATGGGTGTATAACTACTGATGCAGATATGTTATTTCCACATAGATTGAAGATAATCTATGAAGAATTACTATATATTATTGATAAATATAATCCAGAAGATTTAGCCATAGAAGAGTTGTTTTTTAACAAAAATGTTAAAACAGCTATTAAGGTTGGACAAGCTAGGGGAGTAGAAGTCTTAGCTGCTATAAATCGTGGACTTGATATATACGAGTATACTCCATTGCAAATAAAACAAGCTGTAGTAGGATATGGTAGAGCAGAGAAACATCAAGTTCAAGAGATGGTAAAGATGCTTTTGAACTTAGATGAGATACCAAGACCAGATGATGCAGCAGATGCTTTAGCTGTAGCAATTTGTCATGGTAGCTCTCTAAAATTTAAAGAGGATTTTAGAATGAAATAAATTATTAGGGGTGTTTAGATGTTTGATTTTATTATTGGAGATATTGTAAATATTCAAGAGGATTACATAGTGATTCAAAACAATGGCATTGGATATAGGGTATATACTTCTGTAAACTCTATGATGGATATAGAGATAGGAAAGAAAGATCAAATGCTATATACTCAATTACATGTAAGAGAGGATGGACTATTTATCTATGGATTTACAACTGAAGATGAGATGGATATGTTCAATCTCTTACTTAGAGTATCTAAGATTGGTCCTAAGATTGCATTAGGTGTATTATCTACTCTTGCACCTAATCAGATAAAAATTGCCATACATAATAAGGATTATGATACCTTATGTAAGGTGCCTGGAATTGGAAAGAAGACTGCAGAGAGAATGGTGGTGGAACTAAAGGATAGAATAGGTGATATTGAATTAGAAGATGTGGAGATAGCAGAGTCAATATCAAATGACCATGATGAAGCTCTTGAAGGACTTATGACATTAGGTTATTCAAGATTTGAAGTGGAAAGAGTGATTAGAAATATGGATATTGATGATATGAGAGTTGAAGATATAATAAGGGAAGGCTTAAAACAACTGTCAAAGAGTTAAAGGAGTAGCTAAATATGATTGAGAATAACAATAGAATAGTGTCTGGATCCTTTAGGGATGAGGACGAAGAGAATGACATAAGCCTTAGACCTAAGTGGTTAGAAGAATATATAGGTCAAGATAAGGCCAAGGAAAAATTAGATATATTTATACAAGCTGCAAAGGGAAGAAAAGAGTCCTTAGATCATGTACTATTATATGGACCACCAGGATTGGGAAAAACTACTTTAGCCAATATAATAGCTAATGAAATGGGTGTAAATATCAGGGTGACCTCTGGTCCTGCCATAGAAAGACCAGGAGATTTAGCCAGTATATTGACCAACTTAAGTGATGACGATGTACTATTTATAGATGAGATCCATAGGATCAATAGGACTGTAGAGGAAATATTATATCCTGCTATGGAGGATTTTGCCTTGGATATCATCATAGGCAAGGGACCATCTGCTAGATCTGTAAGACTAGATCTATCTAGATTTACGCTTATTGGAGCTACCACTAGATCAGGGCAGCTAAGTTCACCTCTCAGGGATAGATTTGGTGTATTACTTAATTTAGAACTATATGATAAAAACAGTTTAAAGCAGATAGTCATGCGTTCAGCATCTATATTAAATATTCCCATTGAAGATGAGGGAGCTTTAGAAATAGCTCGAAGGTCTAGAGGAACTCCTAGAATTGCCAATAGACTTTTAAAAAGGGTAAGGGATTATGCAGAAGTTATAGAAGATGGGGTAATCACACTAGAAGTAGCTAAAAAGGGCTTGGGGATTTTAGAAGTAGATCCACTTGGTTTAGATGCTGTAGATAGAAGGCTTATTCTTACTTTGATTGAGAATTTCAATGGTGGACCTGTGGGAGTAGATACATTATCTGCTGCAACTGGCGAAGAAAGGATCACTATAGAAGATGTATATGAACCATATCTATTACAAATAGGCTTTTTAAATAGGACACCTAGGGGAAGGGTCGTTACTAAAAAGGCATATGATCACTTTAATATTCCCTTTATGGAAGATTAGACAAGGGCGGTGTAGATTAATGAAGAGGATATGTTTTTTTATTGTACTCTTGATGACAATTGGGTCTATTTCTCATACTGTATATGGATATGATCTTAGAGATGACTATATAGATGTAAGGGTTGGGATCAAAAATATAGATGAAAGCATCATGTTATCTAGTTCTAGAGGATTCTATCTATATGATAAAAAATATATGGATGAGATAATGGATATAGATTATGAGATAATTTTAATTAAGGGTAACAGGAATGGCTCTATAGATATATTAGATGAAGATGGCGATGAGATCACTACTTTAGATGAAGATGATTCTATTATTATAGGTTCCCAAGATAGGGAGTCTATAATTCAAGTGGACAAGAATAGATTTAGAGATTATATATATTTTTTTGTAAGGGATAATAAACTCTATATAATAAATCACATATACATGGAACATTATCTATATGGAGTTGTCCCAAAGGAAATACCTGCAAGTGCATCTATAGAGGCATTAAAGGCTCAAGCAGTAATAGCTAGATCCTATGCTTACACTAGTTTAAGCAATCATAAATCTGAGGGGTATAATCTATGTAATACTACCCATTGCCAAGTATATGGAGGAGTCGATGGAGAAAAATCTAGTACCAATCAAGCCGTAATAGAGACTTATGGAGACTATGTAAGCTATGATGGAAAGATAATAAATACTCCATATCATTCAAATTCAGGAGGATATACTGAAGATGGTGAGAAGGTATGGGGAGGAAAAGCTCCATATCTACTGGGGGTAGAAGATATATACTCTAATAATTCCCCCAATAGTTCATGGACTACTAGTATTACATCTAGAGAGTTAAGTCAGAAGCTTTTGCAATCTGGCATAGATGTAGGAAATATATTAGATATAGAGATAATTGAAAAGACAGATTCTAAAAGGGTTAAAGATATGCGAATAATAGGTTCTAAAAAGGAAGAAACTATTAGTGGTGATAAATTTAGAAGTATATTAGGGGCCACATATCTGAAAAGTACATTGTTTAATGTTGGAAAGAGTGGTTCTTCTTCATCTTCTATGAAGACAGTATATGCAATAGATGCATATAGTAATTATCCTAAGAAAGTGGATTTAGGAAATATATATATCTTAGATTCCAAAGGCAATCAAACTGTAAATAGGGGAACTGTGAGAAGAGTTACTGGAAATAATGAGTCTGCTAATATTGGAGGAACTTTTACAAGTTCTGATGATGTATTTATATTAGAGGGCAAAGGATATGGACATGGCGTAGGTATGAGTCAATACGGCGCCATGGAAATGGCAAATCAAGGTTTTGATTATGAAGATATAATAAAGCATTATTATACAGGTGTTGAAATAATAAATAAAGGAAAATAGGGATAGGATATGAAGACAAGAGATTTTTATTATGATTTACCAGAAGAGTTGATTGCTCAATGTCCAATAAAGGATAGGGCGAATTCTAGATTATTAGTATTAGATAAGGAAACAGGAGATATTGAACATAGATATTTTAGAGATATTATTGAGTTTTTAAATTCAGGAGATACATTAGTATTAAATGATACTAGAGTATTACCTGCTAGGTTATTTGGAAATAGGGTTGGTAAAGAAGAGAGTATAGAATTTTTATTGTTGAAGAGAACAGAAAATGATATTTGGGAGACTCTAGTCAAACCAGGGAAAAAGGCAAGAGTGGGACATACTATTGAGTTTGGAAATGGATTGTTAGTAGGAGATATCCTATCTATAGGAGAAGATGGAACTAGATTTATAAAATTTCACTATGATGGAATATTTGAAGAAATCCTTGATATCTTAGGAGAAATGCCATTGCCCCCATATATCCATGAAAAACTAGATGATAGGGAGAGATATCAGACTGTATATTCTAAGCATTTAGGTTCTGCAGCAGCACCTACTGCAGGATTACATTTTACTAAAGAGTTGCTAAAGAAGGTAGAGGAAAAAGGTGTAAATCTTGCGTTTATAACTTTACATGTAGGCTTAGGTACTTTTAGACCAGTTAAGGTGGACAATGTTTTAGAGCATCATATGCACTCTGAATTTTACCAAGTGGATAAAAAGACAGCAGATATAATAAATAGGACTAAAAGGGAAGGCAAAAAGGTCATTGCAGTAGGAACTACTACTACTAGAACCTTGGAGACCATTGGAAATAAGGATGGCCTTATACAGGAGAAATCTGGTTGGACAGATATATTCATATATCCTGGATATGAATTCAAGATAGTAGATAGTCTGATTACCAACTTTCATCTTCCAGAGTCTACATTGATGATGTTAGTAAGTGCTTTAGCATCTAGAGATATGATCATTAAAACCTACAATATCGCCGTAAAAGAGAAATACAGATTTTTTAGTTTTGGCGATGCAATGTTTATTAAGTAATAGGAGGAGAGTATGGCAATAAGATTTGAACTAATAAAAGAAGCAAAGGATTCAAAAGCTAGATTGGGGAAATTATATACTCCCCATGGAGAAATTGAGACACCTATATTTATGCCTGTAGGAACTAGAGCTACAGTAAAGACCATGACTCCTGAAGAGGTTAAGGATTTAGGAGCTCAAATCATACTTAGTAATACCTACCATCTATATCTAAAACCAGGTCATGAGCTTATCAAAGAAGCTGGTGGACTCCATAGATTTATGAATTGGGATGGTCCTATTTTAACAGACAGTGGTGGATTTCAAGTATTTAGTTTAGGAGATTTAAGACATATAACTGAGGAAGGAGTAGAGTTTAGATCTCATATAGATGGTTCAAAACACTTCATAAGTCCAGAGAAATCTATAGAGATTCAAAATGCACTAGGGTCAGATATTATGATGTGCTTTGATGAATGTGCTCCATATCCTGCTAGTTATGAATATGTAAAGCAATCTATGGAGAGGACTACACGTTGGGCACAGAGGTGTAAGGATTATCACAAAGATTGGAATAGACAGGGATTATTTGGTATAGTACAAGGTGGAATGTATAAGGATTTAAGGGAAAAAAGTGCTAAGGATTTAGTAGCTATGGACTTTCCTGGTTATGCCATTGGTGGACTGAGTGTTGGAGAACCTAAGGAGCTTATGTGTGAACTTTTGGATTTCACCACGCCATTATTACCTAAAGATAAACCAAGATATAATATGGGGGTAGGAACTCCAGATTATCTATTTGAATCTGTAATTAGGGGAATAGATATGGCAGATTGTGTATTTCCCACTAGAATAGCCAGAAATGGTACAGTACTTACAAGTCATGGTAGATTGGTTATTAGAAATGCTAAATATGCTAAAGATTTTACTCCTATGGATCCAGAATGTGATTGTTATGCATGTAAGAACTATTCTAGAGCATATATCAGACATCTATTTAATGTAAATGAAATCTTAGGAGCAAGACTTGCTACTATTCATAATCTATATTTTTTGATTAAACTTATGGAAAATATTAGAGAAGCCATAAAAGAAGATAGACTTCTAGAGTATAAGGAAGAATTTTACAAAAAATATGGATATAATTAATAAATATAATGATTTTTTATATCAATAATGTATAATGAATATAGAGGAGGGATAGTTAAATGACTGCACAACAATTACAGGGTCTAATAATACCTATAGGTTTCTTTGCAATATTTTACCTATTTGCTATTAGACCACAGAAAAAAAGAGAAAAAGAAATCCAAGAGATGAGGAATAGTCTAGTTGTAGGAGATGAAGTAGTTACTATTGGAGGGATATATGGCAAGATCCTAGTTTTAAAAGAAGATATAGTGACTCTAGAGGTTGGAACTACAAAGACTAGATTGGATGTTACTAAATGGGCTATTGGAACTGTAACTAAAAAAGCTAATTAAAGGGCAGAATATGAATCTTTACAAAACTTCCTTAAAAGAGGAAGTTTTTTTGTAATAAAAACCTTTTATCTAAAATAGATTGGTATTAGATAGGAGGTGAAAAAAGTGAAAAATGGATCGAAGAATAAATCGAGGTTAAATTGTCTGTTAAAGGGGATACTGTTGGCTTTTGTCATTACATTTATATCCATATTTATAATCTCATTGCTATTGAGATTTACAAATCTTAGAGAAGGGAAATTGCCTATATTAAACAATATTATAATGATGGTAAGTATAGTAATATCCAGTATATATCTAGCTATGCAGGTCAAAGAAAAGGGATGGCTAAATGGAGCGTTTCTAGGTCTAGGCTACTATTTGGTAATAGTATTATTGAGCTTTGTTGCTATAAAATCTATATCCTTAGATGTAATTACAGGGGCCAAACTAATGGTGGCAACATTGACAGGTTCCATAGGAGGGATGATTGGAATTAATTTGACATAAAAAACTTTATTTTAAAATCTACCTATGCTATAATAAATACAGTAAAAAAATATATAGGGGGATTTATGATGAAATACATAAAGACAATTAGTGGTAATAACTTTAAAAAAGAAACTTTAAAAAAGATTGGCTGTGGAGAATGTCAAACTTCTTGTCAATCAGCATGCAAGACATCCTGTACTGTAGCAAACCAAAAATGTGAAAATAAGTAGACATAAAGGGTAGTGGTTTATCCACTGCTTTTTATAATCTATAGGAAAATTTTACTTTGCTATTTTTGTTAATTATGGATTTTCTGTATATAGATTTCAAAAAAGGCTTCCTTATAGTGTTTTTTAGAAGCCTTTTTTATTTTGATAATGTGTGGAGGTATATTTATGGCTAATGGACAAATACACAAGTATTATTTAAACAATAGATATATAGTCTTAGATGTAAATAGTGGTTCTGTCCATGTAATGGACAAGATTGTTTATGATATCTTAGACTACTATAAAGAGGAGAGTTTAGATGATATATTATCTAGATTTTCCAGCATATATGGAAGTAAAGCTGTATCTGATGTATATCACGAGATTTCAAAGCTAGAAGAAGATGGACTTTTGTTCTCTGAAGAAAGACAGTTAGGTAATATATCCTATAATAGAGATAATGTAATAAAGGCCATGTGTCTACATGTAGCCCATGATTGTAATCTTACATGTAAATATTGTTTTGCATCTCAAGGAGATTTTAAAGGAGAAAGATCTCTTATGTCCTTGGAAGTAGGTAAGAAGGCATTGGAATTTTTGGCTAAGAGTTCAGGAAATAGGAAAAATCTAGAGGTGGATTTTTTCGGTGGAGAACCTCTTATGAACTTTCAAGTAGTAAAGGATTTAGTAAGTTATGGTAGAGAGTTGGAAAAGGAATATAATAAGAATTTCAGATTTACTATAACTACTAATGGAGTATTATTAGATGATGATAAGATTGATTTTATCAACGAAAATATGGACAATGTAGTATTGAGTTTAGATGGCAGAAAAAATGTCAATGATTATATGAGAAAGACCATCAATGGACATGGAAGCTATGATGTTATTTTGCCTAAGTTTAAAAATATGGTTGAAAAAAGAGGAGATAAAGATTATTATATAAGGGGCACATTTACCAATAAAAATTTAGACTTTTCAAAGGATGCTTTACATTTTTATGATGAAGGCTTTAAGAAGGTATCTGTTGAGCCTGTAGTTACATCAGAGGAAATGGATTATGCTCTAAGAGAAGAACATCTAGATAGAGTATTAAAAGAATATGAAGAATTTTCCAGACAATATATCCGTATTAAAAAGAGGGACAAGGATTTTCACTTCTTTCATTTTATGATAGATTTAGATCAAGGACCTTGTATAATTAAAAGAGTTACAGGTTGTGGAGCAGGTTCAGAGTATTTAGCAGTTACGCCAGAGGGAGATCTCTATCCTTGCCATCAATTTGTTGGTGAGGAAGAGTTTAAGATGGGAGATGTCTTTCATGGTGTAGAGAATACTGCTTTGAGAGATAAGTTTAAAAATGCAAACATCTTTAATAAAGAAGATTGTAGAAATTGTTGGGCTAAATATTATTGTAGTGGTGGCTGTCATGCAAATGCCTATTATGCCCATAGAGATTTTATGAAACCTTATGGATTAGGTTGCGAGATGGAAAAGAAGAGAATTGAATGTGCAATTTCCATATTAGCAAATCTGGAAGGATAGGAGGAAAAATATGAAAATGAAAAATACTATAATTCTATTGCTGATTTTAGCTATTATTGGTGGAAGTACATTTATAGCTATAAATGGTATAGAATTAGGTAAGCTTAAGATTTCAAAAGCAAGGGATTCTGTAGATCTAGGATTAGATCTAGCAGGTGGAGTATATGTTGTATTGGAAGCCAATACAGATGCTAAAGGTGAAGAACTTCAAAAGATGATGGAACAAACTAAAGCCATAATCGAAGAAAGAGTAAATGGATTAGGCATATCAGAACCTAATGTATCTATAGAGGGAACCAATAGGATTAGGGTAGAGTTAGCTGGCATTGAAGATCCACAGGAGGCTATAGATTTAATTGGTAAAACTGCTCAATTACAATTTGTAGAGCCTAATGGAGATATAGTTGTAACTGGTAAGAATGTAGTGAATTCAGATGTAGCTTTTCAAAAAAATGAACTAGGGACTGAACAGCCAGTTGTAACCCTTGAATTTGATAAGGAAGGTACAAAGAATTTTGCTGAGGCAACTGGAAGACTTACTTTAGAAAAAGAGACTAAAGATAGAATAATATATATCGTATTAGATGATCAGGTTATTTCTTATCCAGCAGTTGCAAGCCAAGCAGATGGTGGAAGGGCAATAGAAGATGGAAAAGCAGTTATTAGTGGAAATTTTGATGTAGAAGAGGCAAATCATTTAGCCACATTGATTAGAGCGGGTGCATTACCTGTAGAGATGATAGAACATAAGACATCAATTATTGGGCCTACTTTAGGTCTTGAAGCTTTTGAAAGAAGTATAAAAGCTGGAGGTATAGCTCTTATATTAATATTTATATTCATGATAGCAATTTATAAATTACCAGGAATTGTAGCATCTCTAGGTCTATTGGCCTATACTTTAATAGTTATATATACTATGTCTATTTTAAGAGTTAAGCTTACATTGCCAGGTATAGCAGGTTTAGTATTGTCTATTGGTATGGCAGTAGATGCCAATGTATTGATATTTGAAAGGATTAGAGAGGAACTCCTTATAGGGAAGACTATTAGAGCTTCTATAAATTCAGGATTTAACAAGGCATTGACTTCTGTAATGGATTCTAATATTACTACTTTAATTGCAGGTATAGTGCTTTATTACTTTGGAATTGGACCTATAAGAGGCTTTGGTGTTACTTTAATAATTGGTATTGTAGCTTCGATGATTACATCTGTTTTATTGTCTAAGCTGGTATTAAAATTGATAGTTTCTATAACCAATATAAAGAATATAAAAATTTATGGAGCATAATGGAGGTGAAAAGATGAATATAGTAGAAAATAAAAAGATCTTTTTTATTATATCCTTGGCTATAATATTCACTGGTATAGTGATGTATTTTATAAATGGAGTAAATTATGGTATTGATTTTACTGGCGGAACGATAATTGAAATGAATGCAGGTCAATTTATCCCAGTAGATGAGGTAAAGAAAATTGTAGATGAATTTGACCCAAATATGAGCATAATTCATGGAGGAACAGATAAACATGAATTGATCATAAAGAGTACTTTAGATCTATCAAATGCAGATATCTCTGCTATAGGAGATAAATTTGCTGAAGTTTACAATGTGGATAAGAAGAATAATATTCAATCTGATAAAAATGGACCGTCTATGGGTAGAGAGATTAGAGAAAAAGCTTTGCTTTCCATATGTATTGCGGCTGTTGCCATGCTTGGATATATAACATTTAGATTTGAGTTTAAATTTGGAGTGGCAGCAATTATAGCTTTATTACATGATGTATTAGTGACTATTTCTGTATATATTATCTTTAAGTTACCGGTAAATAGTTCGTTTATTGCTGCAATACTTACTATAGTTGGATATTCCATAAATGATACTATAGTAATCTTTGATAGAATAAGAGAAGAGATGAAATTAAATCCAAAGGATGGGTATGAAAATGTAGTCAATAATAGTATTAAACATTCCTATAGAAGAACTATAAATACTACTATAACTACTGTATTAGCTGTTTTAATACTCTATATATTTGGTGTTGATGATGTAAAGGTATTGGCATTGCCACTATTGTTAGGTATGATTGCTGGTACTTATTCATCCATATTTATAGCACCTGCACTTTGGTACAATTTTAAGACTTATAAGACAAAAACTGCTAAATAGGCAGTTTTTTCTTTATCTGCTTGGTATAAGTTTTCTTTATATTACTCAATTTTACTAGAATTTATTGACATAAAATGATAAAATTTAAACATTATGATTTATTTGGAGTGATTATTTGGAAAAGTGGTTTATTAGAAATAATGGTATAGACTTTAGAAAAATTGCCAAAGAGTTAGATATCAACCCAATAATATCTAAGATATTGGTAAATAGGGAGATATATGAACAAAATTCCATAGACAGATTCTTAAACATCAAATTAGATAAGCTATATTCTCCAAGTTTGATGAAAGATTTAGTGAAAGCTGGAAATATATTAAGAGATAAAGTAGATAATAATAAGAAGATTAGAATTGTTGGAGATTTTGATGTGGATGGAGTAATATCCGTATATATATTGAACAGAGCTATAGAAAGACTTGGAGGCATAGTGGATTATGCAATACCTGATAGAATAAATGATGGATATGGGATCAATAATGATATAGTAGAAAGAGCTAAGGCAGATGGCGTAGATACTATAATCACTTGTGATAATGGTATAGCTGCATTGGAGCAGGTCAGGCTTGCTAAAAAATTGGGGCTAAATATAATAGTAACTGATCATCACGACTTACCCTTTATACAACAGGATAATGAGAAAAAATATCTATATCCTGTAGCAGATGCTGTAGTAAATCCTAAAAGACCTGATTGTGAATATCCATTTAAGAGTCTCTGTGGTGCTGGAGTTGCCTTTAAGCTTATAGATTATCTATATAGTCTATATGATATTCCAAGGGAAGAGGTATATGGATTCATGGAATATGTGGCAATAGCTACTATTTGTGACGTAGTAGATTTAGTAGATGAAAATAGAATTATAGTAAAACATGGTCTAGAGTTAATAAACTCTACTAAAAACATAGGCTTAAAGGCCCTAATGAGAGAATCCAAACTAAATAGGGAAATAGGAGTATATCATATTGGATTTGTCATAGGACCTACCATAAATGCATCTGGAAGATTGGATAGTGCATATTTAGCCTTAGAATTACTATTATGTGGAGATGAAGAAAAGGCTATAGATCTAGCTAAAAAGTTGAGAGAGTTAAATGAAGAGAGAAAAGCTCTTACTGAAGATGGCATTGAGAGCATCATAAATAAGATAGAGAGCTCCTCTTTGAAGGATGATAAGGTACTTGTAATATATGAACCGCACATTCATGAAAGTGTAGCAGGTATTATTGCAGGAAGAGTTAAGGATAATTATAATAAACCTACTATAGTACTTACTGAGGGAATTGAAGGGATAAAAGGGTCAGGAAGATCTATTGAAGAGTACAATATATTTGAAGAGTTGACTAAATGTAAAGATATATTGAATAGATTTGGGGGGCATCCCATGGCTGCAGGGCTTTCCTTAGATTTGAAGAATATACAATTGTTAAGGGAGAGGTTGAATAGTCAGACTAATCTAACAGATGATGATTTAATAAGGAAAGTCTATATAGATATGGGACTTCCAATAGAATATATAAGCTATGAATTGATAGAAGAGCTGGAGACATTACAGCCTTTTGGAAAGGGAAATTCTAGACCTATCTTTGGTGCAAAATCTTTAAAGATAGTGAGGATGTTTAAACTAGGTGTAAATGAAAATGTGCTTAAGTTTACTTTGGAGTCTAAAAAAGGGAGCACCATGGAAGGAATATTGTTTAATAATACATTGTCTTTTGAAGAGGCTATAATTTCAAAATATGGAGAAAATGGATTAGATGAGCTCTATAGAGGTATAAATAATGATATATCTATAGATATAATCTATTATCCTTCAATAAATGAATATATGGGTAAGATAAGTATTCAAATAGTTATTCAACATTTTAGAATATAATCGTTCATGATATAATTAATGAAGAAGGTGATGATCGTGTTAGAAAAATTAGTAGCTAAAGTAGAACAATATAATCCACATGCTGATATGTCATTAATCATAAAAGCTTATAGTTTTGGTGATGCTGCTCATGAAGGACAGTTTAGAAATTCAGGGGAAAAGTTTTTTATACATCCATTTCATGTAGCCATGATATTAGCAGATCTAAGTATGGACACAGCAACTATAGTAGCTGGACTTCTTCATGATGTCATTGAAGATACGGATATAAGCTATGAAGATGTAGTGCGTGAATTTAGTAAGGAAATTGCGGATTTAGTCGAAGGAGTTACTAAACTAAAAAAGCTTAAATATAAGACGAAACAGGAAAACCAAGCAGAGAATTTGCGGAAAATGGTCTTGGCCATGTCTAAAGATATTAGAGTTATTATAGTGAAATTAGCAGATAGGCTTCATAATATGAGAACTCTGGAATATATGATAGATGAAAAGAAAAAAGAAAAGGCTTTGGAAACTTTGGAAATCTATGCTCCATTGGCTCATAGATTGGGGATTTCCAAGATTAAGTGGGAATTAGAAGATCTATCCCTTAGATATTTAGAACCTGAGAAATACTACAATCTGGTAGAGAAGGTATCTAGAAAGAGACGGGAAAGGGAAGCATATATACAAGGTATAATTGAAACATTAAATAAACAATTAGACGATATGAAGATTCACTGTGAAATAAGTGGTAGACCTAAGAGTTTTTATAGTATATACAAGAAGATGGAGATACAGGGAAAAGACTTTGAAGAGATCTTTGATCTTACGGCTATTAGGGTTTTAGTAGATAGTATAAAGGATTGTTATGGTGTATTGGGGATTGTTCACACTCTATGGAAACCACTGCCAGGTAGATTTAAAGATTATATCGCCATGCCTAAACCAAATATGTATCAATCTCTTCATACAACTGTAATAGGGCCAGAGGGGGAGATATTTGAGGTTCAAATAAGGACGTATGAGATGCATAGGACTGCTGAATACGGTATTGCTGCTCACTGGAAATATAAAGAGGGAATATCAAAGGCTGAGAGTTTTGATAATAAACTCGCATGGTTGGGACAGCTCTTGGAATGGCAAAGAGATCTTAAAGATCCAAAGGATTTTATGGAGACTTTAAAGATAGATTTTTTTACAGACGAGGTATTTATCTTCACACCTAGAGGAGATGTAATCAATCTTCCAGAAGGCTCTACACCTATAGATTTTGCATATAGAGTCCATACAGACATAGGAAATAGTTGTGTAGGTGCCAAGATCAATGGAAGGATAGTTCCATTAAATTATCAATTGAAAAACGGAAATATTGTTGAGATAATCACATCTGTAAGTAGTGGTGGACCTAGTAGAGATTGGTTGAAGATAGTCAAGAGTACTCAGGCAAAATCTAAGATTCGACAATGGTTTAAATTAAAGGATAAAGATAGTAATGCTATAAAAGGTAAAGAGTTATTAGAAAAAGAATTAAAGAGGCAGGGCTATAAGGCCAATGAAATTCTTCGAGATGAATGGCTAAAGAGTATTGCGGATAAATTGAGTATAAATACTATAGAGGATCTATATGCTTCCATAGGATATGGAAATGTAAGGATAAATCAAGTAATCACAAAGTTAAAGGATTTTTATACTGAATACTATAAAACTCATCATGAAGAAGAATTTTTAAAAGAACAGACAAAAAAACAACAAGAAAAGAAAAAGGGCAGAGGTAGTCAAGGAGTTACTATAAAGGGAGTAGACAATATCAAGGTCAGATTTGCTAAGTGTTGCAATCCAGTACCTGGAGATGATATAGTAGGATATGTTACTATGGGAAGAGGAGTATCTGTGCATAGAGCCGATTGTCCAAATGTAAAGAATAGTAAAGAAAATGATAGGTTTTTAGAGGTGGAGTGGGATGTAGAAAAAAAGGCATCCTATAGTGCAGAAATCCAGATTAGAGCCATAGATAGATTTGGACTTTTAGCGGAGATAGCTTTAAGAATGAATGAAGAGGGATTGAGTGTTATATCTCTAAATGCTAGGACCAATAGAGATAGAGTAGTTCTAGTAAATATGGTATTGGAGATACATGATATAGATCAACTTGAGGGCGTTATCAATAAGATTAAAAAGATAAGAAATGTCATAGATGTATATAGAGTAACATCATAGGAGGTAGAAAATTGAGAGCTGTAATACAAAGGGTGAACAAGTCATCTGTCACAGTAGACGGAAATGTAGTAGGAGAGATTGGAAATGGATTATTAGTTTTATTAGGTGTCGGTCATGGAGATGATACTAAAGACTTAGAATATATTGTAGATAAGATATTAAACCTCAGGATCTTTCAAGATGAAAATGACAAGATGAATCTATCTGTTTTAGATATAAAGGGAGAAATATTGGTAGTTTCTCAATTTACTCTATATGGAGATGTGAGAAAGGGAAGGAGGCCTAGTTTTAGCCAGTCAGCTCATCCAGATATAGCCAATAGATTATATGAAGAATTTATTGAATCAGTAAGAGACAGAGGAATAAAAGTACAACATGGTGTATTTGGTGCTCATATGGATGTAGAATTAGTAAACAATGGACCTGTTACCATACTATTAGATAGCAATAAAATATTTTAAGGGGGTAAGACATTTGGAATTCATTAGAATACCAGCTGGAGTGTATGCTGCTAATTGTTATATTATATATTCTGAGATCGCTAGAGAGGGGATCGTAGTAGATCCAGGTGGAGATGCGGAAATCATATTAGGTAAAATAGATGAAAATAAACTATCTATAAAATATATAGTTCTAACCCATGGGCATGGAGATCATATGGGAGGAGTAATAGAGCTAAATAAGAGTTTAAATGTACCTGTATTAGTCCATGAAGCTGATAAAGAGTTGATGGAGGATGGAAATAAGAATATGTCTGTCATAATGAGTTTTGGATCTTTAGAGTTTAGTCCTGATGTTCTCCTTAAAGATGGAGATGTCATAGAGTTTGGAGATTTAAATGCAGAAGTCATCCATACTCCAGGTCATACTAAAGGATGTATATGTTTAAAGATTCAAGATCATCTGTTTACTGGAGATACATTGTTTAAGGGTTCTATAGGTAGAACTGACTTGTTTAGTGGAGATTATGACACTATAATAAGCTCTATTAGAGAAAAGATATTACCTTTAGACGATAATATTATAGTATTGCCAGGACATGGTGCACCTTCTACAATAGGAGAAGAAAAGAAATACAATCCATATTTAGGATAATATTGTGCCACTTCAATAGATTGAGGTGGCTATTTTACATAGGTAGGGTGATTTTTGTGATAGGTATAATGATTGAAGGACACGACTATGAACATGATATATTTGAACTAGTGAGAGTGTTTTTTCCAGGTAAAGAGGTTAAAATTGTTGAGAATACAGAGGAGATACATAATTTCCAGTATTTTATAGAGAGCATATTGAACTTTAACAATCTAAAATATCATGCTATTACTAGTATATATAATGATGGCAATTTAATAGGAGAATATAGAGCAGATATAGATGATATCAATATAGGAGATTCAGATATTAAACAGAGAATTAAGACTGGTATAAAGAAGTCCATGTATAATCTCCTAGCGGAGATCTGCCAAATAGATGCACCTTGGGGTATTCTCACTGGTATAAGGCCTTTAAAGATAGTTCATAACATGATTGATAAGAAAATGTCATATGATAAAATATTAGTTGTCCTTATGGATGAATATAGACTTCATAGATCTAAGGCAGAATTGATATTGGATATTGCAAAACTTCAGAGAAAGTATATATATCCCACATCTAAAGATAGGTATAGTTTGTACATTGGGATACCATTTTGTCCTACAAGATGTTCCTATTGTTCATTTCCTGCCTATAAGCTAGGAAGAGATTATGATGTGGTTAAGAAATATGTAGATACATTATTATATGAGATACATAGAGTTGGAGAGATTATGAAGGGAAAGTCCTTGAATACTATATATATAGGAGGTGGGACTCCCACTGCTATAAGGACATCAGACCTTGAAAAGATAATTGCTAATATAGTAGAAGCTTTTCCAACTAAAGATATAAGAGAATTTACTGTGGAGGCAGGACGACCTGATACTATTCATGAAGAAGTTTTGAATATGTTGAAGAAATATGGTGTTAATCGCATAAGTATCAATCCTCAGACTATGAATAATAATACTTTAAAAATAATAGGCAGAAATCACGATATAGATTCCATAATATCTGCTTATAGCCTTGCTAAAGATATTGGATTTGATATAATTAATATGGATATTATTTTAGGTTTACCAAATGAGGGTATTAAAGAAGTAAGGCATACTATAAGTGTTATAAGGGATATGAATCCTGAGAATCTAACAGTACATACATTGTCATTGAAAAAAGGGTCTAAACTTTTCATGGAACAGGCAAATCACCTGCTAAACGAAAGAGTAAGCGTTCAAGGTATAATAGAAGAAGTTCAAGGTTTTGCAGAGGATAATGGATATAAACCTTATTACCTATATAGGCAAAAGCAGATCCTAGGAAATTTGGAGAATGTTGGATATAGCAAGTTAAATAGAGAGTGTATATTCAATATAGTCATGATGGAAGAGAAGGAGACAGTTATAGGAATGGGATTAGGCGCTGTTTCTAAAATATATTATCCTGAAGACGATCGAATCCAACGAATACCTAATTTTAAAGATTTAATACAATATAATACTAGAATAGATGAATTGATAGATAAAAGAAAAGTTTCTATGTCTAAATGACATACGACTATATCTTATAACACTGCAATTAAAATGTCTTTAAATAATAAAAAGAGAGGATGATTGTATAATGAATTACTCAGAACTAAGTCTAAAGATGCATGAAGAGAATAGGGGAAAAATTGAAGTTACTCCAAAGGTAAAAGTTGAGACAAAAGATGATCTAAGTACTGCATATACTCCTGGAGTTGCAGAACCATGCAGAAAGATTCATGAAAATAAGGAAAACGCTTATAAATATACAGCAAAGGGAAATTTAATTGCAGTTGTTACAGATGGTACTGCAGTTTTAGGACTTGGAGATATTGGACCAGAAGCAGCTATGCCTGTCATGGAAGGTAAATCCATATTATTTAAAGAGTTTGGAGATGTAGATGCAGTTCCAATATGCCTTAATACAAAAGATGTAGATGAAATAGTAGAGACAGTGAAGAGAATAGCACCTACTTTTGGTGGAATAAACTTAGAGGATATAGCTGCACCTAGATGCTTTGAAATAGAGAGAAAATTAAAGGAAGAATTGGACATACCTGTTTTCCATGATGATCAACATGGTACAGCTGTAGTTGTTACTGCAGGACTTATAAATGCATTGAAGATTGTAGGTAAAAAGGTAGAGGAGATAAAGGTAGTGGTAAACGGTAGTGGAGCAGCAGGTGGAGCTATTGTTAGAATGTTATTAGGTCTAGGTGTAAAAGATGTTATAATGTGTGATAGTAAGGGAATAATATATAAGGGTTCTCCTACAAATAATTGGGTTAAAGAAGAGTTAGCAGAGATTACAAACAAAGAAGACAAAAGAGGCGGCTTAAAAGATGCAATTGCAGGTACAGACGTATTTATTGGAGTTTCTGTTGCCAATGTTGTAGATGAAGATATGGTTAAATCTATGAATAAAGATGCTATTATATTTGCAATGGCAAATCCAACTCCAGAGATATTCCCAGACGTGGCAAAGAAAGCAGGAGCGAAAGTAGTGGGAACTGGTAGATCAGATTTTGCAAATCAAATCAACAATGTGCTTGCTTTCCCAGGAATATTTAGAGGTGCTTTAGATGCTAGAGCTAAGGACATAAACAATGATATGAATATAGCTGCTGCATATGCAATTGCAAATTCAGTTAAGAAATCAGAGTTAAATGAAGAGTTTGTAATACCAAATGCTCTAGATAAGACTGTAGCAGATGCTGTAGCTAAAGCAGTAAAACAAGCTGCTATTGATAGTGGTTTAGCAAGAATTTAGATTTGACATATCTATAATTTTGCTTTATAATTAAGAAAATATAATTTGCTTTGAAGAGGAAAAGATCAAATCCCTTTGTCATAGAGATTCGGTGATGGTGGAAATCCGATACTAATATTTGATTCAGACACCTTGGAGCAAATAATCTGAAAGGATTATTCGCATAAATGCGTTAAATTTTTGAGTGAGGATTACCTAATTAGGGTGGTACCGCGAGATAACCTCTCGTCCCTGAGTTTCAGAGATGAGAGGTTAATTTTTTTAAGGAGGAAGATTATAATGGAAACCATGGGAAATTTAAGAAGAACACATATGTGCGGTGAATTAAGAGTAGATGATGAAGGAAAAGAAGTAGTGTTGATGGGATGGGTCCAAAGAGAGAGAAATCTTGGATCATTGATATTTTTAGATTTAAGAGATACTACTGGTATTACTCAAATCGTATTTGATGATACTATTGCTAAAGAGATGTTTGAAAAAGCTGAAAGAGTTAGGGCAGAATTTGTATTAGCTATAAGGGGAAAGGTAAGAATAAGACAATCAGTAAATAAAGAAATACCAACAGGTGAAATCGAAGTATTAGCTGATGAAATTAGAATACTAGATACAGCTCAGACACCAGCCATATATATAAAAGATGATGATAATGTATCAGAAAGTATGAGGTTAAAATATAGATATCTAGATCTTAGAAAGCCATTTATGCAATCAAACTTAAAGTTGAGAGCCAAGACTGCAAAGGTGGTAAGAGATTTCTTCTATGAAAATAATTTTGTGGAGATAGAAACTCCTATGCTTACAAAACCAACTCCAGAAGGAGCTAGAGATTATTTAGTTCCAAGTAGAGTAAATCCAGGAGAGTTCTATGCATTGCCTCAATCACCGCAGTTGATGAAACAACTCTTAATGGTTTCAGGAATGGATAGATACTATCAAATAGTAAAATGTTTTAGAGACGAGGATTTAAGAGCTAATAGACAACCTGAATTTACCCAGATAGATGTGGAGATGTCCTTTGTAGATGTAGAAGATGTAATTGAGATAAATGAAAGATTTTTATATAAATTGTTTAAAGAAATGAAGGGTATAGAAATAGAATTACCTATTAAGAGAATGACATATAGAGAAGCGATGGATAGGTTTGGCGTAGATAAACCTGATTTGAGATTTGGATTTGAATTAGTAGATATATCAGACATAGTCAAAGATAGTGAATTTAAGGTGTTTAGTGGTACCATTAAAAGTGGTGGAAGTGTAAGAGGAATCAATGTTAAAGGATATGCTGATAGATTTACTAGAAAAGATATTACATCCTTAGAGGACTATGTTAAGACCTATGGAGCCAAAGGACTTGCTTGGATCAAGATTACAGAAGATGGAATGACATCTCCTATAGCTAAATTCTTAAAGGAAGAAGAAATAGAGGAAATACTAAATAAGATGGACGGTAAAACTGGAGATCTATTGTTATTTGTAGCAGATAAGAATTCCACAGTATTTGACAGTTTAGGAAATCTAAGAAATGAAGTTGCAAGACGATTAGATATAATAGACAGGGATGAGTTAAAACTCGTATGGATTACAGAGTTTCCACTATTTGAATATGATGAAGAAGAGGGAAGATATGTGGCAAAGCATCATCCATTTACATCTCCTATGGAAGAAGATATAGATCTTTTAGAGTCAAATCCTGAAGCTGTAAGAGCTAGAGCATATGATATTGTAATCAATGGAGATGAGATGGGAGGAGGAAGTATTAGGATTAGCAACTCTGAACTTCAAAGCAGAATGTTTAAGGCGTTAGGATTTAGTGAAGAGGAAGCAAATGATAAATTTGGTTTCTTATTAGAGGCTTTTAAATATGGTACACCTCCACATGGTGGAATTGCCTATGGGCTTGATAGACTTATTATGACACTAACCAATAGTTCAAATATAAGAGACGTAATTGCATTTCCAAAGACCCAATCTGCTACCTGTCTATTAACAGATGCTCCTACTAGAGTTTCTGACAGTCAATTGGAAGAAGCTCATATTAAATTGGATTTAAAGGAAAATGAATAGTATATTTGCAAGAACTCAGATAATATTGGGACAAGAGGGAATGGCTAGATTAGCTAAATCTACTGTTGCAGTTTTTGGAATTGGCGGAGTAGGATCATATGCAACGGAAGCGATGGTAAGAAGCGGATTGGGGAAGATTATTCTTATAGATTATGATATAATAGATATAAGCAATATCAATAGGCAAATTCATGCCACTACCAAGACTATAGGGAGGCCTAAAGTAGAGGTCATGAGAGAGCGTCTACTAGAGATAAATCCTGATCTTCAAATACAGATATATAAAGAGAAGTATAATGAAGAAACTAGAGATCTACTTTTGGATAAGAGCTATGATTATGTAGTAGATGCTATTGACATGATATCTTCTAAAATCGACTTAATTGTCAATTGTGAAACCATGGGTATACCTATAATAAGCTCTATGGGAGCAGGTAACAAGATGTCCCCTTCTCTCTTTAGAGTTGGGGATATCTATGAAACCAAGGTCTGTCCTCTAGCAAAGGTAATGAGAAGGGAACTCCGTAGACGAAATATAGAGAGGCTTAAAGTAGTGTGGTCTGAGGAAGAACCTATAAAGGTCAATCTAGAATCGGAAAATTTACGTAAGGCAGTGCCAGGGAGTGTGGCATTTGTCCCATCAGTGGCAGGTCTTATAATTGCTTCAGAAGTGATAAAGGATTTAGCTAATTGGGAGGTGTAATTTATGGACCAAGTGGGTTTTGTTAGAAAAATAGATGGAGATAATATGGAATTGGAGATTCGCAGGGTATCTGCATGTGGAGGAAATTGCAGTAGTTGTAGCTCATGTGAGGTTGCTCCCCATATCATCACCGTTCCTAATAAATTAGATGCAAAGGTAGGCGACTTTGTAGAGATTAAAGGACATACTAAGAATATCTTGAAATTTACTGCTATAGTCTATATAGTCCCATTATTTTTTCTTATACTAGGAATAGCTATAGGCACTATGATATTTAAAGGTAGAGGATATTTGAATTATGAGGTCTTAAGCTTTTTTACAGGAGTAGTATTTTTAC
This sequence comes from Tissierellaceae bacterium HCP3S3_D8, assembly GCA_052067355.1. Lineage (GTDB taxonomy): Bacteria > Bacillota > Clostridia > Tissierellales > Tissierellaceae > CABMKH01. Next base: position 46,487 of record JBQHQH010000018.1, read on the forward strand.
TACCATCCACATTATTGGTAAAATTAGTAGATAAGAGGATTGCAGATAAGAGAGATTCTACTCTTTCCGTGACTAGGATATTGTAGAGGAGGAAATTATTTGAGTGATAAAGATGCTATAATCAGACGTCTAAGGAGAATAGAAGGCCAAATAAAGGGAATACAGAAGATGGTAGATCAAGATAAATTCTGTGGAGATGTTTTAGTGCAGATTGCAGCTGCTAGAGCTGCACTAAACAATGCAGGAGGACTTATATTGGAGAACTATATGAAGAATTGTTTGACCAATTATCTAGAGGGAAATTCTGAAGAAGGGGATTTAGACAGCTTAATAGATGTATTGTTAAAGTATTCAAAACAAAATTAGTAGAGCTTTTTAATCCTCTTTAAGAAACGAGAAAATATAGAGGAAGCTATTATTCCTATGGCAATAGCTGCAGCCATAAAGAAAGTTTCTGTTCCAGAAATAGCAGCCTTTTCAAAGTCTCTTTGAACTAGATATAACATAGTATAATACATGCCAGCACCAGGTACTAAGGCGACTATGCCAGGAGTAATAAATACTGTTGCTGGCTTTTTTAATCTAATAGCAAAATACTCACCTAGTGTACCTACTAAAAGAGCTCCTAAAAAAGTACCTATGATCTTATTATTAAATCTATATAGACATATGTATAGGACAATCCAAGATAATCCCCCAGTTATACCTGAAGCGAATACGGAGTTAAGAGGGGCACTAAAGTATATTACAAATCCTATCGTTGCAAAAAAAGAAAATATAAGTTGATATATTATGTTCATATTATGAGATTCCTTTCATATAAAAATTCAGCACAATTCCTACTCCAAAGGCTATAGCTAGGGCTGAGAATATAGCTTCCATACCTTTTGACAATCCAGATAGTGAATCTCCAGACATAGTGTCCCTAATGGCATTAGTAATAGCTACACCTGGAACTAGATACATTATAGATCCTATTATTATCATGTCCAAATTGTCTCCTAATCCTATTTCTACTGTAAAAGCAGCAAATAGAGATGCTAAGAATGCGCCTATAAAGTTATCTATAAAGAAGGTAAGTTTAAATTTACTTATCTTTGTCAATATGCTTACAACTACAAAACTGACTATAAAACTAGAGATAAAATCTTTCATATTTCCGCCAAACATCAAACAAAAAAACGCAGCTGAGGTGGCTCCAGCAATGGATTTAGTTATACCAGAGTAGTCTTTAATTTCATCTATTTCCTTGATAATCTCTAATCCTTCGTCTATGGATATATTGCAGCAGACAAATCTCCTTGAAAATTCATTTATAGCATTTATCTTGACTAGATTTATACTGATTCCTCTTACTCTTCTAAAATTGGAATAGATTTCGCCATTGTATTCTAAAGTGATGAATATACCTGTTTGAGTTACAAATGCATCTACATTTGCAACGTTTTCTCTAGAACTACAAATTCTCACCATTGTATCTTCTACTCTATATGTTTCTGCTCCATTTTTAAGCATAGATTTACCAGCATGTAGGGCTAAGATCATGAGTTTTTTGACCTCTTCCCTATCTTTGATTATAAAATACTTCATAATTTGCACCTCATAAGTTAATTTTGTTGTAATTATGGTATAATATAGATATAATTGAATGTGATGATTGGATATACAATGATTATTTTATATTATTTCATATAAATAATCAATTATAATAAAATTAAAATGGGAAGGAGAATGTTGCATATGAATTTTGAGAACATAACAAGGAATGATCCAGAGATAATGGGCCTGATAGATCAGGAGATTAAGAGGCAGCAAAGTCATATTGAGTTGATAGCTTCTGAGAATTTTGTATCCAAACAAGTTATGGAGGCAATGGGAAGTCAATTGACTAATAAATATGCGGAAGGGTATCCAGGTAGAAGGTACTATGGTGGCTGTGAAGTAGTAGATAAAGTAGAACAGATAGCTATTGACAGATTGAAGAAGATATTCAATGCAGATCATGCAAATGTTCAACCACACTCTGGAGCAAATGCAAATCTTGGGGTATACTTTGCAGTTTTAAAACCAGGAGATAAGGTTTTAGGTATGAATCTATCTCAAGGTGGGCATCTAACTCATGGAAGCCCAGTAAATATCTCTGGAACATATTATGATTTTATAGATTATGGAGTAGATAAGGAAACGGAAACTATAGACTATGATGTAGTTAGAGAAATAGCCTTGAGAGAAAAACCAAAGATGATAGTCGCTGGTGCTAGTGCTTATCCTAGAGAGATTGACTTTAAGAGGTTTAAAGAGATTGCAGATGAAGTAGGAGCATATTTAATGGTAGATATGGCACATATTGCAGGGCTTGTAGCTGCTGGATTGCATCAAAACCCAGTATTATATGCAGATTTTGTCACTACTACAACTCATAAGACCTTGAGAGGACCTAGAGGAGGAGCTATTCTCTGCAAGGAAAAATATGCTAAGATAATTGATAAGGCCATATTCCCAGGTATTCAAGGCGGACCTTTGATGCATGTTATAGCAGCAAAAGCTGTATCTTTTGGAGAAGCTTTAAAAGATGATTTTAAAGAATATCAACAGCAGATCATATCCAATGCCAAGGCATTAGCTGATGGTCTATTGGAGGGAGGATTTAGATTAGTATCTGGCGGAACTGATAATCATTTGATTTTAATAGATGTAAGACCTAAGGGGTTAACAGGCAAAAAGGCAGAGTCATTATTAGATGAAATTGGGTTAGCTACAAATAAAAATACTATTCCTTTTGACCCAGAGAGTCCTTTTGTAACCAGTGGGATTCGTATAGGTACTCCTGCAGTAACTACTAGGGGCATGAAGGAAGAAGAGATGAAGGAAATTGCAAAGATAATCACTTTGGCATTAGATGAAAGTAAAGATAGAGAACCTATAAAAGAAAGAGTAGCCAAGTTATGTGATAGATTTCCATTATACTAATTAGTCATGGCCTACAGATATTTCTGTAGGCTTAGATTTTTTAGAGTTTAAATTATATAGAAGTTGGTGAAAGATGGAATTAAGAAATATATCAGAGTCAAGGAATATCATTGAAGATATAGTAGAAGGCAGCATAGCTGAAGAATTAGAAATTGAAAAAGGGGATATATTATTATCTATAAATCATATTGAAGTAAAAGATATTATAGATTACAAGTATTTGGCTTCAGACGATTATCTGTTACTTAAGATAGAGAAGCCAAATGGAGATATATGGGAATATGAAATAGAGAAGGATTATGATGAAGAATTGGGAATAATATTTACAAACCCATTGATAGATAGGGCAAAATCCTGTAGAAATAAATGTATATTTTGTTTCATAGATCAACTACCTCCAAATATGAGAGAAACATTGTATTTTAAAGATGATGATTCTAGACTGTCTTTTTTACAGGGAAATTTTATTACTCTGACTAATATGAGTGATGATGAGATAGATAGGATTATAAAATACAGACTTAGTCCAATAAATGTATCTGTTCATACTACAAATCCCGAGTTGAGAGTGAAGATGTTGAACAATAAAAATGCAGGAAAGATTTATGAGATATTGAAGAGATTTCATAAAGCTAAATTGGATATAAATTGTCAAATTGTAGTTGTACCCGGAGTAAATGATGGGGAAGAGTTGAATCGAACATTACTAGATCTATCGAGACTGTATCCCACAATAGAATCTGTAGCTGTAGTACCTGTGGGTATCACAAGATATAGGGAAGGTTTAAAAGAGCTTACTCCATATGATAGTAATATGGCAGAGGAGTTCTTAGACTGTATTTCTATTAAGCAGGAAGGATTTCTGAAGGAGTTAGGTACTAGATTCGTATTTCCTTCTGACGAATTCTTTGCATTGTCCAAGAGACAGACTCCTAGTTATGAAGAATATGAAGGATTTCCGCAGTTGGAAAATGGGGTGGGACTTATGAAATCTTTTGAATATGAAGTGGAAAGAGAGCTAAAAAAGATTGAAGAACCTATGGATTTAGATAAAAAATATATCATAGCCACAGGAACTCTTGCCTATGATTTCATGAAAGGACTATGTCATAAGATTATGGAAAAATTTAAGGGATTGGACTTAAAAGTGATTCCCATTGTCAATGATTTCTTTGGTCATAATATTACAGTTTCAGGTCTGATAACTGGAATTGACCTTATATCCCAGTTAAAAGGCATTGATTCAGATGGGATTATTATCCCTAGATCTATGATGAAAAGTGGAGAAGAAGTATTTTTAGATAATATTACTTTAGATGAAGTATCTAAAAAGTTGAAAACAAAGATCCTAGTTTCAGGTGTAGAGGGCAAGGATTTTATAGAGCTATTAATTTAGAGGTGATGGAATGAAGAGAGCAATTGTATGTATAGTTGGAAGGCCTAATGTAGGGAAGTCTACATTATTTAATAGGCTAGTAGGCAGGAGGATTGCTATTACAGAAGACAATCCAGGGGTGACTAGAGATAGGATATATGCTGAAGGAGAATGGCTAAATAACCATTTTACTGTAATAGATACTGGAGGGTTGGAGCCAGAAAAAGAAGATGCAATAATGTCCAATATAAAAAAGCAAGCTCAGGTAGCTATCGATACTGCAGATGTGATTTTGTTTGTAGTAGATGGTAAAGAAGGCTTGACAAGTACAGATAGAGAAATAGGAGATATATTGCGCAGATCTGGCAAAGAGACTATTGTAGTATCCAATAAAATTGACAATCCAAATACTCCAGATGAGATATATGAGTTTTACGAATTAGGATTAGGAGAACCTATGATAATCTCTGCTGAGCAGGCTCTAGGTATAGGAGATCTATTAGATGAAGTGATCAGGCACTTCCCAGAAGATGTAAATACTAAAAGTGACGATGATTTAGTCAAGGTGACCTTTATTGGAAAGCCAAATGTTGGGAAATCATCTCTTGTAAATCATATTCTAGGAGAAGAAAGAGTTATAGTCACTAATATACCAGGTACAACTAGGGATTCCATAGATAGCTATTTCACTTTTGGAGATACGGATTATGTACTGGTAGATACTGCAGGACTTAGGAGAAAGAGAAGTATATATGAAAAAGTAGAGAGATATTCTGTAGTTAGGACCTTAGCAGCTGTAGATAGATCTGATATATGTGTATTGGTAATAGATGCAACTGAAGGAGTTACAGAACAAGATACCAAGATTGCAGGATATGCTCATGATAATGGAAAAGCTATAATAATAGCTGTAAATAAATGGGACTTAATAGAAAAACAGGATAAGACCTATAGGGATTTTGAGAAGAATATAAGAGAGACTCTTGGATTTATAGCCTATGCTCCTATAGTATTTATATCTGCATTGACAGGGCAGAGAGTAAATAAGCTATTGGAATTGATAAATTTAGCTAACAATAATTATAATCTAAGAATAAGTACAGGAGTCTTAAATGATATAATAAATCAAGCAGTATTGATGAATCAACCACCTTCAGATAAGGGGAAGAGATGTAAGATACTATATGCTACTCAAGTGTCAGTGAGACCTCCAAAATTTATATTGTTTGTAAGAAATAAGGAATTGATGCATTTCTCTTATGAGAGATATTTAGAAAACCAAATAAGAAATCATTTTGGGTTTGTGGGAACTCCAATTATCTTTGAACTTAGAGAAAAGGGTGAATAAAGATGAAGTGGGTATTGGTAATAGCCATATCTTACTTAGTAGGTTGTTTTTCTTCTGCATATTTTATAGGAAAGTTAGCTAGGAATATTGATATTAGAGGATATGGCAGCGGTAATGCAGGTACTACTAATGCCATGAGAGTCATGGGCAAAAAACTAGGAATATTGACCTTTATTCTAGATGTATTAAAGGGTATCATAGCAGTATATCTTGGCAGATTGATATTGGGAGATATAGGTGGTATTGTTGGAGGCTTTTTTGCTGTTATAGGACATGATTGGCCTTTATTTATCGGATTTAGAGGTGGAAAAGGTGTAGCCACATCCCTTGGAGTGCTTTTGGTCATGAGTTGGCCAAGCACTATTATAGCTGTAATCTTTGGGGTAGTTGTAGCCTTATTGAGTAGATTTGTATCCTTAGGGTCCATGAGTTTTTTAAGTTCCTATGCTATAATATATGTTTTAGTAGATGATAATTTTAATAGACAGATATTTATATTGGCTCTATCTTTGGCTATATTGGCTATTATCCGACATAGGTCCAATATACAGAGGATAGTTGCTGGAAATGAAAATAAACTAGGCAGGTGGTAATGTTGAATGAAAAGATAGGCGTACTAGGTGGTGGAAGCTGGGGAACTGCTCTAGCAATTCTATTGGCTAAGAAAGGTCTTAGTGTAGATATGTGGCTGAGAAATAGAGAGCAGGTAGAGGATATAATTCACCATGGAGAAAATAGAAAATATCTTCCCAATATAAAGATACCTGAAAATCTCAGTATAATGTCTGATGTGGAAAGAACAATCTATAAAAAGGATATTATATTATTTGCTGTACCTACTCATGGAGTAAGGGAAACACTTGTAGATTATAAAGAATTCTTTAAAGAAGAGCAGATAATTGTCAATGTTGCCAAGGGAATAGAGAACAACACACTGATGAGAATATCTGAAATTGTTGGTGAGATATTACCTAAAAATAGGTATGTAGTTTTATCAGGACCTTCTCACGCAGAGGAAGTAGCAGTAGATATACCAACTACAGTAGTCTCAGCTTCCGCAGACAAACAAGCTGCAAAATATATACAGGATATATTTATGACACCTAAATTTAGAGTATATACAAATCCTGATATTATAGGAGTTGAGCTTGGGGGCTCTCTTAAAAATATTATTGCCTTGGGAGCTGGTATCTCTGATGGATTGGGATATGGGGATAATACCAAGGCTGCTCTAATGACAAGGGGAATATTTGAAATGGCTAGATTAGGCGAAAAATTAGGTGCAAATCCCACTACTTTCTCTGGTCTTTCTGGAATTGGTGATCTAATAGTTACATGTACCAGTATGCATAGTAGAAATAGACGAGCAGGAATACTTATTGGAGAGGGTCTAGATTTAGATGAGGCAGTTGAGAAGATTGGAATGGTAGTAGAGGGTATTAGGACAACAAATTCTGCATATAAATTAGCTGAAAGACATGGTGTAGATATGCCCATTACCCGAGAGATATACAATGTGCTATATAGAGGAACAGATGTAAAGGACTCAGTACCAAATCTCATGGAGAGAGACAAAAAACATGAAATAGAGAATATATTGATGGATGCAAATCTTAAATGGTAAACCTGCTGAATTTAGCAGGTTTTTTGTTTTAGCTTGTAATATTTAAATTATAATCACGTATATATATAATGTTAAGTATTGTAAAAAATGTGAGGGGGGAAAACATGAAAGAATTCGATATATACAAGGATATAGCAGAACGTACAGATGGAGATATATATGCGGGAATTGTGGGACCAGTCAGGACAGGGAAGTCTACATTTATTAAAAGGTTTATGGAATTATTAGTAATACCTAATATGGAAAATCTCCATAAGAAAGAAAGAGCTAAAGATGAATTGCCATTAAGTGGATCTGGAAAGACTATAATGACTACAGAACCTAAGTTTGTTCCCAATGAAGCAGTGGAACTAGTATTAAAGGAAAATGTTAAATTTAAAGTCAGAATGGTAGATTGTGTAGGGTATCTAGTAAATGGAGCATTAGGTCATGAAGAAGATAGTATGCCTAGAATGGTGACTACACCATGGTATGATAGAGAAATACCTTTTGAGGAAGCAGCAGAGATTGGGACTAGAAAGGTAATAAAAGATCATTCTACTATTGGCTTTGTAGTAACTACTGATGGATCAATCACAGATATTGATAGAGCAAACTATATAAAAGCTGAAGAGAGAGTGGTCAATGAATTAAAAGAATTAGATAAACCTTTTGTCATAATATTAAACTCTAGGCATCCAGATCTAGATACTACTGTTGCTCTTAAGGAGAGCTTAGAAATCAAATACGGAGTATCTGTAATACCTATGGATTGTTTAAATATGGGTGTCTATGATGTAGAGAGGATATTCGAAAAGTTATTATTTGAATTCCCAGTAAAAGAAATCACTATAAATTTACCAAAATGGATTGAAGGATTGCCAAGGACACATGAAATAAGACTGGGGATAATGAACTCATTAAAACCAGCTATTGAAGATCTACAAAAGCTAAATCAGGTATTTGGATGTCTAGATCCAATTAGAGAACTAAATACTGTAAAGGAAGTTTTCATAAAGGAGATAAATCTAGGGGAAGGTGTCATTCATACAGAGATCACCATGGAAGAAGAACTATTTTATAATATCTTAAATGAGATTACAGGATATGAGATTACAGGTGATCATCAAATCTTAGGATTAGTAAACAAACTTGCTAGTGTTAAGAGAGAATATGACAAGATTGAAGAGGCGCTAATAAAAGCTAGAGAGGTAGGTTATGGACTTGTAAGTCCTACTCTAGAAGAATTAGAATTACAGGAGCCAGAAATCTATCGTCAGGGAAATAGATATGGGGTAAAACTTAAGGCTAATGCTCCATCTTTTCACATATTAAAAGCTAATATCAATACAGAAGTAGCTCCTCTTATAGGTTCAGAAAAACAATCAGAAGAATTGATCCAATATATCCTATCAGAATTTGATGATGAACCTGGTAAGATATGGGACACAAATATATTTGGCAAATCCCTATGTGATTTAGTCACTGAACAACTAGATGTAAAGCTCACTACTATGCCAGAAGATGCTAGGCAAAAGCTTAGAAAAGCTTTAGAAAGGATGTTGAATGCTGGCAGTGGAGGACTAATATGTATCATAATATAAAAATAAGGTAGACGGGTTTCTACCTTATTTTTTTAAATCTTAGTGTAAAATAATTGTTGGACAAAAAAGCAAAAAATATAGAGAATTAACCTCCATTTGATATAATGTAATCGACTAAAAGCACATTAAAGGAGGAATTCTCTATGAATAATATTATACAACTAATTACAGAAAAAGTTAAGGATACAATTGAAGAAAGTGTAATTAAAGTACTTGAAGGTAACACA
>JBQHQH010000019.1:0-54625 GCA_052067355.1 Tissierellaceae bacterium HCP3S3_D8
TTTGGCAAAGATAAAATTAATATATTCAATTGTAAGTTTTATCCAACTTAATATTTCTTGTCAGTTAGAGAGAATCGATCCTCTCTAAAGCACAAAGTTATTTACATTCTCTAATAATAATATAGGAATAAAAAAAGTAAGAAGTGATCCTTGCTTTTTTATTCCTAATCTTTACAAATTAAGCCCTATGTTTTTATGTTTTAAGATATAGCCTCTTCCCCTATTCTATAGCTCCAACTTCCATCTTTTAAAATACCTTTACAGTTAAAGAAATAGTAAGCTCCATCTCCACTTCTCCATTTTGTAGCATCAAATGTAAAATTGTCCTTACCTACTTTTGTCACTTTTATAGTTATGAGTATTCCATCACTCCAACCTTCAACTCCAGCTATATACCCTTCTTTACTTAATTCATCAAATGTACCGACCAAAGGTTCTCTTTCATATTTCTCTGCCACAATATCTATCAACTGTTCTTTTTCTTCCTTTGTAAGATTCGTCAATTCTGAAAGGTTAAAACCTATCTTCTTTACATCTTCACCATTGAGACCAGGATCTGTTTCCCATAGTCTATCAATTACGTCAATATACATCCCCACTAATGTCCCCTCAAGATTTTCTGGACCTATTTCATCTATTGGTGTAGATGGAGCTTCATTCTCTGTAGGATTTAAGTTTGAGGGATAAGTATCTTTTTTGCAGCCTGTAAAACTCAATATAATTATCATTAGAATTATGAATAATGTCTTCATATTATCATCTCCTCATATAATATAGGTCCTAATTTTATATGTAATTCATAACTATATCTCTAAAACTTTCTATATCCTTTATATAGTTTTTTATTATATCATATACTACTTCTCTGTCTAAATTTACATAATCATGCACTAATATATTTCGTAAACCTGCCATATTACATAGATTTGTTTTCATATTGTTATCTATTATCTTATTCTCAAACAAAATAATAAATATCTCCCTATTACTTGAGGGTTTTCTATACCCCATATCAGAAATCATATGATTCCCAAAAAATAGTACTTATTCATTTCAGTCAAAATTAAATAAAAACTTTATTAATGCTGATTATAACCAATATCTTTGTTTTATTATATCATGCTTTGTTTTTGAATATAAGTAATACTCTATAAAAATTAAAGCCAAGGTTTTCCCCTAGCTTTAATTTTTAGTTAAGACTTCTCTTTCTCAATACTATACCTACTAATAGTAATACTATTCCTATTACATAGTATAAGATATTTGAACCTGATCCTGTCTTTGGAAGTCTCGGTCTCTTTACCTTGTGTCCTGCTTGCGGTATCTCATCATCTAAATTTATTTCTTCCTCTGGATCTGTTGGTCTTTCTACTTCGTGTCCTGCTTCTGGTATTTCATCTTCTATTTCTACTTCTTCTGGATCTATTGGTTTTTCATATTCTGTTATTTCTACTGGTTTATCAGGTTCTGTTGGCTTTTCTGGTTTCTTTGGATCTGGATCTTTATCTCTATCTCTGCGTCTTCTAGGTCTATCTGGTTCTTCTGAATCTTCTTTATCTGTTGGTTTTTCTGGTTCTTCTGGTTCTTCCGGTTCTTCTGGTTCTTCTGGTTTTTCTGGTTCTGTTGGTGGTCGTTTTGTATTTTCTACTTCTAGTTCTACATCTAATTCAAATTTACAGGTTTCACCTTCATTATCAAATACTATCATAGGTACTGATTCTGTTTCATCTTCACACGACCCATCTTTTCCAATAACTACTTCTATAGTCTTAGAGTTTAATCTATAGCCTGATGGTGCCTTAGTCTCTTCTAGTGTATATTTACCTTGAGATAATCCTTCTAATCTAGCCTTACCATTTTCATCTGTAACTAAAGCATATACTTCTTTGGTATCATTATTTGTAAGTCTAAATTCTGCTCCCTTTAGGGTCTTAGATTTATCTTTGCTGTCGACTTTTGTAATGCTTAATGAGCCTAGTCTATAGTTTTCTACTGTTATTATTATAGTTTTATCATCTTTATTTAAATCTATATTTATTGTTTCGTTAAATTCTTTATACCCTTCTGGAGCCCATATTTCCTTAAGTTGATATTTCCTAAACGGCAAATTAACAAATTCCAACACTCCATCTTCAGTAATCTTACTCTCACCACTTACTATTTGTTTTTCTCCATTTAGGTAATAGTATAATTCAAATTTGGCATCTATTGGCAGATTAGTATCCCCATCGATTTTGTATATCTTTATACTACCTCTATCATCTCTACCTTCACCAGTTCCCCAAGATGACTGTCTTACTGTAAACTCCTTTTCTCCTGGACCTTTAGGGTCTAAGGTTTCACCACTAAGTGAAGCATCATTTGTAATACTTCCATCTGTAGCTACTACTACTGTGTCATAGGTGATTATATAAACTGTATCTATATCTCCTAATTCTAACTTTAGTTCAGTTTTACCTTCCTCTATCTTAGTTATTGTTAGATCTCCATCTTTTAGGACTACTAGATTTTCATCATTAACCGCCCCTCTATATACCTTTAAGCTATCATTAACATATACATGACCTCTACTTATGATATCTTTGAATACTGCATTTTTAATATCGGATAGACTTTCATTTAAAGTAACTTTCCAGTTGATTTCATCATCTGTATATGCAGTATTGCCTTTGATATTTGAAGCTTCTTTTACTACAAATTTGTTGTGGTCTTTATAGTCAACTTTGCCTTTATAAGTCTTTTTTAAATCTCCACTAGTAATATCAGCAGTATTAGTGTATTCTTTTTCAGATATTCCTTCTATATTTGTAGTATATTCTATAACATAAGGTTTATCTATGCCATCTGGTATTGTTAAAGCAAAGCCTTGTTTATCATCATTAACCTCTAAACTATATCCGAATAATATAAGGTTGCTTTTTTCAATATTTCCATCTTTATCTAAATCATATACGTTGATAACTAAAGAGTCTCTATTGAATACTTGCCCTTCACTTAATTTATCGGTAATAACAAAATCTTGACCTTTTAGATTTTGACCCAGAGCATTAACATAGATTTTCCATGTTATGGTTCTGCCCTCTCTGTCTAGAACTCCATCTTTTTTGCCACCATTGACGATTTCATCTTTAATTGGATAATTTGCTATTTTGTCTGGGGTTTCGATTACTTTCTCTTTATCATTTACGTCTTTTGTCTTGCCTTCAAATTTGGCTTTATTGATATATGTTTTAGTTCCATTTAATTTCCCGTTTACTTCTTTATCCAATATAACATCTGGATCAAAGGATGTTTTATAATAGATTTCATATTTTGTTCTATCTAATTCGCCTTTGAATCTAAGTTTAAATCCATCTTTCCCTTTGGGAATTAAAGTATAATCTGTGTTCCTAACAAGAACTACATCTTGATTATTAACCTTTTTAATTACCTTTAAGGTATCTTCCATAAATACCATACTACCTTCTGGATCAAAGGTGTCTGTTATTGTAAGTTCTGTTATGAGTTCCTTCTTAGCATCTACAGTTATTAACCAGCTCATAGTCTTTTCCTTATAGTTCAGACCGTCATATCTTATCCCATTAATTTCCTTGTTTTTATCTGCCCTTGATTTACTATAGTCATTGTTTATTGATGGATTGACACTAGGTTCTTTTGTTATAGTGCCATTTCCTATTCCATCACCTGTTAGACCATCGCCCTTTAATTCAACTTTATTGGAATAGAATTTTAAATTAGGATCAGTTACATCAGTGATATATTGAATCTTATAATAGCTATCTATATTACCAAGTTCAAGAATAAAACTATTATTATCTTGTTCAACAAGCCTTGGATATTTATCTCCACCTACGGGGACTTTTTTACCATTTACTTTAATACTATCCTGTCTTAACTTTAATCCTTCACCTATTATATCCGTTATAGTAGCATTCTTTATACTATGATTTGCCTTGTTTACATGAATAGTCCATGTAATTTCAGGATTACCATAAGAAGTAGTTTCTGTTCCATTTTTTTCAAGAAGGGTATCTCTACTTACTGTAACCTCATCCTTATCACTATCTACTTCCTCATCCCCTTCTTTTAGGATAGCTATATTTTCAAATTTAAGACTTGATTTATATTCAGTACCATATTCTATATCTGTTTCAAAAACTATTCTATAGGCAGTTCCTTCAACATTTCCAAGTTCTAATGGAAACTTTAACTTTCCATGGTTCTTTAAGGTGTCTGTTATCTCCTCACCATAATCCCACTCATTACTATCTTTAACTAATTCCCAGACTCTCATCGCATTATCTTTAAGAGTTAACCCGCTTGGTATATTATCCTCTATAGATACATTTTTAAGATTCTGTTCCGCCTTATTTACATCTATTTGCCAGATGATACTAGTAGGATTTTTGCCATCCTTGTTTGCTCCATTCGTCCACCCTGACTTTTCTATAAGTGAGCCTCTTTCAATCTTATCTATCTTCCATTCTACTTCTTTTTCTGTATCCCCATCTTTTAAAATGGCCTTATTGGTATAGCCATCTGCTGGATAATCTACTATCTTTGTCTTATATTTAATCCTATAGGCTTTATTGGTTTCTCCTATTTCTACCTTAAAGCCCTTATCTGTTTGTTCAGGATTTAAAGTTTCTATTTCATCCCCTTCTGTAATTTTTCCTTCATATCCTACTTTCAATTCATAGATTTCAATACTACCAAAATCCAACTCTAACCCTTCAGGGATAATATCCTCTACTATAGCATTATCTAATTTCTCCAAAGATGTATTCACATCTATTACCCAATTAATATATTCTGGATTTATATCTGCATCTGGTCTTCCAGACTTAAAAATTAATGAAGTTTCTCCACCAGGTTTGGCAGTTATAGTGAATTCTTTGTCTATTGGATCCTCAAATTTAATAGTTTGAGATGCATCATCTTCAAACTCTTTTAAATTGAATTCCAACAAAAATCCTACTTCACCTTTACGTTCTTTTTTATTCACTAATTTATCATTGAACACCACCTTCAGATAACCATCATTAGTTATTTCATAGGATCCAACAATCTCATTTCCAAATTTGAGATCTCCATCCATTCTATCTGAAACTCCTTTAAAAGCCCTTGGAATTTCTATCTTTGCAAAATCTCCTGATTTAAGATCTACGCTATCTTCTAATTTCCAATCTAATTCTAATTTGACTTCCATCTTATCTTTTATCTCAATAATAGCATCTTCATCAATTTCACTATTATCTACAGTCAACTTTGCAGAAGTAAATATATTCCCCAAGTTTGTTTTCTCTTCTTCCACAAACGGTACAATATCCCCCTCTAACTTTGGTCCTATAAATTCTTCTTCAACTTCCTCTATATCCTCTTCTATATCCTCTTCTATATCTCCTTCTATATCCTCTTCTATATCTCCTTCTATATCCTCTTCTATATCTCCTTCTATATCTTCTTCTATATCTTCTTCTATATCTCCTTCTATATCTTCTTCTATATCTCCTTCTATATCTCCTTCTATATCTCCTTCTATATCTCCTTCTTCAACTTCTTCTATATCTTCTTCTATATCTCCTTCTTCAACTTCTTCTATATCTTCTTCTATATCTCCTTCTTCAACTTCTTCTATATCTTCTTCTACAGTTACATCTTCAGTCTGCTCTACAATTTGACTTTCTTTTACTTCATTGGCATAGACATAGTTTTCTGCTATAGGTGCTATTATCTGAACCAGCAATGCAAAGATCAACAACAGCGTTACTCTATATTCAGTTGTCTTAAAAAGTTTCAACTTATCTCCTCCTCTTTCTTCTTTATTTATTTGATATATAGATAGTCAATTCCTATTCGTGAAAAATGCTAAAGTCTTAGATCTCTCCATTTTGATTTAATTCAGTCGGAATGAAATTGATTATAATCTGACTTCCTTTAGTTGAGATGACTAAATGGAAGAAATCATAAATTAAAAAATTGGTTATCTATAAATATTCCATACTATACTATATATCAATAATAACTATCACAGATATATTTAAATTGCTACAATATACCATCTTTATTGTTACATTATTCTAACTAATGAAATTACATGCACATATAGCAAATATAGACAAATTCTATAAAACATTTCATCTTTTTAAAGTTTATCTAATGGCTCATCCCCATTGAAGCACAGGTAATTCAATTCACAATGTACAATTATTTATATTTAATCCAGACAACAGTTTAAGATATCAATTGGATCATAAAAAAAGAAGCTTCTTTTAAGAAACTCCTTCCTCATTATAATCTATATCATCTTTTTTAGATCTATCAATTCTACTCCATGTACTGGTATATATAACTTATCTCTATATTCTCCATCTATATCTACATATTCTACTGTCATCCTAGGCCTTGATATACCATTTAGATACTCAATCTCCTCTTGTGACATATTCTCCGGTGCTCCTATCTTTACCCACTTATCAAATACAGAACCATAATCTCTATTTAATTCATATCTGGTAATCTTATATCTTCCAGAAAGCCCTTTTACCTCTATCCTTATTTCTTTATCAGGCCTTTCTCTATATATATTATATCTATCTTTTTTATCCAAGGCTGATATATCTCCACTTAAAAATAGATCATCAAAATATACATAATTATATGCCAATATCTGTATATCATTATCTTCTCTAGTAATTACATAGTCATTGACCTGTTCTACTAATTCCCTTCCAAGTTTATTTAATAGATAATATGCATAATAAGATGCCTTTTTTAGTCCATCTTTATTTATAAGTCCAAACCCACCATGGAAATGAGAGGCTCTTAATTTTTCTTCTTCAATTATATCCGTAAATACCCAATATCCTAAGGAGTTTACCTTATCCATATTTTCTAGTACATTTTTTACTATAAATGTAGATATATATGCTGTATCATGGATTAAATTTCCTAAAAATGAGGAAGCATTCCATTCTGTTATGTGAATCTCTGGTCTATAGTCTAACTTTGTATCTACTATATTGTTTAGTTGACAAATTGTATCCATGGTATGGTCTTCATTGTGATAGATCTTCCTTATTTCTGTCATCTCTGGTATTGGCTTATTTTCTATGAACTTCTGATATACTTCCTCTGCAATTTCTTGAGTTATATATTCAGGATATATATGAATTGATACAAAATCCAAGGGAATATCTTCAGATTTACAATATGTTAAAAATTCATCTAACCAATTGCTGCCTAATAGAGTTCCATGAGTTATAGCAGGTCCTCCAACTTTTAAATCTGGGGATATGGACTTTATAGCTAAAGATGTATCCTTGTATAATTGAAAATAATCTTCCCTTGTACCAACCCAAAATGTATATTGATATTCTGGTTCATTCCATACTTCAAAATACCAAGTACTTACTTCTTGAAATCCATATCTATTAATACAGTGCCTTACAAATTCTTTTACTAGATTTGTCCATAGTCTTATATCTTTTGGGAGAGATATATTTGCTTTCCAAAAAAACACTGTAGTCTCGTCAGAGCTCTTTAACTCCGATGGCATAAAGTTCAATTCTATAAATGGTTTTATCCCTATTTCCATAAAGAAATCAAATAGTTCGTCTATATAGGTCCAATTATAGGATATATTCCCATGCTTATCTACATTATATATCATCATCTCATCATTGAAGATCCCGTGAAATCTCACATATTCAAAACCGATTTCAGATTGCAATTCTCTTAATTGTCTCTGAACATCAGCTCTTAGACCTTCTACTGCTCTTCCAAAGGTAGTAAGTTTTTTCCAATAAGGAGTATATGACTTTCCTTTTTTATTTCCTAGATCTATACATATCTCTTCTTTTAAAGTGCCTATTTTATAGCTATTTTGAACTTCACCTACATTTAATTGCAAATAAGAGAACAATTTTCTAAAAGCTGCACTTCTGTCTACATCCAAGTATGTTTTATCTTTGATCTTATCTTCTTCTACTTTTTCACTGATACTAGATAATATATTAGTCTTATCTCTATATTCTGTTGGAGTGCAATTATAACTTTCTTTAAATATCTTATTAAAATAAGTAGTGCTAGAAAATCCACATTGAAAAGCTACATCTGTAATAGTATCGTTTGTCGTTATCAATAGACTTGTAGCTTTATCTAGCCTTACAGTATTTATATATTCTTGAAAGGATATGCCTACTTTGTTCTTAAAAAAGTGAGATAGATAATAAAGACTAATATGCTCTCTCTTAGCCAATTGCTGCAGTGTTATCTTTTGTCCTAGATTATCATTGATATAGCTGATGATATTTTCTAGTCTCTCCATATCTTCTTTCATAATATCTGATTTGTCATCTTCTATCCTAATATTATCACAGCTGCTGATCATATATGCTAGGAGTTGATTTAATTCACTTAATACTAATAATCTATAACCCTCTCTTTTTTTATTTAATTCCCACACAATCTTTGCTAAAAAACATCTGATTGTATTTAACACCTCTTCATCTTTAAATACTATAGAATTACAGTTGAATTTTATATTACATATTTCTGGATATAGACCTGCTAAATAATCTTGGTCTATTTGAAGTGCTAAAACCATATTATCCTCTTTGGTCCTACTCGTATTATGTGTTTCATTGCCATTTATCACTATTATGTCATTTTCCTTAAGTAAATATAGTTCTTTTCCAATTCTTAAGTTAATGGACCCCTTTAATACCAATAATATCTCTAATACTTTGTGCCAATGCATTTCCAGCTTATTTACACTGTGTACAAAGGCCTTCAGAGGTAGACCATCTTCAGTCCTTACTAGTTCATAAAATCCCGACATCCCCTTCTCCCCCTATCTTCATTTACTATTTTGGGAACTTTTACCCACAATCTATGTCATATAATCGGAATTTTAAATATATAAAAATGAAATTATCTAGTATATCCGTCGAACTTTTACATCATGTATTTCCATTTTATTAGCTATTTCTACATAAAAAAAATAGGCAACTGCCTATTTTTTTATCTCTTTTAAATCAAAAGTTACTTGATTTTTATTTACTATATCTTCTTCTATGGCCTTCTCTTCTAAGAAACATCTCCTACATAGAGGTTCATATTCCTTAGATGCTCCTATGACTACCCTCTCTCTATCCTTGGTCTTCCTATGACTAACCCATGCATCAGTTCCACATTTTACACATACTGCATGATGTTTATATAGATAGTCTGCCATAGGCATCAATTCCTTAACTATCTCAAAGGCTTGTCCTGTGAAATCCATATCTAACCCTGCTAGAATCACAGTAATATCTTGTTCTAGAAAATCATTGATACTAGATACTATCTTTTTAACATCTCCACCTAAAAATTGAACTTCATCTATAGCTATGACGCTAGGGTTTTTTTCTTTACAACATTCTACAATTTCATCTATATTATCTATAAGCACTGCCTGTAGTGATGTATTATCATGGGTTACTATTTCTGGATCTGTATATCTTGTATCTACTGATGGCTTAAAGGCAATGGTATTATATCCTGCTATGGTGAATCTCTTTACATCTTTTTCTAGACTAGAAGTCTTTCCTGAAAACATAGAGCCTGTATGAATTATTAACTTTCCTTTGTATTGGTGCATTGCGGTCCCTCCCTATTACTTTTAACTTGTCTATTATATCATGAAACTATTATTTTTGAAATTTAACTTTTGCTATAGATTTCACCAAAGATAGCTTATGAGAATAGAATATGTATTATAGATTATTAATACGGGAGGGATAAAATGGAGAAAAAAAAGATAGTGGAAATAAAGGATCTAGGCATTACCTATCATACTTTAGAAGAGGAAACTGAAGCATTAAAATCTATAAATATTGATATATATAATAATGAAATTATTGGAATTGTAGGACCTAGTGGCTGTGGAAAATCCACTCTCCTTTCTATAATTTCAGGATTGATTAAACCTACAAGTGGTGAAGTAAGAGTAAATGGTCAATTAGTAGATAGACCTTTAAAGAATATAGGATATATGTTTCAAAGTGACCAATTATTCGAGTGGCGAAATATATTGAATAATGTAATTATAGGTCTTGAAATACAGGGAAAATTAGATGAAAAATCTATAAAAATGGCTAAGGATATGTTGATAAGTTATGGATTAGGAGACTTTATATATTCTTATCCCTATCAGCTATCTGGAGGTATGAGACAAAGAGTAGCACTTATTCGAACTCTACTATTAGAACCTGATTTACTCCTATTAGATGAACCTTTTTCTGCTTTAGATTATCAGACAAGGCTCGCTATATCTGATGAAATAGGGATCATTCTCAAAAAAGAAGAAAAAACTGCTATTATGGTTACCCATGATATTGCAGAAGCTATCAGTTTATCGGATAGGGTTATTATCCTAAGTGGTAGGCCTGGTACCATAAAAGAGGTCATCGATATTGAGCTAACCTGCGAAGGACAAAATACTCCAATAAAATGTAGAGAAGCTCCTGAGTTTAGACATTATTTCAATAGGATATGGAAGGAGCTGGATATACATGTATAAAAAGGAGACTTCACATAGTCATGAAGAATTTTTAAAATCCGTTAAAAATAGAAAGCGTTCTATATTTATTGCTCAGATAAGTCTATTGGTTATAGGAGTAGCTTTATGGGAAATTGCTGCACAGTTAAAATGGATAGATACCTTTTTAACCAGTAGCCCTTCAGCTATTTGGAAACTCTTTGTAGAATATACTCTACATGGAAAACTCTATTATCACGTAGGAGTATCTGTAGCAGAAACCATATTTGGTTTTTTAGCTGGAACCATATTAGGTTTAATCATTGCTATTGGACTTTGGTGGTCAAATTTTTGGGCAAAAGTTCTAGACCCCTATTTAGTCATATTGAATAGTCTGCCTAAGACAGCTTTAGCACCTATTATAATCATATGGGTAGGGGCAGGGTATTCTGGGATTATAGTTACTGCTATATCTATCTCTATTGTGGTAACTATTATGAATATGTATGATAGTTTTAAGTCTGTAGATGAAGATAAGATAAAACTGTTGAATACCTTTGGAGCTACTAAACGTCAGGTTTTAAGAAAACTTATACTTCCGTCTTCTATTCCAGCTTTAATCAGTACTTTAAAGATAAGTATAGGTCTATCTTGGGTAGGAGTCATAGTAGGTGAGTTTTTGGTATCTAAGGCTGGTATAGGATATTTAATAGTATATGGAGGTCAGGTATTCAAGTTGGATATAGTTATGATGGGAGTTGTTGTATTGGCTCTTATCTCAGCTTTGATGTATAAGATCATCTCTATAATTGAAAATAGGTTTATTAAATGGAGAGAATAAAACAAAGACAAAGGTCCTTTTCAATAAAGGATCTTTGTCTTTATTAATCTATCCTTATTTTTGTAAAACTACTTTACCATCTATGATAACTACTTCTGGTGAAGAATAATAATCTAGAGGATCCCCATCCCAAATTAAAATATCAGCATCTTTATTTACTTCGATACTACCTACACGATCTTCTAATCCTACTGTTCTTGCAGCATCTATAGTCATTCCCCTTAATGCCTTTTCTCTTGATAGACCTTTACGAACCATCATAATTGGTTGAATCATTGTCAAGTTTATATTTATATCTGGGTGACCTGAAGATATACTAAAATCTATATTGTCTTCTTCTAATAGTCTACCTATTACTGTATCTTGGTTTCTAACTTCATGTGTTCTCTTTCCACCATATGATGCACCTACAACTAATTGCACATTATGGCGTTTTAAATCTTCAGTAATTAAATATGCTTCTGAACATTTATCTACTGTATAGTTAAGACCAAATTCTTCTGCAATCCTTACAGCAGTCATAATATCATAAGCTTGTTGAGCAGTAAACTTTACAAGCATTCCATCAAATACTCTACTTAGAGAATGTAATTTCATATCAAATGTTGGTGGAGTATTGCTCTCTCCATTTTCATATTTCTTTAAGTTATCATGATATTGTCTTGCTTTGAATAATGCTTCTCTAATCATCGCAGCATTTCCTAATCGTGTCTTAGGCATTTTCCCTTTTCCACCATAAAATCCCTTTGGTGTATTTCCTAAGGAAAATTTAAAAGCAAGTTCATCAATTATACTCATTTCTTCAACTGTATTTCCAGATGTTTTAATAGCCGCAAAAGTACCACCAATAAGATTAATATTTCCAGGCCCAGTTACCACTGTTGTTACACCTGCACTAATTGCCATTTCAAATCCTGCATCTTCAGGATTAATAGCATCTATACCTCTCAGTTGTGGAGTTATTGGATCAGTAGATTCATTAGAATCTGCACCTTCAACTCTATATATTTGTTCTTGAATACCTAAAGCACAATGAGGTTCTACAATACCAGGTGTTACGATTCTATTCATTGCATCTATCACTTGGACTTCTTCGCCTTGTGGAATTTCAATATTATCTTTAATCTCTACAATCTTGCCATCTTTAATTAAGATATCCTTTTTTCCTCCATAAATAGAATTCATGTCAAATAAATTAGTATCTTTTATAATCAACACCTGAATCTCCCTCCTCTCCAGTATAAACCACTTCTCCGTTAACAATTACCATATCAGTTTTGCTCATTGTTTCCAATGGGCCAACTTCCCATATAACAACATCTGCATCTTTTCCAACCTCAATACTTCCAACCCATTTATCAATGTCAGTATTCTTAGCTGCATTTATTGTTACTGCTTTTAAAGCCATTTTTCTTGAAACACCATTCTTTACATATAAAGCAAGTTGCATCAATAATCCTTCTATGGGAATAACAGGATGATCTGTAGTAATAGAGAACTCAACCCCACGGTCTTCAAGTAATTTTCCTAATTCAAATCCTTTGTTTTTTAATTCAAACTTGCCTTTCCCACCTGCTGAGGGCCCTATAATACAAGGTGTTTTATGTTTAACCAGTTCATCTACAATATTAGCTCCACCTGTACAGTGATCAATTGTATATTTTAACCCAAATTCTTCTGAAATTCGAATTCCAGTCATGATATCATCAGCTTGATGAGCATGTATTTTCACACGTAATCCATCAAATACCCTCATCAAAGAGTGTAAATTCAAGTCAAATTTAAATGAATCTTTTTCTCCATTTTTATAAGTCATATAATTTTCACGATATTCTCTTGCTTTAAACAAAGATTCTCTCAATAATGCAGCAGTCATCATCCTAGTCTTAGGAGCTAATCCTTTACCTCCATAAAATGTTTTAGGGTTTTCTCCTAAGGCCATTTTCATCGCAACTTCTGGAACAATGACATTTTTATCAAGGCTCTTTCCAGCTGTTTTCATAGCAACAAAAGTACCACCTATAATATTAGCACTTCCAGGTCCTGCTACTACAGTTGTGACACCATGTTTCAATGCCACATCATAAGCACAATCCAATGGATCTATTGCATCAATACCTCTTAAACCGGGTAATATAGGATTTGTGGTTTCATTACCATCAATTCCTTCTGGCACTGCCGTTTCGTATATTCCCATATGACAATGACTTTCAATTAATCCAGGTGTAACTAATTTTCCATTTACATCTATTACAGTAATATCTTCTCCATCTATGTCAATGGATTTATCTATTTTTTTAATATATTTTCCTTCAATTAAAATATCATATTTTTCTTCATATATACCTATCATATCAATTAAATTACAGTTTTTAAGCAATAGCATATTCTCACACTCCTTTATTCTTTTGTCCGATAATTTCAAATTACATCATTTAACTATACAATCTTAAGTTAAAAATTACATAATTTCTTGTATATAATTATGCATCAGGCGGAATAAAAACTCCATCTGATGCAAAATTTCTTTATTATTGCCTATAATATTAATTCTAAGTCCTATCATAAATTAAGATAAGAAAATAGTAGCTCCAGGTCCTAATGGTAAATTAAGTAATACCCAAATAATAAGCATAATGGACATTGCCACTAAAATGCCAATAGCATAAGGTAATGTTAATGCGATTACTGTTCCTATACCGATATTTTTATCTTCTTTTCTCTTATATTGTTCCATAAGTCCAATAACAACAGCTAATGACGATGAAACTGGTGAAATGATATTTGTAGCTGAGTCACCTATTCTATAAGCTACTTGTGCAGCTGCTGGTGTTAAGTTTAACATTGACAACATTGGAATAAATATAGGTGCTAATATTAACCACTTTGATGAACCACTTGTCATAAATAAGTTAGTAATTGTTACAATTATTATGAATGATAATAATAGTGGTATAGGACCTGCATTGATCTTTTCAAGTAAATGTGATCCATTTACAGCAAGTATAGTAGTTAGATTACTTCTTGAGAACATGTCAATGAATAAAGAAGACGGTAGTGTAACTACTAAAAGAGTTAGAGCTCCTTGCAAAGATGTCTTCATAATTCTTGTTAAATCTTTTTCTGATTTAATATCTCCTACTGTCTTACCATAAGTAACCCCTACTGATAAGAACATAAAAAATAGAAGAGGCACAATACCTGAAATCAATGGAGATTTTGGTAATATAGTTCCATCTGCCGCTCTTAATAATCCATCCTCTGGAAGAACTCCAGCTAAAACTACTGCAATAAAGATAACAAAAGCAATTCCTGCATTTCTAATCCCTTTTTCTTCTACAGCTGTTAACTTATGTTGCTCTAATCCAGCATTACCTAATTCATTGCTATTGTAATCAATTCTTGGTATTGTATATTTTTCTGTAATAAGCGTAACTACTAAAGTAAGTACAAATGTAGCTGAAGCCATAAAGAAATAGTTGATCAAAGGATGAATTGCTACATCCAATCCCATTCCTGTTGAAACAGAATCAGTGATACCTGACAATAATGCATCTGTACCAGCTACAAATAGATTTGCAGTAAATCCACCTGATCCAGCGGCAAAACCTATGATAATACCTATAAATGGGTTTCTCCCCAAAGCTTTAAATAATGCTGCTCCTATAGATGCTGTAAATATCATTCCTGCATCTGATGCAATATTTGCATTTACTCCAATAAAGGATAACATTAAAGTAACTAATATTGATGGAGCACCTAATAAAGTCTTTCTCATAATAGCATTGATAAATCCCGTTTGTTCAACAAATCCAATTCCCATCATCATAACAAGAACTAATCCTAGAGGTGGGAAGGATGCAAATATGTGTACAAAATTTGATAAAGTATACTGAAGTTCTGACTTGTCTAACAAGTTTACTACCTCAACAGTCTTTTCCGAAACTTCAGCTCCGTCTTTACCTGCTGCCAGATATGTAACAGAAACATCTAATTTTGATAAGACACAAGATAATACCATAACAATAACGATTAAATAAACAAACAGCATAAATGGGCTAGGTAGTTTATTTCCTACTTTTTCAATGCCGCCGATAAACTTATCAAACATTGATGTTTTCTTTTTTTGACTAATGTTTTCACTCATACTTTTTCCTCCTTAGGTCTAATTTCATTTTTGTCACTCAATAATTTTTTCTCATATCCCCTCCAAATTTATAAAGTAGATATTTCTTTAAGTATTTTATATAGCAAATTGAACATTGGCTCAATATTACATAGTCAATGGATTCATCAACTCTACGTAGGTTCTCTTTCCTTTTTTAAAAACTATTGATACATAGAATTTGTGCTAAAAGCTTATCTTGAAAACGTTTTACATATTATTAACTTTTTGTGGAAAATACATTGTACTATATAAAATACTTAATATCTCCCAAGATATACAATATTACTACATATTGAAACCTATGTAATAATTCTTAATGAATGAAAGTATTTTTCAATCATCAATTGTCGAATTATTAAGGCACCTTTAATAAGATAACATATATTATAACATTTTTCAACATATAATTTTTATTATCTCGTGAAAAAAGCCATCTCAAAGACATTTATTTACTTGTCTTTGAGATGGCTTTTCATTTCTATTCTTCTCTTTTACCCTCGTTATTCTTGATATAGATATTGGCAACTTTTATACCTTTAATCATCAAAACTATCATTAATATAGATTTTACTACTACTAAAATAATATTGGTAATTGGTATAAGGCTAAAAGCATCCAGCTTTATATTCATTTTTCCTCCTCATCTTGCTCATATGCTACTATCTCTATCGTCTCTATCTTCACTTCTTCAACTGGTCTATTGTTTTGAGGATCTACTTTTTGTGATGCTATCTCATCTACTACATCCATTCCCTCAAATACTTGACCAAATACTGTATGCACGAAATCCAACCATGGAGTACCCCCTAATTTTTCATAGGCTTTGACTACTTCTTCAGAAAACCCACTTTCTGCTCCTAGAGATTTCATTTGTGTCATTAACTTTGGATCTACTTCCTTTGCCTGTACTATGAAGAACTGGCTTCCATTTGTATTAGCACCTGCATTTGCCATGGATAACGCCCCTCTTAGATTGTGGTATTCTGGATCAAACTCATCTTCAAATGGTTCTCCCCAGATGCTTTCTCCACCCATACCTGTGCCTTCTGGATCTCCACCTTGTATCATGAAGTTATCCATAACCCTATGAAATATAACTCCATCATAATATCCTTCTTTGGCATGGGTAACAAAATTTTCCACTGCCTTTGGAGCTACTTCTGGAAATAGTCTTATCTTTATATCTCCATGATTTGTCTTGATTACTGCTATTTCTTCTCCTTCTTTTGGTGATTGTAATTGTTGTAGACTCAAATCTTTTCCTCCTTTTTCACATCCAACTATCATAAATATTCCAAATACCAATAGTACCAATACGATGGTTTTTAAGTCTTTTCTTTTCATCTCTTCTACTCCTATTTAATTTTTTGTTTCTCTGTTGCAGAGTCCTATTTCTAGTACTCCATCTACTAAATAGACATCATTTATTAGATCATCTAAATTTATATTATTAGGCGGTTTTATGGTGAATTTAATCTCCTCTTTAATCTTCTCGTTATATTCTTCTTCCTCTTCTATGGTCAATATGGACACATCTTTTATATATATGTCATATTTTCCAAATAGAATTCCTATATCTCCTATGAGTCCTGGTCTTGAATGTGCTATTATCTTAAATTCTCTAAATCTACTCTTTAAGATAAATTTTTCAAATCTTTTAGAACTCTTTAAAAAGAATAAAACTATAATCGTAGTAGTTACTCCACCTAAATAATACCCATTTCCTATTGACAAACCTATACCTGCACATACCCATAAACTAGCTGCAGTAGTTAGACCTTCTATATTATTTCCTGTTCTCAGTATAGTACCAGCTCCTAAAAATCCGATGCCGCTTACTACCTGAGCTGCAATTCTAGCTGGATCTGCTCCATCTTTAAAACAATCCACTGAAACTAACATAATAAGTGCTGAACCTATAGATACTAATATATGGGTTCTAAATCCTGCTGGCCTATTACTGGTCTCCCTTTCTAAACCAATAAGTCCTCCTAATACTGAAGCTATCACTAATCTTGAGATGATAACTGAGTTGCTTATCATAGGATCACCTACCATCTATTATAGTGAATTTTATTTTCATCATATCTATCTATGGGTGTCCTATCTTCTTTCTTATTTCCAACTACTACCATGCCTACTGGTAAAATATTTTCTGGTAGTTGAAGAGTCTTTCTCATATTGTCTACTAATTCTTCTTTGTCATATATACCACACCATACAGCTCCTAGTCCCAATCCATGAGCTGCCAATAGCATATTTTGGATTGCGGCAGAAGTATCACAAGTCAAAAATCCTCTATTTCTCTGTTTAACCATGTCTCCACATACTATAATTGCAGCTCCTGCATCCATTACCATCTTTGCATATTTGTGAAAATTCTTAATCTCTTGTAATATTTCTCTATCTTGGACTACTATAAATTCCCAAGGTTGAAAATTATGTGCTGTTGGTGCTTGAAATCCTGCCTTCAATAATGTATCTAGCTGCTGTTTGTCTATAATCTCTCCAGTGAATTTTCTAATACTCGTTCTAGTCATTATACCCTCTATAATATCCATATATATTACCTCCCTATTTTTAGTTATGAGATATTTCTATTATATTTCCATAATGATCATATGATATTATACATCAAACTTCTTTAAAGTATTGGTAAACCATGCTGGAAGCACTATGCCCTTTAAAATACTACTAGTAGTTATACTCCACCATACTCCTGTCAATCCTAGGGCGTTGCTCTTTGAGAGTATAATAGCCATAGGTATCCTAAGAACATTGAAACTTACTCCTACAATAGCTGGTATAAAGGTCTTTCCAAGACCATTAAATGCACCTGCTGTTCCTATTTCTACTCCCATAAAAAACTGACATAATCCCAATATCCTTAGATATTTGATTCCTTCCTCTATGGCCTGTGCATCTTCAGGTGTAAATATTTTAAACAAGGGCTTTGCAGCAAAGATGAGTAGTAGAGTAGCAAATATTCCTATACTGCCTACTATCTTCATACCCTTTTTATAGCCTTCCTTTATTCTATCATATTTTTCTGCTCCATAATTTTGGCCTACAAAGGCAGAAATAGCAGCTGAAAAACCCTCTGATGTCATCCATGATATGGACTCTATCTGAGAACCTACAGTCTGTACTGCTATGGCTACAGCCCCAAATTCTGCTACTATTCTAGTAAGTATCATTCCTATACCTGCATGGGCTGATGTTTGAAAAAACGCTGGTAATCCTAATTTTGTAATCCTTTTAATATACTCTAAATCTATTTTATTGATTAATCTTACATGAGAATATAGGGTATCATTTTTTTTACCTATAATTATAAATATAACAGTTACTACAGCCTGTGCCAATACTGTGGCAACTGCAGCTCCTCTTATTCCAAATCCCTTTATAGGTCCTATTCCAAAGATCAATAGTGGATCTAATATCATATTAAAAAACAATCCTATTGTATTTACTCTAAAGGGAGTTATACTATTTCCAGAGCTATTTAATGTAGTTGAAAAAATCGGATTTATAAAGTAAAATATCATTCCCATGGATATGATCTCTAAATATTCTATAGCCATGTCAAATACATGAACATCATCTATATTAAAAAATCCTATTATTCTATATCTAAGAAAATATAAGAATAGAGAATATAAAAGTGCAATGACAATATCTAATTGCACCCCATTGGATACATATAGTTTTGACTTATGTATCTCATTTTTGCCATAGGATTGAGATACCCCAACTCCTACCCCTACTTGGGATATCAATATAAGCCCTGCTCCAAACCACATGAAAAACCCTACAGTCCCTGCAGCAGCTAAAGCTTTCGTACTAAGTTGTCCAAGCCATAGTATATCTGTCAAATTATATGCCATCTGTATGAAAGATGTCCCCATTATAGGCAAGGCTAATTTGATTATTGTGCTAGATATATTTCCTTCTGTTAAATTTAAATTCTTGTTCATACCTCATCTCCTTCATATAATATAAGATATTTAGTCATGCTAAATATCTTATATTATACTACAGCATTTATCAATATTATTTTTTAGAATAGGACCATATATTCCGTATTTGATCATAAATCTCATCATAACTCCACCCCATTTTACTTCTTTTAATGCTATTTGGATCATTTATGATAAAATTTCCATCATCATCTACTCCTACGACTAATATCATATGTCCCACTTCTGTGAAAACTCCTTCTTTCATGCTCAGTATCAATGGACTCCCCTTGGATAATTCACTTTTCATGATTGATTCATCTAAGGCTATCTCCTTACCTATTATGCCGAAACTCTTGCATCCCTCTGTCATAAAAGACCATTTCGTAAAATTTTCTTCTGTAATAAAATCTCCTTCAAGGCTAAGCTCTACCATTTTATCTGGCGTCACCATGGAATCTCTATTTAATCCAGACACTGCCATAGATAGACTGGTGGGGGCACATCCAGCTAAAGCTATGATATTATCGCCATATTCTCTATATCCCCATCTCTTATCCCACTGTAAATATAGAGGATATTTTCTGTTTAGACTTATGCTCTCCTCTACACCTATATTTCCATTTAGATATTCTTCTCTATGGGGATAACTATGGACAAAATCTAGAGCTTCACCATTGGAGAGTGCTAGATTTATAAGCCCTTCCGGATAATTATCTCTATTATTTAATATATCCTTGAGCATGGACAATTCCTTGTAATTTAAATTTCCCACGTTTTTTTCTAGTTTATCTAATTCTTCTTCTGTCTTTACTTGACTTCTCAATTCACTTATATCTATATTGTTTCCTACTCCCATTGCAGATTGTAAAGGGGGCTTAGGCCTCTTAATTCCTTTAACTACTAGGACTGCAAAGAATAGAAATATAAGTCTCTTGATAAGTCTTCTATATCTTCTAAGTTTTTTACGCCTTCTCTTTAATCTTCTGTGTCTTATCATGAATACCTCTACTTTCTAGCCTAAGCTAAATATAACGCTATTCCCAAAAAGTGCGCAATGCTTGCAATTAATACGAATACATGCCATATGGCGTGACTATAGGGTATCTTTTTTATGCTATAAAATATTGTCCCCAGTGTATACATTATACCACCAGCTAGTATCCAGTAGAAAAAGTTTATAGATGTGGCATTTATTATAGCCTTTATTGGGATTATGGCTATCCATCCCATACCTATATACAATATCAAAGATAATGCTTTATATTTATCAAATTTACCGAAGGTGAATATCTTAAAAGTTATACCTAATAATGCTATAATCCATATTCCAATCAATATGATCAATCTCAACTTTCCCTGTAATGCTAAAAGGGCTATAGGTGTATATGTTCCTGCTATGAATAAGAATATGGAAGAGTGATCAAATACCCTGAGTATTTGTTTTACTCTATCTATGGTAAAACTATGATATAAGGTAGAGGATAAAAACATCAAAATGATACAAACCCCATATATGCTGAAAGACACTATTCTAGGTACATTTCTTTCACTGATTGCCATAAACAACAATATCGTAACGGCCACTATTCCAAAGATAACGCCTAAGCCATGGGTTATTCCATTAGCTATTTCTTCCTTCTTTGTATATTTCTTTATCAATAATATCACTCTCCTATAATTTTATTATTCTTCTTGCTCTGTCAATATCATAGGTCCATCTTTTGTAATAGCTATAGTATGCTCATATTGTGCAGATAGTCCTCCATCTATAGTCCTAGCAGTCCATCTATTACTATCTACTTTTGTCTTGTAACTCCCTGTATTTATCATTGGCTCTATTGTAATTACCATGCCTTCTGACAATCTTGGTCCTCTTCCCGGAATGCCATAGTGTAGAACTTGAGGGTCCTCATGCATATCCTTTCCTATCCCATGACCTACAAAATCTCTTACTACGGAAAAACCTTCAGATTCTACATAGCTTTGAATAGCATGACCTATATCTCCCAATCTATTACCTATGGTTACCTGTTCTATTCCTAAATATAGAGACTTTTTAGTTACGTCCAATAATTTTTGTGCCTTTTCTGATACATTCCCAACTCCATAACTCCATGCAGAGTCTGCCAACCAGCCATCTAAGTTTACCACCATGTCTATAGTGACTATATCTCCATCTTTTAAGGCTTCTTCTCTAGGATATCCATGGCATATTTCATCATTTACAGATGCACATGTAGCATATGGATAGCCCTGATATCCCTTTTGTTCTGGATAAGCTCCTCTCTCCTTTAGGTATTCTTCTACAAATCTATCTATGTCCATGGTAGTAATACCTGGTCTTATGAGTTTAGCAATTTCTCTATGGACTGACGCCAGAAGCTCACCAGCCTTTTTCATCTTTTGTATCTGCTCTTCCGTCTTTATTATTATCATATATATTTCCCCTTCCTTTATTTTTTTAATATATTTTTAAATTCAATATTATTGTAAAGGTTGATAAAATCCTTATCTTTTTTTACCCAAAATATTATAGATGGATTTAAAATTAAAGATTTTCTAATATCTTTAATAGCTTCTTCTTCCATTTTCAATATAGAATAACAACAAGCTCTATTATAATATAGATCTTCTGCATAGGGATTCTCTTCAATTCCTTCACTTAAAATATCTATTGCCATATTGTATTTCTTTTCTTCAATATATATCGCTGAAATATTTAGATATGTATAATGATAGCATCTATCTACTTCTAAGGATTTATAATAATATTCTAATGCCTTTTCATTATTTCCGAATCTCTTATATACTACTCCCATATTAAATAGAGATTTATAAAATTGTGGATTTATCTCTACACTCTTAGCTATCATCTCATAAGCAAGATCATAGTCTCCTAACTCTTCATATAATGAACCTAAATTATTATATGCAAAATATTCATCAGGGACTAATTCAATAACTTTTTTATATAGTTCTATAGCCTTTTCGCTTTCTCCCATCTTATCATATAGATTGGCAGCAAAGTAATATGCTCTATCATAAGATTCATCTTTTTCTATTGCTTTAAAATAGTATTCCAATGCCTTCTCATTATTTCCCAGCTGCTCTTCTATAATTGCTATTCCATAATATGCTCCTGGATTGTCCTCATCGATATCTATGATCTTCTCGTAAGTATGAATCGACTCTACATACATCTCTAATTCATCATATATCATTGCAATATTGAATAATATATCCATATCATCTTCTTTGGACTTATTGAAATTTAGTGCCTTATTATAAAATCCTATTGCCTTTTCTTTGTTATCATCTAAATAAAATTTCTCTGCCAATAGGACATAGTTATTTCTCTTATGCTCTTCTTCATGTCTCTTTAACAAAACTAACACCTCAAATCTAATATATACTATAGTTTATCACAAAACATAAAAAAAGTAGAGGATATTTATTCCTCTACCTTTAATGTTCTTATGGAATTTAGTATAGCTATTATAGATACTCCAACATCAGCAAAGACTGCCTGCCACATAGATGCTAATCCCATAGCACCAAGGGTCAATACTATTAATTTCAAACCTATGGCAATTATTATATTTTCAGTTACAATTTTTTTAGTCTTTCTAGCAATCTTTATTCCTGTAGCTATCTTGCTTATCTCGTCAGTCATTATGACTATATCAGATGCTTCTATAGCTGCATCTGAGCCTAATCCTCCCATAGCTATACCTATATCTGCCCTAGCTAATACTGGTGCATCATTGACTCCATCTCCTACGAATATAACCTTCTTGTTATCTCTATCTTCACTTAATATCTTTTCTAAAACCCCTACCTTATCCTGTGGCAATAGATCTCCATATATCTTATCTATACCAGCTAGTTCTCCAACCTTTTTAGCTATATCTGTATTGTCTCCTGATAACATTATAGTTTCTTTGATACCCATATCTTTTAACCTCTGTATATCTTCTTTAACACTATTCTTCAATTCATCGGATACTATGATGGTACCTATATGTGTATCTTTCATGCCAATATAGACTACAGTTCCTATGGAGTCTTCTTCTAATACTGAAATTTCATTATCTTCTAATAGAGATTTATTCCCTATAAATATATCTTCATCATTAATTTTTACTTGAATCCCTTTTCCTGAAATCTCATTATAATCCTTTATATATTCTTGTTGAATCTCTTTCCCATAGGATTCTAAAATAGATTTTCCAATAGGATGGCTGGAATAAGTCTCACCATAAGCTGCCAACTCTAATATCTCTTCTTCTGTAAATTCTCCATAACTCTTTACTTCAGTAACTTTAAATACACCTTTAGTTATAGTTCCAGTCTTATCTAAGATTATTGTATCTGAATGATTTAGGGCTTCTAGATAGTTACCACCTTTAATCAATATACCATGCTTAGATGCAGAACCTATACCTCCAAAGAAACCTAGTGGAATAGAGATAACTAATGCACAAGGACAAGATATGACCAAGAACACAAAAGCTCTATATGCCCATTTACTCAATTCTTCACCTAATAATAATGGGAAGATAAGTCCTATACTTAAGGCTATAAACACAACTGCTGGAGTATAATATCTAGCAAATTTAGTAATAAATTTCTCCGTAGGTGCCTTTTTACTAGATGCATTTTCTACTAAGTCCAGTATCTTTGAAATAGTAGATTCCCCAAATTCTCTATTTACCTTCACTTTTAATAATCCATGATTATTTACAACACCTGAAAATATATCATCTCCTACTTTTACAGACCTAGGTACACTTTCTCCAGTTATATTAGATGTATCAATAGTAGATTCTCCTTCTACTACTATTCCATCTAATGGTACCTTTTCTCCAGGCTTTATGACTATATAATCATCTATATGAACTTCTGTTGGATCTACTGTAATTATCTCATCATCTCTTACTAGATTTGCATAATCTGGTCTAATATCCATAAGGGATTTGATGGAATTCCTAGAATGGTTCACAGCTAAGCCTTGAAATAATTCCCCTACTTGGTAAAATAGCATAACTGCTACTCCTTCTGGATATTCTTTTATGGCAAAAGCTCCTATAGTAGCCAACGTCATCAAGAAATTCTCATCAAAAGGAATGCCTGCTGCTACATTTTTAAATGCTATGACTATTACCTCATGCCCAACTATAATATAACTAGCTAAAAATGCCAATAATCTTAAATTTCCTTCTAAGTTAAAGAGATAAGGTATTGCAAACAATATACCACTGATGACTATCTTAATTAGATCCTCTTTATGAACATCTCCATGGTCATGTGTATGTTCATGTCCATGCCCGTGACTATGCTCGTGTTCGTGTTCATGGTCATCACAGCAATCACAGTCATGATCATGTGTATGAGTGTGATTGTGTGAAATTCTTCTGTTACCTGGATTTTGAATAACCTTTACACCTGGTTCTAATCTATTTATTATACCTTTAGTAGTTTCTAAGATCCTCCGTATATCTTCTTCATCTTCAACATCTATCTTCAATTTCTTAGTTACAAAATCTAAATTAGCTGATGTAACTCCTTCTAGACCATTAGTCAACTTCTCTATCTTTCCAGCACAACCAGCACAATTTAGGCCTTGCAATTCTAATACAATAGTATTCATTCTTATACCCCCTTCGATGAAATTAACGTATGAGTAATTGTTCATATGTTAATTCCATTATATTCGAGAACTAAAAATATGTCAATATATCTTCTCAAAATAATGTAAAAGTCTTTTTTATGGGGATATAATAAAAAAGTGAGGAATTATTTCCCCACTTTTTTTATTTTACAATCTATATTTAGCCACTAATCTATATTCTATATCTTCAATTTTTTTACCGTCTTCCTCTACTAATTCCCATCTATTCTTAATACCTTGATATTTAGCTAGAGTTTCAAAATAATACATAACTATACCTGCATCCATCAATAGATGATCATCCCATTTCTTATATGCCAATAATAACTCTACTGCATTTTCTTTCATTAAGAATCTCCATGGCTGTAGATTCTTAGTAGATGGAGCAAATCTAACATAATAGAATATATCTGCTAATCCTTTGGATTCTAATTCGTTAATAGTAAATCCTTTTCCTATTTTACCGTTAAATACTATCTCCTCAATTCCCATTCTCTCACTAAAAGGCTCTTCATTAAATGGATTTTGACGTTTTTCATATCCAAATGCCAATATATAATCTATCTTTCCTGTAAAGTCCCCAAACAATCTCTTCTTTAAATCTTCTCCTACACTTTCTACACTTACCCAGCAAGTACCTAATCCCATTTCATTGAGTTCTGTAATCAATTTTTCCATATAATATGCACCTGAAATCATAGTAGAACTTCTTTCATCTTTAAGCTCTAGTGCTATATAATGTGGACTATCTATCATTACTCCCGCATACCCTCCCTTACCTTCTAAATTGTCGTGAATATGCTTACCATTTTCATATAGCTTAAAATTGATACTTCCTGAACCTTCTTCCTCAACCATAGAATTCAGAATCTGTGTAATATCATCTAAGACATTGTAACTAACTTCGTTGGGTTTAAATTCTCTAACAGATTTTCTGTTTCTTAAAAAGTTACTTATTATCATCAATAATCCCTCCATTTACTATGTATGGTATATATACCACAAATCCTATCTGTTAATCAATTAACTATTCCAATTGTATTTGCTACTCTTTCAATACTTTCAAGTAAAAAATGATGTACAACTATAGAAGTACCTATTCCCAATACAATGCCAGCTAATACATCTGTAGGATAGTGAACTCCTAGATAAATCCTTGATATACCTATTAATAGAGCTAAAAGATATATTATTATCCATATGTTAGGGATATTTAGTGCTAGAGTTGCAGCTATTGAAAAACTAGCAGTTGTATGACCAGATGGAAAGGAATAATCCTTGAGATCTATTCCAAAGGTATTTAAATGCTGTATTATCTTGTACGGTCTTTCTCTGCTAAGTCCTAGTTTGATACTTTGAACTATTATCTGGCTGATTCCCAATACTGCTAGGGCTTCTAATCCTATTAATCTCACATCCCTGTTTCCAAGTATCAATAGAGACAGTGCAAAGATTGTAGAAGCTATGGCTCCTCCTAGGTCTGTTATCCTATACATAAATCTATCCAAAAATCTATTTTTCATCCTATCATTTATAAGATATATAAAAAAGTCATCAAACTCTTTGAAAAATCTTTTCATATTTTCATCACCTCGCATTTAGCTTCTTTTTAATATATAATATATCCAAGTATTTTCAATCCAAACACTATATATTACTCTATGGATATATATTCAACTTGTGATATTATATAGTTAAAGTGAATTACTCACAAAGTATTCAAATGTAGGTGATAAATTGAAACTAAGTATTCAACAAAAAAATGCAATAGATCATGTCTATGGACCAGCTCTAGTACTAGCAGTACCTGGAGCTGGTAAGACAACTGTCCTAGTTCATAGGACATATAATCTAATAAAAAATCATGGTATAGATCCAAATAAAATCTTATCTATTACATTCAGTAAAGCATCAGCTATTGATATGAAAAAAAGATTTACAAAATTCTTCCCAAATATATCTAATGAAATTGCAAAATTCTCTACTATTCATGCCTTTTGTTTTTCTTTGATTAGAGAATATGCCTATACAAAGAGAATCAGGTATAGATTAATAGAAAATGAAAAGGATCAATTTAACAAATACAATATCTTAAAGAAAATATATTACCAATTAAATAGAGATTATATTACTGAAGAAAAGTTGGACAATCTCCTCAACTATATAGGATATATCAACAACACTATGATGGATGTAGATAAC
Source organism: Tissierellaceae bacterium HCP3S3_D8 (assembly GCA_052067355.1). GTDB lineage: Bacteria > Bacillota > Clostridia > Tissierellales > Tissierellaceae > CABMKH01. The sequence goes on from JBQHQH010000019.1 coordinate 27,367, forward strand.
TTTCTAAAAAAGAATAAAACTGACATAGATAGTTTTAAAGATATATATATAGGTTATGAAAGCTATAAGAGAAATAATAATTTGTTGGATTTTGATGATATGTTGACTATTTCCCTGGCAATATTGAAAAACAATAGATATTTATTGGAGAAATATAGAGATAAATATAACTTCATACAAGTAGATGAAGGTCAGGATACTTCTCTAGTTCAAATGGAAATTATCAAACTTCTAGCATATCCTAAAAACAATATATTGATTGTAGCTGATGATGATCAATCTATATATGGATTTAGGGGTGCTTACCCACAGGGACTATTAAACTTCAACAGACAATATGAGAATGGAAAAATCTTTTTTATGGAACAAAACTATAGATCTTCTAAAAATATTGTATCTGTATGTAACAATTTTATTAAAAGTAATAATATTAGATATGAAAAAAATATATTTACAGATAACTCTCATGTAGAACCTATTAACATAATCAAAGTAAATTCTATCGATGAGCAATATAGATACATAATAGAAGACATAAAAGGCAAAGATCTATCTCAATGCTGTATATTATATAGAAATAATATCTCTGCCATAGGAATAATAGAAACCTTAGAAAAAAATAATATTTCCTTTTATATGAGAGATAAAAAAATTCGTTTCTTCAACCATTGGGTTATAAAAGATATACTAAGTTTTATGATGTTTGCTGAAGATACTTCGCAGATGTCCCTTTATGAAAATTTTTACTATAAAATTCGAGGATATATATCTAAAAATCACATAAACTATGCAAAGACACTGGATTCTAGTATATCAGTCTTTGATAGAATTATGAAATATCCTGGAAATAACAGCTTTTATTTGAGGACAATTAGTGAATTAAAGTTAGACTTTAAAAAGATATCCAATTTAAAGCCTGAAGATGCCATACTATACATTGAACATTCTCTAGAATATGATGAATATCTAAGGGAAAATTCTATTAAATTTGGATATACTTATGATAATCTCAGTACCATGTTATTTTATCTTAAGATGATTGCTAAAAGCTGTGATAATCTAAGAGAACTCATTGGCAGGTTGAACTATATTCAAAATCTATGTATGAATTCTCAAAACAACAGAGATACAATTACACTATCTACTATACATTCAGCTAAAGGCTTAGAATTTGATAGGGTATATATTATAGATTTAATAGATGGAGACTTTCCTGGCATATCTAGCATAGAAGCCTATGATAAAGGCGATATATCACTTTTAGAAGAAGAACGAAGACTTTTTTATGTTGGAATGAGTAGAGCTAAAACTCATCTCTCTTTAATAACTATGAATACTGTAAATGAAAAAAGACACAAACCCTCTAGATTTTTAATAGAGTTAGATAATAGTTTGCAATAATCTGATTAAATTTTAAAATAATAGGAATACTAATATAGCGTAAGTATTTTTATTATAGGAGGGTAGAAATGGAAAAACAAAAAAGTAAACAACAACAAAAGCAACAACAACAAAAGCAACAACAAAAACAGCAACAACAAAAGCAACAACAACAAAAACAAAAGAAACAAGAAGAGTTAAGAGAAGAATTCAAAGAACAAAGATAGACAAACAGGTCCTCCAAACGGGGACCTGTTATCTCTTTATCTCTTCTATTCCTTCTGTATCTACTTTAAAACTCTCTTTTTCCTTTAGGGAATAATGCCCAGATTCATATGGCTTTCCATCTATACTTATAAATACATTCTCTACATCATAAAATTTTCCCATAGTATTTACTATGCTTTTTAAAATCTCTGTCTCTAAGGCAGACCCCATATTAGAGTCTATAATAAACTCCTCACTAAAATCTACTCTTAATGTCCATGAATTCTTATCTAATTTAATAGAATTGATTACTGATGATTCAGGCATTACAGAAGCCAACTTATCTGATGGTGGATTTTTCATTACATCTTCTAATAGTTTTTCAATATTTTGATTTGTGTAGAAATTTAATCTATCTTTTATAAATACAGTCTCTATATCAGAATATAGTGGATAGAATACATCTATATCTAATTTTAAACTTTGTTCCTCTTTTACACTTCTCAGAAGTGTCTCTATGATTTCTCCATTGTCCTCATATATATTGGCTACAAATCCTATACCCTTTGCATAATATTGTTTCTGTACTCTTCCTTCGCCTAGATCAGTGGTGACCTCTAATGCTTTTAAGGTCTTAAATGGGGTTTTGATTTCCTTATCTATTTGAGTTATACTTCGAGTATATCCCTCTGGAGTTTGCCACTGATTGCCTACCTCTAATGGTGTCTTTAGAAGTATATTATCTGTATTCTCACCTATGGATAATAAATTTTCCATATGATAGAATTCCCCTTCATAATATACCTCTCTTAGAGAATCATCTTTAAGCTCTAAGACCTTAACTACGTGAGTACCTGGATTCATTATCTTTAGTTGTGCTCTATTTCCTTCTATAAATTCAAAATATGCTTCCTGTTCCGCAAATTCATTACCTATTCCATCATATTTAAATATAGTATTTGCTAAAAATGGATAATAATCGGATATGGTAGGATTGGTTTCATTCAAAGCTTCAACTTCTCCGTCTCCATTTCCTATAGTAGGTTTACATCCTACAATCCCTATTATAAATATAAGTATAATAAAAAATATAGTCCGTCTCTTCATTTTAATCACCCCTAAGGTAATATTATGTCCCTTGATGTATAAATTATACTATTATATTATACCTTATTATCTAATGAGAATATTTACAGTTTGATTACAATTATAGTATCTCCACATCTGAATGTAGTTTATATATGACATTCTTTCTCTCTACTATAATGGTAGTCTTCTTTGACAAGTCCTCGTCTTTTCTAATTTCCATAAACAGATTTCTATTTGGGTTTATGGCTACAGGATTTCCCATCATCCTTAACATAGATAGATCTCCAGTAGTATCTCCATAAGCATAACTATTAGCTAAATCTATATCATATTTCAATATAAGCTCATTTAATACCCGCTGTTTGCTCTCTGAATCCCACATTTTCACTATTTCCCCTGTGAATTTATTTTCCTCATCTACCTTATATAGGGTACCCCTATATTCAGTAACATCATATTTTTCTGCCATCTTAGATACTAAAAAATCTGGACTACCTGATATAAAAAACACCTTATGTCCCTGTTTTTTATGCCATTCTATCTGCTCTCTAGAGTATTTATATACCATATCTCCATTTACATCTATTACATGAGCAGCGATAAATTCTATATAATCTCTATCTATGCCTTTTAATTCTTCTAGATATACACCTGCAATTATCTCTAGGTATTGTTCAAAATCACCAAATCTACTTTCCCATTCCATATATACCTTTTTTACCTTTGTATACCAGATTGCTGGATCAATTACTTCAAAGGTTATCAGCTTTCGAAAATGTTCTATCATAAGAGAATTTCGAAATATTGTTCCGTCTATATCGAAAAATGCAGCTATATTAGACATGATTTATCAACTCCTTTCAATATTATTAATGAGTATATCATATTTTATGATAAAAACACATACCATAATTTTTATATTTAATATAGTATTCCTCTTGTAAAACCAATAACTAACATAGAAAATACCATTGATTTAGTTTATCCAATGTATGTCAGATCCATAGATATCAGAATTTTAAAAATGAAATAAGAGGTATTATTGCTGAAGAAGTACATGGTGGAGATACTTTGTTATGGCAAAAAAGACAAACAAAAATATGCTGTCTTCTTGATTGAGGAAATGCCTCTAAAAACTATAACAATAATATCAATGAGAAATTAAAAATCATTCAGAGAAAACACAGGACGAGAATTCTTTTAGCTAGATTTTTTAAGTAAAATAAAAAACCCTGTAATCCGATGATTACAAGGTTTAAGTGTGGTGCACCTTCAGGGACTCGAACCCTGGACCCACTGATTAAGAGTCAGTTGCTCTACCAACTGAGCCAAAGGTGCTTAATTTTTTCAACATGTTTTATTATACTACCATTATTCATATTTGTCCATACCTAATTTGAAATTTTTTCAATAAATTTTAGATCTAATATAATTCTATACATCTATTGAATATAATATCCAATACGATGTATAGAACTATGCCATTAATTTCTATCTGGATCTTCCTTTAAAAAGAATATAGACAATGTTCCAGGCCCTGAATGAGCCCCTATGGCAGCCCCTATATTGTTTATCAAAAATTTGTCTGTGCCAAATCTTTCTGATATCAACTCTTTCATCTTCATCGCTGATTCCAAATCATCTCCATGAGATATTCCTATTAACTGATTCTTCAATGCTTGTCTATCTGCTCTTTCTTCCATTATGTCTAATATCCTTTTAAAGACCTTATGCCTTCCTCTTACCTTCTCTAGTGGTATTAGCTTTCCATTATCATCTACATGTAATACTGGCTTTATATTGAGAAGTCCTCCTATGAAGGCCTGAGTTCTAGTCACTCTTCCTCCTCTAAATAAATATTCAATATTATCTACTGTGAATATATGTTGAATATTTTCCACATAAAACCCAATAGTTTTTAATATCTCTTCTTTAGACTTTCCCTCTTTAGCTAATTTTGCCGCTTGTAAAACCATTAACCCAAATCCCATAGAGGCAGATTTAGAATCTATAATCTCTAAATCAAAATCTGGATAGGATTCTCTTATATTTTCTCTTACAAACAACGAATTTTGATAAGTCCCTGATAATCCAGAAGAAAAAGCAATATATATAGCTTGTATTCCTTTCTCTGCATACTCCATAAACTTTTCATTAAACATATTAGGGGATATCTGTGCAGTTTTATATACTTCCCCAGCTCTCATGTCATCATATACCTCTTTAGGTGAAATATCTACTTTATCTAGATATTCTTCCTGTTCTTTAAGAACTATAATTGGCAATACATCTATACCATACTTATCTATGATATCCTCTGGCAAATCACATGCACTATCGGTTAAAATCCTTATTCCCATCATCTTCCCCCCTATTTTCATCTTCATATATAATGATACCTTAATCCTAGGAAAAAATAAAGATAAAAGAAATTAGCTGTTCTATATTTACATCTTATGAAATAGATTGTATTAGGGATATTAAAAGGAGTGGTTAAAAGTGAAGTTTTTCTTTATTAGTAAAAAGTTTTTAAATTGGCTTATAGGTATTATTCTTGCAATAATTTTTTTCCTTATCCTTTTCTCCATATTTAAATAAAATGGCATAGTAAATAAGCATATTTAAAATAGCAGAATTCTCCCTGCTATTTTTTATTGTGTCCTAAACCTAATAATCTGTAGTATTCATTTATAAGTATATCTAACTCTTCACTCAATTTTAAAACTTTCTCCTCGTTTAAATTACCTTCTGTTAGAATGTTTAATTTAACTCTTTTCTCTTCAATCTTTTCTTTTAATTCCTTTAATTGATACTTTTCGTTCATATTTACCCCTTTTTCTATAGGTTTTTAAATCTATTGGATTCACTCCATCCTAGACACACAATATACCTATTATACCAGATTTTTACTCCATATGAGTAATCTTTATAAAGACTTTTTTTACCATTTTATTCCAATAACTTCAAACTTTTAATTATGGTATCCTTCTTTATTATAGACAGTCTTTTACTATCCTCTTCCAGAGTATTTTCCAAACCTCTAAGTCCAGCCGCCACCTTATCTAATTCCTCCATCTTCTCTTTCTCATCATTACCATCTTTCTCCAGTTTTATTCTTATCTTGTTTATACTCTCATCTTTATCCTTTAGTACCTTGACTACTTCCTCTTTGTTTCCTGTGAGAGAACCTAAGTAATATCTATATACCATATACTTAATCTTTGAAACCTCTCCCTTGTATTCATCAGTATATAGGTCATAAAATGTCTTAAGATTTAAATAACATTGACTTCCATAGTCATATATATCTATTATATTCCTATTTTCAACAGCTTTCGTCATTTTGTTTATACTAGATTCAAACTCAACTCCAGTTTCTGTCGTTCCTCCTTTTTTAATCCTATCTACTTCATATGCATCCCAAAAAGAATGGATTTTCTCTAAATTTTTATCTATAGAATCCCATGTCTCTTTAAGTTTTTCTGGCTTTCCCATCTGTTGTTTTGGCTCTCTATCATTTGATCCTGAACTTGATTGATTTGAATTTCCTGTTCCCCCTTGTTGACTTTGTTTGTCTCCTCCACCATTTTGCCCTTCTTGATCGCCTTCTTTTTTATTCTCTTCTTTATCATCCTTTTTATTTTTAGAGTCCATATCATCTATCTCTAATTCTATTCTCTCTATATTGCCTACACCTTCTAATAATTTATCTAATCCTTCGCTTAAATCTTGTAGACTTTGCGGAGCTTTATCTTTCTTATTTAATTGAACATTTTGATTATCTTTTGCACATCCAATGGTCAATATTAATAGGATAATGCATATAATCAATCTCTTCTTATACATAAAATCACCTCAGGATTATTGTAACCATGAGGTGATTATAATATTATCATTCGTTATAAAAAAGCTTATATGAAAACATATTTTAAGGTAGCTTTTTTGAAACTCATAACAAAGTGTTCATATTAATTTATATTCTAAAGTGTAAACTTTTCCATTCCTTATAATATTGGAGATAAAAGTCTAGAAACTGACTCTTTGATCTTTACTATATTAGATCTATTTCTATAATCTTTTAAGGTAATTTCCTTACATATGTCTAAATCATTTATAAATCTTTCTGTAAGCTTTAGATTTGTAGACTCATCATATATAAATGTATTGACTTCAAAATTTAGTTTAAAGCTTCTTATATCTAGATTTGCAGTACCCACTGAAGATACAAAATCATCTGCAATGACAACCTTTGAATGCAAAAAGCCTCTCTCGTAAGTATAAAACTTAACTCCTGCTTCTAATAGTTCACCTATATAACTCATACTGGCCCAATAGACAAAGGGATGATCCGGCTTGTTAGGTATCATAACCCGTACATCTACTCCAGATAGTCCTGCTATTCTCAACGCTTCAAATATACTATCATCTGGTATAAAATATGGGGTCTCTATATATACTTTTTCCTTAGCTTTGGATATCATCTTCATGTATCCATCTTTTATACTAGGCCATTTTGAGTCTGGTCCACTGGATACTACCTGAATTCCTACATGGCCACAGTCAGATTCTTTATAGAGATAGCTTTGAGCTCCCCTTATCTCCTGTTTAGATGCAAATCTCCAGTCTAAAAAGAACCTCCATTGTAAAGAACTAACTGCGGAACCTTGAATCCTAATATGAGTATCTCTCCAATTCCCAAACTTTTTAGATCTACCTAGATACTCATCTCCAACATTAAACCCACCTATATAAGCCTCTCTGCCGTCTATTATACATATCTTTCTATGGTTTCTATAGTTGATTCTAATGCTCAATAATGGAACAAAAGGTGGAAAGAATACAGCCACATCTACTCCTGCATCCTTTAAGTCTTCCATGGCTTTCTTAGATAGATTTCTGCCACCCATCCCATCTACTAAAAACTTTACCTCTACACCTTCTCTAGATTTCTGAGTCAGAGCATTGATAATTTCAGTTCCTATATCATCACTTTTAAAGATATAATATTGGATATGGATGTATTTTTTAGCCTTTGATATACTCTCCAATAGGGAGTTAAACTTCTCTTCTCCTGTGAATAAAAGTTCTACTTTATTATTTTGAGTAAAATATGCCTCGCTATTCATCAAGTGCATCTCTATTAAATCCTCATATTTAGTAAAATTAGGATCTTTGTAGTAAAACTTATTTTCTTTTATTTCCATTCTCTGGATTGCTGCCAGATTCTTAAGACAATTATCTTCTTCTTCTTTGGCCTTAAACATTCTCTTCTTAGATAGATCTTGTCCTATAAATAGATACAGAATAAACCCTATACCTGGTAAAAATGTTAAGGCCATTATCCACAACCAAGTAGATGTAGGATTTCTTCTTTCAAAGAATATCAATAATATGGCCAATAACATATTTATCCATATAAGATTACCAAATATCCATAAATAGTTCTCCATGAATACTCTCATATAATCACCTTAAAATGATATTATAGTCCTACTTTTTAGACTTATACCTCTTATTAGAATCAAGTATTTTCTTTCTCATCCTAAAACTAGTTGGTGTAATCTCTATAAGTTCATCTTCTTCTATAAATTCAAGAGCTTCTTCCAAAGACATGATCCTAGGAGGTGATAATCTCAATGCCTCATCTGAACCTGATGCCCTTACATTAGATTGTTGCTTTTTCCTACATACATTTACTTCTATATCAAGTCCCTTAGGGCTTGAGCCTACTACCATACCAGCATATACTGGTACTCCAGCTCCAATAAACAAGACTCCTCTTTCTTGAGCAGAGTGCAGACCATATGCACTAGCATCACCAGTTTCAAAAGCAATGATAGAGCCTTCACTTCTCTTTGGAATATCCCCTTTGTATGAGTCATATCCGTTTAATACTGTATTTAGTATACCATTCCCCTTTGTATCTGTCATAAACTCCTGTCTATAGCCAATAAGCCCTCTAGCAGGTACTAAAAACTCCAATCTAGCATATCCTCCTGTAGCTTCTGTCATACTGACTAGTTCACCTTTTCTCTGGCCTAGCTTTTCTATTACAGAGCCTACATATTCATTGGATACATCTATGGTTACTTTTTCTATAGGCTCTAGTTTCTTCCCATCTTCGTATTTATATAATACTTCTGGCTTTGATACTTGGAATTCATATCCTTCTCTTCTCATTGTCTCTATAAGTACAGATAGATGTAATTCTCCCCTACCTGATACTTTAAAAGAATCTGTAACATCAGTATCTTCTACTCTTAAACTTACGTCTGTTTGCAATTCTTTATATAATCTATTCCTTATCTGTCTAGATGTTACAAATTTTCCCTCTCTTCCAGCAAATGGACTATCATTTACAGAGAAAGTCATGGAAAGAGTAGGTTCTGATATCTCTACAAATGGAAGAGGTTCAGGATTATCTATAGGGCAAATAGTATCCCCTATATGTATATCTGATACCCCAGATATAGCTATTATACTCCCCACTTCTGCTTTTTGTACTTCTACCCTATCTAGGCCTTCAAATTCATAAATCTTCCCTATTTTTATCTTTTCTTTCTTATCTGGCTCAGATTTATTTACTATGACTGCTTCTTCTCCCTGTATTATCCTTCCTCGTTCTATTTTACCTATTCCTATTCTACCTATATATTCATTATAATCTATTGTAGAGATCAACACTTGTAAAGGTGCATCTATATCTCCACTTGGAGCTGGTATATATTCTAATATAGTTTCAAATAGATCCTTCATATTTTCATTTTGAACATTGTAGTCTAAACTTGCTGTTCCCTGCTTTGCAGATGTAAATACAAATGGACAATCTAGATGTTCTTCACTGGCACCTAATTCTATGAGTAGATCTAGTACCTCATCTATTACTTCCTCTGGCCTAGCTTCAGGACGATCAATCTTATTGATACATACGATAACTGGCAATTTCAATTCCAATGCCTTCTTCAATACAAATTTAGTCTGTGGCATAGGTCCTTCAAAAGCATCTACCAATAACACAACTCCACTTACCATTTTCAATACACGTTCTACTTCTCCTCCAAAGTCAGCATGACCCGGTGTGTCTATTATATTTATCTTTGTATCCTTATAGTGTATAGCTGTATTTTTAGAGAGTATGGTGATTCCTCTTTCTCTCTCTATATCTCCAGAGTCCATTACCCTATCAGCAACTACCTGATTTTCTCTAAAAACTCCAGATTGTTTTAACATACTATCTACTAATGTAGTCTTGCCATGGTCTACATGGGCAATTATTGCAATATTTCTTATATCATTTCTCGATATATTCATTATACAGATCCTTTCATTTAAAAATTGTGTATTATATTTAGCAAAACTAATTTTATCATAATATAGAGTAAAATCAAATTATATTATTCTTAGCTAAACGTAAAAGATAGGGTTTTGATACTTAACCCTATCTTTTATATTTTACCACTTTTCTAATTAAATACATAATTATATATTATATTTACTGCATCTTCTCTTTTTAATTCATATTTGGGATTTATATTTGGAATCTCTTTGCCATCTCCCTTGATTATACCTAATCCATAGGCCAATATCATATGTCCTTTTAAATCCTTGGAAATATCTTTAGTATCAGCAAATATTTCCTTATATATTCCATCTATTTCTGCAATCTTGTCATACCTCATTGCTCGTATGATATACTTTACTCCATCTTCTTTTGTAACATAACTATCTGGGGCTTTTTCCCCTTCTCTTATTATATTTTGATTCGTCAAGTCCTTATATATAGTATCCACTTCATCCTTATCATAAATGCTATAGGAATTTATGGATTTCCATATAAGATACATAAAATCCTTTTGTAATATCTTATCCTTTGGTCTAAATTCTTCAGCATCAAAGGCTATTCCATATTGAGCCAAGGTCTTAATCTTATCCTTAGCATATGAATTATCTATATCCTTATAGTTGATAACCTTAGATTCTTTAAATGGTCTTCCTCTAAAATCCAAGATTTCCCCATTGGAAGCACTGATATTTAATGGTTTTTCTGGCTTTATATTGTAGACTAACTTTACCTGCCTTTGATCTTTGGCATTTTGATCATATACAGAAACATACATAAGCTCATATCCGATGTCATTGAATAGTATATCATATGCCTTGTCAAAAGAGATGATTTCTCCAACTGGTGGCAGCTCTTTTTTATCCCAGTCTTTAGAATAGGAATATATCCTATTATTTACAGTATCTACACCTATATATATACCGTCATCTTCTACGTAGATATCTCCCTCTTTTCTAATAAATCTAAAAGTATAAGTCTTTCTTTCATCTTTTCCGCTCTCTTCAGGAAGATATTCTACTCTATCCTTTTCATCTGGATTAAGCTTTTCTAGACAAGAGTTAGCTAACTCCAATGCCTGATCCATATTGATATTAGGTTTTTTATCTTCTTGATCTATTCTATGATAAAAACTTATAATCTCTCCTGTCTTAGCATCTAAGCTTATATCTGCTGTAATCATATTATCTTTGCTTAATTCTTTTTCAAAATACAATGACCATTGGAGTTCAGAAGAATTTCTCCAATTGGAATATATATTTTTAGATTTTAATTTGTAATCTGCTCCTATATCTAAAGCTGTTCTAGCTATTTTCTCTATCTCACCAATGTTTTTAATTCCTGATACCTTATCTATCTCTGCTCTCTCTTCTGGAGTAATAGCCTTTTGAGATTCTCCAGCTGCATCTGCATTTCTAATGTTATATACTCCATATCCATAGTAGTTTAGATCTATTTTATTTCCAGTTATAGCATCTATAGCTGCATTTCCATCAGCAGTGGAATATGTCAAAAAATAATTTGTCTCTTCTTTACTATTTGGTAATTTAAATGTAATGACATTGGATTTTTTATATACTAGGTCTAATCCTATATTATCTTTAAATGCCTTCTTTCCCTTTTCATATGAAATGGCCTTAGTAGCATCTGGAAATTTTAAATCTCTATCCCAGTCTGCATAATAATTAGTCACTTCTCCTGTGTATTTATCTACGCTAATCCTCAATGTATTTGAATAGTATGGAATATTATTTACCTGACGGAAAAAGCTAAAGTTATATTCTTGTTCTTGGTAATTGGATATATCTGAATCTTCTCTTAATACAATTTGACTTACAAGACTTGAATCTACCTTTTTAATAAATTCTAGAGCTATGTCTTTTCCCTTTTCTATTGAAATATTAGGAAGTTTTGTCTCTTGTTCTCCAGAATTTCTATAGAATTTGTTATAAGATGAGATATTATTATCAGCATCTACAGAAACATTGATATTAGGTAGTTTTTCCTTTGAATCCGACCAGTTAAGATAAAATATAATTTTATTATCATAAGAGCTTACTCTAGAATTAAATCCATCATAGTCATCTGAAATATTAAATAGCTCTTTTACCTTTAGTATTGTACTCTCCAATTGTCTGTCCATATCTTCCTGTGCATAAACCCCTACTGGTGCTATACTGGACAAGATCAATGTAAACGTCATAAGTAGTAATAAGCACTTTTTCATATTTCTACCTCCTTTTAGATATTTTTTATAGCTATTATACGATTGTCTTTAACTATCAGTTCATCTGAAAGTCCATGGACTAATACTAGTCCTCTTCCGCTACATTTTAAATCAAAAGGATCATAGGTTGAAAAATCATAATCTATCCCTCCTCCTTCATCTTTTACTTCAATTCTAATTTTACCGTCTTTTACTTCTAAGGATAGATTTACACATTTGGTCTCCATGCATTTGTTTCCATGAAAAACTCCATTTATCATCAATTCATTGAGTATTAATCTTATATCAAACATGGTATCTCCATTATCTATTATCCTATTTAGTTTTTTTAATACTTCTTCAATAAAGTTTTTAATCAATCCTAAATCGCTACCAATAGAAGCACAGTAGGTAAACTCCACTATTATCACGTCCATTACAATATTTTTCTCTATATTATTTTACCCATTACTTTAGAGATGTAAACCCCTATTTTTAAATTGTAATTTATGATTAATTTTGTTATAATCTGGGTATGATTGTTTATGATTATAGAATGAAAGGAGAATGTCATATGGATAAATGGGTATGCGAGCCTTGTGGTTGGGTTTATGATCCAGCAGAAGGAGATCCAGATGGAGGAATTGAACCAGGTGTAGCTTTTGAAGATCTACCAGAAGATTGGGTTTGTCCAGTTTGCGGAGCTACTAAGGATATGTTCTCAAAAGAATAATGATACATCAAAGACCAGCTTAGATACGCTGGTCTTTTCATTATTCCATAGGATCTAATTCCAATATTGGATGTAAAATCTGAAAGATTTGATCTTTATTTACCTTATTTTCAGATGAATATGGAATTACTAGGTTCCTATCCTTGATACCCAACTTCTTCATGATTATATTTATATGTCTTTGCCAATTTCCTCTTGATATCTTATCTGCTTTTGTAGCTATTACCAAACCTTTAAATCCAAAACTTCTTATCCAATCATACATCATCAAATCTTGATTAGTAGGTTCATGCCTTATGTCTACTATCAATATTACTTCTCTTAAGTTTTCCCTCTCAGATAGATAGCTCTCTATTATATGTCCCCACTTATCCTTTTCAGACTTTGACACTTGAGCATATCCATATCCAGGTAAATCCACCATTCTAAATTGTTCATTTATTAAATAGAAATTTATAGTCCTAGTCTTACCTGGTTTGCCGCTGGTTCTGGCTAGGTTCTTTCGATTTATCATAGAATTTATAAATGAAGATTTCCCTACATTAGATCTTCCAGCAAAGGCAATTTCTACTAAGTCATCCTGTGGATATTGTTCTGGCTTTACAGCTATAGCCTGTAAATCTGATTTAACTATCTTCATCTTCTTCATTCCCCTTGACTAATGCATGGCTTAATACTTCATCCATATTCTTTACGAAGATAAACTCCATCTTCTTCCTTACCTTATCTGGTATTTCCTCTAAATCTTTCTCATTCTCATAGGGTAAAAGCACCTTTTCAATTCCCATTCTATTTGCAGCTAATACCTTCTCCTTTATACCTCCTACTGGTAATACTCTCCCTCTTAGAGTTATTTCTCCAGTCATGGCTACATTTTTATATATAGGCGTATTTGACAAAGCTGATATTACTGCTGTAGCTAATGTAATACCTGCTGACGGACCATCTTTGGGTATTGCTCCTTCTGGCACATGAATATGAATATCCATATCTTTATAAAAGTCCTCTTCAATATTTAATAGCTTTGAATTTGCCCTTATATAGCTTATACCTGCCATCGCAGATTCTTTCATTACATCGCCTAATTTTCCAGTTAACTGTACTTTTCCTGTCCCCTTCATTATATTCACTTCTATAGATAGGGTCTCTCCTCCTACTACAGTCCATGCCAACCCATTAGCTACACCGATTTGATTGTTTTCCTCTACTTTATCAAATCTATATTTAGGTGCTCCTAGATAATTTGAGATATTTCCTGCATTTATCCTAATAGTAGTCAAACCTTCCTCTACTATTCTCTTAGCTGCTTTTCTACATATATTAGCTATATTTCTCTCTAGATTTCTCACTCCTGCTTCTCTAGTATAGTAATCTATAATGTTCTTTAATGCAGCTTCAGATACGATTATATTTTCTTCTTTCAATCCATGTTCCTCTATTTGTTTTGGCAATAGATATCTTATAGCTATCTGAAGTTTTTCTTCCTCAGTATATCCACTTATCCTTATGATTTCCATTCTATCTAATAGAGGTTCAGGAATGGAATTAGTTGTATTTGCAGTTGTAACAAATAGCACCTTTGATAAGTCAAATGGTACATCTAGAAAATGATCTGTAAATGTAGAATTTTGCTCTGGATCTAATACCTCCAACAGACCACTTGCTGGATCTCCTCTATAATCACTGCCTATTTTATCTATTTCATCAAATAAAAACACTGGATTTTTACTCTCTACTTTTCTAATAGAGCTGATTATCCTACCCGGCATACTACCTACATACGTTCTCCTATGACCTCTTATCTCTGCTTCATCTCTAACTCCACCTAGTGACATGCGTACAAACTTTCTGCCTAAAGCCCTAGCTATAGATTTTGCTATGGAGGTCTTTCCTACTCCAGGTGGTCCCACTAAACACAATATAGGTCCTTTCATGGAGTTTGTCAACTTTCTCACTGAAATAAATTCCAATACTCTCTCTTTTACATCTTCTAGTCCATAATGGTCTTCATCTAATATACTTCTTGCCTTCTTTATATTTATCTTAGATTTAGTCTCTTTGTCCCATGGCAACGCTATTATCCAATCTAAGTATGTCCTTATAACTCCTGTTTCAGCAGAATGAGGTGACATCTGCATAAGCCTTTCTACCTCTTTTAACGCCTTTTCTTTTACCTGTTTTGGCATTTTTATATCATCGAGTTGTTTCTTATATCCTTCTACTTCACTGAGGCTTTCATCTTCTTCTCCAAGTTCTTTTTGAATAGCCTTCATTTGCTCTTTCAAGTAATACTCTTTTTGAACTTTATTTATCTGCTTTTTTACTCTTTGATTGATCTTATCTTCAATCTTCAACAATTCTATCTCTTTTTGCAATATTCCATGTAAAAGTTCTAATCTTTCATAAAAATCAAATGCCTCTAATATTTTCTGATCATCTTCAGACTTTAAGAATACATATGATGCGATAATATCAGCTAATCTCCCTGGATCATCTATATCGGCAACTGCCATTAATACCTCTGGAGATACTCTACTGTTAAAACTAATATATTCTTCTAAATCAGAGATTACCAATCTCATTGCAGCTTCCATATCCTTATCCTTAACTACTTCTTCTGGTTCATAATTTAGATTTTCTACATTAGCTTCAAAGTACTCATCATTATCTAATATTTCAACAATCCTACCTCTACTAACACCTTCTACAAGCACTCTTATACTACCACCAGGTAATTTTAGCATTTGCTTTACCTTGGAAATAGTTCCTACATGATAAAACTCATCTTCTGTAGGCTCATCTGTCCTTGGATCTATCTGTGTGCATAACAATATATATGAATCATCTAACATAGCCTTCTCTAAGGCATTCATAGACTTATCTCGTCCCACATCAAAATGAATTACCATATTTGGAAATATGGATATTCCCCTTAAAGGTATCAATGGTAGGGTTAATTTCTCAATCTTATATTGATTATTACTCATTTCTTCCCTCCCTAAATCTACTGAAAAGAAAAGGCTCACAGATGTGAGCCTTTAGGATGCAGATTCTTTATTTCCCGATTTCTTTGCCCTACTTCTCTTCATATCCGATAGCACTAGAGTAGGTTCTCCCTTTTTAGCTACAGTTTCTTTATTGATAAGACACTTTTCTACATCATCTCTTGACGGTATCTCATACATTATATCTAGCATAATCTCTTCTATAATACTTCTAAGACCTCTAGCACCCGTCTTTCTCTCAATGGCTTTTTTTGCTATTAATTCTAGAGCTTCTTTATCGAACTCTAAATCTACATTCTCCATAGCAAATAATTCCTTATACTGTTTTACAAGGGCATTTTTAGGTTTTGTCAATATCTCAACTAACGCATTTTCATCTAATTCTTCTAAAGTTACCATTACTGGTAGCCTGCCTATAAATTCTGGAATCAAGCCAAATTTCAATAGATCTTCTGGCTGTAGTTCTTTTAGTAATTCTCCTACTTGTTGTTCAGTTTTAGATTTGATTTCAGCACCAAATCCTATGGAGTGTTTCCCTACACGACTTTGAATTATCTTATCTAAACCATCAAAAGCTCCACCTACGATAAATAGTATGTTAGTAGTATCTACTTGAATAAACTCTTGATGAGGATGCTTTCTTCCACCTTGAGGCGGTACATTAGCTATAGTTCCTTCTAATACTTTCAACAACGCTTGTTGTACACCTTCTCCACTAACATCTCTTGTTATAGAAGGATTTTCTGTCTTTCTTGCTATCTTGTCGATTTCATCTATATAAATTATACCTTTTTCTGCCCTTTCAATATCATAATCAGCAGCTTGAATAAGCTTCAAAATTATATTTTCCACATCTTCCCCTACATATCCTGCCTCCGTAAGAGAAGTAGCATCTGCTATTGCAAAAGGTACATCTAATATCTTAGCTAAAGTTTGAGCCAATAGAGTCTTTCCTGAACCAGTAGGTCCAATCATGACTATATTACTCTTTTGTAATTCTACATCACTGTTCTTTGTAGACTTTTTATTTATTCTCTTGTAATGGTTATAAACAGCCACGGCTAAAGCTCTCTTTGCTCTTTCTTGTTGTATAACATAAGCGTCTAGAGTTTCCTTTATCTTTGAAGGAGTTGGAACTTCCTTCATATCATATTCAAAATAATCTAGGAATTCCTCCTCAATTATATCCTGGCATAACTCTATACATTCATTGCATATATAGACATTTGGCCCAGCAATCAGTCTGCGCACTTGTTCTTGGGGTTTCCCACAAAAAGAGCATCGAAGCTGTTTGTCTTCATATTTGGCCATGGTGACACCTCACTTGATTTATTTTTTTGAAGTAATTACTTCATCTATTATACCATACTCAACGGCTTGCTCAGCACTTAGATGGTAATCTCTATCTGTATCCTTTGCAATTTTTTCCAAAGGCTGACCAGTTCTTTCACTTAATATTCTATTTATTCTATCTCGAATTTCAAGGATTTTTTCTGCTTGGATTCGAATATCTTCAGCCTGACCTTGAGTTCCACCTAAAGGTTGATGGATCATGATATCTGAATTTGGTAGAGAAAATCTCTTTCCCTTAGTTCCTGCTGCCAATAGAAATGCTCCCATACTAGCAGCTCTACCTATACAAATAGTAGATACATCAGGTTTTATATACTGCATAGTATCATATATTGCAAACCCTGCACTTACAGAACCGCCTGGACTATTTATATATATTTGAACATCCTTATCTGGATCTTCAGCTTCTAGGTATAATAATTGTGCAACAATTAAATCTGCCATTGCATCATTTACTTCTGTCCCTAAAAATATAATCCTTTCTTTAAGCAGTCTTGAATATATATCATAGGATCTTTCGCCTCTGCTAGTTTGTTCTATTACTACTGGTACTAATGCCATAGCAATTCCCTCCTATTAGTTAAATTTAGCACTCTCTACTAAAAGTTTAACAGCTTTACCATTAGCTATACCCGTTTTTATGAAATTTAAATTACCTTTCTTCATATCTTCAATAAATTCTTCTTTATCTTCAGCAGCATATTGTTCTGCTAAATCTTCTAGTTCTTTTTCTAATTCTTCTTCAGTTACCTCTATACCCTCTGCTTTGACTATAGTTTCAAGAAGTAGGTCTACTTTTACTCTGTTTAAAGCAGATGGTTTTAATTGTTCTCTAAGATCTTCTGGATTTGAGCCTGTAAATTCTAGATATTTTTCTAAATCTAAACCTTGGCTTCTTAATCTATAATCAAATTGTCTCATTTCATCATCTATTTGTGACTCTACCATACCATTAGGGATATCTACTTCAGAAATTTCCAATGCTTTTTCAATAACTCTATTTTCTGTTTCAACTTTTTCTTGTTCTTTTAAATCTTTTTCTAATCTTTCTCTTATATCAGCTTTATATTCTTCTAAAGTATCGAATTCACTTACATCTTTTGCAAACTCATCATCTAGTTCTGGCAATTCTTTTTCTTTTATATCATGGATTACTACTTTGAATATTGCTTCTTTTCCTGCCAAAGTTTCTTCATGGTATTCTTCTGGGAATGTAACTTTTACTTCTACCTCTTCATCTTTTTTCTTTCCAATCAATTGTTCTTCAAATCCAGGTATAAACATATTGGAACCAATTGTAAGTTCGAATCCTTCAGCAGTACCACCTGGGAACTGTTCTTCATCTATAAATCCTGCAAAATCAATTGTAAGTATATCTTTATCTTTTACTTCTCTATCTGAAGCATCTAATAATCTAGCATTTTCATCTCTAACATGCTCTAATTCATGTTCTACCATTTCATCTGTAACATTATACTCTATTTTTTCTAATTCTATACTCTTATAGTCTCCTAGTTTGAATTCAGGCTTTACGTCTACTTCGACTTTTACTAAGATAGATTTTCCTTTTTCAATATCTTCTATATCTATATCTGGTCTATCTACTGGTTCTAGTTCTAATTCTTTAACTGCATCTTCATATGCTTCAGGTAAGATCAAGTTTATAGCATCTTCATAGAATATCTCTTCACCATAATTCATCTCTATAATCTTTCTTGGAACTTTTCCCTTTCTAAATCCAGGGATGTTGAATCTACTTCTATTTTTAAGATATGCTTGTTGCATAGCTTTTTCAAATTTTTCTACTTCTAATTCAAAGTTAAAGAAGACCTTATTATTTTCTTTTTTTTCTAAAACTGCTTTCATTATATTATATCCTCCTAAATAGTATTCGAAATTCATTCGCTAATATCCCTAATATTATATCATATTATTATAGCATAACAATGCTTTTATTACAAAGACATACTAAAAAACCAATGGTCTCCCATTGGTTGTATGGTGCGGGAAAGAGGACTTGAACCCCCACGTCAATGACACTAGATCCTAAGTCTAGCGCGTCTGCCAATTCCGCCACTCCCGCATAAAGAATTTTATTACTTCTTTATTATACCACCCAATAGGGATTTGTCAATATTTTTTTAAAAAACTTCTTTTATTATTCCACCTCCTAATACTATATCCCCATCATAAAACACTACAATTTGACCTTTTGTAATAGCTCTCTGTGGTTCTTCAAACTCTACCATTACTCCATCTCTATGAGGAATAATCCTTGCTTTAGACTCTCTAGTAGAATATCGCACCTTTGCCATTACTTCTAATTCTTTGGTCAAATTATCAAAGGGAATCCAGTTTAGATTATCTGCAAAGAGTTTGTTTTTAAATATACCCTCTTCATCACCTAAAACTACCTCATTAGTCTCAGGATTTATTCTTTGAACAAACATCTTTTTACCTAGAGCAATACCTAGCCCTTTTCTCTGTCCAATAGTATAATATACTATACCCTTATGCTGCCCTAAGATATTTCCATCTTTATCTACAAAATTTCCAGGTTTTACTCTATCTGGCATTCTTCTCTTTATAAAACCACCATGATCATTATCTGGTATAAAACAGATCTCTTCACTATCTGGTTTATCGTGAATAATCAGTCCAATTTGTTCCGCTATTTCTCTAACCTTATCTTTATTATATCCTCCTAGTGGAAATAAGGTGTGAGATAATTGATGCTGAGTCATTTGATGTAAAAAATAAGTCTGATCCTTTCTAGTATCTCTGCTCTTCTTCATTAAAAATCTTCCAGTTTTATCATCTTTTTCTACTATGGCATAATGACCTGTGGCTATATAATCTGCTCCCAATCCCTTGGCTTTTTCTAAAAATGCATTAAATCTGATAAATTTATTGCAGGCAACACATGGATTTGGAGTCTTACCTTCTAGATATTCATTTACAAAATAATCTACAACTTTTCTTTCAAACAATCCTCTAAAATTCAATACATAATGAGGAATACCCAAATCATGGGCTACTTGTTTAGCATCAAATATTGAGGATATAGAACAACATCCTCCAGCATTTTCATCATATATATCATCATGAGGAACTTGAGCTAGAGTCACTCCTAGTACTTCATATCCCTGTTCTTTTAAGATATAAGCTGCAACAGAGCTATCTACTCCTCCACTCATGCCTAGTACTACTTTTTTTTTCATAAAACCAACCTTTCTAGTAGGCTAATACTACACCACCATCATATGCGTATGCAGTACTTAATCCCTTTGTCTCTATTATTAAGATCTCCTTAAAATTATATAATTCTTCTATCTTTTCTTTCAGAGCCATAGCTTTATCCAGT
This sequence comes from Tissierellaceae bacterium HCP3S3_D8, assembly GCA_052067355.1. GTDB lineage: Bacteria > Bacillota > Clostridia > Tissierellales > Tissierellaceae > CABMKH01. Next base: position 48,043 of record JBQHQH010000019.1, read on the forward strand.
GCATTTGCATGAGATATAGCTAACACCTTGTCTTCAAAATCATCTTTAGTTTCCCCTATAATCTCTACTAATCTATTGAAGGACTTCTTTGTACCCCTATGGTTTTCTACTAATTCTATATTTCCATGACCATCTGAACCCATTATAGGCTTAAAATTTAACACTGTAGCAATTAAGCCCTTAGTCTTAGAAATTCGACCATTTTTTATTAGATTATCTAAGCTCTCTAATATAAAGAAAGTCTTCATCTCACTAATATATTTTTCAACAGTCTCCACTATTTCTAGATTACTCAATTTAGCTTTGATGAGTTCATCAATCTTTAAGGCTACTAATGTCTCTCCTATACTAGCAGACATAGAATCAAAGACATGTATAAATCTGTTAGGATCTATATCCAATGCCATCTCCATTGCCAGCTTAGCACTATTATATGTTCCAGATAGATTGGATGAAATAGTAACTACAAATGTATTTTTTGCCTGATTAAATTTTTCCAAAAAATCTCCAGGAGATGGACAAGATGTCTTTACGGGATTTGGGCTATTTTTCATAGCTTTAATCAATTTTTTAGTATCTAAACTCCCATCATCTGTAAAATGCTCATCATCTACTGATATATTAAAAGGTATCAGCTCTATATCCAAATCTCTCCTAATATCTTCACTTAAATCGCAGCTACTGTCTGCTAATATTTTATAATCCATTATATTTCCCCCATCCCAATTCTATCCTCAATAAATCTTGCCAAATCTCTAGCGATATTGGCTATTTCTTCTTGGTCTTTTCCCTCTATCATTACTCTAACCAATGGTTCAGTACCAGAAGGTCTTATAACTACTCTTCCTTGACCATGAAACATCTTTTCTACTCTATCTATTTCTAACCTTATTTCCTCATTCTCTAAATATCTATACTTCATATCATTTCTAACTTTGGCATTTATCAAAACCTGCGGATAATCTTTCATCAATGTATTTAATTCTGCCATAGTCTTTCCACTTGATTTCATCACTTCCAATAGATGAAGTCCAGTTGCTAGTCCATCCCCAGTAGTATTATAGTCTAAAAATATGATATGTCCTGATTGTTCTCCACCTATTACATATCCTGAATCAAGCATCTCTTCTAGAACGTACCTATCTCCCACTGTTGTCTTGACTATATCCATGCCATTTTCCTTTAAATATATATCAAGCCCCATATTTGTCATTACAGTTCCTACTACAGTATTTTTAGGTAATCTATCTCTCTCCTTTAAATATGTTGCACAGATTGCCAATATATGATCTCCATCTACTAATTCCCCATTGTTGTCTACAGCTATAATCCTATCCCCATCTCCATCAAAGGAAATACCCATGTCTGCTCCTGTGTCTATGACTAATTTTTTTATCATATCTGGATTAGTAGAGCCACAATTATCATTTATATTCATACCACTTGGATTGTCATTTATGACTATTACTTCTCCATTTAATTCTCTGATGATCTCAGGTGCTATTTTATATAATGCTCCATGGCCACAGTCCATAGCTATCTTTATGCCAGTTAGATCTATATCTATTGTAGCCTTTAAGAATCCTTTATAGTCTTCTCCAGCTTTTTTTTCTCTATAGACTCTTCCTATATTACTTCCTATAGGTCTTATATCTAACTGCTTGTCATCTAAAATAATACTCTCTATTTCATCTTCTACTTGATCTGGTAATTTTAATCCCTTATTGTTAAAAAATTTAATTCCATTGTATTCACCAGGGTTATGAGAAGCAGATATGACTACTCCTGCTAGAGCATTATATTTTCTAGTCAAATATGCCACTGCTGGTGTAGGGATGATACCTACTGAAACAGCATCTATTCCCATAGAATTTATGCCTGCCATCAAAGCTGATTCCAACATATCTCCAGAAATCCTAGTATCTTTTCCTACTAATATCTTTCCTTTTTCTCCTTTAGATAATATATAAGCGCCTGCTCTCCCTACCTTATAGGCTAGTTCAGGTGTCAGTTCTTCATTTGCAATACCTCTGATGCCATCTGTACCAAATAACCTTGCCAAAATTTTTTCCCCCTTAATATAATATCTAGAATTCTATTTTTAACTGCTCACTATGCCTTATTTTCAAACTTTTTCAATACTATATCTATTAGTCTATCTCTATGGTTTAAACTTGGTTCTTCTATTACTCTTTCCATTAGATAATCTAGGATTTCTCCTATTAACTTTCCTTGTTTATATCCTAAGTTTATTATATCATAACCACTAATTTCAAGTTGTTTTTTTTCATAAGCTTCATTATTATCTAAAATTCTCTTAATTTGTCTTTCTCTTTCAAATAAAAATCCTATATCTACTCCTATATTAGAACATATTTTATCTGCTTTTTGAAGTTCTATTAGATTAAATATATTGTCTTTTCCCACTCTTCCTATAAGCCTTTTCAGCCCTTTATCCTTTAAATTGGCATGATGTGTCATATGTTCTCTAATGAGATTGGTAACATTTTTAATCATCTCATTGGAACATCTAAGTCTAGTAAGTATGTCTTCTGCTATCTCCACTCCTACTTTATCATGTCCATAAAAATGTCCTATGCCCTTTTCATCTATAGTAAAGGTATGGGGTTTTCCTATATCGTGAAACAAAGCTGCTAGCCTAATCTCCAATATAGGTGGAGTATTATCTACTACACATAAAATATGCTCAAACACATCTCGCTCGTGGTGAGGATTATGCTGATCAAATCCCACTGTATCTACTAATTCTGGTATTATTATCTTCAATATATCTAATTCATTTATCAATCTTATACCATATGATGGCCTTTCTGACAATAGTATTTTAAATAATTCTTCTCTAATTCTCTCTATACTTATATTTTTTAAAGATTTACTTAATTTACCACAAGAATCATAGGTATTCTCTTCAATGTAAAATCCTAATTGTGTTGCAAATCTTATAGCTCTCAATATTCTAAGATGATCTTCTTTAAATCTCTCTATTGGGTTTCCTACTGTTCTAACTATCTTGTTTTCTAAGTCTGCTCTTCCATTAAACAGATCTATTAATCCATCAGTCTTATTATAAGCCATTGCATTTATAGTAAAATCCCTACGACTTAAATCTTCCTGAATATCATTTGAAAAATATACCTTAGAAGGTTTTCTCCCATCTATATATTCCGCTTCTAATCTATATGTTGTAACCTCTATATTACCTTCATCTTGAACTATTACTACAGTACCATACTCCTTACCTATTAATAGAGTTTTATATTCTCTAAAAATCTCTTCTATCTCATCTGGTTTTGCATTTGTAGTAATATCAAAATCAGCTGGCTCTTTACCTAATATTAAATCCCGTACACTTCCTCCTACTATAAAGGCTTCATAGCCAAATTTATTTAATCTATTTAAAACATTATCTACATAATCAGGTATACAAAGATCCATATCCTTCCTCCAATATCTTATAGTATTAGTATAGCATAGTATTTGCAATTTAAAATAAAAAAACTACTAGTTTTATACTAGTAGCATAGTTGTTGATAAGACCTAAAAGACTTAGTTCATTCAAGTTTTAATAAATTGACCTTTTCACTTCTCCATTTCCATATATTGCATCTATTTCGTCTAATATGACATCTATTTCATCTATCATTTCTATAAATTGTGGATTATCTAGCTCATCTTTTTCTATATAATAAATTATGGAATTTTCTTTTTTATTTCCATCAAGTAGATCTACCAATCGATCATATTTTTCTATTAATTCATCTATATCTTTAGATGATAAGTTTACTAACGAATCCTTTATTATATTTCCACTTCCCATGAATTTCTTCAATAGTTTCAAGATATCAGAATTACTGGAATAAGTTTCATTAAATACCCCTTCAACTAAATCTGGATGAGTAAATTCCCTTACACCTGATAAATATGCTGTCAATTCATCTACCGTCATATCTCCATTCTTTATCTTATCTAAGTCTAGACTAATACTTTCACAGATCCATCGCTGTCTATTAAGCCTATTTTGTGCAACATATTTCATATAGTTAGAAATTTTCCTGTTTTGATGGTTAATACTCTTTATATATCTAATCTGGTATATATTAAATAGCAATGATACAATAAGTCCTAACATCATTATCGTATTACTCTTATTTGCTCCATATTCTCCAGATGAGATGAAGTTCCTTAAAAAAACTATTACTTTATATGCAATATATACAAAGATAGCTATGGCTATAAGCATAACTATTTCTGCCATACCTATTCTATTTAGCATAATTACCCTCCTATATCTGAAAGTCAAAAGAAATCATAACCGCCATCTTTATTTACTTCTTCTTCAATCATAATCTTTAAGTCATTATATAACTCTTTAATCTCTTTGACATCCCAAAGTCCAATCTTCATCCTCTTGTCTATTCTGTTATCATATATTTTATCCTTACAATTTCTATTTTGTCTATAGTCTATTCTTCCAATCTCATCAATGTCAAAGATATAAGAGGAAAAATCATCTTCATCTGATGTGTAAGTTCTAATTATAATAAAACCATCAGTATTATGTGATCTATCTAATATCCTAGGCTTAAACTCAAATCTTCCTCTATAATCCTCTTCCTTTATCCTGCTTATTAAGTCATTGAGAAATTCTCTATCTTCCAAATATAGAACTTGAATATCTGAATCGTTGAATTTATATATCAAAGAACAATTAACTACTTTTTCATCTTTAAAATCAAAAACTTCTATCTTTCTTGTATTAAATAGATAGGTGCATATAATAAGCAATAAAATACTAAATATAATCTTCTTCTTAGTCCTTGTACTGCTAGTTTTTAAGAAGCTTATTAACCTATATATCATATATGTAAAAATAATTATTGTTATAAGCAAGGAAACTTTCAAAATAATTTTTCTTCCTAACATGTCCACATTATCCCCTATCTCTGCTAACCTATGTCCCTATGATATTACCTTCTATCATGACTTTTATTCCATTTTATGCCTATCTAAATTCCATAATAAATCATATAGGGCACTATATAACCTTTTTTCCGACGACCTAGTAATGAAACTAATAAAGTAGGTTCTAGAAACTCCATCCTTATGAATTATATTTATATTTCCTCGTTCTCTTATTTCATAAGTAATAACCTTGTGGCTATCTTTAGGATTCTGATAAAAGATATGAAGTGATATTATATCATCTGTTCCAGCGGGTACAGCTTTGTTTAACTTGGTTTTTTTATGATATATGTCCTGAGATAATAGATTCATAATAGATTCTATATCTGTATTATCCTTTATAACTAAGCTCTGGCTTTTTGTTGTTTCTGTCCAAGGTTCATAAAAATCTACATGTATAGAACTAACATTTTTGACATCTTTCAATATATTTTCTGTGTATATATATTTTGTATATAATAACCCAATAAAAATAATCAGACAAAATACTTTCCAATCTTCTTTAATCGTATTCCTCATAATAACTTCCCTATAAAATATTATTTTCATTATCTACAAAATTTAAATATTACTTTCCCTATCTATGAGTATCTTTCCTATTCAAATTCAAAGATAACCTTTTTACAATATTTACAGACATTTGCTGGATACTTTAATCCACCATATGCTGTGGGATCAAACATGATGCCATTTTTTTATTTACATTCTTGACTGTACAGTTAAAAAAAATAGATATTTCCTCATCTTCTGGAATCCAAAAGAAGGCTCCACCACCCCTTCCATGTAATAAGCCACTTACCATATCATTGTTGCAAAATGGACATTTCATCACATTATCCTCCATATGTAGTATTCAAAGTTTAACTTTTCTAAATATATTATTTATAGAACATATCCTAAATAGTTAGCTTCAATTAATCTTCATTGATCTATGATATCTTTATAGATATCTTTTATCGTCTTTAAATCTAATGATTCAACTCCATAATAATTTTCTAAAATTAAACGAAAGATAAATCCTACATTTATTAGCAAATAGGCATATTTAGTAACATTAAACCCTTGACCTACATTAGCAAATTCTACCCCTATAATAACTTCTAATAAATATATTATGGTTAAAAAAGTATAAATAATAATTGCATATCTAAATACATGAAATATTAATGATACTATTAGTTTTGTTTTTTTCATATACTCTCTCCATCTTTTCCTGATCTATAACAATACAAGATTTTACGAAAAAGTTTAATATCACTGGATTCTATTTGGAATATATACTGAAGCCCAATTTTAAGAATAGAACCTATACATAATAATATTACAGTAAATCTAAAAACAGAAAATTTCTCCGTTTCCATATTAAAATGAAAAATAAATGCTATAAATTCTACAAATTTAAATACCAAATAATATTTTAATATATATATTAAAATCATAGATATATCTCTTATTTGTTTCATTCCCCATTAAGAACCTCCATATTAATTTAATTTGTTGTGCTAGTTAAAAATTACAAATATAAAAACTCCAGCAATTATGTTAACCTATCATTAATAACACCCATGAAATTAAGATAGGAGGATAACATATGCTAGAG
>JBQHQH010000020.1:0-51775 GCA_052067355.1 Tissierellaceae bacterium HCP3S3_D8
TTAATTTTTACTTCCTTACTAAACTTCGGTTTTCTCACCATAAAAAATACCTCCAAGTAGATAATCTAACTTTAATTAATTAGACTGTCTACTTTAGAGGTATCATATCATTAAGCTGCCTTATTTTGATAATATCCTACCTAAAACTACGCCATTTACACTGGCTTGCATCAATCCTCTAGTGATGCCAGCACCATCTCCTCCTACATATAGTCCTTTGAGGTTAGACTGAAAATCCTTGTCTACTACCACTCTATTAGAATAGAATTTGACTTCTACACCGTATAACAGAGTTTCGTCACTGGCTATTCCAGGTACTACATTATCTAGTGCTTCTATCATTTCATCGATGCTTTTAAGTATTCTAAATGGAAGAACTAGACTTAAATCCCCAGGTACTGCATCTTTTAAAGTGGGTACAATGTTGTTCCTATGAAGTCTCTCTTCAGTAGTACGCCTACCGCGTTTAAAATCTCCATATCTTTGAACTAAGACCTTGTTTCCAGAAAGCATATTACCTAGTTGAGCTATATGTGTTCCGTATTCTATTGGAGAATTAAATGGTTTTGTAAAATGTTTAGTGACCAGCAATGCAAAGTTAGTATTTTGTGATTTTAGATCATTGGATTTATAACTATGACCGTTTACAACAGCTAGATTATTGTCATAGTATTCCGTAGAGACTTCTCCACCAGGATTAGCACAGAAGGTCCTTACTTTATCATCAAAGGTTTGAGAGTAGTAGATTAGCTTGCTTTCATACATGGATTCATTTAATTCTTCCATGATCTCATTTCTAGTTTCGACTCTTACCCCTATATCAATATCTCCAGTTTCTACATTTATATCATGTTTCAAACAAATACCTCTTAACCAGTCAGAGCCTTCTCGACCTACAGAGGCTATTACTCTATTAGAGAAATATTTTTTATCTGCTACTACTCCAGCAATTTCATTGTTTTCATTTAAAATCAAGTCTTTAACTGGATTTCTAAAACTCAACTCTACTCCAATATTCAATAGATATTCTTCTATTCTAGAGTATATATTATATCCTTCTTCTGTTCCCATATGTCTAATGGGGCATTCTACCAACTTTAGATTGCCAGATATTGCTTTTCTTCTGATTTCTCTGATCTCGTCTTCTTTATCGATACCAAATATCTTTTCATCAGCTCCAAATTTTAGATATATGTCATCTACATAATCTATTAAATTTTGAGTTTCAGAATATCCTAAGTACTTAGGAAGATTGCCACCTACATCTGGAGATAATGATAATTTTCCATCGGAATATGCTCCAGCTCCTGCAAATCCAGTAGTGATATTACATGGCTTGCAACCTATACATATATCTGTTTTTCTCTTAGGGCAAATTCTTTTCTTAATAGAATTACCTTTTTCAAGAATTAAGATTGAAGAACTTGGTTTTATTTTTTTTATCTCCAATGCAGTAAATATACCGCAAGGGCCTGCACCTATTATAATAAAATCATAATTCATATATATCTCCTCCACTAAATTTTTATAGAAATTAGGAAAGTTCATAATTTAAAGAAAACTTATATTGGAGAGGGTTCATTTTCACCTCGATAAATAAAAGTGCTAAAATTGTAGACCATCGGATAAGATATAGGTTAATATGAATTTTCCATTATGAGTTTAAAAAGAATATCTTAAAATATTTTGATAGAAGTTATTTTATAGTAGAGAATTCTCTAATTTTTCTATATCTAATATTTTAATCTTATTTTTATAAAAGTCAATTAAACCGTCTTCCTTCATATTTATAAGTTCTCTAGATAGGGAAGGACGTGGTATATTTAAGAGTTCTGCCATTTTCTTTCTACTATATGGTAGTGTAAGATAGGGAGAATTTTGTCTATTGTACTCAGATAGTATTATGCTAGCTATTTTCTTTCTTAGACTATCATAGGATAGATTAGCAATTCTATTGTTTAACATAAGTATTCTGTTTGATAAAATACCCATAAAATTATCAATAACTCTAGAATCCAGAGTCATCATATGGACTATGTCTTTTCTCTCTATATACATTATTTCAGATTTATCAGATGAAATAATAGTGGCAGGATATACATGCTTTTCAGAAAATACCAATGCTTCTCCAAATATATTTCCAGACTTAAAATGGTTGATGGTCACTACTTTTCCTGATGGGAAAGGTTTATGTATCTCCACATTTCCCAATAGAATAATACCTAGACTATGGCAATCATCTCCCTCTACAGCAATGACTTCATCTTTTTCATGTTTTTTTATAGTATATGGTAAAGATTTTAGAATGTTTTCTATTTCAGATTCGCCGAGAGTCTTGAATAAAACGCATTGAGTCAGGTATTTTAGATATTTTTCCAAAGAATCACCCCTATTTTCTTCTATGACAAATATAGATTATCATATTTCGTCCTTTATCACAATTATTTTACAATAATCAAGGATATTAATCTATTTGATAAATGTTGAAATTTTTATAGCTACTAGATAAGATCAGTTGAAGTATAAAACTCCACATAATAGAAGTTTTCTTTATGATTTATATAAAAATTATTGGGTAGAAATAAATTATAATATATTATGGTGGAAGGGTGCGCATATAATGAATAAGATCTTATTGATCAACAGACTAGATCCTCAGGATTATTCAGAAAGGAAAAAGAAGATTTTTTTTACTCTAGGAGGGATGAATATACCGTCTGTTGAGGGAAAGCTTATCAGATTATTAAATGAATCGGGCATTTTAAGTGTAAATGATATATTATACAAATATAATGGCGTAGAACTAAATATATCAGTACAACAAATTCCGACTATAATAAAATTATTGGCGAATGATAATATTTCAATATATAGTATTTACGAGATATATAATCCAGAATTCTAAGGGGGATATAGATGGACTTTAAAAAGATAAAGAGATATCTGATAATTGGACTCATAATATTAGGATTAATAGCTATTACTGTGATTTTCTTTAAAATCCGACAGAAGAAAAATAATACGGTTATCTCTAAGACAATAGAGGAGAAGGTATCTAGGATTGTAGAATTATCTACTATAAAATATAATTATACAGATGTATTATCTTATAAGGATTCAAAACAGATCAGTGGATTGAATATCCCATTGACTGAGAAGAGTTTTATAGTCCAATATAGTGGATATCTAAAAGCAGGTATAGATATGAAGAGTATAGAAGTTCATCGTAAAGATAAAGATACTATACATATAACTATGGATAAAGCAGAGGTATTAGAAAATGTGATTGAAGAAGAGAAGGTAAAATTCTTTGATGAAAGAGATGGTCTATTTAATAAGTTAAATTTCACAGAACTCTATGATGTATTAGTAGGAGAAAAGGAAAAGATGAAATTAGATGCAATTGACAAGGGCTTATTGATAGAAGCACAGAATAATGCTGAAGAAATACTACTATCTCTGTTAGAGGCTATGGATTTTAATAATATAGTAATAAGATTTAGATAGGACTTTGCATATATGCTATGTCCTTATTTTTATGAACTTTCTGTTCTTGAATTTCAAGAGAGGTAGCTTATAATGTTTTCATAGAAGCTTTTTATATTTGAGTTTTATTTATATATTATGAACATATAAATATCTATAGGGAGGGATATGGGTGAACCGTAGGTATTTTATCTGTTTCATAATATTATTAGTTTTAATTTTTTTAATGTTGGGTAATTACATATATAATATAGATAGCAATAGCTATATTAATCTAATAAATAGATCTATTAAAGAGGAAAGATCAAAATTTACTATATTTGTAGAGGTAGATAAAAAGAGATTATCACTAATAGATCGTGAAAGTGACAATATATTGCGTACCTACACTATAGCAACAGGAAAGCCAAGTTCTCCTACTCCATTAGGAAGTTTTACCATTGTACATAAGGCTCGGTGGGGAGAGGGTTTTGGTTCTAGATGGATGGGTTTGGATGTACCTTGGGGAAACTACGGTATTCATGGCACTAATCAACCTGGATCCATAGGTGGGAATGTATCTGCTGGATGTGTCAGAATGAGAAATTCAGATATAGAAGAATTATATGATTTAGTACCTGAAAATACATCTGTATTAATTATAAATGGAGACTATGGTGCTTTTGGGCATGGATATAGGACTCTAAAGCCAGGTGATAGAGGTGCAGATGTGTTTGAAGTACAGAAGAGATTATCTCAAAGAGGATATTATGACTATTCTATAGATGGAATATATGGAGAGAATATGAAAGCTGGATTGATAAAATTTTTAAAAGATAATAATATACCATTAACAGATAAAATAACACATGATATATATGAAAAATTAGGAATTATATTAATGGATTAAAAAGTTGATTAGCCTATAAATATATGGGTAATATGATATTATAGGAGATAAATGGTATAAGATGATATATAAAATTAAGAAAATACAGGAGGTATATTATGGCATCAGAGAAATTATTAAATGCATTAAATGATCATTTCAATTTTGAATTACTTTCAGCTTATTATTACATGGCAATGGCTGCATACTGTTCATCAGAAAATATGAATGGTTTTGCTCATTTCTTTATAGAACAAGCTAAGGAAGAATATGAACATGGAATGAAATTCTATGAATTTATTAATGATATGGATGGAAGAGTAATAGCTAAGGCTATAGAAGAACCAAAGAATGAATACAGCTCATTTATAGAAGTATTCAAATCAGCATTGGCTCATGAGGAACTAGTTACATCTAAAATATATAATTTATTAGATATGGCAAGAGAAGAAAATAACTATCCAACTATTCAATTTTTACAATGGTTTGTTGAAGAACAATTAGAAGAAGAAAACAGTATGAAGGACATAATCTTTGCATTAGAAGGAATAGATGGAAACTTTCAAGGGCTTTACCTTCTTGATAAAGAATTGGGAAAAAGATAATAATGATATAAATTTAAAGATAGGTCAAAATAATGACCTATCTTTTTATATTTACTTATCTAGTTGTTCCACCCATGTTTTGTTGTGCCATTCTAACTAAGTTTTTAGTCATATATCCACCAACATATCCATTTTGTCTAGATGGAAGATTACCTTTATCCATTGAATCATAGTTAGCCATGCCCAATTCTGAAGCTATTTCTAATTTCATTTGATTTAAAGCTTGACGAGCTTCAGGTACTAATATTTTGTTACTTCCTGTTGTGTTATTATTAGCCATTTTTTTTTCTCCTTTCAGACTTGTTTTGTTAATAATTTTGTCTAATAGTATTATGTGTAAAAGAAACATTAATAATCATGTAAAATAATGAATATATTACATAATTTTCAAGTTAATCCATCCAAAATTACTTATTTTAAAAGTATATACACATTTCTATAAAAACTGAGTAATATGATACTGTACTAAGTTTTAGGAGGGATAATATGGAAAAAAATTACACATTTGAAAAGGCATGTAATAGACAACTTGCAAGATGTTATGTTCCATTTCAAATCATGAATGAAGTATATGATAATCGGGAAGCTTTAAGGCGAGGGACTCTTTTCCCAGAATTATACAGACCTTATAGAATGGATAGATCAGGAAATATGGAGGGAAGATATTATGACTAGGGAACAAATGGATTTATTGGTCGAAATAATGGAGGTGGGATTTGCTATAACAGAAACTTCTCTTTATTTAAACTCTCATCCCGATGATAGTAGAGCATTGCAGCTTCACAATAGTAACTGTCAAAGATACGAACAATTAATATTAGATTATGAGTCAAGATATAGCCCTTTGAGAAATATAAGCATTAGTAGATATCCATGGGCATATATAGATGAACCTTGGCCATGGGATATAAATTTTACTAATTTTTAAGGGGGATATAAATATGTGGATATATGAAAAAAGATTAGAATATCCAGTGAGAGTTGATACGACAAATCCAACTCTTGCTGCTATGATTATTGAACAATTTGGAGGTCCAGATGGAGAATTATCTGCAGGAATAAGATATTTGACACAAAGATGGACTATGCCTACATCACAAGCAAAGGCAATGTTAACAGACATAGGCACAGAAGAACTTGCACATTGGGAGATTATAGGGACTTTAGTATATAGATTAGTAAAGGATGCTAGTATAGATCAGATTAAAGGAACCCCTTTTGAGGCACACTATGTAAATCATGGAAAGAGTCCATTTCCACATGATGCAGGTGGAACACCTTGGATGGCAGCATATATTCAATCAAAGGGTGATCCAGTAGCGGATCTTCATGAAGATATGGCGGCTGAAGAAAAAGCTAGAGCAACTTATCAGTGGTTAATCAATGTCAGTGATGATCCTGGAGTAATAGATACATTGAGATTTTTAAGGGAAAGAGAGATAGTACATTTTCAGAGATTTGGAGAGACTTTAAGAATAGTACAAGAAGATATGGAAAAGAAAAAATATTATTAAAAATTATCTCCTCTATAGCATGGATATTATTCTATTGCTATAGAGGAGAATTTGTTTTTAATCTACAAGCTATTGAAGAGTTTGAAATAGGCAATACAATAATAAAGGTAAATGATGCATATATGATAACTGAATAAGAGGAAATAGATAAACTCCTAGATAGAATTGCAAATATTGTAATGAATGCCATATATAAATGGAAGGATTATAAGAGAAGTCAAATATATCATCAAATAGGACTTGATCGCTTCTGGAATAATGGCAAGGACTTAACTGTAGTAGAAGAAAAAGACTTACCTAATAAGGTAGAAGATCTAGAAACAAGAAAGATATAAGAAACTATGAATGAGATAACAGTGAAAGTCCTATAACAATAAATAGAAGATCGGGGACAAGCCCCGATAAGTGTGCATAGTTATCTCCTGCAGCCGCAGCCACCAAACATATCACCTGAGAAAAGAAGAATTAGCAATAAGAAGAAAAACAGCATAGAATCATTATTGTTACAACAATCTTTGCCTCTGCCTAATAAGTCATTCATTTTGACACCTCCCGGTTAGGTTTAGGTTTAAGAAATGGCTCTCATAATCAATATATGGAAAATAGTTAAAAAGGTGCTGATAATAAAATATGATATTAAAAATATTTACCTTACTTTAAATTAAACTCTAAGACATCTGATAATTTAGATATGTCACCGGTGAATAGAAAACAAACTGGTTTGTTTTCTGTTTCAAAGATTATGAAAAAAGGTGGATTCTTTTCTGGAACTATGAGATATAATTCTTCTACAATTGTATTTAGCCACTTGTTTTCCACTTGAATAGCAGGATCAAGTGGAAATCTAATAGCATACCCATCATCTTCTATAGGGTTAATTTTTGTATAGATTCCATCTATTTGGTCTATCCAATCTGCAACCATATTATTGATTTCTTTGTCTGTCTTAATAACTTTGATTACTTTATCTTGTTTAGGATCAAAGATTTCAATATATTGGTATTCTTCAGCACGGATGACTTGAAGATTGAGAAGTACGATAAATAAAATTGATATTGTCAAAAATTTTTTTATCATAATAGATCACCTCATTAAGCGTGGATTATAAAATTCCGTCTAATATAAGTTACCTTTATATTAAATATTATGTTTACTAAAATTAAATATTTCATTAAGATATATATTATCCAAAAAGAATTTTGAAACAAAAATAAAATAGTAGATATGAAAGATAGAATCAAGGATAAAAGAAGGATAGCATAAAAGTAAATAATATATTAAGATAATATATTATAAGGCAGGTGTAAAAATGAAGGATATTATCGTAAGAATAAAAAAGCTCCTAGCTTTAAGCGAGAGTTCAAATGAATATGAATCTAAAGCAGCTATGCTAAAAGCTCAAGAACTTTTAGTAAAACATAAGATTTCTATGAGAGAGATAGAAGATCATAGAGATATCAATGTAATAGAAGATGAATCTAATATAACCTTTAGAAAGGGAAAGTGGAAAGGGAGATTGGCATCACTTATTGCAGAAAATTTTGGATGCTATAATTTTTATAGAACTTCAAGGTCTCACACAATTTTGTTTATGGGCAAATATGAAGATGTAACAGTTTGTAAGATAGTACTTGAATATGCAGTAGATAGTATAGATTCTGTAGTAAAAAAATTGAGATATCAATATAGAAAAGAAGGCTATTCAACAAAAGGTTTAGAGAATGACTATGCCTTAGGATTTATAGAAGGATTGGCAGAGATGTTTGAAAAACAGAAACAAGAAAATCAAGAATGGGGATTAGTACTAGTAAAAGATATGGAAGTAGTAGAAGCTTACGAGAAGAAAGAATTCACAGGTACTATTAATATAAATACTAAATTTCAAGGATTTAATGATGCCTATTTCAAAGGAGTGGAAGATGGAGAAAAATTTAGTATATCAGATAAGATTGCAGGAGAAGAAGATCTATATCTCACCTCATAAGTAGTAACATATTTTTAGATAGAGTAGTACAAGACAGAAATTAATTGAATAGTAATTAGGAAAAAATGAATTAGTTGAATATTAATTGAACATCATAACCATATCGAATAAATTTATTGATTATACTTGATGAAAAAGAGAGTGATGTTATTGAATATTATATTGGCGATAATAGTTGTTTCAGTTATATTCAATATAGTAACTGGAATTATATATAAAAAGAAAATCAAAGAATCAAAATATAATATTAGAAAATTAATAAACAATATAAGAAAGCTAAAAGATGATTAAAATAAGTCTTACTATATAAATAGCTGACACTAGATTGGTCTTAATAGGTTAATTGGGTGTCTTTTTTATTGTAGAGAAATTAGATGCAGATTTTTATAGCTAAAATCAAAATATATATTGACCAAGTGATATATCAGCAAGGAGTAAAACTACCTACTAGTAACCTACTGACAATATAAAAAGGACATGGTAATATGTTATTATGGAAAAACTTTCAAGAGTATGTATCTTATAAAATAAGATAAGAAGTATACTAATCTCACCTTTCTATTATTAGGTGGGATTTTTTATTATACAAAAGAATTGATATTATGAAAAATTATTCACTGGGAAATATTAAAAAGTTAACAAAAGCCAAGCAAGGCTTTTTTATTTTGTCCTAAATAAGACAATAAACTGTTTGCTATCCACTTTAATGATATATGGAATTATAATTGAACCGAAGCTAGCAAAAAATAATTTATTATTGAGGTGATAAAAATGAAGTAACTAAAAGATGAATTTGAAGTATATAACTAGTAAAATTTTAGATTATAAAATAAGTTACCTAGGTAGTAGATAGGTAATGGTGTCAAAGAAATAGTGAAGGTTTTTATTAAGTAATCATATTAACTGTACAATATCATACGATTTTCCAAATAAGTTGATTAAATGATTGACTATATTAAATGGATTTGAGGTTATTAAAGTTAAATAGATGGTTTTAAATCGCATATTACCTAGATAAGAACCATAGAAGAGAAAGCTACGGTTGTTTATAATAAATCTCCTTTGATAATTATTATATTAATAAAAAATATAAAGACATCAAAATATTCAAGTGGAGATATCAAGAAAAGTGGATTGATTGTAGTAAAATCTATAATTCTATATTGGGAAAATATAGGGTTATGGAAAATAAAAGATTTACGTAATTTAGGGTTTTGAATTAGAGATAATCTAGATAGATATAGATTACCCTAAAAAAATGAATGTGTAATTAATTTAAAAAACAATTGAAAGGTAGGTAATGATAATGAAAAATTTAGCAAGTGGTGTGTTTCCAGTTTTTAATATTGAGTTTGAAATTGGAGTAAAAGGTAGAGAAAGTACAGAAGAAGATATGAAAATTATAAAGGATTTAACAACATTTAGTATTGCAATTGATGGAAATACTGAAGAGTGGACACCTATGGATACAGAGGGATGGACTAGAAGGTTGATGACAGGTAAAGGATTTACTTTGACCCTAAGTGGTAAAAGACATGTAGGAGATCCAGGAAATGATTATATTGCGTCTACAGCTTGGAAGAGTGGTTTGGATTGCTCATCTAAATTTGCAGTAACATTCCCAGATGGTGCTAAGCTAGCTTTTGACTGTATTATTAATGTAACTAATCCAGGCTCAGGAGAATCTACAGATGTAGCCAATTTAGAATTTGATGTGTTAAGTGATGGAAAACCAGTTTATATAGCTGCTTAGAAAGGAGAGAATATAGGATGAGTAAAATTATAGATATTTCTGCTAAACTTGTAAATGAAAGACCTAAATTAAAATTAGCAGATGATAAAATATATGAAATAGATGATAGAAAAAATACTATATTAAAAATGAATCAAAAGATGAATAATGCAGATTTAGATGATTTAGACTTTATAGATGATATGTTAAAAATGCTTTTAGGTGAAGGACCTACTAAAGAAATAAATGAGATGAATTTATCTATGTCTAATTATAGAGCTATAATTATTGCAATTATGGCAGCAATAACTGGTGAGGAATATGAGGTGGCAGAGAAACGATTTCGCCAGTAGACAAATAAGTAATGGAGGACAAGGTAGCAAAATATGGTTTGACATATATGAAGATTGGGAGCTTATAGAGGCATCTTTTGCGACACAATATGGAATAAGGTTGAGAAAAGAATCAGATATGTCTTGGGGGGAATTTACAACACTTTTATCTGGTATAATGCCTAAAACACCTTTAGGACAGATTGTATCTATTAGATCAGAAAACGATAAGGATATATTAAAGAACTTTACAAAAGAACAACATAGGATTAGAAATGAATGGAGAAATAGAAATGTAAAAGAACTAATCACAATGGATAAAGAGGAATTAGAAAGACAGATAAAAGTATTTCAAGATATGTGTAGAAAAGCATTTGAACAATGATCTCATATTAATTAAAATAAAGAATGCAATAAAAGCATCTACTAATTATAGGTAGGTGCTTTTATGCATAAAAAGGTGGTGAAAAGATGACAGATGTAATAGGTGTAGGTATAGTAGAACTAGATATAAAAATAAATCAAAAATATTTAAAGATGGAATTTGATAAATTGGGAAGTACCGTAAATAATAACTTTAAAAATATGTTTAATGAAATAGTAAATCAATCAAATAGTCTTGTTACCAAGCCAATAGAAAGAAAAAATGATGATCCTAAAAAAGACGTTAGTTCGGATAATAAAAATGATAAAGTAGATAAAAAAACCAAAAAAACATCTTCAAAGCTCAAGCCATTTATATATAGTCCAATTTCAAAAGGTGTCAAGGCAGCAATGAATCATACAAAAGAAGCATTAAAAACTAATGAAGAATTTGTAGATTCTCTAAATAAAATAAAAACTAATCTTATGGTAGCATTTCAGCCTGTTTATGATTTTATACTTCCAGCTATAAATTCTTTAATGAAATATTTGACAACTGTAACAACATATATAGCCTCAACAATATCTTCTTTATTTGGAAAAACATATCAACAAAGTTACGATGCGGCTAAAGATATGAAGAGTAACGAATTGGGAAAATTTGAAATGACAATGCCTGATCTAGATACTGCAGATATGGGGGGAGTAGATAATTTTATAAAAGATATATCAAATCCTTTTACTTTACTATTAGGTGATGAAGGAACAGGAAATGTAATGATACAAGGGATATATGATATCTTACAATCTATGGTTGATGTAGTTGAGAGAATTGGAACATCATTAAATACTGTATGGGATGAAGTAGGAAGTTCAGTAATACAAGCCTTTTTAGATATTTTAAGGACAACTTTAGAAACTTTAGATAATTTAGGGGAAAAATTAGTTTGGGTATGGGACCATGGTGGACAGCATATGTTTGAAGGATTTTTGGAACTTGGTGCTAAAATATTTGAGTTGGCTGAATATATCTATACTGAGTTTGTTATGCCTTTTGTAGATTGGTTTGTAGATCTAATATCACCAGCTATAGCTGAAGTAATGGACTGGATAGGCAAGTTACTTGATGAGTTTACTGAATTTATAGATTGGTTATTAGGTGATGGTAAACCAGTATTAGATACAATAGTAGCAGTTTTAGGAAGTATAGCTGCAGCTTTTGGAATAGCAGCAACTATTTCGAGTGTTTTTGGAGCAGCAATGGCTTTTATTACTTCACCAATAGGTATTGTTGCGTTAGCCATAGGGGCAGTAATAACAGTAGGAGTATTGTTATGTAACCATTGGGATGAAATATCAGTATGGATTAAAGATCTATGGCAAGGTATAAAAGATAAAGCAAAAGAAATATGGAGTGGTATTGCTCAATTTTTTGAGAAACTGTGGGAAGGAATAACTACAGTGTTGACTGAAGCATGGAATTCGATAGTAGAATTTTTAGTAAAGTTATGGAACGGATTAAGTGAAAATGTAACAGAAATATGGGATGGAATCAAAGGCTTTATTAGTGATACTTGGGATACTATAAAGACAAAGACATCTGAAATATGGAATACTATCAAGACTTTCCTTACAGATACAATATGGGATCCCATTAAAGAAACGGCATTAAATATATGGGAAAGCATAAAAGGTGCTATTATAAATCCAATTAAGGTAGTTCAAGAGAATTTAACTGAAGTATGGAGTAGGATTAAGGAGTATATCATTGGTAAGTGGAATGAAATAAGTCAAGGCATAGTTGATATGAAAGATAAACTTATAAATGGTATAATGAATCCATTTCAGATAGCAGGCGAAAAAATAAGTGATGTAATAGGAAATGCTAAAAACTGGGGAACAAATCTAATTCAAAATTTCATTGATGGAATAAATGCAATGATAGGTAAAGTTAAAGATGCAGTAAGTAAAGTAGCTGATACTGTAAAAGATTTTTTAGGATTTAGTTCACCTACTAAAAAGGGACCTGGTAGTAAAGCTGATAAATGGATGCCTAACTTTATGGAGATGATGGCTGATGGCATTGAGGACAATATATACGAAGTAAGTGCAGCTGTGAATACGACTGCTAATACTTTAAAAGGTGTACAACCTAATACTGATGACATGGCCAGTGCTGTAGGAACTGCTGTAATGGTAGCAATGCAACAAGGAAACGTGATAGATAGTGGAGATGATAGGGAAATTATATTAGAATTAGATGGTGCTAGAATAGGAAAAGTACTTTTACCTCGTCTAAATGAAGAAGTCAAACGTCGTGGATTTAAAGAAATATTAGAGGTTTAAGTGGAGGTGGAATATGTTAAAAATCAATGATATAAAGATGCCGGCTCCTTCCAATTATCAAGTAAGACAGATAGATTTAGATAATCTAATGAGAAATGCAAGAGGTCAAATGATTAGAGAAAGGATAGCAACTAAGAGAGAAATTGAATTAGAATGGACGTTAATAACTCCAGAAGAGACTTCATTGATATTAAAAGCTATCAAACCAGAATTTGTAAAGGTTGAATATTTTGATCAAGAAGATAATACCTGGAGAACAGGAATATTTTATGCTAGTGAGAAAAGTAATTCAGCTCTTACATTTAAAAATGGAAGACCTATATGGAAAGGATTAAAATTTAGTTTAATTGAAAGATAATAAAAGAGGGAGGTGGCATATGTGTTCGAAGTTAGTACCGATTATAAAAGAGAAATTTATAGTCAAAGAAAAGGTAGAAAATTTGAGGCAAAGGTTAGGTTTGAAGTGGTAGATGATGATGCATATAAAGATGTATCAGTTATACTACCAAAGATATCATCGCTATCTCCTCTTGCTAACAGACAAATAATAAATAGAAAAAGAAAAATGGATAATAAATTTGGAACTTTTGAAAAAGATTATTTTAAGTTAGATAGTAAATTTAAAATACCACCCACAGAACATCAAATTGTAAATGATAACATAGAAATGGGTTATTGGAGTGAGATTATTTCAGATGAGTTTGGCATCTTTGGTGATCCTTTAGAATTGGAGTTAAATTTTGCTGAAAAACATAATAGCATGGGATTAACAATATACTTTGATACTTTAAATAATGAGTATGCTACCGAATTTTATATAGGAGTTTATGATGATTCGACTGCGATTCATGAAGTTTATATTAAAGACAATGATAAATCAAGATACACCTTTATTGAACATTTTAAAAATTACAATAAAGTTGTAATTATAATCAAAAAATGGTCTGAACCTTTTAGAAGATGTAAGATAGCTGAAATAGATCTTGGGATTGTATATGAGTATACTGACTCAGAATTAATTAAAGTAGATATATTACAAGAAATAGACTCAATTAGTCAAACAATCCCATCTGATGAAGTAGTCTTTACAATAGATAATTCTTCTAAAATATTCAATCCTCTTAATCCTAGAGGATTTTATGAATTTTTAACAAAAGGACAAAATGTATTTGTAGAAATGGGATTAGAAGTGTCTCCAGGACTTTTTGAATTTGTCCCTATGGGGAAATATTATCTGAATAAATGGGTCAGCGATGAGGGAGCACTAACATCCACTTTTACAGCTAGGGATATCTTTGATGTGTTGAATGATAAGGAAATTTCTGAAAGTACAATTAAGCAAAGTATTACTTTATATGATTTAGCTGAAAAAGTTATGCTAGATAACAATATAAAAGATTATAAGATAACTGAAAATTTAAGACAAATAGTAACAAGTGGTATATATAAAAAAATGTCTTATAGAAATTTCTTAAGGCTAATTGCTGAAGCTGGTAAATGTTTAATATTTACAGATAATTTAGGAACAGTTCATATCAAGGAAATGATTACAGTTAACAATGTTTCATTTAAAATAGGGATATCAGAAATTGCATCATTGGGTTCTGCAGAACAACTGACTAATGGAGAGAATCAACCTAGTTTTAATTTTGCATCTTTTGAAAAAGATAGGTGGAAGCTTGATGGTAGTTTTCAATTATCTAGCATTAATATGGAAAGTGTAGAGGTTGGCTGGTGGAGTAATCAGATATCTAGTGACAATGGAATTTTTAAAACTCCACTCAAGATTCAATTCACTATACAGAAGGAACACTCAAGTAAAGGGTTACAGATTATATTTGACGAGATTAACAATGAGCATCCTAGAAGTATTTCAATAGAAGCGTATGATTTTCATGGAAAATTAAAATTTGTAGATAATGTTGAGGTTGAAAGTGCTAACTTTATATATCAAAATACCCAGTTAGAAAATACAAATAAAATAACAATAACGATTGATAATTGGAATATACCAAATAGACGAGTAAGGATTATTGAAGTAGGATTTGATGTGCCAGTTGATAATATATCCTTAGATAATATGTATAGTGAACCAAAGATTTCTATAAAAACTGAAATAAAGGCAGTAGAGGTGACTTATAGGGATATGAATACTAATGAAGATGAAGTCTATATATTAGAAAGAGAAGATATAGAGGATGGCGAGATATATAAGATTAATAATCCCCTAATATCCAGCAATAAACAAGCTAAAGAAGTAGCAGAATGGATATTGAAAGAGGAGTCTAGGAATGCAGAATTTCAAATAAATTGGAGACAAAATCCTGCACTAATGCTTTGGGATAAAGTAAATGTAGAAAATGGTTATGGTACTTTAAATTCCTCTAATATAATTAGACAAGAATTCGAATATTCCGGTTATCTATATGGTAAAACAAAGACAAAGGGGTTGATATAAATATGGAGTGGATAGAACCTAAACTAGATTGGAATGAAAATGATTATTATAATTATTGGGATTTAGATAGAGTTGAAAATAATACCAAGGTAGTTGCTGATATGTTGGGGGTTAGTGTTGAGAATATAACTACTAATAGAGATTATAAATCTATTCCCTATGATGAAGTATTGAATAAAGTTGAATCTAATATTGAAAAAATAAGCTATTTACCTTTAGAAGGATTGGAGAAATTAAAGACTAATTGGCAGTATGGTGATAGTTTTGATTGGAAAGATGCTTTAAGATTAGAAAAAAATTTAAAAATAACATATGATGTTCTACTTCAAAACAAGCAGAATCAATTATATTGTGGAACATTCATGTGTGGAGAGGAAGTGTAATAATGGAAAATTTTAGATGGAAAGATCAAGTATGGGAACATCCTAGAAGATATAAATTACAGCAAAATGCTGATGGAACGGTAGATGTAATCCCGGAAAAAGGAAAGTCAATTCAAGAGGGTACACCTGTCAATGCTAAAAATTTAAATCAAATATTAAATGACATAGATAATCATAAGAATAAACAAGCTACAGATAGTGCATTAGGACATGTAAAGGCAGGTACAAATATAACAATAGATGCAGATGGTACTATAAATGCAAAGGGTGGGAACGTGGATAGTGTAAATAATAAGACTGGAAAAGTTGTTTTGAATGCTAGTGATATTAATGCTGTTCCTACTAATAGGACTATTTCCTCTGGCACTGGATTAATAGGTGGAGGAGACTTATCTTCAAATCGACAGTTAAGTGTTGATTTTGGTACTGGTTCAAATAAAGTAGCTAGGGGAAATCATACTCACTCACAATATCAGGAGAAGATGGATCCTACTTTTGGAGAATATGAAGCAGAAATAGAAAGTGCAAATAATTGGTCATCATGGAGAACAATCACATATGCATATGGAACACTAGCATTTGTTAGTATAGAGGAAACTGGATATATCATAATGGATATGGTAAATGACAAGTACCTCTTTGTACTAAATGATGATGGTGAATCAAGAGGAAGTGTGCGATCTCTTCCCTGTAACCTATATTCATCAAAGAAATACTTTTCCATAGATATAGATACGGTCTCATCAGGAAGGGGAATAAGATACAGAATTATAGGACAAGATGGCCGTTATGGTTCTTCAGCCAGTATAGGCTATATGATTATATAGGAAGTGATAGCCTTAACCCATTTAATATTAGAAAAGTGGTGCAAGAATCATTAGATATAGTATTAGAAAAGAAGAAACCAATAGATTTTGAAGACCGGGATTAATTTCCTGGTCTTTTTTTATGCTAAGATTCTTTAGATATCTAGGAATTGAGGACTAATTTCTGGATGGGGCAGTGTCAATAACTGTATTTATAGATTCGAGAGAAAAAGAAAAAATAATAGGCAAATAATTGTAATATTTTTGTAATATTTTGATATAATAGAAAATAAGGAGAATTGTAGGGGAGGTACCAGCTCCCCTATGGGTTTAAGTATCTTTTTGTGTAAAGGACTCTTCTTTATCATTGGGAGAGTTCTTTTCATCTTTTCTTTTAGAATTCCTTGTAGATTTAAGAGTAATTATGCTAATTATTAAATTAAGTAAAGCAGTTAAGGTTTTTAAGCAAGTCTCATAAGATAACATTTTCTTCACCTCCTATATATAAACTCAAATGAGTTAAATACGCATAGAGATGAGATCAAAGTACATAGTAATAATAGTTAATATATACCTTAATAGTATTCTATGAGGCCTTTTGTATAAATATTCTTATTTTATCAACATTTTTAGCTAGGGAAACCTATTTTTTTATAACGAATAGGAAAGTTCGCACTTTAAAAAATAAAATAATATGAACTTTCCGTTAATGAGTTTTAAGAAAAGCTATCTTTTAATGCGTGGTTAGACGCTTTTCTTGTACCTAAAATCAGACATAAATGGAACATAAATAGTAGGACAACATATATAGTTATAGGAGGAGGAATTATATATGGATAAATTTAAAGAAAATGTCTATAGTGATAATTTATATAATTATAATTATGATGAAATAGTAGACGAATTTGTTGAGAGAGGTGCAGACAATAGTCTTTGTAGGAGGTTTGCAAATATACTGAATGCATCTATATTAAGTTCTACAGATGAACTATGTGTAGTAACATTTAACAGGAATATTGATGCAGAGATACTAGGAAGACCTACAGAAAGTCCTCTAGCATTAGCAGCATTATTTTCTTTTGAATCTATGGATAATATGGGTAGAACATTAAATTTAGGAGAGACAGTAATATTACAAGAAGAAATAAATCCATTTATAAGTGCTTTAAGAGAAAGAGGAATAGAAGTCACTGCTTTGCATAATCATTGGCTATTTGATAGACCAAGATTATTCTATATTCACTTTTTCTCTATAGAAGATCCTATAAATTTTGCAAGAAAAGTTTCTGAGGCTCTTAGAGTATTCAGAGATTAGTGAAAGAGATAGTAGACCAGGGAGACCTGGTCTTTTTTATTTTTTAAGAAAACCGACTTATATATTTAGCTATAAACCAATATAAATATAGATAATAATATAACTACTACTATAGAGGATAATCTATTTTTAATCTATATAATAGATAATAAATGCCTTAAAAATTTCGACTATATATTTTTAATTTCGATATATTATTAGAATAATCTGCTATAATAGAGGGTATACAATATTTGTATTTACATAATGTAAAGGAGCTGAAGTCTATGAGAGAATTATTGGAATTATTTACGATATTTTTTCAAATAGGTGGATTTACCTTTGGTGGTGGGTATGCAATGTTACCTATAATTCAAGAGGAAATAGTAAATA
This sequence comes from Tissierellaceae bacterium HCP3S3_D8, assembly GCA_052067355.1. Lineage (GTDB taxonomy): Bacteria > Bacillota > Clostridia > Tissierellales > Tissierellaceae > CABMKH01. The sequence continues at coordinate 18,565 of JBQHQH010000020.1, forward strand.
AGAGAAATTGGGCAACTGATGAAGAAGTAATTGACTATTATGCTATTGGCCAGTGTACACCTGGAATTATTGCAGTAAATACTGCAACATTTATAGGATACAAGAGAAAAGGAATACTAGGAGCAGTAATTGCCACATTAGGATTGGTAACTCCATCGTTAATAATTATTACCACTATAGCTAAATTCTTTCAACATTTTCAAGAATATGAAATAGTGCAGCAGGCTTTCGGAGGAATTCAAGTAGTAGTAGTAGCTTTAATTGCAAATACAGTATTAAATATGTTTAAACAGACTGTAAAAGATTGGGTGGGGATTTTATTATTTATTGCATCCTTTATGATAATTGCATTTTTTAAGTTATCTCCCATAATAGTAATAATAGTATCAGCTATAATAGGAATTTTGAAATGTAGAAATATAGACATCAAGGAGAGTAAATAATATGTTTTATTTTAAATTATATTTAGTTTTCTTTAAGATTGGATTATTTGCTATAGGGGGAGGGTTAGCAACACTGCCATTTCTTCAGGAGATAGTTAATAAATATGGATGGATTACTTCTGAAGAACTATTGAATATGATAGCAATTTCTGAATCCACACCTGGACCAATAGGTATAAATACAGCGACTTTTGTTGGTTACAATACAAGTGGGATATTAGGCGGACTTACAGCTACATTAGGCATAATAACACCATCTATAATAATCATAATCATCATCGCACATTATTTTTCTAGATTTAGTGAGGAACGTATAGTAAAATCAGCTTTTTATGGAATTAGACCAGCTGTTACTGGATTAATTGGGGCAGCAGGATTTGAAGTAGCAAAGATTGCATTATTTAACATAGACAGATATATCAAGGGCAATAGCTTTATAGAGATATTTAATTTTAAGGGTTTGATTTTATTTGGAATTATGATACTATTAATAAATAGGTATAAAAAACATCCAATAGTATACCTATTTGGAGGGGCAATAGTAGGTATTGCATTCAAATATTAGCCTGTAATAATTAAATGTTAATTGGCATGGAAAATGGGTATTATATAATATGCATTCAGTATTATTATGCAGTAATATCTGCAAAGAAAATTTATTAAGGGGGAATATTAATGAACGCAATGACACAAGACAATCTAAGGTCTGCTTTTGGTGGAGAAAGTATGGCTCATATGCGATATAGGATTTGGGGTGAGACAGCTAGCAAAGAAGGTTTTCCAACAGTTGGTAGACTTTTTATGTGTACGTCTGATGCAGAAGAAGTACATGCTACATTGCATTTTAGGGCTATGAAGGATATTAAAGGAGATTTTAACGTTACTTCAGCAGCAGGGTTTGGGCTTACATCAACTTCAGAAAACCTACAAGGAGCGATTGATGGTGAAACCTTTGAATTTACTCAAATGTATCCAGCATACATAGCAGTTGCTGAAATGCAAGAAGAAAAATCAGCTGTAAGAGCTATGAAATATGCAATTGAAGCAGAAAAGGTTCATGCTGAGTTATTCACTAAGGCTAAAGAAGCTGTTGATGCTGGTAAGGATCTAGAAGCTAAAGCTATATTACTATGTCCAGTATGTGGATATATTTCATTAACTGGAGAAGAGGACAATTGTCCATTATGTAATGCAAAAAGAGAATTATTTAAATCATACTAATAATAGACACCTTCAGGTGTCTATATTTTTTAGGGAAAACATTTCCAAAATTAGTATAATTGAGAAGTGTATCCAAAAAAATAATATAAACAGAGGTGGAGAACTATGTATAAAGAAGAAGTAGTTTTAAAAAATGAAACTGGTTTACACGCTAGACCAGCATCTTTATTTGTAAAAGAGGCATCAAAATACGTCTCAGATATAAAGATTATAAAAGATGAAAAGGAATATAATGCGAAAAGTATAATGGGTATATTAAGCATGGGAGCAGCTAAAGGAGATCTACTTACAATACAAGCAGAAGGTGAAGATGAAGAACTAGCCGTAAAGACACTTATAGATTTAATATCCAATAAATTGAACGATTAAGGAGAGATATTATGCAAGGATTAGGAACTTCCCCTGGAATTGGAATGGGAAAGGTCTTTCTATATATAGAACCAGAGATGAATATTGAGAAAAAGGATATTCAGGATATAGATGAAGAACTAAAACATCTAGAAAATGGACTCAACACTTCAAAAGATGAAATTGACAACCTATATAAAAAGACCTTGGAAAGTATAGGAGAGGAAAAAGCAGAAATATTTATGGCCCATAAGATGATGCTAGATGATCCAGAATTTATAAATGGAATAAAAGAAAGAATATCAAATCAAAAGATAAATGCTGAATGGGCTGTGAAAGAAACCGCAGATTCCTTTATATCATTATTTGAAAATATAGAAGATGAATATCTAAAGGCTAGAGCTGCAGACTTGAAGGATGTTTCAAATAGATTGTTGAGAGCTTTATTAGATATAGAATCTGTAGACCTTGCATCTATAAATGAAGACTCCATTATAGTTGCAGAAGATCTAACACCATCTGACACTGCAGAGATGAATAAGGATATGGTAGTTGGATTTATAACAGAGCTTGGAGGTAGAACATCCCATACATCTATTATTGCTAGAACATTAGAAATACCAGCTATAGCTGGTGTGGAAAATGCCACTAAATCAGTGAAACATGGAGATTATATGATAATAGATGGATCTACAGGTGAGATATTTGTAAATCCAGAAGATGAAGTTATCGAAACTTATAGAGCAAAGTTAGAAGAGATAAAAGAATTTAAAGAAAAGTTAAAATCTGTAATAGGAGAAAAAAGCATCTCAAAGGATGGGCATCAGGTAGAATTAGCAGGAAATATAGGTACACCAGCAGACATAGATAAGGTTTTGGAAAATGATGGTGAGGGAGTAGGACTATTTAGAACAGAGTTTTTATATATGAATAGTGATAAAATGCCTTCAGAAGAGGAGCAATTCAATGCATATAAAGAAGTAGCTGAAAAACTAGGAGATAGACCTTTGGTCATTAGAACTTTAGATGTAGGTGGAGATAAGGAGATACCATATTTAAGTTTGCCAAAGGAAATGAATCCGTTTTTAGGATATAGAGCTATTAGACTTTGCCTAGATAGATTAGATATATTCAAGACTCAACTTAGAGCTATCTATAGAGCAAGTAATTTTGGAAATATCAGAATAATGTTTCCAATGATATCCAATATAAAGGAATTAAGAGATGCTAAAAAGGTAGCAGCAGAAGTAAGAGAAGAATTAAGGAATGAAAATATACCATTTGATGAAAATGTACAATTGGGAATAATGGTAGAAATACCAGCAGTAGCTGTACACTCTCAAGCATTTGCTAAAGAAGTAGATTTCTTTAGCTTAGGTACCAATGACTTAATTCAATATACAGTAGCAGTAGATAGAGGAAATCAGACTATATCCCATCTATATAATCAATATCATCCAGCTGTTCTTAGACTTATAAAGATGACTATAGATAATGGACATAAGGCAGGAATATGGGTTGGAATGTGCGGAGAAGTTGCTGGAGATGAAAAATTGATTCCAGTATTATTGGGAATGGGACTAGATGAATTTAGCATGAGTGCTTCGTCTATACTAAAATCTAGATATTTGATTAAGAATACATCTAAAAAAGAAATGGAAACTATGATAGATACTATATTGGATCTTCCAACTGCTGAAGATGTAGAAGAATTTATAGATAAAAATATATTAAAATAGAATAGTTAAATAATCCTAAGATTCACTTAGGATTATTTTTTTATATAAGTGGAATAATAGATATAGATTGATATAAAAATAAATGGGAGGTCTATATCTTGCAAATAAGATTATTCATTATTGCTATTACACCAGCTATTATTGGGATGTTTGCTATTTATTTAAGTGATAGAGTAGATAGAGAACCTGCAAAACTTTTATTTTTGACATATGTACTAGGTGCTTTATCAGTAATTCCTTCAATAATAGTGGAAGAGATCTTAACTAGGTTTAATGTGTTTTCTGGAGTATCTCAGGCTTTTTACAATGCCTTTATTGTTGCAGCACTGACAGAAGAATATTTTAAAAGGTTAGTAGTATTAAGAATTCCCTTTAGGAGTAAATATTTCAATGAAAAATTAGATGGCATAGTATATGGAGTATTTGCGGCTTTGGGATTTGCTACTGTAGAAAATATCATATATGTAGTATTTACCTATACTAATAATCCTTTTATTGGACTGAATAGAGGGATATTCTCAGTACCTGCTCATGGAGTATTTGGAGTTACTATGGGATATTATCTTTCACTATATAAATTCAATACTGATGATAAAGGAAAAAGAGCTAATCTTATAAAGTCACTTATTATGCCAGTTATATTACATGGAATATTTGATTTTATACTGATGGCAGAGATACCTGAATTGACCTTGTTATTTGTTCCATACGTAATATTTATCTGGTGGATAAATGAGAGAAAATTATCAGCATTTGTATTTGATTCAAGAAACAGGATAATAGAGGATAAAGACGAATGAATTCTTAGTTGAACTTAATTAGATTTAAGTGTAAAATGTAAGGGAAAGGCAGAAACTGGACATGCCATAAAAATAAGGCAAGGTGAAACATGAAAAAGCGATACTTATTTATTTTAACATTCATCATTATAATATCTATTGTCTTAGTAAATAAATTACAAATTAGAAATGCCCATATTGTAAATGAAGAGATATTTGAACATATAGAAAGAGATCTTAAAGAAGAAAATATAAAAAATATAGATCTATTGGCAGTAGGGGATATTATGTTTCATATTCCTCAGATTAAATCAGCTAAAATTAAAGATGGATCATATGATTTTGTTCCAGTATTTAAACATGTAAGAGAATATATAGAAGGTGCAGATATAGCTATTGCCAATTTTGAAACAGTAACAGTAGACGAAAGAAGATATTCAGGATTTCCACGTTTTAATAGTCCGGGAGCTTCCATATTGGCTTTAAAAGAAATAGGCTTCGATATATTGTCTACAGCAAATAATCATAGTCTAGACCAAGGAAAACAGGGGGTAATTTCTACTTTAAAGAATATAGAAGATGTTGGATTGAAATCTATTGGTACATATAATGAGCCTCAGACAGAGTTATTTGTTGAAGAAGTACAGGGAATAAATATAGGGTTTCTATCATATACCTATGGAGTAAATGGACTGGAAGCTACCTTATCTAAAGAGGAATTATCCTATATGATAAACCTAATAGATGAAGATAAGATAGAGAAAGATATATCTGATCTAAGAGAAAGAGAAGTAGATATAATAGTAGTATTTATACATTGGGGATATGAATATCATAGAGAACCTTCTAAATATCAGATAGAGCTTGGAAATAAGATGATAGGATGGGGAGCAAATATTGTGTTGGGAAGTCATCCTCATGTTATCCAGAGAGCAGAAACAATAGATTATAATGGGAAGAATAATTTTGTCATATATTCCATGGGCAATTTCATATCTAATCAAAGTGAGATTACAACAGGAAATCCGTATACCGAAGATGGAGTTATGGTGAAGATAAATATAGAGAAGAATCTAGAAAGTGGGGAAACCTCAATTAAAGATATAGATTATATACCTACTTGGGTCCATAAATTTAAAGAGGAAGGTAAGTTAAAATACGAGATATTACCTGTACCATATATATTAAGTGAAGATTTAAACTTGGATCTCAATGAGAAGACCATGTTGAAAATAAAGAGATCATATGTAGATACTATGAAAGTATTGGAAAATCAATAGTTATATTCTATTTGTGAAGAAATTTTATCTGATGGTTTGTAATTTCAGAAAATCAAAGATTGAGTAAATTTACAAGACTAAAGATAAGCGCAGCTATATATCAGCTGGAGTATAAAACTCCATCTAATATAAGTTTGCTTTATTAATATTGTATTTTATTATATAATGTAATTAGTTGTATTTCTAAATAAACATAAAAAGGTGTGATATCCTTGCAAGACTTTAATCTGTTATTTTCAAAAGTATTTTCAAATCTTAGGATGAGAGATGTAATAGACATTCTATTAGTAGCAGTTATTTTATATAAGCTATTTACTTTAATCAAAGAAACTAGAGCAGAACAGCTTACAAAGGGAATAGTTGTCTTATTAGTATTGACTAAATTAAGTGAGTGGGCAGAACTACTTACTATAAATTGGATCTTAGCCAATGCAATGACATTGGGAGCATTGGCCATCTTAATAGTATTCCAGCCAGAACTAAGAAGGGGATTGGAATACATAGGGAGGAGTAGATTTCTAACTAAATCTCTAATAGAGATAAGGGGAGAAAGTCTATCAAAAGTCGTAGAGGAAATAGTGGAGGCAGCAGCTTCATTATCTAGGCAGAAGATTGGGGCTTTGATAGTTATAGAGAGACAGACAGGGCTTAATGAAGTAGCTGACACAGGTACCAAGATAAATGGTCTTGTGTCTAGTGACCTATTGATAAATATATTTATACCTAATACACCGTTACATGATGGTGCAGTAATTATAAAAGATGACAGAATAAAGGCAGCAGCTTGCTTTCTACCACTTACTGATAACACAGGTTTGAGTAAGGAATTGGGAACTAGGCATAGAGCAGCTCTAGGTATATCTGAAAGGTCTGATAGTCTTTCTATTATAGTATCTGAAGAAACAGGAGCTATATCTGTAGCAGAGAATGGTACCATATCTAGATATTTGGATACAAAGACCTTAACTCAGATACTATTGGATATGTATAAACCAGATGCAGATAAACAAACATTTATAAGTAAATGGAGGCTGAAAGATGAGCAAGGGGAAGAATAATATAACAGCTAAGGTCTTTGCTCTAATAATTGCCGTTATTTTGAGAAGCTATGTATTGAGCGAAGTAAATCCTGATGAGAAAAGAGAGTATAAAAATATAAATGTAAGAATATCTAATACAGCCGAGCTAGATAGACAAGGACTAGTAGTTATGGAACCTAAAGAGGCTAAGATCAATGTAAGAGTTATGGGAAAAAGAGCAGAATTAGATAGATTTGATAAATCTATTGCTAGTAATATTATAGCTAAAGTAGATTTAAGTGGATATAGTGAAGGACAGGTAAGAGTTCCTGTCAATGTCAATCTAGTAAATAATCTATCAGATGTTAAGATAATCAACTATGAGCCAAAGGAGATATTGTTTTCTATAGACCAAGTAGTTACCAAGGAAAAATCAGTCATTGTTAAGACTACTGGCGAGTTGTCTAAAGACTATGTTCTAGGAGATATATCTTCAAAACCACAAACCGTATTGATTAGGGGACCTAGGACATGGGCAAATGAAGTGGCGGAAGTAGTAGCAGTTGTAGATGTGACTGGACAAAGTGAAAATTCACATGTGACAGTACCACTTCAATTAAAAGATGATAAGGGTAATGATGTAAGAGGAGTGGAGAAGGATCCAGGTGTAGTAGATGTAAATATACCTATATTGAATAGATTGGTTTTACCTATTGAATTACAGACAATAGGTGAATTGCCTGAAAACTATAACATAACGGATATTAAAATAGAGCCAGATACAGTGGCTATAAAAGGTGATAGGAGTATATTGATTTTAGATCAAATAAAGACAAAGCCTATAGATGTGAATTCCCTACTTAATAATACATCTATGGAAGTAGAATTAGAACTACCTGAAAATGCAAACCTAGTAGATCCTAATTTAAAGGTAAAAGTAGGTTATACTGTAGAAGAGGTAGTGACAAAGAACTATATGTTCAATTTTGAAGAAGTGGATATAAGGAACCTAAATAAAGATCTAATTTTAAATACTGAAGAGCTAAAGGATACTACTATACTTATAAATGTAAAAGGTATGAAAGATACTATAGAGGAACTTACCAAAGAAGATATTAAACCTTATTTAGATTTAGATACTTTAGAAGAAGGTAGACATGAAGTAGAAATTGGACTAGATTATACAAAGGAAATACAAGTAGAGTCTATCAACCCAACTGCTATAACGATAGATTTAGGTCTTGAAAAAAGTTAGGTAATTTACCTAACTTTTTTCATTTCTATAATCAGTTCATCTATTAATTCTCTAACACTTACTAACTTCTTTAATCTATAGCCATTTTTCCCTATAAATACAAGACCATTATCGATATCACCATTTACTGCATTTATCAATGCCTTAGATATACAATATGGAGTTGTAGCTGGATTACACGGGGCAAGACAATTATAACATTTAGAAATTTTTTCTTTTTTAGATTGAATTCTCTCTATAAAAGGATTTATAATTGCCTGTCCAGGCATACCTGCAGGACTTTTGATAATTCCTATATTATCTTTAGTAGAATTTAGATATGCTTCCTTATATTCTTTTGAAGCATCACATTCGTAAGTTGCCACAAATCTAGTACCCATTTGAACTCCACTAGCACCTAATTTAATGAATTTGGCTATATCACTACCGTAAAATATGCCGCCAGCGGCTATAATGGGAATCTTCTTTCCCTTAGATTTTTCAAAGGGACTTATAGTATCTATTACATCTTTGACTATGTCTTCTAGTTGAGGATATATATCTATATTTAACTCTTCAGTAGAAAACCCTAAATGACCACCTGCATCTGGACCTTCTACAATTATTAAATCCGGAAGATAGTCGTATCTTCTAAGCCATAGTTTTGTAATTAAATTGGCAGCTTTTGCAGATGATACAATAGGAGCAATCTTGGTGCTTGAACCTTTCACTAATGAAGGCAAATCTTTAGGTAAGCCAGCTCCAGAGATTATTAAATCAACTTTTTCTTCTAGAGCAATCCCTACCATGTCGTGATAATTGTTCATTGCTACCATTAGATTGACCCCTATAATCCCATTGGGACTTAACATCTTAGCCCTTCTTATCTCTTTTGTTAAAGCTCTTTTATTAGCCTCATTAGTATTACTTTCAAAATCATCTTCTCGAAAACCTATTTGTACTCCAGATATGATCCCGATGCCACCAGTATTTGCTACGGAAGAGGCCAAATTAGATAAGGATATTCCTACTCCCATGCCACCTTGTATAATGGGAACAGTAGTGCTTTTTTTACCTATATTTAATTGAGGCAGATTCATCTAATCAACACCTTTCTTAAGTTCCTAGAATATTGCTTTAATAAGTATAAATCCTACAGATGGACAGAGTAGGCTTCCCAGTCCAGTATAAAATGTAGCAGTCATAGCTCCGTAGGGAACAAGAGCTGGATCTGTAGCTGCTAGACCACCGGCAACACCACTAGTAGTACCCATTAGACCTCCATATACCATGGCAGATGTAGGATTATCTAATTTAATCTTATTGGCAATAAGAGGTGTGAGAATCATAGTCAATACAGACTTTACTACGCCAGCTGCTATAGCCAAAGCAATTACTTCAGAACTAGCACCTAAAGCAGTTCCAGTTATAGGACCTACTATAAATGTTACAGTTCCTGCTCCAATAGTAGCTATATCAATAGGATCTTTAAATCCCATAATATATGCTAGAATAGCTCCTATAAAAAATGCAGAAAATATTCCTACAAATAGAGATACAATTCCAGGGATACCAGCTTTTTTTAGATTTTCTAATTTTGCACCATATGCAGTAGAGATAATAGCATAATCTCTAAACATACCTCCGCCTAGGACACCTACGCCTGTGAACATACTTAAATCAGCGATTCCCTTACTTCCACCAGTTATTTTACCTCCAATATATGATAGACCAAGTCCCAAAACTATAGCTATTGCAGAGCCCATTCTCTTTTGACCTACTAGATTTGCAATACTGTAAGAGATAAAAATGACTATTGATACAATAGCAAAACCAGCAATCAAATCATATTTTATAAATAAGTTTGTAAATATGTCACTAGTCATGTTTTACCTCCAGATAATCCCTAGTAGAAGTCTTTATATTCAATTCACCTAATTTAGATATAATAGGCACCAGATATAGTCCTCCTAAAGTAGCTATAGTTCCAGCTAATAGTGGTATCAATCCACCCTTAAAGGCAGAGACCACATCTTGTCTAGCAGACATGGCAACAGTTATAGGTATATATAATGAGCTAAGCAAAGATATACCTCTCTCCGTTTCAGCTGATATATTATTTCCCTTATCTCTCATAGTATTATTTATAATGATTAATAGTAACATGGCAAAACCCACGCTTCCCACATCACCACTAATTCCAAGTAAATTACCAGCTAATGTACCTAGAGTAGAACCTACAAACATGCAAATAGCAACTAAACCCAATCCATAGATCTCCATCTATATACCTCCTTTTACTCTTAAATTCTCTATTTCACTATCTGTTAAATTTCCCATATTTTTAAGTATTTCATCTGTATGTTCACCTAAAAGTGGAGCTGCAAATCGAATACTTCCTTGAGTTTCACTCATTTTAATAGGAACTCCTGCCATCTTCATATTTCCTACTGTTGGATGTTCTATATCTACGATCATCTGTCTAGAAAGTATCTGTGGGTCATTTACTACTCCTTCAATGTCATTGATAGGCCCATTGGGAATACCGTGGAAATTCAATATTTCTATCCATGCTTTTGTGGTCTTTTTCTTCATATTTCTAGCTAGTAAAGGTCTCAATTCATGGTAATTTTTTGTCCTTAGAGGATTTGTTAAAAACCTTACATCATTTTCCAGCTCAATATCATCCATAGCTTGACACAATTTCTGCCAAAGAGTATCATTTCCTGCTGCAATCATAATCTCACCATCTAAAGTCTCAAAGGTTTCAAATGGAATGATTGAAGCGTGCTTATTTCCGATTGGTTTCGGAGATTTACCAGTGGCAAAATATCTGGAAATGGCATTTTCTAATATAGCTACTTGGCAATCTAACATGGATACATCTATTTTTTGTCCCTTTCCAGTCTCATTCCTATAGTGTAAAGCAGATAATATGCCTATAGTTGTAAAGAGTCCAGCAGTAATATCACCTATGGAAGGACCTACTCTAGTAGGGTGATCTATACCTGTAATACTCATTATTCCACCCATAGCTTGAACTACAGCATCATAGGCAGCTCTTTTGCTATAGGGACCAGTATGGCCAAAACCAGATGCAGCTGCATATATTATCCTAGGATTTATCTCTTTAAGAGTTTCATATCCCAATCCTAGCCTTTCCATAGTACCTGGACGATAATTTTCCACTACTACATCTGCTTGTTCTACCATCTTTAGAAAGACTTCTTTAGATTCTTTTACTTTTAAATTCATTGTAATACTCTTCTTGTTTCTATTAAGGCTCATAAAATACGTACTTTCACCATTTATATAGGGACCATATGCCCTAGAGTCATCACCTGTATTAGGCAATTCTATCTTAATTACTTCTGCCCCCATATCTGCCAAAATCATGGTAGCATATGGACCTGCAAGTACCCTTGTAAGGTCTAGCACTTTAATATTTTCCAAAGCTTGATTCAATTTATCACACTCCTATATATTCTACTTATAGATTGATCTATTGAATAATTAGATTTCATGGGTAGAATTACTCAATGATTCAGCAATATATAAAGCAATATTTATGCCAACTATTTACGAAATACAAATCCCTAAAAATACACAGTGACTTTTTGAAATAAAAAAATAAGTGGTAATTTTTTTACCACTATGATAAAAAATCATCCACTTATTTTTTGATATTATATTTTTCTATCTTGTTTCTCAAGGTTTGCCTAGTGATTCCCAATTCTTTTGCAGATTTAGATATATTCCATTTGTTTTTAAATAATACACTTGCTATACCTTGTTTTTCAATATCTTCAAGGGTAGAGTTGGATATAGTAGAGGGAAGACTTTTTATTTCATCAGGAAGATCATCTGAATTTATTGTGTTTCCCTTTTTAAATATCATTATTCTTTCCAATAGATTTTTTAGCTCCCGCACATTTCCGGGCCAATGATATGACTTTAAGAGTTCCATAGCACTATCTTCAATAGATAATATATTTTTATTGAGCTTATTATTATATTCATCAATAAAGTGATAGACGAGTACAGGAATATCTTCTTTTCTATCCCTTAAAGGTGGAATGTATATGGGAATTACATTTAATCTGTAGTATAGATCTTTTCTAAAATCACCATCTGTTATAGATTTAGATAGATCTTTGTTAGTAGCTGCCAATATAGTTGCTTCAAATTGTATTTCTTTTGTGCCACCTATTCGTCTGAACTTCTTTTCCTGAATAACTCGCAATACTTTAGCCTGAAGCCCTATATCCATATCCCCTATTTCATCTAAAAATAGGATTCCATTGTTTGCCTTTTCAATTAGCCCTATCTTATCAGTTTTTGCATCAGAAAAGGCGCCTTTTTCGTATCCAAATAGTTCACTTTCCTGTAGATTTTGTGGTATAGCTGCACAGTTTATAGCTATAAATGGCTTAGACTTATTGTATGAATGAATAGTCTTCGCAATTACTTCCTTACCTGTTCCACTTTCTCCAGTTATCAATATTGTAGTATCATAGTCTAATTGACAGATGTCTGAGATAGTGTTTTTAATATTTAATATACTAGGAGATCTACCTATTAAAGCTATATCTTCATTGGAATTTAAATCTTTTTTAATCTTCACATACTGCAAAGTCTCTTCAATAGATTTATTTATATCTAATAGATTAAAAGGCTTTGTGAAATAGTCATAAGCTCCCATTTTCATGGCTTCTACTGCCAGCTTTACATCTGTCATATAGGTTATCATGATTATGGTTATAGATGGATTTATTTTTTTGAAGAGCTTTAGAGCTTCAATACCATCCATTCCAGGAAGATTTATATCTAGAATAATCAGATCAGGAGCTTGAATTTTAAAGATTTCCAAACCCTCTTCTGCACTTTCTGCTGTAGATACTTCTAATCCCAGCTTTTCTAAACCTATCTTTAAAGATAGTCTAATACTTCTCTCATCATCTATTACTAGTATCTTCATCTACGCTCACTCCAATTATCATCCCCAACTATAGGTAATAGAATTATAAATTCTGCTCCATTACCTAAACTGCTAATTACTTCTATATCTCCATTATGATTTTTAATAGTCTTATATACAGTAGATAGTCCAAGACCAGTTCCTTGCTTTTTAGTGGTATAGAAAGGATTGAAGATATTTTCTAACTCAGATCTATCAATTCCATATCCATTATCTTTTACAGATATCCTCATACATTTGTCCTCAATATCTATGAAAATATCTATAAATCCACCTTCTTCTACAGCTTCTATTGAATTTTTTATTATATTGATTATGACCTGTTTTATAGCTCTTCTGTCTATAAGGATATTTGGAAGCTCTGATTGTTTATCTATATTTAACTTGATATTTTTCTTTGCCATTTCATATTTTAACAGCTTTATAGCATCATTGAAAACTTCTACTATGTCGCAATACTCTTTATCTAATTTAGATTCCCTACTAAAATCTAGGTAGTTGATTATCAAATTATTTAGATCTTCTATTTCCTTACTCATCAAATCGAGAACTTCATTTTTTACCTCTATGCCATAGTCTTCATCTTTAAGGATTTCAACAAGATTTCCCATTCCAGCTAGAGGATTACCTATGTCGTGGACTATAGATGCAGTCAACTCTCCTAAAGTCTTTATCCTATCTTGTCGATGTAATTCTTTAATATCAGATTCCTTCAATTGTAAATCCTTTAGTTTCTTTACTTGTTTTAAACTGATTTTTCCAGATATTATTCCTATCAATATTCCTAGAGTCAATATAGAAAGTATACTGAGGATAACTAGTAGGATATTAATCATATTAAGGCTATCTTGAATCTTGGTTATTTCATTTAAAATAATATCACCTCTTTTCAATGGCAAACATGAACTCTCCTTCTGCGGCCAATTCATCTTCAACAAAGGCTTTACCTTGACCAATGCCAATAGAGCCTCTCAGTTTGACAATTTCCACCTGAATCTTGAGAGTATCTCCAGGAACTACTTTTTTCTTAAATCTAAATTTATTAATACCAGCAAAATAAGGTACACTATTTTTGAAATCTTCATGGGATAATAATATGACTGCACCTGCCTGAGCCATGGTCTCTATGATTATTACACCAGGCATGACAGGCATTCCGGGATAATGGCCTTGAAAGTAATATTCATTGATTGTCACATTCTTGTATGCAATTCCCTTGACACCTGATTCCAAAATTTCTACCCTATCTACAAATAAAAATGGTTGCCTATGGGGTATGATACCCATTATTTCCTCAATACCTAAGATTTTTGACATAAAATCACCTCTTTTTTTATTTTTAAAAAAATATTATTAGGATTGATTATTTTTCTAGAATAATATATACTTAGTCTTAAGTTTTTGCAATATCTTATTTAATCATAATTGAAGTATGGTTATTTTGCAATGATTTTAACTAAATATGGAGGTGATAGATTGAATAATTACCCTGTAGGAATTTCTGGTATAGGGAGTTTTGTACCTGAAAAGATCCTAACAAATCATGATCTTTCACAGATGGTAGATACTAGTGATGAATGGATAGTAGAGAGGACAGGAATAAGTGAGAGAAGGATTGGAAGGGAAGATATAAGCACTTCTGATTTGGGAACTGAAGCAGCAAAGAGGGCATTAAAAGATGCAAATTTAAAAGCAGAAGATATAGATTTGATTATAGTAGCGACTATAACTCCAGATCATCTCTTTCCATCTACGGCTTGCATTATTCAGCATAATCTTGGAGCAATAAATGCAGCAGCTTTCGATATAAATGCAGCATGTACTGGGTTTATATATGGGGTAGTGACAGGAGCAGGTTTTATTAAGTCTGGAATGTATAATAGAGTACTAGTCATAGGAGGAGAAAACCTATCTAAAGTAGTAGATTGGAAGGATAGAAATACATGTGTCCTATTTGGAGATGGAGCAGGAGCATGTGTATTGGAAAGATGTGATGAAGGATATGGAATTTTATCCTATGAGCTAGGGGCAGATGGAGAAAATAGAGAAGTATTGATTCAACCAGCAGGAGGCTCAAAGATTCCAGCGAGTATGGAAACCATAGAAAAAAATCTCCATACTATCAAGATGGATGGGAGAGAAGTATTTAAATTTGCAGTGCGAACTATGGATAGAGCATCTACTTCTGTATTGAAAAAGGCAAATTTGGATGTAGAGGATATAGATCTATTGATACCACATCAAGCCAATATTAGGATAATAGATGCAGCAAGAAAGAAATTAGATTTACCTATGGATAAAATTTATGTAAATTTAGATAGATATGGAAACATGTCGTCAGCATCTGTTCCAGTAGCCTTAGATGAAGCTGTGAGAGAAAAGAAGATTAAGAAAGGTGACAATATCCTGTTAGTTGCCTTTGGTGCTGGTCTTACATGGGGAGCATTGATTTTAAAATGGAATAAGGAGGAAGATAATGTTTAATACTAGGATTTCAAAAATATTAAATATTAAATATCCTATACTGCAAGGTGGAATGGCATGGGTAGCTACTCATAAATTAGCTGCGGCAGTATCAAATGCTGGTGGATTAGGGATTATAGCTGCTGGAAGTTTGCCGGGAGATATAATCAGAGATGAAATTAGGAAGCTTAAGGAGTTGACAGATAAGCCCTTTGGGGTAAATATCATGTTGATGTCACCTTATGCTGAGGATATTGTAGGTATAGTCTGTGAAGAAAGGGTTCCTGTTGTAACTACAGGTGCAGGAAATCCAGGGAAATATATTCCCAAATTAAAAGAGCATGATGTAAAGATCATACCTGTAGTACCTACTGTATCTTTAGCAAGAAGAGTGGAGAAGTTTGGAGCAGATGCCATAATTATAGAGGGGACAGAGGCAGGAGGTCATATTGGAGAGATTACTACTATGTCTTTGGTGCCTCAGGTAGCTAATGCTGTAGATATCCCTATAATAGCTGCTGGTGGAATAGCTGATGGAAGGGGATTTTTAGCATCTTTAGCCCTAGGAGCAGAAGGAGTGCAGATAGGTACTAGATTTGTATGCTCAGAAGAAGCCGATGTCCATATAAATTATAAGGAGGCAATTTTAAAAGCGAAGGATAGAGATGCACTAGTAACTGGGAGAAGTACTGGTCATCCTATAAGAGTGTTAAAGAATAAATTTTCAAAGGAATTTATTGAATTGGAAAGTAATGGTACAGACAGCTATGAACTGGCAAAGTTAAACGTAGGTAGATTAAAGTTAGCTGTCAGATCTGGAGATGTAGTCAATGGTTCGTTAATGGCTGGCCAAATCTCTGGATTAATAGATGAGGTAAAGAGCTGTGAAGATATTATAGAGTCCATAATTAGAGAGGGGGCAGATATAATAGATAGACTATCATCTTTGAAGGGAGGTGATGAGCTATGAAGCAGTTAGCCTTTATATTTCCAGGTCAAGGTTCCCAATATATAGGTATGGGTAAAGACTTTTATGATAATTTCAAAGAGTCTAGATATGTATTTGAGGAAGCTAGTGATGCATTATCCATGAATTTAAGTGAGCTATGCTTTAACGGAAGTGAAGAAGAATTGAGAAAGACGGAAAACACACAACCAGCTATACTTGCAACAAGTATATCTATGCTTAAGGTCATGGAGAAGGAAGGACTACATTGTGAATATACGGCAGGATTGAGCTTAGGAGAATATGCTTCCATAGTTTTAGGCAATGGACTGAAATTCTTTGATGCAATAAAGATCTTGCGAAAAAGAGGAAAGTTTATGCAGGAGGCCGTTCCATTAGGAGTAGGTGGAATGGTGGCCATATTGGGATTGGATAATGAAAAGCTGCCTTTGATAATAGAGACTTCAAGAGAGTATGGAGTAGTAGAAGTAGCTAATTATAATAGTCCAGGACAGGTGGTAATATCTGGAGAGTTAAAAGGACTCAAGATTGCCTCACAGAAGGCCATGGATTTAGGGGCAAGAAAGGTAGTAGATTTACCTGTAAGTGCACCATTCCATTGTAGTCTATTAGCCATAGCAGGTAAGAAGTTATCAGATGAACTTTCAAAATATAATATCTATGACTTAGATAAGAAGATAGTATCCAATGTAGATGCTAAAGTTGTAGAAAGTAAAGAAGAGATAGTACCAAAGTTAGTTAGACAGGTAAGTAGTTCTGTTCTTTGGCAACAATCTGTAGAATTGATGATTGATAAAGGTGTAGAAGTCTTTATTGAAATAGGACCTGGAAAATCATTGACAGGTTTTGTTAAGAGAATTGGAAAAACTTTGGGGAAGGATATTAAAGCCCTCAATGTATCAGATTTAAAATCTTTTAACGAAACTATAGAGATTTTAGAAGGAGGGATTTAATATGGGTTTTAAAGGGAAGGTAGCATTAGTTACTGGTGGTACTAGAGGTATTGGTAGAGAAATTGCCATGGAACTAGCTAGTAAAGGAATAAATGTGGCAATTACCTATAGCAGCAATGAAAAAAAGGCATTGGAAGTTGTAGAAGAAATTCAAAAAAATGAAGTAAAAGTTATAGCCATAAAGGCAAATGTAGCCAATGGTGAAGAAGTAACTAATATGGTTTCAACAGTAGAAAGAGAATTAGGTACCATAGATATACTAGTAAATAATGCTGGTATAACTAAAGATAATCTATTGATTAGAATGAGTGAAGAGGATTGGGAAGCAGTATTAGCTGTAAATTTAAAGGGAGTCTTTCTTTGCACAAAAGCTGTAGCTAGATCTATGATGAAAAAGAGATATGGAAAGATAGTCAATATTTCATCTGTAGTAGGTATAGCTGGAAATGCAGGACAAGGAAATTACTCAGCTTCAAAGGCAGGAGTAATAGGATTTACTAAATCCATGGCTAGAGAATTGGCATCAAGAGGAATCAGGGTAAATGCTGTAGCACCAGGATTTATTCAGACAGATATGACAGATATATTAAAAGAAGATATAAAGAATGAAATGATAAAGAATATTCCACTAGGTGTCTTTGGAAAGCCAAAAGATATAGCAAATCTAGTATTATTTTTGGCAAGTGAAGAGTCTGATTATATAACTGGAGAAGTAATAAAGATAGATGGTGGGATGAGTATATAAAGACAGATAATAGATGGCAGAGAATAGATAAAAGATATGGTAGTAGGGGTGACCTGCGGTCGCCAGTATAAGATAATAAATAATTAAAAATATAAGGAGGATTTTAAAATGTTATTTGAAAAAGTTAGAGATATAATAAGTGATCAATTAGGAGTTGCAGATATAGAGAGTATTACTACGGAGACATCTATGATAAAGGATTTAGGGGCAGACTCATTAGATGCAGTAGAGATAATCATGGCATTAGAAGATGAATTTGGAGTATCAGTTCCAGATGAAGAAGCAGAGAATTTTAAGAGCATAGGAGATATTGTAAATTACATTGAGAGCAAAATTGCCTAATATAAGGGGGTCAATATGAAAAGAGTTGTAATAACAGGACTAGGAGCTATAACTCCTGTAGGAATAGGTAAGGAGGAGTTTTGGAATTCTCTCATTCAGGGAAAGTCAGGGATAGGGCCTGTAACAAGATTTGACACTAAAGATTTCAATGCTAAAATTGGTGCTGAAGTGAAGGGTTTTGATCCAAGTGATTATCTAGATAAAAAAGAAGCTAGGAGAATGGATAAGTTTGCTCAATATGCAGTTGCAGCAGCAAAACTGGCAATAGAAGATAGTGGTATTTCCTTGGAAAAGATAGATCGAGAAAAAGTAGGTGTCATAGTAGGTACAGGAATAGGTGGAGTAGAGGTATTTGAGCAGGAACATACTAAGCTTGTGGAAAGAGGACCTAATAGAGTAAGCCCTCTATTTATTCCAATGATGATATCAAATATGGGAACAGCACAGATTTCCATGGCATTTGGACTAAAAGGATCTACTATGACTATAACTACAGCTTGTGCTTCTGGTACCCATGCCATAGGTGAATCATTTAGGATGATAAAAACAGGACAAATGGACATGGTCATAACAGGCGGAGCTGAAGCATCTATAACCCCTATTTCATTTGCAGGTTTTTGTTCAATGAAGGCTCTTTCAACAAGAAATGATGACTACGAAAAAGCAAGTAGACCATTTGACAAAGACAGAGATGGATTTGTCATGGGAGAAGGAGCTGGAATGTTGATTTTGGAAGAACTTAGTCATGCTTTAAATAGAGGGGCAACTATATATGGTGAAGTTGTAGGATATGGTTCTACATCAGATGCATTTCATATAACTCAACCAGATCCTGAAGCCATAGGGGCTACAAATGCTATGAGATTGGCTTTAGAAGATGGAAAAATTGACTATAGAGAAGTAGGATATATCAATGCTCATGGAACAAGCACATATTTTAATGATAAACTTGAAACATTAGCCATAAAAAAACTATTTAAAGAACATGCCTATGATTTAAATATAAGTTCAACGAAATCAATGACAGGACATTTACTGGGAGCTGCTGGTGGAATAGAGGCTATAGCTACAGTATTAGCCCTAAAGACAGGGACAATACCTCCAACTATAAACTATGAGAATCCAGATGAAGAGTGTGACTTAAACTATACACCAAATAAAGCAGTGAAGAGAGATATAGAATATGCTCTATCAAATTCTTTAGGATTTGGTGGACATAATGCATCATTGCTATTTAAAAAATATATTGATTAAAAAAATGAACCCTATGATAATAGCTACTGTAGCTATTATCATAGGCTTTTTTAAATTTAGTCTATAGAGTTACCATCTAAATTTAGTATGTATTATTGATAGAATAAATAAAGTGGGAAAGCTCAATATAAATTAAGGTATATTATATTATTAATTTGTACAAAATACCTTAGAGGTGATAAGTATATGAAGAGGATTGGTATAGAAAAGGGACTAAGTAATGTGGCAGATTACTTAACTAGTGAAGGTTATTCTGTAGAGATCCTAAGTGAATCCATAGACAATAATATTCCGAAGTTAAAAGGTCTTGATGCCATTGTAACAGCAGGATATAATACTGATATGTTAGGAATTAGTGATACAGAGACAAAATCACCAGTAGTAAATGCAAGAGGATTAACACCAGAAGAAGTGAAAGATAGACTTGACCAACAATTGCGTTAGATTTTTAATAAATCAGCCTATGTAGTATATACTATATAGGCTGATTTTATATTATCAAAACTAGGTAGTAGAGAAGATTATTTAAAATTAGAGAGAAATGCTCAAAAAATATTGGAAAATAAAGATTAAAAAACTCTTCTAAAAAGAGTTTTTGCCGTTTTATCTGTTAATTTGATGAATAAACCATGAAAAAAACCCTAGATTTAGGTCTCTTTTTCATGTAGTCTAAGAATATACCCTTAATTTTTACAATTTTTGGACAAGTAGTATTTAATTATAGTAAAATAAATTCAAGGAAATTGTATATAATTCTAAGATTTTATTCAAAAAGGGTGATATTCAATGCTGAGGGTAGCTATATGCGACGACGAGAAAAAAATCTGTAGTCAGTTAAAAGATGTGTTAGAAAAAATTAGTATGAAGTTTTCACAAGAAATAGATTTGGCCATATTCTATTCAGGGGAGAAGCTATGTGAGTGTCTTTCTAAAGATATATATTTTGATATAATTTTTCTTGATATTGAGTTAGAAATGATGAATGGAGTAGAAGTAGGGAGAAAAATACGAGAAGAGATGCTTGATGAGATAACTCAGATTGTATATATATCTGGTAAAGAAAGCTATGCGATGGAGCTTTTTAAAGTAAGACCCCTAGATTTTATTATCAAACCATTAAAATTTGAAAAGATAGAAGAAGTATTTAAGATAGCACTGAGACTTATTAAAGGAAGTCAAGGTGTTTTTAAATATAAATTTGGATATACGACTTATAGTGTTTTAATAAAAGATATCTTATATTTTGAAAGTAGAGATAGACAAGTAAAAATTCATACAGTAAATGGTATAAATAGATTTTATGGGACGTTGAAGGATACTCATGATAAAGTGAGAGAGTTTAATTTCATAGATATTCATAAATCATATTTAGTGAATTATAATCATGTTATTAAATTTGAATACCATCAAGTCACCATGTCTAATAAATCAGTTCTTCCTATTAGTCAGTCCAATAGAAAGAAAGTCAGAGCATTGCAATTGGAAATAGAAAGGGATAGATTATGATTTTAAATATATACGATTTCACATATCTAATAACCAATATATTTGGCACATATATCATATACAAATTTATGGAGACATTCTTTGATAGAAGTGAAGTGAATAAAAAATTAGAATTTTTTTCTTATTTCATATATTTTATAGTAACAAGCGTAATATATTTAACTATAAATATTCCAATAGTCAATCTACTATTTAATCTCACATTGCTTTTTTTGCTTACATTTAATTACGAATCATCGGCGAAAAATAGAATTATTTCCACTATATTTATATATCTGACTTTAATATCCATAGAGAGCATTATAGTTTTGTTATCAGGACATCTATATAAGTCTGCTTTTAGTATAAATACTAGATATTCTTCTATAATAGGAATGATCAGTATAGAGATAATTTCCTATATAGCTGTATTGGTTATAGGAAATTATAATGATATAAAAAAAGGAGTAAATATTCCAAATATCTATTGGTTATCCATATTTTTTATCCCTTTAGGAAGTCTATATATCATGATAGTGCTTTTAAAAGAGCCTAATGTTAATACATATGCTGTTATAGCTAGTATTACCATATTATTGACTATAAACATAGTTGCATTTTACCTATATGATGTTTTAAGTAAACTATTTGAAGATAGAATGGAAAAGATAATGTTAAAGGAGCAGAATAAATATTATCAAAAGCAATTAGAGATTATGGACAATAATGCTGAAAATACAAGGGCATTACGTCATGATTTAAAAAATCATTTGGCTATTGTAAGAGGTTATATGCAAATTGATGAGATCAAAAAAGCATATGAGTATATAGACAAGATAAATCAAGATATCGATGGAAAAGAGCAAATTTCTCATTCAGGTAATATGGATATAGATAGCATCTTAAACTATAAGTTATATGAAGCAAGTCAAAAAGACATCTCTGTATCATTGGAAGTAAAGGTTCCAGTTGATATGGGTATTTCATCTTTTGATATTGTAGTGATTTTAGGTAATCTACTAGATAATGCCATAGAGGCTGCCTCAAAAGTTGAAGATCAGAGAAAAATAGATATTATAATAAGATACACAAAAGATACATTGTTTATTCATATAAAAAATACATTTAATGGATATGTTTTTTATGAGAAAAATAAGATTATAACATCCAAAGAAGATAGAAAAAATCATGGAATAGGTCTAAACAATATTGAAAATATACTAAAGAAATACAATGGAGTCATGGAGATAGATCATAATGACAATGAATTTGCTGTAGATATTATGATGTATATCAATTAAAGATATGATTTTTAAGGTCGAAAATTGTAAGTTTCTACATGAAAGTATATGAATTTCAACATAAGTAAAAATATTTTATATTTCATATGATATGATAACGATGTTATAGGGAAAAAAGTGTACTTTATCTTTTAGCTAAAATTATCAAAGGGAGCAGGTAGACTTCGTAGATTTTAGTGGTGGGTAATATGATCGGAAGGATGACAAGCTATCTTGTTGTCAATGGAATAATGGGAGATGAAGAAAGAGATGTTTACTCCTATGGATTACATCTACGGATTTATGGAGGCAGCTATCATGCTAAGACAGGGTTAAGATGCTATTTCTTTCCTGTGACTTTAATTATAGTATCATTATTGTTGATTAAATCTGTGTCGACTACGAAATTAATCATATTCATAGAAAGGTAGATTACTTGAAAATAAAAACATGGTCTAAGCTATAAAGGATGATGGAATAAAAGGAGGATAAACAGTGAAAAGACGTGTTATTGGGTTATTATTAGTAATGGTATGCATCTTATCTGCAAATTCGGTGTTTGCTGCCGAAAAAGCAACTCAAGGATTGCCAAACAAGATTATAAGAGATGGAAGAGAATTTAAGCTTTATGAACCATCTCGAAGATCTAATTCTGCAGAACCTGATTTTTCTGCAACATCAGATCAGTTTAAAATGCTTCGTGACAGCTATAGAGTTATTGCAAGTGATGTTGCATTGTATATTGATTATAGCCACGGGCACGGCGGTGATCAATTTGCAGCAGGATATGTTCAAGCAACAGCTCCTAAATTTACAGCGCGTGCAGAAGTTTGGGATAATGGTCGACTGGATACAACAGGTACAAATAATAAAAATAGAGGAGATACAGCAGAAGCAGCTTCCTATCTATCAGTCTATATAAAAGAATCTAGATATGCTAGAATCTTCTATAACTGGGGTTGGGATTTAGCAGGAGTAGCAAGTGATAATATATGAAATCTTTTATCTTGAACAAGACTTTCTCTATTGTTAGCATAGTGTCTTGTGTAATTATCATGACCGCATGTGGGCACAGTGATATGAATAAGAATGAGTCAAAAAATAAAGAAATTCATCAAACCATTTTGAATCAGAAGGAACTTTCTCCTTCTGATTCGAAGGTTATAATTGAAAAAAATAAAAATCAAGGAATTCCAATTTTTGAAGATGGAGATGAATATATGGCTTATATTGCAGAATTGAATGATTATAAGCCTCACTATAAAACGGTATTTAGATTTGAAAATCTATCAGATTTAAATATGCCAACATGGCAATCTAATGTTGTTGCTATGTATAATGATATAAAAGAAAATTTTAACTATCATATTTTTAAGTCTCAACCTTTGTATTTTGTTGGAGATTATAATGGAGAAGATAAATTTTTAGACGGATATATTGATAAAGATTCTGGCGAGAGCACAAATTTACCACAAGCTTTTCAACCCACTAAAAATAAGCTTGTTAAGCCTGAAAAAGGAAAGGCTTACAATTTAACTGTTTTAAAAGCCTTTTCAATGGGTGAAAACACAGTTCAATTATTTGATAAGGATATAGCTGAAGGTCGAAATTTTAACGCTGCTGATTTTAAGATTGATTCTATAGATGAGCCTATAAGTATCATATTGGGGAGTTCATATGGGAATATCTATAAAATTGGTGATGTTTTAAAGTTTGGTGATCCAGATAGTATGTTTAATTATAAAGTGATTGGCTTTTATAAGTCTGGTGTTGGGATGGTATCGGATTATGCATCTTCTCAAGAAATAATCTTTGATAATTATATAATTGCACCTCATTATATTCCAACATATGAACCTTCTAATGAAGCTTATGGATTCGAAAAGGATTTCCAGATAGGGACACTACTTGATGGAAATATCTATATTAATGAGGCTATTGAGAAAATTGATGATGAATTATATGAGTCACATAAATCTAGGGTTATAGAAATTGCAAAAAAACATGGGTTAGAGAATATGATAAATATTGCACGACTCCCAGCAGATTTGAGAAAAAGATAAGTGTCACATGAAATGAGTTTTTTTGATATATAATAAAGGAGATGCATTATTTTGTAGTGACCCTCTAAATCCGAATATAGATTTAGAGGATTACTACAGTATGTGGTTTTTTTGTTCTTTATCAAATGGCGTTGATGGAAGGTAAGCGGTTAACAATAACATGTATATGTTAGTTTGGTGACCATTTTTGGGTAGCCAATATATATTTCACTTATTTAGTTTTACATACTTCTTGAACATTTGGATCCCAATGAAGTAGATTATCTAGTAGCCTCATATCTTTTTGAAATAGCTCTTTAGGTAGAGCATTAAGCAGAAGTTGCAAATATTTATACGGATTTAATCCATTTGCTTTAGCTGGTTAACTAAACCCCATAAAGTTCATAAGTTCGTATCTGGTACCGATATTAGATATTATACAAGCAATAGGTCTAGAACTAAATTAACAGATGATGTGATTGGAGAAATAGATAAACTAATTGCAGAAAATGAGAAAGCAGATTGGCTGGAAGATCTAAGCAGTTAATGAAAAGTACTAATCCTATCGCAAAAAAGGGGTATAAAATAATGATGAAAAAATAAAAAAGTTAATTAGTGTTATCTGCATATGTGCGATTCTAACTTCTGTTATTACACCAGTATTTGCAGCGAATACTCAAGGCATAGAATATGATAATGCCAAAATTACTTTGGCTGGACAGTATAATGCTATGGAGAACGTCATTGTAGAACTTCAAAATGAATCAGGTTTCACCGTTCACAAAATTAGCTTTTCCAGAATTTCTGAACTGGTAGAATCAAATTCCTGCACAGTAGGAGCAATTAGTACTGATGATATTATTGCAGCGCAAAGTCGTAAAAACACCCAGATGCTCAAAGAATACATTAATGGGCTAAATTTGTCTGATCAAGAAAAGGATATACAATTGAGGAACATAGAGGAGTCTACGGCGGACAGTTATTTGGAAGGATATAAAGTTTACACCCCATCTGCAAGTAGATCTACTCATACAGTTTATGTAACATATTCTGGTAGAACAATTTTATATATGCAAGGTCCCGCAGTTAATAGTAGTATGTTCAAATGGGAATTGAGGTGATCATTATGCTATTAAAGAAATATAGGGCCATTGTAATCATAGTCTTTATTTCCATCCTACTGGCAGTTTATTTTAGGCCAAGAACTTTGTGGGATACACTAGGACTAGAAGACGTGGAATCCAATGGAACTACCTATTGTACCTTTTATGATATTTCTCAAGTAAATAATGAATATTGGTCTGGTACAGTATCTGAATTATTAGGAAAATCTAATGAATTATTTGGTCCCCTGCTTCATGAAGTTTCAATATCCGGGCCAGTCTTTTATAAAAATGGTGTGATAAATCCAGATTTGGTTAACTTATATCTTTCATTGCCTAAGCAGAATGGGACCTATCAGCCAAGGACCGTTGAATTAATTCTATCCTATGGAGATACTTCTGATACCTATTCTGCCTTCATAAACATAGATAAGAGAGGATATTTTGTTACTTCAGGTAAATCTGTTATTACCTTGTTCATTCAGAAGGCTAGGAACATTGTGACAGATTCTTCTTTCTTACCTTTAGAAATCGTCGATTGATTTATGAGATTTCCATATACTACTCCAAAACCAGATGACAGTGTGACTACAAATATCTGTTTTAACTAAATTCCATAAAGTTCATAAGTTCGTACCCGGTATTGATGTTATAGGGTTTTAATGTAGATATTATTTGTGAGATTGGAGAGAAATATTATGAGTCAAGACTTAAAAAATTTGGGGCTTAAATTAACTATGGCAATTATTACTTTAATCTTTGTAAAAATTCCCTTAGATAGATTACGAGATAAATACAAACAACGTGATGAAAAAAATAGTGATATTTACGACTATATTAATCATATAATCACAATTCTATATACCTATATTTTGATATTATTTATAGCATTGTATTTCAAATAGGATAATAGATTTATTTTTGATATGTGAATAGAATTTCAAAAATACTAGATGATAGCAATGATATTATTGACTATTAGGAGGTAATAAGTGAGTTCTTTAGAACAGATAAGGGATATATTGATGGCTATTATAGGGTTAGAATAATTAGAGTTTTCCGGCTGTTTAGATCAAGGCTTAAATATAAGTATGATATTCAAGGGGCTAGATAATTGTAAGTACAGAGAGTAGCTTACACGAATAATGCAAGTGAAAACTCCGACAAAAAGTAAGGGTGATTATCTTGAAAGAGCGAATTGTAGTTTGTATAAGTGAAAATAGTAATAGTATTTTTAAGATTTTCTTTGCATTTTGGTTTCTAATATCATCTTATTTCTTGTTTCCTATTCCACAAGCATTAAGTCTATCGAAAGATCTAGGTGTTTCTTCATATATTGCTACTTATTATATGGGAATATTATTGTTTTTTGGTACGATTTTTTTGTCTAAGAAGATCTCAACAAATGTAAATCTATTTGTTTTTCTCATTTTAAATATTATATTAGTAATACTTTTTAATAGAGTTAAAGTGGTAAATATCAAATACTTTGGAGATTCTCTTCTTCGATTGGTTGCCTCATTTGCTTGCTTGGCTTTTATAAAGCATGCTAGACAAGTAAATCATACTCTAAAAGTGCAAAAAAACAATGAAAAGATGAATCAAATGGCTATTTATCCTAAAAATGTTCAGAAAAAAGTAGCTGAAGGTGTTTATCGTTACATTACTTCTGATGAAGATTTTTGGAGAAAAGTACAGGATGATACTGCCACTATAGAATATCTTTGCTCCTTTTGTATTCTGTTTTATGTGTTTTTTATACCAGATGAATATTTAGGTTCTTCAACTATTTTTGTTAGTATCATCAGTATTTTTCGTCTTATAAAACATAAATGGGTTTTAGTTGATAAAGATGGTGAAGTAGTATAATTATTTGTAAACATAAAATAGATAATAATAAATGCTTTTCATCTTAAAGATGATGGGCATTTATTATTTAATATGATATCAATTAGAAATATAATTTTTGAAACCAAAATTGTAAGTTTCTACATGAACATATATGAATTTTAATATAAGTGGAAATAGTCTAAATTCTTATGATATGATAATAGTACAGATTAAATAAAAATTATAGGGGGAATACAGATGAAAAAAATGATTTTAAAGCTTAGTGGAGTTGTAGCTAGTTTAGCATTGGTGGTAACATTTGTGAATGTTAATACAGCATGTATGTTTTTAGCACATCAACCAGAATTACCAAAGGGAGCAGAGAAACTTCGTAAATTTTAGTGGTGAGTAATATGATCGAAAAGATGACAAGCTATTTTGTTATCAATGGGATAATAGAAGATGAAGAAAGAGACATTTACTCCTATGGATTACATCAAGGTTTACTGATAATAATAAATATAATGACAGCTATGTTAATTGGATTTATATTTAAGGGGCTTTGGGAAGTTATTATATTTATGATGGCATATATTCCATTGCGGATCTATGGAGGCGGCTATCATGCTAAAACAGAGCTAAGATGTTATTTCTTTTCTGTAGCTTTAATTGTAATATCATTATTGTTGATTAGATCTATTCCAATTGTAAAATTTACTGTCTTAGCTATAGCTAGTATTTCAGGAGTAATCGTATATGTTCTTGCACCAGTTGAAGATAAGAATAAGCCTTTAGATGATATAGAGAATAAGGTATACAAAAGAAGGACAAGGATCATACTTGCGATTGAAATACTAGCAGTTTTAGTATTATATATACTGGGATTTAAGGAAGCCTCACTGGTCATATCTGTGGCCATTTTGATGTTGAGTTTGATGATGATCGGTGGAAGACTGAAAAGGTAATGAAATTATGGCGGAGATAGTTTTGGTAGCTCTCTTTATCTCTGCCGTAGTTTTAAAGGAATTGCAGATAAGATTGGAACTAATAAGGAATCCGTGCATCAATGGCATCTAACATATAAAGAACACGTATTACAACAATATAAAGTTCATAAGTTCGTACCTGGTACCAATATTCAATGGTTAATGATATCCCAAGATATTATAAATAAAATTTGCAATCAGATCATACGGCATAATTGGTAAAATCATTTTGTAGTATTATTTTTGCTACAATTCTTTATTGTGCATTGCTATTTTCATCTCATGGGATATTTGCAGGTTCAGCATGGTCACCTGAAGGATATTTTTCAGTATATGACTATGACTATTCCAATAAAAGTTATATTTCTACTTCAAGTTCTACGTATAATGGTTGGACATGGTTAGGGGCTTCAAATAAAATGCCACCGGCTGGTTACATGGGTGCTCAAACAAGAATATATAACGATGCTAATAACGCATTAGTTGCTTCTTCAACAATGACTTATTCAACTCAAGATGCATGGAGTATTGGTTCTGATAGTTGTTTTGAATCGGCAAGATCCGGATCGTACTACTCTAAAGGATTAACCAAAGTTTATAATGGTAACGGTTATGATAGTTATAATTCATTCCAGTCACCGTCGCAATCTGTTAAATAGGAGGGCTAATGATTATGAAAAATAAAATTTTAAAAACGGTTGTCATATATTCTATAGTTTTTGCCATTTGTACATCAAGTTTCATAGTGTTTGCATCTGGTATACATTACCGTAATGAAGGTGAAAAACCAGCACCAACGTATCCAATAAATGCAAATAATGAAACATATGGTTCGTTAGCGGATGCTATATCCGAAGATACTGAACCTGATTTGATTTTAGTGCAACTTGCGGATGGTACTTTAGGTTATGTAAGAAATGAGGATTTAACAGGAGAAGTTCCTAATAATCCTGAAGAAGCGGTAGCTATGCAAATAGAAAAAGAAAATCGTATACAGAGAGCTAGGGGGTTGAAAACGGGAGAAACAATAAATGTTTATGATGTAAATGGTGAGATTATCTTAGGAGAATTTTTTATCTTTGATGAACTCCCAACATCAACTAATGAAATTTCCCTTGAAATTAAATAAATGTGCATAAAAAATGTGGATCTATGTTATATACAGTTTTAATATACTTCATTTAATAATAGTTAACAAAAGACGGATAGGTTGCTACTATCCGTCTTTTTGTGAATGAGGAAAATAATTGGATTGAATAATCGTCGTTAGCTTTTTGGGAAATGCCGAAATATATTCTAAGTAGAATTAGTTAAAATTGATATTTAATAATAATCAGGGAGTAATAGCATTTTTATACTTTGTTTACTTATAGATTATTATCATCAGCCATTAAATATATTTGTATCCCAAAGGTATTAGATTAGATTATTAAAGTATTTGAGAAATTTAGCATAGTTACACCTCAAGGTATACAATGAAAAATGTATTATAATATAACCAAGTAATGCTACCAATGAAAGGGGTGATAGTTATTGTGTTAATAATTATTTCACTATTAACTGGCTTTCTTGTTTCTTTTAATTTATTTTTATTAATGTCTAGTATTACATCGGCTTTAGGAGATATTGCAATGTTAGTATACTCGCTTTACCTTTTAATTGGTTTAATTATTAGTAGTTCAATTCTAATTATTGGGATGATAACTAAACATTCTTTAAACAAGCCGAATTAATTTTTTTATAATGGAATACAGGGACAGAAGTTGTGTCCCACTCTCAAATAGATAGAAAAAAATCAAAGCATCAAGGGTCAGTTCAATATATTTATAATCCATTTAGCTGTTTCAACTAAACTCCATAAAGTTCATAAGTTCGTACCTGGTACCGATATTTATAGTTGATACTGCTCAAAGACGTGATATGCATACTAGAGGTGCTTATGGACATAGCACATATTCTGTTAAGCCTACTTTTTCAGTTAGTGTAGATGGTGTTAGTTTGAGTATTGATATTACTGGTGGATGGATTGATTATGAAGATTCTAAATCATTAAGAGTTAAAGGTTTAGAATAAAAAATTTTATCTATGGATTGACCACCATATGAAGACAGTAGCATAACTCGATTTTTGCAGCAAAACTAGATTAAAAAGCCCAAAATCGTTACTGTAAAAAGGTTTTGGGTTTTTTGCTTTGTCAGAAATATGTTGTGAAATTTAGGGTTTTATTTCTGAAAAATTCTTTATAAACACGGATTTATTACTGATAATAATAAATGATGTTAGTATATAAGTAGGACAAAAATAGGGCTTTAAAAGTTGACTATATATAATTTCTATTTCAAAACTAAGGGAAATTTTTATCTATAGATTGATTACTTATATGAATTGATAATAATATAAAAAGGTATAATGATAAAAGTTTTTCTGCTTTTCGTAAATTGGAGGTGTGGAAAATGATTAGGAAAAAGAAAATTTTTATAATGCTGATTTTAATAATTGCTGCTATTATAATCATTTTATTCAATATAAAAGTTTCAAAATCAGAGATGACATTATTTCCAAGGGCTGAGCTATCCCATTTATATGATATGAGAGATACATATACTAAAGAAAAAGGTTATATGAAAGATATAGAAAATTATTATAAAAATAGTAGATACTTAAGCTTAAAATCAAATATTGATAATGAAGGTGAATATACATTTTGCTTTTCTGATGTAGATTTAGAAGAAATAAAAAAATACTCTGATTTTGAAATTGTTTTTGACAGTGGAAATGTCAGTTTCAGTCAAGGTGATTATTTATACCTTGATGACTCTTATTTTAATGCATGTCTGATACGGAGAGGTGGTATTGATATTTCAAAAAAACATTTTACAGTAAATATCTCTTATGTAAATGATGAATACTTATTCGGCTATGCAAGTGCTTTATATATTGCACCTATTGGAGGTGGTGTGCGGAGAATTTATTACCCACTTCAAAATAATTCTAATAATATATCTGTTGATATACCACAATTTAATGGAATATATATTTTGAAGGAGATAGGCTTATTCAATGTCTTTAAACAACTTGACGGATTAGATATATTAGAGTATAAACTAAATAAAAGTGATACTATCAAATATAGACATATGCAATAGGATAAAATAGGTTAACAAAATATGAATGATTACAACATAATCTAATTATACTTTGCAATTTGAATGTAAATGATATGACGTTTACAAAAATCCGTGGTATCTATATAAACGTAACAACGATTTTATTCATTATTCAGCAATTACGAGAGAAGAAACGACAATTCTTTTTTCTGATTCTACGTCATTTTCAGGATAAAATTCAACATAGATTCTATATTCTGTAATAATATATAATAATAAATGCCTTTCATCTTAAAGATGATGGGCATTTATTATTTAATATGATATCAATTAGAAATATAATTTTTGAAACCAAAATTGTAAGTTTCTACATGAACATATATGAATTTTAACATAAGTGGAAATAGTCTAAATTATTATGATATGATAACGGTACAGATTAAATAGAAATTATAGGGGGAATACAGATGAAAAAAATGATTTTAAAGCTTAGTGGAATTGCAGCTAGTTTAGCATTGGTGGTAACATTTGTGAATGTTAATACAGCATGTATGTTTTTAGCACATCAACCAGAATTACCAAAGGGAGCAGAGAAACTTCGTAAATTTTAGTGGTGAGTAATATGATCGAAAAGATGACAAGCTATTTTGTTATCAATGGGATAATAGAAGATGAAGAAAGAGACATTTACTCCTATGGATTACATCAAGGTTTACTGATAATAATAAATATAATGACAGCTATGTTAATTGGATTTATATTTAAGGGGCTTTGGGAAGTTATTATATTTATGATGGCATATATTCCATTGCGGATCTATGGAGGCGGCTATCATGCTAAAACAGAGCTAAGATGTTATTTCTTTTCTGTAGCTTTAATTGTAATATCATTATTGTTGATTAGATCTATTCCAATTGTAAAATTTACTGTCTTAGCTATAGCTAGTATTTCAGGAGTAATCGTATATGTTCTTGCACCAGTTGAAGATAAGAATAAGCCTTTAGATGATATAGAGAATAAGGTATACAAAAGAAGGACAAGGATCATACTTGCGATTGAAATACTAGCAGTTTTAGTATTATATATACTGGGATTTAAGGAAGCCTCACTGGTCATATCTGTGGCCATTTTGATGTTGAGTTTGATGATGATCGCTGGAAAATTAAAAAGATAATATATGAGTAACTAAAACAAATAAGAGATATATTGATGGTTTCAATATATCTCTTAATATGTTATTAGGTATTTAAATTTGCAATAGTCTGATATTTGATATACTATATTATATAAGAAATTATTTTTTTATTATTAATATATATCCAACCTTAATTCGTTCTGCAGGAATATAATTCGGAGTGACTTTAGGCCACTGTGGTTACTCCTATTAAGCTGGGAGTACAGGTGGAATGACAGTCATTTCGACTGGAGAGAAGCGAAATGGAGAAATATCATATTTTAGTGTTTTTGTTAAATATAAGAATTGTTTATCTATAGTATTTTACTAAATTAACCTGTTGTGCTAGTAAATTTGAGACTAGATAAATTTACCAGTTGTTTTTTTGAAAAAAAGATACCTCTTAAGAAAGCAATTTAGAAATATTATTCAAATATGA
>JBQHQH010000021.1:0-50902 GCA_052067355.1 Tissierellaceae bacterium HCP3S3_D8
TTCCATCTCTACTAATTCTACTAATTCTTCGTCATCTACCATGTCTTCTTTGTTTAGGAATACTACCATCTTTGGTACTCCTACGTTTCTTGATAGTAAGATATGCTCTCTTGTTTGTGGCATTGGACCATCTGCTGCTGATACTACTAGTATCGCTCCGTCCATCTGTGCTGCTCCTGTGATCATGTTCTTTACATAGTCAGCGTGACCTGGGCAGTCTACGTGTGCATAGTGTCTGTTTTCTGTTTCATACTCTATGTGAGATGTGGAAATTGTAATTCCTCTTTCTCTCTCTTCTGGTGCTTTGTCTATCGCTGCATAGTCTTTTACTTCTTGACTTCCACCTAATCTTGTGTTTAATACTATTGAAATTGCCGCTGTTGTTGTTGTCTTACCATGGTCTACGTGACCTATTGTTCCTATATTTACGTGGGGTTTCGTTCTTTCAAATTTTTCCTTAGCCATTTATTTCTCCTCCTCAATAATTTAAGTAAACTTATCCGGGTGTTTCTTATTTTGTATTTTAATAATGGAGCCCACGACCGGATTTGAACCGGTGACCTCTTGCTTACCATGCAAGTGCTCCACCTTCTGAGCTACGTGGGCTAGCTGCTAAACAGTTTACTACTTTATTAACTTCTTGTCAATAGAATTTTAAAACTTATTCTAAACAAGTTTCCAATTTCTTTTTTATCCTCTGTAGTGCATTGTCTACACTCTTTACGTCCCTATCCATTTCTGCTGCTATTTCTGTATAGGATTTTCCTTGAATATAATGTCCAAGAACTTCTGCTTCTAATTCACTAAGAAGTTCTCCAATCTTCAGCTCAATATTGTGCATACTCTCCCTTCCTATGAACAATTCCATAGGATCCACTACTCTAGTACCCTCAATTATATCTATGAGGGTTCTCTCTGATTCTTCTTCATACATGGGTTTGCTTAGGGAGATATAGGAGTTTAATGGAATATGTTTTTGTCTAGTAGCAGTCTTTATAGCAGTGATTATCTGCCTAGTTATGCATATCTCAGCAAAGGACCTAAAAGATGCAAGCTTGTCCCTATCATAATCTCTTATGGCTTTATATAGTCCTATCATTCCCTCTTGAATTATATCATCCCTATCTGCACCTATTAAAAAATAAGTTCTAGCCTTGCTTTTGACAAAGTTTTTATACCTATCTATTAAATATTCTAATGCAAATGGATTGCCAACCTTAGCAGCATCAACGATATCTTCATCTTCCATATCTTTATAGTTTAATACATTAACACTATCATATAGCCCATGCATCATAAAGCATCCTCCCTGCTGTAGCAACTAACATAATTATAAATAAAATTCAAGTTGTAGTCAAGCCTATTCATTGAATTTGTTCCAATTATCAAGCTTATCTAACAATCTATTTTCTAGCCTCCCTAATTGCACATTGTTTTTCTTATTCATATAATCTTTTTTCCTATTTATCATCTCTTTTTGATTGTATATCTCTATTTCCAATTCTCTAGCTGATATTCGAGTCCCACCTCTAGAGAGAATCATCTGCTGCTCTAGCCAATCCGATGTTGCCACTCTTATTCTCTTTACTCTCCCCAATATATCCAGAGTTCTCTCTATATAATGATCTGCTGTTTCGCTCTCTTTAGTATATACAACTTTTATCCCCTTATATTCCTCTTCAGTCCCACTATTACCCTTTACCAAGTGGGCATCAAATACTAAAATTATCTCTATTCCCGAATAGTGATGATATTCTGATAGTATATCTTTTAATGCTTCCCTCGCTTCCTCCAGACTTATAGCTGCCTTTTCTTTTAATTCCTCCCAATAATTGATGATATTATATCCATCTACAAATAGATATTCTTTAGGATTATCTCTTTGGTTTTTCATGACCTTGCCTTACAACCTCATATATTAAAATAGCAGCTGAGGTTGAAGCATTTAGGGATGATATCTTACCCATCATAGGTATCTTTACCAATACATCACATTTTTCCTTAACTATTCTAGATATACCCTTTCCCTCATTTCCAATTACTAGAGCAATTGCACCGTCTAAAGACGTATCAAAATAATAACTTT
Organism: Tissierellaceae bacterium HCP3S3_D8; assembly: GCA_052067355.1. Classification (GTDB taxonomy): domain Bacteria; phylum Bacillota; class Clostridia; order Tissierellales; family Tissierellaceae; genus CABMKH01. The sequence goes on from JBQHQH010000021.1 coordinate 2,087, forward strand.
CTCCATTCATATCTGCGCCATATACCCATAGTCCTTCCTCTTTTAATAGAGTAATAGTATCTGATATGTTGACTACATCTGCAACAGGTATATGTTCAATAGCGCCTGCAGAAGATTTATATACTGTTTGGTTTACACGAGCAGATCTTCGTTTAGGAATAATCACTCCATGAACTCCTGCGCATTCAGCAGTTCTAATTATGGCACCTAAATTATGAGGATCTTCTATACCATCTAAGATCAATATAAATGGGCTTTCTCCTTTACTCCTAGCAATATCTAGGATCTTATCTACAGTAGAGTATTCAAATCCTGTTATCAATGCAGCAACTCCCTGATGCACATTTCCATCGGATATTAAATCTAGTTTAGATTTATCAACTTCCTGAATTAGAATACCTCTACTCTTAGCCATACCTACTATTTTTTTAATAGATCCTTGTAGATCTCCCTTTAATATATATAGTTTATCTATATCCCTATTGGCTTTAAGTAGTTCCAATACAGGATTTCTCCCTACAACATATTGTTCATTCATAATTTCTCTCCTTAGTTTATAATCCGCAATTCACAGTTCACAATGCACAATTCACAATTATTAAAGATAAAGTATTAAACTCTGAAAAGTTTGTCATACTTTTAAATCAGGAGAGCGGAATGCTCCCCTACTTATGTCTTTAGCAAAGTGCTCTTTTAGTCTCTTGATTTTGACTCTTAAACTTTTCTCTAACTTCTAATATCTTACCACAAGTCATATTTCCCTCTGGACAAGGTCCTTTTATACATCCCGGTCCTGCATTCTTAAACAAAACAGGATATACTTTTTTTAATTCTTCTAACATTTTAATTGCAAGTTCCCTTATCTCCCATTGAGCTCGATTACAACATCTCAATCTAAAGAAATTCAAAAGAGTTCTAGCATTCATAGTAAATACTATCTTGGTTTCACAAGCATTTGGAAACACATATCTAGCATCTTCTATAGCCTTTTTTTCTGATTTACGCTTTGCTTCTCTCTCACTAAGTCCTTCTTCTATGTATCTATTATAGTGTTTATCGCATAGAATGTTGGACAGCTCATTATAAGAACTTTGAGCCTCCTCCATGTTTCTTATAAATAGCTCTTTAGCCTTCTCATCCTCTTCTATTGAAGGTGGAATTATATATTCAAATTGTTCCAATTTTACATATCTCTGAGACTGTTGAGAATAGCTAGCAATCCTATGGCGTACCAACTGATGTGTCAATGTCCTAGATACTCCCTCAACGCCAAATGTAAAACTCACATGTTCAATTGGACTTTCATGACCTAAGTCCATCAACATATTTAAAAATGAATCTACATTTTTTTCCTCCAAATTCTCTTCAATTTCCTCTATACCAATAGCTGAATAACATAGCTTTGCTGCTGATGCAATAAGCTTTTCTCCTTCAGGTGTATATCTTAAAAGTTGAACTTTCAACAATTATTCCCCCTTTATCTTTAACAAGGCTTCTAATTAAATGTGATAATGTAGCCCTTTTTAACTCATCGACGGAAAGTTTCTTATATAAAAGTAGAACTTTCCTATTTGTTATGAAAAAACATCAATATTATTATACCTTATTTTCCTGAAATTCAATAATTTTTTGAAATAATTCGTATATCCTATCTTCCTCTGAATTAAGATATAGATATCCGAACAATGCTTCAAACCCAGTAGCATACTTATATTCTATGATGTCTGCATTTTTAGGGCTTGTATTGGTCTTAGCATTACGTCCTTTTTTTACTATACTCCTCTCCTTATCTGATAATATACTATCCAAATCGTGTACAATATCAGATTGAGCCCCAGCCTTTACATACCTAGTAGCCCCTCTATGAAGCTGATTTACTTGTAGATTCTTATCTAATATATATGTCCTCACCAATAACTCATATACAGCATCTCCTATATATGCCAACTGGAGGGGAGATAGCATAGCTATATCCTCTCCAGTCAATATGGTGTTGACCTTTCTAAAAACATTTTGTTTCTCTTCCATAATTACACTCTCTTCCATTTTACACCATCTTGTGTATCTTCTAATATTATTCCTTTATCCTTTAATAGATCCCTTATCTCATCAGATAGCTTATAATCCTTATTCTTTCTTGCCTCAGTTCTCTTCTCTATTAACTCCATGATTTCATCTTCTAAAATTTCATCTTCCTTAGATAGAATTCCTAAAACTCCAGTCAATTCCCTTAATATACTATAGGCTCTTTCCACTACTTTTTTATTAGATTGTTCATCTATATTGGTATTTGTATATTTTACTAGTTCAAATATTGCAGATATAGCATCAGCAGTATTTAAATCATCTTCCATAGCACTTATAAAGTGTTCCTTGTATTGGGAGATATTTTCAATTTCCAAATTATCTTTATCATTTAATTCTCTATCCTCAGTCTTTTCCATGAGATATTCCAAGTTCTTCCTGCCATTATACAATCTCTCTAGTCCATTTTCTGTCTGCTCCATAACTTCCCTACTAAAATTAATAGGTGATCTATAATGTGATGATAGCAAAAAGAATCTTAGAGCTTCTAGATCATATTCCTCTGCAACATCTTTAATAGTGAAAAAATTTCCTTCGGATTTAGACATCTTCTTATTGTCTACTGTAATCATCCCATTGTGCAACCAATAGTTAGCAAATGGTTTTTCCGTTAGAGTTTCAGACTGAGCTATTTCATTTTCATGATGAGGAAATTGTAAATCTTCTCCCCCAGAATGTATATCTATAGTCTCTCCCAATATGCTCTTTGCCATTACAGAGCACTCTATATGCCAACCTGGTCTACCATTTCCCCATGGACTATCCCAAAATGGCTCGCCTGGTTTAGCCTTCTTCCAAAGTGCAAAGTCCATTGGGTTCCTCTTTTCCTCATTTATTTCAATTCTAGCACCACTCATCAAGTCATCAATATTTTTCTTCGATAGTTTTCCGTAGTCCTTTGCACTCTTAATATTGAAATATACATTTCCATCTACAGCATAAGCGGCACCCTTATCCACTAGTCCTTGTATAAACAGTATCATCTCTTGAATATAATCTGTAGCCCTTGGATTTATAGTCTTATAATCATATAGATTTAACCCATTGGCATCTTCCATAAAAGCCTCTATATACCTTTCTGCTATGGCTTTTACAGTTGTATTCTCTTTATTTGCCTTATCTATGAGTTTATCATCTATATCTGTAAAGTTTACTACAAATCTCACATCATATCCTCTATAAATAAAAAATCTTCTCAATGTATCAAACACAACCAATGGTCGGGCATTTCCTACGTGGATATAATTATACACCGTGGGACCACAATTGTACATACTCACCTTGCCCTGTTCTACTGGTACAAATTTTTCCTTTTTTCTAGTTAAGGTATTGTATAATTTCATATTACTCCCTCCTTATAGTTTTCAATCCACAATTTCAATTCACAGTTCACAATTATCTGGCGACCAAAGGTCGCCCCTACTTACTGTGGTGCAAATTTGGAGCTCATTGCGTTTGACCTACCATCAATTTGCGAAATACACAAATTGGGTTAGGTCATTGTCACAGTCTCGAAATACAAATCTATTTACTCGTTGCGTTTGACCTACCAACGATTTGCAAAATACGCAAATCGGGTTAGGTCATAAAAAAACCTTCCATCTCAAATAGAGACGAAAGGTTATTCCGCGGTTCCACTCTAATAGACCTAAGTCCACTCAGCGCGAATAACGACGCTACCCGATACATCCTAATTAGTCAGATAATAGTTCAAAGGTGCACTTCAGTTTAATAATATATTAGGATTTCTCTCAGCCTATGAAAATCCCTCTCTTTAATCTTACTTAAACCTACTCTCCTTATCACAACTTTTTTATATTATAACTATGTTTTATTCTACAATATGGTCATGTTTTTTTCAACTATAGATAGTTTCTCTCTACATATTCTATTCTTTTCAATATATTTTGTTTACCTAAAAGATATATTATCTTAGAAAATTCTGGGCCATGCAGACTTCCTGCAAGTGCAACTCTTGTAGGCATAAATAGATTTTTACCTTTTATCCCAGTAGCTTTTTGTATATTCTTCATCAGCTTATTGGAAAGTTCTTCATCTATTTCTTCTACATTATCTAGCTCTTGTTTCATAGCATCCAATATAGTCTTTGTATATTCTCCTTTTAGAGTTTGTAACGCCTCATCATCTTCAACATGGACATTGTTATCAAACATAAATCTTACCTTGTCAGGTACTTCAGACATCTGATGCATACCTTCTCTAACTATATCTACCAAAGTCTCTAACCATTGTCTTTTTTCCTCTGCAAATTCCCCATCTATAAGTCCAGCTTCTATTAAATATGGAATTGCCAAATCTGTTATCCTATCTATAGACTCTGATCGTATATAGTGTCCATTAACCCAATCTAGCTTATCTTTGTCAAATATTCCTCCAGTTTTAGACACTCTTTCAAATGTAAACTTATGAATCATATCTTCCATAGAGAATATTTCCTCGTTGTCCTCTGGACTCCAACCTACTAAAGCTAAATAGTTTATAAGCCCCTCAGGAAGATACCCTTTACCTCTAAAGTCATCAACAGAAACATCTCCATGACGCTTACTTAATTTCTTCCTCTCCTTGTTTAATACTGTTGGTAGATGAACATAAGTTGGCTTTTCCCAACCAAAGACTTCATATAAATACACGTGCTTTGGTGTAGATGGCAACCATTCTTCTCCTCTTACTACATGGGTTATATTCATCAGATGATCATCCACTACTACTGCCATATGATATGTTGGATATCCATCTGATTTCAACAGTACTTGGTCATCTGTATCATCTGTATTTATACTGATATCTCCACGAACAAGATCATGGAATTTAATATCTCTATTTTGAGGTAGTTTTAATCTTACAACATACTCCTCTCCATTAGCTATTCTCTTTTTAGCCTCTTCTAGACTTAGACTTCTACACAAGCCATCATACTTAGGTACTAATCCCTTTATCTTTTGCTCTTCCCTTACAGCATCCAATCTTTCCTTTGAGCAAAAACAATAATATGCATCTCCCGACTCAATTAACTGATCTACATATTTTCTATATATCTCCAATCTCTCTGACTGTATATATGGTCCATGCTCTCCTCTTTCAACTACCTTGCCATCTTCTATAAATACTCCCTCATCATATTCAATTCCTGCCCAATGAAGAGATTCTATTAGGTTTTCAATAGCTCCTTCTACAAATCTAGTTTGATCCGTATCTTCTATTCTCAATATAAACTTTCCATTGTTATGTCGAGCAAATAGATAATTATATAATGCAGTTCTCAATCCCCCTATGTGTAAATATCCTGTTGGACTTGGGGCAAATCTAACTCTTACTTCCTTCAAAACCTACACCTCCGAATTTTTACAATCTTCATCTATTATGTGTTTCTATACTCATTAATTATATATTACTAGATTGTAAGTATCAACCATCATAGATATTTTTCCCTAAAATACAAATAAAACCCTAAATATTAGGGCTTATTTGCTTATGTCCTCTAAAAATTTAATCTTTACTCCAAGATGTTCTTCTAATTCTGATTGAGTTATCTTATCCTGTTCCCTTAATAGCATCAATATGTCGATTATATCCTCACACATCTCTATTAAAGTATCTTCCATATTGTAATACCTCTTTTCAATATCATATATTGTTATCTCTCTATATATAAGTATTCTACAAGATATTACAATATTCCTCTTAAATATAGAAAGTTTTCAATATATTAATTAAGACCAGCCTTTTTAAATTCTTTTTCTACTAATTCCATTATGCAATCACTAGCTACCTCTTCTCTATTGTCAGTTGATGTCCTCAATGAATACTCCACAATTCCATCTACAGCTTTTTTCCCTACAGTTATTCTAATAGGAATTCCAATCAAATCCCTATCATTAAACTTCACTCCAGCCCTTTCATTTCTATCATCTAATAATACCTCTATGTCTTTAGATGTCAGATCTTCATATAATTTCTCTGCCAAATTCATCTGTTCCTCATTTTTGACATTTATAACTGTAATGATGACATGATATGGTGCTGTATTTAAAGGCCACATAATCCCATTTTCATCATGATATTGTTCGATAATAGCGGCTACAGATCTAGTAACTCCTATACCATAAGAGCCCATTACAAAAGGTTTTTCCTTTCCATTTTCATCTAAAAACTTAGCACCTAGACTTTCTGAATATTTTGTACCTAGTTGGAATATATTACCTACTTCTATTCCCCTAGCTATATTCAATTTTTCACCACATTTAGGACATATATCTCCCTCTCTTACAAGTAAAAGATCATCTACAACTTCTCCTTCAAAATCCCTTCCATAGTTAGCATTCTTAATGTGATAGTCAGTTTCATTGCCTCCAACTACTAGGTTTTTCATCTTTGTAATTCGAGAATCTATTATCAATCTAGCGTCTTTTTCTAATCCAATAGGACCAGTAAATCCCTTATTTGCCTTGGTTATATTCAATATCAAATCCTCATCTGCCATCTGAATTTCGTGTTCTGAAACTCCTAAATAGTTGCATAGCTTTGTTTCATTTAACTCTCTATCTCCTGGTATAATGACTACTACGCCCTTTCCAGATACATCATAGACTACAGCTTTAGCAAAATTAGACTGATCTATTTTAAAAAATTCCACTAAATCTTCTATGGTCTTTAAACCTGGAGTATATACCTTCTCCGTTGATAGTTCATCTACTACCTCTTCTGAAACATCATATACTACATGAGCCTTTTCATCAGTAGCTGCATAATCACAATGATCACAATATGCAATTAACCCTTCACCAGCTTCAGACATCGCCATAAATTCATGGGATACCTTACCGCCCATAGCACCAGTATCTCCTTGGACCACCTTATATTTAAGTTTCAATCTAGTAAATACCCTGTCATAGGCATCCCACATTATGTCATAGGCTTTTACCATATTTTCATGGTCTGTATCAAAACTATATGCATCTTTCATAATAAATTCTCTACCACGCATCAATCCAAATCTTGGTCTCTTTTCATCTCTATATTTAGTCTGAATCTGATATAAATTCAAAGGCAATTGTTTATAAGACTTTATCTCATCTTTAATAAGATTAGTAAAGTATTCTTCATGAGTAGGGCCTAGGCAGAACTCTCTAGAATTTCTATCCTTTAATTTCCACATCTCTGGTCCAAAATTATCCCATCTACCTGAAGCTTCCCAGAGTTCTTTTGGCTGGATAGCAGACATCAATAGTTCTTGTGCTCCTGACCTATCCATCTCTTCTCTTACTATCTGTTCTACCTTCTTAATTACCCTATAGCCTAATGGTAAATACGAATAAACTCCACTTACTAATCTCCTTATCATGCCAGCTCTAAGTAGAAGCTTATGACTAGGTATTTCAGCTTCTGATGGGTCTTCTTTTAATGTTGGCATATACATCTTTGACATTCTCATAAAATCACTCCTTTATAATTTATAATTCACAATGCACAGCTCACAATTATCTGGCGATCAAAGGTCGCCCCTACCTACAATCCGTTAACACTTATTAGGTTAGGTCATTGTCACAGTCTCGAAACACAAATCTATTTACTCGTTGCACTCGTATAGATTTGGCTCTCGTTGCGTTTGACCTACCAACGATTTGCAAAATACGCAAATCGGGTTAGGTCATAAAAAAACCTTCCATCTCAAATAGAGACGAAAGGTCATTCCGCGGTACCACTCCAATAAACCCAAAGGGTTCACTCAATAGCTATAACGTAACTACCGTTTAGATATACTCAATTCCACCTAAAAGCTTTAGGACTGGTTCATTACTAAGAGGGTCAGAAATCTTCCACCAGACTGATTTCCTCTCTTTAGACCATTAATAATTACTGTTTCCCTTCCTCGCCAATATATAAGTATTCTACTAAATAGAACTTATTATGTCAATCTAAATCCTTTCAAGAATACACACAGTATAGGATGATATACCTTCTTTTCTACCGACAAAACCCAATTCCTCCGTAGTAGTTGCTTTAACATTTATATTCTTAATAGATGTATTCAATATCCTAGCCAAATTTCCCCTCATCTCATCTATATATGATGCTAATTTGGGAGACTGTGCGGCAACAGTTGAATCTATATTGCCAATCATATATCCTTCATCTTTCATGATATTATATACATTTTCCAAAAGTATCATACTAGATATATCCTTATACTTTGGATCAGTATCTGGAAAGTGCTTCCCAATATCACCTAATGCCAAAGCTCCTAATATACTGTCCATTATAGAATGAATCAATACATCTGCATCAGAATGTCCTAGTAACCCTTTTTCATAGGGTATATCTACTCCACCTATGATCAACTTTCTACCTTCTACCATCTTATGAACATCAAAGCCAAAACCAATCCTCATCTAAATACTATCTCCTTTGAAATAAAAATTCTCTTCTCAACCTCACACTATCCATATCTTTTAGAAGGGACTCTGCAATAATCAAATCTTCTGGAGTTGTAATCTTTATATTATCATAACTGCCCATGATCATCTTTACATCATATCCACTTTTCTCCACTAGAGAACTATCATCTGTCCCTATTATCCCTTCATTTATAGCATGCTCATAGCCTTCCTTAAGCACACGAGCCCAAAAGCATTGAGGCGTTTGAGCTGCCCATAATAGGCTTCTCTTAGGGGTATGATGTATGATATTAGACTCTTCTATAACCTTCATAGTATCCTTTACTGGAACTCCTATTACACAAGCACCATACTCTAAAACCCCTCGTATCCCATCTTCTATATGTTCCATCTTGATAAATGGTCTAGCTCCATCATGAGTAAGGACTATATCTGTATTTTCATTTAAAGCTAAAAGCCCATTATATATAGAATCTTGGCGTTCTTTTCCACCTCTGATAATATTGGTGACTTTCTTAAAGCCATATTTCTTGACTATCTCCTTTCTGCAATAATCTACTTCTTCTTCCTTAGATACCAATATTATCTCATCAATATATCTACATTTCTCAAATTTTTCCAATGTATGAACCAATATAGGTTTATTATCAATTGCAATAAACTGCTTATTTATCTTACTTCCCATTCTATTACTCATACCTGCTGCTGCTATAATTACAGATACATAATAGTTTTTGTACATTAACTTCACCTCTTATTTTATTATTATAGCATATACCAAAAATAATAAAACAAAAAATTAAAATCTTAGCTAGCAAAATTAAAAGACCCCGAAGGGTCTTTAAACAGCTCTATCAACCATAGATTTAGGTTTTGCAAATATCATTCTACCTGCAGAAGTCTGCAATACACTAGTCACTACTACATCTATAGTCTCTCCTATAAACTTTCTTCCTGATTCAACAACTATCATAGTTCCATCATCTAAATACGCCAATCCCTGCCCGGATTCTTTACCATCTCTGACTACTTGTACTATCATTTCTTCACCTGGCAATACTACAGGCTTCACAGCATTGGCCAGCTCATTTATATTTAATACCTCAATTCCCTGTACCTCTGCTACTTTATTTAGATTATAGTCATTGGTTATAATCTTTCCCTTTAAAAATTGGGTCAATTTAAGTAACTTTGAATCAACTTCTTGAATATCTTCAAATTTCTTTTCGTGTATAATTATCTCTATTTCTAGTTCTTTTTGTATCTTATTCAGTATATCTAGCCCTCTTCTTCCTCTATTTCTCTTTAGACCATCTGAGGAGTCAGCTATATGCTGCAATTCTTCTAGTACAAACTCTGGGATAACTAGTGGCCCTTCTATAAAACCAGTCTTACAGATATCAGCTATTCTACCATCTATGATTACACTAGTATCCAGTATCTTAGGGCATGATTTATAATTCTGCTTTAGTTTGTCCTTTACCCCTTTTCTGTTGATGCTCATTTCGCCTATAACATTGGTGATTTCCTCTCTCTTTCTAGTAGCAATTCTAATACCTAGATATCCAAATATGCCAAATAATATTATCTGACCTATAAAACCTACATATGGAACTTCTAAATTATCTAAAGGCTTACTAAAGAGAAAAGCAATGACCAAACCAACTATTAAACCAACCGATCCAAGTGCAATATCTGAAGCTGGAAGCTTTTGTAACTCACTTTCTATTCTTCCAATTATCTTTTTACCTCTATAAATTATATTCGAAGATAAAATAAAAAATATAATTCCAAAAAGCAAAGAAAATCCTGCATATATGGCCAAAGCTACCCAGCCATTATTAGAAAACTTAAGAATTTCCAAGGCTTTTAGGATTTCTGCCACTCCAAAGCCCAAGAGCATCCCTACCATGCCAATGGTAATTTTCATAACCTTACCAAGCATCCTACCACCTCCTATATATATTTATTACCAGAAATTCAAAATATAAACCTCATATTCATAAATATATGGTGCTTTAGAACCATATATTTATTCTTGTTCTTCTTTATAACTTACAGCTTCTTCTATTAATTCTTCTACTCTCTCTACATCAAGATCGCATACCAATACCATCTCGGAGATCAACATCTGTTTAGCATCACTTAACATCTTTCTCTCACCAGTAGACAGTCCTTTTTCAATATCAAGTAGCATCAAATTTCTAACTACTGCTGCTATTTCAAATATATCTCCAGATTTTATTCTGTCCATATTGGCTCTAAATCTTCTATTCCAATTTTGGGGCATATTAGATCTACTACCTCTAAGCACAGTGATGACTTCTTCCATTTCTACTTTATCTATAATCTCTCTTACTCCAACATCACTCACATTATCTACGGGTACCATTACTTTCATTTCACCTATTGGCATCTTCATTATGAAATACTTTCTGATTTCGCCAAGTATTTCTTTTTCTTCAATATTCTCTATAATCCCAGCACCATGCATAGGGTATACTATCTTATCACCAATATTAAACATATTACAACCTCCTCATTAATAATATCCCACTATATTATACTACATTAAAGGATAGTTGTAAAGTTTATATTCTACCACAATCAGTTTTCACTTGTCAACTAGTTACCTAAATTTATTTTAATAAAATAATTATTAGAAATATTTGACAACTACTTGTCCCTAAAAGTATAATGAATATAGAATAACTTTGACAGGGAGGAAAAAATGGACGAAAATTTAAAAATCTATGATAAAAATGATATGTATGGGGAGTTCCAAGATCAAGTTGCTAAGTCCTTAATAAGGCATAAGAGTATTTTAGATATAATGACTAAATTAGATGAGTTTAATGCTAGAATCAACAGAGCAGTGGCAAAATCAGTAACTAGCTGTGGTTGTATCTCTATCAATGCTCAAAAACAAGATTTTGATGGTAAATCTTATGAAGATCTGGCAAATAAAGTTAAATCTCATTTAAATGGATATATTTGTGAAAATTGTAAAGACATACTAGAAGAAGAAATAGGTAATTATTTGTTTTATTTAGGTGCTTTATGTAATACTTTAGATTTAGATCTATTTGAAATATTATCACAAGAACATGAAAGAAATAAAACTCTAGGGGTATTTAGTCTAAAATAAGTGTTAAAAAACGGATTCTTAAGAATCCGTTTTTTTAGAAATATTTTTTACCTAGCACAAATATATTCCATAAAAAACTTAAATAAAAAACACCAAAAGCTATTTCAAAAGCAATCATATACATCACTTTTGAGATAGCCTTTTTTCTACTTTAAACAACTATTGATTACGTCTTTTAGAGTCTTTAATTCAATGGTCTTTAGATTTTTGAATTCACCTTTTCTCGCACTATTTGGTGGAATATATGCCTTTTTAAATCCAATCCTATCTAATTCTCTAAGTCTAACATCTAGAGAAGGTACTTTCTTTAACTCTCCAGTAAGCCCTACATCTGCAATAAATACAGTATCATTTGGTATACCAATTTGATATACAGACGATGCAATACTCATGATCACAGCTAGATTAGATGCTTGTTCGCTTAATTTTATTCCTCCCGTAGTCTTGATAACTACATTTTTATCATATAGTCTCGTTCCACCTCTCTGCTCGAGAATAGATACCAGAGTATTTAGTTGCTCCCTTCTCATACACTCTCCTATTCTTGATGGATAAGGTGTGAAAGAATCAGAAACTAATGACTCTATCTCCAATATTATAGGTCTTGTCCCCTCTCTTACAACAGTTATAGCACTACCTGAAACTAACTCATCCTTTTCCCTCTTTGTCATAAAATACTCTGAAGGATTGTCAATAGATATCATACCATCTTCTGTCATGTTAAAAAATCCCATTTCACCTGTAGAACCATATCTATTTTTAGTTGTAAGCAAAGTCCTAAGTTCCTCACCACTTTCACCTTCTATAATGAGTACTGTATCTACAAGATGTTCAAGTGCCCTTACTCCAGCTAATTCATCTTCCTTGGTCATCTGCCCTACTATAAAAATAGCCCTAGGTCTAGATGGATCCTTCGCCTTCTTTACTAATTCATATGCACACTCCATGGTTTGAGTAGGAGAACCTGCTCTCGAACTAGGAAATGCTTCCAGTGAAAAGGTCTGTATACTATCTACTATTATAAAATCTGGATCAATTTCATCAATATTTTCCAATATATTATCCATACTATTATCTGAAACTACCCATACATTCTTATGAATTTTCTTTATTATCCTATCTGCCCTAGATTTAATCTGAGATTCTGATTCTTCACCCGAAGCATATAGAACCATATGCCCCATAGATGCCAAAGCATTGGCCACTTGTAATAACAAAGTAGACTTTCCTGCACCTGGTTTAGCCGCTAATATAGTGACGGAATCCCTTACAATTCCGCCACCCATAACTCTATTAAATTCTTGAATATCTGTTACAATTCTATGGCTATTTGTGGATTCTATATCTTCCAATCTCTTTAATGGCTTCTTTGCAAATAAAACCCTGTTGGAAGATTTCTTATTTGTATCACTGGATACTATAGTCTGTACAAGGGAATTCCATGTATTACACTCAGGGCACTTTCCCATATAACCTATAGTTTCATATCCACAATTGCTGCATATATAGACTGTTTTTTTCTTCATAACTATCCCCTTTTAAATACGAGTTTATCGTCTTCAGAGTCTATTATTATATCATCTTCTCTAGATATATCTCCCTTTAACATCTCTTCAGCCAACTGATCCTCTATCATCCTCCTAATAGTCCTTTCAAGAGGTCTTGCACCATAAACTGGATCAAATCCCTGTTTACTTATATGTCTTCTAGTATTTTCAGTAACCTTAATACGAATATCTAGATCTTTCATTCTCTTTTCCAGATCATCTATCATAATATCCACTATCTCTTTTACTTGTTCTTCTTTTAGAGAATGGAATACTATGACCTCATCTAATCTATTTAAGAATTCTGGTCTAAATGTCTTCTTTAACTCTTCAGTAATTGTCTCTTTCATTTTTTCATATTCTTCTTTGTCCTCATCTGTTGTAGTTGCAAATCCTAATACATTTTGTTTTCTAATAGATGTCGCACCAACATTTGAGGTCATTATGATTACTGTATTCTTAAAATTAACAGTTCTCCCCTTAGAGTCAGTCAATCTTCCATCATCTAATATCTGCAATAGCATATTAAACACATCTGGATGAGCCTTTTCTATTTCATCAAATAAAACTACTGAATATGGTTTTCTCCTAACAGCTTCGGTCAATTGACCACCTTCATCATATCCTACATATCCTGGAGGAGAACCTACAAGTCTGGACACTGAATGTTTCTCCATGTATTCACTCATATCTATTCTTATCATGGCATCCTCATCGCCAAATAACGCCTCTGAAAGTGCCTTAGCCAAATAGGTCTTTCCTACACCTGTTGGCCCAACAAATATAAAGCTTCCAATAGGCTTGTTAGGATCTTTTAAACCTACTCTAGATCTTCTTACAGCATTAGCTACTGCCTCAACACCTTGATCCTGACCTACGACTTTCTTATGAAGCAATTCTTCTAGATTTAACAATCTTTCAGATTCTTCAGTAGTCATTCTGCTAACTGGTACTCCAGTCCAATCTGATACTATCTTGGCTATCTCTTCATATCCTACTACCATATTTGTTTTCTGCTTTTCCTTTTTCCACTTTTCTTTGTTAGTAGATAACTCGTCTCTTATTTCTCTCTCCATGTCTCTTATCTTAGCTGCTTTTTCATAGTTTTGGGTATTTACAGCTTCTTCTTTTTCTTGCTGCAATTCTTCCAATCTCTCTTCCAAATTCTTTAACTCATTTGGCGGAATATAGGCATTCACTCTAATCATAGACGCAGCTTCATCTATTAGATCTATAGCCTTATCAGGTAAAAATCTATCTGTAATATATCGACTAGATAGTTCTGCTGCTGCCTTTAAAGCCTCATCAGTTATCTTGACTCTATGGTGAGCTTCATATTTATCCCTTAATCCTTCTAAAATCTTTATAGTATCCTCTACATTAGGTTCTTCAACCATTATAGGCTGAAGCCTTCTTTCCAATGCAGAATCCTTCTCTATATATTTCCTATATTCATCTATAGTAGTGGCTCCTATCATCTGAAGCTCCCCTCTTGCTAATACCGGTTTTAATATATTAGACGCATCTATTGCCCCCTCAGCAGCTCCAGCTCCTACGATTGTATGGAGTTCATCTATAAATAGGATAACGTCACCTGCAGCCTTTAACTCATTCATAACTGATTTAAGTCTTTCTTCAAATTCTCCTCTATATTTAGCCCCTGCTATCATTCCCGGCAAATCCAATGTAACTATTCTCTTGCCCCTAATTATCTCAGGTATATTTCCCTCTATAATCTTTTGAGCTAATCCTTCAGCTATGGCAGTCTTACCTACACCTGGTTCTCCAATCAATACAGGATTATTTTTTGTTCTCCTACTTAAGATCTGGATTACTCTCTCTATCTCCTTACTCCTCCCTATTACAGGATCTATACCGCCTTCTTCGGCTAATTTGTTTAAATCTATACTATACTTTTCTAGATTAGGAGTAGCTTGATTTTGATTGTCTTGGGCTTGATTTCCTCTACTTGTAGATTCAGATATCATATTTATGATCTTTTCTGCTAATTTATTTATATCTACGCCCAATCTCTGTAATACCACAATTGCAACTCCTTCACCTTCCGCTAGTAATCCAAGCATCAGATGTTCTGTTCCAATATAGTTATGTCCAAGATTTCTAGCCTGCAATAGGCTCAATTCAAATATCCTCTTAGTTCTAGGTGTAAATCCAAGTATATCTGATTCTTCTACTCCCTTTCCAACTGCTTTCTCTATCTCTTTTCTAGCTTTTTCAATGTCTACTCCAAATTCCTTTAGAGCGAGGGCTGCTACCCCTGTATCTTCAGCTATTAATCCAAGTAATATATGCTCAGTACCAACATAATTATGTTTTAATCTCTTTGCCTCTTCTTGTGCTAATAGAATGGCTTTCTGTGCCTTTTCAGTAAATCTTCCAAACATAGCCATATTATCCCTCCAAATCCTGTATAAAATTTCTTATAATCTGTGCTCTTGCTATATGTCTCTCTTTTTCATCCATGTCTTTTTCAAACTTCTTTTGAATATTTGCTGGTTGAATTTCTATCATCAATTTAGCAATATCTCCTATTTTTTCTCCATCTAACAGCCCCATTGCCTCACCTAACCTAATATTAGATAGATGATTCATGGCCTCCTCAGAAGCAATAATCCTACTATATCTTAAAATCCCAAGAGATCTATATATCTTGTCTTCTAATTCTAATACCTTTTTATCCATTAAATATTGACGTATGCTTCTCTCTCTGCCTACTATCTGAGATATCACCTTATTTAATTTACCCATTATCTCCTCCTCAGATTCACCTAATGTAATCTGATTGGAAATCTGATATAGATATCCAGATGCTTCAGAACCTTCACCATATAGTCCTCTAGCAGTGAGTCCTATCTTTCTTAACCCTTCTATGACACTTTCTATATTTCCAGTCATAGTTATACAAGGTAGATGTAACATTACAGAAGCCCTAAGTCCAGTGCCTACATTGGTAGGACAAGATGTCAAATATCCCCACTTTTCATCATAAGCATAGTCTAATTTTTCCTCTAATCCATCATCTATATGGGAACATAACTCCCATGCTCCCTCAAGGTTTAGCCCTGGAAATAAGGTCTGTATCCTAAGATGATCTTCTTCATTTATCATAATAGTAGCCCTCTCATCACCCCTTAGAAGAAAGCTGCTCTTGTCTCCTTGTTGTATCATACCAGGGCTAATCAGATGTTCTTCTATATAAACCAATTGTTCTCTAGAAGATAAGTCCCTAATCCTAATAAATTTATAATTATCCTTAAGAACATCTTTTACATTATTAAGAATATATTCTGTCAACTTATCAGATTCTACAATAGATAGATAGGATGGAAATTTATACTTAGTAATATTTCTGGCTACTCGTACTCTAGTACTAATCACCACATCTTCTTCTGCTGCTGGTCCATTTAGCCACTTGATCATCTCATCACCCCTTATAGCTCTTTAATTTTCCTTTTAGCTCTTTTAACTTATCCCTGATAATTGCAGCCTCTTCAAACTCCTCCATCTTAACTGCATTTTCTAATCTTGTCTTTAAGCTGTCCTCTTCTCGTTTAAGATATATCCTCTCATTTGACCTTTTAGGAATCTTCCCTCTATTTATATTATGCCCATGTAGTCCTCTTATTAATGGATCCAACTTATCTTTAAAGGTCTCATAGCATTGGCTACATCCAAATTTACCTTCTCTCTTAAAATCAGAATAGCTTAGACCACAGTTTTCACATTTATATTCTATATCTCTATCTTTATCTTCTTGCTTATTATCTATAAGTCCTGTAAATAACTTGTGCATTGAAAAAGGATTGTTGAAATCAAAATCATAATTTGCTGAAGCACATTCCTGACAAAGATGCTTTTCTTCTACTTTTCCATTGATTACCTTTGTATAATGAAGATTAGCTTCATTTTTTCCACAAGATTCACATAACATAATATCACTCTCCTATTTAAGCAAAATAAGAAGAATATTTCTCAATATATTGGCTCTAATTTCATTGGTATATTCTCCAATACATGCCAATGATCTATCCCCAATAGATACTTTTATTATTTCTTCTTCTCTCTTAGTTATTAATCCTTCTTCCAACAATCCCTCTATTATATGATATGCTTTATTCTTAGTAATGGAATCACCAATAGTATTTACTATAATATTGCCAATATCCTTATTGTCTTCTATACCCACTTTTATTATCTTTATATACCCACCACCACCTCTCCTACTCTCTATATAATATCCTCTATACGGTGTAAATCGAGTTGATAGAACATAGTTTATCTGAGATGGTGAACACTCAAAATATTGAGCCATCTCATTTCTCTGTATTTCTATTATGCCATTTTCAGCATCTTTGATTAGTTCCTTAATAAATCTCTCTATACTATTACTCAACCCAGGCATCCTTGGACCTCCTTGACTTTGACTATCTTTGTCCTTCAATTTAATATATTACCCTAACCTTAAGTTAGGGTATTTTTAATATTCTCTCACTTTATTATATTCACTATTTGGTTTTATCATACTTGTAGCTATATTTGCTTTTACAAATGCTGCATCATATGTTGTATCTATTATTACCCATTTATCTTCTATTAAAACTTCATTCCATGCATGATATATTTCTAAATCATTTTTATATCCTTTGACTAATTTAGTCGGAATACCTAAAGATCTCAACATACCAGCCATTAAAGCTGCATAATCATAACATATACCTGACTTAATATTTAAAGTCTCTTCTATGTTTGGAACATAGTCATCTGTCAAAGCTGCTGCCTTATTATAGTCATATGCTATATTTTTTATAATATAATTATAGATACTATTGACCTTCTGTTTAGTTTTTACATCTTCCCTAGTTAAATCCATAGCTAGCTTTGTTGCTTGTCCTTCTCTCCAGTATACTGGTTGTGCCGATACTAGAAATGATTCATTCTGATTAAATTCAGGTACGAAGATAGTCTTCTTAGATACTACTCTATATCTATTTCCCTCTATATTTTCCAATATCTTTATACTGTAATCTCCCTCACCTAATTGTAATGGTAGAACTTCTACCTTATTGTTCAAAATATAGAAATACTGACTAGCATCTTTTTCTACTAATACTCGCATATTTTCTCCATAATTAGAACTATCTATACTTAATATCTTACCATCACTATTAATTAAAAATGCATCAGCAGCAAAAGATTGTCCTGTAAAACTCAATAGCAAAATCATACTTAATAATACTAAAACTCTTTTTGTCACTATAAACTCCCCCTTCGAGAACTGGCTACCATTTTACAGGCCCTATAGTTTTGCGTCCTTACCTTTCGGCAAGTTTGCCTTTATCGTTTGACAGTTTATAAGATATTAACTTGTCAAGTATAATTATACTACATATTTCTTCAAAATAAAAGAGATAAAGCAAAAAATGGCTAATGTTTAGCCATTTTTTGTCTTATTCTCTATCTTTTTTTGCTTCTTCGATAATTTTCTCCATAATATTCGATGGTACTTCGTCATATCTTGCAAATTCCATGGTAAATTCTCCTCTAGCTTGAGTCATACTTCGCAGATCTATAGCATATTCAAACATCTCAGCATGAGGTGCTTCAGCTATTACCAATTGTGAACCATCGTCCTGTGGTTCCATACCTAGTATCCTACCTCTACGCTTGTTCATGTCTCCCATTATATCTCCCATGTATTCTTCAGGAATGTTTACTTCTACCTTGACTACAGGTTCCAATAATATTGGTTTTGCAGCTTGAATTCCCTTTTTAAATGCTAAAGATGCTGCTATTTTAAATGCCATTTCATTAGAGTCTACTGGATGATAAGAACCATCGAATAATACTGCCTTTACATTTACAACAGGATATCCGGCTAAGATACCATTATTTAGAGATTCTCTAAGCCCTTTTTCTACTGCTGGGAAGAAGTTTCTAGGAACTGCTCCACCAAATACCTCTTCTTCAAATGCAAAGTCTTCATCTGTAGGTTCAAATCTTATATGGACATCACCATATTGCCCTGCTCCACCTGATTGTTTTTTATGTTTTCCCTGTACTGATGAAGTTCCTTTAATAGTCTCTCTATATGCTATCTTTGGATTTGAAAGGACAATATCTACATCAAAGGTATTTTTTAACTTATCTGTAATTACTGCCAATTGCATATTTCCTTGGCCACCAATTAATAATTGTTTAGTTTCAGAATTTCTCTCCAATGTAAAAGTTGGATCCTCTTCAGTAAGTCTCTGTAATGAAGTACCTATCTTTTCCTCATCACCTTTGGTCTTAGGCTCCACTGCAAGGAATAATGTAGGTTGTGGATAGGATAATTCTTCATATTGGGTATGGTTGTTTTTATCACATATACTATCTCCAGTCTGTGTATACTGTAATTTAGAAGTAGCTCCAATATCTCCTGCAATGATTTCATTTATCTCTATTTGATTTTTACCCCTTAATACAAATAATCCACCTAGTTTTTCAACCTTATCCTTATTAGGATTATAGATATCCATATCTTTGGTCAATTTACCTGAAAGGACTTTAAATAGTGACAATTTACCTACAAATGGATCTACTATTGTTTTAAATACTATAGCAGAAAATGGCTCTTTTACGTCCATCTTTCTCTCAATATCTTCCCCATCTTTTGTCGCTTTTGTTACACCTATATCTGCTGGTGATGGAATATATCTTTCGATTACGCTCAATAGATAATCTATTCCTATGGCTTTTTCCGCAGAGCCTAAAAATACTGGAACTAGATCTCCATTTGCTACAGACTGTCTCAGTCCCTTAGCAATTTCTTCTGTAGTAAAGGGTTCTCCATCAAAATACTTCATCATCAATTCATCATCAGTTTCCGCTACTTTTTCCATTAAGTTTTCTCTAATATCTTCTATCTCTTGTTTTTCATTGTCTCTTAGGGGTATGTCTTCTCTCTTACCGTCTACATATTTATAGGCTACCTCATCTCTAACATTTACAAAACCTTTGAAGTCCTCAGCCTTTCCTATAGGCAGTGCAAATGGGTAGATTTTATCTCCAAATTCTCCTCTTAGTTCTTCAATTAACTTTTCAAAGTTTACGTTTTCTTTATCCATCTTGTTTATGAATATAAATCTTGGTCGCCTATGCTTTTCAAGCAACTTCCATGCTTTTTCTGTACCTACCTCTATACCAGAAGAAGCATCTATTACTAAAATAGCACCTTCGCTTGCTCTAAGGGCACCATATGTCTCCCCTACGAAATCAAAATATCCTGGAGTATCCATTATATTTATCTTTTTATCATTCCATTCTATAGGTATTGATGTAGTACCTATAGATACCTTTCGTGCAATCTCTTCTTTTCCAAAGTCAGAAATCGTATTCCCATCGTCTACTCTACCTTGTCTATTGGTAACTCCAGCTACCAGTAGAGCAGCTTCTGTTAATGTTGTTTTTCCACTACCACTGTGTCCAATTAAAGCTACGTTTCTAATTTGATCCGTTTTGTATGTTTTCATTATACATTGCCCCCTTAACCAGTGTTATTTATCTAAAAGACTTTAATATTATTAAAACCTTTTTTCACAACTTTAAGTATAACAATAACTTTCTGACAATTATTATATAATATTGATTATATCACGAAACAGAAGAATATCATAGTATTTTTTACAATAGGGAAGTAAGTTCTCACTTGCAGAATATTGATTAATATGAACTTTCTATCTATAAGCTGGCTTATAGTTTCTAGATACACTTCAAAGATAGTGCTTTTCTTTATACAAAAAAAGATGAAAATCTTATCATGATTTCCATCTTTTTTGTATATCTATTCATTGCTCTAATATCTATATTATCTTCCTAAATCTGTCCCATAAAAGCTTGAACTCCAAAGGAAACTATAACTACTAAGGCCGAAATTAAAAATCCATGAACCATAGGTAAAAACCCAGACTTTGAAACTTCTTTAAAGTTTGTATTAAGCCCAATCGCTCCCAGAGCCATAACCATAAAAAATTTGCTAATAGTTGATATACTTTCACTTAGTGATTGAGATATAATTCCTATACTCTTTGCCCCTACTACGGCTAAAAACATAAGTATAAACCAAGGAAATATATTTTTAATATTTACTTTCTCTTTACTCTTACCGTATATATTGCTATCTTTAGCATTTAACCTTTCATTTATATAAGAAAATATCAATACTGCTGGTACTATGGACAATGTCCTAGTAAGTTTTACTATAATTGCAAAGCTTCCTGCTATATCGGAAAATGCATATCCTGTAGCAACTACTGATGATGTATCATTTACTGCCGTTCCTGCCCATAATCCAAATCCTAAATCACTCATTCCAAAATATCTTCCTGCTATAGGAAAGAGCACTACCATTACAATGTCAAATATAAATGTAGCTGATATGGAATAGGCTATATCACTGTCCTCGGCCTCTATAGTGGGCGCAATTGCTGCAATAGCTGAAGCTCCACAGATTCCAGTACCTGCCGATATAAGTCCTGATAGCTTCCAATTCATCCCAAATAATTTTCCCAAATAATATCCTCCGCCAAAAGCAACAAGTAGTGTAAAGGTCATTACAAATAATGAATATTTACCAACTTCCAATACTTGAGCAAAGCTTAAAGTACCACCCATTAATATTATGGCAAATTTTAATATCCTCTTAGATACAAATTTCATTCCATCATTAAAGATTTCATTTTTATAGATAATAGGATTTATTGTCATTCCAAGTAATAGAGCAAATACTCCTGGGCTAATGAGGTTTCCTGGAATTAACTTACTAAGTTTAGCAGATATGATTGCTACTAAAATAGATAATATAATCCCTGGTGAGTATCTTTTTATCAAATTTTTCACTCCTCTATATGATTTTCTAATCTGACTAGTCATTATTTCATATTGATTTTATCAGCATCCTATTATAATATCAAATTATCATTTATTATATATATATAATTTGATATTATATATAGAAGAAGATTTTTAGGAGGAGATTCTATGATAGACTTTAGGCTAAAGACATTTTTAACATTATGTAGAGTTTTAAATTATACAAAAACAGCTAAGATACTACATATTACCCAACCTGCTGTATCTCAACACATCAAATATCTTGAAGAAGAATATGGAGTAAAACTCTTTATATATAAGGGAAAAAACCTATACTTGACAGAATCTGGTAAAATCCTATATCAATTTACTGCTGGTATTGAATCTAGCTCTCAACGGATTAAAGAATTGATTACAAGTCCTACAAATTCATACCTACCAATTCACTTTGGCACCACATTGACTATAGGAGAATATACCATGCCAGAAATATTATCTAATTTAATTCATGACTTTCCAAAAATCCATATTACCATGGAAGTGGGAAATACAAAGACCTTACTCAATAAGCTAGAAAATGGAGATATAGATTTTGCCCTATTAGAGGGACATTTCGATAAGACTAAATACAATACAGTTATGTTTTCAAAGGAAAATTTTATTGGGATATGCTCTCCTTTAAATCCATTGTCAAAGGAAAGTGTATCTTTTGAAGATATATTTAAAGAGAGACTTATAGTTAGAGAAATGGGCTCTGGAAGCCGTGAGATATTTGAACAGATTTTATATGAGCATAATATTACCATGGATAACTTTTTCCAGCGACTTGAAATAGGAAATATAAATGTCATCAAGGATTTAGTATCTCAAGATCTAGGTATTACATTTTTATATGAAAAAGCAGTAGAAAAAGAATTAAAAGATGGTAGCTTAAGCCAAATCAATATAAGGGACTTCAATGTAGAAAGGGAGTATAATTTTGCCTTTCTAAAATATAATCTACACAATGAAGAATATATCAATTGGCTTAAGTACTTTAAAACTCATTATAATAGAGAATAATCCAATATCTTATTTAGTGATATCTATATAGAAAATCCTAGTCTGTCTTTGGATTCTACCTTTGTCATCTGATATTTCAAAAGTTACTACATGGAACTTTTCCTCTAAAGGTCTTTGAAGCTTATGGTATAAGGTAGAAGTTTTCACATCATATTTAGCATCATAGGAGATACCATCTACTATGACTTTACCAGTCGCACCATCGATAACCAATTCATTATCTCCTTCTATCTTTGCCTTTAAATTTGGAGTAGTCTCTATGACCCTATCTCCCATTTTAAGTTCAGGTATTATTTGAAAACATAGATTTCTTCTAGCATATTCAGCTTTCTCTTCATTTTCTTTTAAAACCCTGAGCATGTTCTTTCCCAGTATTTTATCTATATCTTCTTCTCTATAACCTCTCTTTATCAGTTCATCTGTAATCTTATACATCTCAGATGCATCCTTTAAATCCCTTGGCATCTGTGCACCATCAAAGTCAGATCCAATTCCTACATGATCGATACCTATTAGTTTTACTGCATAGTCAATATGATCTACATAATCCTTGATATAAGTATTTTTAGAATCTGTCAAGAACTTAGGATATAATACAATTCCTATTACTCCTCTATTCTCTTTTAGTGCCTTTAACTGTCTATCTGTCAAATTTCTAGGATGTTTTTTAAGTGAAAACACTCCTGAATGTGATGCAATAATTGGTGAATTTGTCACCTCTATTACATCCCAAAATGTACTTTCAGACATATGAGATACATCCACTACCATACCCAACTTATTCATCTCTCCTACAAGTTCCTTACCTAAATCTGTAAGTCCCTTTGGTGATGTAGTATGAGAGGTATCTCCATAAGTTCCACTAGCTCCTTCTCCCAATTCATTTGAATAGTTCCAAGTAAATCCCAATACTCTGACTCCTAGATCATAATATTGTCTAATCAATCCCATATAATTGTCTTTATTGAGAGAATAGCCACCTTCTATAGTTGGTACTGCCGCTATCTTCCCATCTCTAGTAAACTTCTCAATTTCTCTTACACATGTGCTTATCTTGAATGTATCTTCGTTCTCCTTTTCTGTCCAATAAAGTGCATTTATAAGGGATAATGTCCTACTTATGCTTCTAGGATTATTGCCATAGTACCCCTGAGTATATGCGGCAAAAAATGGTGCATTTAATCCACCTTTCTTTAACTTCTGTATATCTATATGATTATCTGTATTGTTCCCTATATTCACCTTGGGAAGCCAAGTATTCTCATCTATAACTTTCATCATAGTATCATTATGTCCATCTACTACTATGGAGTTAAAGTGTATATTAGATCTATCTTCCATATCTTTTGAAGCATAGGACGGATAAGATAGAAACACCATAAACAATGTTGCAGCTAAAGTATATATAATTAGATTTTCCATTTTTAAACCTCCATCATTTTTATTAAATATTCAGGTTATGAAAATAGGTGAATAGTGGAATGTTATTCCCCATATTCACCTATTTCCCTTATGTCTTATCTTTAGTAATTCAGATATTTCTATTTATCTTTCTATACCTTCTCTTGCTTCTACTCCCTTTGTATAGTAGTGCTTTATTTCCTTCATCTCCGTTACTAAATCTGCCATATCAATTATCTCATCTGGAGCATATCTACCTGTTATAATGACTTCTACATGAGAGGCTCTATTCTCTATGACCTTCATTGCTTCCTCCACAGAAAAGAGTTTGTAATATAATGCAATATTTAATTCATCTAACACTACTACATCGTAATTTCCCTCTTTAAGTATAACTCCTAACTTCTTAATTCCCTCTCTAGCACAGCGTACATCATCTTCAGTAGGATCATGGTATATGAAACAATCTCTGCCAAATTGTTCAATAGTCAAATTAGGTACAAAATCTACACATTTTAACTCGCTATATTCCATACCCTTGATAAACTGACCAAAGAAGACCTTCTTCCCTGCACATACTGCCCTTATAGATAGTCCTAAAGCTGCAGTAGTCTTTCCCTTTCCATTTCCAGTATAAACATGTATATATCCCTTATTCATAAACTCCCTCCTTATTTATAATAATCCTTAGTTTCCACTGGTAGACCTCTTTTCTTGAGTCTATACTCTACAATATCTTTTATAATAGAATAGATAAATACAAATAGTGGTACCCCCACTATAAGCCCTACGAAACCTAAGAGTTTTCCCGCTACAAGTAGTGAAAACAATATCCAGAAAGCAGATATTCCCAATGAATCTCCTAGTATCTTAGGTCCTATAATATTGCCATCAATCTGTTGAATTATCAATATAATGAGTAAAAACCACAATGCTTTTATTGGTGATATAAATAATATGATAAAGAAAGATGGAACTGCCCCAATAAAAGGCCCAAAGAAAGGTATTATATTGGTAATCCCTACAATAAAGGATACTAAAGTCGCATATGGCATCTTTGTAATGACCAAGATAATAAAAGTTAGCACTCCTATTATGAATGAGTCCAGTATCTTACCACTTAAAAATCTGCCAAATATGCTGTCACCTCTGCTGCCTAATTCCATAATCCTCTTTGCACTCTTCTCTGAGAAAATAGATGTTATTATCTTTCTCCCTAATGCCATAAACCTTTCCTTATCTATCAATAGATATATAGAAACTATGATACCTAATACTATATTCCAGATGCTAGAAAGTATTCCCTTTGCAAAGTTTCCCAGCTTTGGTATCAAATCCGTTGCAAATGTGATGATGTATTTTACAAATTCATTCCACTTCTCCATTACCATAGAATAGTATTCTTCAGGTATATCTAATTTTATGCCAAGTTCTGTAATATTTCTACTTATATCTCCTATATAACCAGGGATGTCATTTACTAGTCCTCCTATAGAAGACACTAATTGAGGTAAAATAAAGTTTAAAAATAGATATAGTAATATGGTTACAGTTGCATAAGTAAATACGATTCCAATAATTCTACGAAGTTTTTTATTTTTTTCTTTTTTAAAAAATCCTTCCAATAGACGATCTTCATAAAACTCTAATATAAAATTAAATAGATATGCCATTACAAATCCTATTATTATAGGTTGCAATGTATTTATATATTTTCCCACTTGAATCTTAAATAGACTCACTTCAGATGCAATAAGATAAAATACTATGCTTATCATGGCAACTATAAGTGAATATACTGCAATTGTAGTATATCTTTTATTCCAATCTATTTTCATAAATCCACTCCCCAATTATAGTATTAAAGTTAATTTTATAATCCTATCATATCAAAAAAAGTAGTGATTAACCACTACTTTAATTTGATATTTAGCTTTACATTTGGAAATTTTATATATTCTTGTCCTTCTATAGTCAATTTATCTGGGATTAGAAAATCATCCTCATCCCCTCTCTCTCTATTAATTAGATGTATGATCTCCTATAAAAGTTCCCCCTAATCTAAAAAAGAGCAAAATATCTTTGCTCTTTTACTTCTTTGATACAAATGGATTATCCCTTATATAATATCTCAATAGATAATCTTTTCCCATTTCTGCATAATCAACATTTATTCTCTTAGAATTGACAATATCTTCTCTTGATATCTTAGGAGCATCTTCTATCCATATCTTACTATCAGTTACTAGATCCGCTCCATAATATTCATCTTTAGTAATGCTAAAGGCCATTACAAATTTAGCAGGTCCATTAGTCAGATTTAATATCTCTTTTCTTTTAGGACTATTATATTCCCTTTTATATCTATTTCTATACATGTTCTCTATACCTTCTAAAGGTTCTACAGCTCTTATTAAAACTGCTCCAAGTACATCTTTTTCTTCTGCAACTATATTAAAGAGTTGATACATTCCATAGATATTATATATATAGATATGTCCTCCTGCTTCTGCAATCACCTTAGTCCTGTCTGTCAACCCTTTATTAAAATGAGCTGCATCATCTTTAACATTTATATAGGCTTCTGTTTCTACAATTTTCCCTTTATATATCTCATTATCTAATCTATAGACTAAGACTTTTCCCAATAATTCTCTTGCTACTAATATGGTATTCCTAGTAAAAAACTCTCTCTTTAACCTCATCTAAATCTCCCTATCAAATTCATGATACCTAGTTCCTTGAAATATCAGATTTCCCTTATCTCCTTCTGCTAACATTCCATATTCTTTTCCTGATACTCTAAACTCCATTCTATCTCCACTTTGCACTTCAAAGGTCACATAATACGTGGTACTTGTAGATGTATGATGATGCCCATTATTATTGTGACTATGTCTTGAAGTATTTGATCTCTTAGAGACAATCACTGCATCTACATTCAGTATAGGTTGTTTATTATTTGAACTCCACTCTCTTATTCCACTGATAACAGTAAATAATATACCACCAATTACTATTATAAATATTGTTATAAACATAAATGGAAATATAGTATCCATAAATGAAAACAGCATACTTATCTTCCCCCTATTATAGTTTAATCTATATGTGAAGTATCTCCTTCTAGTATAAATCGCATATCGTCTCCATTGACTTCACAAATATTTAATGCCGTACCCGGATATATTGGTATCTTATAGAACTCTTCTAGGGGGATACCTTTGATTATGGAGAATAATGCCTTGATTGTAACTCCATGACACACTATTAGTATGTTTTCCCCCTTTTTAGATAATATTCTCTCTAGTGAATCCTTTACTCTACTGAATAGTTCTTGAAAAGATTCACCATCTACAGGTCTATATAGATGAGGCTTATTTATATATGTATTATACTCGTTGTTGTATTTTAAGTTGATATCCTCTATTTTCATACCTTCCCAAGAACCAAAGCCTATTTCCCTTAGACCTTCTAGTTGAATTATCTCTGTATTTCTTTCACCTTTAATTATATTTGCAGTCTCTATAGCACGTCTTTGAGTACTAGAATAGATATAATCAAAATCTATATCCTTTAATCTCTGTGACAACTTCTCTGCATTTTCAACTCCATACTGTGTTAAATTTGAATTATTCCACCCCTGTAATCTCATCTCTTTATTCCATTCCGTTTCTCCGTGCCTTATAATATATAGTTTCAAATTATTTTCCTCCTTATCTTGGCATAGACATACAATATGAAATTTCATTAAAATTAAAAATCATATGTCTATATCAACTGTAATTTATTTATAATCTATTCTATACTACCTAAAGTCTCTATCTGCCACATCTATTCAATTATATAGGGATCTAATATCTTTATTACACTATATGCAAAATCATCTGCTGCGCCCCAATCAAAATTAAAAACTAGGCCTTCAGAACTTCCTGTTGAAATAGACCTAACATCTGTATATCCCTTAATATTGTCAATTATAACAACTAATGCTGCTCTATTTTTAGCTCGAAAATAATACTTTTCAAATACAAGTGTCCCTATATACCTTCCATCCCCCAAATCTATAAATTCTTCATATACCAAATCAGAACCCGCTCTTGATTGTCCTTCTATTACTAAATCGTATGCCTGCTTTGGGTCTAGGCTTACCTTTAAATCATATTTTGCCATGTGATCACTTCCCTTTATATATTTTAATAACATTATCTATCTTATCTCGAAAATCATATCCACTTAAAGATAATAGAACTTGGGATGGTAGATAGTATAACCACATGGATATAGAGGATATCTTATATAATAAATTCCATATCCCATCTGAGCTATGAATATAGCCTAATATATTATATATTGCCACATTTATATCACACAATAAAAACAATATCATTCCTAAAAGAATCATAGTTCTATTTATCTTTGGATATCTTTTATCTCCATAGGCTACTATTCCACTATAGACACTATAGACTAGACATATGCCATAGAATAGAGATATAAATAACAAATATTCTGCTTTATCTGTAAATATCCTTATAGCAAAATAGAGGCAATTCAACATCAGAAAAATATATATGTATAGCCTTATGCTTTGATCCTTTTTCTGCCCTCTATACCTAATCCCATATATAATTTGAACTATAGAAAACAAAGACACCCCTAGTTTATAATGACTATCCAATATAAGTAAAAAGATATCTGCCAAAACTGTAACTGACATTCCCATTTGCAATAGAAGTATGTCTTTATTATCTAAAGGTCTTTTTCTAGAAATAATTGTCATCAATAGACATAGTAATATACTGACAAATTTAAGTATATCAGAATTTATAGTATTATGTATATAAAAAATATCCAAATACAAAAATGAAATATATAATACTATGATTATGGCTAATAAGCCCTTTAGTACCTTTGAACTATCCATTATAGTCTCATCCCCTATTTTGAAATCCTTAATATATATTATACCAATATTTATAATAGGACCCTCATTTTTTAAATGAGAGTCCTATTTTTTCCATTAAATATCTTTCCTATTCAAGCTCAAATATAACCTTTTTGCGGTGCTTACATACATTTGCTGGATATTTTAATCCACCATATGCTGTGGGATCGAACATAATTCCACCTTTTTTATTTACATTTTTTAATATTGGTACCAGGTACGAACTTATAAACTATTTTAATAGAGGATTATATCTATTATTATGAATCTAATAGTTATAGTTCTAACCGATTTATTTCAGTATCCTAGAACTTTGGTAAGTTGCTTACGGATTTCTTCAATCACTGAGTGTAAAGCCCTGCGGATTCTGTTAAATCTAGTTCTACTGCAGAATTTTGGAAATAAGTCTCTTAGATTTTTTCTACTGAACTCCAACCAAGCTTTTTCTGAATCAATGGTGAGTAATTCACCAACGATGCTAATGGTAATTATTTCACTATCACTTAGTATAGCATCCTAGATATTGCGGCGTTCTTTAATGTATGTTGGAGTAATTTCTTGGTAGATGTCATCAATTAGGATATAAATGACTGTAATAAAGTCTTTTAAATCAGTAACTTCTTTGGTAAAATATTTATTAGAAAACTCTAGCACATGTTATCCTCCTATCTTAATTTCATGGGTGTTATTAATGATAGGTTAATATAATTGCTGGAGTTTTTATATTTGTAAATTTTAACTAACACAACGAGTTAAGTTAATTAAATATATTTATTGAAATTACCCCTAAAATCAATAAATGGATAGGATAAAATACATAAAATAGATATTTATTTCCCTTCCCAATAGTCCCGTTATAATGTCTAAGTAAGATAAATGCAATTAGTCCAAATAGCTGAATCCACATAAAATTTAATGCTATAATAATTAAAGCAACTATCTCACCAATTATTAAACGTCTAGGATCGTTTCTAAAAAGATATATGATTGTAATAAGCAAGACACCACCTAAGTTATAATCTGATTGTATTAAAAAGGTAATAATTTCAGCTAATAAAACAAAAATTATAGTTAATGCTACTTTTTTTTCGTGATTTTCAAATCTTTTAATAAAATATAAAGTAATTAACCCTATTAATAATGTCCAAATTACATTTTGCCCGTAAAAGGAAATAATTTTGCGACTATTGGCTATATCGTACGGAATCTCAGAAATTAAAGCAAATATAAATAATCTTTTCATATATCTTTTTAAATTGGTAGTATGTAAAAATCCCTCTACTATCATAAAAGCAAAAATTGGGAAAGCAAGTCGTCCAATAATACGCATAATTATATAAATGAAATATAGTTGTTTTGCCTTTTCAGGAATTAGATCGCCCATCATATCTACTCCATCAACTATTGTAGCATCCAAGTATAATCTCCATATTATTGTAGTAGCAATGTGGTCTATCAGCATGGCAACTATGGCTATTAGCTTCAATTGATTTGCCGTAAATGTTTCCTTTTTTATCATTTAATCCCTCCCTTTAAATATGGATTTTTATACTGATATTTAATTAATTAAATAAATATCGGTACCAGGTACGAACTTACGAACTTATGAACTTTATTCACACAGCTCTTCGCCTAAATAGAATGTATCTAAATCTATTTCCTGTGAAAACTTCATACTAATTTTTTCTAACACATCTTTTAACTGCCCACAGATTCTTTTCTCATCATCACATATAGCCATCTTTAGCATTGAATGTCACCCTTTGTTGAATAAAGTCTTTAAGGTTATACATGATTTCTTTAGCTTGATTTTACTATAATTTCACATACTTGTCCAAGGAATGTAAGTTTGTGGTAAAATATAATCAATAGGGGATTGTATAAATGAGAAATCAAATTACAAAATATCTAAAAGAATCTAAAATGAAAACAAAGGAGATATTATGAAATATACAAGAGTTATAGAAGGGATATTCTTAAAAAGGCCTAATAGATTTATTGCCCACGTACTAATAGATGGTAAAGAGGAAATTGTCCATGTGAAAAATACTGGAAGATGTAGAGAACTCCTTGTACCAAATGCAAAAGTAATATTGGAAGATTGTAGTGATAATTTAAATAGAAAGACTAGATATTCATTAATATCTGTTTGGAAAGAGGATATGCTGATAAACATGGATTCTCAAGTTCCTAATAAAGTTGTCTATGATGCACTTAAATCTAATAAAATCTCCAAGTTTAAAGATCTAGAATATTTAAAAAGAGAAGTAACTTTTGGAAATTCTAGATTTGATATCTATTTTGAATCTAAAGATGAAAAGGGATTTATTGAAGTAAAGGGTGTAACTTTAGAAAATAATGGTATTGCCATGTTTCCAGATGCACCTACTACTAGGGGGACTAAACATGTACTTGAAATGATTGAAAGTGTAAAAGTAGGTCATAAAAGTGCTATTTTCTTTTTGATACAGATGAAAGGTCCCAAGACTTTTCGCTTAAACTGGAAAATGGATAGAGATTTTTCCAAAGCTGTAAAATTAGCTCATGAGAAAGGTGTAGAAATACTTGCCTATGATTCTATAGTGACAAATAATGGTATCTCCATAGGTATGCCTATAGATATTGATTTAACTGAATAAAAATAGACTTATATCAGCTAGGGCTAAGTAACTATTTGATATAAGTCATTATTTTGGTTATCTATATTTTAAAGCCTAGTTCCACATTTAGGACAATATTCAAAGTCCTCATCAAGAGTATATCTGCAATTTGGACAAAGTCTTTTCTTACTATAGTTTGGATTTATAGGATGAAGGTCAGATTCATCTATGCGATTTATCTGTCCAATTTCAATTGCCTTGCCTAGCTCTCTGTCTATAGTATAGATACTGCCACAGCATACACTTCTCACATAATATCTTTTGTTCCATTTAAATATTGGTATAAAAAATAGACTAAAGCATGAATAAGTCATAAAACCCTCTAATCTTCCATAAGAACCACAACTTGGACATATTATGGTCTGTGTAAAATCTATATTTTTTTCCCTAGTAGAAACTCCAAATATAAAAAACATCTCTATTCTCCCCCTACTTACTCAGTACTTAGATTATATTTTCTCACTAACTATTCATCATGAGTTTCTTCCACAATTCTATCAATATTTAGAAAACTCCATTTAGTCTCTGCTGTAATTACGGCTAAAAATATTATAACACATCCTAAGAAGAGCCTAATAGTAAACTTTTCTCCCAGCAGCAATATTGAGAAAAAAGATCCAAATACTGATTCTAAGCTCAGTATTATGGCAGCATGAGTAGATGTAGTATATTTCTGGGCTATATTTTGAATTCCGAATGCTATAATGGTATTTACTATAGCTAAATATAATATTGGCATACTTATCTCTCTTGTCATGGGCACAAATTCCACTTTGAATATGAGTCCTGTTAGTAGTGAAAGAATAGCTACTACTCCAAATTGAATTATAGAGAGTATTATCGGATCGTGATTTTTAGAATGGATTCCTATTGAGATAATATGTAGTGCAAAGAATACAGCACATATAAGAGTAAGTTTATCCCCTAAATTAATAGATAGACTACCTTCTAAACT
Source organism: Tissierellaceae bacterium HCP3S3_D8 (assembly GCA_052067355.1). GTDB lineage: Bacteria > Bacillota > Clostridia > Tissierellales > Tissierellaceae > CABMKH01. The sequence goes on from JBQHQH010000021.1 coordinate 35,180, forward strand.
CAATATTCCTATTCCTATAAAACATAATACTGCAGCAATTATCTCATATATATCTGGTCTTTTTTTATTTGCATACCACAGTATAAATGGTACCATAACTACATTACTAGCAGTTATAAAAGCTTGTTTACTTCCTGTAGTATACTGCAATCCTATTGTCTGGGTTACAAATGCTAAGAATAGAAAACTACCAATTATTGTCCCTGCTACTAGATCTTGTTTGTTGACTTTTTTGAACCTCTTAAAAAATATAATCCCCATCAAGACACTTGATATGCTAAACCTCAATACTAATAGATATATTGGATGTATAAGATCAAGAACATTTTTATTGGCAACAAATCCACTTCCCCAAATTATGGCAACTAGAAATAGAGAAATATCAGCTATTAAGTTTTTATTTGCATTCTTCAATTAATCAACTCCGTTCATTTAGAAAAACAAGGTAAATAGTTATTTCCATTTACCTTGCTTATCATATCAAATCTACTACATACTGTCTTCTTATTCTACCTTTTCAAGCCTTATTCCTGTCATCTGTCCATTCAAATCCTGCTCTTCTAAATTACTATCTTCTGTATTCTCTATAGATAATGCTAATGTTTCAGATTTAATAAAGTCCTCATATTCTTCTATGGCTGACTTTATTTCATCAGAACCATTATAGTATATATTTATATTATCTAGGACTTCATATCCATTATTTTTTCTCATCTGTTGTATCTTGGATATAAACTCTCTTGCATAACCTTCATTTATTAACTCTGGAGTCAGTGTAGTATCTAAGATTACAAATAGATTGTTTTCCATCATAACATTGAATCCTTCTTTTGAGGAGATTGTCACTTGCACATAGTCTTTTCCTATTTCTATGTCTTCTCCATCTAGATTCAACATTAAATTTTCTCCATCTTCTAATTTCTCTACAGCAACACGAGCATCTAATCCGTTTAATGCCTTTCCGAAGGCTTTTATCTTAGATCCTAATGCAGGTCCTGCTACTTTGAAATTAGGCTTTAGAGAGAAGTTCATAAATTGAGATAGATCTTTTTCAAATATTACTTTTTTAACATTTAGCTCTTCCATAATCAATGGAGATAGATCCTTGATCTTTTCTTCATATTTACCATCTATTACTACTTCATTTAGAGGTTGGCGAACTTTAATCTTTACTGTTTCACGAGAAGCTCTACCTAAGCCTACTAAATCTCTGACTAAATCCATCTTCTCTTCCAATCCCTTGTCAATCAACTTGTCATTGACATCAGGATAATAGTCTATGTGAACTGATTCTCCATCTGTAAGGTTTCTATATAGTTCTTCAGAAATATATGGCACAAATGGTGCTATCATCTTGCTTATCCCTACTAGGATTTCATAGGTTGTATTATATACTGCCTTTTTATCATCATCTAATTCTGTTGACCAAAATCTCCTTCTATTTCTCCTTATATACCAATTAGATAGATCTTCAATTACAAACTCTTGAATATCTCTAACAACTTTTGTCAACTCAAATATATCCATACTATCTTTTACATCTTGGATTAGACTATTATATTTTGAAAGTATCCATCTATCTATTTCTGGTCTATTTTCATATTCAATGAAGAAGCTTGTTGGATCTACTTCATCAGTATTGGCATATAGTGAGAAGAAATTATAGACATTCTTTATAGATCTAAAGAATTTAGATTCTACTTCTCTAAGCCCATCTTCATCAAATTTAGTTGGAGTCCATGGTGGTGAAACATACATCAAATACCATCTCAATACATCTGCTCCATATTTATCAAATAGCTGAAATGGATCTACTGTATTTCCTCTAGACTTAGACATCTTCTTTCCATCTTTATCTAGTATGAGGTCATTTACTAATACATTCTTGTATGGTGACTTTCCAGTTACAAAGGTAGATATAGCTAGCAATGAATAGAACCATCCTCTAGTCTGATCTATTCCTTCATTGATAAAATCCGCTGGGAATAATTTATCAAAGTTTTCCTTATTTTCAAAAGGATAGTGATGTTGTGCAAAAGGCATAGCCCCACTATCAAACCATACATCTATTACATCCTTTTCTCTCGTCATAATTCCATTACATTTGTCGCATCTCAAATGAACATTGTCTACATATGGTCTGTGGAGTTCTATATCCATATCTATATCTTCTATAGCTCTTTCCACTAATTCCTTTCTAGAACCTACACTATCTGTATGTCCACAATCTTCACATCTCCAAACTGGAAAAGGAGTTCCCCAGTATCTACTTCTAGAAATTGCCCAATCATTTAAATTCTCTAACCAGTTTCCAAATCTCTTTTCTCCAACAAAATCTGGATACCAGTTTACTTGATTGTTATTTTCAATTAATTTATCCTTTAATTTTGTTATCTCTATATACCAAGATGGCTTTGCATAATATAGTAAAGGTGTATGACATCTCCAACAGTGAGGATAGTTATGTGCTATTCTCTCTTTCTTGTAGAGTTTGCCATTTTCTCTTAACCATTGGATGATATCTGGGTCTGCATCTATTACAAATTTACCTTTCCAAGGTGTATCTGTAAACTTTCCTTCTTCAGAAACAGGCTGTATTACTGGTAGATCATACCTCATTCCTGTATTGTAGTCATCTTCACCAAAAGCTGGTGCTGTATGAACTATACCTGTTCCGTCTTCTGTAGTTACATAATCAGCTAATGTTACAAAAAATGCTTTTTTATTTGATTTCATAAATGGAATCAATTGTTCATATTCCACATATTCTAGATCTTTACCTACTAATTCTTCTAGGATTTCATATTCTTCTCCTAAAACTTTATCTGCTAAAGTCTTGGATACATAGTATATCTCATCTTCTTGTTTTACCTTTATATATACTTCATCAGCATTTACTGTCAATGCTACATTTGAAGGTAGTGTCCAAGGTGTTGTTGTCCACGCTAAGAAATATTCATCTTTGTCCTTTAATTTGAACTTTGCCACTACTGTTTCTGTTTTTATCTCTTCATATCCCTGTGCAACTTCATGAGAAGCAAGACCTGTTCCGCATCTAGAACAATAAGGTAATATCTTATGTCCTTCATAGATATATCCTTCCTTAAAAAACTTATCTAATATCCACCATACGGATTCTATATAGTCATTTTTTAAAGTTACATATGGATTATCTAGATCTATGAGATAGGCCATTCTTTCTGTCATTTCTCTCCAAAGTTTTTCATATTGAAATACAGATTCCTTACATTGCTTATTGAACTCTTCTATTCCATACTTTTCAATGTCCTGTTTGTCTTTTAGATTTAATTTTTTCTCTACTTCAATCTCTACAGGTAATCCATGAGTATCCCAACCTGCTTTTCTTTTAACTTGATATCCTTCCATGGTTTTATATCTACAAGTTAGATCCTTTAGTGTTCTAGCCATAACATGGTGTATCCCTGGTCTACCATTAGCTGTTGGTGGACCTTCATAAAATATAAATGGTTTTTCTGGATCTCTTGTACTGACTGACCTATGAAGTAAATCTATGTCTTTCCAATATTGGGATATCTTACTCTCCCGTTCTTTTACAGGTTCATTTGATAATTCCTTAAACCTTTTCACTTTTTATCCTCCTCCTACATATAAAAAGTCCCAAAGTCATAGACTTAGGGACGAATTTTCCGCGGTACCACCCAAATTACAAGTTTAGAACTTGTCACTTAATGGAATAACGGCCCTTACCGTAATATCTTACTCTAATCTTTCAATTTCAGATATTATACTCTGAGGGGATCTTCACAAGATGTTCCATAATAATCTCTCACCATGTGATTATCTCTCTTAAATGGATATAATCTGCTACTCTCCTCTTCAATGTATATATTTTCACTCGTTACTAATATATACTAAATGTAAATGATTTGTCAAGAATATTTTCTCTATATTCTACCTATTATCTTCCTTTAAAATATCTCCTCTTGTAGTTGCCTCAATTTATATATCATGGTATTTGTATCTAATTTAACCATATCATAGGTAATAAATTCACCTTTTTTAATATCTCTCTTCACTATGGTATCTGAATTTACAAGTCCTATAGGAAGTAGGTTTTCCTCCCTAGCTTTTTCATAGGACTCAATACTTCCTAAAATAGTATATTCTCCAATTCCATCTAGCCTCTCTCCAGCCTTTAGATCTCTCTTAGCCATTGTAATAACTTCTGCCACTGGCCTATCTATTGGAGCAATGGTCGCTTCTTTATATATCACTGCTTTGGCTACTGTTATAGGGGTCTCTAGACTAGTTAGATGGTATGGTCTATATAATATATAATTAGGTCCATCTCCCATACTTAGATATTTCATCTCCTGATGAACTTGAGGAAGCTTTGTAGTTACTATTGCAAATACTCCTGGAGCTATACCATTGACATAATCCACTACTTGATAATTATTTAATATTCCACCATCTTCCTTGAGCCTAAATAGATTTGGTAGATCTTTGACATTAGCCGTAGGTCCATGGGCTCCTCTAATATCTGGTAGAAACCCTGTTGCATTGGCCATGGCAGTCATCTCCACCATGGTATTAGTACCATCTACGAAAGATGCCAGTCTTAAAGGTTTTAAATTGCTCTTTAATGCTTTTTCCCTTACAGTATCCGGTGTAGCATTGAAGTCTATAGGATTATTCTTCCCCTTGCCTATTGCTACTATATCAAATCCAGAAGCATCTGCAAAATCATAGATTTCCATAACAGCTCCTGGTTCATCTCCTGCTGTCCCCGTATATATGACACCTGCATTTTTAGCTAATTTATTCAAGATAGGTCCTACAGTTACATCTGCTTCTATATTTACCATTACTATATGTTTCTTATTTAATATAGCGTCCATTGCTATCTTTGCTCCTGCTTCTGGTACTCCTGTAGCATCTACTACTACATCTATTAAATTTGATCTAGTTGCATATTCAGTAGTATCGGTTACTACATATTTCCCTTTTTCCATACCTATATTTATATCATTTAGAGTTTTAGCAACTACTATATCATCTCTATGCACTCCTGCTAGTGTATAAGCGTCTATTGCATCTTCTATCTTATGGCTTACTACTAGAGCTGGTATCATACCTTTCATAAGCATCATCTGGCTAACCATTCCCTTGCCCATTAGGCCAGCGCCAATTAATGATACCTTTATCTGCTTATTTTCCTCTTCTAATCTCCTCAATTGAGTGTTAATTCCTGACATATTTCATCCTCCTAACTGTATGATACTATCTTTGTGCAGCATTTACTCCTGCAGTATATCCTGACGACCAAGCCCATTGTAAATTAAAACCACCACAGTCTCCATCTATATCCAATAATTCACCAACTATATATAGTCCTTTAACTAATTTAGATTCCATGGTCTGCCCATCTATTTCATCTGTATCCACTCCACCTGCTGTTACCTGTGCCTGCCCCCAACCCTGGCTGCCAATTATGTTGAATTTCCATGAGGTGAGTATATGAGCTAGATCATATATTTCCTTCTTAGATATATTAGACACCTTTTTATTTCTATCTAAATTGATTTCTCTTAAAATAGGATTTATCAATCTCTTATTTATAAGTCCTATTAGAGCTTCTCCTATATCTTTCTTTGGCATATAGCTAAATCTTCTATTTAGATATTCCACTAATTCATATTGATTTTTAGTATGAATAATAGAAATATCCAACTTTATATCTCTTTTCTTTTCCATATATTCTAGGGCAGTTCTACTTATTTGAAGAATTGGTGGCCCTGATATTCCATAATTAGTAAATAGGATATCTCCTCTGTCCTCTAATAACAACTTATCTTTAGAATATAGTCTAGCAACACCTGGAAATTTCACTCCAGAGATCTGCTTAAATATATTTCCCTCTAAATTTAACTGAACTAATCCTGGAAATACATCTATTATATTATGTCCAAATGATTTAGCTATAGTATATCCACTACCATCTGATCCACTTACAGGCATGGCTTTCCCACCTGTTGCTAATATTAATTTATCACATCTATATCTATTTCCATCCTTTAAAGTGACAATGAACTCCCTTTTCTTTTCAACATTGACTACATAAGATTCTGTAATAAGATCTATCCCCAAATCTTCTATCTCATATCTAAGTACATCTAAGACACTAGAGCTTTGGAACGAAAGGGGAAATACCTTTCCATTATCCTCTATTGCGGGAGTTATTCCCATTCTCTCAAATAAGTTAATGGTTTGATTTACATCTAAATTAGCCAATGCACTATAGGCGAATCTAGGGTTTCTTCCATGATAGTTCCCAATATTCAAGTCAATATTAGTATAGTTACATCTTCCATTACCCGTTGCTAATAGTTTTTTTCCTACTCTATTATTTCTCTCAAGTATGGTAACATCAGCTCCACTCCTCTTAGCTACAATTGCTGCCATCATCCCTGCAGCTCCTCCACCTACTATAATGATTTTATTTGACATGATCTTACTCCTTTACTAAATCATCTCTCTCTATTTTATACTTTATCAACAGTTTTGTCCATAAACTAAGACTCACTTCAATAGAAGTATTAGAATTAATAAATTAAAAAACTGTGCACAATCTGTTAAGATTATGCACAGTTAATAGTTCTATTTACTTTCTTTCAATCTAAATTTCTGCCAAGGTTTTATACTATCCAATAAATATATCTCCTCGTCTACTACCTTACCAACAACAGATGATCGATTACTATTTTTCATTTCCTTTAATGCAATTTGCATTTCTCCTGCATAATGAGCATAGAGACTGCTTTCAATAATGACATCCCCTTTTTCCATATCCCTAGGATTTATCAATTCAAAATCATGCCCTTTATACTTAAGCCTACTTTGAGTAGAGCGTATCATATATTCAGAAACATCTCCCCTATTGAAATGCAGTTCATTAAATAATATATCTTGCTGTATTTTGGGAATATCCTTATATAATTTTACATTTAAAGTTAAAATTTCTTTATCCATTGTTCCTAAAACTTTTAGTTCTTCCTCTGATGCATAGCAATTGGATACTATTACATCATCTATCAAATCTGTGTTAAATAAATCCTTTGCTTGAACATCTATTGGAAGATCGCGATGTTCTTCCAAAGTAGGAAGCCCTTCTCTCACATCCCATGGTCCAAAAGTTGCTACCTGTGATGAAACAAAAGCAGCAGTTCTTATGCCATGCTTTTTAAATTCCTTCGTAGTTTCTATAAAATGTCTTCTTGATATGCCTGAATATCTATGAGGATAAAAATTATGACATCCTATTATATTTTCTTTGTTAGGCAAATAGGATATTATATTATCTAAATATTTAGTTCCACTGCTTATATTAAGCTCAATCTTTAAATTGTAGTTATTAAAACTCATTATACTTTCTTCAATTCCACTAAATCCCATATCTAACCTAATGCCTGCTAATCCCATGTCATTAAACACCTTTAAATCTTTATAATCAATATTTAATTCTTCAAATACAGCTGGAGAAACATCTGCTATAACTTCCATATCTAATCCTCTAGCTATATTTACTATATCTTTAAACTTTTTTAATCTGTCTGATTTTACACTAAGAAGATTTAAAAACACCCTCTTGAACCCATATTTTGCCGCTAAGCTCAAATAATCCTTATCCTCTTGAAAATCTGATCTATCAGGATAAATTGAGATTCCCAATTTTTTCATGATTTAATTCTCCTCTTTATTTAATCTAGATTTATAAACATCTATAAATTCTATAGCCATATCCCTTATAGTAATTGCATTCATCAAATGATCTTGAGCATGAACTAATAATAAAGATAGGTTTTTTTCTTCTCCCCGTGCTTCCCCCTGGATTAACTCAGTTTGACTTCTATGCGCTTGTGACAATTTATTATTAGCTTGTTTTATAAGATCAGATGCCTCTTTAAATCTATAGGACTTAGCATGTGCTATGGCTTCCATAGATAAACTTCTAGATTCTCCACTATTATTAATTATATTCATTATTATTAGCTCTAACTCCATAGTGATCTCTCCTTCATTCTTTGAATTCGTTGGCTGCTACCTATTCACTAAAAAAATTAGTCAAATATTCTCTATTTGCTATTAACATCTCATCAAAGACCTTTCTACCTATTGAATCATTTTGAACTAGAGGATTTAAACACATGGACATTATTCCCTTATAATAATCTCCTTCCATTGCTGATTTGGCACCTAATATTTCACAAATCTTAATCTGTTGTATTAGACCTTTTATTTCTATAGGAAACTCATCTATAAACCTACATGGAATAGGACCAGATTTGGTAATATATGAGCTTATCTCTATGGCATATTCATCAGAAAAGTCCTTTATTGTTCCATTATTTAAAGTATTTACTACCTGTATATCTCCCTTATCATTATATATAGATGAAATCAAATTACAAGCTACATCAGAATAATATGCCCCTCCTCTTTGCTCTAATTGTTCTGGTTTTTCATCTACTTCCGGATCTCTATATATATTAAATAGGTCCTTTTCTATATCCATCACATCTAGAGCTCTTGTTCTTCCCGCTTTAAATTGTTCTAACTGATTCTCCAACATATCTTTAGTTTTATAGTAATATTTATGATATGGACAAGGTACTAGATTTAAGGCAGTTAAAAATTCCCTATCCCATTCCTGTAAATCAATATTTCTCATATTTATATCTTGAGAATTTTCAAGATATCTTTGAAATACCTCTTTAGTTTTATCTTCATCATCTATATAGATGTTAAAACCATATACTAAATGATTTAGTCCAGCAAAATCTATTCTAATTCTACTTGAATCTATTTCCAGTATATCTGCCATATCTCGTTCCATACTTATGGGAACATTACATAGACCTATAAACTTCCTATGATTAGAATATCTAGACAGAGCTTCTGTAACCATACCTACTGGATTAGTAAAATTAATCAGCCACGCTTCTGGACAAAATTCATGCATCTTATTGGCTATATTCAGTATAATAGGTATGGTCCTCAATCCTTTAAATAAACCACCTGCTCCTACGGTTTCCTGACCTATAATTCCATAGGACAATGGTATTTTTTCATCTCTCTCCCTTGCCTTTAATTGTCCTACTCTTAACTGAGTTGTAACAAAATCCGCACCCTTCAAAGCATCATCTAAATTTAGAGTAGTATATACCTCTATAGGTATATTGACTTTGTTGAACATTCTTCTAGCTAAGCTTCCTATTATCTCTAATTTTTTCAAACCTTCTTCTATATCTACTAACCAAATTTCTTCTACTGGTAACTCATCATACCTCTTTATTAAACCTTCTAAAAACTCTGGTGTATAAGAGGAGCCCCCGCCTATCACTGCAATTTTTAATCCTCTTTTCATCAATACCACTCTTTCTACATAAAATACTATCTTATCCCCCTAAAAACCCACTTCATCTATTTAGTCTTAGAAGCTTCTCTATCTACTGCTTGTTTTTCAGCTACCTTTACGAAAGGCAAATAGATCAATATTGAAATTCCTAGATTTATAAGAGCCAATATAGCTGCCATTATACTCCCAATACCTTCACTACCCGTGGATATGAAGGCTCCTATACCTACTGGTGAAATCCATGGTGCTAAAATATAAGTTGGTGGAACTAAACCTGATACTGTTGCTATATATGCCACCAATGACAGTACACCTGGTACTAATAAAAATGGAATGAGTAATATAGGATTTAATACTATCGGTAGTCCATACATTACTGATTCATTTATTTGGAAAATTCCCATTGGCAACGATAATTTCGCAACTTCTCTATACTCTTTCCTCTTCCTAACTACTATAAATATTGCTATCAACAGCCCTAAAGTTGCCCCTGATCCTCCTAGATGAACAAAGGAGTCGAAGAATGCTTTTGTCACTAGATGTGGAGCCTCTTTTCCTGCTAAAATTGCATCATAGTTTTCAGCTAGTGCTGGTAAATAAATACTCTGCATTATAGGTTCAAAGATATTAGCTCCATGAATTCCAAAGAACCAAAGTACATTCATTAAAATTGGCAGCATAATTATCGAAATCATACTTTGACCTATATTCATTAGCGGTTTTTGCACAGTATTAAATACTACATCATATAAACTTCCACCACCTAATTTATCTATGATATAGGTAAGTGTACCAAAGAAAAATAGTGAAATAAATCCTGGAACTACTGATGCAAATGCTTTTCCTACAGCTGATGGTACATTATCAGGCATCTTTATAATCAGACCTTTTTCCGTTAGTTTTACAAATATCTCCGTAGCAATTATAGATACTATAATACCAGTAAACAATCCATTAGCATCTAAATAACCGCTCCATAAATATCCCCAACCAGCATCCCCATGAGATTGCGGCAATGAAATCAAATAGGACGAAACAGATATCAAACCAGCTGCTAGACTATTTTGATTGTAACCTTTAGCTAGATTGTATCCTATAGAAAAAGTCACTAACAAACCGAGCATTGCAAAAGTTCCCCACCACACATTACCATTTATAGGTTCTAGAATTGCTCCTAAAGGTGCTATCCAAGCTCCTAGAGTATTGTTTAGTAATGTTGCAAAAGATCCTGCTAAAACAATAGGCATAATACCGAAAAATCCATCTCTTATAGCCGCTAGATGTCTTTGAGATCCAATCTTACCTGCAACTGGAACAAATTTTTCTTCCATCCATCTCATAAAATTATTCATATCCATCCCCCTTAAAACTAATCCCTTATTTCCCCTGAATTAAATTTAAAGCTGTATCTAGTACTTTGTCTCCACGCATCATTCCATAATCCACTGTACTAATTACTTCTACTGGAATTCCCTGTGTCTCTGGCATAGATTTTATCTTGGAAAGCATATATCTTACTTGTGGTCCTAATAGTAAAACGTTGGCATCTTTCAAATAGTTCTTTAGATCTGCCTCTGCAATAGCATTGATATCTACTTCAATTCCCCGTTCTTTAGCTACTACTCTCATCTTATCTACTAATAAGCTAGTAGACATACCTGCTGAACATACTAATAAAATATTATATATGATAACCACCTCCTATGTTTAATTTTAGTAAGCTTTGCACTATATTAATAATGCAACTATCATACCAGATATTATAGGTCATATTCAATTTAATATAAGAAGGCTTAGAATTTCAACCTATAAAAGCATTTTACTTTTAGGAGAAATAAAAAGCTATATGAGATGGAATTGTAATCTACGGGATAGATTAGAGTGTAATCTTCAGTAAAATTTATAAAAATAGTGTGCACATTTTGCACACTATTGCACACTTATATTGTTTTCAATGAATAATTTCACTATATAGGCTATTTCACTGTCACCTAAACTTACCTTATTATCTATTTCTAGAGAACCAAAACATTTTTTTACCACTGCCATTTCACTTCTATAGTCCATTTTAAATTTATTTAAATCCTCAAATACCCTAGGAGAATTTCCCTCTATTAAGTTATCTATAAGAAAACATATATGAAGAGCTATTCCCATTTGCACATCCATTGAAATATGTCTATCTAGTTCCACTTCTAACACCTTTATTAACTCTTTTACATCATAGATTAATCTACTACCATTTACATGGTTCAGATGTTCTCTTATGGAATCCCCTATTTTCTTATACATCTCCTCTTCCTGAATTATATCTAAAAGAATTTCTTCTCCTTCTCTTGTAAATATATCTATAGCAGAAATATATGGAATACCTGGGTATTTTATATCCATAGGTGAGATTATACCTAAAATGTTGTATTTAGTTTTCATTTCTCCTATTCTTTCTGCTAGAGTTCTCTCATGAATTATATTTATAGGTATAATATCTATACTTTGAAGGTCTATCTTTTTAACTAGGATATCTGCAATCTTTTTAGCAGAACCATCTCCTGTAAAACAAGCTGTAATAAAAACATCTCTTTTAACATCTAGCTCACTGCTTAGATTATCAATTTTTATAGAATTATTATACTCCAACTTTTTGTTTAAACTCTTCATAGTATAAGACATAATCTCGTCTAAGCTATATCCCATAATTGCCTTTCTCCCAAGGTCTAAGACTTCTAATGTACTAACCATATCAATAGTTCTAACATCTATGCCAGTTTCCTCAGATATCATATGTCCAAAATTAGTTAAAGACCCCATATCAACCATCAATATTATTCCCTTTCCCTGATGGACCTCTTTTATCATTGATTTAGTTATTTCATACATTATTTGAGGCTTCATTGTCAACGGCATATCTATTCCTATTATGTATTCTTCACCTATTAAACTATTAACCACTTCCACCATAGAACTTGCTGTACTTTTACCATGCATGGCTACTATTATTTTTACTTTAGATTGTTCCTGTACTGAACTTTCTAATGATTCTTGGGCAAAAAACATTGCTAGATATCCTATTTCATCTACTGGTGTTTCAACATCAAATTTAGTATCTATAATCTTAGCTACTTTCATGGCAAACAAAAATTCTCTTTCATGATTAATTCTAATAAAATTTAGTTTTGGATTGAAAATCTTCTCTCCCTTTCTTATTCTTTCAATACTTCTTTCTAAATGTAATGAAAGTCCAAAATATATTCTTTCACTATATTCTCTGTCTAAAACCTTTTTAGCTAGTAATAGTACTTCTTCTACAGTTTCTAATACTGTCTTGTTTACAATATTTAGCAATTCTTCACGTCTAACCTTTCTACTAATTGCTCCTATATACTTTCTAAATTGTGATTCAATATCTATGTTTAAGATTTCATTAATTTCTGATTCACTCATGCCTAAATTCTTTAAATTCTTCATTTTTTGTTCTATTGTATCATAAAAATCATCATTAATATTTTCTTGCTCATAGATTAATTGTAATGGCATCTCTTCCTTTGTACTAAATTGTAATATATCTGAAGTATTCAATAGGAGTTCATCTATTTCCTTTCTAAATTCATTGATTTTAAGCATACCTTTTCTCACATGATTAGGAATATCTCGTTGATTTATAATCAAAAAATTATCCTGAGTTGACTTATAATTTAAGAAAGCCTTTGCACAAGCTAGTTGTATATCACTTTTTAATTGACCTATATTATTAGGGCAATCATATAACAAGTAAGATATTATTGAATTTTTATTTATGTAAATAGAAGTTCCAATTCTATGGGACTCCTCCTTTAAAAAAGCGTTTATTAATGAATATCTCTCTTGCAAACATCTCTCATCTAGACTTGGTAATTTTATAATCATAGGAATTCTTCTAGAAAACGTCTGCAATAGATAAGAATTAGGATTCTCAGTTGTAGCCGCTATAATCCTTACATCTACAGATATCAATTCACCTGTATCCCCTAAAGGTCTGAAAACCCCATTATCTATATATGTAAACAGCATCTCCTGTCCTTGGGGAGGCAATCTATGTATTTCATCTAAAAACAATATTCCCTTATCTGCTTGTCTTAATAGTCCATCTCTATCTCTATCGGCACCTGTGAACGCACCTTTTTTAACTCCAAAGATCTGAGCGGTTAATAAACCAGGATTATCTACATAGTCTGCACAATTAAATCTAATAAAAGGAGCACTTTTATCTAAGATTCTGGATTTTATTGCAAAGTTATACATCTGTTCTGCAAATAAGGACTTACCTACTCCTGTTTCACCTAATATCAATGTATGTAGCCCCTTTGGTGGGTACATTATAGCTGATTTTGCCTTTTCTATTGGCAAAGATAAACTCTGTTTCGCTCCAGCCATCTTGTTAAATCCATCATTATTTTCTTTGAACTCTAAATTTCTAGAATTTCTTTCTTCTTTATAGTTTGGGGTTTTATATAAAACAGGTCTGCCACTTATCTTTATAAGTTTATTCTCTTTATAGAGTTGATTTAAATATCTACTTACATTGGATCTTGTTAGGCCTATAACTCCAGATACGTCAATTGCAGAAACACCTTGTAACTTATCCTTCTCCATTTCTTTAACGATATTATATATCTCATCTATCTTTCTCATATTTTCCCCCCTAAACTCTTAATCTCATTATATCAAAGATTTAAAATACAATAAAGCCTACCTTCAATTCGAAGGTAGGCTGACTATCTAAAACTATTATTTAGTTATTTCTTTTCTATTTAGTATCCAATTTAGGATGATTCCTACTAAAGCTGCAAAACTCAATCCTGTTATTGCTACTGTATCATTTAGTGGGATACCTATTGTAATGTTAAACACTCCACTTAAATAGTCACTTCCTAGACCAATTGTCAATATAGTTCCCATCACTATAATATTCTTTAAGTTAAATTTAACTTTTTGATTCTTTATAGTCTTAGCTCCTATAAGAGATATCATTGTAAATAACATCAATGATATTCCACCCATTACTGCATTAGGTATTGTACGAAGTACTGCACCTATCTTTGCTACAAAGGCTAAAGCTACTGCAAACATAGCTGCCAATCTTAAAATTGATGGGTCATAATTTTTAGTTATTGCCAACACTCCTGTATTTTCTCCATAAGTTGTATTGGCAGGTCCTCCTACTAAAGATGCAAAAGTTGTTGCCAATCCATCTCCTAACAGTGTCCTATTTAATCCGGGATCTTCTATAAAATTCTTTCCTACTACTTGCCCATTAGTTGTAATATCTCCTAAGTGTTCCATAAATACTGCCAATATCACTGGTGCAGTTATAGCTATAGCAGCAAAATCAAATTTAGGTAGTTGAAATTCTGGAAGTGCAAATAGTGCGCTATTTTGAATTACTTCTGTCTCAACTAAGCCTACCTTCAATGAAATCATATATCCAACTACTACCGCTATTAAAATTGATAGTTGCTTTATAAATCCCTTACACATAAAGTTAATTAATAATGCTATTCCTAATGTAATCCCTGCTATAATTAGATTTTCTTTTGCCATATCAAAAGCTACTGGTACCATGTTCATACCTATTACTATGATCATAGGACCTACTACTTGAGGAGCTAGATATTTTTCTATCTTCTCTATGCCTATCTTTTTAATCACAAGAGATAAAATCACATAAATTAATCCAGCTACTAACATTCCACCTTGGGCATAGGCTAGATCTCCATTGTAAATCTCTTTAATCTTTAAGATGATTGGAATAAAAGCAAAAGATGAACCTAAGAACACTGGCACTTTTCCACCTGTACACATATGGAAAATCAATGTACCACAACCTGCAGAAAATAAAGCTATTGAAGGATTTAATCCAGTAAGAATTGGTACTAATACGGTAGCACCAAACATAGCGATTAGATGTTGTAAAGCCAATACCGATTTTTTTGCATTACCTAATATTGCAGACTCGTTGACAACTGCCTTTTTAATAACATTATCTGTCATTTAAAATCTCTCCTTTCCAGCCTCACAGGACTAGTTTAAAGTTTAGTATTAAATTTTCCTCTAACTATATTAGCATACATACACATAATATGCAAGAATTATTTTTGTTTGATAGTCCTATTAGTATACATGGGTATAAAAAAAGCCCTATCTCTAAATTGAGATAAGACTTTTTATCTAAATGCCTGGCAACTTCCTACTCTCCCAGGACGTCGCCGTCCAAGTACCATTGGCGTTAAGAGGCTTAACTTCTGTGTTCGGTATGGGTACAGGTGTGTCCCTCTTGCTATCGTCAC
>JBQHQH010000022.1:0-44807 GCA_052067355.1 Tissierellaceae bacterium HCP3S3_D8
TATTCATAAGAATAGCCTCCTCTATGTTTTGGTGTGTTGCTTTGACACTTCCATCATAACATATGGGACTATTCTTTTTATATTTTTTCCTACAATTATTTTACACTAAGAATTTAGTCTATGACAAAATGAGGCTTTCCATTTGGAATAATTATATAACTAGATCCGCTCTTTACATCATGTCCACTATCAAACTCGTCGATAATCCATTCTTTTCCACATTCATCTTCAGCAAAATATCTAATCTTCTCTCCCAAAAACATAGAATACTTTATATCACATTTTAGACAAGCACAACTGGAAAATATCTCTCGAGATAATCTAATAGATTCTGGTCTAATACTATATGTAATAGTGTCCATATCCGTATTTATATCATCTCCAAATATAGTTTGATTGCAATACTCTAAACCTATCATATCTTTTTTGTTTGTTTTTTTACCTGTTATAAAATTAGTAGTACCTATAAACTCAGCAACAAACTTAGTCTTAGGATTATAGTATATATCCTGAGGCGTCCCCATCTCTTGGATAGTACCTCTATTCATTACCACTATCATATCTGACATAGACAATGCCTCTTGCTGATCATGAGTTACATATATCATAGTGATACCTAATTTTTTCTGGATTTGTCTGAGTTCCACCCTTACACTTTCTCTAAGCTTTGCATCTAAATTACTTAAAGGTTCATCTAATAACAATAATTCAGTATTATTTACTAGAGCTCTGGCTATAGCAACACGTTGTTGCTGACCTCCCGATAATTGATTAGGAAACCTGTCTTCCATTCCTATTAAATTTAATAACCCTAAAGCCTCCTTTACCTTATTATCAATGTCTGTCTTAGATAATCTTTGTACTTTCAAACCATAGGATATATTATCATATACATTCATATGAGGAAATAATGCATATTCCTGAAATACCATAGGTGTATTTCTCTTTTGGGGTGCTAAATTATCGATTCTCTTACCATTTAAACTGATACTTCCTCCATCTAAATTATAAAATCCTGCAATCATCCTAAGTATGGTAGTTTTTCCACAGCCTGACGGCCCTAGAAAAGTAATAAATTTTCCAGGCTCTATATTTAAAGATACATCATTTACTACTAGATTATTCCCAAAGACTTTCTGTATATTTTTTAATTCCAATAGATATTCTCTTTTCATCTTAATCCCTCCACACTACAAATCAAAGATATTGATATTATCTCTTAAAATCAACTTAAACAATCCGAAAGTGGCAAGAATGGTTATCATCATACCAATTGCCGTTGCACTTGCAACCCCATAAAAACCATGATCTGCTAAACTCAATATAGTAACTGAGGCTACAGTGTATTTAGGAGATATTAAAAAAATTACAGTACTTAATGTATTCATGCATTTCATAAAACTATATACAAAGGTTATGGATATTTGATTTTTTAACATCGGCAATACAATAGTCCTAAATACATGAGTACTACTTCCACCAAGATTAGTTCCTGCCTCTTCAATAGATTTATCTATCTGTTTAAAACCAGCAATAGAATTTCTATATCCAACTGGTATCTGTCTTATTATCATACCAATAATTACGATTATAGATGTTCCAGTAAGTAATAGAGGTCTTTGATTAAAAGCTATCACTAGGGACAAGCCTATGAATGTTCCTGGCAATGATACAGGTAACATAGCTAAAAAATCTATGATATTCCTACCTGGAAATCTCTTCCGTACATTTAAATATGCTAAAACCACTCCGATTATAGATGTAGTAACTGCTGCAATAACCGAAAACTTCCAGCTATTTCTCATAGGATATGAATTTATAATTCCTTCATATAGATGACTTGTAGTTAAAGTATAATCTACGCCAAAGGTCTTTGTAACAGCAAATGCTAAAACTGCTCCCACAATTAACACTATTGTAAAGCATATAAAAACACAATAAATAAATAAGCCATATTTTACAGGATTAGATATAAAATTTCTTTGAAGTCCGCTTGTAGGCTTTCCTGTAATTGTTACAAAAGATTTTTTGTCTAAATAATATTTCTGTATGAAAAATATTGTAATAGATGGTATTACTAAAAGTAAACTCAGAGCTGCAGCAAGTGGCAAATCCCAATTTCCCGTAACAGTAGCATATGCCAATGTTGCCAATGTCCTATAATTTCCTGCTATTAACATGGGGTTTCCAAAGTCTGCCAAGGAACTTATAAATACAAGTAAAAATGCACTGGCTATACCAGGGGTTGCTAGCTGTAAAGTAACCGTTCTAAATAACCTAAATCCAGATGCCCCTAAATTTTGCGCAGATAATTCCACATTTGGACTAATAGATCTCAGAACTCCAGATATTGTAATATATGCTAAAGGGAAAAATGCAATACTCTGAACTATCCATAATCCAATCCAGCCATATGGATCTATAGTAAGCCCTAATAGTTTATAAGTAATTATGCCTCTCCTACCAAACAACATGATAAAAGATAAACCTGTCATAACAGACGGAGCCATATTAGGCAACAAAGCTATTACTCTAAATATCTTTTTTCCAGGTATATCTGAATAATTCATAGCATAGGCAAAAGCAAATCCTAGTATAATTGTTGTTGTACTAGCTAAAAGCGATGAAAACATGGTATTTCTAAAAGCTATAAAAACCCCTTTATCTGTAAATGCTTTTTTCCATACGCCAGCATCA
The DNA here is from genome assembly GCA_052067355.1 of Tissierellaceae bacterium HCP3S3_D8. Classification (GTDB taxonomy): domain Bacteria; phylum Bacillota; class Clostridia; order Tissierellales; family Tissierellaceae; genus CABMKH01. The sequence goes on from JBQHQH010000022.1 coordinate 2,698, forward strand.
GGAATCAATCCTAATTTTAAAAAAGGATAGACTATTACTAGACCAAAGGTCAAAAATACAAATATGAGTAAAATCACTAAGCTAGGATCTTGAATGATATTCTTAATCTCCATAGCTATACCTTTTTTTTCTTTAATTTGAGATTTCTCCATTATAACCCTCCTCACTCACTATCCTCCATTTGATTAATATAGGAGTAGTATTAATACTACTCCTATAAGAATATATATTATTTTAATTCACTTAACCTATTGACTACTTCTTCTTTAGATGCTGCTGCCTCAATGGCATTAAATGACCTATCAATTGGAAGATGGCCAATTGGACTTCCACCTTCTGGAGCTATAGCATCATCTCTAACAGAAACACAATGAGCAATTTCTACTAATGCATCAGCCGCTTCTTTTGTTAGGGCAAAATCTATAAATGCCTGAGCTGCCTCTTCATTTTTTCCACCTTTGATTTTTGAAACAGGCACCACATTCCAACCTGAATTTTCATATACAGTGCTCTCCATTGGGAATCCACCATTTTTAACTATTAGTTGATCTGCAAAGAAGTTTAACGCTATTAAATATTCACCTGTACCTGTCTTCTCTGCTGGAGTAAATCCACTTGTTGTAAATTGTCCTACATTCCCATATAGTTCTTCTAAAAATTTATAGCCATCTTCCTCTCCCTTGTCATGAAGTATTGAGGCTGCAACAGTAAATCCTGTACCTGAAGTATTTGGATCTGGAGTAATGATTTCACCTTTGAAAGCTGGATTTAATAGATCATCTAACTTCTTTGGTATTTCTATCCCTTTATCTTTAAATTCTTTTTCAAACCTTTCAGCATTAACTCCTATAGACAATGTCTCTACATATAATCCCTTCCATACTCCATCTGGATCTTTAAATTCTGCAGGTATATCAAATTCATTGGAAGAATTATATGCTTCTAAAATTCCCTCGTGTTTTAAATTCTCATGAGCATCTGCTGTTCCACCAATCCATACTGAAGCATTTGGTGATGCAGCTTCTGCTTTCATCCTAGTTACAGCTTCTCCAGTTGGTATACGGATATATGTAACCTTTACTCCTGTTTTTTCTTCAAACATATTTGCTAATCTCTTTCCCATATCTTCATGAAAAGAAACATAGATACTCAATTCTTGCCCTTTTAAATCTACTTCTCCATTTTTTCCTGCAGCTGAAGTTTGTTCCTCTCCTTTATTATCTGCCTTACCACATCCTACTAATACACTAAACATCATTGTAAACACCAGTAATATAGCTAAAAATTTCTTATTCATATAATACCTCCTCAATTTTCAGTCCATTTACCTCAACAGATACTCTTCTGATAGATTATCTAAGAACCCACTTAGTTTTCCTTGTAAATACATAATGGCACCTACATAATTACCAGCATCATATACTGCTGCAATCTGATTTTCATATACCACTATATATACTTGTGGAGAATATCCTTCATCTCCAATGAAGATTTGAATTTGATATACAACTTCTCCCCTATCCTTAAACAATTTGTTAAATTGTCCAGAAGATTCTATCTCTCTAACCTTTTCAATCTCCTTAGCTAGCTTTAGCTTGTCTTTTTCTCCTAAGCTATATTTTCCTTCATGACTCACTATAATGACGTGATTAAAGGAATTGATTAGTCTTTGCAAATTTGAAGTAGTATAGATAGAGTTTATTAAAGCTTTTTTTATGAGTAAAACATTATATAGACTATACCTATCTCCATATTTAATGCCATCAAGCTCCATCACTTTTCCTAAGCTAAAATATCCTCTTGAATCACCTAGATAATTTATAACACCTCCTATATCCCTTGACTCAGATCTAGTTAATTCTTCAGTGAATTCATCTGTAGAAACTGGCAACTTCCGTAAATTATCTACTATTTGAAAAATAATTTTTTCATCATCTATAGTACTAGCTCCCCATACTTCATCTACTAAGTCTATAGATATGGGATATATCTTATTCTTCTTTTCATATAAAATATGGATATCGTCTATTTCCACAACTCTATCTAGTTTTAAAGCCGAACTAATAACTAGAATTCCAAGGGTAACTAGAATAATAAAATATAAACTTGCATTTCTCAAATGTTTCACCTCCATTATATATCAAAACGTTTTCAGAATTATTACCCAATTGTTTCACTTATGTAATAATTTGGAATATATATAATAATTTCAGTGCCAATATCATTATCTTCGTTGATAAAGATCTCTCCTGCTAACATATTTATAATAGACTTAGATGTATATAATCCTAAACCACTACCTTTTGTAGTATTTTGGATCGGTCTATAGAATGGGTCAAATATATGCTTTATATCTCCTTCTTTTATTCCAATTCCATCATCGTGTATTGATATTTGAACTTGTCCACTTTCCATATTCATATGGCTTGAAATCTCTATATTTTCACATCTACTATGTAACAGACAGTTATCTAACAAAGTCAATATCACTTCCTTAATCAAATCTCTATCAGATATTATTTCAATATCATCTACTTCTTTGATTATTCCTATATTCCATTTATCTATCCTTGGAGATAATATGATTAAAGATTCTTCTATAACATCAGATATTTTAAATTTATTGTATATAGGTTCGTAACTATCAATTGAAAATTTAGCACTTCTCAATAGATTTTCAATTGAAAATAATAGATTTTCTCCTGCCTCTTCAATAATAAATGCACTTTCGCATACATCATCATTTTCACTTAATCTTTGAATCAATTCAGAATATCCTATTATGGAAGTCAAGGGTGTCTTTAGCTTGTGAGTGATATTGCTAAAAAATATTCTCTGTCTGTCTCTTTCATCACTTAATTTGGAAATATAATTATTCAAATTCTTGCTCATTAGATTAAATGCAATTCCCAATTCTTCGATTTCATCTCCGCTTTTTATATCAATCTTTTGTTCTATGAAGCCAGACTGAATATTATTTATTGCAGCTTTTAATTCATTTACAGGACTAACTATTTTAGTTGATATAATATGAGTTGTTATATAACTTAAAAGCAATCCCAGTATAATTACACCCAACAAAATTACTGCTATATAATATACCTTTCTATATTCCTTATTCATAGGATAGAGATATCTTATACTTCCAATTATTGTGCCATTTTCCAAGTAAATAGGACTAGAAAAAGATAGATAGGGCTCTTTCTTATTTAAGAAAAAAGAATATGCCTTAGTATTTTCTAATGAAACTTTGATATCCTTACTTATGATCAATTCTTCTCCAGATATCGAATCTCCACTTAACTCCATATCCTTTGAAATTATTTGCACTCTAATTTCTCCCGGTTCAGAAATATACTTTGCTAAATATGGACCTATTCTCTTCAGATAACCTAATTTATCATTATCACCGGTACTTTTTAGATTTTTCATTACAAATATTTGGCTATCATAACTCTTATTTAGAAGTGTATCTACTACTGTGTGATTTATCTGATTTAACAATGCCCATATGGTAATTATAAAAAACAGGATTAATATAGATGATATTGTGGTTAAATTCATCTTCATCAATTTCTTCTTTAGTCTACTCTTTGTATTCATAAAAATCACCTTCAGTATCATTCTTCTTGAAATTTATATCCAGCGCCATAGACACTTATAATAAATTTATCATAAGGTTCTATTTTACTTCGCAATCTTCTAATTAACACATCAACAGCCCTTGTATTTCCTACATAATCATATCCCCATATTTTATTAATCAGTGTTTCCCTAGATATGACTTGTCCATAATGACTAGCAAGAAAATGAAGAGTATTAAATTCTTTGAATGTAAGCTCAATGATTTCATCGTCTATTGATACTCTGTTAAAAGTAGGATCTATTTCCATATTCCCAAATCTTAATGCTTTTCTCTGATAGTCCTCTGCCTCTTGTTTGACATAGTTCATCCTTCTCCATAAAGCCTTAACCCTTGATACAAGTTCTTTGCTATCAAAGGGTTTTGTAATATAATCATCTGCACCTAGTTCTAGACCTAATATCTTACTTGATCTTTTATCTAGAGCTGAAATAAATATTACTGGTATAGCACTATTATATTCATGTATCTCTTTTAGAACATCATATCCTACTGAATCAGGAAGCATAATATCTAATAATACTATATCTGGATTCTCTTTTTTTAATTTTAAAATAGCTTCTCTACCAGTACTAGCTACAACAGCTTCATAGCCTTCTAATATTAAGTTTTTAGATATTAGATTTAGGATATCCTTTTCATCATCTACAATTAAAATCTTCATTATATACCTCCAATAGCATATACTCTTTTTATCTTATGACCTACATTTCAATTCAAAATTCATATTTAAAAGAGGAAATTCCTCGGCAGCAAAACCTATACTGTCTGTCTCTGAATGACAAAAACATTTTGTGTCGGTGGATAATGCACTGTGAATATCAGATGGAGTATAGAACTCCATCTGATATAAGCTTTATTTATAAGATAATAGTATCACATATTTTACCACAAAACCCCTTTCAAATGAATATAGAATGTTTAAAGGCACATTATATATGGCTTTTATTATGTAATATATTAATATATTTTGATATCATTACATATTATAATCTTCAAATAATATAAAAAGCTATAGTTATGAAGAATGCTTTTCTTCTAACCATAGCTTTTGAATTATCAATATATTAATCTCTATAGAATGAATTATATCCTCTATAGGCCATATAGACATCTGCTTTACTTGCAATTTCATAAGGGGCATGAACGCTTAACAAAGCTACTCCACAGTCTACTACTTCCATTCCGTAGTTCGCCAAAATATAGGCAATAGTACCTCCTCCACCTTGATCAACTTTTCCAAGTTCACCCATTTGCCATACTACACCATTGTCATTGAATATCTTTCTAATCTTACCTAGATATTCAGAATTAGCATCATTACTACCGCCTTTTCCCCTAGAACCAGTATATTTTACTATGACTATACCATTTCCTATAAAAGGTGAATTATTTTTATCTAAAACATCTGGATAATTTGGATCAAATCCAGCCAATGTATCTGCTGATAGTACCCAAGAATTTGCCAAGGCCCTCTTAACTATGATCTCAGAATACTCCTCTTCTGTAAGATATATTAATTCTGAAACCATATTTTCAAAGAACTTTGACTCCATGCTTGTATTTCCTACACTGCCTATCTCTTCTTTATCTACAAATAAGGCAACCGCTGTCTTATCAGGTGTTTCTACATCTAGTATAGCCCTGAGAGAAGTAAATGCACATACCCTGTCATCCTGGCCATAAGCTCCAACCATGCTTCTATCAATACCTACATCCCTTGACTTACCAGCAGGTACTACTTCAAATTCAGCAGTAGTAAAATCTTCTTCTCTTATTCCATATTTTTCATTAAGGATATTTAAAACATTTAATTTAACCTTTTCACCTATCTCTTTATCATCATAGGGGATACTTCCAAATAAGATGTTCAATCCTTCTCCTGATATTCCTTCACTCATCTTCTTTTCCATCTGATCTTTAGCTAGATGGGGTAATAGATCAGTTATAAAGAACACTGGATCTCCTTCATCTTCTCCTATGACAATATCCATCTTTTCTCCATTGGACTTTATTACAACTCCATGTAAAGCCAAGGGTAAAGTCACCCATTGATATTTCTTTATTCCTCCATAATAGTGTGTCTTTAATAAGGCAAAATTTTCATCTTCATAGAGAGGATATTGTTTTAAATCAAGTCTTGGTGCATCTAGATGTGATCCAATAATACGCATACCACTTTCTAGGCTATCTTTTCCCAATACAAATAATGCAATAGACTTCCCCTTATTATTTGCATATATCTTCATCCCTGGATTAGGGCTAATTTTTTTCTCTACTACCTCATCGATAGATACAAATCCATTTTCCGAAGCAAGTCTTATTATCTCTTCTACCCCTTCCCTCTCAGTTTTACATCTGTCTAAAAAATCTTTATATTCCTCATTTATAGTGAAAATCTTCTTTCGTTCCTCGTTATCTATTACTTCCCATACATTTTTCCAGCTATGAGTTAAAGTTTCCTGTAATTCTTTTCCCTTTGATCTATTCTCCATTGTGAACCCTCCATTTATCTTTAAAATATAATGACTTTCCCATACTATACATTATACACTAAATTTTGAATATATTTGTATATTACTTCCATATTCATTACAAAATCCACCAGAAAAAACTATAGTCGGGAACAACATCTCTTCCCGACTATAGTTGAAAATTTAATATTTTACATCGTACATTCCATTCTGATTCATATAGTTGAATAGCTTTTCTCCGTGACTTTGTTCGTCTTTTTGTATATGTTGAACAGCTTGACGAACTGTTGGATCTGCGGCTTCAAATACTGTTGTATCATAAAAACCTGACACATACTTTTCAGTAGATAATAGATCCTCCAGTAGTACTTGATCATTTGTATCTATGCTAATCCCTTGTACATTATTATTGTTTTGTGAAGCTTGTACCTTCATACCACTATGGCTCATATTTGGTGCCTTTCCCTGTAACATGTCATCAATCATATTATAGTGATGCTGTTCTTCTTGAGCAATCTCCATCAATAAATTCTTTAGTTGCATGTCTTGAACTTGATTAGCATATCCTCGATACTTTTTAATACATAATTCTTCTTGCTTTTTCCCATCTTCTAATAACATTCTTTCTTTTTGTGACAATTTTATCTGCAAACAACCACCTCCAAATGCTTTCTATGATTATGTTTTGCAGATAAAAAATTTTTATTCATTATAAACTAAACATTTTAAACTATTCCTATTATATCTTCTATAGAATCTATATTGTTGGATTCTAAATATCTTTCAATACCCTCTATTACATCCAATGCAATCTTAGGATTTTTAAATGTAGCAGTTCCTATTTGCACAACTCTTGCACCAGCCATTAAAAACTCTATTGCATCTTCCCAAGTGCTGATTCCTCCCATTCCCATGACAGGAATATTTACAGCTTTTGATACTTGATGAACCATTCTCAATGCAATGGGTTTTATTGAAGGTCCCGATAAACCAGCATAGATATTGTCAAAAACAGGTCTTTTTTTATTGATATCTATGGCCATTGCTAGAAAAGTGTTCACTAATGAAATGCCATCAGCACCTTCTTCTTCACACATCTTTGCCAACTCTACTATATCTTCTGCATTAGGAGATAATTTTATTATTAACTTATGCTTACAATTATCTCTCACTTGTCTTACTAGATTTCTGGCAACTTCTGTCTTTATACCAAAATTCATTCCACCTTCTTTTACATTTGGACATGATATATTCAATTCAATAATATCCACCTCTTGCTGGTTTAATCTCTCTATACCTTCAAGATAATCCTCTGTAGAATGGCCACTAAGATTTACTATATTGACTAGATCTTTACTATTAATGAAATCTAAATATCTATTGATAAAACCATCTACGCCTGGATTCTCTAAGCCAACACTATTTATTACACCTGAACTAGTCTCCCAAATTCTTATGCCACTATTTCCATCTCTTCCATTTAAAGTTATACCCTTAGATGAAATTCCACCTAATCTATCTATATCAAAGATTTCATCTAGAACTGTCCCAAATCCACATGTACCAGAAGCTAAAACTATTGGATTTTTAAAATGAATTCCGCTATAATTAACGTCTAATCTACTCATCTGCAAACACCTCACTTCCCAAGAAGACTGAACCATCTTTACAGACTAATTTATTTCCACTTTTCGTCTTACAAGTACAACCGTAGCAAATTCCAATACCACAGCCCATTCTTCTTTCCATGGAAACATATACTATTGCCTTCTTTCCTTTAGAATTCATATATACATCCTTCATCAATCCCTCTGGTCCACATGTAAAGATATAATCATATTCATCTGGATCTATAAGATTTACCACTCTTTCATTAGTCTTCAGGATTAAATTATCAGATACAGAAGATAGCTCCTCTCTTAATATCTCTACACCTCTTAAACTAAAGAAGATATCTACCCTATTATCACTATCTTTCTTCAATTCTTTAGAGGCTAAGTATAGAGGTGCAATCCCTATTCCTCCACCGACCATAGCAATCTTTCCTCTTACTTCTGGAAAACTACTTCCATATGGTCCTTGACATACTATGTTATCTCCAGCCTTGAGATCTGACATTATCTTTGTACCTTTACCTATTACTCTATATAAAAATGTTATAGAACTATTATCTCTATCAAAAATACTCAAAGGTCTCGACAACAAAGGTTCATTATCCCATGCTCTTAACATATAAAACTGTCCCATTTTTCCATTGTTTTGTTGTTCTACTTTCATTAAATAGTATTCTTCTGTCAATTTTTTATTGTATATTATGTTCCCCATTTTAGCCTCCAATTTCTGGGAAGAATCTCTCTTCTACCCTTGTGTTATCCTTTGATTTCAATGCTAGTGATACAATTATTATAACTAATATATTTGAAAAGAACGCCCACATGAATCCCGGGTAACCTAGAGGACTAACACCCAAAATTCTCATTGCAAACAGGATTACTATTCCAATAGTCATTCCAAGAGCGGCCCCCTCTTTTCTAGTATCTTTCCAATATAGTCCTAGTATGAATGCTGGTGCCAACTGTGCTAAACCTGTATAAGCTACATCTTGAACAATCTGTACCAAAGACTCTGGTGGTCTCAGTGCGATGATACCTGCTAAAATAGCTAATGAAAATACAACTATTCTTGAAATTATCATATTTTTAGAATCTGACACCTTATCTTTTTTATTTAGTAAAATTAAATCTTGAGATACTATTTGAGAACTAACTAATAGCATTGAATTTATAGTAGATAAGCCCGCTGATATAGCTGCCGCCATTATCAATGCTGCAAAAAACCAGTTTGAATAATTTCTCATCATTAAAGGTAATACTGTATCTGCTGCTTCTACTTCTGTTAACAATTGATGACCTGCTAAACCTATAAATAATGTAGAAAATCCGAAGATCAATATTTGTGATACTGGTATACTAATTGCTGATCTAGCAATAGCTTTCTCATCCTTTGCCATCAATGATCTAGTCCAAATATGGGGACAGAACCATATACCAAAAGGAAGTACAATAAATTGCATAACCCAATACTTATTAGTATACATGCCTTGTCCGCCAGGTCTTGAAAGTAATTCTGGTGTCTGTTCAATAGCTGTTTTAAATAGACTTACAATTCCTCCAGCCGGATTTATCGCTATAATAGCAGCCAATACTATACCCACCATCAATACTATTGCCTGTATAGCGTCTAAAAGTACGACTCCACCTGCACCACCTATTATTACATACAGAAGTGAAAATATTACCCCTATAATTATTGCTGTATTATAAGATATTATATTTCCTGTAATTACCTGCATAGCTCTTGCATTTCCAACATATTGCATGGCTAAAAATACCATTGTCATAAGTACTGATATACATGAAGCTAATATCTTTATATAATTTGAATCATATCTATCTTTAAAATAGTCGCCAATAGACATATAGTTATATTTAATAGAGAGTTTTCTAATCTTATCTCCAAAATATATTACCATCAACGCTACCCAAACTTGGCTAAGAACTATAACAATATATGATATTCCATGATTATAATACATTCCAGGAGCTCCTAAAAAAGCAAATGTGCTTTGCATTGCTGCAATCATAGTAAGTGGAAGTAATACAGAGCTTACTCCTCTTCCTGCCAAGAAAAATCCAGCTGCATCTTTTGACTTAGATTTTCTACGATTCTGCACTGTAATTCCAAGCATCATTATCAAATATCCGATGATTATTAAAAAACTTATATAGTCTTTATTCATTTTTTTGATTCTCCTTTACTATATATAGTAAATTTCTTAGCTACCCAAAGTACAAATATAAGATTTACTATCATCAATCCCCACCAATATAACAGAGGAAATGGTAACCATCCAAATATATAAGGTTCTGGAGTGGCTGTAAACGAAAAAGGTATCATTGCTAATAGCAACAATATTATAAATATAGTTAAAACTAATCTATGATTCATTAATTGCAACCTCCTTGTCTATATTTTCATATACTACTTCTCCACCACAAATAGTATATTTTATTTTCCCATAGAGAGTATCTCCGACAAATGGAGAATTTGAAGATTTAGACTTGAACTTATCTACGACGTAAGATTCATCTTCTTTAAATATTACAATATCAGCTTTTGAACCTATATCTAGAGTGCCACAATTTAAATTATATAATCTTGCAGGATTAATAGTCATTTTCCTCAGTAAATTCATTAAAGATAGATGTCCCTTTCTCACTAAATTAGTAATTCCTAAGGCCAATGAAGTTTCTAATCCTATAATTCCACTTGGTGCCTTAGTCAGCTCTCCACTTTTTTCTTCCCTACTATGAGGAGCATGATCTGTAGCTATGATTTCAATCGTATTATCTTTCAATCCTTGAATTATCTTTAATCTATCTTCTTCAGTTCTCAATGGAGGATTCATCTTTGCCAATGCTTTATGTTTTAATATTGCTTCCTGTGTAATAGAAAAATGGTGAGGTGTAACCTCCGCATAGACATTTCCACCTAAGTCTTTGACAAATCTTACCATATCCACTGAATTACCTGAACTAATATGCTGAATATCTATAGTAGCACCAGTATACAAAGCTAACATTGAATCTCTAGCTACCATAACATCCTCAGATACACTTGGTGCTCCTTTGATTCCAAGCTTTTTAGATATCTCCCCTTCATTTATTCCTGGAATTCCAATTAATTTAGGACTTTCTTCGTGAAAACTCAAAGGAACATTTAACTCTTTTGCCTTTAACATAGCCTCAAGAATTATTTCTTCGTCATTTAGTGGTATTCCATCATCACTAAATCCAATAGCACCTAATTCATGGAGTCTTTCCATATCTACTAGCTCTTGACCCTTAAATCCTTTTGTAACTGCCGCTACTGTGTAGACATTGATTTTAGCTTTTTCCATCTCTTTTAATACAAACTTTAAAGTATCTTCATTGTCTATTATTGGCTTTGTATTTGCCATTGCAACAACAGTTGTAAAACCTCCAGCTGCTGCAGCTTCTGAACCTGTCTGAATATCCTCTTTATAAGTAAAACCAGGCTCTCTAAAGTGAACATGTATATCTACAAGTCCAGGAGCAACTACACAACCCTTTGCGTCAATGACTTCTCCATCTGTAATATTTTCAAATCTTCCTATATCCTTAATTATTCCATCCTCTATCAACACATCAGCTATCTCATCAAAATCATTACTAGGATTTATAACTCTCCCATTTTTTATTATCATTTTAGTCCTCCTTTCAAATAATTTAATATTATCATTGTACCATAGGCCGCATCTTCAACTTCAGCATGTTCTTTTGGATTGTGACTTATTCCATCTTTACAAGGTATAAAAATCATACCTGTCTTTGTCAAATTAGAGAACTTCATGGCATCATGTCCTGCTCCACTAGATATCTTTCTATGAGGAATTCCCAATTTAGTAGCAATATTAGATAATTCATCTCTAAGCTCTTCATCCAAAACTACTGCATCTGATGTAGATACTAATTTAATATTAAAACATAATTTCCTTCTTTTGCATACCCTATTTATAAAATTTTCTACCTCAATTCTTAATTTCTCCATCTCTCTATTGGACTTATCTCTTATATCTATGGAAAACTCTACTTCACCTGGTATGACATTTACTGAATTTGGATAATTCTCTATTGCCCCTACAGTTGCCACAGCACTGCTTTTAGAATCTCTCTTAGCAATTTCTTCAACACCTAATATAATCTCAGCTACACCACAAAGAGCATCTCTCCTTAAATCCATTGGTGTTCCACCTGAGTGTTCTGCTAATCCTTCAATCTTCACTTTCAATCTTATATTACCTGCAATGGCATCTACTATTCCAATCCTCATATCTTCACTTTCAAGAATTCTTCCCTGTTCTATATGCAGTTCTAGGTAACTTTTAATTCCACTGATCTGTTTAGGGAATCTACTGTAGCCTCTTTTATCAAATATATCCTTTAATCCTATTCCTGATCTCGATATTAGATTGTTAAAGACATTTTCATTTATTCCCTCTGTAATTAGGCCACTACCAATGGTACTCTTCATAAAATTACTGGACTCTTCACATCTAAAAGCAGCTATTTTCAGTGGAATATGAAGATTATTTTCTTTTATTATCTTTAGCAATAATAGACCTGTAGCTACTCCAATCACACCGTCATATCTTCCTCCATTTATGACCGAATCCAAATGTGATCCTACTAAATGATACTCTTTATGATCTTCTATACTCAAAAATGTATTCCCTACTTCATCAGTTTCAATTAAATAGCCCTCTTGTTTTCCAATTTTAGAAAATTCTTCATGCATCAGGTCCTCTTCATTAGTATATCCTAATCTTGTAACACCACCATTTATATCCATACCAATTTGAAAAAACCTTTCCATAATGTCCTCTAAATATGAAATTGATTCTTGTAGTTCCATTTCTCTCACCTCCCATATAATTTTGCAAATTAGGAAAACCATTTCTCAATGTTGTAAAAATATGATAGCATACATTCTTTTGTTTATATATGTAGAATTCTACAAATTTTTTTACTTTTATTTGTAGAGAAATATCAATTATGATAAGATTTATTAAGATAAGTACTGATTAAAATAACCCTAGTCCATGGACTAGGGCAATTTCTTAATCTTATCATATATTAAGAATAGATGTAATTTGAAGTTATCTTCAAATCTAAAGACATCATATCCTGTTATATCTTTTATCTTGTTTAATCTATATCTTACGGTATTCTGATGGACATATAGCTGTTTTGCCGTCTCTGCTATATCCATATTACACTCATGATATTTCTCTAAAGTCAATAATAGATCGTCTCCTAATTTACCATAGATGTCATCAAATATATTATAATCATCAATTCTAAATAGTTTGTCTAAAGATAGATAGATCTTTAACTCATCATAAAAATATATGGATGTCTTATAATCTAAGATCTCTATTAATTTTAAGACCTCTAGAGAATTATAGTATGTCTCTTTTATTCCCTTTAGTCCCCTTCCTATAGAGCCTACACCTATCTTTATATCTTCTAGACCTTCTTCTCTCAAATATTCCTGTATCACATCTATTATCTTATCTAGATTATTCTCCATATCTTTTAATTCACTTACAAAGAATAAGATTGTGGATTTTTCCTCTACTGTTACTACAGGATTATAAGTGTATTTCAATAATATATCACTTTTTTTAGCAATCTTCTTAGCTACTTTTCTCAATGTCTTAATATCTTCATCAGTATCTCTGCCGCAGTTAATCAAAGTTATAGCTAGGGAATAGCCATTTCTAATCTTAAATCCTAGTAATTCTCCCCTTTCAGTTGCAGTCTCATAGTCCTCATAGTTATCAAATATAATATCTTTCATGTATTTCTCAATCATATAATCTATATCTCTATCATGGAGAATCTTCTCCATTCCATTTACAATTATCTCAATATATGTAATATCCCAAGGAATTTCTGCTAAAACTAAACCTCTGTCATCAGCTCTTTCAATGATAGAACTGTCTAACTCTTTTACATATTGACCTAATTTAATAGCGAGGCACGAACAATTTAAATCAGCTAACTTGTCTATGAGTTCTATCTGTTTATCTATATCATCTTTTACAGCGTAAAAACTAGTGATTATAAAATCATGTCCCTTTAACCATCTAGTTACATCAGGCACTTCCATTACCGTTAAACAAGAAACTCTCTTATTCAATCCTCTATGTCCAGCAATTACTTTTAATTTCCTTAAGACTGGAAGACCTAGGATCTCTTCAACTGTAACCACTTTAATCCACCTCTTAAAACTATCTTTTTGTAATTCACATTTAATTATATCACATGGATTTGTAACATTTATATTATCCAGTACAACAAAAGATGAGAAACCATAGTGCTCTCTCATCTTTCCCACTATATTTTAAATAATTAGCATAGACATCCAATCCCATATTCAATAAAACTACATCAGATTTTCCTAAACAAGTTTAAATTCAATCTTAGTCTCTCCAACTACTTCTTTTTTATGATTTATACTCTTTAGTACATGATATTTCTCTAGTTTTTTAAGCTCATCTTCTCCTATTACATCTAATTGTCTCAATGTCTCCAATACTACTGCTGGTACTATACTAGAGTTTCCATCTTCAATCTTTATAGTTATACCTATCCCCCTATCCTTTAATCCAATTGCATAATAAGCTGCTGCTCCAGATTTTGCAAAAAGTTTATCTCCACAGATTTTCATTAAATCTGTACAGATTCTATCTGTTCCTCCTACCATCTCTGGATATTTTGTCATTACATTTGTAATAGTTCTTACTGCTTTTTCTCTTTTAGAATCAAATAACTCTGGTTTTGAAAGTTTAGCAAATCCTTGAGCAAATTTATATAATGGCATGGCATGAACTGGAACTCCACATCCGTCTGTTCCTATTACAATCTTATCTTCATCATATTCACAGACTTCAGATATGGTCTTTAATATTCTCCTTTGAGTTGGGTGTTCTGGTCTGTAATAAGTACTTAGATCATCTTCATAATAATTTGTAGTAACAAGCATACCTGAATGCTTTCCTGAACAATTACAATGTATATTCTGTGGTTTTAGTCCATTTTTCCTCAACTCTTCTGCTGCATAATCAGCTAGGGGATAGTGAGAACCACATTGTAGATAATCTTCATTTAATCCAGCTTTCTTTAAAATACTTCTAACTGCATCAATATGAAAACTTTCACCACTGTGAGACGCACAGAATATTGCTGTTTCTCTTTCTGTTATACCATATTCTTCTACAGCTCCACTCTCTAAAACTGGTATAGCCTGAATGGGCTTTGCTGATGAACGTGCAAATGTAACTCTTTCTGGATCACCATAATGATATAGTATCTTCCCAGTATGGTCTACTACTGCTATATGACCTATATGAGTAAGATCTACTATCCCTCCCCTGTATGTTTTGGCTAATATTGACATATAATTCTCCTCCTTTTTAATCTATACTTCTTTTACACTGATGATTCACTTATATAGATACCGACATAGAAAGTTGCAAGTCATCAGGTAGAAATACTAAAGAATTACATCTGCAGAACATGATCCTACTTCCAGTGAATCGAAATTAAAAACGCCTTAAATTTAGAATTTTTAATTTCAACAAACTGTTAGAATTATCCATGGTCAAAGATATAATTCCATGTATCTTTACTAAATACGTCAATTAAATATATGATATATAATTAAAAAATCATTTGTAACAACATATAATATCCTGATACAATTACACAAAACACTCCTATAACTGGTGCTGTTCTCTTTAATAGATCTACCATAGATGTCTTAAAATACTCTGTCACCAAAGTCAAACATATATGTGTAGGTGAAAATTGCATGGCAGCATATGAAAAACTCATCAGTAACATCATAAGAGAAACACCTCCATCTGGAATTGCTATATATGCAAGTGGAATACACAGAGCAATTATTGCTAAGGACCCACTTACTATAGTGCCAAAGAAGAATATTAGAGCAAAAGCTGCAGCTGTTGGAATTGGCAATCTCTCAAACAACTCAGGTAATGCTGTAATTACTCCTGTATGAGTGATTATATCTTTAAAAAACATAACTACAATACTATTGAGTATTATATTAGGTTCAAAAGCTGATATAAACATGGGTCTCAATTCAACAATTTTAAACTTATTGATGATTACAGATAATATAATGACTATTGATGTTGCTAGATATACTGACATATCAAATGCCAATATAAGTATAATTGCCAATGCTATAGTCCAAAGACTCTTTATTAAATTCTTTATATCTTCTCCTTTATTTGGACTTAGTTCTTGTCCTGTATCTCTAGGTATTTTCTTTA
The DNA here is from genome assembly GCA_052067355.1 of Tissierellaceae bacterium HCP3S3_D8. Taxonomy (GTDB): domain Bacteria; phylum Bacillota; class Clostridia; order Tissierellales; family Tissierellaceae; genus CABMKH01. The sequence goes on from JBQHQH010000022.1 coordinate 18,761, forward strand.
AATAAAATACATATCCCAATATAAATAAAAGTGCAACTACAGGTAGCATTGAGATAATAAAGTTTGCTACTGGAACTCCACTCAGCTGAGTAGCTAAGATTATTGATGAATATGTGGGTAAAAAGCTCTCTGGAATATGTCTATAAAAAGTAGTGATAAATGTCCTATCTTCTATGCTTATATAGTCTTTTGTCGCCTTATCTACCATCTCTCCACTTATAAATATGGCTCCCGGTGATGGTAATAATCCTATAAAAAATGGGGCTAAGGATGCGTTTATCCTTCTATTATTAAATATCCCATTTAAAGATCTCTGAGCTAAATCCAAATGTCCTCTATTTTCCAACATCCTTTGAAGAAATGTAATCATATAGAATGCTAAGATCACCGATAGAGTAGTCCAACTAGTTATAGACATAAAAGCTATTCTAATCGTCTCTACTATTCCTATATTATACAGTATACTAGTTATTAACGCACCTATAAATATTGATGTAGATAATGACTTACCTTTTCTAATCAATAGTATAATTAGGGTGAATACAATTACTAATTTTATAACATCCATTCTATTTCCTCCCATTCTATTGTCTTGCCCTATTTTCTACTTGACAATAGGGTTCCATTTATCAATAATATCAATGAAACCCTATTGTATAATTTAATTGATTAACGGTATTTAGTATTTCTGTAATTGCTAGAATATCTACTCTTCTACTTCATAACTGATCTCGCATTTCACTTTACCACTACCATATCTTACACCAGCAAATATAAATGCAATTATTACAACTGCTATATTGCCTAAAAGTAATGGTTTTGTCAGACTTGTGCCCAATAGTATAGCTTGTAAGACAAATATTCCTACGGCTAACACAACTAATGTCTTTACTTTGACATCACTTATATGAAGAGGTGATTTTTTCCATTGCTCAGGTAATATTTGTTTTATCTTTAATAGAGATAAAGCTACCATGGTATTGCTTACACTTCCTACAGTAGTTGTGATCCTAGATAATATACTTATATCCAAGTTAAATACTATAGGCAAAAATCCTACGAAAAAAAACATAGTCAATAGATATATTGGTGTTCTGTACTTTCTATGAAGTATAGCTAACCTATTTGGCAACCATCCATCATTGCAAGCCTGCATCAATGGTTTAGTAGCAGATGCAAGTTGATTGTTCAAAGTGGATATCAATGCCATCCATGCCCCACCAATTATAAAAAATATATATAATCCCCTAGGTAAAATTATTTCAGCCACCAAAGTCAAAGGCTGATTAGCAACTTGTTCTACTGGCAATACTCCTGCTGCTATAGTCGCCATAAATGCATATAATATAGCAACTGATGTGGTAGATATGATCATGGCTTTAGGAATATCTTTTGTAGGGTTTTTACACTCTCCAGATAGATTTGCCATTACTTGTGCTCCACCTGTTGCAAAAGTCAATTGAGCTGTGGCTCTTAATAGTCCTAAAAGTCCTCCAGTTAAAAAAGTACTTTTATCATAATAGTTAGGTTCTAGTCTAGTTATTCCAAAGGTGGAAAATGCGGCTAATGCTACAACTAAACATACTACAATTATATTTTGAAACTTAGAAAATTTATCTATACCCATAAAGTTTAGCATATATAGTAGTACTAATATTCCTATAGCTATTGCTTTTCTAGGTAACATTGGTAAAAATGGCATAGCATAGTCTGCAAAAGATAGGCAATACATAGATAGTGATATGTTGGTAAGTATATATATTATGATATATGCTCCGGTCCATTTTTCTCCTAACAATGAGCCTATTATGGAATACTGTCCACCTCTAAATCTAGCAACTGTATTGATCAATGTCAGTGGATACCATGAAATCAATACCATTACTGCTGAAAGAATAAACGCCAATGGAACAGATCTCCCAGTCATACCTATGGCAACACCAGTCAATGACATGATTCCAGCGCCAATAATCTGACCTACTGAAGCTCCCATTAGATCCCAAAATCCTAATGTCCGCTTTAAATCTTTGGTTGAAGTCAATTCATTTGACATAATTTCATCTCCAATCAAATACTTTTAGTAAAATCTATCTCTATAGACCCGTCCACCCAATTGCATTTAACATAAATATCCATCCAAAGGATAAGATAATCATTATGATAACTATGGGCATAGACCATTTAACCCATTTTTGAAAAGGTACTTTAGCTACTGCTGCTGATCCTATTGTCCATCCTAATGCAGGAGAGATAATATTTGTAAATCCATCACCATATTGAAATGCTGAAATTGCAATTTGTGGTGTCATATCTAATGCCTCTGTTATGGGTTTAATTATGGGTATCAATATTGCAGCTTTACTAGATGCTGAAGGTATTATTGGATTTATCAAGGCAATAATCGTCGTTATTCCAATAGCAGAAAGTCCTCTGTTTAAATTCATAATAGGTCTTGTAAGATTATATACTATGGTGTGGATAATTTGCCCTTCATTCATGACCAGTGATACAACTCTAGCCATACCTATGACAAATACAACAAATGCCATTCCAGAAAGTCCCTTTGCAAAGGAGTTTCCTATTTCATCACCCGTCATGCCACCGATTCTTCATTTCTAATTCCAATAAAGGTCATAAACCCTTTATATCTCTGCATGTAAAATCCATAGTTTTCTGAAGCACATATCTGCTCAAAATCCTCCATTTCAAAAGTGCCCAATCTTTCTATTACCTTTTCTGCTCTTTTAACAGCTTCTCTATCATTGTAGACAACTGGAACCCCATCTTTAAAACTCACCTCTGCAGTTGCACCATACATCTTAGCTCCGTTTTCTGCTATTTCTCTTATAAATTCTCTTGCTGAATCCTCACCTTCTTTAGAAAATGATCTTATTCCTCCAACTATAGTCGCCTTTTGTGGAAATATATTTCCCATAGTTCCTGCCTGTATCTGTCCAACATGGACTACAAGTGGTTCTATAGTCTTATATCTATTAGTAGGAATTGAAGAAATAGAAAGTAATATATTTGCAGCTGGCTTGATTGGATCAATAGATAGATCTGGCCTAGAAGCATGCCCACCTCTACCTATTACTCCTATGGTAAAACCGCTACCAGCAGCCATTCTCGGTCCTTCAACAACCGATATCTTTACAGTCGGTATATCTGCCCATAGATGAACTGCTATTACTTCATCTACTCCACCCTCTTCTTTTAAATAATCTAGTATTTCAAAAGCTCCTCCTCCAACTTCTTCGGCAGACTGAAAGCATAGGAATATATCACCTTTTAACTCATCTTTCACATCAGCAAGCATTCTTGCTGCTCCCAATAGCATTGCCGTATGTCCATCATGGCCACAGGCATGCATTATTCCTTCATTTTGTGAAGTATAATCTTTTTTATTTTCTTCCACTATTGGCAATGCGTCCATATCAGCTCTAATTGCAATACTCTTACCTTCTTTTGAACCCTTTATCCTACCTACTACACAGTTGTTTTCTAATCTCACATATGAAATCCCCATTTTATCCAATTCGTCACAAACTACTTGAGATGTCCTTATCTCTTTAAATGACAATTCTGGATTAATATGAAAATCTCTTCTTAGATCAATGATGTACTGCTCATATTCCTTTGCCTTATGATTAAATCTCATTGCCAACCTCCTTAATATAATATTGCTCCATATTAAGCACTATTTTATCTTACTTATAGCATCACATATTCTCTTTAATCCCTCTTCTAATAGTGTTCTTGGACATGCATAGTTTAATCTCATGAATCCAGATCCACCTTCTCCAAACCAAGTCCCACCATCTAAGGCTATCTTCCCTTCTTGAGCAAGTATTCTCTCTAATTTCTCTCCATCTTCTTCATAAGCTCTTAGATCAATCCATCCTAGATATGTGGCTTCTGGCTTTATAAGTTTAGCTTTCGGAAGATGCTCTTCTAGATATTTTTGTATAAACTCAATATTACCTTCTAAATATTCTAAAAGCTGTTCTAACCATTCTTCCCCTTCATTGTAAGCTGTTTCTAAAGCTACTATACTCAATGGGTTTTGTCCTCCAATATGATTCTTCTCCAATATTCTTCTATACTTGTCCATAAGCTCTGGATTCGGAATAATTATATTGGATGCTTGCATACCTGCTAGATTAAAGGTCTTACTTGGTGCTGTACATGTTATGGAGTTCATTGCAAACTCCTCACTAAGTGAAGCAAACATAATATGCTTATATCCTGAATAGACTAAGTCATTGTGTATTTCATCGGCAACCACTAAGACATCGTTTTCCAAACATAGTTGTCCTAATCTCATCAACTCTTCTCTAGTCCATAATCTGGATACTGGATTATGAGGACTGCATAGAATATACATCTTTACCTTTGGATCTTTTACCTTCTCTTCAAAATCTTCAAAATCTATTTCATAATATTCTCCATTAAACTTCAATTGATTATTTATCATGTGACGTCCATTATTTTCTATTGCGTTTTTAAAAGGATAATATACTGGTTGTTGAATTAGAACCTTATCGCCTGGTATGGTAAATCCTTGAATTAGATAATTAACTGCCGGTACTACTCCAGGTGTAAATTCTATCCATTCCCTTTTAATCTCCCAGTCAAAACGTCTCTTAGTCCAATCTATTATTGCTTGAAAATATGAATCTGTCCTTTTGCTGTAACCATATATTCCATGTTCTGCACGCTTAACTACTGCATCTACAATAGGATCTGCTGCTTTAAAGTCCATATCAGCTACCCAAAATGGAATTGCTTCTCTTTCACCAAACATCGTCTCTAAAGTATCTGGATCCCATTTTGATGAATTGGTTCCTGTCCTATCGATTACCTTGTCGAAATCGTATTTCATGATAAACACACTCCTTCACTCTCTCGTTTTTAGTAATTCGGTACCTACTCTTAAATTCTATCCTCCTTTCAAACTTTCCACAATAATGTGATAAAGTTATTTTATATAATATTATGATGGACATATAAATTTTATTAATAATTCTTAAATATATTTTATTAAAATTATATGTCTAAAGAACTTTGAATAATTTAGTACCATTCTGTCAACATTTATAGCTATTAATGTATTTTTTAAAATATTGCGACTAATTGGTTCTGTGTAATATTATAGCACCATCTTGTCACTTGTCAAGTATTATTCGTCTTTTTGGAGCATCATATATCTTATTCTCAAAAAGATGATATGTTTATCTTATGGAAAATATATACTTTTAAACATTAAATAGAGTACAGTAAAAGGGTGATAAAGATGTCATTTGGAAATAGATTAAGACAGCTTAGATTAGAAAATAATATGACTCAAGAAGATCTGTCAAAAGAGTTAAACGTCTCTAGAGCAACTGTGGGAAGATATGAAAATGATGATAGATTTCCAGACAAGGATACCTTAAAAAATATAGCTGATATCTTTAATGTCTCAACCGATTATCTCTTAGGAAGGATAAACATGAAAAATCTAGATATCATCTCCAAAGAGTCTATTTATGGCATCTATGGAGATGTTGAAGATTATAGAGATATAAAAAATAAGATAAAAGATAAACTCATCTTAAATGACATTATTAAAGAAGGAGAACATATACCAAAAGCACTTATAGAAAATATTATCAACTATGGAATTGAAGCAGCTATTAAAATCTATCTATTAGAAAGTAAATTAGATGAAAAGAAGGAGTCATAGTGACCCCTTCATCTTTTCTAGTGCTCTAGTTTTAGTATTAATTACTGTTCTGTAAGCAATACCTAGTTTTTTAGATATATCCTTTATAGATAGTCCATTTAGGTAATAGAATATGACTATATCTCTCTGTCTATCTGTTAAATTATATAATGCTTGTCTTAGTTCTGATCTAACCTCTGATTTCAATACAACTTCCATTGGACCTTCTCTATCTGATTGAATCATATCTATTAACTCACATTCCTCATCTTCTCCAATTGAAATATTCAAAGAAAAGCATCTTCTTTCCTTATGTCTATTCAGATAGGTATATTTCAGCATAGTCTTTACATATCCTAAAAAATACACTCCTCTACTATCATCATAGTTATCTATACATTCTAGTATTACCAAATTTCCTATTTGAATTAAGTCTTCATATTCATTTCTCTTATCATAGTACCTTCGTATACTGTTTATGACCAACCCCTGTAATCTTTTTAAAATTTCTTCTTTGCTATCCATATCACCTTCCTTAGCCTTCTTTAATAATATATTTAATTCTCTATACATCTTTTTCCTCCATGGGAAGACTGTCTTCCAGTTTTCCCTAGGTAAGTTCAACATACAGAAAATATTTAGAAAATAAAAAAGTGAAATAGAATCCACTCCAATAACTAATAGATTCTATTCCACTCAATTTATGAATATTTAACTTTATATTAACTCTTTTTTAAAAAATAGCAAGAAAATCTAAACTATATTCAAGATTTCTTCTGCATAGGATATAATAAAATTAGCTCCATATCTACTTAACTCTTCACGTCCTCTAAATCCCCATAATACCCCTATACTGTCCATCCCAGCATTCTTTGCTGTCATAATATCTGTCTTTGTATCTCCAATATACAATATATCTTTTAGTTCTAAATTCATAGATTGTGCTATCTCCAAAGCTGCAGTAGGATCAGGTTTTCTAGGTACTCCTGCCCTTTCTCCATATACCTTAATAAAAGGTATTTCAGAGAAAAACCTACTGACTAGTTTATTAGTATATTCATCTCCCTTATTGGAGTTAATTGCCAGCTTATAGCCTCTTTGCTTTAATATATCTAATACCTCTTCTATTCCTCCATAGGGTTTAGTCTTGTTCAAATAGTTTCTACTGTAAGCCTCATCATATAATCTTACTATTTCATCTATTGTCTCTTCATTACTTTCTTCAGGAAAGCAGTTTAGAACTAGTCCTCTAAATCCTCCTCCTACTTTTAATTTATATTCTTCATAAGTATAAGTAGATCTATTAAATCTCTCCAGAACCTCATTCATGCTATCTCCCAAATCTTCTATGGTATCTAACAATGTCCCATCTAAGTCAAATATTATTCCCTTATATCTTTTCACTTTGTTTTTCACCTCACGTACTTAAGGACTATCACCTAAAAAATAGTCTTTAAGATTAAGTGGTTAATCAATTATGCCATAAATACTGTACCTTTTCCCTCACCTTCACTTAGCTTTAGGATTATGTCCTCTTCCTTACCCTTAGCTACTATTAAGGATGTACCATATTTATTTACTATCTTAGCTGCTTTTATCTTTGTAGCTATACCACCAGTTCCAAAAGAACTTTTTTCACCTATGGAAATATTCTTTTCTAATTCTTCTGCACTATTAACCACTTCTATTAATTTAGCATCGGCATTAGATGTTGGATTTTTATCATATATACCTTCAATATCACTTAATAATACGAGTAAATCTCCACCCCAAAGAACTGTTGTCCTTGCTGCTAATACATCATTGTCACCTATTTTTATCTCTTCTACGCATACTGTATCATTTTCATTGATTATAGGAAGCACTCCCTCATCTATCAATGTAAACAGTGTATTTCTTATATTTAGTGTTCTAGCTTCTGACTCAAAATCTTCTTTAGTCAACAATATTTGAGCTATGTGTATACCATATTCATTGAATATCTTCCTATATGAATCCATTAATTCTACTTGCCCTATGGCACATAGAGCTTGTTTATAGTTTATATCCTCTTTTCTTGACCACTTACCTATTGTACTTACTCCAGCTATTCTAGCACCTGAAGATACTAATACTACTCTCTTACCTTGATCTACTAGAGTTTTCACTTGTTTTGCTAAATTTTCTATAAAATTTTTATCTATGGTACCATCATCACTTGTGATAGTACTACTTCCTATTTTGATAACTATCTTGTTGCTATTTTTAAATGTTTTTTCCATCATATAATCAACCTACTTTCGTATTTGTCCTTCACCCATTACTAGATATTTGTATGTCACTAATTGCTCTAATCCTACTGGCCCTCTTGCATGAGTCTTTTGAGTACTTATTCCCATTTCAGCTCCAAATCCAAATTCTGATCCATCTGTGAATCTTGTAGACGCATTTACATATACTGTAGAAGCATCTACTTGTCTTTGAAACTTATTAGCATTTGTCAAGTCTTCAGTAATGATTGACTCTGAATGCTTAGTACCATATCTATTGATATGATCTATCGCTTCATCTACATCTTTTACTACCTTAATAGCCAATATTGAATCTAAGAATTCCTCTTTATAGTCATCTTCTGTTGCATTCTTTACATCTATTATATTATTAGTTATATCGCATCCTCTAAGCTCTATCCTATCCTTTAACCCTTGATAGATCATAGGTAAAAATACATCTGCTACTTTTTCATGAACCAATAATGTCTCACAAGCATTACATACTCCTAATCTCTGTGTCTTTGCATTAATTACTATTTTTAAAGCATCATCTAATTTTGCAGTCTCATCTACAAAGATATGGCAATTACCTTCTCCTGTCTGCAATGTTGGTACTGTAGAATTTTTAATTACAAATTGAATTAATCCTCTTCCTCCCCTCGGAATGATCAAGTCTATATACTCATTGGCCTTTAACATCTCCAAGACAAGTCCTCTATCAGTATCATCAATAAATCCAATCACATCCTCTGTAATTGGTGAGTTTCTTAAGCCCTCTTTTATTGCCTTGACTAATTCCCTATTGGAATTTATAGCAGAAGAACTTCCTCTTAACATTATGCAGTTTCCTGACTTTAATGCTAAGCTAAATGCATCAACTGTAACATTTGGTCTTGATTCATAGACAATCCCTATTACTCCAAGTGGTGTTGTCATCTGAGATATGGTGAGTCCATTCTCTATAGTCCACACCTTTTTAGATTGCCATACTGGATCTTGTAATTTTATTACTGTTTCTATTCCTTCAATTATTCCATCTAAGCGACTATCGTCTAACATAAGTCTATCTATTAATGCTTCCGGCATGCCTTTTTCTCTACCTGCTTTTATATCAACTTTATTTGCTTTCAATATTTCTTCTCTATTATTTTGAATTGCTTCTGCTACTTTTTTTAAAGCTAAATTTTTATCTGTAGTAGAGGCTATAGATAATTGCTTTTCTGCACCCTTTAAGGAAATCCCTAAATCTTTTATATAAGTCAATTTTATCCCCCCATTTATAAATTCTCTTTTAATGATTATATCATAAAATGAATGTTTTTTTTAGAGTTTAATACTGTAATTAGAAAAAATCAATTATAACTAGTATAGATAATATATTCACCCTAAAGTGCAACATTGAATAAAAAATTCTCCCTTCTGGCCCAAATCATATTTTGATTTATACCAAAAAAGAGAATTTTATTTATCTCAATCAATAACCCTAAAACTTAAGAGTCTTTTATATATCCTATATTACCATTCACCTTTAAAGTTATCTACATTATCTCTATTAACTTCAACTTGTTCTATTTCTGTTACAGGTTCAATTGATTCACCATTTAAATATTTAACAGCTGTTTCTATAGCTAAAGCTCCTTCTTCAACTGCAGACATGTAAGTTGTTCCATCAATCAATCCATCTTTCAAAGCTTGTAAACCATCTTTACTTCCACCTAGTCCTATTACATATACCTTATCTTTTATTCCCGCTTCAGTTAATGCTTGTCCAGCCCCTATAGCTGAATTGTCATCTTGGCATATTATTATATCAAAATCTATGTTCTTTTGAATTAAGTCTTCTGTAATCTTTAAAGCCTGTTCTTTTTCCCAATTAGAAGTTTGAGTATATACAATACCAATCTTTGAACTTTCTAGTGATTTATTTAAGCCTTGTCTTCTATTAATTTGAGGTGATGTACCTGGTACTCCTTCTATTAATATAGCCTTACCACCATTTCCTCCAGTAAGCTTTTTAGCTATCTCTCCTGTTACTGCACCAGTATTGACTTCATTTTGACCTACATATGATATCAAACCTGGGTATTCGCCTGTTGGGTTATCTCCTATTGAATTTACAAAAGCTAAAATTGGAATATCTGCTTTATTTGCTAATTTTACTATCCTCTGTGCACTTGATGCATCGGCTGCACATAGAGCAATCAAATCTACTCCCTTAGCTATAAAATCCTCTGCTTGAGATAATTGTTTACTAGAGTCCCATTGAGCATCTGCATACTCTATTTTTACCCCTAATTCTTTAGCTGCACTATCTATTCCTTCTCTTGTCGCTACAAAGTATCCTGTTGGACCTGGTAATAAAACTGCTATTGTAGGTTCACTACCTTTTTTATCACTATTGCAAGCTACCATACTTCCCATCATTGCAATAATTAATAATAAACTCATTAATTTAGTTATTTTTTTCATTTCCTTCCTCCTCTTTTTTATTATATCTTTAAGCAATTTTTCTCTTGCTATAAGAATCTGCTCCTACTGCAATTAATATTATTAAACCTTTAAATATATATTGAAAATAAATATTTACACTTAGTAAGTTAAAACTATTGTTGATTACGCTCATGAGAAGAACTCCTATTACTGTTCTAATCACACTTCCTGAGCCTCCAGCAACTGAAGTTCCCCCTATTACTACAGATGATATAGCATCCATATCATAACCCTCACCTGCTATTGCAGTTGCTGTACCTAATCTTCCGGTCAAAACAATACCTGCAATACCAGCTAGTATTGCATTTATGATAAAAACATTTATCTTATATCTATCTACATTTATACCATTTAATTTACTTGCCTCTTGATTTCCACCTACTGAAAACACATGTCTACCAAATTTAGTCTTAGTGAGAACTATATGAGCAATAAGCACCACTATAAAGAATAATATAACTGGAACTGGAATCCCCAATAAATACTCATTACCTAAAAAATCTAGGAATCCAAAATCTTCAGTAATTGGATATCCCCCAGTAAGCATAAGTAGCAATCCCCTCACTATAGTTACCATAGCCATAGTTGCAATCAAGGAAGGTACTCCTACCTTTGATACAAAAATTCCATTTATAAATCCAATTGCTGAACAAAATGCTAACGCTATTAACATTGATATTACTAATGGAATTCCTAGAGTTGCTAATTTCATGGTTATTGCGCCTGATAGAGCAGCTACTGCTCCAACAGAGATATCAAAATTCCCAGATATTATTACAAAGGTCATCCCAGCTGAAATAATCCCAATTATTGAAGATTGCCTAAGTAAGTTTAAGATATTTCTTTTACTTAAAAAAGCTGGTGAAGCTATGCTTATTATAATGCATAAAATCATAAACCCTATTATTACACCATAATCCCTAAAATTTATCTTTTTTAATTTATCCATCATCTTTTCACCTATTCTACATTAAATATTTTATTCATTATATCTTGCACTGTAATATTATCATTTTTCATAGTATCAATTATCGTCCCGTCTCGTACTACTAATACTCTATCTGATATCCTTATTACTTCTTCAATATCAGATGAAATAAATATTACACCTATCCCCTTTTCAGATAAATCTTCAATATTTCTAAATATGTCTTCCTTAGCTGAGATATCTATTCCCTTTGTCGGTTCATCATAGATAATGAGATCTAGATCTTGACCTAGCCACTTTGAAACTACTACTTTCTGCTGATTGCCGCCACTTAATTCTCTTACTTTTTGACCTACATTATTAACTTTTATACTGAGTTGGTCTACAGCTTTTTCTGCAAAATCTATCTCTTTATTTGTATTTATAAAACCATTTGATTTCATCTTATCTATTTGAATTGCAGTAGAATTCTTATATACTTCTTGTCCTAATATCAAGCCTAAATCTTTTCTATCTTCTGGAATTAAGCCTATTTTATTTTTTATGGCTATTTTGGGAGAACTTATATTCACTATTTTTCCATTTAGTCTTACATCTCCTGAATCTTTTTTATCTAATCCATACAATATATTGATTATTTCAGTTCTACCTGAACCGACAAGACCTGCTAGTCCCACTACTTCTCCCCTGTATACCTCGAAAGATACATCTTTTAGTACATTTTTTCTAGATAGGTTTTCAACTTGTAATATTGTAGGTTCACTATAATTGGCAAAAGAACTTACCTTCTTTTCCTTTATGTTTAATTGTTCTTTGCCCGTCATTAACTCTGCAATTTTTCTTTTGTCTAAATCTTTTTTATCATAAGTTCCGACAATTACGCCATTTCTCATTATGCTTACATTGTCACAGTTCAAAAATATTTCATCAAGGATATGAGATATATAGATTATGGTCTTATCCATTGACTTGAGCATCTTAATTATTTTAAATAAACTTTCCTTTTCATTACTTGTCAATGAAGTTGTTGGCTCGTCCATTATGATTATGTCAGAATCATATGAAACTGCCTTCATGATTTCCACCATCTGTCTATTTGCTATATTTAGATTTGAAACTCTAATATTAGGATCAATGTCAAAATCGAACTTATTACATATCTCTCTATATTTAGATTCCATAGCTCTTTTATCTAAAATTTGTTTCCCTTTGGTTTCTTCTCTTCCCAGGAACATATTTTCAATAACAGTTAATGTAGGAACAAGGCTTAGTTCTTGGTATATTACACTGATTCCAGATTCCATTGAATGGTGTGGATCTTTAAACTTTATTGGAACACCTTTCAATAGAATTTCTCCCTTTGTCTGTTGGTGAACTCCACCAATAACCTTTATCATAGTAGATTTCCCAGCTCCATTTGCCCCTATGAGTCCCCTAACTTCACCTTTTTTTACAGAAAAATTAATATCTTTAAGTACCTCTACATCTCCAAAACTTTTATAAATTCCTTTTAGATTGAGGATTTCATCCATTATTTACCTTCCTTTCCTTTCAGAACATTAATCACTGCATCTATATTCTCTTCTGGTGCAGATAATAAGTCCCATGATAATACATAGCCTTCTATACCTGAATCTCTTAGACTAATTAAATTTTCCTCTATATAATCTGGATATACTCTAGCTATATTCTCTTTTCTGTTTATCTCAATTCCACAGTAGATATCACAATTAGACCTATTAGAAATAGTTTCTAATTCCTCTTTGACAAATTCTATTGGAAACCTTGCATCATACAATTCTGCACCAATTATACTAAGAAATCTATTTCTTACATTATCAAATGTTCCCTTTGTAGTCTCCCTTATTAAGCTATCACTTTCAAATGGTAAACCTGCTGGTGCTTGGGTAAGTCTATACATCATAGGCTTGTTGAAATCTACTAGCTTTTGCATTTCTTTTAAATCTTGTCCAACAAAATATGCAATAAAAGGAGCAAATGTATCTATTCCTACCTTTAAGCCTCTATCATTGAAATAATCTCTCATATCAGAAAGTTTTTCTAGTATAATTTCACTCTTTATCCTAAAGAAGTCACTCCAAATCTTATTATTAAATCTATATTCTCCATTGTTATATTGAGCTATATTAAAAGGAATATTGTTATAATTTTCTTTACCAGATTCTAATAATTTCATTTCCTTTTTAAGTGCCTCTAGATCTAATCCCTTTTCTCTATATACTTTAAGGCAGTCATCACAAAAACAGCTAAATATACCATTAAGACCATTAGAAAAAGAACTATATCGAATTTTATCTAAGAATATCCCATCAAAATCTATCTCTTTAAAATATCTTTCATATATCTTATAAAAATTTAATAGATTCTCTTTATTAGTTGGACAATAAAACTCAAAATTTTCACCATCATTTAGACTATAATTCTTAACTTCCCTTCCTCTATAATCTTTTATAGTAGTGCAATCTTCTAATAGACCTATTTCTGAAAATACTGGCATCCATAAATATAGTTCTATATCATACTTTTTAAGTAAATCTTTAGTTTGAACATATACCTCTTTTTCAAGAGACCATCCCATAATTACCTTGTCAATACGTATATTTTCAATCATCAAAAGCAACTTTTCTTTAAAATCATCAAGTCTTATCTCATTACTATTAAATCCTCCAGTAAAAATCTGAAGTATCACTTTTTTAGACTTCATCTGTATCACCTTTATATCGCATCTTTGCTAACTGTATACCACCAAAAGCTGGTGGATTTATTTGTTCTACAAAATCAAAATTTGGCTTATATAAATCATCAGATATCTTTTTCTCTAAAATATCCCTATATAAAATACTTTTTAGAACACCACCAGAAAACACTATTTTGATTTTATCTTCCTTTTCAAACTCAAAACTCTTATATATGGTCTTTACAAAATTAGAGAGATAAGTTGCTCCTTCATTTAAAATCTCTTTTGTAAGCCATTCATACTCATTAGTATTTTCTGTAACTAGTCTACTAAGTTTTGCAATATCATTATATTTGACTATCTCTGTAATCTTATAAGGTAAATCATCAAAGTCCTTCACCTGAAAATAATCTCTAACACCATTAAATAGTTCAGAGTATCTATAAACATTGTCACAATACAATAATGTCCTCTTTAATAGTTCATTACCTATCCAATATCCAGACCCTACATCACTAAAATGATATCCCCAACCGCCTGCTCGTTTAACTTCATTATCTCTATTGACTCCTAATACTATTGAACCAGTCCCAGATATGACTACAATTCCTGGTTCTTCTGCTTGAGCATAGAAAGCAAGTAAACCATCATTGCATAGATAAAACTTTTCTTGGGGAATATCTAATCTCTCAATCTGTTGGCATATAATATCGTAATCACTCTTAGAGTCACATCCTGATATTCCAAAGACTATATAGGCTATATCTTCCATTGACAACCTTTGATCATCCATAACACTATCAAAACCAGATTTTAAATTTGAATATACTTTTTCTATTCCTACTGATTTATAATTCGTAGATCCGGTAAAATATGATTTAATTATATTTCCATCTAAATCAGAGATACAGAATTCCGTCTTTGTACCTCCACCATCAATAGAGATTAAATATCTTTTCACTATTTATTACCTCCTCTATTTGAAACAGAGTAGGATGTTATAGTTTCGATCAAACACATTGTTATAACACCATTTATACTATATTTCATTTCATCTTGTAATTTTATAATCCATGGCATATTTTCTCTATTAATATTTTTACAAATTAAGACTTTTATTTCTTCTATATCTTTTTCTGTTAATTCATCTGATTGTATTACTAAAACTTCAGGGTTTAAAATACATAATAAATTAGTTAAACCATCTACCAAAGTATTTATTAATGCTTCTCTTAACTTTTCTGCATCTTCTTTGTTATCTTTCATCTGTTTCTTTATTTCATATATATATCTTTCAAGATTTCCTTTATATTTAGAATCTTCATCATAACAATTAAGATGTTTCTTTGTCTCCAAATAACCAAGTTCTCCAGCAAAGTTTGTGGCTCCTTTAAATAGTTGTTCATTTATAATAAGCCCTGATCCAATCCCATCACCAAAATATACTAAAGTCATATTTTTGAATCTATCCCTGAATCTATCTTGATATATCCCTATAGCAGTTAAATTAACGTCATTTTCAATACATATGGTACATTTGTACCTTTTTTCTAATATATCTTTTAAATTTATATTTTCCCAACTTGGAATATTTGGAATATCAGATATGGTACCTTCTTTTACAACACCTGGAACTCCTAGTCCTATGGCTTTTATTTCTACATCACCACAATTTTCAATGAGGTCATCTATTACTCTATAGGTATCCTCCATTATATCTTCAAATTCATCGGTTCTAATCTCAAATTTTCTTATATATTTTATCTCGCCGATGATATTTGAAATTGCCCCTACATAAGAATTTTTATAATAATATAATACTATAACATTGGCTAAATCTCCGTTATATTCAAATAGTTGAGCCCTTCTTCCACCAGTTGATTCCCCTATTCCACTGATTTTAACTATATCCTCTTCTAATAGACTTTCAACTATTTTATTTACAGTTACAGTGCTTAGCTTAGTTATTTTAGCTATTTCTGGCTTACTTATAGGTCCCGCTTCTTTTATTATATTTTTTACTATATCCCTATTGATTATTTTTAGTGTCTTTGGCTGTCCAACTATCTCACTCAATATCTTTCACATCTTTCTTTATAAACTTTATTTATTAAGTATTTAATGTAATTATACTAGTACCGTTTTCCTTTGTCAATGATTTCTTACATTTTTCTCCAATATATATGTTCAACTCTCTCTATATTTTTCCTTATTATTAGAATACAAAAATAGACAATCTAACAATATGTAGATTGCCTATTTATTCTATGTGATGATAATATCTCCTTTATGGTAACAATACTATAAAACAGGTTCCTTCACCTAATTTACTTCTTACTTCTATTGTACCTTTGAGCAAAATTACAATATGTTTGACTATAGCCAATCCAATCCCACTACCTTCTACAATACTGGATCTACTTTTATCAACTCTATAAAATCTCTCAAAAATTCTAGGTAGATCTTCTTCAGGTATGCCTATGCCATTATCTTTAATTACAAGTTTTACACCACTATTATGATTAGATACATTTATTCTGATATTTCCCTTTACTTCCGTATATTTTATACTATTTTCTATTAAATTAGTTAGTATTAATCTAAACCAATCCTTATTTCCAGTGATTGTATTCAACCCCTCCTCAATGTTTAATCTTATCTTAATCTCTTTTTTGTCACTTAAAGGAGTCAATAATTCAACTATTTTATTTACATCGTCTGTTATATCTATATCAGTTAATGATTTAGTGGTTTTAATACTTTCAATTTCAGATAATTCCAACAGATTGTTAATAAGTCTCTTTAACCTTTCTGTTTCAAATTCAATAATGTCTATCACTTTATTCCTACTTTTTACATCTAATTCTCTTATCTTCAAAGTTTCTACAAATCCACTTATAGATGTTAATGGAGTTCTCAATTCATGAGATACATTTGCAACAAAATCTCTTCTTATCTTTTCTAGTTTTCTAATGGAAGTTATATCCCTAATTATTATAAGTGTTCCTATTTTATCTTCAGATTGATTTTCCCTCTGTATTATAGACATAGATAAATGAATTATCTTTTCATTATCTCCACCTACTTTTATTTCTTTATCAAGTTCACAGTTCTCATCTAATGATTTTTCTATTTCCCTAGTTATTTTACTATCTAATATAACTTCCTTGACATGACTTCCAATCTTAATTTTATCATCAATCTTTAAAATTTTTTTGGCACTATTATTTATTAATATGACTTTATATTCCTGATCTAATGCTATAAGTCCTTCTTGCATACTTGCAAGAATAGCATCTAGTTTCATATTCTTATCTCTAATTTCATCAATGGTATATTCTAATTTCTCTATCATTTGATTAAAACTTATAGATAATTCTTTTATTTCACCTTCTGCATTCACTTCGACTCTATTATTAAAATTTCCATCTGCAATTAACTTAGTTATATCTGTAAGTTCTTTCACTGGCTTGATGATTCTATCTGTACTTATGTAACCAATTATTATTGCAAAGAAAAGTCCTATAAAATTAGCAACTATAGTATACATTAAAAATTTTTCTATAATATGATCTATCTCTTGGTAATCATCACCTAATCTAAGTATAATCTCTAGTTCCCCTACTTTTACAGGGGGCATAGCTAAATAGAAAAACTTATTTCCAGTTTCTATACTATATCGTTGTATTACCTGTTTTTCTCCTTTTATGGCATATCTGTACTCTGGCTTTGACTTAATATTTTGAAAAATTATACTATTATTTATTGAATCTGCTATAACTGTTCCATCACTTCTTATAAAAGTTACTCGAGAGCCAGTCTGTGAAGATAGATTTTGTGATAATCTAAAAAAATCTTTTTCTTTCAATTTATCCCCATTATCATTTAAAGTATTTTTTATAAGATTAATATTGCTAAGGAATTTTTCTTCTTTGCTCTTTATATAACTGCTTTTAATAAAATTAAAAGCAAGTGCTCCTGAAATAAAAGCACTTACTAATAAAATAAAGATGAAATTGACAAGTATTCTCTTTCTCAATCTTACACCTACTTCATTCTATAGCCTATCCCTCTAATAGTCTCTATATATTCATAAGGTTCTCCATCTTCTTCAAGTTTTTTCCTTATATTACGTATATGAACATCAACTGTTCTCACTTCTGTATTGGACTTATCTCCTGGTATTTCTTCTAAAAGACTTTCACGACTCATAACCTTATCTTGGTTTTCTAGTAAAATCTTAAGTATCCTAAATTCTGTCAGAGTTAATTCAAGTTCTTTTTCTTTTTTCATAGCTTGATACTTAGTCGTATCCAAAGTTAAGTCCTTGAACTGTATAATATTGCTATGTTCATCAAGATTTTTTTCTAATACTGTTGTCTTTTCAAACCTTCGTAAAACTGTTTTAATTCTAGCTTCTAATTCTCTAATCCCAAATGGCTTAGTTACATAATCATCAGCACCTAATCCTAACCCTATAACCTTATCTGATTCTTCACTTTTAGCAGTAAGCATAATTATCGGTATATCCTTTGTTTTTTCATTTAATCTAATCATTCTACATATCTCAAACCCATCAATATCAGGTAGCATAATATCTAATAATATTAAATCTGGAATAGAATTAGCTTTCTCTAAAGCTTCTAAACCATTATAGGCTGATATTGTTTCGAACCCATTTGCCTCTAAATTTATTTTTATAAGTTCAACTATATTTTTCTCGTCATCTACAATCAAAATTCTTTTTTTAGCCATACTATTATTTCCTTTCTCTAAAATTAACATCATATACAAACAATAGTATAGCATAAAGCCCTCTAATTTTCAGCCTTCATTGCATGTGAAATCAACGATATTTGATTTTATAATCAAAAATAGATAATTATGCATAATTACAATATGCTATCTTACCATCAAAACTGGTTTTTAATACTCCATCTATTTGGTAAACTTCACAAACAAATTTATTCACATTAAACACACTCGGTATTTTAATCATAAAATATGTCTCTAAAACCTCATCTTCATTGTATTTATTTTTCAATTCATTATCTATTATGGAAATATCCCTAATAATAACATTGTGTTTACCTAATAATGTGCCTATTTCTCCAATAAGTCCAGCCCTATTTGTACTAACAACCTCAAATGTCTTATATTTTACCTTAAATAGTCTTTCTTCAAAAAAACCTAAACTCATCAATGTTAAAAGAACAATTCCTACTGTTAACAATCCTCCTAAGTAATAACCACTTCCTATCGCTAATCCTATCCCTCCACAAACCCACAAACTAGCCGCAGTAGTAAGACCTTTGATATTATTACCTGTTCTCATTATGGTCCCTGCACCTAAAAATCCAATTCCACTTACTACCTGAGATGCTAGTCTAGCAGGGTCACCAATTGGCAACCCAGTACTAGGATTATAAAAGCCATCTATAGAGACCAACATTATTAGAGCAGAGCCAACACTGACTAAAATATGTGTTCTAAGTCCTGCTGGTCTATTATTTACTTCCCTTTCTATTCCAATTAATCCTCCAATTATAGCAGAAAGTATAAGTCTTAATATTATTTCTCTTTGACTAATCATATACATAACTCCTTAAAACAATTGAAACTAATCAATCCATTTGTGTAACTTTTTTTCTTTTCTCAAGCTTCAGCATAATTATTGGAGATAATAATGATAATAAACTAAAAATTATTAAAACCCAGCTTATCGTACTATTAAATAATGTCCTATAATCTCCTTTACTCATAATCAAAGCCCTTCTCAGTCCAGTTTCCCCTATAGGCCCTAGTATTAAAGCTAATACAATTGCTGCAGCATTTAAGTCGAATTTTTTGACAAAATATCCAACTATTCCAAATATAAACATTACCCATACATCTGATATTCTATTATTAATAGCATAAGAACCAACTACAGATAGAGCAAATATAACTGGAATTAGTATACTGTCTTTTATTGCAGATACTTTTGAAAAGTACTTAACTCCAAATAGACCTAATATAAGCATAAATATATTAACTATCCCAAACCCTGCAAAAAAAGTGTATGTTATTTTCCCATGGATGGTAAATAAATCTGGACCTGGTCTAAGACCTTGTATTACCAGTCCGCCTAATAAAATAGCTGTTACACTATTTCCTGGTATTCCAAGAGTTAATGTTGGAATTAAAGATCCACCTGTTACTGCATTGTTAGCAGCCTCTGAGCCAGCTATACCCTCTATACTGCCTTTCCCAAATTCTTCTTTATTCTTAGAAAAACGTTTTGCTTCGTTGTATCCCATAAAGCTTGCAATAGTCCCTCCAGCTCCTGGTAATATACCTACAACAGTTCCTATTATAGTAGAGCGTAAGCTAGTTGGTAAAATTCTTTTAATCTCTTCCCAAGTCAAATAAATCTTATCTGTCAATTCTTTTGGTCTATCCATTTCCTTTATCTTCTTTTCTGATAGAATAAGTACCTGTGACATAGAAAATAACCCAATAAGAGTTGCGGTAAAAGGTAATCCCTCAAGTAGAGAGGAAAATCCAAATGTAAATCTTGGTATTCCAAGCATAGGATCCATCCCAACCGTAGATATAACTAATCCAAATGCACCAGATATCAATCCTTTAAGTATAGATCCTGAACTAACTCCTGCTATAATAGTCAATCCAAAAATTGATAACCAAAAATACTCTGATGGTCCAAATTTAAGTGCAAGACTTGCCAATAAAGGCGACAGAGTGTAAAGAGCTATAGTGCTTAAAAATCCTCCTATAAAAGAAGCAATTGATGCGGTAGCCAATGCTTTACCTGCTTTACCTTTTAAAGTCAATTGATATCCATCAATAGCAGTTGCTGCTGCCGATGATGTTCCAGGCGTATGTAATAGTATAGCCGATATTGATCCACCATACATAGCACCACAGTAAACTCCTGCAAGAGAAATCAATGCTGTATCTGCTGGCATCCCAAAAGTAATTGGAATTAACAAAGCTACACCCATAGCTGCTGACAAACCTGGGAGTGCACCAACTATAATACCAACTGTGGTACTTCCTAATGCAGCAAATAGATTCACCAAGGTTAATGCATTCATTAAACCATATAAAATATCATTCATTACTTTTCACCTCATATCTAAATAATAATTCCTTTAGGCAATGGAACTCTCAATAATATCTTAAATAATATATAGACAAACAGACAAAATCCAAAACTTATAAAGGAACTTTTTATTCTATCTACTTTCAATCCCAGCAATATAATTAATACATATAGAGCTGTTGAAACTACATATCCAATTATATTAATCAATGCTACATATAATCCACTAATAGCTAAAACAAATAATAATTGTTTTAGTTCAATATTGATGAAATTAGACTCTTCTCTATTGGTTTGATTATTAAAGTAAGTTTTAAACAATAGTATAATTGATAATATTGAAAATATAGTATTTACAAAAATTGGATATAAACTTGCTTCACTTGGAAGTTGAGAAATCATTAAATAAACCAAACCACTTATCGAAATTAAAATTACACTTAGAATTAAGTTTAATTTTCTCATAACACACCTCCATAATAATTATAAATGGGAATGAATGAATAAATTCATCCCCATTCTCCTATATTTTATTAATTTAAGTCAATAATCTCTGTTATTTCTTTTAAATATTCTTCCTCATTTTCTATATACTTTCTCAATTCTTCTGGACCCATATATTTAATAGGCAGATCTGCATTATTAGCTTTTTCTAAATGTTCTTCACTTTCCATTGCTTCTTTAAAAGCATCATGTAAGATATCTATGATCTCTTTTGGAGTATCCTTTGGTGCAACTAAAGCCCTTGCTGATCCAAATAAGATATCATAACCATTCTCTTTCATTGTCTCCACATCTGGAAAATTTTCTAGTCTTTCTTCTGTAAAAGAAGCCAATATTTTTAAATCTCCAGAGTTAACTAGTCCAGCTACTTCACTAATTTTGGCTACTGTAGCATCTACATGTCCACCTCTTAATGCTGCAATCATATCTGTTGAACCACCAAATGGGACATGTGTTACATCTATATCTGCTTCATGAGCAAAGTGGGCAGCACCAATATGATTTGAAGCTCCAGTCCCATTATTAGATATAGTCAAATCCCCTGGATTACTTTTAGCATAATCAATAAACTCTTTCAAGGTATTCCATTGACTAGAATTTTGTACTACTAAAACCCCAGAATCATAAACATGATTTAAAATAGGTTCGATATCATCAATTTGATACTTTGTATTTCTTTCTAAGGTCAAGCTAACAAATGTAGGAAGATTTATAAAACCAATTGTATATCCATCTGGTTTTGCTTTTGCTAATTCTGTATATCCTAATTCTCCATCAGAACCAGGTTTGTTTAAAATAACTAAAGGCTTCCCAAGACCTTTTTCTGCCACAGAAGCTAAAATACGAGCACCAACATCTGTACCACCACCTGCCTTATAGGCAACTATAACTTCTATAGCTTTAGTTGGAAATTCAGAAGCATCTACTGTCCCTTCTTTTGCTTCATCACTTTTACATGCAGTTAAAGAAAATACCAATATTAATGCTAGTAATAATGACAACGTT
Organism: Tissierellaceae bacterium HCP3S3_D8; assembly: GCA_052067355.1. GTDB lineage: Bacteria > Bacillota > Clostridia > Tissierellales > Tissierellaceae > CABMKH01. The sequence continues at coordinate 41,447 of JBQHQH010000022.1, forward strand.
TTTTTCATCTTCAATTTACATTCTCCTTTTCTTTTTATTTTTAATAATTAAATACACTAGATAAAGCAAATCATTAAGTATAATAATTATAAAGTAGCTACTAAGTTAGTTAATATAATATTTGCTTATTATTAAGATAGTATTAATATTATATTAATATATTGTTAATATACCATGTTTTACCACATAAGGCAAGTATAAAAGTTTTTTTATTTGAACATTCTAAAATGAAAAACAAAATACAAAACCCTACTTTAAAAAGAGTTTTGTATTTTTATACTCTTATCTAAATGATCTGCAATCTACCCCTATGAATCCCAACCAATCCAGTGATTCCAGCAGGTCCTGTTGGGCACTTTATAGTGACTTCAATAACTTTACATTGATGACAATTGTGTTCCCTTCTACAAGGACCACATTTAGAATCAGTCCAATAATCATACTTCATATATCACCTACTAAATCTCCTTTTTATAATAAAATAGGACCTACCTGAGTAGATCCCACCTGCCTGCTGACCAGGCATCAATAGTATTTAAGGAGATTTAATTAATATTGTATATATTCCTATTCACTATGATTAAAATATAATTCCCCATTTTAAATTATATATAATATATATCTATATTTGAATTTGCAATATTTATTTACATCAAATATGGCAATTCTCTATTGCTAATCATATTCATTAGTATAGATAATTTTATTCTCCTATAGATTCTTCCTATAACATCATATTATTCATCAATGTTAAATTCGTTCATAGTGAAATACAAAATTATATCTTTGTATTCTCATTCAGATAAACATAATATTCCAGCGACAATAGGAGTATTTCCAACTGGTATTGTAGCAATTACTGTGTCAGTAGTTCCATCTATTATTGATACTGTATTATCTCCACGATTATTCATATAACTATCACATGTTACTGGCGTTGGTGGTTACATCTTGGACCAGTTCAGTGACTATAATATGTATATGACATCTTGAATCTCTTTTCTATATTAAGAATTATAATGATCTTTCAAATAAACTATCTCTATAATATAATATAAAAAACAACAGGAAAGTGTTTTTAATTTTGAACAAGCTTGATTTATATTTGATATTTTTTATTTATATTATGATAATCTTAAATACAATTATTATTTATGATAAGATTTATTATGATTAATATTTATGTAATAAAAAAATCCCAACTATTTAAGATGAGATTTTATTTACTCTTTACTATATTTCATTTTTTAATTATCTTAATTTTGCTAATTATTCAATGAAATTAATCAGCTCTTCATTAAATCTACCTTTCTGATCATAAAATGATCCATGACCACTATATTCAAATGGGACAAGTTTTGAATTTTTAATATATTGTTTTTGTATCTCACCTAATTGAAATGGAACAACTTTATCATGAATTCCGTGAATAATCAAAGTTGGAACATTTATTGTCTCTAAATCATAAAATAGTTCTTCGTTTAACCAAGTATTTGCAATAGCAGCAGTCGACCATCCAGCTGCTTGTAATCCCAATTGTAAGAACCAATTAGCAAAAGATTGGGTAATATGTTGAAAGAAAAATATATCTCCAAAGTCATTCAACATTTTAGGACGATCATTATATGTTCCTTCTATAATTTGAATTACAGTTTCTCTATCTATACCATAAGGAAAATTAGGACGTTTAATGAGACTAGGAGCTGCCGCTGCAAAAAGTGCCAATTTAGATACTCCATATTCATTATGCCTACACATATACCTAATGGCAATTGCTCCACCTGTTGAATGTCCTGCCAATACAAAATCTTGTAAATTAAGAGTTTCCACTACACATCTAACATCATCAGCTAACCGATCATAGTCATATCCTGTCCATGGCTTATCTGATTTACCAAACCCTCTTTGATCTATTCCAATACATCTATATCCACTTTTAGGAAGTTGATTAAACTGATATTCAAATAATTTATGACTTCCAGGCCAACCATGTAAAAAAACTATCGTCTTATAACCTTCAGGGTTAAGATCTTCTACATAAACTTTCACTTTTGGTTCCACATTAACATAGTATCCCATCAAAATACCTCCAATAATTAAATATATATTGACATATTATTCATTCAAGCACCGATTTATGAATAATCGAATGGATTTAAAAATATTATAAAACTCAACTTTTGTCATTTAGAAAGAAACTTCTTTTAGCAAGGCTTTGGATAGAAGTCTGCGTTACATTGCATACACCTAGGTAACTTAAACTTAAAAACGCCTCTAATTCTCTCACTTAAATGGAAATTAGAGGCGTTTTATTTCAAATTAACTAATTCTATAACGGTTTAAATAAAATCTTACACAGAATCCCATTTTCTTAAAACCCAGAATAAGGCTCATAGCAAGACTCTATAATAATAACTATTTGCTAGCTTCTTTTAGATCTTTGTCTATCTTACTCAACACACTATTCTCCTCTAAATAATCTATTCCCTTAATAGTAACTTTAGCTGCATTTAAAAATGTAATCAGTATTTTACCTTTACTTTTAAAAAATGTAGCTCCCTTTATCAATCCTTCATCTTGTATCGTTTCAACAATATCTCCAAAAGTCTCTTCACTTAATCCATAATCTACTGCTTTGAGGTCTGCCGCTCCCTTGTTTATTTCTGTTAAAACACTGTATATGATCTTTCTTTTATTCATATACACTCCCTCCTTTCATTAAATACTTCTACATAAAAGAGAAAAATCCTTCTTTTTATTATGAAAATATTCACAAAATTCTATCAAGATTATTACTATAATACACTTGATAATATAGTTTTAAGGCTGAAGTGTTATGTTCGTAAACAAATAATAATCTAGATAATTAAATAAAAAAGACCAGGAAATTAATCCTAGTCTTTCTAACGTACCTTGAGGGATTCGAACCCCCGACCTTCTGATTCGTAGTCAGACACTCTATCCAGCTGAGCTAAAGGTACCTATAAAATTATGGAGCGGGTGAAGGGAATCGAACCCTCGCAACCAGCTTGGAAGGCTGGGGCTCTACCACTGAGCTACACCCGCACATACAAATAAAATTAATCCCCAAAGGAAACTTGCTATTTCCTACGGGGTCAAATAATGGAGCGGAAAACGAGATTCGAACTCGCGACCCTCGCCTTGGCAAGGCGATGCTCTACCACTGAGCCATTTCCGCATAGTCAATAATACAATCTTAAATTTATCCCATAAAACGAATTAGTTTAATTTGGTGGAGGAGACTGGATTTGAACCAGTGAAAGCTTAGCTAACGGATTTACAGTCCGTCCCCTTTAGCCACTTGGGTACTCCTCCTTCTCCTGTATATTACAGGTTATGG
>JBQHQH010000023.1:0-42912 GCA_052067355.1 Tissierellaceae bacterium HCP3S3_D8
TTAATCCAGATATAATGATAGATATGCCATATACATCAAAAACAGATGGGAGATGGCTTAAAGACATGCTTAGTGTTTCAGTTTTTTAGTATGTAACTATTATAATTAATGTGAGGATATTCTTTAATTTATTAATGGAAAAGTTATATTAATTGGTTTTCCAACAACAACTTGACACTATCCCTATTTAAAACTCGATTGACAATGTAAATTGTTTTTGATAAACTAATTTTGTGAATATGATAAAAGTTCAGAATATTACCAATGGAAATTAATTTTGAAATAATAAATTTTATATCAAAATTATGGTAAAATGAACAATTATATTTTGTTACTTTTTATCAAAAAAAGGGGGAAATATTATGAAAAAGGGTAACTTTAAATTATTACCATTAATTCTAGTATTAGTTTTAATGCTTAGCGCTTGTAGTAGTGGAGATTCAAAGGCTAATGGTAGCAATACCGTTGATAATGATGGAGGGATACAAACAGCCGAGACTATCAAAGATTTAGTTATACCTAAGTTGCAAACTAGAGAACTAGAAACATTCAATGTTTTATATAGTCAAAGAGCTGAAGACTCTGAAAACCTAACCAACTTATTTGATCCATTGTTAGAAGTGGATACATATGGTGAATTGGTTCCGGGGATAGCAGAAGAATGGGGTACTGAAGATGGTGGATTAACATGGACATTTAAAATTCGTGATGGCGTAAAATGGGTAGGTATGAATGGTGAAGAAAAAGCAGATCTTACAGCAGAAGACTTTGCAACAGGACTTGAGTGGATTCTTAATTTCCATAAAAATGATTCAGCAAATACATCAATGCCAATTGAAATGATAAAAGGTGCTAAGGAGTATTATGATTGGACAAAAACTCTTTCAGGAGAAGAAGCAAAAGCTTTAACAGCAGAAGCAGGTTCAAAGTTCCGTGAAACAGTTGGACTAGAAATAGATGGTAACAAATTAGTTTACAAATGTATAACAGAAAAACCATATTTTGATACAGTAGCAACTTATAATTGTTTATATCCATTGTCGCAACAAATGGTTGATGAACTAGGTGGAGTAGAAAATGTTAAGGCAATGAACAATGAAAATATGTGGTATAGTGGTGCGTATACAATGACACAATATATTCAAAACAATGAAAAGGTATTCACTAAAAATCCATTATATTGGGATAAGGAAGCAGAGTTATTTGATACAGTAACTATAAAAATGGTAGAGTCTTTAGATGTAGCATATCAGTTATATCAATCGGGAGAAATTGACTATGTTCAATTAACGGAAAGTCAAGTAAATACAATAAGTAAAGATGAAAATCACGAATTCCATAATTATTTAGTACCAGACGTACTAAATAAACACGCATATCAATTCCACTTTAATTTTAATAAAAATAAAGAAGATGGAACACCTGATACAAATTGGAATTTAGCAATTGCAAACAAGGCATTTAGACAAACTTGGTACTATGGATTAAATCTAGAAAATTATTATAAGAGAACAAATGCATTAGATCCATATGTAGGAGAGAGTAATTTCTATACTATGAAGGGTTTAGTATATACTTCAGATGGTACAGAATATACAGAATTAGTAAGAGAGGAAATGGGCTTACCAAAACCTAATGGAGAAAAAATGGTAAGATTAAATGAAACAAAAGCAGCAGAGTTGAAGAAACAAGCCATGGAAGAATTGACGGCATTAGGAGTTACTTTCCCAGTAGGAATTGACTACTATATTGCAGCGGGTAATCAAACTGCTTTAGATACAGCAAATGTATTAAAACAAATATTCTCAGATGGTTTAGGGGATGATTTTGTTCAACTTAATATAAAAACTTATGTGTCATCACTTAGAAAAGAAGTTGTACAGCCACATCTTCACTCAATAGTAATCAATGGATGGGGCGCAGACTATGGTGATCCACAAAACTATTTAGGACAAGAAACATATGGTAATGACAACGCTTATTATTCAGCAAACTATTCATATATAAATGATATAACAGAAGAGACAGAAGCAAACAAAGAATTACTTGCAGCCTATAAAGAATTTACTACATTAGTAGAGGCAGCAGATGCTATAACTACTGACTTAGATGCTCGCTATAGGGCTTATGCAAAAGCAGAAGCATATATGTTAGATAATGCATTTGTTGTACCGGCTAAGTATGAGCAGATGGTTGCATTGGCCAAATATGACAATACTAGTAAAATGAATGCCATGTTTGGTATACAAAATGAAAAGCTTAAAAATATAAGAACAAATTCTAATGGATATACTACAGAAGAAGCTGCAGCTCTTCAAGAGGCGCATAATAAAGGTAAGAAATAGGATGGTGACTATATATGATCAAGTATAGTATAAAAAGACTGTTACAATCTATTGTAACAGTCTTACTAATAGCAACAGTAGTATTTTTACTTATGAGGATGCTTTCAACGGATTATTATTTTACTGAAGAACAATTGATGAAATTTACAGAAGAACAGAAAAATGAACAATTATTAGCTGCAGGATTACTAGATCCTATACCAAAACAATTATTAAATTTTTATGGGAAATTGATTCGTTTTGATTTTGGAGAATCCCGAAGAATTCAAAATGGAGTACCTGTAGTTAAAATCATATCTGCTAGATTTGCTATATCTATGAAACTAGGAATAACAGCGCTAGGTATTTCATTAATTACTGGAGTTGCAATGGGTACTATGCAGTCAAGGTTTAAAGATAAACTAGGAGATCACATTGGTACAGCTTATACCATTTTTGCTAATGCGGTGCCACCATTGGTATCGTATTCATTGGTATTAATATTGGGTACAAAGCTATTGAAATTACCATCGATGTATTCTACAAGAAATCCGGGACCATCAAGTATATTACCAATTATATGCTTATGTATAAGTAGTATTGCATGGTGGGCACTATGGACTAGAAGGTATATGGTAGATGAAATAAATAAAGACTATATAAAACTAGCACGAATAAAGGGAATGCCTACTAAGAAAATAATGAGAAAACATGTACTTAGAAATGCGTTTGTACCATTAGCTCAGTATTTACCAGCATCATTTCTATCAACTATAGGTGGCTCAATTCTCGTAGAGCGTTTTTTCTCTGTGCCAGGAATGGGTCCTTTGTTAGTGGATTCAATAAATAGATATGATTTAAATGTTGTTCAGACAGTAACAATTTTATATGCAGCACTAGGTATATTAGGTGTATTTTTTGGAGACATACTTATGATGCTAATTGACCCTAGAATTACACTTACTAGTGAAGGAGGTTCTAGATAATGACTACGTATGATGAAGTATTAGATGAAGAAATAATAAATGAAGATGAGCTTTTTTATTTTGTAGATTATTCTCCAGAAGCTGCAGAAAGAATTGGATATTCGGACTATTCCTATTGGAAATCTGTATTTCAAAACTTTTTAAAGAAGAAATCCGCAGTAATATTGAGTTTTATATTCTTTGCATTGGTAATATTTTCCTTTATTGCTTTAAGAATAGGCAAATATGACTATGCATCCTTAGTTCCAGATACTACGAAAGGATTTATCAGCCCAAATTCTGAGTATTGGTTTGGAACAGATAATTTAGGCCGTGACTATTGGTCTCAAGTTTGGTATGCCTCTCAAGTATCTATTAAATTAGCTTTAATAGTTGGTTTAGGAGAGTGTATATTAGGTGTTATTATTGGCTGTCTATGGGGTTATGTCAGAAAGTTAGATAGATTTTTTACAGAGCTATATAACTTTATAAATAATGTTCCAAATATAATATATTTGACTTTAATTGCACTTATAGTAGGACAAAGTTTTTGGATTATGGCAGGTTCTCTTATTGCCTTCGGTTGGTTAGTAATGGCAAGAAACGTACGAAACTTAGTTATGATTCATAGAGATAGGGAGTACAACCTTGCATCTCGATCATTAGGTACACCTACATGGAGAATTTTATTAAAAAACATTTTGCCACAATTAATAAGCGTTATTATATTAAGGTTGGCATTGTCAATTCCAAGAACGATTGCCACAGAATCAATGTTATCATACTTAGGACTTGGACTTGATATAAATACACCTTCATTAGGTATATTACTTAGAAATGCTAGAACATTTTTCTTGGACTATCCATATTTATTGATATTCCCTGCAGTTATTGTATCGATTATTTCTATAACATTTTACCTTTTAGGGAATGCGTTTTCTGATGCGTCAGATCCAAGAAATCATTTATAAATTTAGGAACAGGAGGAAGAATCAATGAAGAAAGAGCCAATTTTATCCGCAAAAGATGTGGAGATTCAATTTAGCCTACGTGGACAAAAATTAAAAGCAATCCGTAACTGTTCTCTAGATTTATATAAAGGTGAAACATTAGCAATTGTAGGAGAATCAGGTTCGGGAAAATCGGTATTTACAAAATCTTTTATAGGTATGTTGGATGCCAATGGTAGTGTTACCAATGGCTCTATTATATACAAAGGAAAAGATATTTCAAAATATAAGACAGAGAAAGAATGGCTTAATATTAGAGGTAAAGAGATAGCTATGGTAATGCAAGATCCAATGACCTCACTTAATCCATTAAAGATTATAGGAAAGCAGATTCAGGAAAGTGTAGAGTTGCATCAAGGGTTAAAGGGAGAAGATGCTAAAAGAGCTGCAATTAATATGCTAGAGAAGGTAGGTATTGATGATCCAGAGCGTCGTTATAATCAATACCCCCATGAATTCTCAGGTGGTATGAGGCAGCGTGTAGTTATTGCAATAGCAGTAGCTTGTCTCCCAGAAATATTAATTTGTGATGAACCAACAACGGCTTTAGATGTTACAATTCAAGCACAGATATTGGATTTAATCCATAGTTTACAGAGAGAATTAAATATGACAGTTATATATATAACTCATGACTTAGGTGTTGTAGCCAATGTAGCTGAACGTGTAGCAGTTATGTATGCTGGTCAGATAGTAGAATATGGACTTGTAAATGAAATATTTTATGATGCATGGCATCCATATACTTGGGCGTTACTTTCATCATTACCTCAGTTAACTGTAAAAGGTGAGGCATTGCCATCAATAGAGGGAACTCCACCAAATTTATTTCATGAAATAAGAGGTGATGCATTTGCTCCTCGAAATAAAAGAGCATTAGCAATAGACTTTATAAAGGAACCACCATTCTTTAGTATATCCGAGACTCATAAGGCGAAAACTTGGTACTTAGATCCACGAGCTCCAAAGATAGAACAGCCAGAGACTATTAAAAGATTGCGTGCTCATAATCATAAGATAGAGAGGAGTTAAGAGGATGGCAGAAAGGGAAAAATTAATAGAATTAAAAAATTTGCAGATAACATTTGGAAAAGGTAAAAAGAAATTTGTAGCAGTAGATGATGTTAACTTTGACATATATAGAGGTGAAACCTTTTCTTTAGTAGGAGAGTCAGGTTCTGGAAAAACTACTATAGGTCGTGCTATGTTAAGATTAAATCCAACATCATCAGGTGAAATTTATTTTAAAGGACGGAAGATAAATGGTAAAATTTCTAAAAAATTAGATGAAGAAGTTATCAGAAAATGTCAGATGATATTTCAAGATCCTATGGCTTCTCTAAACGAGAGAGCAAAAGTTGAATATATAATATCAGAAGGATTATTAAACTTTCATCTATATAAAGATGAGAAAGACCGTAGAGAAAAGGTCCGAAATGCTTTACTTGAAGTAGGTCTTTTACCAGAGTTTGCTTCTCGTTTTCCACATGAATTTTCAGGAGGTCAAAGACAACGTATTGGTATAGCGAGAGCGTTAGTTATGGAACCAGAGTTTATAGTAGCAGATGAACCTATATCAGCATTAGATGTTTCTATTCGTGCACAGGTTCTTAATTTACTAAATGAACTTAAAAAAGATAAAGGATTAACATATTTATTCATTTCTCATGATCTATCTGTAGTACGTTTTATATCTGATAGAATTGCAGTTATAAGTAAAGGTAGAATAGTGGAATTAGCAGAATCTGAAGAATTATTTAGACATCCTTTACATCCATATACAAAAGCTTTACTATCAGCAGTACCACAGCCAGATCCAGAAATAGAAAAGAAGAAAAAACTAATTGTTTATGATCCGTCAGTTCATGATTACTCTGTAGATAAACCAGTTTGGGAAGAAATTATTGAAGGACATTTTATCTATGGAAATCAACGTGAACTTGAACAATATAGAAAAGAAATTGTTGCAATAGATGGAATTAATATGGAATAATATTAATGATTTTAAATACATCTTAGGAAGATATATATCTTCCTAAGATGTATTTTTGTATATTCATTAAAAGGCAGAGTAAAAATAGAAAGGTTTGGTTGATAAATTGGTGAGTGAAATATATACTATTATTGAACATAAGTGATGAATTGTGTATCCTCTTAATAAAGAATATAATTGATTTAATATAAATAAGGAGTGTGATATCATGAATATTAATCTCATGGATAGAAAAATGATTAAAATGCTCTGTGCAAAGTCTGTAGGTATGAGTTTGGGCGACAATTTGTACAGAGATAGATATTTAGTCGCTTTTGATAAATAAATTCGTACATATACAGGCTTTGTTTCCTTAATTAAATAATAAATTTAAGGAAGTGAGCTTTATGAAATATGTAAGAATTGATAGAATATTACCAGATGATTTAGTTAAAGAAATTCAAAAGTATATCCAAGGTGAATATGTATACATCCCTTCCCCTCCTGAAAAGAGAAAAAGATGGGGTGAAAAATCTAAAATACGAGATTATTTAAAAGCTAGAAATGAAAAGATTCTAAATCTATATATAGGTGGGCAATCAATTAGCAATCTAGCTGAAGAATTCTTTCTTTCAGAGAGTAGTATTAAGAAAATTGTATATAAAAAAAATAAGTAGGTTAAAGCTACCACTCTTAGAATGTGTGGTAGCTTTTATGTAAAAGATGATATAGAAATGATTATTATCTTTTTTTAAAAATGTAGAAGCTTTAAAATGATATTGAAGATAAAATTCATTTAGAAAATGAATTTTTAATTCTTCTCGTAGATATTATAACAAAAGGAGAGAATCAAAGTGAATAAAAAAATATCATTAATTCATTCTACAAATTTAGCTCCAGTAGATTATGCTTATGCTGGACGTATACCTTCTGGAATGGACTTATTATTTTTGGCGGGAGCATGTCCCATTAATAAAAACGGAGAAGTACCCAGCTTGAGTGATTATGAGCTTCAGGCAAAACTTTGTGTAGAGAATTTGAAGGAAGCACTGAAGGACTGTGGGGCTACTTTGGAAGACATAGTATATACCAGAGTTCTTGTAGCATCTCGCAATCAGTCAGATTTGGTAACTGCATGGGAAACAATAAGAAAGAAGTTTGGTAATCATGATGCTCCAAGCACCTTATCTGGGGTTACAGTATTAGGATATACAAATCAATTGGTGGAAATTGAAGCTGTAGCAGCAGTAGAAGGCAATATAAAATGATTGAAGTATAGAGTTGAACTAATTAGCACTATTAATATTTTGTTCATCTATAGATTATTATCATCAGTCATTAAATATATTTGCGTCTCAAAAGAAATATACTTCATAAAAAATAAATTCTGTTAGAAATATAAATGCATTGATATATAAATTTTTGGTGCTCTTGTATTATATAAGTTTTAAAATCTAATATAGAAATTAAAAGAGGCGAAGTCTTAGGTCAACTATTGATCTAGGCTTCGTTTTTTTATGCCCCAAATTTTGTACCAAGAAGAAATGGAATAGTCTTTCACAATTATTTTAATTGTGAAGGAGGTAGTACAGAGTGTAACTGCTATATAGATATTTGTTTTTATCTTGAAGAAAGGGATCTAAATTAAGTTAGGTATAAAGATTTAAGACAACATTGCTTTAGAAAAATGAAGAATTATTATCTAAAGGACAGGTTGCATTCAGTGATGCTTTTAGGAAGTATATCCTTCCACCAAGGAGGACTAGAGAATTATGACATCATTTTTGTCATTTCAAGGCACGTTGAAAAATGGTAAAATTAGATTGATAACTGTATAGATGATTTATATACTGTAGATAAGCATTAGTAGTTAACTGAGTCACAAAGATTATCTATATAATAGTGAGGTTATAACATTGATAGATTTCATAAAATTGATAACTACCATAATGGGTATAGCATTTCCTGCATTTTTGATTAAGGCGATCAAAGCACAAAATGACGACACAACATCAAAATATACTATTTGGGCTTGTGTTAGTTTTGGAAGTGTCGTTCTTACTCTATTAGCATTACATTGATGTACAGACTATAATTGAGAAGGATTATGTGCAATAAGAAAGTTGTATATTTTGGAGGTGTGTAAGATGAAAAAATTCATTGATTTTTTAGAAAGACTAGAAAAACATAAAATATATTATACTTTACATAAGACTAGAGAAGATTATATAAGAGTTGATATCGCAGTCCCAGGAGAACGATGGGAGGTTGAGTTTTCAGCTGATGGTGATATAGTAGTTGAGAGATTTAAAAGTTTTACAAATGTAGAAAGTGAACAAGCTTTAAAATATTTGTTTGAAAACTTTTCAGATTAATATCAGATCAGTATCTATAAATAAATATATAGTAGATGGAGGCAATATTTTGGATAATATTATGGATATATTAGGGACTGTAAGTATGTTTATATTAGGTATTAGTGACATTTGAGCTGGTGGATAACTTATAATTGTAAAAGGAGGAAAACAAATGTTTAAGCAATGGAAGGGGTTTTATCAGGAATTATTTTTACTTTAGTAATCATGGCATTGACTGGTACTGTTTTTTGACCCTTAAAAATAGGTTTAAATTTACATGAGTTATATTATGTACAGTAAGCACAGTTATTAATTGGAGATAATTTATTATAGTGCTACGCAAATGACTTTTATTCTGATGACTGTCCTTGCTTTGCATTGAAGTAGCCTAAAAAGCCAAAGAACCCACATAAACCAAACCATTTAGGATCTTTCGTATATAATGCTAGTGGTATACTTAAAAATCCTATTAGACCTAAATAAGCTAATTTATTTACTTTTTTAATCTTCTTTTTCATAAACAAATCTCCTTTCATTTGTAATATTTATATTATATTAATAAAGTTTTAGATATATGATGTTAAAGGGTGTATTTATGACACACAAGTGGAGAAATGTACTACTAAACAAAAGAAATATTTTGAGAAAGGCAGACTATATGAATCATAAACTTATAATAGTTTCTATAATTACTGCTATGATATTTTTGTATGATATTTTTGTATGATATTTTTGTTTGTTTTTTGAATACAATGTATTTAATATACCTAATCATTCTTTCTTACGTATTAAAGAGCTTAGAAATCCAGGTGCTATAGATAAATATATTTATTGGGAAACTAAAAGGGAAAAATAGAAAGATTTGTTGAATATAGGGTACAATCAGAGATATACTTAACATAGAAAAAGAGAAGTTTAAAAATAAGTGTTCTTCTGCTAATATATATATTGAATAAGATATATATATTTATGATTATAATAGTTATCTAGTGAATGAAATCTTATGGAGGTGTTAGTATGAAAAGACGAGATAGATATTATATGAAGTTAATATTAGGAATTATATTATGTACAATGCTTATAACCTCAACAGGATGTGCTGTGATTAGGGATAGGATTGCGGCAAAGAAAGGCGAGTTAATAGGACAACATTTTGAAATTACTGTATATGATCACTACGGTAATAAGACTTTAGTTGTAGATGGAAATAAAGTAACAATCGGAGTATTAGAAAATGATGCAAATATTGATGATTCATCATCTGGATATAAGTCTGGAGTATTAGAGATAACTGTAAATGGAAATCAAATGTTTCAAGTTGGCAATACTACCATATTTGCAGAAGATGGATTAGATATGGTCGAAGATTTTCAAATGCCAACCAATATCACTATGGATGATGGTGGAGGATTTGTTCCAATAGATAGACTGATAAACAATATAAAGAACAAACTAGGGCAGGAAAAGACGATTATAATATTGAGTCAGACAGGAATTCCCATAGGAGTCTATCAGGGAAATGATGTCTATGTAAAAGTTCCTGAAAATCTACCAAAGATAACTAGGATAAATGTTGATGGAAAGAGTCTATATATTCATAGGGCGAACTATTTAATATTGGATACTAAGATGATAAAGTAAGATTAAGGCTTATGGAATGCAGGACCGGTTTACCCAACTATTCTATTTACTAATATATTAAACAATTTTTATATCATTTTTTAAAAGTGGGAGACTGGAGAAAATATAATAATCTCCATTGCCTAGTTGCAAATTAATTATATTAATCTGCAATTAGGCTTTTTTAAAATTTACTATTTGGGTATCTATAGATTGGAGGAATTAACAGAGATGAAAGGTACAATAAGTATATTGGATTTTGATCATACATATAGCACACAGAATTTTTTTAAGAATATAGATCATGAATGGATCCATTTCCTGGATATTAAAAATACTAGTAGGTATTGTGAGAAAGAATCTCTAATTGAGATCTATAGAAGACTAAGAGAGAGGAGGAGCAGGGGAATAACATTTATAGGTAGTGGCAACCATCACTATATAACATATCTACTTATGAAAGAGATTAAATATCCCTTTACATTAATATTATTTGATCATCATTCAGATATGTTAGAAACCTATTTTCAGGTGTTGATTAGTTGTGGTTCTTGGGTACTGAATGCTCTAGATAATATACCAATGCTTAAAAAAGTGATAATTATAGGAGTGAAAGAAGAATTGGCACGGAGTATTCCGTTTAAGTATAATGGAGTGGTTTCATATTTTACTAAAGAAGACATAGATAGGTCATTGCAGATTAGGGATATCAAAGGCTATATAGATTTAGAGGTTTTAACCGATAGTATCTATATAAGTATAGATAAGGATGTTCTTTTAAGATCTGAATCAGTAACTAATTGGGATCATGGTGATATGAGGCTAGAACAGCTCTTAAGCGTATTAGATCATATATCCAATAAAAGGCAGATATGTGGCGTAGATATCTGTGGTGAATATCCATATAACCCAGTAGAAAATCATTATAGAGAAAGTATTAGAGCTATAGAAAAAAATAATAGGGCAAATTTAGAGATCTTAAACAGGATAAAAGCCATAGAGTTTAGGCTGTAAATCAATTGACGCTTTATACTCAATCATGATATATTTAAAATATTAGTGTCAGAATATAGTGTGTTATCAAGGACTATAGACTACATCATTAAGATAAATTGGATGGAGGAGTCGGATGAGTGGATTATTTAAAGATATGCTTAAGGTAGTAGATAAGGATAGTACAGATAGCAACTTAAATATGAATTTAAAGAGTAAACGTGAAGATATATATAGACGATTTGAGGGACTTATACATCGCTCTGATATTGTCTTTGAAATCGTAAACATAGATGGAATTACTCAATATATAAGTCCTGCAGTAGAAGAGATTTTAGGATATAGCCCTAAAGAGATAATTGGAAAGCAATGTTTTGAAATCTATCAAGATGATGAGCGAACAAAATTTATCAAGATGCTAGAGTCAACCTTATATAATCCAGATAAGAGAATTTATGGTAATTTTGTTGTAAATACAAAATCTGGTAAGGAAAAGTATATATACGTATCCATGAGTAATAGATTGTCGGAACCTGATATTCAAGGAATCTTACTCAATTGGATAGACAATACAAGGCAGATGCAGAAACAGATGAGTATAGAATATATTGCTACTCATGATGAATTGACTAAGCTTCCCAACCGTATACTTTTAAAGAGCAAAATTGAAGATCTATGCCAGATCGCCAGACAAACTCAAGAGATATTTGGAGTAATAATGTTAGATATCGATAATTTTAAATATATAAATGATTCTTTAGGATATAGATTTGGAGATAAGATAATACTAGAAATTGTCCAAAGATTAAAAAGATTTTTAGGGGATGAAGCATTTATCTGTAGATATTCTGAGGACCATTTTGTCATTATTGCACAAGGACTGGAAGATATAGAAGATTATGAATCTTATTCTCAAAATATCATAAACATATTTTTAGATTCTATAAAAATAGATAGATATGAATTGGATATGATTGCTAATATAGGAGGAAGTATTTATTCTAGTGATGCCAAGAGTGCAGAATCCCTGATTAAATATGCTAATATAGCCTTACTCCGTGGAAAGCGCGAAGGGGGAAATAAAGTAAAATTCTATTCATCTAATATAGGGATTCAAAACTATAAACAACTCATATTAAGAAATAATCTACGAAAATCTATTGAAAAAGGGCAGCTTAGAGTTTATTACCAGCCTCAAATCAATTTACAGACCAATTATATTATGGGAGCAGAGGCATTGATAAGATGGGAACATCCAGACTGGGGAATATTATTTCCTGATGAATTTATTTCTTTTGCAGAGGAGACTGGATTTATCATCAATCTTGGAAATTGGATGTTAAAGGAGATCTGCCGTAATTATAAGAAATGGATGAATATGAACATAAGTCCTATAAATATATCCATCAATTACTCAAGTGTTCAATTCCTAGAAAAAGATTTAGTTAAGAATATAGGTAATATAATAAGTGAATTTGGATTAGATCCTAAGTTTTTAACTATGGAGATTACAGAGAGTGTCTTAGTTACAAATATAGAAAAAGCGATTTCAGTTATAAAAGGAGTGCGTGATTTAGGTATACAAGTTGCTTTAGATGACTTTGGAACAGGTTTTTCATCACTATCCTATCTAAATACTTTTAATATAGATATTTTAAAAATAGATCGTTCTTTTATAAAAGAAATACCAGATGATAAGACAAGTACTATTATTACAAGTTGTATAATAGATATGGCGAGAGAACTTGGTATTAAATCAGTAATAGAGGGTATTGAAACTCAAGAGCAGTTGGAATATTTGAAGAAGTTAGATTGTCACTGTGGACAGGGATATATATATAGTAAACCTATGCCCTTAGATGAATTTGAAGAGCTTTTATCTAATAGAATATGTGAACCTAAAATAGCCAATAAATCTATAGTTAGACCAGAAAAAGAGAGGAGAAGATTTTTTAGAATTCAATTTTTCCATAATCTAGAGGCTGTCATGACTATTATGCAGATAAATGGAAGAAAGGTTAAGGTCAGCAATACAAGAACTCTGATTAAAAACATGGGACCGGGAGGTCTGTGTTTTATTTCCAATATAAGATTTCCTATAAAGGAAGATGTAATTCTTCAGTTTACTACAGAATTACTAGAACAGAAAATCAAGGTATATGGAAATCCAGTATGGACAAGGGAGATACATGATGGTATATATGAATATGGAATTAAGTTCACATTTGGTGAAAATGAAAGAGTAGATTTGATTAGAGTATTAAATCAAGTTCAGATCAAGATGAGGAATAACATGGCATTTGCAAAAGGGCGCTTTATATCAGATCCACCTATTCTCTATTTTAAAGAAGATAATTCGGGAAATCAGAAGGGAGACAAAAATAAAGTCTATTAAGATATCTTCAAAAGATTTAAAAAAGGTCTTTACAATAAGTAGATAGTGTGTTAAAGTATATAAAGTAATTTAATATATTATTGTGATGAAGGGAAAGAGTAAATATAATTCTATCTTTCAGAGAGTACATATTTGGTGAAAATGTACAGAGGGTTTATATTGAACACATCCCAGAGCAGATGGATGAAACCTTGTAGGAGTAGTCTGATTCGGGTTCTCGCACCCGTTATAGTGCTAAAGTATGATTGTACTTGATGAGTTTGATATCGTGAGATATCAGAAAAAAGAGGTGGGAACACGTGGGTTATATACTCTCGTCCTCTAGTTATAGCTAGAGGATGGGAGTTTTTTTAATTTAGATTTATTTTGGCCAAATAAAACTAACTATCAAAAAAGAAAGGAAGAAATATATGAAAAGTTTAAATAAAAAGTATATTATATTTATTATTATGTCCATATTTGCGATGAATTTTCTTGTAGCTTGTGGAAATTCCTCTGTAGATTCAAACAATAGTGGTGAAAAACTCATAATGGGTCTTGATGATACATTTGCACCTATGGGATTTAGAGATGAAAAGGGTGAACTAACTGGATTTGATATTGAACTTGCCAAAGAGGTTTCACAGAGAATGGGCGTAGAGATAGAGATTCAACCTATAGACTGGTCTATGAAGGAGACAGAATTAAACACAGGAAATATAGACTTGATTTGGAATGGATACTCTATAGATGATGAGAGAAAAGAAAAGGTGGCATTTTCTACGCCTTATTTGGCAAATAGACAGATTATAGTTACATTGAGTAATTCTGAAATAGAGGAATTAATCGATTTAAAAGGATTAGTAGTAGCTGTTCAAGCAGAGTCTAGTGCTATAGGTGCTGCCAATTCTAGAGAGGGATTTGTAGAATCTTTAAAGAATGGAAAGATGATAGAGTTTTCTACTAATAACGAGGCCTTTAATGATTTAGAGGCAGGTAGAAGTGATGCAATTGTAGTAGATGAAGTCTTGGCAAGATATTATATGAAACAAAATGGAGAGGAAAAATATAAGATATTAGAGGAAGATCTAGGAAAAGAAGAATTTGCTGTAGGATTGAGAAAAGATGATACAGAGCTCTTAGAAAATCTCAATAGAGCTTTAAATGAGATAAAAGAAGATGGAAAATATCAGGAGATATATGACAGATGGTTTTCTGATAATGAAAAATAAATTGAAATAAATGAGGTTATATTATGAAAGTATTTGATATGCTAATTCCCCTTACCATAGATGGACTGAAGATTACATTAGGAGTATTCCTTGTGACTTTGATGATTTCTATACCGTTGTCAATCTTAGTAGCTTTAATGAGAAGGTCCAAAAATAAGATTATGTCTAGGATTATAGGGATGTATATATACATTATGAGAGGAACTCCACTACTTTTACAACTTATGTTTATTTTCTTTGGATACCACTATATACCTGTAATTGGATATGCTCTTGGTAGATATCAGGCCATATTTATTGCATTTATATTAAACTATACAGCATATTTTGCAGAGATATTTAGAGGTGGTATTGCATCAATAGATGTAGGACAATATGAGGCAGCTAAAGTCCTAGGGCTTAGTAGATCCTATGCTTTTATGAAGATAATACTACCCCAAGTTATAAAGAATGTATTACCATCTGTAGGAAATGAGATCATAACATTAGTGAAGGATACATCCTTAGTCTATATACTTGGGGTAAGCGATATATTAAAGGCTGCAAGATCTGTGTCAAATACCTATTCCACTTTTATACCATTTATATTTGTAGGATTTGTATATCTGATTATCATAGCTATACTCACTAAGGTATTATATAGAATAGAATTAAAGTTTAATTATTATAGATAGGAGCTTAATATGAGTTTAATTGTTAAAGATATAAGTAAATCTTTTGGAGATAATTTAGTATTTAAAGATATATCCTTTACTGTAGATAAAGGTGAAATAGTATGTATAAGGGGAAAATCTGGTGAGGGAAAGACTACTTTGTTGCGATGTTTAACTGGACTTGAAGAAGTAGATAGTGGAAGTATAACAATAGATGATACAAAATGTTCTTCACAGAAGTCTAAAGAACTAAGTATAGGGCATGTATTTCAAAATTATAATCTATTTCCTCATATGACAGTAATGGATAATATACTTTTAGCTCCTCTATATTTAAATAGAGAATCAAAGGATACTGTATATGAAAGGGCTACTGAATTGATAAATGATTTAGGATTGCAGGGAAAGGGAAATTTTTATCCATATCAATTATCTGGAGGACAGAGACAGAGAGTGGCAATTGCAAGAGCTTGTATCTTAAATCCATCTATACTTTGCTTTGACGAACCTACATCTGCATTAGATAGGGAGACAACAGTTCAGATATCTAAAATAATTAAAGATCTAGCTAAAAAGGATATGGCTATAATAGTAGTTAGCCATGATGATGAATTTATAGATGAAGTAGCTAGTAGAATAATTACCTTATCAGATGGATATCTATATAAGACTAGTGGTTTTGAGTAAGTAATTAAGGGTATAAGATCTTATATAGGATTCAGAGAAAAATACTGATTAGGAGGATGGATTATGGATTATTTAGAATTTGCCATAAAGATGGAGCTAGATGGTGAAAAGTATTATCTTGAACAGTCAGAGAAAAACAAAGGTACAAGCTTAGCTACTATTTTTAAGTTATTAGCTAATGATGAAAGAAAACATGCTGAAATAATAAGGAATAAGTCTAAAGAATTGCCTTATGAATTGACAGAAGATGAGGCTTTAAACGAATATAAAAATGTATTTGAAGATGTTAAAGATTTTAAATCAGAATTAAAGACAGATCCAAGCCAGATAGATGCATATAGATTGGCGTTGAAAAAAGAAAAAGATAGTATAGAATTATATGAAAAGATGGGAAGAGAAGCAAGTGATGAAGAAGGTAAGGAATTATTTGATTTTCTTGTAAAACAAGAAAAAGCTCATTATCAGATATTTGATGAGCTTATAGAACATCTATTGCGTGCTGAAGAATGGGTTGAAGACGCAGAATTTGGTATTAGGGATATATATTAGAGTTTAAAAAGGACAGGCCTAAGTTATTTTAAAGGCTTGTCCTTTTTAATTAGAATTTAATATAATCTTCTTCCATATGAGAAGTGCTTGCTATAATATCCAGAATTAAGATCTGATATAATTACTCCAGTACTTGGAGTACTGGCATGTATAAACTTACCATTACCTAGGTATATGCCCGTATGACTAGGCCCAGATTTATAGGTATTACTAAATATCAATAGATCTCCAGCTTGTAAATTTTCCTTACTCACTTTCACGCCATCATTAGCTTGAGAAACAGATGAACGAGATAGTTGTATGCCATGTTGTTTATATACATATTGAGTTAATCCAGAACAGTCAAAATGACTTGGACCTGAACCACCACTTCGATAAGAAGCACCTAGATATTTTTTTGCAGTAGCAGCTATATCATTTCCAATAGAATTTCTTCCGCCACCTCTATTGGGAATACGATTGGCAGTTCTTCCCAATAATATATCATTGATGGCATCAATGGTACGAGCATTTGCTACTCCGTCTACAGGCATTTCATATGTCTTTTGAAAAGATGCAATAGCATCTTTTGTCATATTTCCAAAATAATCCGTACATTCGTCTATTTCCAAGTAGCCAAGATATTTTAATATCTCCTGTAATGCCTTAACATCTTCACCAGTATCCTCTAATTTTAGAGCACGTTCGAAGGTTAAAGGTTTTTTTCTAAATTTTTTAAGTGCCTCAAAAGTAGGAGAATTGAACTCTCCGCTTGTCTCTAGACCTTGAGCTTTCTGAAATTCTATCACTGCTTTTTCAGTGATATCTCCATAATGGGAGGTGATTTCATCATATGTAAAATAGCCTAATCTTTTTAACTCCTGTTGCAATATCATTACATCATCATGATTCATGCCCTTAGTTAAAACTTGATCTCCCAGTGCTGCATAAGATGCACCTGAAGATATAAATATTGTTCCTGCTATGGTAAACGAAATAATAGTCTTTTTAAGAGAATTTTTATTACTCATGGTTTTGAATGCCTCCTTAGAGATTAAAGACTTGTCTTTTATAGTATATAATAAAATTGTTAAGAATGGAAGGGGTTTTGTAACTTTTTTGTAACCATTTTTTGTAATAGCCTTATTATTATATCACGATATCTCTTTAGTGTTATATTCTGATGACTTGCACTAATTTTATAAAATTAGGTATAATAAGAATTGTAAAAAAAATAAATAATAAAGGAGGACAAAATGTCAAAAACCAAATCAAGCCAACAAGAGAAAAAAGAGGTAAAAGGTTTTCTTAAGGGTGTGGAAAGAATAGGTAATGCATTACCCCATCCTGCAATGATATTTGTAATATTAAGTATTGTAGTAATTATAATATCTGCAATCGTTGCTAAATCGGGTATATCTGTAACCTATTATGATGCAAGAGCTGGTAAAGAAGTCACAGTTCAAGCCGTATCATTATTAAATGCAGAAGGATTGAGGTATATATTTAATACTGCAGTTAAAAATTATACGGGTTTTGCTCCACTAGGTACAGTATTAGTTGCAATGTTAGGGGTCGGAGTAGCAGAATGGTCAGGACTTATCAATACATCTCTAAAAAAATTAATAACAGGTGTTCCCCCTAAATTGTTGACAGCGGTAGTTGTATTTGCAGGTATAATGTCAAATATAGCTTCAGATGCTGGATACGTAGTAGTTATACCACTAGGAGCAATTGTATTTGCAGGTGCAGGTCGGCATCCAATAGCAGGTTTAGCTGCTGCCTTTGCAGGAGTATCAGGTGGATTTTCAGCGAATCTTATTTTAGGAACTACAGATCCACTACTTGCGGGAATTACCAATGAGGCCTTAACAAGTGCAGGATTAGATTATCAAATTGCAGCAACAGCAAATCTATACTTTATGATGGTATCAACATTTGTATTGACTTTCTTTGGTAGTTTAGTAACTGAAAAGATAGTAGAGAAGAATTTAGGAAAATATACTGGGAAATTCGTTCCAGATGCAGAGCCTATTACTGAAATTGAAAATAGAGGTCTTAGAAATGCAGGAATTGCACTTTTATTATTTGTAGCATTGATGGCATTTTTAATGTTCCCAAGTAATGCAATCTTCAGGACATTTGAAGAAGCAGTTGGTAAGAATACATTGAAAGAATTTATGAATAATGGTTTAATGTTAGCAATCTTACTATTATTCTTAATACCAGGCTATGCATATGGAGCAACAATAGGCAAGCTTAAGACAAGTCAAGATCTTGTTGAGAGTATGACAGAAGCCATGAAGAGCTTAGGAGGCTATTTAGTATTGGCATTCTTTGCATCTCAATTTGTAAGCTATTTTGGACATACAAATTTAGGAACTATATTGTCAGTTAAAGGCGCTGAATTTTTAGAGAGTATAGGATTTACAGGTTTACCTCTAATAATAGGATTTATAATAATCTCAGCATTCTTGAATCTATTCATGGGTTCAGCATCTGCTAAATGGGCTATTATGGCTCCAATATTTGTACCTATGATGATGAAGCTTGGACTTAGTCCAGAACTTACTCAAGCAGCATATAGAATAGGTGATTCTACAACAAATATTATAACTCCATTGATGAGCTATTTTGCCATGATAGTTGTGTTTGCTAAAAAATATGATGAAGACAGTGGACTTGGAACATTGATATCTACTATGTTGCCATATTCAATGGTATTTTTACTAAGTTGGATAGTATTGATGTCAGCATGGTATTTCTTGAAATTGCCACTAGGTCCAGGAGCATCTATATTTATATAGTAAATTAAAATATGAGGCCCAAAAAGCCTCATATTTTGTTATAATCTACTTATAGGTTATATAATTTCAAAGATAAGTGCAGTTAAATATCAGCTGGAGTATAAAACTCCATCTGATATAAATTTTCTTTATATTTAATGTTGAAAGGAGAGATATTGTGATTAATGAAAAGAGATTGTTGGACAGGTTTTTAGAATACATACAAATTGACAGTCCTACAAAACACGAAAGAGAGTTTGCAGATTTTCTAAAAAAAGAAATGGAAAAGATAGGATTAGAAGTATATATGGATGATGCAGGAGAAAAGGTTGGAAGTGATTCTGGAAACTTAATAGGTAAATTAAAGGGAAACACAGATGGAAAAGCCATTTTATTTAGTGCCCATATGGATACTGTATCTCCAGGAATTGGAATCAAACCTGAGATTAGAGATGGAGTAATTTACAGCGATGGAACTACTATTCTCGGTGGAGATGATAAGGCAGGAATAGCTTCCATATTAGAGGCAATTGAAACTATTATAGAAAATGACATACCTCATGGAGATATAGAAGTAGTATTTTCTATATTTGAAGAGGGTGGACTTTTTGGTGCTAAAAATTTAGACTATAGTAAGTTAAATGCTAAGATGGGATTTGTGTTAGATAGTGGTGGAGAACCAGGACAGATAATAGTCCAAGGGCCAGCTCAAAACAAGATCAATGCAAAGTTTATTGGAAAAGAAGCTCATGCAGGTGTTGCTCCAGAAGATGGAATCAGTGCTATACAGATTGCAGCTGAAGCTATTAGTAATATGAAGTTATTGAGAATAGATGAAGAAACTACAGCTAATATAGGTTCTATTTCGGGTGGAGAAGTTACCAATATAGTCACTAAAGAGGTAGAGATAAACGCAGAAGCAAGAAGCTTGAAAGATAGTAAATTGCAAGAACAAACAGATCATATGGTAAAATGCTGTGAAGATGCAGCTGAGAAGTTTGGTGGAAAAGTAGAAATGAAT
This sequence comes from Tissierellaceae bacterium HCP3S3_D8, assembly GCA_052067355.1. Lineage (GTDB taxonomy): Bacteria > Bacillota > Clostridia > Tissierellales > Tissierellaceae > CABMKH01. Next base: position 20,523 of record JBQHQH010000023.1, read on the forward strand.
ATCAATCATGCCTATGGAGCGTTTAAAGTAGATGAAGACCATGAAATAGTAGAAAAGGTTAAATTAGCTTGCAAGAATATTGGTTTAGATCCATTTACTGCTGCTTCAGGTGGTGGAAGTGATACCAACATCTTAAATGCCAATGGTATTACAGCAGTAAATCTAGGTATTGGAGAAAAAAATGCTCATACTTTAGAAGAACATCTGTATATCAAAGATTTAGAAAATGCAGCAAGATTGACACTTGAGATAATCAAAGTATATGCATAGATAAGAGAAGGAGCTGTTTCATAACTAAGTAATTAGTTATAAAACAGCTCTTGTTTTGTCTGATGGCCCATAATTACAGTTCACAATTCGTAATGCAAAATTCCAAAACAGACTATTTTACTTAGAAAAATATCTATCATTTATCTTATCTTGAAGATATACATTTGTAAAATTTCCTTTTGGAGTATTTTTGTACAAACTATAGGCTTCATCTATACAGTTAGAACAGGCATCCCTAGGTATAGTTATGGCAAATATTCTATATCCTGTATCACTTCTGGAATTTATTGTATTTATTCCAGAACACCTCTTACATATCTTAAAGTTTTGAACTTGATTTTCCATGATTCCATCTGTATCATAGTATATCTGCTTAGCTTTCTCTACATGTTCTAGACTTTTAAATTTATTTAACTGTAGATCATCTCTATTTTTCCAGCGGCTATATACTATATCAGATAGCTCTTTTATATATTCTGTAATCTGTTTAGATTGCTTTAACTTGTCTTTATTGTAGTCTGGTTCATGAACATTTGAATAGTCAAGACCTGCCATGGCCAAGATAATTCCCAAGTTTACATAGGGAAGGGCTCCTTCTATGGAATAACCTCCTTCTAAAACTGCTATATCTGGATTTAGTCTATCATTTAATATTGCATATCCCTGAGCAGAAAAATTCATATTTGTAATAGGGTCAGTATAGTGATTGTCTTGTCCTGCAGAGTTTATGATTATATCTGGCTTATATTCAGCTAATATAGGCAATACCACATTATCTAATACATATAAGAATCCTTCATCACCAGTTCCAGGAGGTAGAGGGATGTTTATATTATATCCATAGGCTGCTGGCCCGCCAAAATCTTCTATAAATCCAGTTCCTGGATATAGAGTTCTCCCATCTTGATGAAATGAGATAAACAATGTATCTTTATCATTCCAGTATATATCTTCCGTTCCATCTCCATGATGACAATCTGTATCTATTATAGCTACACGTAAGTTGTCATATTCTTGTCTTATTCTCTCTAAAGCTACAGCTTCTATATTCACTATACAAAATCCTCTATCTCCATAGACAACTCTGTGGGCATGATGTCCAGGAGGACGAACTAGAGCAAAGGATTTATCTACTTCCTTCTCCATTACAGTTTGAAAAGCCTTTATCGTACCTCCTAGAGAGATTAGATGAGATTCAGTAACTCTAGATTTAACATCTGGTACTGTAAAATGAACTCTTTGAACATCTTCTTCTTTAGCAATTATAGGATTGTAAAACTTTATACCATCAATATCTTGAATTCCCTCTTCAAAGATTTGATCTTGAGTATATAGAAGTCTCTCTTCTCTCTCTGGATGAGTAGGAGAGATTGCCCAATCAAAGGCAGGAAAAAATACTAGGCCTAATTTATTTTTAGCTTTCAAATTTCTCACTCCTTAGATTATAGATAAGTCCGGGTTTTATCTGGGCCTTTATCCTTATATTTTTTCCAGAGGTATAAAAACCGTTGACCATATTAAAACTACTTTCTTCCATTATCTCAGCCTCAACTTCATCCTCTTTTGTACCCATATCCATAGCAGCTTTTTTTATAATCTCAATAGCCTTGTTTTTAGCTCTTTCCAGATTATAGTTTTTATCGATGTTTTCATATAGGCCTAATTCAGGTATGTTTAGAGTTTTCATCTGAGTATCTGCAATCATATTTATCTCCATAGTAGGCTTTGCAAGTGCAGCACCTACTGCATTTGATATCTGATAATTATCTGGATAATATGTAGGGAGTCCAAATTTATCTTCCAGTATAGATGACAATATCTTTGCCGGTCCCCCTATTATATTTATAGATTTAGGTTCTAGTTTCTTTCCATATAGCACTTCTTTTATAGTATATACAGGCTGACTATTTATCTCAATGAGAAGTCTATCTATTTTGTCTTTGATCATATCTACCATGGTTTCCAGAACTCTTTTAGAGAAGGCTTCAGGAGAAAGTCCTAATATATTTCCTAAGTTCTTCATTGCTTCATAGGATCTTTCATTATCTTTTCCATTAATCATTCCCAAAGTTACCATTGCATCTGTAGGAGTAGGGGTTATGCCACCAAAGGCTATAGGAGGTCCTTTCCTCTCTGGACCTATTTTAATATCTTTACCATGGATATCAATTTTGCTATCCCCACCTAAGCCTATAGATACGCTGTAGATAGCTCTTACCAATGTATTATATTTGTCTATCTTTATTCCCAATGGTTCAAATAGGGGTACTCCATCTGCTAAGAAAAATATATCTGTAGTAGTTCCGCCAATGTCCAATAATATAGCATCATCTTTAATAGGAAGCATTGCATTTATACCCATAAAACTAGCAGCGGGTCCAGACAAAATAGTCTCCACAGGTTTTTCTTGGGCAGATTTTATGGTCATAGTTCCTCCATCTGCTTTTAAGATAAACAGTGGTGCATCTATTCCCTGACTTTCTAGAGATTTCTTTATATTTGCAGCAAATTCGTTAAATGTATAATATACTGCCGAATTTAAATAGGATGTATATACTCTGCGTGGAAAGTTTAATTTACCAGATAGAGTATGTCCCATGGTAATAGTTGAAAAATCTTGTTCTAATATTTCTTTTACCCTTAATTCGTGACTTGGATTTCTAGTAGAGAATTTAGTCACTATGGCACAGGAGTCAATGTTTTTTTCCTTAAATTTCATCTTTAGATTTTGTATTTCAGCTATATTTAAATCCTTAACTACCTTGCCCCTATGATCTATATATCCAGAAATAAAGATATTCTCATCTCCACAACTTAGAAAGTCATGATTCAACCCTGGATCAGATTGGATAATCATTCCCACAGGAGAAGTTTTACCTTCTACTATGGCATTAGTAGATACAGTAGTGCTTAGATTGATTCGACTTATCTTTTTCTTATCATAACCTTTTAACAATTTCTGTAGAGCAGTCCAGATGGTTTGAAATAGATCATCTCTATTAGTAGGATTCTTTATCTTGTTTATAATCTTTCCATCTTCTATTATAACTCCATCTATATGAGTACCACCCATATCTAGACCTACAATCAATTTTTACCCTCCTTTTATTATTCATAGATAACTATTTTTCCCTATCTATGAAACCTCTTTAACATATATTACTATTATATCCATAAGAGCAAGCTACTATCAAGCTATAGGGAATAACAGGGTAATGATATTTTTCGTTCACTCAATAGAATAAATATGTTATAATTAATTTCATAAGGAGGAGTGATGGATGAAGAGATCTAATATATTAAATGTAAAAATGTTTCTATTATTGACTATGACAATGGTTTTAACATTGGGATGTAGTGCTAAGTCCCTAGCTGCTAAGCCTATTAGGCTTATAGTAGATGGAGAGGATATAACTTCCTTAGCTGAACCTATTACAGAAAATGGACGTACACTAGTGCCAGTAAGATTTATTGCAGAAGCAGTAGGGGCTAAGGTAGATTGGGATGAACCCAATAAGAAGGTAATTTTAAAGAAAGATGATATATCTGTAGCATTGAAAATAGACAGTCACCTAATTGAATATGATGATGGTAAGAAGACATATGGACTAGGTGATGTAGTACCTAAGATAGTAGGTGAACGTACCTACATACCAGCAAGATTAGTAAGTAATGCATTGGGCATAGGAATTGAATGGAATGAAGATACTAGAACAGTAGATGTTGATTCTAGTAAAAAATCTGAGAGAGTTCCATTTTTCGACATGGAGATTACATCCATAGATTCTGGACAAGATATATCTGGAAAGACAAATCTAAAAGTAAATTTAGGTAGCATGAGTGGAGTCAATGGTGTAGAGATTAAGTACCTATTATTAGATCCTGATACAGCTAAGGGAGTAGTAGTTGCAAGGGGAAAGGATTTGAACTCTGATTATACTTGGCTACCTAATATAGAAGATAGGGGACAAAAAGTTCTTGTAGCTGCTATATATGGTAATGGAGGTAAATTCCTTGCAGGTGATGCTGTAGCAGTCAATGTAAATGTAGAGCCAAGAGTGATGTTAAATGGAATAGAGGAAAATGAAGTAATAAGAGATACAGTGATATTAAGACCAGATAATAACTTTGTCGCCTCCTATGTAAAATATGAGATTACAAATTTGGATAAAAATACTACTAATACAAGTACAGAACTAGATCCTCAAGGTGAGTATAGATGGACCCCTATAGTTGGTCAAAACGGAAGATATTCTATTAAAATGATTTCTTATGATAGTAATGGTAAAACTTATCCTAGTGAATCAATAGTAGTAAATGTAGAAGTACCAAGGAAATTATCTTTAGGTGGAGTTTCAGCAGGACAAACCATAGATAAACCTGTAAGTCTATTAGCTAATAGAAATTTTGATGTAAGTGAAACTCAATATATATTGCGAGATCCTAATACAAAAGTAGAGACAATAATTGCAACAATACCTTATGGGAGTTATAAATGGTTTCCCGGATTAGAATATAAGGGAGAAAAAGAGATATTAGTTCGTGTAAAGGATCCAAAGGGACAGTCTTATGATAGTGATGCTGTAAAGGTAAAATTAGCAGGAACTCCTAAATTGTTGATACAGGGTATAGGACCAAAACAGGTAATCACGGAAGAAGTAAAGTTAAATGGAATTAGCAACATCAAATTAGATAGTATAAGCTATATAGCTGTAAATACTAAGACAGGAGCAAAGAAGACTATAGCTTCTGGAGTAGATCCTGCATCAGAACAGAAATTGAATCCTAAAAACTTAGGTGAGGGAAATTGGAATATCAAGGCCATAGGAAAGTATAGTGGAAAAGAAGTTGAAAGTGAAGAAGTACCTGTTAAGATATATTTAGGTAAACTTCATGGACCAATGCCTATTATCGAGAAGGATAAATTCTTAGGATTTGCATCTGGATTGGCAAGAGAATCTTGGGAAGAGACAGGTATGTCTGCAGCATTGCAAACTGCTCAAGCTATTCTTGAAACTGGCTGGGGACAAAGTGTACCTGTAGATAAATATAGTGGAAAATTATCTAATAATCTATTTGGAATAAAACAAAAGGGAAATGAAGCTTATGTTATATCTAATACATGGGAAGAATACAATGGAGTAAAATTCCGTATAGATGCAAACTTTAGAGCATATGGTGATCCAAAGGAGAGCTGGAAAGATCACAAGAGATTACTATTAGAAGCTAGCAGATATGAAATATTTAGAGATGTCATGCACGATAGTACTCAAGGGGCATGGGCTATAAGAAGAGCTGGATATGCTACAGATTCCCAATATCCTATAAAGTTGATGGATATTATTAAGAGATATAATCTACAAAAATTAGATAAGATAAGTATTTAATGAAAATGGCTAAGTAGGGTGATATATCCCTCTTAGCCATTTATATTAATTAATATATCTTTGAAATTTCATATCCTTGTTTAGTCAATTCTTCTGTAATATATTCTATGTGGGAATGTCCATTGGTCTCTACAGCTACCTCTAGATTTACGTCCATAAAGATATTCTTTCCTCTACGAGAGTTATGTTCTACGCTGATTATATTTGCACCTAGCTTAGCTAAGGCATCTGATATCTTATGTAACTCTCCTGGCTTGTCAACTACATTTACAGAGAAACAGAAGATACGTCCAGCATAGACTAGACCTTGATTGATAAGATCTGATATGGATAATATATCTATATTTCCACCACTTACTAGAGAAACTACTTTTTTATCTTTTTCTTGAATTTTATTTAATGCAGCTAAAGATAATGAACCAGAGTTTTCAGCGATTATCTTATGGGAGGTTGTCAAAGTTAAAAATGCATCCATAACTTCATAATCTGTTACTGTAACTATTTCATCTACATATTCTTTTACTATGGAGAAGTTTAAGTCTCCGGGTGTCTTAACTGCAGTACCATCAGCAATTGTATTTACTGTATCCAAAGTGATAATCTCGTCTTTTTTAAGGGACTCCTTCATGGATTTAGCTTCTTCAGGTTCTACACCGATTATCTTTATATTTGGGTTTATAGATTTTGCAGCTATTGCAACTCCACTGATCAAACCACCACCGCCAATTGGCACTATAATACAATCTGCATCTTTTAATTCTTCTAATATCTCAAGGGCTATAGTCCCTTGACCTTCAATTACATCTAAATCATTAAAGGGATGAATAAATGTGTAGCCATGTTCTTTTTCTAACTCACAAGCCTTAGCATATGCATCATCAAAACATTCTCCATGTAAAACAACATCTACTCCATAGGCTTTTGTAGCATTTACCTTTATAAGGGGGGTTGTCTCAGGCATACAGATTGTAGCTTTAACACCTAATTTTTGTGCTGCATAGGCCACACCTTGAGCATGATTTCCTGCGGATGCAGTTATTATCCCCTTGCTTTTTTCTTCATCTGACAATTTAGATACTTTGTTAAAAGCACCACGAATTTTAAAGGCACCAGTAACTTGAAGATTTTCAGGTTTTATATATACTTCATTGCCGGACTTTTGGCTAAAAACTGGGCTGTATATCAATTTAGTATCAGATAAAACACCTTCCAATCTTTTCCTTGCGTCTTGAAATGATAACTGTTGTTTAAACATTTAAATACCTCCATACAATAATTTAGATATATTAACCATAGTAATTATATGGATTAAGACATCATTATCTATTATACTAACATTAGGGAAATATACTGTCAATAGTATTGGAAAAACTGTAAACCATCTAATTTAGCACGTTAATCTGACAAGTAAAATATAAGATTAAATGCAACCTTTTTTTGTAAATCCAGTCTAAAGGATGTAGGGGGTAGGGTAATGGAAGAGCATATATTAGTTGAAGAGCTTAAAAAAGGGAAAGAGAAGGCATATTATGAGCTAGTAAATATATACGGAAATAGACTGTTTAAGTCATTTTACCTAATAGTAAAAGATGAAAGTAAAGCAGAAGATATAGTTCAAGAGACCTTTATAAAGGTATTTAAATATATTAAAGATTTCAAGGGAAAGAGTTCTCTGTACACCTGGATATATCGTATAGCTCATAATGTGGCTATGGATATATTGAAATCTTCCATATCTACAGTTCCCTATGAAGACTATCATGAAACATCAGATAATCCAGAAGATGTGACATTATTAAATATTGAGAAGGAGAGTTTGAGAATAGCCTTAGATAGATTAAACTACATATACAAGGAAGTACTCGTGTTGTTTTACTTTGAAGATCTCTCTATAAAGGAGATGTCTGAGATTCTAGAAGAAAAAGAAGGGACTATTAAAAGTAGATTATCAAGAGGTAGAGTGGAACTTAAAAATGTCCTTGTGAAAGGAAGGGATTTAGATGAAAGATAAGGACTTACTAGGTTTAAAGTTAAAAGAAATAATGGAGGAGGATTCTAGAGATATAGGATTATCATCTGAGCTTATAGATAATATAATATCTAGTAGAAAAAAGACATGGAGAGATACTGTTCATGATTTTCTCAATAGGGAAATAGAGATTTCCATAGCCCCTATAGTAGTTGGGATTGTCATACTATTTATTGTAACTATGGTTCCAAAAGATATATTTAAAGATGAGAATATAGAGATTATAAAGATTGGCAACTCTCAGATGATAATCAGAGAGGGAAGAGAGGTGGTGTATAATGATGAAGGTTAAGTTAAAAGTAAAAAATATAATAGTTATTGTATTATCTTTACTCCTTATAATCACAATTATAGTACCACTCTTAACCCTTGAAACAGCCTACTTTTTAGAAGGGAAAGAATCCAACAAGGCAGAAGTATTCTATAATGCATATCTTTCAAAGCCAATAAAGTTTAGAGAAGATGAAGCCCTTTATAGATTGGCTAGTTATCTCACAGATGGACTATCCAAATATACCATAATGATGACTGGATGGGGTGGAGAATCTAGGGCAACAGTTGAGGATTTGGAGAAGAGTAGGGATATATTAAAGGAACTTATAGATAAGTCCAATAACTCTAGATACTATCCTCTAGCATATGGTAAGATTATGGATATAGATATAGCAATGCAGGATGTAGATGGGTTATTGAAGTGGATAAACTGGGGCAAGGAAAGCACTGATGAAGAGATCAGGTATATCAGTGATATTTATGAAGCCTTTTATTACTTTGCAAATAGGGAATATGATAGTGCAAGGGATATATTAGATAGATATAATGAAAATGATGAAATAGTAGATTCTAGATATTATCTTGTTAAGGGATATATAGCGTCTTTTGAAGGGGATATGGATCTAGCTCAAGAATACTATGAGAAAGCAGAACGAAATAAAATTTATGATACAGTCTTTGGAAATCGAGTTCCTAGGAATAGGGAATGGTGGCTTGAGGAATATATTAAGGATTTTAAAGGAGAAAACAAGATTCGAGGAAAGGTGAGTTTCGATGGAATGCCCATGCCCTTTGTAGAGATATATATACAAAAAAAGGGGGAAGGGATACGTGTCGGTGGAATGGATTTTGTCGGTATTACCGATGTAAATGGAGAGTTTGAAACATTGGGGCTAAGGAATGGCGGCTATGCATTGGGTATAGGACTCAATGGAGCGTTATTATATGACAAGGTATATCTGATGAAGGATGCCAGATATATAGATCTAGATGGAGAACTGGATTTTGACTATGAGTTTACATCACCTATAGATATAATCTGTCCAAAGAATACTTATACTGTTGAAGAGGATAGGTTCACCATAGAATGGGAACCTGTAAAAGGGGCGGATTATTATGATGTTCAGACCATAGCCCATAGTGATCCTGCTAGGAAAGAAGGTGTGATGATGTTCTATACCATATGGAGTGGGTCAAAATATAATGAATCAGCTAGTTCAAAGATTGAACTAGATCTAAAAGAACTAAGGAAATCCATTGGTTCTATAATGTATAGGGATGGAGAGGGTGAAGTTATAAATCCTCAATCAATACTTGGCAATTTCTACCCAGGTGTGGAGTATCCTTTGATAGTCAATGCATATGATAAGAATAGAAATTTAGTTGGAAGTAGCCGACCTACTAACTCTTATTTCGATCAGATGCCTCTTGTGAAGATTGAGGGAAAATTGACAGAAGGGGAGAAGTTGATATTTGATTGTAAATATGAAAAGGCCATAGAATATTATGAAGATCTATTAAATAAAGAACCAGATAATGAAGAAGCCCTCATATATTTAGCAAAGATATATATGATAGGTTGGCAAGAAGGAGAAGCCAACTATGATAAGGCGTTGGAATACGCTACTAGATATCATGAATTGACTGGAGACGACTACCTATTATATAAAACTGTAGATTTTATGGATCATAGATCAAAGGTGAAGAATCAGGACAGGGTTTGGCAGATACTTAATGATGTACCAATGGAAAAGAGAGATGTAGATTATTATTATAATCTGGGTAAATTTATGGTAAGTATTGGTCAATATAAAGATGCAATAGATGCTTTTGAAAAGATGGAGGACTTTCTTCCATATGATATTATATTTTTAGATCTATATATGGGAAACTTTAATAAAGCATTGGAAAGATTAGATGATAGGAGATTTATGCCTGAAAGAATGAATAAGATATTATTGAGAAGATATATTGAAGGACTTGGTATAGATGATCTAGATACTGAAGACTATAGGGCATTTAAAGAGTTGATTAGAGAAATCACATATACTGGTCTAAGTAGATCTGAAGGAATGGAGATATATAATAAGATTAACCCTACAATTACAAATATATATATAAGGGGGATATTAGGCCAGCTAAAATTGGAAAATTATTGGGATTATGAATATTAGATTATAATTAGGATGTAGAGATATAGAAGACAAGAGAAATCTTGTCTTCTATATATTATATCTCTTTCTAGCAGTATCTACTATTTTCATAATCATTCCATCGTATCCCAATTCCGTAGCTTCTGCCATTCGGTATAATGCACTTTTATTCTTCATAAGTCCTGGAAGAGAGTTGATTTCTAGGACATAGGGTATTCCGTTCCTCAATATAATATCTACCCTAGCATAGTCCATTAGATGTAGCGATCTATAGGCCTTTAGAGCAGACTCTTCTATCAGATTCTTTTCCCCATTAGACAGATCAGCAGGAATATGATATTTAGTATGAGATTTATAGTAGGATTTTATTTCAAAACTATAGAATTTCAATAGAGTTTCAGGTAGATCAGATAGATCTACTTCTTGAATTGGCAATATAGTTATATCATCGCCATTTCCAAGTATTCCAATAGAGAATTCTCGACCATCTATGTATTCATTTAGCATAATAGGTGGATTATAGATATTCAATTCTTCCTTGACCTTTTTTATTAAACTTTCTCTGTCGAATACCAGACTATCTTGGTGTATGCCACGACTAGAACCCTCATCATTGGGCTTAATCAGTATGGGATATTTCATGTTTATGTCCTCTAGATCTTCAATATTATAGATAGATACAAAATCAGGAGTAGAAATATCTTTTGATTTAAAAATTGTAGAAGCAAAGGTTTTATTTATAGCAAGAGAGTGTCCTAGTACAGATGACCCAGTATAAGGTATATTGGCAAATTCCAATATAGCTGGAATTTGAGCTAATCTACTATATCCATGGATTCCATTACATAGATTGAAGACCAAATCTACTTTCTCAGCTTTAAGAGTCTCAATTATATTGTCATCAGCGATCAAAGATATACAGTCATATTTTTTAGATAATATAGATTTGATTTCTAGAAGGGTTTTTTCTTTTTGTCGATCTTCTAACTGAGCTTCTTCCAAAGGGATAATTTTCTCTCGAGATTTGTCAATGACAATTGCTATTTTCAATAGAATTCCTCCTTAGTAAATTTATAGTTTAAATTCGTCAATATAGGTAAGATTATTATCTAGAGAATATCTTATTTATGTCAATTGGTCAATATAAATTTATTCGAATTTTCACAGAGGAGATGTACCATAGATACTCTTATTCCATTTCTGTAGAGCAAATTAAAGTGGAAACCGGCAAGTTCGTGGATAAGTGGAATTAGATATCATCTATAGTGTAAAATTCCGCCTTATATGAGTTTGCTTTATATCTTTTAGTTGATAAAATAAGTATATTATAATATGCCTATTTTGTATTGTGTGAGAATTGGATATAATAGATATATGATTTTAGACTTTTAGATAAGAAGGATAGACATTGGGAGGTAGAAATCTTTGAAATACGTTATACCTATGTTTGTAGGAGCTATTATTGGATACTTTACTAATTGGTTGGCCATTAAGATGCTATTTAAACCACATACAGAAAGGAAGATATTTGGGATTAAAATTCCGTTTACTCCTGGCTTGATTCCAAAGGAGAGATATAGAATATCTAAGAGTATTGGAGAGGCAGTGGGACATCATCTTTTAACACCAATGAAGATAAAAGAGGTATTGTCAAGTGAAGAAACTCAAAGGAATCTAAATGAGTGGATAAATTTAAATCTAAATAGATTAAAAAAGGATAATAGATCTGTTATGGATATAATAAGCAGTGAGGACGAAGATAATTATAATAGTTTTATTTTCGGTATTAAAGACAAGATATCTGGATATATAGTATCTAGATTTAAAGATGAGAAGTTTAAGGTGTTCTTCTTAAGTTTTATAGAACATAATATATATGAAAGATATAAGGTTCTAGCTCTAGATAATTTAAATCTAGAAGGCAAAAAACTTTTGACTGAGATATTTGATTCTCAAGAGATGAAGTATTTGATAATTGGAGAATTAAATAGGGGACTAGAAAGGTTTAAAGATGATCATAGACCTTTAAAAGAAGTTATATCTCAAGATACTATGGATAATATATATAGGAGTGTGGAGAAAAATAAATCCAATATCTTAGATGGATTGAGGAAGAATTTTTATAGTTCTGAATTGAGTAGTAGATTGAAAGATTCTATAGAGAATCTAGTATCTAAAAATATGAATAGAACTTTGATGATGTTTTTAGATCCAAGTACAATAGCAGACAAGATATTTGTCATAATCCAAAGATATATAGATAGTCCAGCTGCAGAGGAGTTTATAATATTTACAATTGGAAATATTATAGATAGAATCCTAGATAAGGAGATATCTACTATAGTCAGTGAATTAGAAGTATTAGTAGACGAAGAGAATATAGGGGATATGATTATCAAGTATTTGAGTAAAGATATGGATCATGGCAAGATAATGGAGTTTTTAGTTGAAGGTATAAGGCATAGAGATAGAGACATAAAGGATAGGTTTTTAAGTTATATATCCTATGGATTTGAAGATATTATAAATTCTCATGAGTTCAAAGATAAGGTATTTAGTATTATAGATATCTATATAGACAATACTCTCAATATGCCTATGGATATTGTTTTAAAGAATATAGAGAGTTCAGATGTTGAACAGACAATGAATTCTATTAGATCCATATTTAACATATTCTTTCAAGATATGCTAATAGACATTATAGATCTATTTGATATATCTAAGATAGTAGAAGAAGAGATCAATGGGTTTGAAGTGGAATATACAGAGAAGTTAATCCTAGATATAGCAGAGAAGGAATTAAAGGCAATTACAAATCTAGGGGCATTATTAGGTGGAATAATGGGATTACTATCTCCATTACTACAGATGATATCATAGTTATCAGCTCTGTTTTCTTTATTGAATTATAGATATAATAGTGGTAAAATCAATGTATTAGTAATGATAGATAAGTGCAGCTTATGTCCCAATTCCTATGATACATTATTAGGTCATGCGAATTGGGATAAAATATTATTAAAAGGAAGAGGAGGCGTCTTAATGGATTTAAATATTCAGCCTATCTTATTAGGCGGAGATATAAACTGCTATAGTGTAGCTAGGGCATTCCACGAAGCCTATGGAGTAAAGTCTATAGCATATGGTAGATGTGCCTTGGGAGCAACTAAAGATAGTAAGATAATCGATTTTAGAATAGACGAGAGAATAGATCAAAGTGAAGAGTTTATAAAAGTTTTACTTGAAACAGCAGATGAGTTTAAGGATACTGGGAAAAAACTTATATTGATGGGATGTACAGATGCATATGCTGAATTGATCATCGACCATAGAGATATTTTGTCAGAAAGATATGTAGTTCCATATATCAATAAGGATTTAAAAGAGAAGTTAATAGAGAAAGAATCCTTCTACAAGATGTGTGAAGAAAAGGGATTAGATTATCCAAAGACCTATATCTTTTCAAAGGGAGATAAGACTACAGATTTTGACTTTGAATATCCAGTAATAGTCAAGCCATCAGATAGCGTATTGTATTGGCAATTTCCATTTGAAGGTATGAATAAAGCGTATGTAGCTAAGGATAAAGATGAATTTATACGGATTACTGATAAGATATATGCTGGAAAATATAATAAGAGCTTGATAATTCAAGACCTTATTCCAGGGGATGACTCATATATGAGGGTATTGACTTGCTATTCTGATCGAAATGGGAAAGTCAAGATGATGTGTTTGGGACATGTATTGTTAGAAGAACATACACCTACAGCCATAGGCAATCATGCAGCTATAGTAACGGAGTTTAACGAAGAATTGATGAACAAGATAAAGAATTTCCTTGAGGATATAGGATATGTAGGCTTTTCTAATTTTGATATAAAATATGATTCAAGGGACAATAAATATAAATTATTTGAGATTAACTTGAGACAGGGAAGAAGCAACTATTATGTCACATCATCTGGCAACAACATAGCTAAGTACGTAGTAGAAGATAGAATATTGGAAAAGAATTTAGATTTCAAAATGCAAAGAGAACCATTCTATTGGCATGTTGTACCTAATACAGTAGTATTTAAATACGTAAAAGATAGGGAAATATTGAATAAAGTTAAAAAACTTAGATCAGAAGGCAAGGAAGCTACATCCTTTGGATATGATAAGGATTTGAGAGGGAATTTTAAGAGAAGTTTATATGTTTTACTCTATAATATAAATCAAATCAAAAAATATAATAAGTATTATAAGTAATATAGATATGAAAAAACTTATTAAATAAGGAGAATTAGTATGAGATTAAAAGATGTTTTTGATGGTGTTTCTTTTACTACTGATGAATGTTGGAAAGATATAGAAGACTTTCAAATCAAAGATATAGCTTATAATTCAAATAGATGTAAGGAAGGATATATCTTTGTGGCTATAAGAGGGGAAACAGTCGATGGCCATGACTATGTAAGACAGGCATATGAGAATGGGGCTAGGATATTTGTAGTTAATAGAGATATTTTATTGCCAGAAGATGCTATTAAGATATTTGTAGAGGACAGTAGAAAGACCTTATCTAGAATTTCAGCTAATTTCTTTGACCATCCATCTAAGGAACTTTCTATTGTTGGAATAACTGGGACTAAGGGTAAGACAACCATAAGTAACTATTTAAAGTCTGTATTAGAAAATGCAGGATTTAATGCAGGGGTAATAGGTACAAATGGTATCTTCTATAATGGTGTAGAGGAGATTACATATAATACTACTCCTGAAAGCTATGAATTACAAAAGACATTGAGGAATATGTTAGATAATGGTGTTCAATATGTATCTATGGAAGTATCCTCCAGTGGACTTATGATGGATAGAGTAGCAGATATTGACTTTGATCTAGGAATATTTTCTAATATCTCTCATGATCACATAGGGCCTAGGGAGCATCCTACATTTGAACATTATTTAAAGAGTAAAGCTAAGCTGTTTAAACTAGCTAAATATGGCATTGTAAATATGGATGATAAATTTGCCCATGAAGTAATAGACGAAGCTGAATGTCCAATAGATACATTTTCTATCTTAGAGGATTCAGATTTTCAAGCTAGGGATATAAGACTTTCAGATAGTATAGATTATTTAGGGTCTGATTTTATATGTAAGACTAGGACAGGAGATTTTAAGTGTAGTATATGTTCTCCAGGTGTATTTAGTGTATATAATGCTCTAGCAGTTATTGCTGCTTGCAAGTACTTAGAAATAGATGAACAGGTGATTTTAGATACTCTGAAGTGTGTAAAGGTGAATGGAAGAGTAGAAGTACTTCCAGTTTTAGATTATGCTTCTGTAATTTTAGATTATGCCCATAATGGAGTTAGCCTTCAGAACATTCTTGGTACATTAAAAGAATATAATCCAAATAGATTGATATGTCTAATAGGCTCTATTGGAAAACGTGCTAAATTAAGGCGAAAAGAATTAGGAGATATAGCAGCTCAGAATTGTGATATATGTGTATTGACCTCTGATAATCCAGATTCAGAAAATCCCATGGATATAATAGATGAGATGGCAGAATCTTTTACTAATTCTAATTGTCAAGTTATCAAAGAACCAGATAGAGAAAAAGCAATTAATATAGCTATTCAGATGGCTGAAAAGGGAGACATAATATTATTAGCAGGAAAAGGACATGAAGAATATCAACTCATAAATGGAAAGAGAATTAAATTTAGTGACAGAGATGCTGCATTAGAGGCTGCTAAGAGGATAGTAGTTCATAGGAAACTAGAAGGGGTTAAGCTAAAAAACTATAAAGATATTGTTTGATTATGGTTCATATGGTATAATTAAACTTGTTAAAATAATATTATTTAATGGAGGTATTTATCAGATGAAAAGATTTGTATCATTTTTATTGGTATTAACACTGCTAACAACTATAGTTGTTGGATGCGGTAAACCAGCTGATGAAGGTACAAGTACACCACCTGAAGCACAAACACCAGAAACAGAAGGCACCGAAGAGCCATCAACAGAGGCTGGAAAGATTACAAAACTTGGTCTAGGGCAAAATATTTCAATTGCTAAATCTGCAGATGCAGAAGGGGATAAAACTGCACTAGGACAAGCAGATGTTACAATAGCTGCAGTGGGTTTCGATGCAGATGGTAAAGTTGCAAGTGTGACAATAGATGTTGCACAGACAAAAATACCTTTTGACAAAGAAATGAAAGTAACTGTTAATAGAGACGAAGAAGTTAAATCTAAAAAAGAATTAAAAGATGATTATGGAATGAAAAAACATTCAGAAATTGAAAAAGAATGGTATGAACAAATGGAAGCTTTTGAAGAGTGGATGATAGGCAAGACAGTAGATGAAATCACTGGCTTAAAGGTAAAAGAAAGAGATGAGTCTCATCCAGCAGTTCCAGACATACCAGAGTTGACATCTACAGTAACTATCAGTGTAGAAAATTATATAGCTGCTGTTGATGAAGCATGGGAAAAAGCTGTAGATGTTGAAGGTGCAGAAACTGTAGGTCTTGGACTTAAGACTAGTATTGCTAGTTCAAAGGACTTAGAAGTAGATAAAGATGGTAAAGAAGTATTACCATTGGCACAAGCAGACACTACTATGACAGCAACTGCATTTGATGCAGACGGAAAAGTAGTAGGAACTATAATAGATGTGGCACAAGTAAAGATTGAGTTTGATAAAGATGGAAAAGTTACTACAGATAAGACAGCTGAACTAAAGACAAAACATGAATTAAAATACGATTATAATATGAAGGAAACTTCAGAAAAGATTGGTATAGGCAAAGAATGGTTTGAACAAATGGAAGAGTTCCAAAACTGGATGGTTGGTAAGACAGTAGACGAAATCACTGGTCTAAAGGTAAAAGAAAGAGATGAAAAGCACAAGTCAGTTCCAGACATACCAGAATTGACATCTACAGTAACTATGACAGTAGAAAGCTATCTTGAAGTAGTTCAAAGAGCATTTGACAATAAAAGATAATACTTATATATAAAAACTCTCCTTTTTAGGAGAGTTTTTAATTATAATATTGTTAGTAGTTTTAAATTTTGGTATGATAATATAGGGTGATTATATGAAAAAGATAATATCAATATCTTTAGTTGTTTTAATATTAGTATCTACATTAGTAGGATGTGAAAAGAAACCAGAATATACTAAATATGATGATTCTTTTTTCGATACATTTGATACTATAACCATGGTAGTGGCTTATACAAAGACAAAAGAGGAATTTGACTCATATATGGAAACAATTCACAATAGATTTATAGAATTGCACAAATTATATGATAGATATAACGACTATGAGGGAATAAACAATATAAAGACTATAAATGACAATGCAGGAATAAGACCAGTAAAGGTAGAAGAAGAGATAATAGATATGCTACTATTATCAAAGGAATGGTATCACAAAATTGGAGAGGAAATGGATGTAACTATAGGTCCAGTAATAGATATCTGGGCTAAATATAGAAATCTAGCCGAAGAAGATCCAGAAAATGCACAACTTCCATCAAGAGAGGAATTAGTTGGAGCTAGTAAGTATATGGATATCAATAAAGTGATAATTGATGAAGAAAATAGTACAGTATATCTAGAAGATCCTAATATGGCATTAGATGTAGGCTCAATAGCTAAAGGATATGCTACAGAATTAGTAGCTAGAGAGGTGGAAGAACTAGGGCTTAAATCTGCTCTTATAAGCGCAGGAGGGAATATAAGGGCTATAGGTAAACCACTAGATAATGAGAGAGAGAGATGGGGAATTGGAATACAGAACCCAGATAAATCACTGATACAAAGTGGCAATGTCCTTGAAACAGTATTTGTTAAAGATGCTTCTGTAGTAAGTAGTGGAGATTATCAGAGATATTATATGGTAGGAGACATGAGAGTTCATCATATTATAGATCCTAAGACCTTAATGCCAGGAGATCATTACAGGGCAGTAACCGTAGTAACAGCAGACTCAGGCTTAGCAGATCTATTATCCACATCTATATTTTTACTTCCATTTGATGAAAGTTTAAAACTTGTAGAATCTCTAGATGGAGTGGAGGCTCTATGGGTAATGAAAGATGGCACTATAGAGGCCACAGATGGTATGAAGGAGATAATGTATAGTCAAGGAGCTACAGGCTCTAAAGAAAAATAGAGGAAGGATGATATCATGGGAAAGGTATTGGGAATTCTTGGAGGAATGGGACCACTGGCTACAGTGAAACTATTTGAAGACATAGTCTTGTTGACAGAGGCAAATAGCGATCAAGAACATATTCATACTATAGTAGACAGTAATACTTCTATTGCAGATAGAACGGATTATATATTGGATAACAGTCTAGAAAGTCCAATACCTGAACTGATAAAGTCAGCTTTAAGACTTGAAAGAGCTGGGGCTGATTTTATTATAATGCCTTGTAATACAGCACATAACTTTTATGATGAAATAGTGAAGAATATAGATATACCACTTTTAAACATGATTGAAGAATCTGTAAAATATATTATAGAAAAATTTGATAATATTACTAAGGTGGGGCTTCTGGCAACAGAAGGAACAATAAAAGCTGGGATTTATGATAATGTATATCATAGATTTGGAATAGAAATAGTTAAACCATCTCCTGAGAATCAAAGATATATAACAGAGTTGATATATAATATTAAAGAGGGGATTTATCAGGAGAATCTACAGGGATTTTATGGAGCTATGGATGAATTAAGAGAGTCAGGAGTAGATGTATTTGTAGCAGGCTGCACAGAGATATCTGTTGCTATTGAGTTATTTAATTTAAAGGGAAATATTATAAATCCAATGAAAATTTTAGCTATAGAGGCCATAAAATTCGCTGGAAAGACACCTAAAAAACAGTGAATCTATGGAGGCTCAATATGAAGAGAAAGATGTCCATCATCTTGATTATAATTGGTATAATATTTTTAATTATGCCTTATATAAGCAATACTATATATAAGCAAAGGCTTAAGGCAAAACAAGACATGATAGAGGAGATCACTGTAGAGGAAATAGAAGAAAACAATACTAGAGATGCAGAATATGACTATTCAAGTATAGATGATGTAGAGATTAAGAATATGTTTCCTGAGTTAGCTAAGTTTGATAATAAGGCAATTATAGGGCAGATATTTATCCCAGATATAGATATGAATCTTCCAATACTAAAGGGAACTACTAATTCAAATCTTATGGTAGGTGCTACTACTATGGTAGAAGATCAGGAGATGGGAAAGGGTAATTATCCTTTAGCGGGACATTATATGAAAGATAAAAGTCTCTTATTTGGAAGTCTGATGGACATAAAAGAGGATTCCATAGTGAAGATAACTGACAAGAAAATGGTCTATGAATATAGGATCTATGAGACTGTTCTTGTACCAGATACAGATATGTATATGGTAGAACATGAAAGGGCTGAATCCCATGGAAGGCCTATAATATCTTTGATGACTTGCTATTATACGTCTCAAAATGGAAAGAGGTTTTTTGCATTAGGGGAACTTGTAGATGAATATTCATATGAAGAGGACAAATAGATAAAAAACAAAGTCGATTTTATCGACTTTGTTTTTTTATATTAATATACCTTTTCCAATTTGTTTCCAGAAATCTTATTTACTAAAACAGCTATAGCGCTATCACCAGTTATATTGCAAGCAGTTCCAAAACTATCTTGAGCAATATACAGAGCTATCATCAATGAAAGCATAGGTTGTGGGAAGTGAAGCATGCTCTCTAACAAACCTAAAGCTGCCATTACTGCTCCTCCTGGTATACCTGGAGCTGCAACCATAGTTACTCCAAGCATCAATATAAAAGGAAACATAGCACTAAAGCTTGTGGCCATTCCATTTAGCATCATTATAGCCATGGAGCAAGAAACTAGAGTTATAGTACTACCAGATAGATGTATAGTTGCACATAGTGGTATTACAAAATCTGCTATATCACTTTTTACTCCATTTTTCTTAGTTTGTGCTAGAGTTACAGGTATAGTTGCTGCTGATGATTGAGTACCTATAGCAGTAAGATAAGCAGGTATCATGTTTTTAAGCATTCTAAAAGGATTTCCTCCAGCTATAGCTCCACTAATTGTAAATTGTAAAATAAGTATAGCAAAGTGAAGCAATATTACCATAATAAATACCTTAGAGAATACAGATAAAATTGTCACTACTTGTCCAGCCTTTGTCATATTTGCAAATATCCCCAAGATGTGTAGTGGCAATAGAGGAATTATGATATTATTTATAAGTTTTTCAACTATTTCTTGTACTTCATGCATTACTTTTTTAAGAGCATCTCCCTTTATTGCAGCAATACCTAATCCTATGATAAATGCAATTAAAAGCGCTGTCATTACACCAAATATTGGTGGCATATCGATTTCAAATAATGCTGGTATTAAAGCTTCTTCAGGATTAGACGCGTCTACTATTAAACTTCCTTCTCTTAAAAATTTAGGTAGCACTGCTGAAGCTGTAAGATATGCTATAGATCCAGATATAACAGTAGAACCATAAGCAAGACCAGCTGTAACAGCTAGTAATTTTCCAGCTCCTTCTCCTAAATCACCAATACCTGGTGCTACAAAGCCGACGATTATCAATGGAATGACAAAGTTTAAGAAATTGCCAAAGATACCATTAAATGTTGCTAGTACTTCAACGACTTTTAGAGGTGCAAGTGTACCAATAACAATACCAATTATAATTGCTAAAACTAACCTAGGCAATAATCCTAATTTTTTCAAAAAAATCTCCTCCTGTTTTTTATATTTGCATTATTCAATTTTGAAATAAATGAAAAGAACAATAATTGAATAATACCATTCATAATTATAACAGGGAGACAATTATAAATCAAGGTTATATCCCTAATATATATAATGTATAATTATAATTTATAGTTAGAAAGTCCAATAAGATATAAAAAATTTTACTTAAAAAGCAAGATAACAGATTTATGAAAACTAGAATTTTTGACTCATATTGTAACAACGTCTATATTTAGCTGCTTACTTTAGAATGATATAGTAAGTCTGTGAATTTTCAGAATGGCATATATAGATAAGACTTATATATGATCAATATAATAAATAATGATTGAAATATCTGGAAGTTTATATTATTATATTATGTAGATTAAAAATATGGGGTTTTGGCGAAGTTGGGATCGCGCTTGACTGGCAGTCAAGAGATCAGGGGTTCGAATCCCCTAAGCTCCACCAAGAGAAATGGCTAGACTTTGACGGTCTAGCCTATTTTTTATGCGAAGATATTATCTAAACGTAAAATATTGTAATCTATTCTATATTAATCAAAAAGATTGAATTATTAGACTATAATAAATTTGGTTGACTTAAATTTATCAATTTGTTATTCTATTATTTGGATTAAATATTATAATTAAGGGGGATAAAAATGACTGAGAAAAAGCAGATGTCAAGGAAAGATTTCATCAAAGGTATGGGAGTTTCTTTGGCTGGAGTTGCAGTCGCAGGTGGATTAAGTGGAATGTTGACAGGATGTTCAACAGATGCCGCATCCTCAAATGTAGATTCAGAGGCTGCACTATATCCATTTAAATATACAAAATTAGATCCTGCAAAAGCAGAAGAAATAGGTTATAAGACATACTTTGAACAAGGTGGCTGAGGTGTTGGTGTTGCTGAAGGGTTCTTCGGCTATTTAGCAGATGAAGTTGGATATCCATTTAACCAAATTCCGCCAAAGGCATTCACACATGCTGGTTCAGGATATGGACAAGGTACTCTTTGTGGTGCTATAGGTGTTGGTGCAACTTGTATAGGCATGGTAACAGATGTAGATACTTCCAAGAAGTTAGTAGGGCAATTATTTAACTGGTATAAGACACATGAATTTCCACAATATCAACCAGAAGATTTAAATCTTGTACATACCGTAGCAGAATCTACTCTATGTGAAGATTCTGTAGGTAAATTTATGGAAGCTCAAGGTGTAGCTTATGGAGATCACGAGAGAAAAGCTCGTTGTGCAGGTGTAACTGCAGATGTTCTTCGTAAGGTTGTTGAATTATTAAACGAGACAGTATAATATATATTTTAAATTAAAAGATAGGAATATGATATGATACCTCTAAAGTAGACAGTCTAATTAATTAAAGTTAGATTATCTACTTGGAGGTATTTTTTATGGTGAGAAAACCGAAGTTTAGTAAGGAAGTAAAAATTAA
>JBQHQH010000024.1:0-40526 GCA_052067355.1 Tissierellaceae bacterium HCP3S3_D8
GCTTCAGTTTTTTAGTATGTAACTATTATAATTAATGCGAGGATATTCTTTAATTTATTAATGGAAAAGTTATATTAATTGGTTTTCCAACAACAACTTGACACTATCTATATATCATTACAATTTGACTTGTTGTAATAATAAATATAAAATAAAAATACAGAGATAAAAACACAGCTCGGTCGGTAGTCCGGGCGTAGCGTATTGCTATCAGTAACCTGCCTCCTTGGTTGTCCGTTCTTTGTTTATATTATTTTAAGGAGGAATTAATATGAACAAAGTAGCATCAACCTTAACGGTTTATTTTGATGGACAATTTTGGATAGGGATTTATGAACGTATATCTGAAGGAAGATTAGAAGTTAGTAAGATTACTTTTGGAGCTGAGCCAAAGGATTATGAAGTTTATGGATTTATTCTTAAAAACTGGAAGGATTTAAAGTTTAGTCCAAGGATTGAGGACAATGCGAAAGAAAATCGTAAAATAAATCCTAAAAAAATGCAAAGAGAGATAAACAAACAATTGAAAAATAAAGGTGTTGGAACAAAATCTCAACAGGCATTGAAATTACAGCAGGAGCAAAATAAGCTAGATAGGAAATCTTTACGCAAGATGAAAAAAGAAGAAGAAAAGAGAATTCAGTTTGAATTAAGACAAAAAAAGAAAAAAGCTAAACATCGAGGTAAATAAAAGACAATAAAGGAGAATTGACATATGAATGATAAAGACACAAATATACAAGAATTAAAAGACAAGGTCTTTCAATTTGTAAAAGAGAGGGGCTGGGAAAAATCTCATAATCCTAAAAATTTAGTCATGAGCATTGCTATTGAGGCTAGTGAGTTGATGGAGATATTTCAATGGTTAGATGAAAAACAGTCTTGGGATATAATGAATTCTACAGAAAATATTCACTTAAAAGAGGAAATATCAGATGTAATTATATATTGTATGTCTTTGGCAAATCAATTGGATATAGATATATCATCTTCAATAGAAGATAAGATAAAAAAGAATGGAATTAAGTATCCAGTAAATAAATCTGCAATGTAGTTTGATTTTATAATATTTAAATTATACAAATGATAAGGAGGCCTTTCCATGGCAAATATAAAATATGAAATAGTAGAAAAGATAGCAGTGCTTTCAGAAAGAGGAAATTGGACAAAAGAGTTAAATAAAGTAAGCTGGAACGATAGACCAGCAAAGTTTGACATAAGAGACTGGAATCATGAAGAAGAGAAGATGGGTAAAGGGGCTACTCTTACAGATGAAGAAGCTTTAGTTTTAAAAGAAGCATTGGATAAGATCTTATAATATTTTCTATGGCTTATACTGTATAATAGAGAGTGAACAGGGAATAAGATGAATAATGTTTAATATAAGTGTTAAATATTCAAAGGGGTCATAATAGATATGAGAGAAAGTATTTTAATTGTAGATGATGAGAAGGAAATAGCTGATTTAGTAGAGCTGTATTTAAAAAATGATGGATATGAGGTATATAAGTTTTATTCTGGTAGTGAGGCATTAGAATGTATCAATACAACAAAACTAGATATGGCAATTTTAGATGTGATGCTTCCTGATATGGATGGATTTAGTATTTGTCAAAAAATCAGAGAAGATCACTTCTTCCCCATTATTATGTTAACAGCAAAGGTAGAGGATATGGATAAGATCATGGGACTGACAATCGGTGCAGACGATTATATAACGAAGCCTTTTAATCCACTTGAACTTGTTGCAAGAGTAAAGACACAGTTAAGACGATACAAGCGATATAATAATATTGAGTCTATGGATACTATTTTAAATGAGCATGATATAAGAGGATTGGTAATCAACAAGGATACCCATAAATGTACTTTGTATGATAAGCCCTTGAATCTAACGCCTATTGAATTTTCTATATTGTGGTATCTATGTGATAATAGGAGAAAAGTGGTTTCTTCAGAAGAGCTATTTGAAGCAGTATGGGGAGAAAAGTATTTAGATAACAATAATACTGTGATGGCTCATATTGGACGACTACGTGAAAAGATGAATGAAGATGGAAGGAATCCTAAATTTATAAAGACTGTATGGGGAGTTGGTTATCAGATTGAATAACAAGACTACTAAGAGAATGGATAGGTTTAAGCGAGAATTATCTATTCGTATATTAACCCGATTTATATTGACAGTCATAGTATTTTATATATTAACATTAATACTTTTAATATTTGGAATAAATATTTCAAGATTATGGATATGGTATGGAGATGAACTTTTATACCCTATATATAGACGTTTTGCTGATAATGTACTGATTATAGTGATTTTGATATATCTCTTTGAATTTATAGCTATATTTTTGTATTATTGGAAAAAGACCCTAGGGTATTTAGAGAAGATCATTCAAGCTACAGAAAACATCTATGATTCTAAAGATGAATTGATTCAGTTTCCATCAGAGTTAGCAGAAGTAGAAAATCAAATGAATCAAATTAAAATAAATGTAGAGAGAAATCAACGTATTGCTAAGGAAGCAGAGCAGAGAAAAAACGATCTTATTGTATATCTTGCTCATGATTTAAAGACTCCCTTAACTTCAGTAATTGGCTACCTGACCCTTTTAAAAGATGAAAGGGAAATATCAGAAAGACTTCAAGAGAAGTATCTTTCCATAGCTTTGCAGAAAGCAGAAAGGCTAGAGAGTTTAATCAATGAATTCTTTGAAATTACTAGATTTAATCTTTCAAATTTAACACTTGAATTGAGCAGGATAAATCTTACTCGTATGTTAGAACAAATTACTTTTGAGTTTGGACCTATGTTCTCAGAGAAAAATTTAAAATGCAAATTAGTGGCAGCTCCAGATATAATGATGAGATGTGATGTAGATAAGATACAGAGAGTATTTGACAATCTTCTTCGAAATGCTGTAAATTATAGTTTTGAAGACGATATTATCGAGGTAATTGCTGTTCAAGATAATATAGAGACTAAGATTAAGTTTCGAAATCATGGAAATACCATTCCAAGAGAAAAGTTAGAAAGAATCTTTGAACAGTTTTATCGCTTAGATACATCTAGAGGAACTAAATCTGGTGGATCAGGGCTGGGTCTTGCCATAGCAAAGGAGATTGTAGAGCTTCATCATGGCAGTATAAAAGTAGATAGTAAAGATGATATAATTGAATTTGAAGTTATAATTCCGATTTTGTAGGAAAATCTTAAGAATTTAGTCGTAAAAAAAGAGAGATTTCTTCATAAGAAATTGAAAAAGAGCATTCTTGATTTTGGTATGATTTTAGTACCGAAGGAGAGAATGCTCTTTTTTATGAAATTTTGGAAGAAGGGATTGTATTAAATGGCCAGAAGAAGAGTTACCGAAGTATTTCCATTTTTGTTGCCATTAAGACAGTGGCAGAGAAAATTATTCTTTTATACGAAGATGAAATTTGATGGAAATAAATATGCAGAGGAAAAGTCGAAAGAGCTATTACCATATAAAGTCTATGAAATAGATTCCTTGATGGTCAATAGAAATAGTGGATTCGATGTAAAGTATCAGCTGAATAAAGTTCATAATTTAAAACTTGCTGCTAGTACAATAGATAATCTTATAATTAGACCAAATGAAACTTTTTCATTTTGGAAGCTTGTTCGATATGCAGATAAACATGAACCATATAAGGACGGATTGGATTTAATAAATGGGGAGATTAAGGGTTCCTATGGTGGTGGATTATGTCAACTTAGTAATGAACTATTTTGGATGTTTTTACATACTCCTTTAACTATTGTAGAAAGGCACTCTCATACAGTTCAAAATATACCTTCAGCTACAGATGAGTTTCTAGTGGGAGTAGATGCCACAATTAGTGAAGGATGGAAGGATTTAAAGATTAAAAATAAAACTAAATATACTTTTCAAATAGTCATTACATTTGATGGTGAATATATGCATGGACTTATATTATCTGATGAGAAACCTAAATTTACTTATGAAATATTCAATAAGAATATTAGATATTATAGAGAACATCAAAAGATAATTCAAGAGTCATCTATTTACTGTAATAGAATTCATAACATTACACAAGAAAAGAAGGAGATTCTCTTATATGACAATAGATGTGAAATTGGTTATGAATTACCTGAAGGTACAAGAATATTAGAAAAAGGAGAATAGAGAAATGGAAAAGAAAAAAATAGCAGTTCTATTTGGAGGTTGTTCCACAGAGTACTCTGTATCATTACAGTCAGCTTATGCCGTTCTATCAAATTTAAATATGGACAAATATGACATAATTCCCATAGGAATTACAAGAGAAGGTCAGTGGTTTAGATATCTAGGTGATTTTAAAAATATATCAAATGATATGTGGAAGAAGGATAGAGACAACTGTATTCCTGCAATTATATCTCCTGATAAAAAGGTATCTGGAATAATTGAATTTATTGAAGGGGGAACTAGATATACAAAATTAGATGGCGTGTTTCCAATTCTACATGGTAAAAATGGAGAAGATGGAACTCTTCAGGGACTAATTGAGTTGGCTGGGATTCCTCTTATTGGATGTAATACATTTAGCTCTGCTTTATGCATGGATAAGGATAGGGCACACAAGATTGTCCAAGACATAGGAGTTCATATTCCTAAAGGAGTCGTAATTCAACAATATTTTAATGAGGAAAATATTTATTCTCTAACTAAAGATCTAAAATATCCTCTATTTGTAAAGCCAATGAAGGCAGGATCTTCTTTTGGTATTACTAAAGTCCATTATAAGAAAGATCTATTAGATGCAGTAGAGAATGCCTTTGAACATGATAATGAGGTAATTATTGAGGAAAATATCAATGGGTTTGAGGTTGGCTGTGCTATTATTGGAAATGATGAGCTAGTTGCAGGTAGAGTAGATGAGATTGAACTGACAGATGGTTTTTTTGATTATGAAGAAAAATATACTTTAAAGACTTCCAAGATTCATATGCCAGCACGAATTGATGAGGCTATAGAAAAAGAAGTTCAGAAAGTCGCTAAGAGTATTTACAAGGCTTTAGGATGTCGTGGGTTTGCAAGAGTTGATATGTTTTTGACTACAGATGGAAGAATTGTATTTAATGAAGTAAATACAATTCCAGGATTTACTTCCCATAGTCGTTATCCTAATATGATGAAAGGTATCGGTATGTCTTATGAGGAAATCTTAGATAGGCTGATTGAGTTAGGTACTAAATGATGAAAACCATAAAATTAACTAGAGATCATATATACAAAGGCAATTTAATCCTTGTAAATGCTAATTATCCTATTGTTGAAAATAAAGCAAATGAAAATATATCTCTAATCCCCTTTGATATAAGGTATCCAGATATTTTAATGGAATATAGGGCTGCATCTGTTCTATCTCATTTGATATCAGGGCTAAATGGTGAAAATGATATTGTTCCAGTAAGTGGATATAGGCCATTAAGAGAACAAGAACAGATATACTTAGAATCCTTAGAGGAAAATGGAGAGGAATTCACTAAAAAATATGTTGCCTTTCCAAACCATAGTGAGCATCAGACAGGACTTGCTATAGATTTAGCAAAAAAGCAGGATGATATAGATTTTATTTGTCCAGAATTTCCCCATTATGGAATCTATAATGATTTTCGTAAGAGAGCTCCTAGATATGGATTTATTGAAAGATATCAGAAGGAAAAGGAAGATATCACAGGTATTTCACATGAACCTTGGCATTTTCGCTATGTAGGGTACCCCCACTCTCAGATAATTTATGAAAATGGAATTTGTCTTGAGGAATATATAGAAGAAATAAGAAAATATCCATTAGGTGACAAGAGCTTAATAATAGATAGAGATAGTCAGAGAGTAGAGATATTTTATGTACCTATTTTATCTTCTGAAGATCAAAGGACTATTTTTCTCCCAGATAATAGTCTATACCAAATTTCAGGAAATAATGTAGATGGATGTATTGTAACGTTGTGGAGGGAACAGTAATGACTGACTCAAGAGAATATGCTGGAATTGATTATTTTAGAGTTATTGCTGCTCTCTTAGTAGTTGCTATTCATATTTCACCACTGGGAAATATAAATGAGACGGCAGATTTTATATTGACACGTATTATTGGAAGAGTGGCTGTTCCCTTTTTCTTTATGACTTCTGGATTCTTTATATTTTCAGATTCACAAAGAAGTGAGAATAGGATAAAGAATTTCCTAAAAAAAACCACGGTCTTATATGTAATTGCTATGATCATATATATTCCAGTGAATATATATACTGGATACTTTAAGACAAATAATCTTTTACCTAAAATCCTAAAAGATATCTTAATCAATGGCACAATATATCATCTATGGTATTTACCAGCAGCTATATTAGGTGGAATTGTAGCTTGGTTTCTTATAGATAAGATGGGGCATAAAAGGGCATTAAACATTGGTGTTTGTATGTATCTTATTGGATTATTTGGAGATAGTTATTTTGGAGTTATAGAGAATATTCCCATACTGGCTAGATTTTATGACTATATTTTTAAGGTATCAAACTATACTAGGAATGGGCTGTTCTTTGCTCCTATATTTTTTATCTTGGGAAGTACAATGAGAAATCTTACTGCTAATTATTCTAGAGGTTTTAATTTTATTGCTCTATTGATTTCCTTCTCCTTGATGTTGATAGAAGGACTATTACTCCATAAATTGGAGTTGCAACGTCATGATAGCATGTATATAATGCTTGTTCCATGTATGTTTTTTCTCTTTAGATCCTTATTATCATATAGAGGAAATAGAGTGCCAGCTTTAGGAACAGGTACAATGATAGTCTATATAATCCATCCAATGATGATCATATTTGTTCGGCTATTAGGAAAAGTATTTGGATTAGAAAGGTTATTAGTTGAAGACAAGCTCATACATTATGTATTAGTTGTCATGTTTTCTACTATAGTAGCTTTAGTTTTAACTTTATGGAAGAAAAGCAGAATGATAAGGGGGGAAAACAATGGTCAATGATAGAGATAGAGCATGGATTGAAGTAAATCTAGATAATCTAAGACATAATGCTATTGTTTTACAGGAGATGATGCCTGAGGACTGTGAACTAATGGCAGTTGTCAAGGCTGATGCCTATGGCCATGGAGCAGAGAGAGTTGCATGTTTTTTAAATGAAATAGGTGTAAAGTCCTTTGCAGTGGCTACTATTGATGAAGGCATCATTTTGAGAAAAGCAGGTGTTATAGGAGATATACTGATTTTAGGATATACAGATTTAGAGAGAGCTATGGAATTAGTGAAATATAGATTGATTCAAACATCGATTAGCTATGATTATGCTAAGAGCCTAAATGAAGCAGGGCTTAATATAGAAACTCATATTAAGATAGATACAGGTATGCATAGAATGGGGATGGATAAAGATAA
Source organism: Tissierellaceae bacterium HCP3S3_D8 (assembly GCA_052067355.1). Classification (GTDB taxonomy): domain Bacteria; phylum Bacillota; class Clostridia; order Tissierellales; family Tissierellaceae; genus CABMKH01. Next base: position 7,436 of record JBQHQH010000024.1, read on the forward strand.
TATAGAAAGAGTTGTAGAGATATTTAGTTTTAAGTATCTAAATATCTCTGGAATATATACTCATCTTTCTGTTTCAGATAGTGGAGAAAGAGAAGATATTGAGTTTACACAGAGGCAGATAGATTCTTTCTATAAATTATTAAGAGAGCTAGAAAATAGGAGAGTTAAGATTCCCAAAATCCATATACAGAGTAGTTATGGACTTCTAAACTATCCTGAAATTAAATGTGATTATGCCCGAATAGGAATAGCATTATATGGAGTGTTAAGTGAAGCAGGAGATAATACGAAGTTGAAGCCAGACCTTAGACCAGTTTTATCTCTAAAGTCAAAATTGACACTTATTAGAGATATTAAGATTGGGGAAGGTGTAGGATATGCTAGGGCATTTATAGCAGAGAAGGATAGTCGCATAGGAGTGATTCCCATAGGCTATGGAGATGGTATTCCAAGAAATCTATCTTGCGGGCATCAATGTGTTTTGATTAATGGATATAAGGTGCCGATTATTGGGAGAATTTGTATGGATCAGCTTATGGTAGATATTACAGATATTCCTCAAGTTAAAATAGGAGATACTGTAGTATTTATTGGGAAAAGTGACGATAAAGAAATACCTATTACAGAAATGGCTTACAATGGAAATACTATTACAAATGAATTATTAAGTAGGATGGGAAGTAGATTAAAGAAAATATATCTATGATGATAGAAACTTACATATACAATTGATATGGAGTATATAAGGAACCTTTTGGTTAGAAAAATCTCAACTGCTCCGTAGGAGATTCCTCCACTGCGGTTTAGTAATAACTGGATAAGTTATGATGGAAATCAGATGGTAGGTAAAATTAAAATATAATAGATATCCTTAGACCAAGGTCAATAGATTTACAATATTGACCTTGGTTTTTTATAACGAATAGGAAAGTTCTGAATTATATTGACATAACAAAATTGTAATGGTACTATAGTGACAAGATAGATACAGTTTAAAAGAGAATCGGTACACTTATCAAATCTTAGGAGGGATAATTGTGAGAAAACCTTTAATGATGACTCCTGGTCCAACACAGGTTCATAAAGATGTACTCATGGCAATGGCTCAGAACATAACCAATCCAGATTTAGACGTAGAATTTTTTGAATATTACAGGGACACATGTAATAAATTAAAAAGATTATTAAATACTAATGAAGATGTACTTATATTAAATGGAGAAGGGATATTGGGATTAGAAGCTGCTTGTGCATCCTTAATAGAAGAAGGCGATAGAATACTTTGCATAGATAATGGTATCTTTGGAAGGGGATTTGGAGATTTTGGAAAAATATATGGAGCTGAAGTTGTATATTTTAAAGGGGACTATAGAAGTGCTATAGATATAGAAGAGTTAAGGCGCTTTTTAGAGAAAGATAATGATTTTAAATTAGCTACTTTAGTTCATTGTGAAACGCCATCAGGTATTACTAATCCTATAGATAAAATTTGTCCATTATTAAAAGAATATGATATAGTTTCCATAGTAGATTCAGTTTCAGCAATTGGTGGAGAGCCAGTGGAAGTAGATAAATGGCAAATAGACTTGATATTAGGTGGAAGTCAAAAATGTATATCTGCGCCACCTGGATTGACGTTTTTAAGTATTAGTAAGAGAGCTTGGGATATTATACTCAGTAGAGATACTCCCATTAGATCATTTTATTGCAATCTAGCTATATGGAAGGATTGGTATAGGGAAAAATGGTTTCCATACACTCAACCTATAAGCAATATATATGGATTAAATTGTGCAGTAGATATGATATTAAGCGGAAAAGATTATATTAAAAGACATAGAGAAATGGGAGAGAGAGTTAGAAATTCTCTATTGAAATCAGGATTAAGTCTATATCCATTAGATGGTTATTCTAATACAGTTACTACAATGATGGTACCTGAAGGAGTAGAATTCTCTCAGATCTATAACAATATGCTAGAAGATTATAATATACTCATAGCTGGAGCATTTGACTATTTAAAGGATAGAGTTATTAGAATTGGACATATGGGAGAAAACTGTTATGAAGACAAACTATATACTACACTTAAGGCACTAGATGAAACCTTTAGAAAATATGGAATTCAATTAAATGGACAATTGCATAGACATTTTATGGATACCATATAGGAATAAGACATAGAGTGAGGAGTGAAGAAATGGTTATTGGAAAACTTCCTAATGATTTATTGGAAGACATGGTATTTAAATATATAAGACATAGAAGAAAAGATGTAATAACAGGAGCAGCAGTAGGAGAAGATAATGCAATAGTAGATTTTGGAGATGAAGTAGCTATATTATCTACAGATCCAATAACTGGTGCCGCTAATGATATAGGAAGTCTAGCTGTCAATATATCATGTAATGATATATCTACTAGTGGAGGAGAACCGATAGGATTATTGATGACTATTTTGGCACCACCAGATGCTACTTATGAAGATATAGAAATGGTTATGAGAGATGCTGGAGAAACAGCTGCAAAATTAAATGTAGAGATAATAGGAGGACATACAGAGATTACAGATGCAGTTAATAAGATTGTTGTCTCTACTACGGCGATAGGAAAGACAAATAAGAAAAAACTTTCAAAGATAGGGGATATAAAAGTAGGGGATAAGGTTGTGGTGACTAAGTTTATCGGTATAGAAGGGACTTCTATCCTATTAAATGATTTAGAACCCTATTTTATAGATAAACTGAGTAAAAATATGATTGATAAAGGGAAGAGTTACAGTAGTTTAATTTCAGTAGTTAAAGAGGGAAAAATTGGTGGAGAAATCGGAGTAAACTATATGCATGATATTACAGAAGGTGGAGTCCTAGGAGCTGTATGGGAAGTTCATAGAGCTATAGGTAAGGGCATAAGGATAGAAAGAGAATCAATACCTATAACAGATGTGACTAGAAGTATGTCTGAAATTCTAGATATAGATCCTCTAAGATTGATATCCAGTGGTAGTATGTTGATGATTATGAATGATTGTCAATTAGGACAGTTAAAGGATAGATTTAAGAAGGAAAATATAGAGTTAACTGTAATTGGTGAGGTCATAGAAGAAGGCATATATATGGATAACAGTGGAAGATTAGAAATGATTCAACCGCCAAAAGCTGACGAATTATATAGGGCATTATGTAGATTTAATTCTCTTAAGTAGAATATAGATAATAATAGAATATAGTAAGTTTGCAAAGTGACAAGAATAAAGTATAATATATTCTTATGGGATGATATTATACTTTATTTTTTGTGTTGAAAGGAGGAGAGATGTGAAGAAGGTATCCACACTTGAGTTAAGTTTAGTTGCTCTAGGGATTTCTTTAAATGTTTTAGGAACCTTTATAGCTTATAGTCTGAAGTTACCGATTCTTTTAGATTCCATAGGAACTATATTTATTTCCATATTATTAGGCCCTACATTAGGAGTGATTGCAGGACTAGGCGGGAGTTTTATAAGTGGAATCACTTTTGATATATATTCTATATATTTTGCACCAGTGCAAGTATTTGTGGCTATTTTTACGTATTTAATGTTTGGAAAGTGGATCTTTGATAAAATGAACAGAGTGGTAAAGGTATTGATTATATCCATGTTTTCATCTCTAACTGGAGCCATAATTGCTGCCTTTGTATTTGAAGGTATAACATCTTCAGGATCTTCATATATAGTAGTTTTATTGTCTAAATTGGGAATTAACAAAGTACTCAGTGTATTTTTAGTTCAATTTTTTATGGACTATATAGATAGATTTATTTCTGTCTCTATGGCTATATTAGCTGTTTCAGAAATGCCAAAGAACATAAAGAGAAAGTTGGTAGATCATTAATGGATAGATATAGTATTATACAAAATAAAAATCAGAGGGAAATAGTATTGCTAAAATCCTTTCCATGTATATGGAATAGATGTAGTTTTTGTGACTATACTTTGGATAATTCTAATTCTGAAGAAGAGATAAATAGGACAAACTATGAGGTGCTAAAAAATATAACAGGTAAGTATAGAGTATTAGAAGTCATTAATTCTGGTAGTTGCTTTGAACTACCAATAGGTACTTTAGAGAAGATAAGAGATATTATTAGAGAGAGAAAAATAGAGAAGTTATTTTTAGAGAGCCATTGGTGTTATAGGAATAGACTAGATGAGATGAGAAGTTTCTTTAATATTCCAATAATATTTAAGATTGGAGTAGAGACTTTTGATTATAATTTTAGAAATAATGTACTGATTAAAAATGCAAAATTTCACAGACCAGAAGAGGTTAAACAATATTTTGATTCTCCTTGTTTGATGGTGGGAATAAAGGGACAAACTATAGAGATGGTAAAGAATGATATAGAAATTCTATTAAGATATTTTTCCTATGGAACTATAAATATATTTACTCCTAATAGTTCTAAATTGGAAAGAGATGAAGAGTTAGTAGATTGGTTTAAGGGAGAATACTCATATTTAGATGACAATCCAAATATAGAGATCTTATATAATAATACGGATTTTGGAGTGGGAGATTAAAAAGCCTAGGGAAATAAATTTATTTTTCTCTAGGCTTTTTCTTTATAGCGAATAGGAAAATTCTACTTTTTTATTTTTATTTCAAGAACTTTCCGTTAATGAGTTTCAAGAAAATCTACCTTTAATGTATCAATAGACGCTTTTCTTATATTGTTCTATTAATTCCTTTAATCTAGATCTAAAGATTGAGTCTAAATTAGATTCTCTTTTTTTAAATTTACCATGAAGTTTACCTTGCCTTCTAAGTTCTCTATGTATATGTCTTCGATTGAGCATTCCATCTATATTATATTCAGTAAATATTAACCCGTTTTGATTTATAGGATATGATTTTTTTGCAAGACATAGAGCAGCTAGACCATAGTCTTGAGTTATGACTATATCACCTTTATCTATGTGATTTATTATATAGAGATCTGCACTATCTTGAGATATATCTACTGAAATCACCTGAGCATAGTCATCTTGAATATTATGAGCATAATTTTTCACAATGATAATTTCTAAATTGAACTCCTTAGCTACATCCACAGCTATATCTACAACTGGACAGCCATCTGCATCTACATATATCTTCATTCTAAATAGTATCCCATTCTGTTTTTAAAAGTCCCATATGGATTGTATCAGTATATTTACCATCTACATAGAAATTTTCTCTGATTCTTCCTTCTTCTATAAAGCTGCATTTTTTATAACATGAAATGGCTCTTTCATTAAAAGCTCTTACTTGTAGTTCTAATTTGTTCAAATTTAACTTATTGAAAGCAAATTCTTGCAATAGTTTAATAGCTTCTGTACCATATCCCTTACCTAAGTTTTCTTTAGTACCTATGACAACACCAATAGTAGCTACTCTGCTTGGCCAATCTATTTTTGCCAAATCCAACTGACCAATATATTCTTCATTATCTCTATGTGCAATTACAAATCCTTTCATGTTTGGCCTGCCTTCAATCATAGAGTTTAAGAAGCTTTCTGTGTCTTTTACTGACTGGGGATAGATAAATAGATCACTGAGATATTTGGTGATTTCGTAGTCATTTACCCATTTTCTCATATAGGCAAAATCCTCCTGCCTGTATTCTCTTAAGATTATTCTCTTACCAGTTAATCTATACATAAACTCACCTCTAATATTTTCAGTATATTATATCATAAAGACATACTATGAAGTAGAGATTAAATAGAGATTTTACTATTGTGAATAAATAAGATTAAATTATTTATGTTATAATAAGACAATCAAACAGAGAAAGGGAGATATTGTTATGATTAAAGATTTAAAAGATAAAGGTGTTAGTATACATGAAGATACATTTATCGCTGGATCTGCAGATATATTGGGGGATGTAAAGATAGATGAAGGGAGTAGTATATGGTTTGGGGCTGTAATTCGTGGAGATATAAATTATATAAGGATAGGTAAGTCTTCTAATATACAGGATAATGCTACATTGCATATAGATGCAAAGAATCCTATACATATAGGAGATTATACTACAATAGGTCATAATGCAGTAGTTCATGGCTGCATAATTGGAGATAATTGTCTAATAGGTATGGGTTCTATAGTGCTTAATGGTGCTACTATAGGAGATAATTGCATAATTGGAGCAGGAGCTGTAGTTACAGAAAACAGTGTCATACCTTCAAATTCTTTGGTAATAGGTATTCCAGGGAAGATAATGAGGCAAATAAGTGAAGAAGAAATTGAGAAGATAAAGGATAATGCCATAGGTTATGAAAAGCTGTGGAGAGAAGAATATAGATAAAGCACTAAAATAACGATTGACTTTGAAAGTATAGAGCTTGAAGTGGAAGGAGTGTTCTTTACTCTATTTACTATATAAGAGCCACAATATATTATTAGATAATTCTCAAAAAGGATTAATTATCAATATAAAAAATCATATTTGCAAATAATACGTTAATTTAGCTTGCAAATTCAGAGTAAATATATTAAAATATATCTAACAAATTTATATTAATACTCTATAATGAAGAATTGTCACTTGTTTATCCGTATATTTAGATCTCGTCATAGACAAGGCCAAAATGTATTATACATTTTCATGGCCTTGTTTTTTAATTAAAATACAGGATATTCTATTTCTTACTTACATAAATAAGAGTGAGTTAAAATTGTAAGTATTTAATAAGTGATGACTCAACCTTAGGTGCCTATCTTCAAAACATCTAGGGATAAAATAAAAAAGGGGAGTGAGTTTTATGATTACAAGTGGTTTTATGTACTTATCGTTTCTTATTTTACTAGCAGGTTTGATTGTCTGGGCGGAAAAAAAGTTTCCAGGTAAATTCTTTAAATATGTACCAGCTGTAGTATTGCTTTATTTTCTATCAATGTTATTGTCCACATTTGGAATGTGGGAAAAGACAGATGATGTAAACATGTATTATAAATTGGTAAAAGATAATCTATTACCTGCAATGATTTTTTTAATGCTATTAAGATGTGATCTAAGAAAAATACTTAGATTAGGACCTAATATGTTATTGGGATTTTTTTCAGCATCCTTTAGTATTGGGATAGGTTTTATTGTAACATATTTTATTTTTAGGGGTTTTTATGAAACTGATACATGGCAGGCATTTGCAGCATTATGTGGTAGTTGGATGGGTGGTACTGGAAATATGGTGGCTATTCAAGGGGCTTTAAATATTCCAGATGCTAAACTAGGGTATACTTTACTGATGGATTCAATCAATTATGCAGTTTGGGTAATGGTGTTGTTAGGATTAGTTCCATTTGCTAATAAGTTCAATAAATGGACTAAAGCTGATACTAAGATAATTGATGAAGTAGGAGAAGAGCTTGCACGTGCTCAAGAGAATAAAAGACAAAATATTGAATTTGCAGATTTAATATTGTTGACAGGAGTAAGTCTATTTGTGTCAGCATTGTCAATGAACATTGGTGGTATGTTGCCAGAGTCTGATTTCTTATCAGCGACTACTTGGACTGTCATGATAGCCACTTTATTGGGAGTTTTAGGAGCCATGACTCCTTTAGCAGACTTACCAGGTTCATCTCAGATTTCAAATCTTATGTTATATACTATTGTGGCTTTGATTGCATCACGGGCAAATTTTGCAGAACTAGGGCAAGCTCCACTATATATAATATCAGGATTTATGATTCTAGGAATTCATGCTATTGTTATGGGATTAATAGCAAAGATATTTAAATTAGATCTTTTTACATGTGGTGTTGCAAGTTTAGCCAATATAGGAGGAGTTGCATCAGCACCTATACTAGCAGCTTCCTATAGTGAAGCTTTGATACCAATAGGTGTACTTATGGCAATGATGGGATATGTCATAGGTACAGGTGGAGGATTAATAGTAGGAAAGATTTTATCAATGATCTAGTTAATTAGGTAATATATATGTTAAAATATAGTATATAATAGACCATGGTAAGATAAGTGCTATTACTAGGAGATTCAAGAGCTTTTCATAGGATTTGTTGTTGGTGTGAAGGATCATAAGTAATATATTAAGAGGTTTAAATCCAGTAAAAGCATATAGATATTTGCCTTTACTGGATATTTACCTTCTAAAGGAATTATATAGAAAGGGGTTTATCAATGAAAATTACAGATATAAAATTAGGCCGTATTTCTGTTCCACTTAGAACACCATTTAAGACTGCTTTAAGAACTGTAGAGAGTGTGGAAGACATTATAGTTAGAATAGAAACTGATACAGGAAATGTGGGATATGGAGAAGTTCCACCTACTGGTGTAATAACAGGAGATACAGCTGGAGCAATAATAGGAGCAATAGAAGATCATATTAAAAAAAGTTTAATAGGCATGGATATTGAAAATATTGAAGATATAATGCTGAGATTGGATAAATCTATAGTAGGTAATACTAGTGCTAAAGCAGGTATAGATATAGCTCTTTATGATCTATATGGACAACTATATAAAGCACCTGTGTATAAATTATTGGGAGGATATCGTAAGGAGATTATTACGGATATAACTATTAGTGTAAATGATCCAGAGGAAATGGCAAAGGATAGTCTAGATGCTATTAATAGAGGATATAGGACACTAAAGATAAAAGTGGGTAAAGATGCTAAAAAGGACATTGAGAGAATGAAGGCCATAAGAGATGCTGTTGGCTATAATGTAGATTTAAGGATCGACGCCAATCAAGGATGGAGTCCTAAGGAGGCAATCTATACTTTAAGAAAGATGGAGGATGAAGGACTTGATATTGAATTAGTAGAACAACCAGTCCTAGGTCATGATTTTGAAGGATTAAAGATGGTTACAGACAATGTGAATATTCCTGTAATGGCAGATGAAAGTGTATTTTCACCTAAAGATGCTATAAAGATAATGGAAATGAGGGCTGCAGATTATATAAATATCAAATTAATGAAGACAGGTGGAATTCACAATGCACTAAAGATATGTAATATTGCAGAAGTCTATGGTGTAGAGTGTATGATTGGTTGTATGCTTGAGGCAAAGGTCAGTGTAAATGCTGCAGTTCATCTTGCAGCTGCTAAGAAGATAATAACAAAGATTGATTTAGATGGCCCTATCTTATGCAGTGAAGATCCAATAGATGGAGGAGCAATCTTTGAAGAATCAAAGATTACACTAAATAATGAACCAGGTTTTGGAATAAAAGAAATTCATGGAGTCAAATATATTTAAGTAAAAATAAATACTCTTTTGGGAATAATATAACAGTATAAATCCCAATAAGAGTATTTATTTTGTTAATAGAGTAAACTTAAAGTAAATAAAAAAACTTGTATCAAATTTTACCTAGTGTTATACTAGATAGCGATCTAAATATGTTTTAAGAGATTTTAAGGAGGAATTACAGATGAAAAGATCTAAGAGGTTGATTTCACTACTTCTTATAACTGTCCTTATATCATCATTGATTATAGGATGTACAAATAAAGAAGTAGAAGAAGATAAAAAACCAGAAGATACAGATAAGGTATCAGAAGTATCAGATAAGTCAACAGATGTAGTAGTTATTGGAGCTGGTGGTGCAGGATTAGCAGCAGCTTTAGAAGCTAAAAATGCTGGTAAAGAAGTAATCGTTGTAGAAAAAATGCCAGTTGTTGGTGGAAATACCCTTAGAGCTACAGGAGGGATAAATGCTGCTGGAACATCAGTACAAAAACAATTAGGAATAGAAGATAGTCCAGAACAACACTATGAGGATACAATGAAGGGTGGATATGAAAAAAATGACCCTGAGCTTGTAAAGGTAATGACAGATAATGCTGCTGATGCTATTGAATGGTTAATTGGATTAGGTGCTGATCTAAGTGATGTCGGTAGATTAGGTGGTGCAAGTAATGATAGAGCACATCGTCCTACAGGAGGAGCACCAGTTGGTTCACATCTGATTAAGGTTTTAAGTGAAAATGCAGAAAAAGAAGGCGTAGAGATCTTGATGGAAACAACAGCTACAGAGATTTCATATGAAGATAATAAAGTTAAGGGAATAGTAGCTAAAGATAAAGAGGGAAATGAATTCAATATTGATGCTAAAGCTGTTATAATAGCAACAGGCGGTTTCGGTGCTAACTCTGATATGGTAGTTCAATATAATGAGAACTTAAAAGGATTTGGAACTACTAATAATCCGGGAGCAACTGGAGATGGTATCACTATGGCAACTGCTATTGGTGCTGACTTAGTTCAAATGGAAGAAATTCAAACACATCCAACAGTTGTACCTGATAATGGATTTATGATAACAGAAGCTGTAAGAGGTAATGGTGCAATATTGATCAATAGAGAAGGTAAGAGATTTATCAATGAAATAGAAACAAGAGATGTTGTATCAGAAGCAATCTTAGATCAAGAAAAAGAAACAGCATTCTTATTCTTTGATGAAGGAATTAGAGAGAGCTTAAAGGCTATAGACAAATATGTTGATATGGGATTAACTGTTGAAGGTGAAAGCATAGAAGAGTTGGCAAAAGCGTTAGAAATAGATGGAGATAATTTAGCTCAAACTGTAAAATCATATAATGAATATGTGGATAGCAAGGAAGATAAGGAATTCTCCAGATCAGATATGCCAAGAAAAATAGAAAAACCTAAATACTATGCAATAGAAGTAGGTCCAGCAATACATCATACAATGGGTGGATTGAGGATAAATACAAAGACACAAGTACTAAATGCTGATGGAAATCCAATTTCAGGTCTATATGCTGCTGGTGAAGTAGTAGGAGGAGTACATGGTGGCAATAGATTAGGTGGAAATGCTCTTGCAGATATAATTATATTTGGTAGAATAGCTGGAAATACATCTGTAGAAGATATGGAATAATTTTAAAGATGTGCCTATGAAAATAGGTACATCTTTTTTGGTATATTAAGATATAGATTTAATTAGACGTTCCACGTATTTATCTATAAATTGACTAAGATCATATGTACCGTCGTGCAAGCACCAATTATAAATTGCACCTCTTACAGATATGAATAGATAGTCTACGATCTCTTCTGATGTCATTTCAGTAGTGATATCACCATTTCTTTGCCCTTTTTCAATAATATCTTGCAATACAATTTGCATATGTCTTCCCTTTGTTGCAAATAAGTTGTTTTTCACAGTATATAGTTGTTTAACAAAATCTAGACCTTTATCTGCGTTAAAATCAGCATAATAATGAAAATACTCAACTATTTGTTCTTGAATAGTATTTCCCTTAAGATTATTAGCAACGACATTTAAGAAAAAATCATCTGCTACTTTAAATATTTTGTCTAATATAGAATGTTTTGATTCAAAATAATTATAGAATGAGCCGATTGAAACACCTGCTGTATTACAAATTTCAGCTACTGTAATATTGTTGAATCCCTTTTTTTCTATGAGTTCTATGGCTACATTATATATTTTCTCTTGGGTGTTTTTAGCTTGCAATTGTCTTTTAGTTAATTTTTTTTTCATCTTTTCCCCTTAATCTTTAGATAGTTTTATACTAAATTATATCAAATAGACTATTTAAAGTAAAATACTTGGTATTGAGAAAAAAGTCCAATTAATATTGACAACTAATTAACCATATCATATAATGAATGCATTCGATGAATTAGTTCTATAAAATTTTAAACAAAGGAGAAGAAAAATGAATTATACTAGAAGATCTAAAAGAACTATTTGCTTATTTTTATGTTTCGCTATGGCAATACTTACTGTTGCCTGTCAATCTAATCCTAAAGAAGAGGGACAAGAAGCAATGTTTAAACCTGATACATATGTAGGAACTGCTGACGGTCATAATGGAGAGATAAAGGTAGAGGTTACAGTAGATGAGAATTCTATTAAATCTATAGAAGTTATTGAACATAATGAAAGTCCCGGTATTTCAGACCCAGCTATAGAGAGAATACCTAAGGCTATTGTGGAAGACCAAAGTCTAGCTGTAGATGCAATATCAGGAGCAACAGTGACTAGTGATGCAATTATTGCAGCGGTTACTGACGCTTTAAAGCAAGCAGGAGCAGATATTGATGCTTTAAAGGTTAAGAAAGATAAAGAGCAAAGTGCTAGAGAAAGTGTAGAATATACTACTGATGTTGTAGTAATAGGTGGAGGCGGTGCAGGGCTTGCAGCAGCTGTATCAGCACATCAAAATGGTGCAAAGGTTATATTAGTTGAAAAGATGCCTCGTCTTGGTGGTAATACAATTCTTTCAGGAGGAGCTTATAATGCAGTGGATCCTGTGAGACAAAAAGCACAAGGAATTGAAGATTCTATTGAAAAGCACTTTCAACAAACCTATGATGGTGGAGATAAATTAGGTAATGAAGAATTGATAAGAACTCTTGTAGAAAATGCTTATCCAGGTATTGAATGGTTAGAAAGTTTAGGTATGAAATTCAATGATGAGGTATTTACAGTTTTAGGTGGAATGTGGCCGAGAGCTCATAAGCCATCAACACCACTTGGAACAGGCTTTATAGATACTTATTCTAAATATATTGATGAGAATGATAATATTGAAATCATGTTAGATACAGAAGCAACTGAAATAATAATGAAAGATGGAAAAGCAGCAGGTATTAAAGCAAAGGGATTAAAAGAAGATATAGTTATTCATGCAAACAACGGAGTAGTCATAGCAGCAGGAGGCTTTGCTGGTAATAGTAAAATGGTAAATAAATACAATGAGGATTGGCCTTCTCTTGAAAATGTTAAGAGTACTAATCATCCAGGAGCAACGGGAGATGGTATAATCTTGGCTGAAGATGCTGGAGCTAGTCTAGTTGGAATGGAAAATCTTCAGTTACTTCCAATGGGAGACCCAGAGACAGGAAGTTTAAGTGGTAATATAGAGCAAGGCGTTGAAAATCGTATCTTTGTAAATAAATTTGGAGAACGATTTGTAGACGAGGGAGAACGTAGAGATGTTATGACAAAGGCATTGTTGGAACAAGAAGATGCCTATATGTGGGTAGTTTTAGATCATAAGAATTATCCAACTCCTGAGACAACTAATAACTTTAATGAAACAATAGAAGAACTTATAGAACAAGGTAGAGCATTTAAAGGAGATACTATTGAAGAATTAGCAGAAAAGATAGATGTAGATCCCAATAATCTTGTAAAGGCAGTAGAAGAGTTTAATAAAGCTGTAGAAACAGGTGGACCAGACGCTTTTGGAAGAACTCTATTTGAAAATAAAATAGACACTGCACCATTCTATGCAGGACGTCGTATGCCAACAGTTCATCATACTATGGGTGGTATTGAAATAAATACAGATGCTCAAGTATTAAATAAAGATGGAAATGTAATTCCAGGTCTATATGCTGCAGGTGAAGTAACAGGTGGTATTCATGGTAGCAATCGTCTAGGTGGAAATGCATTAGCAGATATAACTGTATTTGGCAAGATAGCTGGAGAAAATGCAGCAGCAAATAAATAGTATTTTACACAAAAAATATAATACAGAGAGATGATAAATAGCCATATCTAATTTAGATATGGCTATTTATATGAAATTCTTATATAATAATTTATGATACTATATTTATTTCACAAGTTAGCAGAAAGGAATTATACTTATGGATAATTTTCCAACAATAGAAGAAGTACATTTGATGTTAGATAATATAGCTGAAGAGTTGCCTAAGGAGATATTTAAGGAGTTAAATGAAGGTATAGTCCTCTTGCCAGAATATAAGGTACATCCTGAAAGCAGGATAGGTAATGAGCTCTATATAATGGGAGAATATGCTGTGAGTTTTACTGGTAGAAATATCAGAATATATTATGGCGCATTTAAAAGGGCATATGATACTGCTACTAGAGAGATGATATATGAGAAATTAAGAGAGACGCTATTACATGAATTTACTCATCATTTAGAATCTTTAGCTGGAGAAAAGGACTTAGAGATTGAAGACGCAGAGAAATTAGATAGATATAGGAAGAGTCAACAATAAAATATCATATAAAAATTCCCTTTCTCATTTGAGAAGGGGAATTTTTTAATTATTTAGCTGCAAATTGAGATTCAGGTAGGATTTGACCTCCATCTACTATTATGGTTTGGCCCGTGATATATTCTGCTTCATCACTTGCTAGGAAAAGCGCAGCATATGCTATATTTTCAGGTGAACCCATTCTGCCCATTGGTATGGCCTCTGATTGTGCCTTTATATATTCATCGCCTAATTGACTTTTCATACCTTCAGTTAAGATATTTCCAGGGGCTACACCATTTACGTTGATATTATATTTAGCCAATTCTACAGCAGAGTTTATGATGAATCCATTAACTCCGCCCTTTGTAGCCGCATAGTGGGCTAAGCCAGCAATTCCAGTTTTATTACCTGTAATAGATGATGTAATAACTATTTTTCCATATTTGTTTTCAATCATATTTGGCATACATGATTTTACGGCTAAGAAGGTGCCCTTTAAATTTACATTTATTAGAAGATCCCATTCTTTAAGAGTCATATCTTCTAATCTAGTTTCAGGGAATATCCCCGCATTATGGCATAGTATATCAATTTTCCCATAGCGCTCAATACAGGCCTTAGCCATATTTTCCATATCTTCTTCCTTGCTTACATCTGCTAAGAAGTAAGAAGCTTCTCCACCAGAACTATTTATTTCTTCTACAATATCTTTTACTTCTTTTTCATTTCTTGCAGCAATTAAGACTTTGGCTCCTTCTTTTGCAAAGATGTCAGAGATACTCCTTCCTATTCCCTTAGAACCACCAGTTACGATTACTGCTTTATCTTTCATTCTATTTGCCACAAAATCACTCCTATCTTTAAAAGTTATAAAATTAACATTATTATTGATTAAGTTATACCCAAAGCTATAGGATTAAAACATATGGAATATAATATTATAGTTTTGTGAAAGTCAAAAAATAGGGTATAATAAAAATAAAGGACTAGAGTAGGGAGTTTTGGAAAGGAAGGTATTTTTATGAGAAAAATATCAGTACTTATTATATTTCTAGCAGTAATTATAACGGGATTTACTATGCATAGTAAGGAGAGAAAATTTACTTCTAAGACATATAGCTTAGAAGTAGAAGATGGAGAATTATATGGAATATTAACTTTACCTGATGTAGATAAACCATGTCCTGTAGTGTTGATTATACAAGGGGCAGGGGCTACAGATAAGGACGGAAATAATAGAGGGAAATCAGTTAAGACCAATTGCCTAAAGATGTTAGCAGAGGCTTTAGGAAATGAAGGTATTGCTAGTGTGAGATACGATAAGAGAGGCGTGGGTAAAAGTTCGCAGGTAGTAGAGAGAGAAGAAGACCTAATATTTTCTGATTATATTGACGATGCTGTGCTTTGGATGGAGAAAATACAATCAGATGATAGATTTAACAAATATTACATAATAGGTCACAGTGAAGGGGGATTAGTAGGAGCAGCTGCAGCTAATAGATTGAGTTTAGATGGTTTTATATCTATAGCTGCACCTGGAGAATCTATTCACAAGACTTTGATATCTCAACTTGAACAGAATATGAAAAAGCATCTAGAGAAGAGTATGCCCATTATCGATGAATTAAGAAAGGGCAATCTAGTACCTAATCCACCTTTAGAATTGGATTTTATATTTAGACGAAGTGCACAGCCATATCTAATTTCCCTTTTCCAATATGATCCTATATCTGCTATACAGGGGGTAGATGCTCCCATATTGATTTTACAAGGGGATAATGATCTTCAATCCTCAGTAAAAGATGCAAAGATGCTTCATAATGCAACAGATAGTAAATTAGTTATAATCAAGGATATGAATCACATATTAAAGAAGTCACCTTGGGATAATAGTGAAAATATTAGTACATATTCTAAGCCTAAACTACCTATTCATGAGGATTTAGTAGAGGAGTTAATAAAATTTATTAAATAATGAAACTAGCTCTTTTCTGATATGATTTAAACCAGAAAAGAGCTAGTCTTATATGTTCTTAAGGATGATATCCGTTACTTTTTTAGGTATGCCAATATCTTCTACAATGATTTTTCCTGTATAAGCTTTTCTATCTAATAGTCCTACCTTCATGCCATGAAAGGTTATGGTCTTATCTGCTTTAATTGCAATACTTAAGACGTTTCCTGTATCACATTGAAGTCCAGAAGGTATATCTACAGATATTATCTCTTTAGAGTAGTTGTTGATAAAAGATATACTTTCAAAATAGATACCTTCTATATCTCTAGCAAGTCCTATTCCAAATATCGCATCTATTGTCAGATCATTTTCATTTAAAGAGTTTTTTAACATTTGTAGTTCAGTCTTTGTTCTGATATGAGTTAAATGTACATCTATATTTTTTAAGATGTTTAAATTGATTTTAAAATCTTGAGAACCCTTATCTATATTTCCTATTATATATAGATCAACTTTTTTACCTTTGATTATAAGATGGCGTGCTATAGCCAATCCGTCTCCTCCATTGTTTCCAATACCACATACAATGGTGAAACTATGATTTTTATCAAAGTCTATATTACTTATTACTCTTAGTGCAGCATTTTCCATTAAAACTATACTGGGAATACCAATATTTTCTATGGCATACCTATCAATAGCCCTCATCTCTTTACATCTAATCAAAATTTTCATCCTCCTTTTACCTGTTTAATATATAGATGCCCAATATCTTAGTATAATCCTCATAATTTTAATGAGTTTAAGAATTATATTGATAATATTTTAAAAAACTGGGTATAAAGATATTTAGAATGATGATAAATATTATTATACTGGGAAACAATGAACTTAAAAGAAGAAGGGAGTAATTTAAATGGGAAACTTAAAAGGAACTAGAACTGCAGAGAATTTAATGAAGTCTTTTGCAGGAGAATCACAAGCGAGAATGAGGTATACTTATTACGGAAAGGAAGCAAAAAAAGAGGGATATGTTCAAATATCCAATATTTTTTATGAAACAGCTGACAATGAAATGGAACATGCTAAGAGATTTTTTAAGTTTTTAAATGAGGATCTATGTTGTGAGTCTATTGAAATAAACGCAGATTATCCAGTAGCTTTAGGTGATACTAAGTTAAATCTAAGAGCTGCAGCAGCAGGAGAAAATGAAGAGCATTCAAAACTATATCCTGAATTTGCTAAAATAGCAGATGAAGAAGGTTTTAAGACAATTGCCTATGTCTTTAGGGAAATTGCAGAAGTAGAAGAGAGACATGAGAGACGATTCTTAAAATTACTTGAAAATATTGAACAAGGTAAAGTATTTGAAAAAGATGAGGTAGTAGAGTGGAAATGCAACAACTGTGGATATATACATACTGGAAAATCAGCACCAGAATCATGTCCAGCTTGTGCTCATCCTATAGGATATTTTGAAGTTTTCAAGGAAACCTATTAATATTATTAGATAAGTATGTGCCCTTTTCTAGTTAGAAGTATATTAAATTCTTTCTAGGAAAGGGATTTTTTATTTGAAATCCGTGTATTTGTATTGAAATTATATTATATTGATATAAAATAGTGTTATGTTTGATTTTATCTTTAATTTTTACCTAAGAAGTAGTTCAGAGTATTATAGTTATAAAATCATGGATTTTATTTGCTTAACCTGCATTTATCTATAGGCTTGTCAGTCTTCAGCACTGAATTGTTTGGTAGAAATAGGAAGTGATACGTTTTCTACTTATAGAAATAGTGGTGTTAAAATTGTAAACCATTAGATGAATTCTTAAAAAGATTAGATATAGTTAGGAGAATAATATATGGCAAAGACTAATGCAATGAGAATATTAGATAAGGAAAAGATTGACTATACGGTTTTTTCCTATGATGTAAAAGATGATCTTATAGATGGAATTTCAGTTGCCCATAAAATTGGAAGAGATACAAAGGAAGTATATAAGACATTAGTGGGACATGGTAAGGAACAGACTTACGTCTTCATTATTCCTGTAGATAAAGAGCTAGATTTAAAAAAGGCTTCAGAAGTTGCCAATGAAAAAAAGGTAGAACTTGTCCATGTAAAGGATTTGCAAAAATTAACAGGATATATAAGAGGAGGATGTTCGCCTATTGGTATGAAGAAGCTATATCCGAGTTTTATTCAACAAGATGCTTTAGAGTTAGATAATATGATTGTAAGTGGTGGTAAAATTGGACTACAGATTAAAATAGCTCCAAAGGATCTAGCAGAACAAATTCAAGGGAATTTTGCAGATATAATAAAATAAAGTGGGAGGGATCATATGGATTATATGAAAAAGTACAATCAATGGCTAGAAGGTGACTATTTTGACAATGAAACAAAAGAAGAACTAAGAGCCATAGATGATATTAAGGAAATAGAAGATAGATTCTATACAGATTTAAAATTCGGAACTGCTGGACTTAGGGGGAAGATAGGAGCAGGTACCAATAGAATGAATAGGTATACTGTATCTCTAGCTACACAGGGATTAGCTCAAACCATAATAAATAAAGGGAAAAAAGCTATGGATAGGGGAGTGGCTATTGCATATGATGTAAGACAATACTCAGATCAATTTGCAGAAATAGCTGCTAGGGTTTTGGCAGCAAATGGCATTGGGACCTATCTATTTGATGGGATTAGGCCTACTCCAGTGTTATCCTTTACTGTTAGAAGACTTAAGACTATATCTGGTATAGTAGTTACAGCTAGTCATAATCCTAGAGAATACAATGGATATAAGGTATATTGGGAAGATGGTTCTCAAATTTTAGATGAAATTGCAGATGAAATATTAGAGGAGATAGGGAAGATTGAAGATTTTAGTGACATAAAGATAATGGATCTTCAAGAGGCAGTAGAAAAGGGACTTATAGTCTATATAGGAAAAGAAATTGATGATGAATATAATCAAAGAGTATTAGATATGTCTATAAATGATGATATAGATAAGGATATTAAGGTAGTATATACTCCACTTAATGGGACAGGAAATATTCCTGTTAGAAGAGTGTTAAGGGAAAGAGGTTTTACCAATATAGTTGTAGTACCAGAACAAGAAAATCCAGATTATAAATTTACTACTGTTGGCTATCCAAATCCAGAAGATCCTAAGGCCTTTGATTATGCTCTGAAATTAGGTAAAGAAATAGATGCAGATATATTAGTAGCTACAGATCCTGACACAGATAGGATTGCTATGGTAGCAAAGGATAATAATGGAGAATATATCTTTTTTAATGGAAATCAAACAGGAGGACTATTAGTTAACTATATATTATCCTCTAGGTATAAAAATGGGACACTGCCAGAAGATGCTGCCATAGTTAAAAGCATAGTGACTGGTGACCTAGGAAAGGATATTGCCAGCAAGTATGATGTAAAGACTTTTGAAACCTTAACAGGATTTAAATTTATATGTTCCAAGGCAAATGAATGGGATGAAACTAAGGAGCATACTTTTGTATTTGGATATGAAGAGAGTATTGGATATACTTATGGAACACTAGTAAGAGATAAAGATGCCATAGTAAGCTCCATGCTCATTGTAGAGATGTCTGCATATTATAAGAAACAAGGTAAAACCATGGTTGAAGTCCTAGAGGACATATATAGGGAGTTTGGATACTATAGTGAAAAACTAATCTCAATAGTATTAGAAGGAGTAGAAGGAAGCAAAAGGATAGGCAGAATGATGGAGGAATTCAGGAAAAATCCATTAGAAACAATCGGTGACATGAAATTGGAGAAGACAGTAGACTATCTATTAGATGAAACTGGAAATTCTAAGAGTAATGTACTCAAGTATTATTTAGATGATGGGTCTTGGTATGCAGTGAGGCCTTCTGGTACTGAACCAAAGATTAAACTATATATATATTCTAAAGATGAGGATAAAAAAGAGTCTAGTAGAAAAACTGAAATTATAGAGAATAAGGTAATTGAAAAATTATATAGTGTTGAGTAAGATATATAATTAGTATATTGGAGGAGTTTGATGGATGATAATCATAGTAGAGAGAGTATAAAAAATGAGATAGTAAAGATTGCAGGACCTGTATTTATCGAATTATTGCTGGGGACTTTATTTGGAATGGTAGATATGATAATGCTAGGTAATTATGGAGATGATGCCACTTCTGCTGCAGCTATTGCTGCAGTAGGTATTACTAATCAAATAGTCTTTATAGGATTGGCATTGGTTCAGTCTTTAAACATAGGTGCCACAGCAATGGTAGCACGATATATTGGAGCTAAAAAAGAGGATAAGATTGAAGATGTAGTTAAACATATAATTGTCTTAACTCAGATATTGCTAGCAATTCCTATTTTAATTATAGGATTGACATTTAGCAAAGAGATCATGAAGTTTATAGGAGCACAACAGGATGCATTAGAAGTCGGTGAATCCTATTTTAGGGTAATTGTTCTAGGCTTTATATTCCAAGCATTTAATTTCTCAGTATTTGCATCCTTAAGAGGTGCAGGAGATACAAAGACACCTATGAAGATAAATATAACTGTAAACCTATTAAATGTAGTGGGAAATGCAATATTGATATATGGTTTACTTGGAGTTCCAGCATTTGGTGCAACAGGGGCGGCTATATCTACAGCTTTATCCCATGTATTGGCAAGTATAATTCTATTAAGATATATACTTAGAGAAGATAGTACTATCCATATAAATCTTAAAAACAAGTTTAAAATTCGTGCAGATATCATGTATAATTTAGTCAAGATAGGAGTACCTGCAGCCTTAGAGCAAATAGCTATGAGGGCAGGACTATTATTGTTTGTAAAGATAGTTACCTCATTAGGGACAGTCGCATATGCTACACATCAAATCTGTCTCAATATATTGAATCTATCCTTTACACCTGGGCAGGCTTTTGGTATTGCAGCTTCTACATTAGCAGGTAAGAGTCTAGGAGCTGGTGATTCAAAACTAGCAGAGAAGTATATCCGATCTTGCAGCAAAGTAGGATCACTTGCATCGGCCATAATGGCAATAATGTTTTTCTTCTTTGGAGGAACAATTGCAGGACTATATACTAAAAATAAAGAAGTAGTAATGCAAGCGGCTCAAGTTTTGAAGTTAATTGCTATTATTCAGCCCTTCCAGAGTTCACAACTTATATTGGCTGGTGGGCTTAGAGGCGCAGGAGATACAGTTTGGACATTGATTGCTACCTTTATTGGGATATTGGTTATAAGAGTAGCATTGGCATATTATTTTGTTAAAGTAGTAGGTATGGGATTGATAGGAGCATGGATAGCCGTCTTAATAGATCAATTTAGCAGATGGGTTATGGTAACTCTTAGATTTAGAACAGGCAAATGGAAATATATAACTATAAGATAAAAAATAGATATCGACCTCATTGAGAGGTCGATATCTATTTTAATAATCTCTTTGCACAAGCTTTTCCTGTAGCTGTAGCAGCAAGTCCACCTAATGCTGTTTCTCTTAGAGATTCAGGCATTGCTTTTCCTACCTTATACATAGATTCTACTACTTCATCAAATGGCACTATAGATTGAACTTCAGCTAGAGCCATATCTGCAGAGATAAAGGCATTTATTACTCCTGAAGCATTTCTAAGAGCACATGGATATTCTACTAATCCAGCAATAGGATCACATACTAGACCTAAAATATTGGTCAATGCAAACCCAGCAGCATTTAAGGCTGCCTCAGGAGAGCCACCAGCCATTTCCACAATTGCTCCTGCTGCCATTGCAGAAGCTGCACCACATTCTGCTTGACATCCACCTTCTGCCCCAGATATAGTAGCATTTTTTGCTATGATCTCACCAATACCTGCTGCAGTAAATAGACCTTTAATCAACTCATCATCAGTAAGATTTAATTTTTCTTGAGCAGATAATAAGGCACTAGGTAGTATTCCAGAAGCACCAGCAGTAGGTGCTGCGACTATTTTACCCATAGAGGCATTTACTTCTGATGTAGAGAAAGCCTTTGCCATGGCTGAATTTATAAATGTTCCACTAAAGGTTCTCCCACTGTTTTTATAGTCTTCCATCTTTTTAGAGTTTCCACCTGTTAATCCTGATACAGATTTAACTTCTTTATCTAGGGCAGCTGTAGCAGAGTTCTTCATGACCTGTAGAGTGTCCCTCATTTTCTCCATCAGCTTATCATAAGTAAATCCATTGGATTTAATCTCTTTTTCTATTACTACTTCGGAGATATTTAGATTCCTTTCTTTACATATTTCTAAAAGCTCAGACGCTTTATTAAACATCATTTCACCTCTTTATTGGATTTATAAATTTTAAATAGGATATATCTTCTAAGTTGTTTATATTATCTATGGTAGATTGAGTTATCTCTGAATCTAATTCACAGACTAAGGTTGCTATGTTTTTTTCTCTAGTTACATTCATAGTAGCAATATTTAGACTGTTATTGGATAGAATAGAGCTTACTTCGCTTATTACTCCCTTTCTATCTGTATATTTCATCAATATAGTAGGTTTGTCTCCAGTAAATTCTACTTTATTTCCGTTTATATCTGTGATAACTATATTCCCACCACCAATAGATGAACCTGTGACATAGAAATCTTTTTTATTTGGATATTTGAATACTATTTTAACCGTATTAGGATGTTCGTATCCCAGATCCTCTTCTTTAAACACTATATTTAAATTTTTACTTCGTGCAATATTGAAAGAATCTCTAATATTTTCATCAGAAGGTTCCATATCTAAAACTCCTGCTATTAGAGCTTTGTCTGTGCCGTGTCCTTTATAGGTTTTGGCAAAAGAACCATGAAGAAGAAATTCGACCTCGTAAAATCCGTTACCAGCAATTCCCTTTGCAATCTTAGCTAATCGTGCTGCACCAGCTGTATGAGAGCTGGAAGGACCTATCATTATTGGGCCTAAAATGTCAAATGTTCCATAATCCTTCATCTATTATCCCTCCATTTCTATAGTACAGACTAATTATAATATAGTGAGGGTATTTTATCAATCTGAATAAGACAAAAAGAATTTTTAAATATTCTAAAAGTGGTATAATTATATATAGGATATCTATGAAAAGGGGGGAAAATATGATACTTATAGTAGAGCTTGATCCTATATTAGAAAAGATATACTATGTAAATAGATTGTATTTAAATACTGAAACTATTGCAGAAAGTGTAGAAAATAGATTAAGTGGAGATGGGATTATTTCAGCTAAAATACTGAACAATCTAAATTTAAATGTATTTACCATGGGGTTTTTAGGTGGATTAAACGGGCAATATATATTTGAACAATTAAAATTTTATGGGATATATAATGATTTTGTATCTATAAAGGATGAAAGCAAATCTTCTATTAGCTTATTTGAAAACAAAAGATTATTCTCGACTATTATAGAACCTGGACCTAGGATAACTAGAGAAGAATTAGTGTGGTTATATGAAGTATATAACAAGGTAATAGATAATCATTCTATCATATGCGGCATGGGAAATATACCTATAGGAGTACCAGATGAGATATATTATGATTTAATAGACTTGGCAAATAGAAGGAAAAAGAAATTCATATTAGATACTACAGGAAGAGCACTTACCCGTGGTATAGAGGCAATTCCCTTTATGGTAAAGGTAGATAAACATGATCTAGAAAATATGAGTAGATTGAAATTAGATTTTGAAACGGAGATTATAAGAGTAGGGCGTAGCGTACTAGAAAAGGGTATAGAAATAGTAGTCATAGATTTAGATAAAGATGGTACCATAGTATTGACTAGAGATAGAGGATATAGATTAGAATTGCCAGATAGAGATTTAAATGATATAAATAAGGACAGAGGATATTTAGTATCAGGATATGGCTTCGGAATGGAAAGACAATATGATTTTGAAACTACCATGAGATTAGCCCAAGCTATGAGGATAGTATATGGATTAGAAGAAGATGTAGATAAGATAGATATGGGAGATATAAAAGGTATAATGAGTAGGATTGAAATATCATCAATATATTATTAGGAGGTTTTTTATGTCAAAGTTTAACTTAAATAGGGAAGATGTAGTACTATTGGTAATAGATATTCAGGAAAGATTGGTACCAGTTATGAAGTATAAAGATCAAGTCATTCATAATACTCAAGTTCTATTAGAAGAGGCAAGGTTAATGAATATACCTATAGTAGTTACAGAACAATATCCAAAGGGTTTAGGCGGGACTGTAGAAGAGTTAAGAGAGTCTCTAGAACATGCAGAGATATTTCCAAAGAATAGCTTTACTGCGTATATAGATGAGGTAAAATCAGCATTAGAGTCTACTGGGAGAAAAAAGGTAATAATAGTAGGCATGGAAACCCATATATGTGTATATCAAACTACTAGAGATCTTATAGATGCTGGATATGTTGTGCATATAGTGAGAGATGCCGTAGCATCTAGGACTAAGGAAAACTTCTTAAATGGATTGGATCTGATGAAGTCCATAGGAGCCATAATAAACAATACAGAGACCATAGTATTTGATTTATTAAAAAAAGCAGGTACACCAGAATTTAAAACTATGTCAAAGTTGATTAAGTAAAGGAGTATAATCGGACATTAGGAGGATAGAATGCCAAAGATAGATTTAAAAAATATAGCCATATTGATAGATTTTGATGGGACTATCACTATAGAAGACACAAATGATAAATTAGTAGAAGATTACTGGAATAGTGATATAGAAGAATTTTTCATGAAAAATAATGAACGAGATATGAAATATGTAGAGTTTATGGATGGACTGTTTTCTAATATAAAGATTACAGAAGAAGAATATCTAGATTTTATATTAAGTGAGATAGATATGACAAGGGGATTTTTAGAGTTTTATAAAAAGGTCAGAGAATATAATATTCCAATTGCCATCATAAGTGGTGGATTTGATAATGGGATATTACCTTTTTTAAAAAAACATGGCATAGAAGATGTACAGATATACGCCAATCATCTAAATTTTAATGGAGATAATCTCACTATAGATTATTTTCATGATAGAAATCCAGAATGTTGTCATATAGGGCTTTGTGGTAATTGCAAGATAACTCATGTAAAAGAGTTTAAAGAGAGATATAAGAAGGTCCTGTTTATAGGAGATGGAATAACAGATGAGCCTATTGCAAATAGAGCAGATATAGTATTTGCTAAAGAGGGACTTTTAAAATATTGTAAAGAACATGATTTGGATTGTATATCATGGGAAGACTTTTTCGATGTTGAGAGAATCTTATTTAGTACTATTGGATCTAAAATATAGAGATAACAGATAAGTATTCAAAATAGAAGCTAAAATTAAAAGGGTTATGACTCTTTTGCTTTTAGCTTTTTTAGTTATTTATGATATAATTTATCTATCATGGGGGTGATCTTTATTGGTTAGCTTTGTACATACTGGAGATATTCATTTGGGATTACAGTTTAACAATGTATCCTTTGATAGAGAAAAAGCTATGACTAGAAGGAGAGAGCTTTGGTCTACCTTTGAAAGTATAGCTAAATATACTGGAGAGAATAAAATAAATTTTTTATTGATTGCAGGAGATCTATTTGAAGATAGGTATTTTACCCTAGGAGATATAAAGAGAGTTCGTGATATACTAAGTACAATAGGAGATACAAATGTGCTTATTATAGCAGGAAATCATGACTATCTATACGAAAAGTCTCTATATAATAAAGTGGAGTGGAGTTCTAATGTCCATATATTTAAAGGTAATGGATTGGAGAAAAAAGAATTTCCAGATTTAAATACAGTGATATATGGATATAGTTGGGATAAGATAGAGATTAGAGATAATAGGATATTTAATAATTTTAATGTTCCACATGGAGATTCTAATCAGATTCTCCTACTGCATGGAGATATAGGTTCTAATTCAAAATATCTTCCCCTTGACTTAGATTTACTTAGAGGATTAAATATGGACTATATTGCTCTAGGACATATTCATAAGCCAGAAATCATAGATGATAAAATAGCATATTGTGGATGTCCAGAACCTCTTGACTTTGGAGAAATAGGGCAGAGAGGGTTTATACAGGGGGAAATTATCCAAGGTAGTACAAATGTAGAATTTATCCCTTTTAGTAAAAGGAATTTTTGGAATATGGAGATAGTAGTAGATAGTGATATGGGGTATTTAGATATAGTAGATCTATTTAAAAATATACAATATGGAAAAAGAGATAGGGATCTTTATAGGATAGATTTAAAGGGATATATTCAAGATGATCTAGATATAGACAGTCTTATTAAATCAATAGAAGATGATTTTTATCATATAGAGATAGCAGATAATACGACACTTGATTATGATTTAGATAGTTTAGAATATACCTATGGAGATAGTATTATAGGTGTTTTCATTAGAGAGATGAAGGAAAAGGGGCTAGATAACCCAAAGGTGAAAGACGCCTTATACTATGGGCTAGAAGCCTTATTGAAAGGAAGAATCAATCCATGATAATACGAGAACTGAATCTCATTGGATTTGGAAAGTTTAATAATGAAATCATAGATCTAGAGGATGGAATTAACATAATCTATGGAAATAATGAAGCGGGGAAGACCACTATACACAACTTTATAAATGGTATGTTTTATGGTTTTTTAAAGCCATATGCTAAAAGAACCATATATGAAGATGAACATGGTAGATATGAGCCATGGTCAAATACTAAATATAGCGGTGCCATAAAGTTTTTATATGATGGTAAAGAATATAGGATTGAAAGGATATTTACTAAGGGAGATGAAAGTACTCAAGTATTTTTAGATAATACAGGAGAGGAGATTACCAATTCCATAGATAATGGAAATAGTGGAAGGGTACTCCAGCCTGGATTTCACTTCTTTGGATTTAATGATGCAGTATATTCTAATACTATATCTATAAAACAATTAGATAGTAGGACAGAGGATTCTTTAGCCAATGAAGTAAGAGATAAGTTAGTAAATGTAAGTACTACATTAGATGATAATCTTTCTATAGAAAAGGCAATTCAAGAATTAGATAGAGCTTTGAAGGATATAGGAAGTGTTAGAGCTACAACTAGTGTCTATGGAAAGATATATGAGAGATTAGGTGAATTAAACAATCATAGAAAAGAGATATTGGGATTTAAAGAAGAGTATGACAAGATCTTAGAATTAGATACTAGCCTAGATGAAAAATTAATAGATGAAGAAAAAAATCTAGAAATTCTAGAAGGAAAATTAAAAAAAGTTATAGCTATGGAAAAAAACAGGGTTTATAATGAAAGTAAGGGATTGATTGAAGATATTGAAAAACTTGAGAACAAACTTCAAGAATATAGAAAATATAGAGATCTATCCATGGAAGACTATTCAAAGGCAATTGAATTAAGTAATCATATTAGGTATATAGATGAGAGAAAAGATGAACTAATAAGAGAACTAAAAGGTCTAGAAGATAAGTTAAAAGAATTTGAAAATATAGACGCTGAAGGTATAGATGAGTCAGAAGAAATTGCTGCAGATTATTTAAGATATGAGGAGTTAGAAGAAGAAAAAAATAAACTATTCTATAATAATAATGATAACGAGATACAATTTTTAAAGAAGGATTATGATGACAATTCTAAATTAAAATCTAAATTCAATCTCATGTTGAGTGCTGCCATACTACTATCTATAGGCTCCTGTATATTGACATATTCCACGAGAATATATTGGATATTGTTAGCAAATATAGCTTTGATCCCCAGTATTATATTTTTCCTATCTAAGGTGAGAAGGGTAAGAGGACTTCTTATCAGGATAAAATCCCATATAGATGAAGTAGAGATTAATAATAAAACTAGAAAAGATAGAATAGATGAGATTCAAAAAGTACAGTTCTCTATATTAGAGAAGTATAAAGTAGATTCTAGACTAAAATTAAAGATGTTAAATGATCGACTTCAACTTAAAATGTATAAAAATAGAGAAAAACTCGAGGTACAAAGTGAAAATATTTTAAGAAGAGAGGAGATATCCAATAAGCTTGAGGAATTAAAAGATGGAAAGATTATAGATCAGGAGTCATTGAGGAAGATTCTAAAGATAAATCTATCTAGGGATTTAGATGAATTTAAGATAGGATTGAAAAATAAGGGAATCTATGAAGATATATCTGTAGAAATAAAAAATAAAAGGACTTTACTAGAAAAGACGCTTGGTGGATTGACATTAGAAGGTTTAGAAGATGAGTTAAGGTCTTATGATCTAAAAGAAATCGAGAAGTCTTCAGAACTATCTAGTGAAGAATTAAAAAAGGCTATAGATACTAGAAAACTAGTCATATCTGATATTAGAGTTGAAAAGAGAGGTATAGAGGAAAGGCTAAATCTTTTAAATGGTAGGATATCTCAATTAGTAGAAATAGATGAAGAGATAAAGAGAAAACAAGAAATAATGACAGAGTTAGATGACAAAAGAGAGTCAATTGAGTTAGCTAGAGATACTATAGAGAATATATCTAAAGATATTCATAGACAGTTTGCTCCTACTATAAATGAAAAGGTTGGTAAAATAATAGAAAATATAACAGGGGGAAAGTATAGAGGGGTAAAGATTGATGATAAACTGGGAATGAGAATAGTAGATCCTATTACCAGGGAAATTATAGGTATAGATAGCTTAAGTGGAGGAACAATTGATCAATTGTATTTTTCATTGCGTTTTGGCATCATAGATTCTATAAAGAATCAAAGACTTCCTCTTATACTAGATGACTGTTTTATTCAATATGATGACAATAGGCTTAAAAATATGATAAAATTTTTAGTAGATGAAAGTCAAAGAAGACAGATTATATTATTTACATGTCATAGGAGAGAAAATGAGATATTGAAAGATATGGATGTGGATTTTAACTTAATTGAATTGTAGATATTTAAGGTGGAAACTTAATAAGAATACATCTGATTTGGGTATTTATAACTTAAAGTTAAACTTTAACTTTAAGTTGTTGAAACTGTATAAATACAGTTCTGTAGGGTTAAAGTAATAGATTAAGATTAATTGAGGTGGGTAAATGATTTATGGAATTGGAGATTTGCACTTTGATTATTCCAAGAGAAAGCCCATGGATATATTTGGAGATAATTGGAGAGATCATGAGGGACAAATCATAGATAATTGGTTAGATAAAATAGAGGATGGAGATCTTGTATTAATACCTGGGGATATTTCCTGGGCATTAAAACTAGATGAAGCCTATTATGACCTAAAGAGAATAGATGATCTCCCAGGGGAAAAGATACTTATTAAAGGTAATCATGACTATTGGTGGCAGAGTTTAAATAAGATGAATAACTTAGGACTAAAGTCTATATCCTTTGTTCAAAATATAAGTTATATATATGAAGGAGTATCCATCTCAGGAACAAGGGGATGGATTTCTAGAGATAGTGATGGGTTTGATGACTCAGATGAAAAGATATTTAATAGGGAATTGTTAAGGCTTAAGATGTCTCTATTAGATGTAAAAGAACCTGTAGATCAAAAAATTGTAATGCTTCACTATCCACCTTTTAATATAGATTTAAGTCCAAATGAATTTGTAGAACTGATGAAGGAATTTAATGTAGATATATGTATATATGGTCATCTACATGCTGAAGGGCATAGATATGCTGTTGAAGGTAATGTAGATGGAATAGAGTTTTACTGTGTATCTAGTGACTATATTAAATTTATTCCTAAAAATATAATGGGAGAGTGAAGAGATGAAAGTAATAGTAGAAAAAAATTATGATGAATTGAGTAAAAGAGCAGCACATATCTTAGAAGAACAAATAAGGAATAATCCAGATATTATTCTAGGATTGGCAACAGGAAGCACCCCAATAGGAACATACAAGGAGTTGATAAAAGCATATAAAGAGAGAAATTTAGACTTTTCCAAAGTAAGTACATTTAATCTAGATGAGTATATTGGTTTAGATGGAGAACATCCAAATAGCTATAGATATTTTATGAATAATGAGCTATTTGATCATATCAATATTAAAAAAGAAAATACTCATATTCCAAATGGAAGAGCTCAAAATCCAAAGGACTATTGCATAGAATATGATAATGATATAGAAAATGCTGGTGGAATAGATATTCAAATATTGGGTATAGGGACTAATGGACATATAGCCTTTAATGAACCAGCAGAAGAATTATCCGCTGGTACTTCTATAGTACAGCTTACAGAATCTACTATAAGAGATAATTCTAGATTCTTTGACTCTATGGATGAAGTTCCAAAGACAGCTATTACTATGGGAATAGGCAGTATATTAAAGGCAAAGAAGATAATTCTATTGGCTAGTGGAAAAAACAAAGCTCCTATAATACAAAAACTATTAGAGGACAATATGGTTACTACACAGCTACCTGCATCATTTTTACTGTTACATCCTGATGTAACTATTATAGTGGATGAAGATGCATACAATGCTTAAATAATGTTTAAGGAAGTGTGAGATATGAAGACTTTAATTAGGAATTCTAGGGTTATTACACCCTATGATGTACTAGATGGATATAGTGTATCTATAGAAGATGGAAAGATAGAAGAGGTAGGAATAGATGATGAATTCAATGTAGATGATTTTGATAATATCATTGATGGAGAAGGAAACTTTTTATCTCCCGGTTTTATAGATATACACAATCATGGAAATTCAGGCTTTGATGTAATGGATAGTAGTGAAGAGGCATTGGATAAGATGGGAAGATATCATATTTCCAATGGAGTTACCTCCTATCTAGGTACAGTAATCACTTCTTCCTATGAAGAGATGACCGAAGCCATGAAGAATATAGTAGAGTATAGAGAGAAAGAAGACAAGGCTAATGTAATAGGAATTCATTTAGAGGGACCATTTTTTAATGTGATGAAAAAAGGAGCTCAACCTGAAAGATATATAAAGCCACCAAATGTAGAAGATATCAAAGAAATATTAGAAGTTTCACAGGGAAGGCTTAAGATGGTGTCCTTGGCACCGGAGCTAGAAGGAGCCTTAGACGTAACAAGGCTTTTAAAGGCTAATGGAGTAGCGGTTTCCATGGCACATTCCAATTCAACCTATGAAGAGGCAAAGAAGGGAATTGAAAATGGAATCACCATTGCTACACATCTATATAATGGAATGCGTGGGTTTAACCATAGGGAGCCAGGAATAATAGGTGCTTCTCTTACTGATGATAGAGTTTATTGTGAAGTAATCTATGATAGATTTCATCTTCATGATATAGCAGTTAAGATTGCCTTAAAGATGAAGGGATACGACAGGATAATATTGGTGTCTGACTCTATGATGGCAGCAGGATTGGAAGATGGAGAGTACGTACTTGGAGGACAGGAGGTATTTGTTAAATCTGGAAAGCCAAGGCTAGAGTCAGGAAATATAGCAGGATCAACTTTAGACTTGAGAACTGCAGTCTATAATATGGTAAAATATCTTCAAGTTCCCATAAATGAGGCAGTTAAGATGGCTAGTTTAAACCCAGCAAAAGCTATTGGCATGAATAGAGAATTAGGAAGTATAGAAATAGGTAAAAGGGCAAATCTAGTCCTATTTGATGAAGATATAGACATTAAAATGGTGTGCCTTGGAGGCAATTTATTATGGAAAGAGAATTAGAGGTCAAGATCTTAGGCATAGATCTAGACAAGTTAGAAAGCAAGATAGTTGAATTAGGTGGAAAACTAATAGCAAATGAGGAGCAGATAAATACTATAATAGATTCTAAAAAAAGTCCTATAAAATCCTATATAGATGCCTATTTAAGAATAAGAGAGACTAAGGATTTGCTAAATAATAGGTCTTATACAAATTTAACCCTAAAGAAAAATGTAAATCTGGAGGGTATTAGAGAAAATATTGAGTTGAGTACAGAACTTCAGGATAAGGATATGATGTTGGAGATCTTTAAGAATTTAGGCTTTGATGATACTCAAATAGGATACAAGGAGAGAAAATCCTATGAATTAAATGGGGCTCGCCTTGACCTTGATAGATGGGATGAAAAGACATATCCATTTCCCTATATGGAGATTGAGGTAGAGAGTAGAAGACATTTAAATGAAATAATAAGCCTATTGGGAATACCTCAGGAGAATATCTCAACAAAATCCATAGTTGAACTTAAAAATGAATTAAAACTGTTGTAACGTATAGCCCCCTACTAGAATAATATATATTAGTCTAATAGATAGGGGGTTTTTTAAATGTTAAATAATATCTTTGGAAGTGGCTGTGACGGTGGAGATAATAATATATTCTTCCTATTAATAATTCTATTCTTATGTGGAGGATTTGGAGGATGTGGACACGGTGGACACGGCGGACACAAAGACAAATGTGGTGAAGATAATATAATTTGGATATTCATTCTTTTCCTATTCCTTTGTGGAAAAGATGATTGTGGTTGTTGCTAAACACAGTAATTTTACTGTGTTTTTTTCTTTTTAAAGATTTTTAATCTAATGAATTATAGTACCTAGATAAGCGAGTTTAAATATCAGATGAATTGCAGAACCTCATTTAGTATAAGTTTTTTAAATAGTAAAATAGTTTTAGGAGTAATTAGTAACCTAAAAGAGGAGTTAATCATAATATAAATTGAACGATAAATTAAGGAGGTTATTTTATGGTTGAAGAAATGGGAGTAAAAACTAATAATTGCAGGGGTGGCTTTTTAGGAGGATTTGGAGATGATGATTCACTATTGTTTTTCTTCCTTATACTAGTAGTTTTATTCCAATGTGGATGCATATCAAATAAAGATGATGATTCATTATTGTTTTTCTTCTTACTACTAGTTATATTATTTGGAAATGACTGCTTCTGTTAGTAAATGAGATCCCGTTTTAAAGACGGGATTTTATTTATCAACTTAGTGTAAAATAATTGTTGGACAAAAAAGCAAAAAATATAGAGAATTAACCTCCATTTGATATAATGTAATCGACTAAAAGCACATTAAAGGAGGAATTCTCTATGAAT
>JBQHQH010000025.1:0-39101 GCA_052067355.1 Tissierellaceae bacterium HCP3S3_D8
CAATTTTTTGCATGAGGACTTCATCCTTTCTGGGAGGTATTTGTTTTCGGCAAAAACATTGTACCATACAGAGGTTGGAGTCCTCAATTTTCATTTAAGTTTACAAAACGAACAGTAATAAGAGGAGGAAGAAGATGAAAATAGATATTTGGTCAGATTTTGCTTGTCCCTTTTGTTATATAGGTAAGAGAAATCTTGAGAATGCCCTAAAAGAGTTTGATTCACACGAAGATATAGAGATAGTATTTCATAGTTTTCAATTAGACCCAAATGCAAAACAAGGTATTAAATTTGATTCAGTAGCATCTCTATCAGAGAAATATGGTATTACCATAGAAGAGTCACAGAAGATGATTGATAGAATTG
Source organism: Tissierellaceae bacterium HCP3S3_D8 (assembly GCA_052067355.1). GTDB lineage: Bacteria > Bacillota > Clostridia > Tissierellales > Tissierellaceae > CABMKH01. The sequence continues at coordinate 367 of JBQHQH010000025.1, forward strand.
TAAAGATGGCAAAGAATGTGGGGCTTGAATATAATTATGAAAAGGTAATTCAGACAAATACCTTTGATGCCCATAGGCTAGTTCAATATGGCAAGACAATAGGCAGAGATGATGAATTGATAGAGAGACTATTTAAGGCCTATTTTATAGATGGATTAGATATAGGGGATATAGAGGTTTTAGGAGATTTAAGTCAGGAAATAGGTTTAAATAGGGAAGAAATTTTAGATATATTGAATTCAGAGAGATACGTATCTGATGTAGAAGATGATAAAAGACTATCTCAACAACTGGGAATAAATAGTGTACCATTCTTTGTAATAGAAAATAAAATAGCTATACCTGGAGCTCAGCCGCCAGAGACCTTTATACAGGTGTTAAAAGAGGCTAGTGAAGAAAGCTAGTATCCAATAGGATATTAGCTTTTATATATTTAATAGCTCCGTTAAACTAATTTCCTTATCATCAGGCAATTGATTTAATTGTAAGAATTTACTGACAAGTATAGTATATATTTAAAGGGTATGGTGATTTAAATGACATATGAAAGGCAAAAGAAAATATTTTTGTATTTGTTAAATTCTGATATAGGATTATCGGGAAATGAATTATCTAGATCTTTCAATGTAAGCACCAGGACTATTCGTTCTGATATCAAATTTTTAAACAAGATTATTGAGAAATATAATATTATCATAAATTCTTCAAATCATGAAGGATATTATATACCTAAGGAACAGAGACTAACGGGTTTATCCATAATAGATAAGGTTTTTGAAGAAGAAAATAGCATTATGAAAATCCCTAATACTCCTTCAGAGAGATTTGCTTTTATAATTTTTAAGCTATCATTTTCTACAGATTATATAAGTATGGAAGAGTTGGCAAATCTTATATTTGTGTCTAAAACTACTATTTACTTAGATATTAAAGATATAAATAAAGAGTTAAAAAAATATCAATTTTTAGAATTGGAAATATCACCAATAAAAGGCCTAAAACTATTGGGAGATGAAAGGGCCAAGAGATTGTTGATATTTAATGTGCTAAAAAGAGAAAGATTAAAAGATAATTTAATGTTAAGTAAAAGCTTCTATTATGCTTTTCCAGATAAGGAGACAAATTTAGACAAGGAAATCCTATTCGTATATGAAACCATTGTAAATGTATTAAACAAATATGGATATATTTTAACAGATAAAGATGTAAGTCTATTAGTTAAGGATATTTTAATAAGCATAAAGAGAATTCAAATGGGATTTATCATAGAAGATAAAATCCATGAAGAGTTGAATTTAACAATAGCAAAGGCGCTAAAAAAGGACATTGAAGACTATTTTAATATATCTCTAGACTATGAAGAGTTGGAGTATTTTCAATACAGTTTTAATACTAAAAGAATATTAAATATTAATAGCAAAGAATATGTGTTAAAAGGGGAAGCAGAGGAAATAGTAGAAGAATTTATAATAAAAGTTAGGGAAAGTTTTAATATAGATTTTACCAACAATGAAAACTTTAAAAATAATCTCATGTTACATTTAAATTCTATGATAGAAAGAGTGAGATTTAGACATTTTGAAGAAAATTCCTTAAAAAACCAAATAAAATCTAATTACCCTTTTGCTTTTGAAATATCAATGATTATAGTCCCAATAATCAAATACAAGCTAAATGTAATAATCAATGAGGCAGAAGTATCCTATATTGCACTACATGTAGCAGTGGCGCTAGAAAATATCTATAAGAAGACAAATATTGCTATTATTTGTGGCTCAGGTTTAGGTACTGCTCAATTGGTAAAAAGTAAAATGCTCTTTTATTACAATGAGCAAATAAACATTGTAGGATATTTCCCCATATATAAATTAAATAATATTTTAAAAGGAGAGTATGGAGAGGTTGATTTAATTGTATCCACCATACCTATAAATTATAAGTCTTGCAATGTTCCCGTAGTACAAGTAAATCCACTTATAAATCAGGAAGACTTAAATAAGATTAGAAAATACTTAGTTATAAATCCTTTAATCATAGATAAAAATCAAGATAGCTTAAGTTTCGGATATTCTTTTTTTTCGGAAAAGCTTTTTAAAGTTTTCCCAAAGGAAATAGGATATTTAGATGCAATATATGAACTATCGAAATTATTAAAGGAAGGAGGCTATATTGATGATGTAGAGAGGTTTTACACTTCAGTAGTAGAAAGGGAAAACCTTTGCTCAACAATTTTAGATGAAATGGTAGCTATTCCCCATCCAATGGAATCCATGTCTAAAACTACAGTGGTATCTGTAGGAATACTTAAAAAACCTATTACTTATAAAGGAAAGAGCGTTAAAAGTATTCTTCTATTTGCAATCAATGGAAAAGAAGATGAAAAGCTAAAAGTATTGTATGGAATACTTCAAGAGATATTAGAATCTGAAACAACTGTTAAGGAATTGTCTAGATCTAAAAATTTTAAAAATTTTATAGAAAATATTAAATTTTAGGAGGAATTCATATGAAAATTTTATTAGTATGTGCAGCAGGCATGTCAACATCTTTAGTAGTATCTAAAATGGAAAAAGCTTTATCCGAAGATGAGAAAGATTGGATAATAGAGGCAAAACCTGCAGAAAAATTTAATGATATCTATAAGGATTATGATGTAATTTTACTAGGACCACAAATTAGATTTAAGAAAAAAGAATTTGAGAAAATTGCAGGAGAATACGGTATTCCTGTTGAGACCATCAATACTAGGGATTATGGACTTGCCAATGGAGAAAATGTTTTAAACTTTGCAAAGGAATTATACAATAAAAAATAAGGAGGATAAAAATGATGGAGAAAAATAGTGGTTTTATTGATTTTTTAGAAGAGAAATTGATGCCAGCAGCCTCTAAATTAAGTGAACAAAGACATTTAAAATCAATTAGAGATGGGATTATGAGTACTATACCATTAACAATAATTGGAGGTATTTGTTTAATTTTGGCATTTCCACCAGTAGATCCATCTAGAACTGAGGCTACTAATTTTTTTAAAAAGTTTTTATTAGGATGGCATTCTTGGGCCAGCAATAATATAGATGCAATACTTACTCCTTTTAATATGACTATGGCTATCATGGCACTGTTTGCAGCAATGGCTATATCTTATAGTTTGGCAAAGGAATATCAAAAACAAATAGAGATTAATCCATTATCTAGTGCTATTATCTCTGGCGTAGTGTTTTTGCTTGTAGCTGCTCCTGCTTTAGATGAAGCCATTCCTATGACATATTTAGATGCTAAAGGTTTATTTACAGCTATGATGATAGGTCTTCTTACAGTGGAAATTACAAAGAACTTACTTAAAAAAGGAGTAACTATAAAAATGCCAGAAGGAGTTCCACCAGCAGTAAGTTCTTCCTTTACATCATTAATTCCCATGGTGGTAAATGTAATTTTATTCTATGGTATTAATTTGATACTTATTAATACAGTAGGATCTAATATTCCAGAGACTATTATGAAGGTATTGAGTCCAGCATTAAATGCTGCAGATAGTTTATGGTTGGTATTATTTATGATAATAATTGCTCATTTATTGTGGTTCGTTGGAGTTCATGGTGCAGCTATTATATTGACTATACTAGAACCATTTTTTATTCAAAATGTTGTAGCTAATGCTGGAGCAAAAGTAGCTGGGCAGCCGATGGAATTTATATGGACTCAACCCTTATGGTCTTTGATAGTAACTTTAGGAGGATCTGGTGCAACCTTAGCCTTAGCGGTTCTAATGTTAAGAAGTAAATCATCACAATTAAAAGCTGTAGGTAGAGTAGGTATATTACCAGGGTTATTTAATATCAATGAACCAATATTATTTGGTACACCTCTTATTTTAAACCCTATGATGCTGATACCTCTTGTATTGGCACCTTCTGTTAATGGGATAGTTGGGTATTTAGCGGTTAAATCAGGACTAGTAGGGAAGGCATATATTGCTGTTCCTTGGACAACTCCTGCATTCATAGGGCTGCCTTTAGCTACTGTAGATTGGAAAGCTTTCGTATTAGTAGTTTTAGTGTTTTTCATAGATATGGCAGTATATTATCCATTTTTTAAATCCTATGAAAAAATATTAATAGAAGAAGAAAAAGCCGGTGAGACTGCATAATATCACAATATAGAAATATTAGGAGGAAGGAATATGGAACAATTAGAGCAATTAATATTTCAGTTAATAGCTAATTCTGGGTCTGCCAGATCAGATATTTTTGAGGCTTTTGATTTTGCTCAAGATGGAGACTTTGAAAAAGCAAATGAATTAATGAAAGAGGCAAAAAAAGAAATACTAGAAGCACATAAAATACAAACATCTTTAATTCACAAGGAGTCCCAAGGTGAGGAGGTAAAAATAAATATTTTAATGGTTCATGCCCAAGATCATTTGATGTCATCCATATTAGCCAAAGATTTGGTGGGAAAGATGATAGAAATGCAGCTGGAAATTGATAATTTAAAAAAAGAGAAGGAGGATGTAAAATGAAAGACAAAATAAAAATAGTAACCATAGGGGGAGGTTCTAGTTATACACCTGAACTAATAGAAGGATTTATTAAAAGGAAGGAAGAATTGCCAATCAAAGAAATTTGGCTAGTAGATATAGAGGAAGGAAAAGAGAAGTTAGAAATAGTTGGAGATTTGGCAAAGCGTATGGTAAAAGATGCAGGATTGGACTGGGAAGTATATTTGACCTTAGACAGGCGAAAGGCCTTAAAAGATGCAGATTTTGTATCTACTCAATTTAGAGTAGGATTACTTGATGCTAGAATTAAGGATGAGAGAATTCCTCTAAGTCATGGAATTTTAGGGCAAGAGACCAATGGGGCTGGGGGAATGTTCAAGGCTTTTAGAACAATTCCAGTAATACTAGATATTGTAGAGGATATGAAAGAGTTGTGTCCAGAGGCTTGGCTAATTAATTTTACTAATCCAGCAGGTATGGTAACAGAAGCTGTATTAAATTATGGAAAGTATGAAAAAGTTGTAGGACTATGTAATGTACCTATAGGTCATATCATAAGTGAATCTGAAATGCTTGGAAAACCAAAGGAAGAATTATTTTTCCACTTTGGAGGATTAAATCATTTCCATTGGCATAGGGTATTTGACAAAAATGGAAATGAATTAACAGAGGAAATTATGGATATTATGTTTAGTGATAAGGATGAAAAAGTAGTAGAAAACATCCATAATATACCATTCCTAGAGGAACAAATTAGAGATTTAAAAATGCTTCCTTGTGCCTATCATAGATACTATTATTTACAGGAGGATATGTTAAAAGAAGCTATAGAAAGCTATAAAGAAAATAAAACTAGGGCAGAAGTAGTAAAAGAGGTAGAGGCTTCACTATTTGAATTATACAAAAATCCAGATTTAAAAGAAAAACCAGAGGAATTATCTAAAAGAGGTGGAGCACATTATTCAGATGCAGCTTGTGAAATGATAAGTTCCATATACAATGACAAAAGAAATATAATGGAGGTAAACACCAAAAATAGAGGTGCACTTCCAGACCTACCTTATGACTCTGTAGTAGAAGTTAGTAGTGTAATTACAAGTCATGGCCCAATGCCTATTAACTTTGGGAAGTTAAATTCAGCTGCTAGAGGGCATATTCAAATAATGAAAGCTATGGAAGAATTGACCATAGAAGCAGCAGTTACAGGGAACTATGGGAAAGCACTACAGGCCTTTACACTCAATCCACTAGTACCAGGAGGGAATATTGCAAAAGAACTATTAGATGAAATGTTAATAGCTCATAAGGATCATTTACCACAGTTTAAAGATGCAATTGAGGCTCTATAAATCTTGGTACCAGGTACCAACTTATGAACTTATTATAGCAAATAAAAAGAGGCATTTCATAACTGATTTATCGGTTATGAAATGCCTCTTTTTTATTTTATAAGAGTTTCTACAAAAATTTCTGTGGAATACTTTAATAAAAATTTTTTCATAGTTTACATATTAAATGAACTTTTCATAGGATATAATACTCTTACATATGAAGGCGGTGAAAAGGTGGAGACAAAGCTATTAATCAAAAGGGCTAAAAGAGGAGATAAAGAGGCATTATTACAACTTGTCATGCTAAGAAAAGAAGAGTACTACAAGTTAGCCTATGTATATATGAAAAATGAAGATGATGCAATGGATGCTATGCAAGATATGATAGTTATACTCTATGATAATATTTCCAAGTTGAGAAAAGATGAGTCATTTTATAGCTGGAGTAAGACCATATTAGTAAATGAATGTAAGTCAAAGTTAAAAAACAAGAAAAAGATATTATCATTGGAAGATATAGAGGAGCCTACAGTCTATGAAATATATGGAAGTACTGAAGAGAGAATGGTGTTAGAAGAATATCTATCTCAATTAAGTGAAAAGCATCAAGAGGTAATTAAGCTTAGGTTCTTTTTAGATTTGGATTATGAAAGTATTTCAGAGATATTAAAAATTCCAATAGGAACAGTGAAATCTAGAATAAGTATTGGAATGGAGAAATTAAGAGAATCTATGAGAGGTGGAAAAATTGAAAAATATTGAAGAGCTATTGAATATGGAGAAAGAGAGAATAGAAGATATCAAGGTTCCAATAGATATGGAGGATAGACTTAGAGAGGCATTAGATGTTATACCAAAGAAGAAAGGGAGATTTAAAGTTAAAGTTGCATCAATTCTCATAGCCATATTGCTATTGGGATATAATGCAGATACCTTAGCTTATTATGGAAAGAGACTTATAGGTTATGAGAGTATAATGAATGGAACTTTAAGAGAGCTAAATGAGTTGGGAAAAGGGCAGATTATAGACAAAGCTTATACATTTAAAAATGGGTTAAAGTTGACTTTAGATGGAATAATGATTGATGATAATAACATGGTAGTTTTTTATACGATTTACTCTCCAGATGGGAAAGTCGACGATACAAATGATGGTGATACTATGGGCATTGTCTATGTCATGGGAGCTGAAAATAAAGTATTTACTGGTGGAGGAGCTGGAGAAATAAATGAAGATGGAACTGAGATGAAATGGGTAATTACTACACATGAAGCTCCTAAATTTTTTGAGAAGAATCTGAAGCTGACAATGGATTATACCTATGAAAATGGAGAAGTGGAAAAGGGAGAAATTCCTTTTAAAATAGATAGAAGTCAAGCAGTAGGCAAGAGTATAAAGATGAATATAGATAAGAAAATAAAACTTGGTAATAGAAATATAAAGGTTGAGTCTTTAACTGCTTCACCTATTTCTACTGTAGTCAAAGGTAAGCTCCAAAATATATTGGAATTAGGATTAGACACTATTAGTAAAAATAGAATTAGACCAGAAAATATAGAGATGGCTTTAATAGCAGATGGAAAGATAGTAGATGTCCAAAGTTCAGGAATGTCTACAGATATGAATGGGACTAGATTTGATATAAGATTTGATAGGTTGCCAGAAGATACTAAAAATCTACAGTTAAGGCTAATAAGCTTAGGGGCAGACTTTGATGCGAAGGAAGAGATAGATTTAATAAAGGGAGAAAGTAGGGATGTTCAGGTATTAGAGCAGATTGTAAGTATAGATGATGTATATGAAGAAGATGGAAACACATATATAGTTATAACTACAGAGGAAGATACTCTATTAAGTCGGGTAAATTTGAATATAGATGGTGAGGTAGTTCCATTAGAAAGGACTATATCCAGTAACTTTGGAGAGGGATTTTATAAAGATAAGAATAGTATAAATTATACTAGGACTCTTGAGTTTAAAGGGTCAGGAGAAAAGTTAACTCTCGAGATTGAAAGGATCAGATACAATAAATCCTATGATGAAGTTATATATGAATATAGTTTGGAATAGAGGTAAGATATAGAAAAAGAAAACTTATATCAGCTAGAGTATAGAACTCTAGCTGATATTTAATCTATACCTATTCAGAGGATGTGCTATAATAAAGATAATATAATGGAACGTCATATAAGGGGAGATATCATGAAACATTTTAAAGTTACAAATGAAGACCTAGAAGATGTCACAAAAAAGCTTAAGAGGGTTGATCTTAACTTAGTTCTTAAATTGATGATAGTATGCGTGTTTATAACTTCTTCAGTTTCGTTATTTTATTTGTACTTTTTTAGAAACTATATTGCAGAGGTACACATTGCAAAATCACTACCTATCTCTATAGTTGTAGGATTATCCTCGATTGCCATTGCAATCTATGATAAAAACTAATATGAAATACCAATCTATTCAATACAAGAATAGCTGCCATTTACTTTTTGGCAGCTACTTTGCTACTAGGTATCTATTTATGTCTTTTTTCAACAATTTTCCTTATAATTATATATTAAATATATGACTATACCTTGTGACTAAATTATATATTAAAGCACTATGTCAATGTATACAAAATAGTTATATTATAACAAAAAGAAAAAATTAACTCGTATAGTTAATGGTCCAATGAAGTATGATATAATTCATAATAGGAAGGGAGGAGGATAGATATGGATTTCGATAAGATAAAAAGAGATGTTAGCCAAGTAACTTTAGAGCTATTGGAAGCAGCAAATCTAAAGCCATATGAAGGTCTAGTAATAGGCGGAAGTACTAGTGAGATCATAGGGGAAAATCTAGGATCTTCTACTAATATGGAGGTAGCAAGAGCTGTAATAGGTACAATAGTTTCCATATTAAGAGAGAAGAAGATATATCCAGTGATTCAAGGTTGTGAGCATATCAACAGAGCTTTAGTTGTAGAAGAAGAATATGCAATAAAAAACAATCTTGAACCTGTAAATGTAGTACCTATAGAGACAGCAGGAGGAGGTTTTGCTACAGCTGCTATGGAAACCCTTGATAAGCCAGTAGTGGTAGAACACGTAGGAGTCAAGGCTGGTATGGATATAGGAGATGTATTTATAGGTATGCATATCAAAGGAGTAGGAGTTGTAGTAAGAAGTGAGATAAAAGAAATAGGAAAAGCCCATCTAAGTATGATAAGGACTAGGGCAAAATTAATAGGTGGAGATCGATCAAAACACTATTGACATTTCTGAAATATTATGATATCTTTACAAAGACAAAACAAAGAACCTTTAAACTAAACCGAGAGTTTAGAAAGGAAAGCGTGAAATACAGGATATCTATGCCTTCCTTTAGGGAAGGCATTTTTTTACGTAATCCTTTAATTATGTCCAGAGAGACGAAAAGGAGGAAAAAATATGAGACATTTAGTAGATTCTATGGATCTTTCCATAGAAGAACTAGAAGAATTATTTGAATTAGCAGAGAAAATTCTTTCAAAGGAGAAAGACTTTACAGGGATTTGTAAAAATAAAATCCTAGGAACACTATTTTATGAACCAAGTACCAGAACAAGACTTAGTTTTGAAGCAGCAATGCTCAGACTTGGTGGACAGGTAATTGGCTTTTCAGAACCAAATTCAAGCTCAGTGACTAAAGGGGAAAGTATCCCCGATACTATTCGTACTGTTGGCTCCTATGTAGACATTATTGCCATGAGACATCCAAAAGAAGGAGCACCAAAATATGCATCTTATTATTCAAATGTTCCCGTTATAAATGCAGGAGATGGAGGACATCAGCATCCTACACAGACATTAACAGATCTTTTGACTATTAAACAGACTAAAGGCAGGATATCCAATTTAACCATTGGACTATGCGGTGACCTAAAGTTTGGTCGTACAGTTCATTCCCTTATAAAAGCAATGTCAAGATATGAAGGCATAAAATTCATTTTAATCTCACCAAAAGAATTACAAATACCAGAATATATTAAAAAAGAAATACTTATAAACAAAGATATACCTTTCTTAGAAGTGGAGACCTTGGAAGAAGTAATAGGGACATTAGATGTACTCTATATGACAAGAGTACAGAGAGAAAGGTTTTTTAATGAAGCTGACTATATCAGACTAAAGGATAGCTATATATTAGATAATGAAAAGCTGAAGTTGGCAAAGGATACATTGGCTATTCTTCATCCCCTGCCAAGAGTAAATGAAATAAGCTATGAGGTAGATAATGATCCGAGGGCTCATTATTTTGATCAAGTTAAATACGGAATGTATATTAGAATGGCACTTATTATTAAACTCTTGGAGGTGGCGTAATGTTAAATATAGACAGTATTTCAAATGGCGTAGTAATAGATCATATAAAGCCGGGAATAGGGTATAGCATATTTCGACATCTAAGCTTAGATAAGGCTGACTTTACCGTAGCTTTGATAATGAATGCACCTAGTAAAAAATATGGGAGAAAAGATCTAATCAAGATTGAGAACAATATAAATATAGACTTAGATGTCTTAGGGTTTATAGATCCTAATATCACCATAAATATTATTCAAAATGGGAAAATCGTAGAAAAGATAAATCTATCACTACCAGAAAAAGTAGAAAGGGTAATAAGATGTAATAATCCTAGATGTATTACATCTATAGAGAGGGATATAACCCATAGATTTGTCCTTTTAGATGGAGAAGAGGGAAGTTATCGTTGTGACTATTGTGACCATATATATACTTGGGAGGAGTTAAAAGATGATGATAGATAGATTATATGAAGAAGTCAATAAAAAAGGAAATGTCTGTGTAGGATTGGATACTAGATTAGATTATGTTCCTATGTGGCTAAGAGAAAGATATCAGGATATAGATGAAGTGATATTTCAATTTAATAAGAGAATAATAGACGCTACTATAGATATAGTTCCAATATATAAACCTCAAATAGCATTTTATGAGGCATATGGAATAAAAGGACTAATGGCATATAAGAGAACTCTAGAATATATAAAGGAAAATAACTCCATATCCATAGGTGATATAAAGAGAGGAGATATATCCTCTACTGCTGAAATGTATGGTAAAGCTCATTTTGAAGGAGATTTTGAAGCGGATTTTATAACGTTAAATCCCTATATGGGCTTGGATAGTATAACTCCATATATAAGATATATAGAGGAAAAGGGTAAGGGAGTATTTGTGCTTTTAAGAACTTCTAATCCAGGAGCCAAGGATATTCAATATCTAAATGTAGAGGGTTCAAAGACATTGTACTATCATGTAGGAGATAGACTAAATGAGATGGCATCTCAATATATAGGTAAATGCGGATATAGTTCAATAGGTATAGTAGTAGGAGGAACTCATATAGATGAAGCAAGGGAAATAAGGAGTAGATATGGAAATATGTTCTTCCTTATTCCAGGATATGGCCATCAAGGGGCTAAAGGAGAAGATGTAGCTCTATATTTGAATCATGGGAATGGTGGAGTAGTCAATTCCTCAAGGGGAATTATAACAGCATATAAAAAATATGATGACGGAGAAGAAAACTTTGACAGTTATGCAAGAAAGGCGGTTCTCGCTATGAGGGAGGATATTGGAAATGAAAAAGGGCTATAGTAGAGAAATTGTCCATTCCAATATTCAAGTAGCAGAAAATATCTTTGAATTAAAGGTAGAGATAAATTTAGATGATGGAAATATAGAAGACATAGGAAAACCGGGACAATTCTACATGCTAAGAGGATGGGAAGGAAGAGACCCTTTTTTATCACGACCTATTAGTATAGCAGATATATCACATAATATTGTCACTTTCTTGTATGAAGTAAGAGGCAAGGGTACACATATCATATCTAAAATAAGCTCGGGAGATAGTCTGGAACTACTAGGGCCCTTAGGTAATGGTTTTGATTTAAATATAAGTGGAAGAGTAGGACTTATATCAGGTGGAATTGGTATAGCTCCCCTTGTGTATCTTTCAAGAGAGTTGGATAATCCTATAGACTTTTATTGTGGATTTAGAAATGAAGTATATTATATGGACATACTTAGAGAAAGAGTAGATCATATATCTATATCTACAGAAGATGGTTCTCAAGGGCATAGAGGTTTTATAACAGAGCTATTTGATCCTAAGAAGTACGATATTGTCTTTACTTGTGGACCCGTTTTGATGATAGAAAAGGTAGCAGAGATGTGCAGAGGTGTTGTACCTGTATATGCATCTATGGAGAGCAAGATGGCTTGTGGAGTCGGTGCTTGCTTGGGATGTACCATAGAGACAGTCGATGGTATGATGAGAGTGTGTAAAGAAGGACCTGTATTTCCATGTGAGGAGGTAATCTTTAATGATTGATACAAAGGTAGATATCTGTGGAGTAGAGTTTAAAAATCCAGTAATTGCCGCCTCTGGAACCTTTGGATTTGGGAGAGAGTATGCAGAATACTTTCCACTATGGAAATTAGGTGGAATAAGTTCCAAAGGTTTGACACTAAATAAAAGAGAAGGAAATAAGGGCGTAAGGATATATGAAACTACAGGTGGACTTTTAAATAGTATAGGCCTTCAAAATCCTGGAATTCATAGTTTTATTGAGGATGAATTACCTTTTATGGAAGAGCAAGATACCGTAATATTGGCCAATGTAGGGGGAAGTACTATAGAGGAATATATTAAATCCATAGAGATATTAAACAATACAAGTATAGATATAGTGGAATTAAATATATCCTGTCCCAATGTAAAAGAAGGTGGTATGGCATTTGGAATAAGAAGTGAGGATGCCTACAATATAGTTTCACAAGTTAGAGCCATATGTGAGAAACCATTGATAGTAAAACTGTCTCCAAATGCTGAGAGTATAGTCCATATGGCAGAGAGTTGTGTAAAGGCAGGGGCTGATGGATTATCCCTTGTAAACACATTCAGTGGAATGGCTATAGATATATATAATAAAAGGTCAGTATTTGACAATATAATAGCTGGATTATCAGGACCATGTATCAAGCCTATTGCATTGAGAATGGTATATGAAGTCTCTAAGGCAGTAGATGTACCAGTTATAGGCATTGGCGGAATAATGGACTATAGAGATGCTCTAGAATTTATAATGGCTGGTGCTTCAGCAGTACAAGTTGGAAGTGGGAATTTTGTAAATCCTACTATAACTTTAGATATAATCAATGGAATAGAAGGTTTTATGGAAGAACAAAAGATAAGATCTATAGAAGAGATAAGAGGAATAATCTGGAGGGATATCATATGTTAAAAAACTTATTAAGAGAAACAGAAGCTTTACTAGAAGGACATTTTTTACTTTCATCAGGAAAGCATAGTGATGGATATGTTCAATGTGCAAAACTTTTGATGTATCCAGATAAAGCTGAAAAGGCCATTGGAAAGATAGTAGAAAAATTAGACGATATAGATTTTGACATAGTAGTAGGTCCAGCTATGGGAGGTATAATAGTCAGCTATGAACTAGCTCGTCAAACTAGCAAACCCAGTATATTTGTAGAACGTGAAGATGGAGAGATGAAGTTAAGAAGGGGATTTACTATTGAAAAGGGACAGAAGGTTTTAATAGCTGAGGATGTAGTGACCACTGGGAAGTCTTCTTATGAAGCTATAAAAGTAGTAGAAGATAATGGTGGCGAAGTAGTAGGTATAGCTTGTGTAGTAGATAGGAGCAATGGAGATATTAGATATCCTATATTTAGTGGAATAAAGCTCAATCTGAATACCTATGAAAAAGATGAATGCCCACTTTGCAGAGAAAATAAACCAATTGTAAAGCCTGGTAGTAGAAAGATAAAATAGCCCCTTATTGGGGCTATTTGCCTAATTACCTTCTTTGTTTCCAATCTGCAGGTATAGTTACATTGTATTTCAAAACTAGGCATATGCCTAGTTTTGTATTTATTTAAATGATATGGAAATAATAATCCTAAATGATTGGAGGGATTTATATGAGAATACCTAAACATTTAGGTATAATTCCAGATGGAAATAGACGTTGGGCACAAAATAATGGTATGGGAAAAGAAAAGGGATATGATAATGGATTGAATCCAGGATTAGAGGTGTTCAAGCTATGTGAGAAATTAGGTATTGAAGAGTTGACATTCTATGGATTTACTGCTGATAATACAAAGAGACCTACTGTTCAGAGATTAGCCTTTACAAAGGCATGTATAGATGCTGTCAAACTTCTATCTAGGGAAGATGCAGACTTATTGGTAATAGGAAATACAGAATCAGCTATGTTTCCAAAGGAGCTTATACCCTATACACAGGAGAGAAAGAGATTTGGAAAAGGCGGTGTTAAAGTCAATTTTTTAGTAAATTATGATTGGAAATGGGATGTAGGAAATATAGGAATCATAGATATGAAATCAAAAAATCCAATACAATTGCTAAAATCTAAAGATATATCAAGAGTAGATTTGATTATCAGATGGGGTGGCAGGAGAAGACTGAGTGGATTTTTGCCATTGCAGGCAGTATATTCTGATTTCTATATAGTAAAAGAGTATTGGCCTGATTTTCAAGCTAGGCATTTCCTAGATGCAATAAAGTGGTATGATACACAAGATATCACATTAGGTGGTTAATATAGAGAGTTATATATAAAGATACTAAAAAGAGTATCTTTACTATACTATTTGGGCTATACCCCAAGCCTAATAGAGGTGGCCAATGTGGAAGGACATCCTAATTTTAAACATTTAAAGAGATAGATCTATCAATTAAATTCATTCCTATTAAGCTGGGGTATAAAGATCCATATGATATAAGTTTTTGATATGTTTGTTTTTTTATTGACATTAAAAATTACATGTGATATTTTACTTAGGGGAAGATAATTTAAGGAGTGGAAAGGTTTTCACATTATGAAGACAATAACAATACTATTATTTTGATTTACTGAGAATTATAGGCGTGTTGTATCTGATATATTACAATTTCAGCACTTCTATTTTTTATGCAACACAGGAATTCCTAGTTCTATTCTTGCAGAGTAAATTAGGGCTGCAAACTGGTAAGCTTATGGATAAGTATAGTTAAATATTAGCTGGGGTATGGATTTTATCTGGTATGAGTTTTATTTATTGAGTTTTCAAGTTATATAGTAATTTAAAAATGAAAAGGGGTCATCTTATGAAGGGTAAATTCAACTTTAGGTCTTTTGCTATTATGAACTTTGGAGTGCTTATAATCTCTTTAGGGCTCTATTTTTTCTTAATTCCTGCAAATTTGGCAGTTGGAGGTGTTACTGGATTTTCAATTGTAGTAAACAAGCTATTTCCTACAATGCCTGTAGGAGTGATCATGATAATATGTAATATTGTCTTATTTATATTGGCTTTTGCAGTTATTGGACCAGAATTTGGTGGGCTTACTATATATAATAGTTTGCTATTATCAGGACTTATATATCTATTTGAAATTGTATTTCCAATGAGTAAGCCTTTCGCTGATGATATATTGATCAACTTAATATATGGAATTCTAATACAAGGTATTGGGATGGCAATCATATTTAATGAAGATACATCTACAGGTGGAACGGATATTATTGCAAAGATAATAAATAAATTTACTCAAATAGATATTGGTAAATCATTATTTATAGTAGACTTTCTGATAACTCTAGCTGCAGCGTTTGTATTTGGATTGAACCTTGGACTATATGCATTTTTAGGAGCGTTGTTCAATTCAGCAGTAATAGATAGAGTAATAGCTGGATTTAATACTAGGATTAAGATTGCTATTATCAGTGATAAAGAAGATGAAATAAAAAAGTTTGTTACAGAAGAGATAAAAAGAGGCGTTACATTACTCTATGGTGCTGGTGGGTTTTCCAATAGTGATAAGAGAATTATAAATACAGTTGTATCTAGAAGAGAATATATGATTATAAAAAATAAAATAAAGGAAATAGATCCAAGGGCTTTTATATGGGTAAGCTTTGTAAATGAGGTATTAGGTGAAGGCTTTACTGAATAAAGCCTTTTTATTTTGAAAAAATAGTAAATTTTCATCTAAAATATGACAAAAATAGAGTTGTAATATGCTATATAAAATGAATAAATAGTATTGTAAATTGTATACAAATATGATAATTTAGTATTAAGGTAAAGTGGAAAATTAAATAGGGGAAGGGAATTTTTATTTTTATTCAACAAATGAAAATGATTTCCACACAATGGAAATATAGGTAAGTGAGGTGATAAAGATGGTTTTAAAGAGACTGCAAACTACTTTTCGAGACATAAATAAATTTGGAAGTGGGAAAAATGGTATAAATCGCTTAGCATATACAGCTGAAGAGAGAGGCGCTATAGATTATTTAAAAGAAAAGTGCATTAAGGAAGGTATGCAGATAAAGATTGATTCCTGTGGAAATTTAATTGCAAGGCGAGAAGGGAAAAATCCTAAGCTGCCAGCTATAGCCTGTGGTTCCCATATAGATACTGTATATGAAGGAGGTAAGTATGATGGAACAGTAGGGGTAATAGCTGGCTTAGAAGTTATTAGAAGTTTAAATGATAAGAATATAAATACATTACATCCCATAGAATTCATAGTATTTGCCTGTAAAAAATCTAGTAGATTTGGACTTTCTTCCATAGGAAGTAAAGCTATGGCGGGTGTTTTAGATATAGATAGTATTCAAAACCTAGTAGATAAGGATGGCATAACTATAGGACAAGCCTTTGAAAGAAGTGGTTTAGATTTTAGCTCTATTCATAGATGTAAGAGGACGAGAGATGAGATTGGGGCTTTTGTGGAACTGCATATTGAGCAAGGTTCCTATTTAGAAGATAATAATTTCCCCATAGGAGTAGTGACAGGCATAGCTGCTTCTACTCGTCTGAAGATAGATATTGAAGGTGTTACATCTCATTCAGGAGCTACTAATATGAGGAACAGAAGAGATGCACTATTAGGTGCAGCTGAGATTGCCCTTATGTTAGAAAAATTTGCAAAGAAGGAGTCTCATAAAGGCACTGTAGGTACAGTTGGAATGTTGAATATAAAGCCCGGTACTATCAATGTAATTCCAGGATATGCAGAAATGCAAGTTGATATTCGAGGTATCTATAGATGTTCCAAAGATGTGGTTTTAGATAATCTAATAGAAGTCATACCTAAGATTGAAAAAAAGAGAGGTTTAAAAATAGACTATGAAATGATATCCAATGATGAACCTGTCTTGATGAATTCCAGGATTCAAGATATTATTAGGGCTAATTGTGAGATGTTAGGAATAAAGCATACTCTAATGCAAAGCGGAGCAGGGCATGATGCTATGAGTATGGCGAAGATTTGTCCTACAGGGATGATATTCTTGCCTTCAAAGGGTGGTTTAAGCCATAATCCAAATGAATATACATCTATGGCTAATATAGTCCAAGGTACGATGTTGTTGAGAAAGGTTATATTAGATTTAGCAAAGATTGCATAGATTGTTTAATTTTATTTGATAAATTCATATATTCTAGTAAAGAACAAATCTTTGAACTTAGTCATTGGATAATAAGATTAAAGTTATAAATATGATATAGAAATTTGATAGATATAGCTACATATCAGATAGAGTATAGATCTCCATCTTATATGAGTTTTTTTTATGGGATTTCAGTATTTTACAGATTTGGTAGTTAGGCAGAATGTACAGCTTATGTAGACACAAACTATCTGATATAGGCTTTCTTTATTAGTAGAATTCATTCCTAAAAAGGGATGCAGGAAATTAGGATTGCATAAACCATACTTATAGTGTATAATATCTACCATAAGGGCGATTAACTCAAAGGTAGAGTGTCATCTTGACGTGGTGAAAGTTATAGGTTCGAGTCCTATATCGCCCACCATATATGATAAAAACGTGTAATACTATTGACTCTTAGTATTACACGTTTTTTTATGTCCATTTTTATTAATACCTACCTACTGGATTTAAGACCAGCACCACATAGGGGTAACACTACTTTTCCCAGATTATCATGAATTTTAATATATTTAAAAAATGCTGCAAAAGTAGCTGCAGTAGTAATTTCCACATATAGACCTTTTCTAGCTAATTCCACTTGTGCTTTTAATATCTCTTCTTCAGGGGCTATGATTATATCTCCATTTGTATTTCTAATGGCTTCAAGAATCTGTTTACCTCTCTTTGGAGCAGCTATAGCAATACCTTCCGCTTTAGTTCCAGTATTTGTTACTTCTTCTACATCATATTTTCCTTCTCCAAAGGCCTTGTATATCGGAGAGCATCCTTCAGCTTGTACTCCTATAATCCTAGGTAGTTTTTCAATAAGTCCAAAATTAAGCAGTTCTTTCAATCCATAATATGCTCCCAATAACAGAGTACCATTTCCCACAGGGATAATTAATGTATCTGCCATATCTCCCTTTAACTGTTCAAATATTTCATATACATAGGTTTTAGTTCCTTCATAGAAATATGGATTATATACATGGCTGGCATAGAAGACATCTCCTTTCTTTACTGCATCTAGTGCAGCCCTTGCTGTATCTTCTCTAGTACCAGGAACTACAATTACATTTGCACCATGGGATTCTATCATATGAATCTTTTTAGGGGATGTACCTTCAGGAACGTATATATCACAATCTATATTGACTCTATTGGCATAGGCAGCTATAGAATTACCTGCATTTCCACTGCTATCTTGTACTATTTTTTTAGCTCCAAATTCCTTAGCTTTAGATATCAATACAGCAGCTCCTCTATCTTTAAATGACAATGTAGGCATCATATAGTCCATTTTTACTAATATATTAGAATAGTTTCTATCCAATGGAATTAAAGGCGTAAACCCTTCCCCCATAGAGACATCTTTCCACAGAATAGATTTTTCCTCAAAGGGTAATACTCTTAGATATCGAAACAGGCTCCACTCATCTTTTACAATTTTATCCATGGAGAATTCCTTATGAAAGTCTTCGAGATTTAGCATGCCTCCACAAGAACATATATAGGGAAGATCATAGGGTGAATATTTTGTACCGCACTCATTACAGATATAATTAATAGACATGTACTCAACTCCTTTTATTCAGATATATTTAATATAATTATATCATTAAATATAGATGAAAACTCTTTATTTTCATATCTATGTGATATAATACATATAGTGTAAAATGAAATCAGTATATAGAATGGTGGTTAGTTATTGTATGGATATATATAATGCAGTTTTATCTCTAGGATTGACATTTGTAGTAGGCTTATCTATGGGTTTAGGCAGCTTATTATCTTTTTTTGTAAGGGGAAACAACAGGAGATTTCTAGCACTATCTTTAAGTTTTTCAGCAGGTATAATGATATATGTATCCTTTGTAGCTATTTTACCTGAGGGTATAGAGCTAATAGAAGAATATATAGGAAGTGAGAAGGGATATAGTATAGGGATTATGGCTTTTTTCGGTGGAATGATATTTACAGCATTGCTGGAAAAGTTAGTTCATCAATTTGGAGGAGAGATTCACGATCATGGTCATAGTCATGGTCACAATCACAATGGAGAACATCTTTCAAAATTAGGTATCATGTCTGCAGTAGCTATAGCAATACACAATTTGCCTGAAGGATTGGCCATATTTACGGCAGGATTAAAGGACATAAGTTTAGCTGTACCAATTGCAGCAGCAGTAATAATGCACAATATACCTCTTAGTATAGCTATTTCAGTTCCAATATACTATTCAACAAAGAGTAAGAAAAAAGCATTTTTATATACTTTAGCAGTTGGGCTTTGTCAGCCACTTGGAGCTATAATAGGATATATGTTATTATCTAGCTTTTTCAATGATGTATTATTTGGTATACTATTTGCCATAATATCAGGAGTAATGGTATTTGTATCTTTAGATGAACTATTGCCTACATCTCAAAGATATGAAGACCATCATATATCTGTTTATGGAGCAGTAGTAGGAATGATGGTTATGGCTGTAAGCCTAATTTTGTTTGGTCATCATCACCATTGAGAATATAGAGATGTATAAGCTTCAGCATTTTTGTCAATGATTTAGACAAAGAGCTGGAGGTGTTTTATTGTGAAGAAAGGTATCTTTAAAAATGAGATTGAAAGAGTACTAGAATATATACGTGGTGGAAATGATGGGATTACAGAGGAAGAAAAGATGTTAAGGTCTATAAGAGAAGCTCATAGAGAATGGCTTGCTAAGGAAGAGTACTTTAATCATGCAACAGATCCAGATCTAGTTGATTTTGCTATTTACGATATAGAGGCTTCAAAGAGAAAGTACATTTATCTACTAAAGAAGATAAAAGAAGAGAAAAATATGTAATATTTATTTGTACCGTGTCCTATATTTATAGTATAATGAAAATATAGGAGGGATCTTATGCCGTTTGGAAATCTTTTTGCTTATTTAATAGGTCTTGCCCTGTTATATATAATAGGAATGATATTGGTAATACCTATTAAAATTCTAATGAGATTAATTATAAATGGAATCATAGGTGGAATAATTCTATTTTTGTTCAACTTATTGGGAAATATAATAGGTATATCGATTGTAATAAATCCTTTAAATGCGATAATAGTAGGGGTATTAGGAATTCCCGGAGTAGTTTTATTGCTGATACTTCAACTTATATTATAGCTTGTTATTTGCATAAAAGGTTAAAGTGTGGTATATATACTATATATGAAAATGAATGGGGGTAATAGTATGGCATCACTAAAGATGAATATTCAGAATCGTTCAGATGTTGGGAGTAATCATGTTAATAAGTTGAGGCAAGATCAATTAATCCCTGGAGTAATTTATAGTAGAGGAGAAGAAACAAAACATATTCAAGTTGATAGTGCTGAATTCTTAAAAGTTTATAGATTGGCAGGTACTACTTCTATTATTGATTTACAATTGGGAAAGGAGACTTATCCAGTAATAATAAAGGATCTTCAAAAACATCCTATAAAAAATCAATATCTTCATGTAGATTTTCAAAAATTGAGCATGAATGAAGCTATAAAGATGTTTATTCCAATTAATTTAATCAATAGAGATAATATAAAGATACAACCATCAGTATTAACTCAATTAATTGACGAAGTTGAAATAGAATGTCTACCAGGAGATATTCCAAGTACAGCAGATGTTGATGTAATAGACATAGACTTTGCGACACCAATACTAGTTAAAGACTTGGATATTGCTAAAAATGACAAGATCACAATGTTGACAGATGTGGAATCAGTTGTTTGTACTCTATCTGAACCATCTTACGATGAGGAAGCAGAAGCAGCAGCTGCAGGTGAAGAAGTAGATGTTGAAGTTCCACTAGTATCTGAAGAAGAAAAAGAAGAATAATAATAATGCATAAAGTAAGAACAGATAGGGAAACTTATCTGTTTTTTTTATAATGAATAGGAAAATTTTTACTCATAAGATATTGGTTGATAAGAATTTTTTGTTGATGAGTTTTTTATTATCTAGAAAGGAGAAGAGAAGATGGGTAATATATTGGCTTCCTACCTATGCCCTCATCCACCTATTATATTACCAGAGATAGGTAGAGGAGAAGAACTAAAAGCTGAGAAGACTATAGAAGGTTTTAAAAAGTTAAGTGAGGATATAAGAAAAAAAGCTCCTAGCACTATAATAGCTATAACTCCACATGGTCCCCTATTTTCAGATGCTATATCTATTTCTATTGAAAAGAGATTAAAGGGTGACTTTGACAGCTTTGGATTTGATGAAATCAAATTTCAATTTAAAAATAATAGAGAAATGGTAGATGCAATAATTCAAGAATCCAATAGAGAAGGTATAATAATTGCAGAGATAGATAAATATCTTGTAGAAAACTATGATATATCTGATAAATTAGACCATGGAGTGTTAGTACCTTTATACTTTGTGGATAAATCATACAAAGGTTTCAAACTTATCCACATAACTTATGGAATGTTATCTCCCATAGAACTATATAGATTTGGAATGGTAGTTCAGAAAGTCATAGAGAAGTCTAGAGAAGATGTGGTAGTCATTGCAAGTGGCGATCTATCTCATAGATTGTCTAATGAAGGACCTTACCCTTATTCTCCTTATGGAAAAGAGTTTGATGAAAAGATAGTACAGATATTGAGAGAAGGAGATATGGAGTCCATAGTGGAATTTGACCTAAGTTTGGCAGAGAGAGCTGGAGAATGTGGATTGAGATCCTTAATGATCATGGCTGGAACCATGAATGGATTGACTATAGAACCTAGAGTATATTCCTATGAGGGACCATATGGAGTCGGATATGCTACGGCACAGTTTGATGTTCTGGGAAAGAATCCTAGGAGAAATATTTTAAATAAACTCAAATTAAGAGCTAATAAAAAGATAGATGATATTAGGTCAAATGAAGATGCGTATACGAGATTAGCAAGAATAAGTGTTGAATACTATATTCAGAATAGGATACATATGAAAGTTCCAAAGGATGTACCTAATGAGATGTTAGAAGAAAGAAAAGCAGTATTCGTTA
This sequence comes from Tissierellaceae bacterium HCP3S3_D8, assembly GCA_052067355.1. GTDB lineage: Bacteria > Bacillota > Clostridia > Tissierellales > Tissierellaceae > CABMKH01. The sequence continues at coordinate 22,778 of JBQHQH010000025.1, forward strand.
CACTATATAAAGATGGAATGCTCAGAGGATGTATAGGAACTACAGAACCAAGACAAGCTAATATAGCAGCAGAGATTATTACAAATGCAGTAAGTGCAGCTACAGAAGATCCTAGATTTTCAAAAGTGGGAGAAGATGAATTAGACAGCATAATATATTCAGTGGATGTATTGTCAAAGCCTGAACCTATATCTTCTATAGATGAACTAGATGTATATAATTATGGAGTTATAGTCAAGAAGGGATATAGACAGGGACTATTGCTTCCAAATATTCAAGGTGTAGATACTGTAGAAGAACAGGTATCTATAGCGTTAAAAAAAGCTGGTATTAATGAAGATGAAGAATATTCTATGGAGAGATTTAAGGTTATAAGACATAATTAGGTGATGATATTATGAAAGAAGCTATGTATTATGAGAGATTAAATAGGGGAGAAGTGAGTTGTCGTCTGTGTCCTCATTACTGTAAGATTGCTCAAGGAGAAGTTGGAAAGTGTCGAGTTAGAAAGAATATAGATGGAAAGTTGTATTCTTTAAATTACGGAAAGATAACCTCTTATGGATATGATAATATTGAGAAAAAACCTTTATTTCACTTTCATCCAGGAAAACGTATATTTTCCATAGGTTCTTTTGGGTGTAATTTAAGCTGCAAATTTTGTCAAAATTGGCAGATAGCTCAGGATAAACCTCTATCTGTAGAGATATCTGATGAAGATATATTGTCTTTGGCAAAGGCAAAAGGGTCTATAGGGATAGCGTATACATATAATGAGCCATCCATATGGTTTGAGTATGTATTACATTTATCTAAGTTAAATAAAGAGGAAGGATTGAACAATGTATTGGTAACTAATGGATTTATAAATCCTAAGCCCTTAGAGGAGTTGCTTCCATATATAGATGCTATGAATATAGACTTAAAATCCATATCAGATGATTTTTATATGGATATTTGTAATGGAAGAGTTGATCCAGTATTAGAAACTATTAAGAGAAGTGCTAGATTCACCCATGTAGAGGTAACTACTCTTCTTATTGAGGGAAGAAATACTAATTTAGAAGAGATAGAATCTATTGCAAAGACTATAGCATCAATAGATAGAGATATACCTCTTCATCTGAGCAGATATTTTCCGGCCTATAAGATGAAAGAACCTGAAACGAATATAGATACTGTCTTTTTAGCTAAGAGTATAGCGGATAGGTATCTTGATAATGTATATGTAGGAAATATTTTTTAAAATGTCCCAACCATGCCAAGCACAAAAAATCAACCCTTTGAATAAGATATAGTATTGTGGCAATAATTTTAGTAAATATATAAGGGGATGATTTTATGTATTGTAACATTTGTGGTAGTAGAGAAGATAATATATATTTATTTAAGACAAATATATGTAAAAAGTGCTTTAATGAGATTGCCAATACATCAGTTATGGATGCAGATTACGATAGATATAAAAATTTAATTAGGATACTTTTAAGCTTTTACATAAGCCCTAAGGTAGGACTAAACCCTGTAAATTGATACAGGGGTTTTTTATTTTTAATATTACAAAATGACTTTAAAATTGACTAAATTTTAATGGGAGAATTCATACAATTCGTCAGATGCTATAAACATGACCATATATTATTATTAAGGTAAATAGAAACACATAAAGGGAGGAGTTGCAATGAATTTTAAAGACATGAAATTTAATGGATTTTTTGTGGAGGTTATAACATAATAGTACAGTAGTAAAATAATTAAATAAAAGGTCTTTACAATAGAGTGAAAATATGTTAAAGTATAAAAAGCAATTTACTATACTACTGTATTGAAGGGAAATAGTAAATATAGTCTTATCTTTTAGAGAGTACATGTTTGGTGAAAATGTATAGATAGATTATATTGAACACATCCTGGAGCAGATTGATGAAACCTTAGGGAAGTAGTTTAATCCGGATTCTCGCACCCGTTATAGTGCTAAAGTATGATGGTACTTGATGAGTTTGATATTGTGAAATATCAGAAAAAAGAGGTGGGAACACGTGAGTTATACTCTCGTCCTCTAGTTTTGGCTAGAGGATGGGAGTTTTTTTATTAGATTATACATAAATTATATAAGGGGTGATATTATGGAAGAGAGAAAGGTAAAAAAGAGGTTTGGGCAGAGAATTTTGGACGGAATAGAGAACATAGGCAATAAACTATGGGACCCAGTTAGTTTGTTTTTAATATTGTGCTTTATTCTGTTAGTTGTGTCATTTGGTTTATCAAAGAAAGGGACATTTGCCATTCATCCTGGAACAGGAGAGAGAATTGAGGCTATAAACCTATTATCTAAGGAATCATTGCAGGTAATTATAGGTAATATAACAGGTAATTTCCAAGGTTTCCCACCACTAGGATTAGTATTGATAGTAATGATGGGGGCAGGACTTGCTGATAAGACAGGACTTATGACAGCAGCCATAAGAGGTAGTGTTATGAAAGCACCAGACAATCTAGTTACTGCAATAATTGTATTCTTAGGAATCAATGCAGTAGCTGTAGGAGATGCTGGATTTGTAGTATTGCCACCACTGGCAGCAGCTGTATATCTAGGACTAGGTCGTCATCCCTTGGCAGGATTATATGCAGCATTTGCTTCTGTTGCTGGTGGATTTGCTGCATCTCTGATGGTTCAAATGGGTGATGTAGTTGCTGCGAGTTTTACAATACCAGCTGCACAGATGATAGATCCAAATTATACTTCAACAGCAGCCATGAACTATTATTTTATGATTGTTTCTACTTTAGTGATTTTGCCTGTAGGAGTTCTAGTCAATAACAAGATAATAGAACCAAGGCTAGGAGAATATAAGGGACAAATACATGAAGATGGAATCAATGGGGAACTAAGTGAGATTGAGAAAAGAGGCTTAAAAAGATCTGGATTATCTGCTTTAGTCTTAATAGTCTTATTAATTGCACTCAGTGTTGGAGACGGTGCTTTTATGAAGGACCCAAATACAAATTCCATATTTACTAGCGGTGCTCCATTGATGACAGGAATAGTTCCTATTGTTACTTCAATATTTTTAATACCAGCTATAGTCTATGGGATTACAGTAGGAAATATAAAAAGTGATAGAGATGCCATAAGGATGATGGGAGAATCAGTAGGCGAAATGGGTGGATATATAGTATTAGCCTTTGCAGCATCTCAATTCTTAGCTCTATTTTCAACTAGCAATATAGGAGCACTTATATCTATAAAAGGGGCGGAATTTTTACAGAATGTAGGATTTACAGGAATTGGTGCAATTATCTCCTTTATAATTGTAGCAAGTATAGTAAATTTGTTTATGGGAAGTGCAGGTGCAAAATGGGCCATAATGGCACCAGTATTTGTCCCTATGTTTATGCTATTGGGATATGATCCAGCATTGACTCAGGCTTGTTATAGAATAGGAGATTCCATAACAAATCCATTGACCCCCCTATTTTCATATTTTCCAATATTGTTGGGTTTTGTCAAGAGATATGATGAGGATGCAGGTATGGGAACCATAATATCTAATATGATTCCATATTCCATATTATTTGCCATATCGTGGATTTTGTTGTTGATTGTATTTATGATATTTGATATACCATTAGGACCAGGTGGAGGAATATATCTATAAATTTAAGGGGAGGGCTTAGTATGAAAAATTATATAGACAGTATTAATGAAGCTAAAGATGTAAGTAATTATATAATAGATATCAGAAGAAAATTGCATAAAATTCCTGAACTAGATGATGATCTATATGAGACTTCAAAGATAGTAAAAAAAGAACTAGATTCAATGGGAATACCATATAAAACAGTAGCTAAAACAGGTATCGTAGGGGTAATAGAAGGGGAATTAGATGGTGGTACAATTGGCATAAGAGCAGATATGGATGCTCTTCCTATTAAAGAGGAAACAGGACTTCCCTTTGCATCTACAAATGGAGCTATGCATGCCTGTGGACATGATGCACATACAGCAATACTTTTAGGTACTGCAAAAGTATTATCTGAAAATAGGAATAAAATAAGGGGAAATGTTAAACTACTATTTCAACCAGCAGAGGAGAGCTTTGGTGGAGCAGATACAATGATAAAAGAAGGAGCTTTAGAAGATCCTAAAGTAGATAGGATAATAGGGCTTCATGTTGGAAGTATAATGGAAGGCTCAGAAGAAGGTAAAATAGCGATGAAATCTGGAACTCTAATGGCAGCAGTAGATATTTTCAAGGTCAAAATAGTAGGCAAGGGAGCACACGCTGCATCTCCTCATCTATCTGTTGATCCAATATTAATAGCATCGGAAATAACTATTTCATTGCAAAAAATAGTTAGTAGAGAGATAAATCCATTAAATCCAGCAGTAGTAACAGTAGCACAGATTAAAGGTGGAAGTGCATCTAATATAATTCCTGAATATGCAGAGATAGTAGGTACTGTTCGAACAACAGACAAAGATGATAGAATTTTTATACAGGAGAGAATACAGAATATATGTAAGTATGTCTGCAAAGCCAACAATGCAGAAGCAACGATCGAGTATTTAAATCACTTTCCAATGTTAGTAAATGATATAGAGTTTACTGAAGGATGCATGGATGTGATAGGAGATTTATTTGGCAAGGAGGAAGTTGTTGAATTAAAAAATGTCACTTTAGGAGCAGAGGATATGTCCTATTTTTTACAGGAAGCAAAGGGAACATATTTTATGTTAGGAACAAATAATAAAGATAAGGGAATAGTATATCCAGCACATCATCCTAAATTTAATCTAGATGAAGATGTATTATGGAAAGGTGCAGCTGCATTTTTGGAGATAATCAATAGGTGGCAAGACAAATAATTTTTTAATTTCTATTACAAAAATATTGATATTGAACTAAGAGCCTGAACCTCATAAATCATAAGATGTTCAGGCTTTCACTTTAAATATAGAGATGATGAAAAATGACTTAAGTATTGATAGACATATATCCAATAGAGGTGATATTATAATAATTAAGAGATAGAGTTTTGTATTAGATTTAGAAAAAAGAGATATCCTATTATAGGAAGGAGGCTATTCTTTGAAGACACCTATACTAGATGGCTTAATAAAACTGATGGATGAAAGAGAAGTGTCCTTTCATACTCCTGGACACAAAGGTAGAAATACCTTAATAGAATGGGGAAAATATATACCATATATAGACACTACAGAACTAGAAGGTACAGATAATCTATTAGAGCCTACAGGAATTATAAGACAATCTCAAGAACTGGCAGCCAAAGTATTTAACTCAAAAGCTACATATTATGGAGTCAATGGGTCTACGGGAAATATATATGTGGCAATGGCCACTATTACAAATCCGGGAGATAAGGTCTTAGTAGAGAGAAATTGCCATAAGTCTGTATATAATTCTCTAATATTAAATAGACTAAATCCAATATACATATATCCAAATTATAATGAAAAATATAATCTATTTACAGGAGTATATCCTGAAGATATAGAGAGAACTTTACAGGCACATCCAGATATAAAAGCAGTGATAATCACATATCCTAACTATTATGGAATCTGTTCCAATATAGAAGAAATATCAGAGATAGTCCATAGACATGACAAGATACTCATGGTAGATGAGGCTCATGGTAGTCATTTGACTTTTTCAGATAGATTGCCAATATCTTCTCTAAAAGCAGGAGCAGATATTGTAATAAATAGTACACATAAAACTCTACCTAGCTTTACTCAGACTTCTCTACTCCATGTAGGAAGTGATAGAATAGACTTAGATAAATTAAGAGATAGATTCAATCTATATACTACTACAAGTCCATCTTATCTATTTGCTATCTCAAATGAACTGGCAGTAGCTTATATGGCAGATAGAGGTAGAGAGATATTGGGTAATAATATAGATGAGATAGAGAGGGTTATAAACTCTCTTAACTCTATAAATAGGGTATCTGTCTTTACTGGGGATGAAAAAGATAAAACCATATATGATAGAGATATAAGTAAGATATTATTTAAGATAGATGGAATCAGTGGTTCGACATTAGATGAGATTTTGACAAGGAAATATAATATCAGATTAGAAATGGCAGATTATTACTATGGATTGGCACTTACATCATTAATGAATACTCATGAGGATTATAAAAAACTCATAGAAGCTATAGAAGATATAGCTAAGAGTGTTCCCAGTGAGAAGATAGAACTATTAAAAATGGAGCTTCCAAGGCCAATAATTAGAAAGAATATATTTGATGCATACTATGGAGAAAGAGAAATCATAGATATAGAAGATAGTATAGGAAGAATTGCAGCAGCACCTATAATTCCATATCCACCAGGGATTCCATTGATAGTTCCGGGAGAGGAGATAACTAGAGAACTATATCATTATATTTTAAATGCCATGGAAAATGAACTGGAAATACTAGGTTTAATAGGGTATAATAAAGACCAAATAGTAGTTACAAAATAAAGGAGTTGTTGTCTGTTGCAAGGGTGTTTTATTACCCTAGAAGGTCCTGATGGTTCGGGAAAATCTACTATAATAAAGTTATTAGGTGAATATTTTCAACAAAAAGGCATAGATTTTATCATGACTAGAGAACCAGGTGGGACTCCGATAGGTGAAAAGATTAGAGAAATCATATTAGATAATGGAAATACAGCTATGGGACCAGAAACAGAAGCCCTTTTATATGCAGCATCTCGTGGACAACATGTTCATGAAAAGATAATACCTGCCCTTAAAGAAGGCAAAGTCGTCTTATGTGATAGGTTTATTCTATCTAGTCTAGCATATCAAGGGGTCGGCAGAGGACTAGGTATTAAAGAAGTAAAGATGATCAATGATTTTGCATTAAAAGGCATATACCCAGATTTAATACTGTTTTTTCATATAGATCCAGAGATCACTCTAAGTAGAAAGACTGAGAAACTTGGGGGAGATAGATTAGAAAAAGAGGGAAACGAGTTCCATAAGAGAGTATATGATGGTTATATGGAATTATTGAAGATGTATCCTAAAAATATAGAGATTATAGATGCTACAAGATCCATAGAAGAGGTTTTGGAACACAGTATAGATACAATTGAAAAACTATTAAATACTAAGGAGGGTTAAGATGAAGCTTATAGTTGCAATAGTTCAGGATCAAGATGCTCCAAGTCTAGTTGAAGATTTGACAGAGAGAGAATTTAGGGTTACAAAATTAGCATCTACAGGTGGATTTTTAAAGGCAGGAAATACGACTTTATTAATCGGAGTTGAAGATGAAGAGGTAGAAAGTGTAAAGGAAGTTATTGAGAGAAACTGTAAGACAAGGGAGATAACCACTTCTTTACTGACAGTTACAATGCCAGGGGATACTTATATACCCTATCCATTGGAGGTTAAAGTAGGAGGAGCTGTTCTATTTATATTAGATGTAGAACAACATATTAAGATATAAGGAGGATTTAAATTGAAGCTAGTTATAGCTATTATTCAAGATGAATATATAAATAAAGTAATCAGAGCATTGATGGAAAAAAAGATAAGGACTACAAAGTTATCTTCTACAGGAGGATTTCTTAAGTCAGGAAATACAACTCTATTAATAGGTACAGAAGAAAAAGATATTCCTAAGATAGTAGAGATAATTAAAGCTCAATGCAAGAGTACCAAGGTTAAAGAAGGAGACAATGAGGTTACTGTAGGAGGAGCAAATCTATTTATATTAGATATTGATGAATATGTAAAGATATAGATTGGAGACAATGATGGATTTTAACGATGTAATAGGCCATGAAAGGGCAATAAAGACTCTAAAGACATCCTTACAAAATAATAAGATTAGCCATAGTTACCTATTTGAAGGTGAAGAAGGCATAGGAAAAAAGATGGTGGCCTATGCCTTTTCTAAAACTCTATTGTGTAAGGAACATGGATATGAACCATGTAATAAATGTAGCTCTTGTGTAAAATTTGACAGTGGAAATCATCCAGATTTCTTTCTGATTGAACCAGAAAAAGGGCTGATTAGAATAGATGAAATAGATAGATTGATAGAAGAAGTAGCCACTCTTCCATTTGAATCCAAGAGAAAGGTATTTATTATAGATGATAGTCATCTGATGAATTCAACTAGTAAAAATGCTATACTAAAGACCTTAGAAGAGCCACCAACTTATGTTAATATCATATTGATAAGCTCAAATCCTGACAATCTATTACCTACCATATTGTCTAGAGTTCAAAACCTTAAATTCTATCCTATAGATATAGATAAGATATCTAAATTATTGACACATAGATATAATATAACTGAAGAAGAAGCCAATTTTATAGCAGGTTTTTCTAAGGGAGCCATAGGTAAGTCCATAGATATGGCAGAGGATCAGGAGTTTTTCAATAGGAGAAATAAATTGATAGAAATAGTAGACTCCCTAGTAAGAGGAGATAAAACTAAGGCGTTTAGCTCTATGGATTTCTTTGATAAAAACAGGGAAGATATAGATGACATATTGGATATGATGCTCTATTGGTTTAGAGATCTCCTCATATATAAAGAAATAGGTGAAAGCACATTGATAATCAACAGGGACAAATTAGAAAATTTATCTAATCAATCTTATATGAATTTTCATAAGATTAATGATATAATAGAAAGAATAGAAGAAACAAGATTTAATATCAAAAGAAATGTCAATTATCAATTAGCTATAGAGACTATGTTGCTTAATATATAGGAGGAATTTATTTCATGATTAGTGTAGTAGGAGTGAGGTTTAAGAAGGCAGGGAAGGTGTACTATTTCGATCCTGACGATATAGATATAAAATTAAATGACTTTGTAATAGTTGAGACAGCTAGAGGAATAGAGTTTGGACATGTAGTAGTAGGCAAAAAAGAGGTTTCAGAAGAAGAAATAGTGTCACCTCTAAAGAAAGTATTGAGAATTGCTGAAGATGAGGACTTTAGTATACACAGAGAAAACAAGGCTAAGGCAAAGGAGGCCATGTTGATCTGTGAGGAAAAGGTCAAAGATCATGGCTTGGACATGAAGATAATAGATGTAGAGTATACCTTTGACAATAGCAAGGTTATATTCTATTTTACTGCAGATGGTAGAGTGGATTTCAGAGAATTGGTTAAGGACTTAGCAGCTGTATTTAGAACTAGAATAGAGCTAAGACAAATTGGAGTAAGGGACGAAGCCAAGATGCTAGGAGGTATCGGGCCTTGTGGAAAGATGTGCTGTTGTGCCCAATTTCTAGGAGAATTTGAACCAGTATCTATAAAGATGGCCAAGGAGCAAAATTTATCCCTAAATCCTACAAAGATATCAGGGCTGTGTGGTAGGCTCATGTGTTGTTTAAAATATGAACAGGAAGCTTATGAAGATATCCTAAGTAGAATGCCACAAATTGGAATAATAGCCAATACACCTATGGGAAGAGGGACTATTATAGATACCTATACTCTACTTGAAAGTGCAAAGGTGAGAGTTACATTAGACGATGGTACAGAGGACGTATTCCAATATAAGATGAGTGAGATACAGATAACGGATGAGGTAGATCCTAAATATATAAAGTCAGAAGAATCAGTTAATACTGCACACGAAGGAGATAACTCTGAAAATTGGCAATAGTAAAACAATATTTTAACCCTTTTAAAAATAACTTAAATCTGTTAAAATGATATCGTAGGTTATAATTACATAAGGGGGGAAATAGTAATGGCATATGTAATAGATGACACTTGTATCGCATGTGGTACTTGCTTGCCAGAATGTGCAGCAGAAGCTATATCAGAAGGTGATATTTACGCAATAGATGCTGATGCATGTATAGATTGCGGAGCTTGCGCAGATGTCTGTCCAACTGATGCAATACACCCAGAAGAGTAATAAGCAATACATACTCAGATTAGCACAAAAAAAGGCCCTTAAGGGCCTTTTTTATAACGAATAATGAGTTTCAAGAAAGCTACCTTTTAACTCATCAATAGATGCTTTTCTTATATGGATATATTGGAGGGCTAAATATGGAAAACCTAAGAGTAGATATAGTCCCAGGTACTGATTTTAAGATAATACAAGATAAGAAAAAATTCTCCTATGGCATAGATGCAATACTTCTATCTAGTTTTACTAGGCCTAAGGGGCTTGTAATGGATTTAGGAACGGGAACGGGAATCATCCCCATGAGATTGGCAGCAAGAGATGGATTTGAGAAGATCTATGGAGTTGAGATTCAAGAGGAAGTATATAGATTAGCTCAAAGAAATGTAGAATTAAATAATTTACAAGACAGAGTTCAGATCATAAATATGAATTTGAATGAATTGCATAATGTATTTGGAAAGTCTAGTTTTGATGTAATAGTATCTAATCCTCCCTATATGAAATCTGGTGGAGCAATAATAAATCCAGATGAAAATTTTGCCATATCTCGACATGAAATAGCCTGTAAATTTGAAGATATTGCAAGAATATCTAATTATCTATTAAAACCCCTTGGAAAATTTTATTTAATACATAGACCAGATAGACTTGTGGATATACTCTATACCATGAGGATTTATAATATAGAACCTAAATATATTAGATTTATTCAGCCTAAGGCAAATAAGAAGCCGAATCTAATTTTAATAGAAGGATTGAAGAATGGAAAGCCAGATTTAAAATTTCATCAACCACTAATAGTATATAATGAAGATGGAAGTTATACGGAAGAGATATATAAAATTTATGGAATGGATAAGGTGAAGTAGATGGAAAGAGGTAAGTTATATATATGCCCTACACCAATAGGAAATCTAGAAGATATAACTCTCAGGACTTTAAAAGTCTTTGAAGATGTGGATTTAATAGCGGCTGAGGATACTAGACATACTGTAAAGCTTTTAAATCACTACGAGATTAAAAAGCCTCTGACTAGTTATCATGAGCACAATGTGAAGGAAAAGGGCATTGAATTAATAGATAGATTAAATAGAGGTGAAGATATAGCCTTAGTATCTGATGCAGGGATGCCAGGGATATCTGACCCTGGAGAGGACTTAATTGCCCTTGCAATAGAAGAAGATATAGATGTAATAGTATTACCAGGGGCTACTGCTTCTATTACGGCTATAGTGGCTTCAGGGCTCCCTACTAGGAGATTTGTATTTGAGGGATTTTTATCTTCTAAGAAAAAAGACAGAGTAGGAGATATAGAGAGACTTAAAAATGAAGAGAGAACTATTATTATCTATGAATCTCCCCATAGACTATTGGATACTTTGAATGATATTATGGATATAATGGGAAATAGAAGGATTGCTATAATAAGAGAATTGACTAAATTATATGAGGAGATTTTTAGAGGAAATGTAGAAGAAGCTATTGACAAGTTTTCAGCATCTAAGATTAGAGGGGAATTTGTTTTAGTGCTTCAAGGTAATACGGAATGTAAAGATAGTGTTGATATAGATATACAAAGAGAATTAAGTGGATATATAGAGGAAGGATTTTCTAAGAAGGAGAGTATAAAAATAGTATCAGAGATGTATAATCTACCTAAGAATCAAGTATATAGAGAAAGTCTGAAGCTAGGATAAGAGGAGAAAGCATTGCTTGCCATTTCACTTGTACTACGAGCTTAATAGGGGTGAGCAACGTGGAGAAATCTATATTTTAATTGTTAATTGTGAATTGACAAATGCTGTCATTCCGACCGTAGTGGAGGGAGCTCTTTTTTTAATTGTAAATTTTTAATCATGAACTGACAAAGGGGGGTAAAGATGTATAGCCTAAGTGATGAATTAAAGGAAAAGGTTACAGGTTTAAGCGACTTAATCAAGGAAAAATATCATGGGATTTTAGGATTGAGCAATGGAGAGGTGAGAACTTTTATCCAGAATCATATAGGGGAAATAAGGAAATTGGAAAAGTTGGAGAATAGACATCTTGCTCTCTATGAGGCTAAAGGGGGTATAGTAGGAGTAGACGGTTCAACTAATAAGATAGGAGGGGCATATCCCCATTTTGTGGAGGCATTTCAAGCATTGGCTAAGTCTACTACAAATAAAGACGAGCCTGTAATATTAGCAGACATCTATAGTCCATTATATCCAGAGCAGGAGGAAAATCTACTAGATGATGGAGAGAGGATTGTAGAGGATACGAAGAATATCAAGCTGGCTACTATTGAAGTAGAAGCGGCATTGAAGAGTATAGATGAGTTGAAACCATATGCCATATTAATGGATGGAGGTCTTATTAGATATAATATATATGCCAATGATAGATGGATGGAATTAAGAGAGAGATGTGAAAAGCAGGGTATAATCCTAGTAGGAGTAATCAAGGACATAAAGACTTCTATTATTGGAGATAAGATGAGGGAATTGGATACCAATATAGAGGAATGTTTTTATGATAGAGAGCTATTATTTGGAAAGTTAAACTATGGAGAGATAATAGTCATTAGAGATGAGGTAAATAAAAAAGAACCAAAGGGATATTCATCTGCTTTCTTGAGATCTTCCTTGGCGCCAACTGTAATAGGCATGGATATTATAGATAGTCAAAGAGAGCATATTGAAGAGATGGCAAGACTTGTATTTACGCTAACCCCTGAAAATAGTCGTGGAGTTCCTCTATGGTTAGATATTGTGGACAAGGAAGTTAAGATATCTGATGAGATTATGAGGGCTTTAATGGAGAGGTATATGGATAGGGGAATATATGAGAGATTTTTCGTATCGGAAAGGGACAAGAGGAACTAAAGGACAGAGGACGGATATTAGATAATAGATAAAAGAGAATGGAGAATAGATGGAAGTATTGTTGTCATCCTGACCGTAGTGGAGGGATCTCATCTTTTAATTGTGAATTGAAATCGTGAGAGAGTGGTGAAAATATGAAGGTAGTTGGAATTACAACACAGCAAGAGGTATTTGTGGGTTCAAAGGATAGGAATTTTAGAATAAATGAATTTTTGATCATAGAAGATCCATATCAAAATGATCTATTAGGCGAGGTAGTAGAGGCTAAGACTTTCAATAGATATATTCCATTAAATATATATGGAGATTTTGTAGACAATTCAGTTTTAGAGTCACTGAGGGTACTTGGCTATGATATAGATGAAGATACCATATATATATCTAAAGTAAGGCTGCTAAATGAGGCACTATATCCAATACATACAGGTTCTGATGTAAGATTGCCTGAATTTAAAGAAGTAAAAGACTTGATGATCAAAAGTACAAAGGAAGACGGATTGATCCTTGGTGTAATAAGAAATACTGACGATATGGCATTGGACATGGATGATGAGTTTAAGAATCTACTATATACTTTTGAAGACGGAAAATTAGAACCTCAAAGGGAGATTCCATATATCATGGATTTGAGATCTATGCATCATTACCCACATATAGGAGTATTTGGAGGTTCAGGATCAGGTAAGTCCTTTGGTCTTAGGGTTGTATTAGAAGAGCTTATGGTCCAAAATATCCCAACCATAGTATTAGACCCTCATTATGAAATGGATTTTAGTGAAACAGCTTCTTATCTAGAAAAGGCTCAAGATTTTAATGATAGATTTAAGTGTCTACAGGTAGGTACTCACGTAGGAGTCAAATTTGAGGACCTATCAGCACAGGACTTGAAAAATCTATTAGATGCAGCTAGTCATTTGACAGATGCTATGAACAATGTTGTGGATATACTGTTTAAGCCAAGGGATTCTTACTATAGCTTCTATAATAGACTGCAGATGCTTACAGAAGCTCAAGAAGAAGGCTCTATAGATAGGATAGAATCTAAAATCGATAGTATAACAGATAATGAAGAGAGAAAGGCGTGGATAGAGAGAAAAGAGTTATTTGCCTCTTATGACAAGACCTGTCCCTATAATTCTGTAAGAGGTATCCTATGGAGATTGAGACGTCTAGGAAATGATGGTGTATTCTCAAAGGATATTAGAGAAATAGAAGATGGACTTCAAAATGGAAAGCTAATAGTTATACAGGGCAGTACTAGAATCCTACAGGTATTTAGTACATATCTATTGAACAATCTCTATCATAAGAGAAGAGATTACAAAGATGCACTATATAAACAGACTACAGCAGAATATTTTCCACCATTTCTAATAGTGACAGACGAGGCACATAATTTTGCGCCAAAGGGATATGATTCACCATCTAAATCCATATTAAAGGAGATATCCCAAGAAGGTAGAAAATATGGAGTGTTTTTAATCCTAGCTACTCAAAGACCTACACTATTAGATGAAACTATCACAGCTCAGTTGAATTCAAAACTTATTTTTAGGACAGTCAGGGCTTCTGATATTCAGACTATACAGGAAGAAACAGACTTGACCATGGAAGAATGTAGAAGATTGCCATACCTTCGCACAGGAGATGTATTTATATCATCTGCAACTATGGGAAGGACTATATATGTTAGGATTAGGGCAGCACTTACTACTAGTCCTCATACTATAAATCCTTTTGATGAATTGAAGTCTAGATTTAAAGAAGAGGATGAGAAATTCCTTAATATAATAATGGATAAACTTCCAATAAATGAAGTAGAGATGGCACAAGTTGCATTAGAGATTGAACAGGATACTGGAATAACATATACTGTTTCTAACTTAGAAGAAAAGCTGTTACAGATGGTGGAAAAAGATCATATAAAGAAAGAAGAGACAATATTTGGATATAGATATAGGGCATTATAGTTCTATATATTAAAATAGCTCCCTTGGGAGCTATTTTAATATATAGACTTTTACTTTTCTTCGTCCAAATTGGTTTACCTGTTGAGCAGTTTCAAAGAATAGGTCAATTTTATTTCCTTTAATTGCACCACCTTTGTCTTCTGCTATAGCGAAACCATAATCTTTAGTACCATCTAGGGATTGAACATATAATTTAGTTCCTAAAGGAATAACCTTAGGATCAACAGCTACTACACCAGGTCTTACTTTTGTGCCAGAAGCAGTTAGACCATAATACCTATCCCCAGGTCTTTTACCCGTACTCTGGAAGGATAGATCATAGGCAGTTGCCGTCATTTCAATAACTTTTTTATATCGTGTATTTCCTCTCGATGTCACTATAAAATCTCTAGAACCCTTTTCGATAATTTGAGGTATAGGTTCTGTAACAACTTCCTCTTTTTCAATTATTTCAGATATCTGTACCCCATTGAGGTACTCTTTTTTAATATGAGTCTGTTTCAATCCATTTTTTCCCTCTTGAACTATCCTAGTCTTACCGACCTCTAGATCATCAGTAGTATTTACCTGTTTTTCAAATGGTATCGCAGATTCTTCTACCTTTGTATCTTCGGTTATTCTATAGATTCTAATAGAACTATTTGGCTCAACCTTTTCCGATAATTCAGGATAAGTAAAATCCCTTTTTCCTAAATTGATGTTTTGATCCTCTAGAATTTCTTCCACAGTGTCATGGACACAAACTACTTCTAAGGATTCTCCATTTTCATCAATAGTGTATTTTTTTGGATTCTTTATAATTATGTTTAAATTTTTTTCGATTTTCTTATTTAAAGGGACATTAATATAAGCTCCTTTTTGAAAATTTACCTCTTCCACTTCAATTAATTCTTTTACAGTCTTAGAATATGAAACGAAATTGGTAACCTCACCATCTACACTAAGGGATACCTCATTCCCTTTGTAGATATAGATCCCTAAAGATAGTGTTGCAGCTATAGCGAGGATAATTAAGATTTTAAACTTCCCAGCTTTAGAAGCTGTATTGTTTTCCATTTTAGACCTCCTATAATTGTAACTATTTTGTAACTTTTTTACTATTTTAGTATTGTAATCTATAATTTTGATTTTGTCAAATTTTTGCCTTAAACTGGTAGAAATATATTATAAAGTTATTCCTTTCCAATTATAATTATATTATTCACTCAAAATGGAAATGTTAATAAATTTAGAATGCTTGAAATACTAGGCTTAGTCCATATAATTGGAAATATGGGTAGATGAAATAGTATTATTTTATACTATGAATAGGATTATGAAAATATGAAGAGAATTATAAAAGGTAGTCCATTATTCCTATGTAATACCATTGATTGAATATTTTGGATTTAATTTTAATTATGGTAAACTTTCTAAATTTTTTTATTCTCAATCTAGGAACCCCATCCATTAATGAACTTAGTGTAAAATAATTGTAGGAAAAAATATAAAAAGAATAGTCCCATATGTTATGATGGAAGTGTCAAAGCAACACACCAAAACATAGAGGAGGCTATTCTTATGAAT
>JBQHQH010000026.1:0-37164 GCA_052067355.1 Tissierellaceae bacterium HCP3S3_D8
ATTCATAGAGAATTCCTCCTTTAATGTGCTTTTCGTCGATTACATTATATCAAATGGAGGTTAATTCTCTATATTTTTTGCTTTTTTGTCCAACAATTATTTTACACTAAGAAAGAGGACCTATTAGTCCTCTACCTTTAATTCTACACTATTTTCCCATAGTCCATGAATATTACAATAACTAGATGCCAATATAGTACCAGGTTTATTGACCTTAAATCTAGTTACTATATATGGTTCAGCTAATAAATCACTTTCTCCATGAGCAGTAAAATCATAATTACCTATTTCAATAGGGAACTTGGCTCCCTCTGGATGATAATATACTTTAATCCATGCAATATAGTGTTCAAAGGTATTTGGATGTGGTATTTCTTCACCAATAACAACCTTTACTTCTACTTCTTCTCCCGCTTTTACAGATTCAGGAGCGTGAATTACTGGAACGTGTTTTTCACCTTTCCAATCTCCGCTTTGATATAGTCCATTTAAGCTTTTCAAGCAAATAACCCCCTCGTTTATTTTATTGTTTTCCTATTCTTAAATTTATATACCCAAACATAATTAAAGTATTCAAAAATCTTTAGTATATATCTTCTTAATAAGGTATAATAGAATTAAGATAATTAAGGAGAGTGTATGATGGAAGATATAGAATTAATAGCTACTACAACTTTTGGGCTGGAATCTATAGCTAAGAGAGAATTGATAGATTTAGGATATGATGATTTAAAGGTTGAAAATGGTAAAATAACATTTAAAGCACAAGAAAAAGACATATCTAGAGCCAATCTTTGGTTAAGGACAGCTGAGCGGATTTTACTAAAGATGGGAGAATTTAAGGCATTGACTTTTGAAGAGTTATTTCAAAAGACTAAGGAATTACCTTGGGATGAATGGATACCAGAGGATGGTAATTTTATAATAGAAGGTAAGAGTATAAATTCGAAGTTATACAGTATATCTGACTGTCAGAGGATAGTGGAAAAGGCAATAGTTGAGAAATTAAAGACAAGATATGATGTAGATTGGTTTAAAAAGACTGGAGCAAAATATACTGTAGAAGTATCTTTACTGAAGGACATAGCTACATTGACAATAGATACATCTGGAGAAGGACTTCACAAGAGAGGGTATAGAGATAGGGCAGGAGATGCACCTATTAAAGAAACTTTAGCAGCAGCTATGATTCTTTTAAGTTATTGGAATAAGGACAGAGTGCTTTTAGACCCGTTTTGTGGATCAGGAACTATTCCAATAGAAGCAGCAATGATAGGGAGAAATATAGCTCCAGGACTAGATAGAAATTTTGCATCAGAAGAGTGGCCTAGGGTCAAGAAGGAATATTGGTCTGAGGCTAGAAAGGAAGCTTTTCAAGCTATAGACAATAGATCTAAACTCCATATATTGGGTTGTGATACAGATAGGCGCTCTATTCTAAGGGCAAGAGACAATGCAGCTAATTTAGGATTAGATGAAGATATAGCTTTTTTTATAAAAGATATGAGAGATGTAGATATATTTGATGACTATGGAGTAGTGATTACCAATCCACCATATGGAGAGAGGATGGGAGAAAGAGAAGAGGTCCATCGTCTGTATATGGATTTTGGAAAGAAATTTAGGCAGTTGGAGACTTGGTCAATATATCTTATTACATCTGAGGAAGAGTTTGAAAAACTCTATGGCAAAAAGGCAAATAGAAAGAGAAAATTGTATAATGGCAGAATAAAGGTAGACTATTATCAGTATTATGGACCAAGACCTCCTAAGAGTTAAGAAAGGAGAGATTATCATGAAAATATATACTAAGACTGGAGATAAAGGTACAACTTCCCTATTTGACAACAAGAGAGTATCTAAAGATGATATTAGAGTAGAGAGTTATGGAACAGTAGATGAACTGGGTTCTTGGATGGGACTAGCTAAGAACTATGTTGAAGACGAAGAGATGTATAGTATTATACAGAGTATGCAAAATAAACTCTTTACAGTAGCTACTAATCTGGCTACAGAGGATAAGACGAAGGTTAAGTTTCATATCCATGAATCAGATATTCTAGATTTGGAAAAAATAATAGATTATTATATGGGAAAGATACCCAATCCTTCAGGATTTATAGTACCTGGCTCAAGCAAAAAATCAGCATATCTTCATGTTGCTAGAACAGTGTGTAGACGAGCAGAGAGAAGAATTACGTCTTTGTCTGGTGTTGCAGAAGTAGATCCTTTAGTTATAAAGTATGTAAATAGATTGTCAGATGTATTATATGCAATGGCAAGATTTTCTGAAGAAAATCAGGTTAAAGTTAAGTATTAATTGTAATAAAGATGTAATATATTATATCTAGCTAATATTCAAGATATAATATACAATATATGGTAACGACGCGGTAAGGACGATTGATAAAAACATGACGTAATGATAAGATTATAGTGTTAGCCAAGTATTCTAAATAGGTGATTATATGCTAAAGAAAGATGATTTGGTAAAGAAGAAGACCATAGGTGAATATGGAATATTGAACTATCATGTTCTAGAGGGAATGGCGGATTGGGTTAGGGTAGTAAATAGAGACAATATGATTATCTATGCAAATAAAGCTATGAAAGATGATCTAGGAGAAAAAATAGTAGGTATTAAATGTTATGAATCTCATTGCAATAAGAATAAATGTAGTTTTTGTATAACTCAAAGAAGCATAAACACTGGCGAGACAATTCAAAAAGAAGAGATCATTGATGGAAACTATTATTCTGTAAAGAGTTCTCCAGTAAAAAATGTAGATGGTGAGATATTTGCTGCTGTAGAGGTGTTTAGAAATGTTACTAGAGAGCGAAAATTAGAGCTTGAACTGATAGAAAAGAACAAAAAAATGAGTAAAGATCTTCAATTTGCAAAGCGGATACAGGAGAAGATATTGCCTAAAAAAGGAAGACGTGAAAGCGTCAGTTTAGATTATATATATAAGCCTTCTGAAATGCTTAGTGGTGATATGTTTGATATGTTCAATATTGATGAAGACAATATAGGTATATATATTAGTGATGTTGCTGGTAATGGGGTAGCAGCCTCTATGATGACTATGTTTATTAGACAGACCATGAGGATAATGAAAGATGAATTTAGCAGTCCTTCAGTAGCTCTGTCGGAACTGCACAAGAGGTTTCTAAGTTTAAATTTGGAGACCAATAACTATTTTACTATATTTTATGGTATATATAATAGGGAGACTGGAGTATTTAAATATGTAAATGCAGGTCATAACTGTATGCCAATAAAGTTTAACGATAATACCATGGTGTTGCTTGAAAACAAGGGATATCCTATAACTTCTTTATTTGATAAAATAGTCTATGAGGAGAAGCAAGTCAAGTTGGATATTGGAGACAAGATCTTATTCTATACAGATGGTATTACAGAGGCGAGAAATAGTTCTGGTAAAGAATTCGGCATAGAAGGGGTTTTGGATATTATTAAGAACTATCCTGATGATATATTAAATATGGTAGAAGATAAGATAATAAATCATAGCTGGGGAGAGCAACAAGATGATTTTGCCATAGTACTTTTGGAGATTCTTGGGTAGAGAAAGGCCTAGAAATATTCTAGGCCTTTTAGTAAGATGAGGAGGATTTTTATGGGGATTTATGTAAATTATAAAGATGCTTTTATAGATGAAAATGAGATTAAGAATATAGAGCCATTTATTCAAGAGGCTCATGCCCTATTGAGAGATAAAGTTGGACCAGGGAATGAATATCTGGGTTGGCTTGATTTACCAAGTAGATATACCAATAATAGAGATGATATAGATAGAATAAAGTCTATAGCTAAAAATATACAAAAAAATTCTGAGGCTTTTATAGTGATAGGTATAGGTGGATCATATTTAGGAGCTCGGGCTTGTTTAGAGGCATTGAATCATAGCTTTTATAATGTACTTTCTAAAGAGAAGAGAGATACACCTGAGATCTATTATGTAGGAAATAATATATCTAGTTCTTATATACTGGATCTATTAGATGTTATAGAGGGAAAAGATATAAGTATAAATGTGATATCTAAGTCTGGAACTACTACAGAGCCAGCTATAGCTTTTAGGATTTTTAAGGAATATATGGAGAATAAGTATGGAGTAGAAGAGGCAAGGAAGAGAATATATGCTACAACTGATGAAAAAAAAGGTGCATTAAGGGAATTGGCAGATAGTGAAGGGTATGAGACCTTTGTAATTCCAGATGATGTAGGGGGGAGATATTCTATATTTACTCCAGTTGGACTACTTCCTATTGCAGTTTCGGGAATTGATATTGAAAAATTGATAGAAGGTGCATATTCTGGAGAGAGGAATTTCTCAGAGATGGATATGGATAATAATCCATGTTATCAATATGTGGCAGTTAGAAATATCTTGTATAACAAGGGGAAGGATATAGAGATATTGGCAAGCTATGAACCAGCTTTAACCTATTTAGCTGAATGGTGGAAACAATTATTTGGAGAGTCTGAGGGCAAAGATGGAAAGGGATTATATCCAGCCTCTGTAAACTTTACAACAGATCTTCATTCCATGGGACAATATATACAAGATGGTAGGAGAAACCTATTTGAAACTACTGTCAATATATTAGAATCTAAGAGGGATTTAGTGTTAAAATCTACAGAAGATGATCTAGATGGGCTTAACTATTTATCTGGTAAAACTATGGATCTTGTGAATAAAAAGGCTTTTGAAGGTACGCTTAAGGCTCATGTAAATGGAAGTGTACCAAATCTAGTTATCAATGTACCTAAGTTAGACGAATTTTATTTTGGAAAATTGATATATTTCTTTGAAAAAGCCTGTGCTATATCTGGTTATCTATTAGGTGTTAATCCTTTTGATCAACCAGGAGTGGAGGAATATAAGAGGAATATGTTTAAGCTATTAGAGAAACCGGGATATTAAAAAGATGAATAAAAGAGGATAGATGATAAGCAGATTTATCATCTATCCTCTTTTAATTGTGAATTGTAATTACATATTTGGATACAATAAAGGATATATCAATTTGGAAAGGTGGATATTATGAAAACCTTCTTGAAAGTCTTTATTGTATCTTTTTTATGCTTTTTTATAGCTTTCTATATAGGTGGAAGAGCCTATATAAAAGATAACAATATAGCATTAGAGGAAGATATGGGGTTTGGATTTGCTGAGAATTTAAGTATACCAAATAAGATATTTACAAAGCTAGAGACAAGTCCTGTGGAGGTAGAGAAATACTCTTCTCTACAAGAAGCATATGATAAGAGTTCCAGAAAGAACTTTTTGATCTTAGGCATGGAAGATATAAGGACAGATGCTATAATCCTTGCATCCCTATGTCCAAATACAAAGAAGGTAGATGTAATATCCATACCTAGGGATACCTATATCCATAGAAAGGGTTATAATACTGGTGAACAGAGAAAGATAAATAGTATATATTATGTCCATGGAATAGAAGGGGTTAAAAAGACAGTATCCCATATATTGGAGGATATACCAATTCATCACTATATAATGGTGGAATATGAAGGTGTAGAAAAGATAGTGGATATGATAGGAGGAGTAGAGGTAGATGTACCATTTCATATGAAATATAGAGATCCAACAGCTACTCCACCACTGAACATAGATATACCTGCAGGGAAGCAAGTTTTAAGCGGGAAGGATTCCTTGAATTTTATTAGGTATAGAAAGGGAAACAATAGGATGGGATATGTAGATGGAGATTTAGGGAGGATAAAGACTCAACATGAATTTTTAAAGTCCTTTGTATCTAAATCATTAGATAATATATTATCGGTTGTTACTAAGGGATTTAGCTATGTAAAGACAGATGTTGGAATGTTAGATGCATTGTCCTATGGTAGAAAAGTAATGGGAATGGAAGCCAATGATATCAACTATATAATTCTGCCTGGAAAGAGCGATCTGAGGAAGATCAACAGAAGAGTATTTTCATACTTTATACATAATGACAGAGAGATTAAAAAGGTATTAGAAGAGATGTATAATGTAGAGTCTACAGAATAAAGCAGTGCTCAGAAAAGAGATCTGAGCACTGCTTATGTTATGATAGGTAAGTTTTTTCTACTTGGATAGTAGATTGTAGAGTATTTGTGTCATCTGTGCACGAGTAGAAGGTCCCTGTGGGTCCAGCTTTTCATGATTGCCAGTAATGACGCCACTTTTTACAAGTTCCGCCGTAGCGTTACGGGCATAATCATTGACAGATGCAATATCATTGAAATCTGAAATAGTTTTATCTGTTCTAGTCTGTGGAAGTTGAGGGGTGGCTTAACAATATAGTATATTTTTTACCTGATTAGATGAGTATATAGTAGTGTATATAGTATTTTTTATGGATATTTGATATGATATATTATATTGAAGTAGTAGGGAGGGATGATATATGTATGAATCAGGGGAAATGTATTTAGAAACTATTTTAGTTTTAAAGAAACGCAATGGCCAAGTTAGATCTATAGATATAGCGAAGGAGTTAGATTTTAGCAAACCTAGTGTGAGTCGTGCAGTAGGGATTCTTAAGGAAAATGGATATATCTTAGTAGATGATAATGGTTATATTGATTTAACAGAGAAGGGTAAGAAAAAAGCTAAAGATATATATGAAAAACATATAGTTTTGACAACATTTTTAACAGATATAATCCAGGTATCTCCTGAAATAGCTGAGGAAGATGCGTGTAGAATTGAACATGTAATTAGTAATGAAACATTTGAAATGCTGAAGAGATTTTTAGAAGATAATAAATCGGAAAGATAATTTCAAGTATATCTTTGGATAATCTGAGACTACTAAATTTTCAAGTCTGTATTTCAAAGCTTAGATATAATAATCAATTTTATATATTCTACTTCTAACTTGATTGTAAAACAAATCCTCCAATAGAGAAAACTTACAATTTTGAGTTTTGTAAGCATCTCTATTGGAGGACTGAAAACAAATAGCTTTTCTTTTATTATATTAAACTGCTGCTTTCTTTTGCTTATTTTCTTTTGCGTTATTTAACAAAGATTCTCCGACTAAGTACACGTTTCCGGCACCCATGGTCAATATTATATCATTACTTGTTATATTATGAATTAAATAGTCCTCGGTTTCTTCAAAGGAAGGAATATATATCGCATTAGATGTCTTTTCATTTATGGCATCTACTAGATTTTTAGAGTGTATTTCACCATTATCATGCTCTCTAGCTGCATAGATATCCGTTATAATAACTTGGCTTGCATTTGCAAAGGATTCTGAGAAATTATGTAGGAGTATCTTAGTCCTAGTAAAGGTATGAGGCTGGAATACACAATATATCTTACCATTTCCGTTATATGAATTTTTAACAGCTTCCAAGGTAGCCTTTATTTCTGTAGGATGATGTGCATAGTCATCTATAATCTTAGCTCCATTAAAGTATCCCTTTAATTCAAGTCTACGATGAACTCCAGTATAGGTAGATATATTGTTGAGTATATCTTCCATAGATACACCATATATATGGGCTGCAGCTATGCTGGCTAAAGCATTATATACATTGTGTTTTCCTATGACATTTAATTTTACAGGCCAGTTTTCTTTGCCATCAATATTCAGAATAAAACTTGAATATCCTTCTTTTGAATAACTTATATTTTTAGCACTATAGTTGGAATCATTATTGATACCAAAGGTTATTACTTTTGCATTAGTCTTTTTAATAACATCTTTAGAGTGAATATCATCATTGTTTATAATTAGATAGCTATCTGGTTTAAGATTATTGCCGTATTTACTAAATGTCTCTATTATATGATCCATATCTCTAAAATAATCTAAATGATCCTCATCAATATTTAAAATAATTGCCATTGTAGGAAAGTACTTTAGTATATTGGCTTTATACTCACAAGCCTCTGTCAATATATAGTCTTTACTTCCTAGTTTAACATTTCCGCCAATTTCGTCTAATATACCACCTAACAATACAGTAGGATCCAAGGCACCATGATTTGTAATGGTCGCTATCATACTAGTGGTAGTTGTTTTTCCATGAGTACCTGATACTGCTATAGAATATTTATAATTTCTCATCAATGCACCTAAAAAAGTTGCCCTATCTATAGAAGGGACATCTGAATTTTTGGCTGCCATCAATTCTTCATTATCAGAAGAGATAGCATCAGTATAGATAATTAAATCTGCACCCTCAATATTTTTTTTACTATGGCCTATGTATATATGGGCACCTAGATTTGTTAACCTATTAATGATAGGACTGTTTTTTGAGTCTGTTCCAGTTACTTTATATCCTGTATTTAATAGAATTTCAGCTAAGCCACTCATACTTATGCCGCCTATTCCAATAAAATGTATATGTTCATATTCATGATCACTTAAATCAAATTCAAACATAGGTTTTCCTCCTAATATATAATCTCATATTTTATTATTGCCAAGATGTATAATAATATTATCATATTCATATTTCATAAATTTGTCACTGATTGATTATATCATATCAAAAAAAAAATAAAAGAACAATTATTAAGAAAATTTAAGAAAACATAGGGAAAATGACATGTGGTTGTACTTATCTTTAGGTTATTGACTTTTTATATTGATTTGTCTCATGAAGATAGAATCAAGAATATATGTGGTTTGTACTTATATAAATGAGAGTGTAAAAATTGTAAGTTATCAGATAAAAGTTTTTAAAAAATTTTCAAAAAAAAGAAGGAGTTTTCCTATATTTGGAGAATATGTATATAATTGGGACTTTTTGCTACTAAAGGAAGGTGGTGAAACATAATGAAGATTACAGATGTTAGGGTTAGAAAAGTTACCGAAGAAGGTAAAATGAAGGCAATAGTATCAGTTACTTTTGATGATGAGTTTGTAGTGCACGATATCAAAATTATCGATGGGCAGAATGGTTTATTCATTGCAATGCCTAGTAGAAAAATGGCAGATGGTGAATTTAGAGATATCGCTCACCCTATAAATGCCACCACTCGTCAGAAAATACAAGAAGCAGTTTTTTCTGAGTATGAGAAAGTATTAGCTACAGAGTAATGAGAGCCTTATGGCTCTTTTTACATTTTTTGTATGATATTTAAAGTTTTACCTACAGAAAAAGCAATATTATTTACAATAGGTATAGACTTATGATATAAATAAGTTAAAATAATAGAGGGAAAGAAATTTAAAAGAGGTGTTATTATGGATATTTCTATAATTTTGGCTGCAGGTGAGGGGACTAGAATGAAGTCCAAGATACCTAAGGTATTACACAAAGTATGTGGTAAACCATTATTAGAATATATTATTGATGCCAGTCAAGGAGCAGGTATAGAAAAAAATGTAGTTATAGTAGGGCATGGAAAGGATCAAGTAAGAGAATATTTTCAAGACAGGCCTATTATATTCAAAGATCAACCCTTGGGTAAAGATGTTCCATATGGTACAGGCTTTGCAGTAATGCAAGGGGAAGAATACATAGATGATGATGGAATAGTAGTAATTTTATATGGAGATACTCCTTTAATTACAAAGGAGACTATAGATAGATTACTAAAATTTCATAGAGAAGGAGGATTTGATGGTACAGTTTTAACTGCCCTATTGGATGATCCTACTGGTTATGGTAGAATAAAAAGAGATGGGTCTGGAAATATCTCTAAAATCGTAGAGCAAAAAGATGCTAATGAAGAAGAACAGAAGATTAAGGAAATAAATTCTGGTATATATTGCTTTAATGGAAGGCTACTAAAACTAGCCCTAGGCAAGATAGATAATGATAATGCTCAAAGAGAATTATATGTGACAGATGTAGTTGGCATCTTAAGAGATGAAGGATATAAGATAGGAGCCTATGTAATAGAAGATTCTCTGGAAATTCATGGAGTAAACTCTCGAATTCAATTGGCATTTAGCGAAAAGGTAATGAGAGATAGAATCAATGAGAATCATATGGCCAATGGTGTAACCTTAATAGACCCAGATAGTACATATATAGAGGAGGGCGTTGTCATTGGCAGTGATACAATAATCTATCCAGGAGTAAATATACAAGGAAATACTAAAATAGGCGAAGATTGTATAATTAGATCAAATACTAGGATTATAGACAGTGAGATAGGTGATCATGTTCAGATAGAATCTTCATTGATAGAAACTAGTGTTGTGGGATCTAAGGCTACAATTGGACCTAATTCACATTTAAGACCTAAAAGCCATATTGGTGAAAATGTCCATATAGGCAATTTTGTAGAGGTTAAAAATGCAAGTATAGGAGAGAACTCCAAGGCGGGACATCTAGCCTATATAGGTGATGCCATTGTTGGCAAAAATGTAAATATAGGATGTGGAGTAATATTTGCAAATTATAATGGAAAAGATAAACAGATAACAACTGTTGGTGATGGTGCATTTATTGGAAGTAACTCCAATTTAGTAGCACCTGTAGTGATTAAAGATAGAGCATATATTGCCGCTGGTTCTACTATTACTCAAGATGTAGAATCAGGAGATCTATCCATAGCAAGAGCAAAACAGGTGAATAAAAAGGGTTGGGTAGACAAAAAAGGACTTGGAAGGTAAATAATATCATATAACTTTAGGAGGAGAGAATTAATGAATTTATGCCTAGGTGGTATAAAAATTATTACAGGCAATGCAAATAGAGATTTAGCTAAAAAAATAGCTAAGGAATTAAATGAGGAATTAGCACTTTGTGAAGTAAGTCATTTTAGTGATGGAGAAATAAACTTAAATATTGGTGAAACTGTAAGGGGGATGGATGTATATATAATCCAATCTACATGTACACCAGTAAATGATAATCTTATGGAGACTCTGATTCTTATTGATGCAGTTAAGAGAGCTTCCGCAGGAAGGATAAATGCGGTTATACCATATTATGGATATGCAAGACAAGATAGAAAGACTAAATCTAGAGAGCCTATTACAGCAAAATTAGTGGCAAATCTATTGACTACAGCAGGAGCAGATAGAGTAGTCACTATGGATTTACATGCTGGGCAGATTCAAGGATATTTTGATATACCAGTTGACCATTTAACAGCTATACCAATTTTAGCAGAATATTTTAAAGACAAAGTAGGTAGAGATACAGTAGTAGTTTCTCCAGACCTAGGTGGAGTAACTAGAGTTAGAAATTTTGCAAATATATTAGATTTACCAATAGCAATTATAGAAAAGAGAAGACCTAAGGCCAATGTATCAGAGGTAATGAATGTTATAGGAGATATTGAAGGAAAGAATGTTATATTAGTAGATGATATTATTGATACAGCTGGTACTATCTGTAAAGCTGCATCTGTATTAAAGAAATTTGGTGCTAAAAAAGTATATGGTTGTGCAACTCATGGAGTTTTATCTGGACCAGCTATTGATAGGATATGTGAGTCTGAATTAGAAGAATTTATTATAACAGATACGATTCCTCTACATGACACATGTAAAGAAGGTAAGATTGGTGTAGTCAGTGTTGCATCTATGTTTGGAGAAGCCATAAGAAGGATTAATGGAAATCAATCTGTAAGTATATTATTCGATTAATCGGGAGATGATGCTTTGTATGTAGTAGTAGGATTGGGTAATCCGGGAAAGGATTATACCAATACAAGACATAATGTAGGCTTTGATACCATAGATATATTGGGAAAAAGAAATGGTATAGAGATAAATAAGATAAAGTTTAAATCTGTCTATGGAGAGGGATTTATAGGAAGAGAAAAGGTAATACTAGTAAAGCCACAGACATATATGAATAATAGCGGAGTGGCTTTAAGGGAGATATCTCAATTCTATAAGCTTCCCATAGAGAACATTATAGTAATAGTAGATGATATAGATATAGATTTTGCAAGCGTAAGGATTCGCGGTAAGGGAAGTGCTGGATCTCATAATGGATTGAAATCCATTGTCTATCATCTTCAAGATGATAGATTTCCAAGAATAAAGATAGGAATTGGGAAGAAGCAACATAAAGAACAGGATTTAGCAGATTTTGTACTAAGTAGATTTTCTAAGGATGAAATATTGGATATAGAAAGTTCAATATTGACAGCAGCAGAGGCAGCTGAATGTATGATTCAATATGGCATAGACAAGGCCATGAACCAATTTAATTCAAAGACTAATAGGGCCCAGGATTAAACCTGGGCTTAAAGTGTATGCTAAGGGGTAGATTTAATGAAGAATTTTTTAATAGATCCGCTTAAAAACTTAGATTCGTATAATGGATTGTTAGAGGATATAGATAAGGGATTAAACCCAATCTCTACCTATGGAATAATAGACGAAAACCTAGCTCATATTGTATATGGATTAGGAGAACATCTAGATAGACAAATACTACTTGTGACCTATGATGAAATAAAAGCAAGAAGGCTATATGAAGATATTAAAAATCTTGGAAACACAAATGTAGAATTGTTCCCCAAAAAAGAGATACTCTTCTATGATATCCATGCTTCGAGTTATGAAAACTCAATTCAGAGACTAAAGGTAATATCCAAATTGATTTCTAATGAAAAACTTATCGTAATAGCTTCCATGGAGGCACTTTTAGATAAGATAATGATTAAAGATGTGTTTGAGAGATATATTCAGAGAATAGAGCTTGGAAGAGATATAGACTTAGAATTATTAACAACAAATTTTATAGATGCAGGATATGAAAGAGTACATATGGTAGAAGGGGTAGGGCAATTTAGTATAAGAGGTGGAATCATTGACTTTTTCCCGCCAGATAGTAATAATCCTTATAGAGTAGAACTATTTGATGAAGAGGTAGATTCCATAAGAACCTTTGATATATTGACACAGAGATCTATAGAGACTAAAGATCAAGCTACTATTCCTCCAGTTAAAGAGATATTGATTCCATCTGAGTTTATAGGAGATATAGTTGAAAGATTGGAAAGAGAATTGAAGGATTCTAAAGCCAAAGAAGAGGCTAGAGAAAAATTTAATAGATATGTGGAGATATTGAGGGAGAATTCCTATTTGTCTAATAGAGATGTTATAATCCCATATATAGAGGACGAATATCTCAATACTATTGTAGATTATTTCCAAAGAGATTCATTGATATTTATGGATGAACCTAAGAGAATTCAGGAGAGAGCTGAAAATAATAGAGAAGATTTTCATATAAAGTTCAAGGATCTATTGGAAGTTGGAGAAGTTTTAGCTTCACATGTGAATATAATATATGAATATAAAGATATACTTCCTAGTATCAAGAAGAGAGATGTCATAACCAATAGTAGTCTATTAAAGGGAAATTCTAATTTTAAGCCAAAGTCTGTATATAATTTTACAGTAAAATCAATGACTAATTACCACAATAAGATGGAATTATTAGTAGAGGATTTAAATCACTATAAGTATAGAGGATATAAGATTGTCATATTATCTGGTACAAAGGAGAGAGGACTTAGACTTCAAAAAAATTTACAAGATTTAGGAGTAGAAGGAAGCTTTATTGATGGTAGAGAAGGCGAAATCAAATCAAATCAGCTGTTTATTACTACAGGAAGCGTTCAAGGAGGATTTGAATATTCTTCTATAAAGTTTGTAGTCATAAGTGATAAGGAGATATTTGGAGCTCAAAAGAAGAGAAGAGGAAAGCCTAAGAAGCGTAAGGGAGAACAGATAATCAATCTATCAGATCTGACCATAGGCTCCTATGTAGTACATGAAAACCATGGTATAGGAAGATATGAAGGTATTGAGCAGTTAGATATCCAAGGTATAAAGAAAGACTATTTGACTATTAGGTATAAGAATCAAGACAAGTTATATATACCCATAGATCAGATGAATTTAATTCAAAAGTATATAGGATCAGATGGGATAAAGCCAAAGGTAAATAAACTAAATAGTGGAGACTGGCAGAGGACAAAGGCAAAGGCAAAGAAGGCAGTAGAGGATATGGCTCAAGATCTATTAGATCTATATGCTAAGCGTGAGACATTGAGAGGCTATTCTTTTTCAAAGGATACTCCATGGCAGAGACAGTTTGAGGATTTATTTTCTTTTGAGGAGACAGAAGGTCAGCTTAGATCTACTGTGGAAATAAAGGAAGATATGGAGAGGAACAAGCCTATGGATAGGCTTCTATGTGGAGATGTAGGTTATGGAAAGACAGAGGTTGCTTTAAGGGCTGCATTTAAGGCATTGATGGATGGAAAACAGGTAGCCATATTGGTACCTACTACCATATTGGCACAGCAACATTACAATACTATTTTAGAGAGATTTAGAGACTTTCCAATAAAGCCAGCACTACTTAGTAGATTTAGAACTCCAAAGGAACAGAAACTTGCAATAGAAGGACTGGCAAATGGAGTTGTAGATATAATAGTAGGTACTCATAGGCTTCTCTCTAAAGATGTAAAGTTTCAAGACCTAGGTCTGTTGATAATAGATGAAGAGCAAAGATTTGGAGTTAAACACAAAGAGGAATTAAAAAGGCTAAAAGAGAATATAGATGTTCTTACACTTACAGCTACACCGATTCCTAGGACATTACATATGTCTTTAGTAGGGATTAGGGACATGTCTGTTATTGAAGAACCGCCTGAAGAGAGATATCCAATTCAAACTTATGTTGTGGAATTTAATGAGCAGATGATAAGAGATGCTATTTTAAAGGAAATTGGTAGAGGAGGCCAAGTCTACTTTGTATACAATAGGGTAGATACTATAGATAGGATAGCTTCAAAACTCAGAAAACTAGTGCCAGAGGCTGAATTTTCTGTAGGACATGGACAAATGGGAGAAAGGCAATTGGAAAAAGTTATGATGGGCTTTCTAAATAAAGAGAGTGATGTATTAATATGCACTACTATTATTGAAACTGGTCTAGATATTCCAAATGTAAATACTATAATAGTCTATGATGCAGATAAGATGGGGTTATCTCAACTCTATCAATTACGAGGTAGAGTAGGAAGGACAAATAGAATAGCTTATGGATACTTTACCTATGGTAAGGACAAAGCTCTAAGTGAGATAGCAGAGAAGAGACTTAGGGCCATAAAGGAGTTTACAGAATTTGGTTCTGGATTTAAAATAGCCATGAGAGATTTGGAAATAAGAGGAGCTGGGAATCTATTGGGATCAGAGCAGCATGGTCATATTGAAGCTATAGGATATGATCTATATGTAAAGTTCTTAAGTGAAACTATAAGGAAATTAAAAGGAGAACGTGTAGTTGAGCAAGTAGACACTACTATGGATATAAAAGTAGATGGTTATATTCCTAGCAAATTTATAGAAGATGAGATGCAGAAGATTGAAGTATATAAGAAGATTGCTGGTATAGAATCTGTTGAGGACTATAGAGAGCTAGTAGATGAACTAATAGATAGGTTTGGAGATATACCAAAAGAGGTGGAAAATCTAATGGATATTTCTTATATCAAATCATTAGCTAGCCAAAATAAGATAAAAACTATCAGCCAATCAAATGGAAATGTAAAATTGGAATTGGTTTCCAATGAAGACATATCTCTAGAATTAATAGATGAACTATCTAAGGAATATAGGAGAAATATAGCTTTCGATCTATCAGCAAAACCACATTTGAGCTTTAGAATTAGAAAAGATATCTTGGTAGAATTGAAGAAACTAGTTGAAAAAATTAGTGCTTTTAATAAAGATAAAAATAATATATAATTGATTAATAGGCTTAAATTTGATGGTAGAGAGGATGTTTTAATTGTATAGATTAAAAAGTAAGACGATATTTGTCATGGCGATGGTGCTTATTATTGCCATGAGTGTAAGTGGGTGTACTGGGAAAGATGAAAAGGGGCTAGTAGCCAAAGTGAATGGAGAAGGGATCACTCAAGAAGAATATGATGTGAACTTTCAAGTAAATAAAAATTTATATGAAAGAAAGTTTGGCGAAGGAGCTTTATCTGAAGTAGGATCTGATGGAAAGATGTTGGAAACACTGTTTAAAGAAGATACTCTTAATGTACTAATTGTAGAGAGGTTGATAATGCAAGATGCAGCTAAGAAGGGAATAGAGGTATCTAAAGAAGAAGTTCAAGAGAGATTAGATAATATATCTGATTCCCTAGATGGAAAAGACAAGCTAGATGAATCTCTAAAAAGCAATGATATTCCAATGGATTACTTTGAAGACTATACAGAGAAGGAAATCCTAATGGAAAAATACAAGAAAGATTTTATGGACAATATCAATATCAGTATGGAAGATGCAGAAAAATATTTCAATGAAAATAAAGATGAATTAGTAGTTTTAAGGGCTAGATATATATTGGTAAATAATGAAGAAGATGGAAAAGAGATACTTAGAAGACTAGATGCTGGTGAAGATTTCGCAGAATTAGCAACTAAAAAATCTCTACACAGTTCTTCCGCAATTAAAGGTGGAGATCTGGGATACTTTGCTAAAGGAACTTTTGCTTCAATACCTGATTTTGAAGATGCAGTTTTTTCATTGAAAGTAGGAGAAACAAGTGACTTGATAAAGACAGAAACTGGTTATCATATAGTGCGTATAGAAGATAGAAAGGATACCTTTGAAGAATTGAAAGATGAGATAATGATACTATTAAAAGAAGAAGAATATACTAAACATGTTCAAAAATTAAAGGATAATGCAAAGATAAAAATAATTACAAAATTTAAAGATGAAAAATAGTTAGGATTTACTTGATAAAAAAATGAAATATGTATAAAAAATTCCTGTTGGTTAAATAATAATCTTACTGTATTTAATTGTATAAGGAGGATATATTGTGAAAGCCACAGGAATAGTTCGAAGAATAGATGATTTAGGAAGAGTAGTAATACCAAAAGAAATAAGAAGAACCCTTAGAATAAGAGAAGGGGATCCATTGGAGATATTCACAGATAGAGAAGGACAGATTATACTTAAAAAATATTCTCCAATTGGCGAACTAAATGAATTTGCAACAGAATATTGTGAGGCCCTTTATGAAGCTACTAACTATATGGCTATTATTTCAGATAGAGACAATTTAATAGCAATATCAGGAGGCTCCAAAAAAGAATACCTTGGAAAGAGAATTAGTCCTGAATTAGAAAGGATTATAGAGGGAAGGGACATATACACAATTGATGAAAATAACCCTACTATAAAAATATTTTATGAAGATGAGAATTTAGAGTCATATGTATCTCAGGTAATAAGTCCTATAGTAATGCAGGGTGATCCTATTGGAGCAATAATCCTTGTATCTAAAGAAAAAGGAGTAAATATGGGGGACTTAGAAACTAAATTATTAGAGACAGCTTCAAAATTCTTGTCGAAACAGATGGAAACTTAATACCTACTCTATTGTAGGTATTTTTTTCTTTATGGTATATTATATAGATGGGAATACATAGAGAATTAATAGGATATAAAGGTCAATATTAGGGGGGATATTAGTGTCTAAGGACAATAGTTTTATAAAAGGTGCAGCTATTTTAGGAATAGCTGGAATAATAGTAAAGATTCTAGGTGCAATCTACAGGATTCCAATAGGAAATATAATCAAGACAGAGGGTTTAGGATATTATCAAACAGCATATCCTTTCTATGTACTCTTACTTACAGTATCTACATCTGGCTTTCCAGTAGCAATAGCTAAGTTGGTTTCAGAAAAGAGAGCCTTAGGAGACCATAGAGGGGCATTTAAGGTCTTTAAAGTAGCTTTAGCAGGTCTATTCATAGCTGGAATACTTACATCTGTATTTGTGTTTTTTAAAGCAGAGGATATGGTAATATCTTCAGGCAATACTAATGCATATTATTCACTAATTGCATTGGTACCAGCATTATTCTTTGTTCCTATAATGTCTGCCTTTAGAGGACTGTTTCAAGGTAGAAATAATATGGTTCCTACAGCCCTATCTCAAATAAGTGAACAGTTCTCTCGAGTCATAAGCGGGCTATTGCTTACATATTTATTGTTGGATAAGGGAATACCTATAGCAGCAGGTGGTGCATCCTTTGGAGGGTCAATAGGGGCGTTTATAGGTACTATGGTTATCTATATAGTATATATGACAAAACGAAAAGAGATAAATAAAGAGATAGAGAGTAGTCGTATAGATGATGGATATTCTGTAGCTAATATAGTAAAAGATCTATTGATTATAGCAATTCCTATAACTGTTGGATCAGCAATAGCACCTATCATGGATACCATAGATACAAGATTGGTTCTAAACAGGCTGCAATATATAGGGTATTCCGAGGAATTGGCTAATAAGTTATTTGGAGAATTAAAGGGACTTGCTCAAACTTTAATAAATCTACCTCAGGTATTTTCCATAGCAATAGCTATGAGTTTGGTGCCTGTCATAGCAAGTGCAAGTGCAAAGAAAAAGAATAAGGAGATATCAAATTTAATAGGTTCAGGAATTAGGATAACATTGCTTATTGGGCTTCCTTGTGCATTTGGATTGTTTGTACTGGCAAAGCCTATTATAGGACTTCTATTCTATAAAAACACAGCTGAAACTATTAGAAATACTGGAGAGATATTACAATATCTATCTTTTGGTGTAATATTTCTCACTCTTGTCCAAGCATTGACAGCAATGTTACAGGGATTGGGAAGACCAATTATACCAGTTATAAATCTATTTATAGGTGCCATATTTAAAGTGATACTCACCTATACTCTTACTACGATACCTAGTATAAATATAAAGGGTGCAGCTATAAGTACTGTTGTAGCCTATGCAGTTGCTGCAATTTTAGACTTGATTATGCTTAAGATTATAGCTAAAATAGAGTTTGACTATATGGGAATATTCATCAAGCCTTTGATATCTTCCATCGGCATGGCCGTATTAGTTAAACTTAGTTACGGGAGTTTAATGCCTATTGTGGGAGGAAATCTATCTACAATCATTTCTATATTCATTGGGGCTGTTGCATATGTTATATTATTGGTAATTATGGGTACTATAACAGATGAAGATATGGCATTATTACCTAAGGGAGACAAGATTAGGGAAAAATTAGAGAGGTTTAAGTTACTAAAATAGATTTAAATATAAAGGGGAAAGATAAATGGGGAAGATATATGTTATAGGTTTAGGTCCAGGAAATGTAGAGTCTTTAACTTTGGGAGCTATAGATAGGATACAGAGTGGTGATAAAAACATCCTTAGAACGAAAGAACATCCTACTGTAGAGTATTTTTTAGATAAGAATATTCCCTTTGAATCTTACGACTATATATATGATAGAGGAGAAGAATTAGATCAGGTATACGAAAAGATAGTAGATGAATTGATAAAAGAAGCTGAAGAAAATGGAGTTGTCAACTATTTTGTGCCTGGCAATCCTATGGTAGGAGAGAAGACTGTTGGAATTTTAAGGGATAGAGGCATTGATATTGAAATAATATCAGGTATGAGTTTTATAGAACCTATAATAGAGCTGATTGAAAGAGATCCAATCAATGGATTGAAGATAGTAGATGGAGAAGTATTTAATAGACTGATTGTAGATATCAATGTGGATATGATAATCTCTCAGGTATATAATAAGAGAATATTATCTGATGTGAAATTAGTCTTGTCTGAAATCTATGGAGATGAATATAAAATATATATTATTCATAATGCAGGCATAGAAGATGCAGAACAGGTGCATAATATTCCTATATATTCATTAGATAGAATAGAGAATATAGGCCACTTAACTAGCATATATGTTCCAAGAATATACAAAAAAGATAAAAAAATATTTGACTTTAAAGATTTAGTAGGTATAATGGAAATTCTAAGGGGAGAAAATGGATGCCCTTGGGACATGGAACAGGACCATAGGTCCATAAGGCAAAATCTTATTGAAGAAGCATATGAAGTAGTAGATGCAATTGATAATGAAGATATAGATGCCTTAATAGAAGAACTAGGAGATCTATTGTTACAAGTATTGTTTCATTGCCAGATTGGATATGATGAAGGGAGTTTTAACCTAATAGAAGTTACATCAGCTTTAGCGAACAAACTTATTTATAGACATCCTCATATATTTTTGGAAAAAAGGCTAGAAAATTCCAAAGAAGTAGTATATAATTGGAATAAGCTGAAGGACTTGCAACGTGATTTTGCAAGCTTTACAGAGAAATTGAGGAGCTTACCTAAATTTCCTTCTCTAATGAAGAGCACTAAGCTCCAGACCAAGGCTGCTGAAATTGGTTTTGATTGGGAAGATATACAGGGCCCTCTTGATAAAGTGGTTGAGGAACATGGAGAAGTACTAGAGGCAGTAGAGAAGTTTGGTAAAGGACATTATAGGGTGGAAGAGGAGATAGGCGATTTATTCTTTTCAATTGTCAATCTATCTAGATTTTTAGATATAGACCCTGAAGTTGCATTAAATAAAGCCAATAATAAGTTTGTCAGGAGATTTGATTTAATGGAGAAGGAAGCTCTTGGTGTAGGCAAAAAATTAGAAGATATGACTTTAGAGGAAATGGATGCTCTTTGGAATCTGGCAAAAGAACTTTAGAATAAGTTATAAAATATGCTTCTAGACTTGTAATACAAATGTCAATAATGGGTTCTGAACATCCCAATACGTTTACTAGTAGTCTACATATAGAATGCTAGATAGCGTAGAAAACTCTGCCTTAATCATAGTAGTAAAGGGTAGGGAAGTTCAATTAGTATAATAATTTTGTAAAAAACTATTATGGGGAGGAATTTATAATGAACAAAGCTGAATTAGTATCAAGTATAGCAGAGAAAAGTAATTTAACTAAAAAAGACGCAGAGGCTGCTTTAAACGGATTTATCAAATCTGTTGAAGAAGCATTATCTAAAGGAGACAAAGTACAACTTGTAGGTTTTGGAACTTTTGAAGTTAGATCAAGAAAAGCTAGAGAAGGTAGAAACCCAAGAAATCCAGAAGAAGTAATAAAGATACCAGCATCAAATGCTCCAGTATTTAAGGCTGGAAAAGGCTTAAAAGATATGGTAAATCAAAAATAAGTAAAAAATCAGGTCTTGACCTGATTTTTTTGTTAAAGGGGATGTTAGATATTAGGATTGATAAATTTCTTAAGAGTTCAAGAATTATTAAGAGAAGGACTGTAGCCAAAGAAGCTTGTGAACAGGGTAGAGTTTTAATCAATGACAGAGTATCTAAGCCAGGAGATGATGTTAAAGTTGGGGATATAGTTCAAGTTAAATTTGGCAGTGGCATTATGAAACTTAAGGTGTTAAAACTCATGGATAATGCAGGAAAAGATGAGGCAAGTACATTATATGAGATAATAGAATAGTTAAAGTTAGAGAGGCTATAAAGCCTTAAGACACTTGAATTTTCAAGTGCTGATGACCTGATGTTTATTTAATGGCTATCCTATTTATGCATAGGTGTTTCAATTCACAATGAACAATTATTAAAGGTAAAGTATCAAAACTTAAAGTGGAAGGAGTATTTTATACTTTATCTATTTCACTTCATAGTTCACAATTTAAACCTTATTATGATAAAATCTTCATAATCGACCTACATATAAGGACTTTATAACATATTTGTTTAGATTTTCTAAGGCTTTTGTAATAAAAGCCTTTTTTTTTTCATAAATATTAGAAAGGATAGGAGGGAGACCATGAGTGAAGAGAGGATAAGGTTTAAAAACCAAAATATATTAATTGAAGATAGGAGTATAATAAATATCACGGGAGTTGAACAAGTAGATAGTTACAATGACAATACAATAGTATTATCTACTATAAAAGGAGGTATAAGTATCAAAGGAGAAGGACTAAATATTAGTAAATTGAATATAGATGATGGCTCTTTGAATATATCTGGCTCCATCAGCAGTTTAACCTATATTAGCAAAGAAGGAGCTCCTAAAAATTTCATGGGGAGGATATTCAAATAAGTGGTGAATTTAGATGTTAGAGATTAATTTAATAGATGAATTTTATATATTTTTGTTTGCTATAAATTATGGACTGATTTTAGGTGTTATTTATGATCTGTATAGGGTATTTAGACACTACTCAAAGCCTAAGAAAGTTTTATCCACCATTGAAGATTTCATACTATGGCTGATTGTAACATCTGTCTTCTTTATATTTTTAGTAAATAATACAGATGGAGTTATCAGAGGGTACATAATTGTGGGATTTCTTATAGGTTATATATTTTATTCAAAGATCATATCAAGATATAATTTTCCACTATTAATTAGAGTTTTTAAGTTGATATTAAGTGTGTTTAGTGAGATAATTAAGATAATATTATATCCATCTAAGAAAATAATGAATTATGGGGGTAAGAGGATCAAAAAAGTAAATACATTATTTACACGGATATTCAATGACGCTAAAAAGTATTGTAAGCTTACATCTAATAAAAAGTAGGTAATATCTATATACAAAGGATGAGTAAGGTGATGTTTTTATGGTAAAAAAAAGAAAGAAGAAAAGGATAAGACCAATGCATTTAGTTCTGATATTTTTACTTATCTATATTACTCTGATAATGATAGACCAAAGAAGACTGATGAAAGGACTACAGACAAGAAAGGCGGAACTTGAGATTGAAATAGGTACCCTAGAAAGAGATATAAGTCAACTAAATAAGGAGATTGAAAATAGTGGTTCTCTAGAGTTCGTGGAAAAAGTTGCCAGAGAAGAGCTAGGAATGGTAAAACCTAGAGAGAGAGTTTATATTGATAAAAATAAACTAAAGAACTCTTTTTTTAATGTTTTTAATCGGGGTACTAATTGACATATGAGAGAATCTAATATATACTTAAAATGAAAATATTTTTAAGGAGGAATTATTTATATATGCCTGTATCTGTTGGAAAAGTAGTAGAAGGCACTGTAACTGGCATAACTAATTTTGGTGCATTTGTACAGTTACCAGAGGGGAAAAGTGGATTAGTTCATATTTCAGAAATATCCCATGATTATGTTGAAAAGGTTGATGATTACTTAAAAAAAGGTGAGAAAGTAAAGGTTAAAGTTTTATCTATTACAAATGATAACAAGATTAGTCTATCTATAAGACAAGCGAAACCAAAGACTAGTCAGCCTATTGAAATTGAATGGAATAAACAAGATGATATGCAAAAAAATATGTCCTTTGAGGATAAGTTAAATCAATTTTTAAAGGATAGCAATGAAAAGATGGATCAATTAAAAACTAGGGATTCTAGGAAAAATAATGGAATGAAATCTAGAAGGTCTAGTTCAATAGATTTTTAAACCGGAGATATCCGGTTTTTTTATTGCCAAAAAACTACATTTAAAGGAGTTTCCAAGGTTTAATATGCTAAGTTGAGTAATTTCAACGGTTATGGACTTAAAATATACAGATTATAGGTTTAAATATAGAAGTTAAGGTTATAGGAAATATGGATAATAATTGTCTGAAAAATCATAGTCATATATGCCCAGTATTGACAAAAAAATAATTACCTATTTGATATTCTCTAATCACAATATTAAATAGGGGTGATTGAATTGACTAGAGTAGAGTCCGTATTGACCAATAGAAAAGCAAGTTTTAATATCCAAGCTCGGGACTTGTTGATAATATTCATAGGGTTTTTTATTAGTAGAGTAAGTATAATGGGTGAATTAACACCATTTGGTATGGCTTTTTTAGGTTCATATATATTGACGAAGGGAAGCAATATATATCTTTTATTTTCCGTAATTTTAGGGACATTTACACTACATGGAATTGGTGGAATGGACTATGTCTTAGCAACAATGTTTATATATTGGATATTTACCAAGACAAGAGAAGGGAAAGATTATACTCTTATAAAGTCTGCATTTATTTCTGAATTAGCATTTTTAATATCTAGGTTTTTAAATATGATATTGACTGGAGGATATTCTCCATATGATGTATTTATGATTATCTTTGAAGGAATATTGGTATTTACTATGACATATATATTCTCATTTAGTATGCCAATAGAAGATATACGTTCAAAAAACATTAGCAATGAAAAGTTAGTATGCAGTTTTATAACTATAGCCTTAGCACTATCTGGATTTAATAATATGGTATTTTGGGGAGTAAGTCTAAAGAATATAATAAGTATAGTACTGATAATCTATTTAAGTTATACTCAGGGAGTACTTATAGGTGTAAGTTCTTCCATAATATTAGGATTGGTTTCATATATATCTCATACAGAGATGCCATTTATAATTGCTATATTGGCAGTTGGAGGATTATTAGCAGGTATATTCAGAGATCTAGGCAAGGCAGGTTCAATATTGGGATTTATCTTGGGAAATGGAATTATAAGTTTCTATATAAATAAGCTTGGGACAAGTTTTATAGACTATAGAGAACTATTCTTTTCGGCCATAATATTTTTAATTATATCTAGATATGTAAAATTAGATTTAAATACTATATTTGCAGGAAATCTAGAAGTAGAAGAAAGCTATGCCAAACGTAAAGATGAATATGTTTCAAAGAAACTTAAGAATATGAGCAGTCTTTTTAATAGCTTAAGTCAGATCTTGAAGAAGTCCATAGAGGATAAGAATATATATTCCACTTCAGAAGCCTATAAAATAATAGATGATATCTGTAATAATACTTGTAAGGATTGCCCTAATTTTAAGAGGTGCTGGGAAGAGGATTACTATGTAACATATGCAAAGATTTTCAATCTCACAGGTATAATAGAAAACAATGGCTCAAATATGGATAAGCTATATAGAGAAATGGGAGAGTTTTGTGAATATGGTGAGACTCTTGGAAATAATATAGTGAAACAGTATCATGCTATGGAAAAGGATTATCTATGGAATAAGAGATTGATGGAACAAAGAAATTTATTAGTAGAACAGTTTGAAGGCATAGGAAGTATTATAGAAAATATGTCAGAAGATATATATTCAAATCCTATATTTAATGAAGAGTTGGAGAATTTACTGATTAAAGAATTAAAAAATAAACGAATAGATATATTAGATTTAACTGTAGCAGAGATAGAGAAGGGAGAACTAGAGGTACTAGTTGAGTTAGATGAAAAGAGAGATCCTATTCACATGAATAGAATCAAGAATGTAGTTTCCAATAGTCTAGGTTTTCCTCTGACTAGTGATTATAGCTTCTGTAATACAGGATATAATAGAAATTATTTTAAACTATATAGGGTAAATAGATTTTCAGCATTGACTAATGTTTCTGCTGCAAATAATTCAGAAGACAAGATATCAGGGGATAGTTATACATTTGGAGAGATTGGGAACACTACTTTCTTAGCTATAAGTGATGGTATGGGAATAGGTAAGAAGGCAAATATAGAGAGCAGTATTGCAATAGAACTTTTGGAAAAACTCATGGAAACAAATATAAATAAGGATACATCTATTAGAACTATTAACTCTGTTCTCAGAGCTAAATCTGATGATGAAATATTTACCACACTGGATTTAGGATTTATAGATCTGTATACAGGAAAATTACAGATCCTAAAGAATGGATCTCCTGCCACATTTATAAAGAAAAAAGATAGAGTAGAGATAATCAACTCCAGATCTTTGCCAATAGGAATACTGGAAAATGTAGATTTCAATATATATGAAGAAGAATTAGAAGATGGAGATATGGTAATAATGATGTCTGATGGAATTTTAGATAGTAATAGAGATGTAAGAGATGGAGAGAAATGGATGCAAGATGTTATAATGGGCATAAATTCTCAAAATCCAAAGGTGATATCAGAAGAAATATTAAATATTGCTAAATCAATAGAGAAAGATAGTTCAAAAGACGATATGACAGTTATGGTAACAAAAGTATGGAAAAGTGTATAGGAGAAAAAAATCTCCCTTTTCCTATAAATCAGTAGAAAAGTTTCCTCCTTAAAATATAAGAAAACCTATACCAGATGGAGTATAAAACTCTAGCTGATATAAGTTTTCTTTATTTTTAGATGATTATCCTTTAATTTCTATTGAATATAGGGTATATTATTAATATACAGAATATATCAAGGTGATAAAATGGAAGAAGTAGTGCTTAAAACCATATTGGAACATGGTCTGATTCATAGAGATGAAAATATAATAATCGGTGTTTCAGGTGGGCCAGATTCTATGGCTCTACTTTATTTATTGATTGAAATAAAAGATAAAATAGGTTTTAATATAGCTGTAGCTCATGTTAACCATGGTGTAAGGGGGATAGAAGCAGTAGAAGATGAAAAATTTGTGAGGTATCAGGCCCAAAAATTGAATATACCTTATTATTCTAAGACTGTAGATATGGTGGCTTATGGGAAAGAGATGGGTATAAGTGCTGAAGAGGCAGGAAGAGAGTTAAGATATGGCTTTTTTAGGGAGATATTATTTCAATTAGGCGGTGGAAAGATAGCAGTAGCTCACAATGCCAATGATCAGGCAGAGACTTTACTGATGAGAATATTTAGAGGAACAGGTATAGATGGATTAAATGGTATGGAATTCATATCTGGAGATATAATTAGACCTCTATTGAATATCTCTAGAGCAGATATAGAAAGATATATTGAGAAAAACAGTATAGATACTGTTTTGGATAAGACGAATTTAATGCCTATAT
Organism: Tissierellaceae bacterium HCP3S3_D8; assembly: GCA_052067355.1. Lineage (GTDB taxonomy): Bacteria > Bacillota > Clostridia > Tissierellales > Tissierellaceae > CABMKH01. Next base: position 26,654 of record JBQHQH010000026.1, read on the forward strand.
ATACACGAAATAAAATAAGGCTGGAACTTATACCCTATATAGAGGAGAATTTCAACCCAAATATCATCAATACCCTTTGGCGATTATCTCAAACTTCAGCTCAAGATAGTAGATTTCTTGAGAAATATTCAGAAGATCAGTATAAATTGTTATTGAAGTATAAGAGTAGAAACTGTATAATCTTAGATGTCTGTCTATTTAATAGTCAGGAAGATAGCATCAAATTTAGAATTATAAGAAGGGCAATTGAAGATATAGTTGGCAATCTACAGGGATTTGGAGAACTACATATTTCATCAGTGGTTAGATTATTGGAATCAGGTGAGACTGGAAAAGAAGTTCATCTTCCAAATAGACTTGTAGCCAGAATAGATTATAGAGAATTAAAGATCTATAGAGACGATTTAGAAAAGCAGGGAGATTTTAATTATAGATTGGAGTTAGGGGTTAATAATTTTAGTGATTTAGGATATGGTTTTAACCTAAGAGTATTACCTATAGCTGAAATCAACCACCTAGATAGAAGAGGTATTGGAATATTCGACTTTGACAAGATAAGAGGTAATTTGTATCTTAGAAATAGAAGGAATGGAGATAGGTTTATACCTTTTGGAATGAAAGGAAGGAAGAAACTAAAGGACTATTTTATAGATGAGAAGATCTCCAGAGATAAGAGGGAAAAGATTCCATTGATTGTAGATGAAGAAAATATACTATGGGTAGTAGGTTATAGAACTAGCAATATATGTAGAATAGATGACAATACTAAAAGGATATTAGTAGTAGAACATTTTTTTTGTGATGACGAGGAGGAAAAAAGTGAATAGTGTAATTAAAGAAGTGTTAATAAGTGAAGAGGAGATTGCAAAACGAGTTAGGGAGTTGGGAGAGGAGATTACTGAGGACTATAGAGATAAGGATTTAATGTTAGTTGGAATATTAAAAGGTGCTGTAATCTTTATGTCTGAACTCAGCAAGAATATCAAGTTACCTATTTTTATGGATTTTATGGCTGTATCTAGCTATGGAAAATCTTCTATTTCAACTGGAGAAGTAAAGATAATAAAGGATTTAGATTTTTCAGTAGAGGGAAAGGATATATTGATTGTAGAAGATATAATAGATACTGGTCTTACATTGGCATATTTAAAGGATAATTTAAAAAAGAGAGGGGCTAGGAGTGTAAAGATAGCTACTCTTTTAGATAAACCAGATAGAAGAAATATTGAAGTACATGTAGACTATCTAGGATTTTCAGTACCAGATGAATTTGTAGTGGGATATGGATTGGATTATGCTGAAAAATATAGAAATTTTCCCTTCGTTGGAGCATTGAAGGAAGAAGTTTACAATTCTGAACATATAAAAGGTTAGCTTGTTGAATTAGAATATTGTATATGATATAATGATAAAATATTATCTACCCACATGTGAAGGGAGGACTTAATTTGAGAAGGTTTTTTAAGGGTATAAGTGTATATCTGCTTATAATAATATTGATAATGTTTGGTGTCCGCATGATGGGCCAAAATGTTGAAACTGTAAAGGAAATGGATATCACTGAATTAGTAAAAAATTTAAGAGATGAAAAAGTAGAAAAAATAAGGATGGTAGGGAATATAGCTCAAGGTAAGCTAGAAGATGGAACTCAGTTTAAGGTGTTTTTGCCACAGGAGTTTAGATTAGACATTTATGAAAACTATCTAAGAGATTTAGTAGATAATCAAAAACTAAGTTATAGTGCAGAAGAAGCACCAGGCAGACCTTGGTATATGGAGATGCTACCAACTTTTTTAATGTTATTTGCATTTGCGATTTTTTGGTTTGTGTTTATGCAACAGTCACAAGGTGGCGGTGGTGGAAGGGTAATGTCCTTTGGTAAAAGTAGGGCAAGACTTCATAAAGAAGAAGATAGCAAATTAGTAACTTTCGCCGATGTTGCAGGATTACAAGAGGAAAAAGAAGAATTAAAGGAAATCGTAGATTTCCTAAGATCACCACGTAAGTATATAGAGATTGGGGCAAGAATCCCAACAGGAGTGCTATTAGTAGGACCACCAGGAACAGGTAAAACCTATCTTAGTAAAGCAGTAGCAGGAGAAGCTAAGGTACCATTCTTTACAATATCAGGTTCCGACTTTGTAGAGATGTTTGTAGGGGTTGGAGCTAGTAGAGTTAGAGACCTATTTGAGCAAGCTAAGAAAAATGCACCATGTATAGTGTTTATAGATGAAATAGATGCAGTAGGAAGAAGAAGAGGAGCTGGAATGGGCGGAGGTCATGATGAAAGAGAACAGACCTTAAACCAACTTTTAGTTGAAATGGATGGATTTGGAACTAATGAAGGGATTATAGTTATGGCGGCAACTAATAGACCAGATATACTAGATCCGGCATTGCTGAGACCAGGAAGATTTGATAGAACCATATATGTAGGATTGCCAGATATTAGAGGCAGAGAAGCTATATTAAAGGTTCATACAAAGAATAAACCTTTAGACAATGATGTAGATTTAAAGACTGTAGCTAAGAGGACACCAGGATTTACACCAGCTGATTTAGAAAATCTAGTCAACGAGGCTGCACTACTGACTGCTAGATTTAATCTAAAATCCATACCAATGAATTTAATTGAAGAAGCTTCTATTAAGGTTCAAGCAGGACCAGAAAAGAAGAGTCAAGTTGTAAGTGAAAAGGAAAGAAAGCTTACAGCATATCATGAGGCAGGCCATGCATTGGCTGCAAGATTGATTCCCGATTCAGATCCAGTTCATCTAGTTACTATTATTCCAAGAGGAATGGCTGGAGGATTTACTGCATATATTCCTGATGAAGATGTGAACTATGTGACTAAAAAACAGATGGAAAGTAGATTGGTTATTCTACTAGGTGGTAGAGTAAGTGAGGCTTTAATATTGGGAGATATAAGTACAGGGGCTCAAAACGATATTGAAAGAGCTACTAAGATAGCTAGACAGATGGTTACCCATTATGGTATGAATGATAAATTAGGACCTATGACATATGGTACAGATGAAGAAGAGGTATTTTTAGGAAGGGACTTTGGTAGAGCTAGAAACTATTCAGAAGAAGTGGCTGCAACAATAGACGGTGAGATGAGAAAGTTAATAGATACTGCATATAATAGAGCAGAAGAACTTCTTAAAAATAATTTAGATAAACTTCATAGAATAGCTCAAGCTCTATTGGAGAAGGAAACTATAGATGCAAAAGAGTTTGAAGCACTATTTTTAGGAAAAGATATCGAAACTGATATAGAAGAAAAAGAGATAGAAAATAATAAAAATAATGAAGAGGATCAAGAATAAAAAGAGATGGGATTAATCCCATCTCTTTTCTTTAGAAAATTTAGAACTGGGTATTATAGAGACAGATGGTGAAGTGCAAAAGAAAAAAATGAAGGGAATGTTTATATGTATTCAGGATATATCACTGACATAGAAGGAATAAAAGTGGGACACAGTACTTCTGAAGAGGGGATGACTGGTTGTACTGTAGTCATATGTGAGGAAGGGGCAACTGGCGGGGTAGATGTTCGAGGATCTGCACCAGGTACAAGGGAGACGGATCTATTTAGGCCTGAAAAGACGGTAGACAGAGTTCATGCTATAGTTCTATCAGGAGGATCAGCTTTTGGATTAGACGCTTCATCTGGAGTTATGAAGTATTTGGAAGAGCAGGGTATAGGATTTGATGTTGGGGTAACTAAGGTTCCTATAGTAGCATCAGCAGTGATCTTTGATTTAAATATAGGTGATTATAGGATAAGACCAGATCTTGTCATGGGATATGAGGCAGCAAAGTCAGCTACTACAAGAGAAAATAGACAGGGGAATATAGGTTGTGGAATGGGAGCTACAGTTGGCAAGATAATGGGGCCTAAAAATGTAATGAAATCTGGACTTGGAAGTGCCACTATAGAAGTTGGTGAGTTAAAGGTTTCAGCCTTAGTTTCGGTCAATAGTTTTGGAGATATCTATGACTATAGGACTAATGAACAAATTGCAGGAGTCTATGACTATAGTAGGGATATTATGTTAAATACATATGAGATAATGAAGAATAGAGATTCTGATATAGGATTTTCAATACAAAATACTACAATAGGTATAATAGCTACAAATGCCATATTGAATAAAGCCCAAGCTTATAAAATATCTCAGATGGCCCATAATGGATTTGCAAGATCTATTGATCCTATACATACTATGGTAGATGGAGATACTATATTTACCATGGCTACTAATAAAATAGAAGCAGATATAAATTTAGTTGGATCTATGGCGGCAGAAGTTATGTCTCAAGCTATAAGTAATGCTATATTTTACTCAAAAGGTTATAACGAGATATATAGTTTTCAGGATATTGTTCAAAGCAAAGTTCTTGACTAGTATATCTATATAATCTATAATTATCATGTTAGCAAGCCGACATCTATATGAGTTGGACTAAGAAATATTTTTAATTTAATCGACTGGTATCTTGGAAAAGAGCTAGAGCGGAGGGATGTTATGAATAGTAAAAGTATGTTTGATGTAAGAAGAATGACCATTATAGGAGTCTTAGGTGCTATATCTATAGTGCTGGGAATGACACCTCTTGGGTTTATACCAGTAGGTGCTACAAGGGCTACTATAATGCATATTCCAGTTATAATAGGAGCTATTATGGAGGGGCCTGTTGTAGGTGGGATTATAGGTCTGATATTTGGAGGATTTAGTATATTTCAAGCTATTACAAATCCGACACCTGTATCCTTTGCGTTTTATAATCCTATGGTATCTATATTACCTAGGGTTTTAGTAGGGATTACAACATATTATACCTATACTGGTATTAAAAAGATTGGCAATAGAAATACTATATTGATATTAGATTTATTGTGGGCAAGTATCATAGTCTATCTATCCTATGGTATATATGAGAGTGTTGTAAATTCATATGGATTTTGGATTATAATGATGAATGTAATGTTGATAATAATAGCGTTGATCTTTATATATTTTACCACTACAAAGGTAAGCAACAATTCTCTGGATTTAATAATTTCTACAATAGTGGGAACTTTAACTAATACTGTAGGAGTTTTAGGTATGATCTATCTATTTCATGGTAAGAAGTTTGTAACTACCCTTGGAATGAATCCAGATACTGTTGGAAAAGTCATCATTGGTATAGGGCTTACAAATGGAATACCAGAAGCTATAATTGCTATTATAATCGTTGTAAGTGTTATGGGTGCATTGAGATTGAGAGATACAAAATAAAGGAGAAAATTATGTTACTAGTTATAGATGTAGGTAATACTAATATAGTGTTTGGGATTTTTAAAGGCAATAAACTATTATATAATTGGAGGATATCTACAGATAAGAATAGAACCTCAGATGAATATGGTTTGATATTTGAACAGATAGTTAGATATCATGGATTAGATACTGATGAAATAGGAGATATTATGCTATCTTCAGTAGTTCCACCATTGATGCATACACTATCGGTTATGTGTAAGAAATACTTTAATTCAGAGCCTATAGTTGTAGGACCTGGAATAAAGACTGGTATGGATATAAAGTATGATAATCCAAAGGAAGTAGGCGCTGATAGGATAGTAAATGGTGTGGCGGGATATGAAAAGTACGGAGGGCCTTTGATTATTGTAGATTTTGGAACAGCTATTACCTTTGACGCCATATCTAAAGAGGGAAATTATCTAGGAGGAGTTATAGCACCTGGAATTAGAATATCCTCTGAGGCATTATTTTTAAGGACTGCCAAATTACCGAAAGTAGAATTGGCTAAGCCAGATAAGACAATAGGTAAGAATACTGTAAATAGTATTCAATCAGGTATCATCTTTGGATATATTGGCTTAGTAGATTCTATATTAGAGAGAATGGTGGAGGAAATGTCTGTAGGCGGTTCTAATGTCAATATAGTAGCTACAGGTGGATTTGCTAGTTTAATATCTGGTGAAAGTAAATATATTGAAAAAGTAGATGAACTATTGACTTTAGATGGTCTAAGAATTATATATGAGAGAAATAAGTAAGTAGCTTAGGCTGCTTACTTTTTATAAAAAGTAGGAAAGCTCTCACTTAAGAGATATCAGATGGAGTATGAAACCCCATCTGATATAAGTTTTCTTTATGAGTTTCAAAAAGGCTACTCTAGAATACTTGGATGGAGGCCTTTTTTGTATAGAGGTGAGATTATGAATATAGGTAATATAAAGCTTAGTAACAATATATTTTTAGCACCTATGGCTGGAATAACAGATTTAAGTTTTAGAACTATCTGTAGAGAAAAGGGTGCAGGTCTAGTATTTACAGAAATGGTAAGTGCCAAAGGGCTCTACTATAAAGATAAGGGTACTGAAATGCTCACTAAGATAGGAAATAGTGAAAGACCAGTGGGAATTCAAATATTTGGTTCTGATCCTAAGATTATGGCTAGTATTGTAGAAAAAGATCTGAATTTAAGAGAAGAGATAGATATTATAGATATAAACATGGGTTGTCCAGCTCCTAAGATAGTTAAAAATCAAGATGGAAGTGCTTTGATGAAAGACCCTAAACTCATAAGAGAGATATTGAAAAATGTAATAAAGGTCTCTAAGAAACCAGTAACTATTAAAATAAGAATGGGTTGGGATAGCAATATGATAAATGGGATAGATATTGCTAAGATTGCAGAAGAAGAGGGAGTAAGTGCTTTGACTATTCATGGGAGAACAAGAGATATGTTCTATTCAGGAAAGGCAGATTGGGATTTCATAGCTAAGGTAAAGGAATCAGTAAGTATACCTGTAATTGGAAATGGAGATGTCTTTGAACCTCAAGATGGAATAGACCTGATGAATCATACTAGATGTGATGCCATTGCCATTGGAAGAGGAGCCATGGGAAATCCGTGGATATTTGAAAGAATCCAAAATCTAATGGAAGAAAAAGCAGATAGAGTCCCAAATGTTAAAGAGATAATAGATATGGCTATTAGACATCTAGATATGGTATGTGAAATGAAGGGAGAAAGAGTAGGTATAAGGGAGATGAGAAAGCATCTAGCATGGTATTTAAAAGGTATGAAAAATTCCAATGAAGTTAAAAATAAGATAAACATGGCAGAGAGTAGAGAAATGGTCAAAGGCTTACTCATAGATTATTTAGAAAAAAATAGTATATAGATGTATACCCGGTAATCCCCTATCATATAATGTAAAAAAATTAAGATAGGAAGGTGGTAATATATCTTTATTATATATAATAGATCATAAAAAATATAATGAGTATTTCAGGACAGGGCTATATAAGCATCTATTTGAGGTTTTGATACCTAAATTTAGACCAAAGATACTGGATTATATAGTTATAGATGGTAAAAAGATTGGATATATAGCAGGTATAAATCTAAAGCCTATAGACTATGAAGACGAAGATACTATGAGGAAATATATAGAAAGCATTTCTAAATTAAAAGAAGAGGATTGTGAAAATATATTTAGTGAGGAGATGGAATATCTAGACGAAGGGATAAAGAAGACCATAGAAATGGAAACTTCCCTTAGCTTTTCCAGTGGAAAGAGTGTTAGACTCTATAATCTTCCTATGATTATAGAAGACTTAGGGAAAAGACTTAATAGAGATTTTAGAAGAGCAGAGTTACTTTTAATCTCCCAGAATAGAGAAGAAATACTAGATGTAATCTATTCTATTTCTCATATATTCAATTTTATATCTTTAATAGGAATAGGTAAGGAAGAAGGTGAAGAAGTATATAGTACTATATTAGATGATATAGGGATATCCATATTCCAACCTATAAACGTGGAAAGTACTTTAAAAAATTATGATGTAATAGTGAATCTGGAAGATAAAGCCATATTTGACATAAAAGGTATTGGAAGAAATACATTGGTATTCGATTTCAGCATATTAAAACCGTTTAAGATTTTAAAGAAGAATGTAGTTATTGACGATATAAAGATGTATGTTCAAAGCCTAGGTACCATGAATGGATTTCCTATAGAGCAGAAAATTTCATCTAGTCTATATGAAGGATTCTTTGGCGAATTTAAAGAAGAATACTGTCAAATTTCTACTAGAAACGATGATTATAGTATAGAAGAATATATAGAGCAGATTATTAGGATTAAGGGTGGATTTTGAGCACTTGACATTAAGGATTACCTTGATTATAATATTCTGCATACAAGTTAGATGGTTATTTAAATAAATCAATAGATTAATAAGCATATATATTTATTGCTATTATGAAAGGGAGAGAGTAAGATGGCAGAAAAGCATGTATTCTTGACTGCAGAGGGGTTAGCAAAACTTGAAAATGAGATGGATGAGTTGAAGTCTGTTAGAAGAAAAGAGGTTGCAGAAAGAATAAAACAAGCCCTAAGTTTTGGAGATATTAGTGAAAACTCAGAATATGATCAAGCCAAAAATGAGCAGGCACAGTTAGAAGAGAGAATAGCTAAATTAGAAAATATTTTGAGGAATGCCAAGTTAATAGATGAAGATGAGATCACAACTGATAAAGTAGGTATAGGCTCTAGGGTTACTGTCAAAGATTTAGAATATGATGAAGAGATGGAATATGTAATCGTAGGGTCAGCTGAGTCCCATCCTTATGAAGGTAAGATTTCAAATGAATCTCCTTTAGGAAAAGCTTTACTAGGTGGTAAGTCAGGTGATATAGTAGAAGTACAAGTTCCAGATGGAATCATAAAATATAAGATATTAGATATAAACAGATAGGAAGGCATAAAACCAAGGAGGAAAAATGATGTCCGAAATAGAACAAAATATGAATGAAATGCTTATGATGAGACGGGAAAAATTACAGGAATTAATAGATAAGGGGAAAAACCCCTTTTTAATTGAAAACTTTGATTATACACATCATAGTAAGGAAATCAAGGATAATTTTGAAGAGATAGAAGGAAAGAAAGTATCTGTAGCAGGTAGAATCATGTCTAGAAGAGGACATGGAAAGGTTAGCTTCATGGATCTTCAAGATAGCCAAGGGAAAATACAGATATTTGCTAAACTAGATGTATTAGGTGAAGAAAACTACAAAGATCTATCTCTATTAGATCTAGGGGATATAGTTGGTGTAAAAGGTGAAGTCTTTAAGACAAAAGCTGGAGAGATATCTGTAAGAGCAGAGAGTATGATCATAATGTCAAAATCTTTACAGATATTGCCTGAAAAATTCCATGGATTAAAGGACCAAGATTTAAGATATAGACAGAGATATGTAGATCTAATAGTAAATCCAGAAGTCAAGGAGACCTTTATATTGAGGTCAAAGATGTTAAAGGCTGTAAGAGAGTATCTTGATGAAAGAGGATTTTTAGAGGTAGAAACTCCTATACTTAGTACTATAGCTGGTGGAGCAAATGCTAGACCTTTTATTACACATCACAATACATTAGATATAGAGATGTATTTGAGAATTGCAAATGAACTGTATCTAAAGAGACTTATAGTTGGTGGATTCGAAAAGGTATATGAAATGGGTAAGATGTTTAGAAATGAAGGTATGAGTCCTAAACACAATCCTGAGTTTACAAATATAGAATTATATCAAGCCTATGTTGATTATGAAGAGATGATGAGATTGACAGAGGAATTGATATCCTATGTAGCTGAAAAGACATTAGGTTCTAAGAAGATAAACTATCAAGGAAGAGAAATAGACTTGACTCCACCATGGAAGAGAATGGACATGGAAGAGGCTATAAAGGAATTTGTAGGAGTAGATTTTTCTACTATAAATTCAGATGAAGAAGCTATAGCTATAGCAAAAGCTAAAGGATTGGAAATAGAGCCAGGAATGAAAAGAGGACATATCATATCTGAGATGTTTGAAGAATTTTGTGAGGAACATCTAATACAACCTACGTTTATAACTGGACATCCAGTAGAGATATCTCCATTGGCAAAGAGAAATCCAGATGATCCAAGGAAGACAAATAGATTTGAAGCATTTATAAATACATGGGAAATAGCTAATGCATTTTCAGAACTAAATGACCCAATAGATCAACGAAATAGATTTGAAGAACAAGTAAAACAAAAAGAAGCTGGGGATAATGAAGCTCATCCTATGGATACTGACTTTATAAATGCCATAGAAGTAGGCCTTCCACCAACAGGCGGACTTGGTATAGGAATAGATAGAATGATAATCCTTCTAACTGATCAACCAAGTATAAGAGATGTATTGTTGTTCCCAACTATGAAACCTTTGGATGAATAATATAGTTAGGAGCGTATTTTGCATCGATTATAAAGCTCTTAAAAGATTGAATAGAAGATATTAAAAGATGGTAAGATAAGAAATCTTATCATCTTTTTAATTATTGATATGAGATAATACATTTGTGACAAGAAAAGAATAAAAAAGGAAAGACCTCTGATATAATGTTGTTTACCAGAACAAACAAAAATCGGAGGGATCTTTCCTTATGAAAA
>JBQHQH010000027.1:0-36878 GCA_052067355.1 Tissierellaceae bacterium HCP3S3_D8
TTTTCATAAGGAAAGATCCCTCCGATTTTTGTTTGTTCTGGTAAACAACATTATATCAGAGGTCTTTCCTTTTTTATTCTTTTCTTGTCACAAATGTATTATCTCATATCAGTTATAGAATATTTCGTCAAAAAAGGCATCTAAAAAGATGCCTAAATTACACTATATAATCTCTAATATTTCCAACTCTCTCTTTATTACCTCTAACACATCATCTTTAGCATTTGTAAGAGGTAATCTCACTCCCCCTACTCTATATCCCATCATATTTAGCGCTGCTTTTACTGGTATTGGATTTGCCACTATAAATAATTTTTGAAAGATATTCAAAAGTTTCAAATGTAACTCCATAGCTCTAACTATATCTTTATCTACGAAGGCATCAATCATCTTCTTCATTTCTTTGCCTACAATGTGAGAACTCACACTTACTACTCCATAAGCTCCTACTGACATACTTGGTAATGTCAGCACATCATCTCCTGTATATACTGTAAAACACTCTGGTTTTATCTTGACTATTTCAGATAATTGAACTATATCTCCACTTGCATCTTTTAATGCTACTATATTATCTATCTTTGATAATCTCTCTACAGTCTTAGGCAGCATATTGCATCCTGTTCTACCTGGTACATTGTATAACATAATAGGACTATCAACTGATTTTGCAACTTCACTAAAATGGCTATACAGTGAATCCTGATCTGGTTTGTTATAATATGGTGTCACTACTAACAAACCGTCTACTCCACTTTTCACTGCTTCTTGAGCATTTTTAATTGTATCTTTAGTTGAGTTAGTCCCTACACCCGCTATTATAGGTATATCTACATTTTCTTTTATTGTTTCATATAGTTTAAGTTTTTCATCTCTTGTAAGAGTAGGTGCCTCTCCTGTAGTACCTGATATTACCAATGCTGTACTTCCTTCTCTTTCTAGACGTTTTGCCAGTAAAACAGCCATATTATAATCGATATTTAACTCTCTATCAAAAGGTGTGACCATGGCTGTAATCAATCTTCCCCATTTACTCATATCTGATCTCCTTTCTAAAAAAATTATCTATAGAATATTTTATGTTACATGGTTAAACTTGTTCATACACTTATGTACAAAACCTATATCAGATGAATTCTTGTACTATAGTTGACATTTCATCACGTCTTACAGGCTGATAGAAGATAACTGATTTCGACTTTCCTAACTTCCCACACCAATTTGCTCATATAGGAATAGGATCAAAAGTACTGTGTGAATCTCCTATTACAAGAGAGATACTGAAATCATAGACCATCGGTTAAAGTATCTTTAACAATTTAAATTATCTATGAATAATATGAATATAGTTACTCTTTCTCAAAAAGTTCAATCAATCTTTAAGGAGGCGATATTTTGAAGAATTATAATATAGCTGTTGTCGGACCATTAGGTGTAGTTGGTCAACAGGTGATTAATATATTAGCTCAACGTAATTTCCCAATAGATGAACTAAAATTGTTGGGTACAAAAAACAATAGAGGAAATAAAGTAAGCTTCAAAGACAAGACAATCTATACAGAAGTAACTAATAAGGGAGCTTTTAAAGATATAGATATTGCTTTTTTTTGCGTCAATAACGAAGTTAGTAAAACCCTTGCACCTATAGCAGTAGATGAAGGTGCTGTGGTAATTGATAATAGTAGTGCATGGAGGATGGATCTTAATGTCCCTCTGGTAATCCCTGAAGTAAATCCCCATGATCTATATTGGCATAGAGGAATCATAGCTAATCCTAACTGTTCATCTACTCAAATGCTAGTAGTCTTAAAACCAATCCATGACAAATATAAGATTAAAAGAGTCGTAGTGTCCACATACCAAGCAGTATCCGGTACGGGAAAGGATGCCATATCTGAACTAAACAGGCAGGTTTTAGACTATATATTCAATAATACCATCACTAATTCTGTATATCCCCATCAAATACTCTTCAACATTTTACCTCATATAGATACTTTTTTAGATGATGGATATACAAAGGAAGAGATGAAAATGATTGATGAAACTAAAAAAATATTAGATAAAAATATAGATATTACTGCGACTACTGTGCGTATTCCTGTCTTTAGAGGTCATTCTGAATCAGTTAATATTGAAACAGAATTACCTATAGATATAGAAGATTTGACTAATTTGCTTAATACCTCACGAGGAATTAAAGTATTAGATAATCCTAAAGACAATGTATATCCAATGCCAATACACTGTGAAAACACAGATGAAGTCTTTGTAGGACGTATTCGCAAGGATTATTCTATTCCTAATGGGGTCAATATGTGGATAGTGGCAGATAACCTTCGTAAAGGTGCAGCACTTAATGCAGTACAAATCGCTGAAACTCTAATAGATAGAGAGCTGTTATAGGAGGGATAGAATATGGGTATTATCATACAAAAATTTGGAGGCACATCCTTTAGGGATATTAATAAACAAGATAATATATTATCCCATATTAAGAGATGTATTAAAAAAGGGAATTATCCTGTAATTGTAGTTTCTGCAATTGGTCGAAAAAATGAACCCTATGCCACAGATACTCTTATTGAACAATTGGAGAAAATCAGTTTAGAAATAGACCCTAAAAAAAAGGATTTGATCATGTCCTGTGGAGAGACTATTTCAGCTACTTTAATTTCACATCTATTAGATTCAGAAGATATTCCTTCTGAAGCTTTAATGGGTATACAGGCTGGAATAGTTACAGATGATAATTTTAACTCTAGTAATATTATAGATATTGATACTAGTACTATTTTAAATTTTATTGAACAAGGGAAAATTCCAGTAGTAGCTGGATTTCAAGGAGCTACTAAAAACATGGAAATAACAACTCTAGGTAGGGGTGGTAGTGATATAACAGCAGTAACTCTAGGAGGTTATTTAAATGCAGATAGAGTAGATATATTTACAGATGTTCCTGGCGTAGCCATTATAGATCCACATATTATTTCATCTCCTAAATATATTGAATCTATTAGCTATGATGATATGTATAATTTAGCATCTAGTGGAGTCAATGTAATACACCCAAAAGCTGTAAAAATTGGTAAGAAGTTCAACATCCCTATCAATATCCGTTCCACGTATTTAGATACTCCAGGTACTATTATTTCTAATCTTAATCAGCAAAACTCTGATAAGATTATTGGTATTGCATTAGATATGAGAAGTAACCCAAATATAATCTCTGTATTCTTAAATGAATACTGTGATGATAGATCAAAACAAGAATTTGAAGACTATATACTTCAGCATGATAAGATTTTTTTTAAATTGATCTGGAATAAAAACAAGGTATCTATTTTAGTAAATCCTGATAAATCCACCTACTGTGGAGAGTTAATCTATAGATATTTTTTCCCTTAGATAAAACCCCTCTTACTTTAATTTTAAAGCTAAGAGGGGTTTTACTATATCAACACAGGCTGTATTTGTCTACCTAATATTGCTTTTTCTATGGTTTCTTCAATATATTCAAATTTTGCTACCAATGAATTTGGCTTATTATAGGGATCATCTTGCCCAAAAGGTACTAAATATATATGTTTTGTATTCATAATAAGACCTATGTTTTTTCCACTGGCTCCCAATCCATCATTTGTAGCTATAGCCAAAACCACTGGTTTTTGATTTCTTAAATGTGCTTTACATGCCATTGTCACTGGAGTATCTGTTATACCATTTGCCAACTTTGATATTGTGTTGCCTGTACAAGGTGCAACAACTATTGCATCTAAATTTAACTTTGGTCCTACTGGTTCTGCATCTACTATAGTTGAAATAGGTTCCTTACCAGTTATCTTCCTCAATCTATTTTTCCATTCCTCAGCAGTGCCAAATCTAGTATCAAAGGTATCTACAGAGTATGATATTATTGGATATATATCTACCCCTTCCTCAGCAAGCTTTTCTATTTCCTTAAAAACCCTTTGAAAATTACAAGATGAACCTGTAAGTGCAAATCCTATCTTCTTATTACTTAATGACATAATCATACCTCCAATTCTTCAATAATATTATAAATTGTCTCTTTTATACATTTGGCAGCAGTTATAGGAGCTACTTTTCCCGGTAAAGCCAAGGCCCACACTGTATTTATCTCCATTTCTCTTGCTTTATCAAAATCTATCCCTCCTGGTTTAGATGCTAAATCTACTATTAGGGATTCTGGGTTTATTCTATTCAACATCTCTTCTTCTAAGACAATAGTGGGGATTGTATTAAATATTACGTCCATTTTAGGTAGATAATCTCCTAAATCCTTAAGAAACACAGGTTTGTATCCATAGACATTTATCCATGAAATATCAGTATAATTTCTAGCTTCTACATATACATTAGCTCCTATACCATATAACATTTTAGACAATACTTTCCCTATTCTACCAAATCCCAATACCATAGCATTGGAATTATGAAGAGTAATTGGCATCTCTTCCATAGCTATTTGAATTGCACCTTCAGCAGTTGGTATTGCATTTAACACTTGCATTTCTTCTCTTTCAAAATAATCCACTATCTGAATGCCATAATCTCTAGCTAAATTTTTAAATTCCACATCTATTCTTCCACCTATCAGAATCTGATCTTTGGTCATATTCTTAATTAAATCATCTACCTTTATTTTTTGAGACGAAAACGGCATATTTAAGCTCTTATTATCATCTGTAAATGGCAGTGGACCTATTAATATATCTGAATCCCTTATTGCCATAGGCAGTTCTTTTTCTTCTTCTAGTTCTATATCATGTGTCATTTTATCAAATCCAAATATATTCACATCATTATCATCTTTCAACAATAGATTTGCTAATGACAGATTTCTTTGATCTCCTCCTAATACTGTGATTTTCCTTTTGCTCATATGCATCTCTCCAATCATATTTTAAAATTAGCAGGTCTTTCTATTAAATATAAAAATTCAACATCTATACATATTATGTAATTATATTACTTAAGTGTGTAAAAAAGCTTCTATTGAAACATTATTGAGATAACCTTTTTGAAACGCATATTCTATTTCTAAGGACAAATGCAATCAAAAAAATCCTAGGCTATTTCAACCTAGGACTATAATTTAATTTCTCTATAAATTTATAATCATGATCTATTCTTATTATATTGATACTTCCATTATCCACTTTAAATCTAAAGAAATAATCTATATCATCAAATACCCAACAAAGAGCCAAACGAATAACTCCTGCATGAGTGACTAATAATACATCCTCATCCCGCTCTACTAATTCCTCTAAAAATTCTACTACTCGCTTATATGTTATTTCCAAACTCTCTCCCTCAGGTATGATATAGGTATTAGGATTGTCTATCCATTCCCTATATTCTACTGGATATCTACCTTGTATCTCCTTATATGTCAGTCCAGTAAATATTCCAAAATCACTTTCTTGTATCCTTGTCTCTTCTATACCTTCCAATCCCAGATGATGTAATGTTTCTCTAGTTCTAATAAAGGGACTATAGTATACCTTAGAAAAACTATATTCCTCTAAATTCTTCTTTGTAATCTTAATCTGTTCTATTCCCTTTTGAGATAACCTAGTCTTATATGTCCCAAATACCCTAGATACATTATCTTGAGATTCACCATGTCTAATCATAACTATATCCAAATCGATACCCCCCAAAATGCTAATAGAGAAATAGCTTCTATTATTTCCACAGTTGCTCCATAGACATCTCCAGTAAATCCACCTATCTTTTTATAGGTATATGCGGATATAAGTTCTCCTACTAATACAGAGACCATTAATGGTATCATATATTGGATATCTATATAAGCTATTAAAATTATATAGATGAGGTTTCCTCCCAGTATATATCTCATGGGCTTCGAGCTATGAATCATATCTCCAAGGCCTCCAGGCCTAGCTATTCTCTTAAAGGCAATTTGCAATAATACTACTAGTCTACTATTTCCCATGGATAGAATGAGAGCTATAGGCAGATCCTTTCCCATATTGGAAATCAATGTATATTTAAATAATATCATGAGTATAAGACTTAGAACTCCAAAAGCACCTATTCTACTATCCTTCATGATCTCCAATGTCTTTTCTCTATCTCGATTGGAGAAGAATCCATCTGCTGTATCTGATAGACCATCTAGATGAAGTCCTCCTGTTAATACTATCATCATGATTACAGTTAAAAATGATGCTATATCTACATTGTATGGCGATAGAAAATAATATGGAATAGAGGACAATACTCCTAGTAATACTCCTACAAATGGATAGTAAAATGTACTTTTTCTGATATTATCACTATTAAAATCCACCTGTATATTTACAGGAAGTCTAGTTAAAAATTGTATAGCTACAATCAATCCCTTTATCATTTTATCTTCACTGGTATGCCACAACACACCAAATAAACCTCATCACTTAATACTGCTACTCTCTGGTTTATCCTTCCCTGTATATCTCTAAATACCCTTGAAATATGATTATTAGGCACTATGGAATATCCCACTTCATTAGTCACTAAAACCAAATCATAATCTCTCAATTGTATTTCTTTAATTAAGTTTTTTAACTCTTTTAGTATAGTATCTTCTATTTTCCCTTGAAGTTCGTAGTCAATATATTCTCTATCCTTTGTCATATCAAACATTATATTGGAGGTCATTACAGTTATACAATCTAAGAGATAGTATCTTTCACATCCTATGGCTTTATCTAGATTATAATTATCTTCGTAAGTTCTCCATACTAAAGGTCTGCTCTTCCTATGTAATTCAACCCTCTCCTTCATCTCTTCATCCCAGATCTTAGATGTGGCAATATATACTACATCTTCTGTATCCTTATATAAATTTTCTGCAAAGGTACTCTTACCACTACGAGCTCCACCTGTTACTAATGTAATCATATCCACACCCTCATCTATTGTTCTCTCATATCTAATAATATGGAGCTATCTATAGTAGCTTCCTCAAAAGTTCCCATATTTTCCTGTGTAAATAGTGCTGCATCTATAATCTGAAAAGCCAATGGACATCCTGAGCCTTCTCCTAACCTCATCTTCAAATTCAACATAGGCTCCAACCCTAATTCTTCAAACATATATTTAGATCCTGGCTCATTGGATAGATGAGAAGGGATTATATAGTCCTTTACTTCTGATTTTAATCTAGTTGCACATAGGGCAGCAGCAGATGATATAAATCCATCCATTACTATTGGCTTTCTATTTTTAGCCGCTGATAGAAACAGTCCGCACATTCCACCTATATCAAATCCACCTACTTTTGATATTACATCTATAGGGTCTTCTTTGTTTGGCTTATGTAGATTTAACCCTTTATTTATGGCATTCTTCTTATCTCTATATTGTTCTTCAGTTAGACCTGCACCCTTACCACATGTAATATCTACATCTAAATCTGAAAGTGCTGACAATACTGCTGCACTGGTAGTAGTATTTCCTATACCTAATTCTCCTGTTCCTAGGATATCGTATCCATCATTAAATAATTGATCTCCTATTTCTATTCCTATCTCTATAGCCTTTACTGCTTCTTCATAGGTCATAGCAGGTTCTTTAGTAAAGTTTTTAGTTCCATAGGCAATCTTTTTATCTATTACATTTTCATGAGTAAAATCGGAATTAAGACCTATATCTACTGTGACAATCTCTGCATTGGCAAATTTAGCTAAAGTTGCTACACCTGTTATGCCCTTTGCCATACTTTCTGTCAATATTGCAGTGAATTCCTGGGGAGAAGATGCTACACCTTCTTCAAATACTCCATTGTCACTGGACATAACTACTACGGCTCTCTTCTCCATCTTATTGTCTACACTTCCCGTCATACCTGCAATCTTGATACCCCATTCTTCTAGTGTACCTAGACTTCCCAAAGGCTTTACTAAACTGTCCCATTTTAGTTTTGCAGCTTCTTTTGCCTTTTTATCTGCTGATGTGATTGAATTTAATGTGTTCTTTAATAGTTCCATTTTTCTCCTCCTAGTATCTTTCTCTTATTATACTTTCTAATTCCTCTAAAGTATTAATTCCACTTTCGTCTTCCCTACGAATTATAATAGGGACTACATCTAACTCTTCACAGGCCTTAATCTTCTCCGGAGTTCCCCCTGTACTTCCACTGTCTTTCATTATAACATAGTCTACACCATATGCTCTAAACATAGCTCTATTATATTCTACAGAAAATGGTCCTAATACTGCCACTATGTCCCTTAGATGGATATCATATTTTATACATTCTTTAATACTATCTAGGGCTGGCAATACTCTATATATAAATCTATTATTTCCTCTTACTTTTTCAAAGTCTCCTATGTTCTTAGACCCTGTAGTGAAGAACACTGTACCCTTTATATCCTTTAAGTAATCATAGGCTTCTTCATAGGAGTTTAAGCTTATACCATAGGTATAGCTGGATCTCTCTCGAGTATATCTTATATAATCTATTTTCTTACTATTGGCTATCTTCTTTGCATTGGCAGATACTACCTTGGCAAAGGGATGAGTAAGATCTACTATAGCCTCTATCCTATTTTCATCTATGAACTCTTCCATATCCTCATAGCTCATTCTGCCTACTACTAGATTATCTGTATCTATAAATTCCCTCCCACTTTCTGTAGCTACTGTGACTATGAAATTATTCAGATCTTTAATATTATCTACTAATTTTCTTGCTTCACTAGTTCCACCTATTATCCAAATCATATTATCTCATATCCTCTCGGTGTCACCATCTTACCTTTCTTTATAAAAGTATTAGTATTACCTATGATCAAGACACATAGCATATCTACCTTTTCATAATCTATTTCATCTAATGTAGTAATGGTAATCTCTCTATCTCTCCTACCAGAATTCTTAACTATTCCTACAGGAGTAGACCCCTTTCTATAATCCTTTATTATCTCTATAGCTCTTTCTAGATGATGCTTTCTTCCCTTTGATTTAGGATTGTATATAGTTATTACAAAATCAGCTTCTGCACCTTTTTCTATTCTCTTTTCTATAACTTCCCAAGGAGTCAATAGATCACTTAAACTTACGGAAGCATAGTCATGCATTATGGGAGCACCTAATTCTGAAGCTGCTGAAAACGCGGCCGTAACACCTGGTACTATTTCAATATCTATATCATCACATAATTCCATTATAGGTCCTGCCATTCCATATAGCCCTGCATCTCCTGTGCTTATTATTGCAGTATCTTTTCCTTCTCTTACCTTTTCTATGGCATAATTACATCTCTCGATTTCTCCCCTCATTCCAGTGGAGAATAACTCTTTTCCATTTACTAAATCCTCTATATATTCAATATATGGCTTATATCCTACAATTACATTACAAGTTCTTATTACTTCTACTGCTCTATATGTCATATGCTCTCTTCCACCTGGTCCAATTCCTACTACGTATAGCTTAACCATTTCTTACCTCCTTTGTAATAGATATGGTTATCCCATTATGTTTAGTCTTCATAGATAAAAACTTGCCTCCCAGCAGATAGGCACATGGTTCAGCTACTGAATACGCACCTATAGTATCCTTCACAAACTGAGATTTTTCAAATCTATTTTCTACCTCTTTTATTTCTTCTATGGAAAATATCTTGAGAGGACAATTATAGTATCTAGCCGTATCTATAATCCCTTGTTCCCCTCTTTTTACTTCTACTGTTCCTATGGTTTTAATGCCCTTATTGGATATATTTAGACTTGACAATACATCTTCAATAGCAGCAATAATCCTCTTTCCTTCTATTCCCTTTCTACAACCTATACCTATATTGATATTCTTTGGTATTAGATTGGTATGGGGAATGTCTACCCTTAACCTTTCTGAACTCACCATTATAATTCCATCTATATCCTCTATATCTTTTAAATCATCCAAAACTTTGAGTCTTGGATAGTCTATAATCTTTGTATCTTCAGTATAAAACCCTATCTTCTTATCATCTACCATCATAGCAGTCAATTCAGTTATACTCTTCAGATTTTCCATATGATAACCCTTATCCTTTGCAAAGATATCTATAGCCTGAAATCCCCTACTATCAGATGCTGTAGTTATAATAGGCAAAGCATCTATCTTAGATCCTATATATTCAGCTATATCATTAGCTCCACCTAGATGACCTGATAATAGACTAATGACAAACCTACCTAGATCATCCATAACTACTACTGCTGGATCCTTAGTCTTATGCTCTATATATGGCGCTATAAGTCTTGTAGCTATACCAGTGGCAGATATAAATATTATGCCTTGGTAATTTCCCCAAGCTTCCTTCAATATTGATTTTACTCCACCTTCAATGGATCTATTTCTATAGTGAACTATCTCATGGTCACGTAAATCAGTCAGGGATTCCCCTAGTCTACTTCCCCTTTCAGAAAAGGAAAAACAGATCAATTTCATTATCTCCCTCTCCTAAATTTATGTGTAAAACTAGGATCATATAATTTAGATCTCTCATAATCTCCCTGTATAAAATTCCCCACTAATATCTGTGCCATTTTATTTATATTCTTTTCCTTTATCTTTTCCCCTATATCTCCTAAAGTCCCCATGACTATATCCTCATCTTCCCAGCTTGCCTTATAGACAACTGCTACTGGAATATCATAGGAACCATATCCCTTGGCCAACTTATCTATTACTCTGTCTATTTCTTGGACAGACAAGAATATAGCCATAGAAGCTCTGTGTCTAGCTAGACCTTCTAAATCTTCTTCCTTTGGTACTGGAGTTCTCCCCTCTATCCTAGTAAGGATAACTGTCTGACTTACATCAGGTAGTGTAAATTCCCTTTTAATAGAAGCACAAGCTGCTGTAAAAGAACTAACTCCTGGTATTACTTCATACTCTATATCCAATTTATCCAGTTCATCTATCTGTTCCCTAATGGCACCATATATAGTAGGATCTCCAGTATGAAGTCTGACTACCTCTTTATCTTCTTGAACTCCATTCTTCATCACATCTATTACCTCTTCCAAGGTCATAGAAGCACTATCGTATATCTCTGCATCTTCTCTACAGAAGTTTAAATGCTCCTTAGATACTAGACTTCCTGCATATATTATAATATCTCCCTGTTCTAATGCCTTTCTGCCCTTTATAGTTATTAAATCTACATCTCCTGGTCCTGCACCTACAAATCTTATCATCCTCTTTTCACTCCTCTTATAATAAAAATTGGATTATTTCCTCTCAATAGTCCAATATGATCCATATATGATGTCTGTATCAACTGTGTCTCTATATCATAATATCCATGCTCCACCAACAGTTCGTTGAATTCTTGAAGATTCTTTAATCTTATAAAATTTCCACACAATATTCCATTGTCCTCTAGATGCTCCTCTAAATATGAAAATATCTCTCTTAGATTTCCACCACTTCCACCTATAAAGCATCTATTAAACTTCATATCTGGCAAATCCTGTGGAGCTTGTCCATCTATAAATTGAATATCCACCTTAAACTTCTCTGCATTCTTAGCTATTAGCTCTATACCTTCTCTTTCTCTTTCAATAGCCCAGACCTTTGCCCCTTGTAAGGCAGCCTCTATTGATATTGAGCCTGTTCCTGCCCCAATGTCTAAAAGCCTATCATCTCTATTTATAGATAGATAGGCCATAGTAAGTACCCTTATATTGAATTTAGTCATGGGTATATTTCCTCGAATAAACTCCTCATCTCTAATCCATTTCAACTTCGATCACCACCACTGCTAGGGAAGATATATTCTCCACTTCATCTCCTATATCTTTTACTACAATCTCTTCATCAATATAAGAGAGATTAAATCCTATATACATCTTACCAACTACTCCAAGCTTTTTTAATTCCTGTGAAATATAGTTTGGATTATTTTCTTTATCTGTCAGTATTATACTCAATCTATTATCCTTTACCTTAGATATATCTCCATTTCTTCCATGTAGTGATATAAACATGGCATTATGCCAAGACTTTTTAAGCTTTCCCATGAGGTATTGAAAAGATGTCAAACCTGGAAATACTTCTTTTATCTCTATTCCTTTAGATTTTATATACTCTACAATTCCATAAAAATTAGGATCTCCAGAGGCTAAAAGCACGGTCTCCTTTCCCTCCTCTATAAATTCCAATATTTCATCTACTCTATTTACCTGAACTATATTAGTATTTAAAGGATATAGAGACTTAGCTACTCTTCCAAATCCCAATATATGTTCCGCTCTTACTATCTTCGTAACTGCATCTGCCATTAAATATCTTGGATTTCCTGGCCCTACACCTATTATAGTCAGCATATATTTAGTCCCCTTTCCATGGAATATATTTTTACTTTAATATCTATATCTTCATCCTTTAAATATTTCTTAATCCTCTTTTCTGCACCATTTTCCATTAGATGTACTATATTTCCAAATCCTTCATCACAACATATGTTTAAGGCTTCCTCTGCTGTTAGACAGGTATCTATTCTCTGTATAAATTCCATAGATGCTCCCATAAGAGCTAAATAATATATAAAAGCTTCCATTCTAGCGTCACATACCTTACTATGTGTATTAAATACTCCTATGGCTAATTTAGAGAATTTTCCTATATGACCTAACAACGTAATAGTCTTAAATCCCTTATTATACACATATAGTATACTATCTCCTATAAAATTGGATACCTTCACCTTTGGAATATCTATATCTATGGATTCAGCTAGATTTTCTCCATAATTTCCTGGTACCAATAGTATATTGTCCTTCCCCCAATTTTTAACTATTCCATCTACTTCCATATATATGGTCTTAAGTAGAGCCTCCTCTGACATAGGGTATACTATTCCCTTAGTACCTATTATGGATATTCCACCTTCTATACCTATATTCTTGTTAAAGGTCTTCTTGCCTATTTCTTTACCTAGGGGAGCAGAGATTATCACATTATATCCTGAATCTGATATCTCTCTCAATTCCTTTTTGATCATCTGTTTAGGAACTTTATTTATTGCTGCTTCTCCCACTTCTCCAAAGAGACTTTGAGATGTAATCCTGCCTATCCCAAATCCTCCATCTATATCTATATTGCTATCTTTAGATCTACTTACTTCTACAAATATCTTTATGCCATCAGTAGCATCTGGATCATCCCCTGCATCCTTGATTATGGAGCAAGATGCTCTATCTTCTTGAATTATCTGATCATTGACTTTTAGCTTTAGTCTAATGCCTGCTGGTGTATCTATCTCTATATAGTCTATCACTTTTCTAGTTTCCAACATTAAAGCAGCGGCCTTTGCCGCTCCAGCTGCACAACTTCCTGTAGTATATCCACATCTCAGGTTTTTTCCATCTTTTACTACATATAGATCTAAACTCATATTATCTACCTACTACCATGTATAATAAGGCATTTGCTATGGATGCAGCTACATTACTCCCACCTTTATTCCCAATTGTACTAATCTGTGGTATATCAAACTTTCTTAGGTGTTCCTTAGATTCAGCAGCTCCTACAAATCCAACAGGAACTCCCACTATGAATTTAGGATTTACCTTACCCTCATTATATAATTCTAAAACTCTAAATAATGCAGTAGGTGCATTGCCTATTACAAATACATCTACACCATCTTGTACTGCCAAGTCTACAGCACAAGCCGATCTAGTGGTATTCAATTCTTTAGACAGCTTAAATACCCTTTCATCATCTATATAACATTTCAACCTACAATTCGCCTTCTCAAGTGCTGGCTTATTGATTCCCATATACGCCATCTTTGTATCCGTAAATATAGTTGTACCTTCTCTTATGACATCTTTAGCCTTCTCTATAAAACCTTCTCTAAAATCTATTATCTTTCTATATTCAAAATCTCCAGTAGTATGGATCATCCTCTTAGCTACTATCATCTCTTCTTCAGAAAAGCTTGTATCCTTCATCACCTCATGAATAATATCCATGCTCTTATTCTCTATTTCCATTGGATTTTTAACATACATACTACTCCCCCCTTTTACTCTTTTCTAAAATATCTAATATATGATTAAACACCTTTTTATTTCCTAGAAAATTTATATGTGGATATCCTGCTAATGTATTGTATATCATATACCCACATTCCCAGTTTTTATTGCTCTTAGGCTTTGTAATTTTAAATATTTCTCTTTCTCCTGTTTCCACTATAGATCTATGAAACTCTTGCCCCTTTATAATATCTCCCTTTGTTCCTAAAAGACAATCCATCTTTAATTTTATATCTATATATCCAAATCTCTGAAGTCTATTGGTCATGACTGCCTTACCTTTTATTAGACCACACATGGAGACACCTTCTATATCCTCTACAAGATACATAAATCCTCCACCTTCACTATAGATACGGCCTCCATTCTTGGCAAAATCTCTAATGGACTCAATCATATCTCTATTAGAAGAAAGCCTATCCCTATATAGTTCAGGATACCCTCCGCCTATATATATTAGATCTACATCTGGCAACTTTCTATGGTTCAGAGGTGAAAAATATACTAATTCTGCTGTTTTCTCCAATAGTTTCAAGTTCTCTTGATAATAGAAGTTAAAAGCTTCGTCATATGCTATTCCTACTGTGATATCTCTCTTCCTTGGATATTTAAATGGCTGTATTTCTATATCACGAGCCAAAAGTAACAGTCTATCTATATCTACAGTTTCCTCTATCTTTTCACTGATTATATCCAGCTTATTATCCAAATCTGGATTTTCATGAACCTGCAAAAGTCCTAGATACCTCTCTCCAATCTCCAAGCTTTCATCTTGTGGTACATATCCTAAAACTTCTATATCCAGATATTCTTCTACTTTTTCCTTCAACATGTCATATATCTTTTTATTGGTCTTATTAAATATAATACCCTTTATCCTATGATTTGAAAAATCTATAATCCCTTTTAACTTTGGAATAGCAGAAAACATCTCGCCCTTAGGCACATAGACTAATATTGCTGGTATGTCTAGTTCTTCTGATATATGAAAACTAGAATTTTCAAAGGTATTATGTATACCATCAAAGTATCCCATTGCTCCCTCTACGATTCCATATTCTCCATTATTCATAGCTATGGCTTCCTTAAGCCCTTCTATTCCCATCATATGAATGTCTAAGTTCCCTGCTGTTTTCCCTGCAGCTATCTCCAGATATTTAGTATCTATAAAATCTGGTCCCGTCTTAAAGGGTGATATGTCAAGTCCTCTATTTTTCAATGCTCTAGCTATACCTAGACTCAAACTTGTCTTTCCAGTATTACTAGATGGTCCCGTTATCATGAAAGTCTTCATCTATTCTACTTCCCTTGCAAGTTCTCTAAAGCCATCTATTAACCTCATATTGTTCTTTCTATCCTTTATTGCCACTCTAATATATTGTCTATTTAAGCCTGAAAAACTAGAACATTTTCGAATGACTATTCCCCTACTTAAAAAGTGTTTAAATACGTATTCTTCATCCCAGCTATTGAGCTTTATGAGTATATAATTTGTACTAGTTGGATATACAACTATCCCTGATATAGAGGATAGTTCCCCTAACATATACTCTCTCTCTCCCTCTATATACTCCTTAGATCTCTCTATATATTCTCCATCTAAAAATATATGTTGACCAGCTATATCTGCCAATGAATTTATGCTCCAAGGCAGTTCTATCTTTCCTATCTCTTTCACCTTCTCAATAGATGCACAAGCATATCCCAATCGTATTCCTGGCAATGCAAAGAACTTAGTGGCAGCTCGTATTATTCCTATATTCCTATAGCCAAATTCCTTGAATATTTGGATACTATCATAGTCATATGGGCAAAACTCATAAAATGCCTCATCTAATAATAGATATGCCCCCACTTCTTCTACAATCCTATAGACTTCAACTAATGTATCCTCTTCTATTCTAAGTCCAGTAGGATTATTGGGATTTCCTAGTATAATCAAATCACCTTCTCGAATATTCTCTTTGATTTTATCCAGATCTATTTTAAAATCTCTTCCATATGGAATCTCCACTAAGGGTTTGCCGTGAGCTCTTGCCCTTAAACTATATTCTCCAAAGGCAGGCATAGTAGTCGCTATCCTCTTTCCCTCTACTATAAAATTATCTATGATCTCAACTGCTCCATTTCCCACTAATATATTTTCTATATCGCAGTTTAAATATCTTGATATGGAGCCTTTTAATTTTCTATAATGTATATCTGGATAAGCAGTTAAACTCTCAAATCCCTGGATCAATTTCTCATACAACCCCTTTGGAGGTCCTAGAGGATTTATATTGCTACTAAAATCTACAAGTTCCCCATGATAAAACTTCTCATAGGAGAGCGTATCACCACCGTGTATCATAAAATCACCTCTCTATATTATTCTATATGGTATAAAATATGGACAACTATTTACTTCGTCACTATAAATATGTGCTTCTATTCTGAATACATCCTCTAATATATTCCTCTTGATTATATTTTCAGGCTTACCATTTTCACATACCTTCCCATGATTTAACACATAGATATAATCTGAATACCTAGCTGCCTGATTTAAATCATGAAGTACCATGACTACAGTCAAATCGAGAGAAGTATTTAACTCCTTAATCAATTCTAATATCTCAAGTTGATAGGATATATCTAAATATGTAGTAGGCTCATCTAGTAGGAGTATCTTTGGTTTCTGTGCTAAAGCCATAGATATCCATGCCCTCTGTCTTTCTCCACCAGATAGTGTATTTATATACCTATCTCTATAATCTATAAGTCCTGTCCTTTCCATTGCCCACTTTACTATTTCCCGATCCTCTGTAGATAATCTCTTCCCAAATCCTAGATGAGGATATCTTCCATAGGAAACTAGATTTTCCACTGTTATATCTGACGATACATTTTTCATCTGAGGAAGTATTGCCATTTCCCGGGCAATTTCCCTGTTATTTAATGTATATATATCTGATCCATTTAAGATAATCTTTCCCATAGCTGGTCTTATGCATCTGCTTAGGGCCTTTAAAAGAGTAGATTTTCCTGATCCATTAGGACCTATTATGCTTACTATACTCCCTAGATCTATCTTTATATCTACTCCATCTAATGCAACTTTTTTGCCATAGTTTACTATCAGATCCCTAGTTTCCAAGGATATCATCTACCATCACCTCTCAACTTTAACAGATATAGGAAAAAAGGTGCACCTAAAACTGACATTATTATTCCAACTGGTATTTCCATAGGAGCAAATAGAGTACGTGCTATGGTGTCACATAACATGACCGTAGTACCTCCTAAAAAGACAGCACCTGGAAATAAAAATCTATAATCTGAACCTATAAATATCCTAGCAATATGGGGCACTATAAGCCCAACAAATCCCAATAGCCCCACTACGCTTACTGCACTTCCTGCCAATAGAGATGATAGTATTATAAAGATAAACCTAGTCTTTTCAACATCTAGACCTAGACCTGTAGCTACTTCATCTCCTAGCATCAATATATTCAACTTATTTGGAAGTAGCATAATTAGAACAACCCCTATAATAATATAGGGGAAAATCATCCTTACTTCTCTCCATGTAATAGCAGAAAGACCTCCTACCATAAAGCCCAGCACACCTGAAACCCTATCTGGAAAGAAGGTCATCAATGCATTTGTCCCAGCAGTGAAAAGAGAGGAGACTGCCACTCCTGCTAAAACCAATCGAGTGGGCTGCACCCCTTCTTTCCATGCTAATATATATATAAATAGTGTGGCAAATAATGCTCCCCCAAAGGCACCTATTGGCACTAGATAATAATACTTGGGAAATAGTATCAATATTATTAAGGCAAACAGGCCAGCCCCTGAGGAGACTCCAATAATATTTGGCCCAGCAAGAGGATTTCTCATTATTCCTTGGAGTATAGCTCCCGATAATGATAGGCAAATTCCCACTAATGCGGCAACCAAAGTTCTAGGAATTCTTACATTCCATATAATTTGGTAATTCATATGGTTTCTGTTGAAGACAGTTTTTATAATCTCTGCCGGGCTTATTTTTACTGCACCATTACCAACACTTAGAAAAAAGCTAAATATAAAAAGTAATATAAAAGCTACAAGCACTATATATTTGTTCTTCATCTATATTCTCCAATCATTCCTGGAAAATTTCAGGATATAATATCTTAGCTAAACCTTCATAAGCTTCTGCATATCTATGATTTGGTTTAAACATATATAGATCTTTCGGCAATATAATATATCTATCATTTTTTACTGCAGATAATGTACTCCAAGCTGGATTGGATTCTACATCTTCTTTCATACGTTCTATGACCTTGTCCATATCACTACCTGTAGTCTGCACAAATATAAAATCTGGATCCTCTTCCAATATCTTTTCAATACTGAAGTTCTTGGTACTCAAAGCATCATTAGAGTAGTCTGCAATATTTGAAGTGTGTAAATCCTTTAGCATTTCACCTACTGTAGAATCTGATCCCCTTGCTGTAACTGATTTTGCACTTGCCATCATCAATAGAACCTTATCTTCTCTATCCTTTGGTACTTTTGATATAATATCATCTATTCTATCCTTGATATCTATAACATTTTCCTTATATAGATCTTCCCTTTCATTTAAAGCAGAAAACAATCTTGCTAATTTAAAATAGTCTTCTTTTACATGATACTCTAAAGCCATAAAAGGTATATTATTTTGTTCAAAGCTTGGAACTAATTCCATCTGTGATTTTTGAGTAGACATTAAAATCACTAGATCTGGATTTAAAGCCAATATCTTTTCTAAACTAAAAGAACCTAGCTTTCCAACTAATTCTGCATCTTCAATTCCTGGTATGGGGTCTTGTCCAACAGACTCTTCAATACGGCCTACTATTTCTCCACCATTTCTAATCCAGATATCCAATAGAGAATTAAATAAAACTATTACCCTTTCTGGCTTCTTCTCTATAGTTACCTCTTCTCCCCTACCATCTATAAAGCTTACTGTATCTTCTCCTATAGCAATTCCATATTCTTCATCTTTATCTGTTGCTGATGATACAGTATCTACTGGCTTCTCCTCTTTAGGCTCTGTTTTACATCCTGACAACAAGGATAAAGACAATGTTAAAACAAGTAAAATTATCATCAATCTTGAATTCTTCATCTATTTCCTCCTACTTTTTCCTAGCCAATATCAGTGACATATAGTTCTTATCTCCTAGGATATCTTTTCTATCCCTTAAAATTTCTTCTTCAGCTAATGTCACTTTTTTGATATATCTATAGTCATAGTCATTTTCTTCCAATATGCGAATTATACTTTCTTTTTCCTTTAGAGTCTTCAATATAGCTATGGAATCTCCATGTTCTATTAATCCCTCTTGAAATTCATCACATAGTATAAAATTATCACTCTTTACAGTCAGAGGAATCTTTGCCGCTGCTGCACTTGCTACAAAGGAAGGTATTCCTGATATGATTTCCACATCTATTTCTTCTCCTTCTAGTTCTTCCATGATATATATAAATGTACTATATATCATGGGATCTCCAATGGTCAAAAATGCTCCTTTTTCTCCATCTGGAATACTGTCAAATATCTTCTCTGCAGCTTCCCTGTAGTCATCCCTAGTCACATATCCCATAGGAAAATCTATATATACTATTTCTTTATCCTGAATAAACTCTTTAGCAGTATCCAATGCCATATTTTTTCCCTTGTTATTTGGCGCAAATATTATATTAGCGTCTTTCATGGCTTTTATAGCCTTAAGAGTAAGTAGATCTGGATCTCCTGGACCAGTTCCTATTCCATATAATTTCTTCATTGATTTTCCTCCACTAGTTCTTTTAAATGTCGTAGATATATATCTTGAATTATCTTATATTCCCCTAATCCCCTTAAAATCACTTCTACTTCAAATCCATTTGCTTTCAATATGCTCTTCCAAGAATCCTCTTCATCTGAAGCCATATCATTTATTGCATGGTCACCAGCTACAAGCATAAATGGAGTCAATTTCACCTTATGTATGTTTTTTTCCTTCAGTTTTGGAATTATATCCTGTATAGTAATACTACCTTCTACTGTAGCAATAAATACATCTTCAATTCCCCTATCTCTATAAATATTTTCCAATTTTCTGTAAGCATCATCTGACTCATGATCTGTACCATGTCCCATAAATACCAACGCTTCATCGTCTTCCAGATCTACTATATCAAGGCCTTCTACTATATCTTTATAGTCCTCATCTTCATATAATAATGGTTTGCCTACTTTAGCTCCTAAAGATAATAATTTCCCATATTCATGGCCTGGAATTATGTGCAAAGATTGAATATATACACTATCCATACCTTTTTCCCTCATATCTTCTACAGCCTCTTCTTCATTGAATATATGAAGATTATCTCTTTTTTTCAGTTTATTTATTATCATTCTAGAGGTAAAGGCTCTGATTACACAATCATCTCTATATTCTTCTTTTATTCTATCCTCTATGGTTTCAACACATAGTCTTCTCGTATCTTCATAAGATGTACCAAAACTAGCAACTATTATTCCTCTTTTCATATTGTCACCTTCCCATTGAACATATTAAATTCCTCAATATGCATACCGTGTGCAATATGAGGAGTACACATTAAAATAAATAATACCACTCCGCTTAAAAACCCTTTCTTTATCTTTTAAAAAACAGAAAACCCCAAGCCTTAGAAGCTTGGGGTTAGTATACTAAAATTCAACACAAAAATAAGTCTACCCTTCCCTCCGAAGGTTGCTTTAATTCTATTCTAGGCAGGTCTCCTGACTTATGAATCACCCTACTCTCAACGCCTTCCCAGATTTTCTCTAGTGGCATAAGTTGATTTCGTCATCACTTACAGTAGCGGGGGCTGCATGGGATTTTAACCCATTTCCCTTTTAATCTTCAGAACCTAAACAATATTTAGTTTTCATATTGATTTTAACACATATATTTTTCTATTGCAACAAAGAAAACATATATTATCAAAAATAGTATCTCTGCCCTATACATTATTTCAATGGAACTTTCAATATCTTTGGAGACTATGTCCCTTGTGCTATCTCCTATAGTGGGCTTTTTGACTAGAACTCCATGATAGAAATTATCTCCTCCTAATTGTATACCTAATAATCCTGCCACTGCAGACTCAGGATATCCACTATTGGGACTTTTGTGATTATCTCTATCTCTAAATAATATCCTCTTTCCTTCTTTAACATCAAATTTACCAATAGAAGACAATATCATAAAAAGAGCTGTCAATCTTGCTGGGATATAATTAAATATATCGTCTACCTTTGCTGGGAAATATCCTATATCTATATATCTATCATCCAGATACCCTAACATAGAATCCATAGTATTTATAAATTTATAGGCAATCCCTCCAGGAGCTCCAAATAAAATTATATAGAATAAAGGAGCTATAACTCCATCAGATGTATTCTCTGCAACAGTTTCTACAGTAGCTCTTATTATCGCTTTTTCTTCAAGTCTTGTTGTATCTCTACCAACTATATATGATAGCCTATGTCTTGCCTCTTCTATCCCCTTAGATAGAGCTTCTTTTACCTTCATACCCTCATAGTGTAAAGACCTAGCAGCTATACATGTATATATAATGTATATATTCACTAGAGAATATAAAACTCTATATCCCTTTATATATTTTAATAACATATATGGCAAAATAAATCCAATAGATATATTTATAAGTACTATTACAAATCCCGATAGTTTCAATCCTCGTTTACTATGGAATAGATTCCTTGCTACTCTTTCTTCAAAAGAAATCATATTCCCCATCAACTTTACTGGATGGGGAAAGTTATAGGGATCTCCTAGGATAAAGTCCAATATCGTTCCTAATACAATATCTTTCATGGTCTTAAACCCATTACCCTATAGACATAGTCCATATCCAGATTTTCTCTCAATATATCAGCCAGCTTATTTAGTTCTCTTTCCATCTCTCCTGGACTCTGTTCTTCGCTATTGCATCTCTTTTCATAATCAATGAGTGTGTCTTCATCTACTAATTCCAATGGTACATATGGTATTGTACCTATTACTGGGATGTCTAACATATCCTCAATCATATCTATTCCAGAATCCAATAGAGTCTTATCTCCTCTAAACTTATTAATAATAAGCCCCTTAATCCTCTGTCTTTCTTCCTCTTCTAAGAGCATGACTGTTCCATATAATGATGCAAAAACTCCTCCCCTATCTATATCTGCTACCAATAGCACTGGAGCATCTGCCATCTCTGCCATTCCCATATTTACTATATCATTCTGTTTAAGGTTTATCTCTGCTGGACTACCTGCACCTTCGATTACTACTATATCGTTTTCTCCCTCTATCTTCTCATAGATTTTCCTTATCATATCCCTTAGATTACTTTTAAACTTAAAGTACTCTATAGCCTCCATCTGATGCATCTCTTCTCCTTTTATAATCACCTTGGAGCCTTTATCTGATGTAGGCTGTAAGAGTATAGGATTCATATTAGGATTTGGCTCTATTCCTGCTGCCTTTGCCTGAAGAGCTTGGGCAGTACTCATCCTATACCCATCCTTAGTCTCATAATATTTTGATGACATATTTTGAGATTTAAATGGACATACCTTATATCCATCCTCCTTAAATATCCTACACAATCCTGTACATAACAAACTCTTTCCCGCCGATGATGTGGTACCTTGAATCATTATATTTGTCATCTCTATCTCCTTTAAACTATTTTTTAAATTCAATTATCCAATGAATTTCCGTACCTACATTATACCTTGAATTTATAAAAAGTAAAATTAAAATACTACCTAAAAGGTAGTATTTTAATTTTAGAATATATTAATCTATTTTAAACCTTGATATAGTTTATCCAACAATTCTCCTTTAGGATCTTGACCTAGTTCCCAGATCATAGCTCCACCTAGTCCATTTGACTTGATATACTTAGCTTTTTCTCCAATAGATTGTCCATCTTCAAAGGTTATAAAACTTGTTCCATTATAGAGCCATGGAACCATGGATTTTGCATTATAATATAGTTTATATCCATTTTTATTTAGGTATTTAGAAACTATATTTACATAGCTAATAGAGGATGATTTAGTATGTTTTTCATATAAACCATTATTAGCTGATTTACCTATATTATATTCATATCCATAAAACGGAATTCCTACTACTATCTTTTCCTTTGGAAACCCAGCCTTAATCCAAGACTTAATTGCTGAATCCACGCTGAATTTCATATTATTAGATTTTTCGTCTATATATAATGGAGCAACAAAATCTGTATGCTTGTCCCATGGTCCATGGATATCATATGTCATGATATTTCCAAAGTCTATATACTCATGTAGTTTGTTTAACTCTACATTTTGTATATAACCACTTCCTGCACCGCCTGCAATACTCAATATATATTTTTTCCCATCTTTTTCACCTTGTTCATCAAATCTTTCTCTTATTGCCTTTAATAAGAGGGTAAAGTTCTGCTTATCTTCTTTTCTATATTTATTGGTCTTTAATCCACCACTTACAGGATACTCCCAATCCAAATCAACACCATCAAATCCATATGTCTTTATAAACTCAGCACAACCATTAGCAAATTTAGCTCTAGAAGCATCGTTTAAAGCTGCATCAGAAAACTTGTCTGACCATGTCCATCCTCCTACAGAAATAAGTAACTTTAGATTCGGATTAACTTTTTTCAATTCCTTCAATCCATTTATATTCTTAACATCAATATCCGGATTTCCTAATACTACCTTCAGGTCATTGTTAATATTAGCAAAGGCATAGTTTATATGTGTCAACTTGCTTGCATCTATCTTATCTGGAGTAAAGCCTGAGTAGGCTGACCAAGAAGTATAATACCCTATGTTTTTTATTTCGGTATCTTGATTTGCATTTTCAGCTATAGGGGTTATAGATGACATACTAACTATCAAGATACAGATAGTTATTGAAAATATCAGCTTCTTCATATACATAGATCTTTTGTTCATAAAATCACCATCCCTTAATGAATAAGCTAATACTATTAAATTTTATGCATTATGTCAACTTGTATAAACTGGCAATATACGATAAAAAAACCAACTCCAGTAGACTACAATGCTAGAGTGGTTTTTCCAAATAGTATATTCTATTATGTAAATACTATTTCTTATCTCTGTCAGCTAAGAATTTTTCCATTACCCTTTTTTCGTTTATTTCCATTATAATCTTGTTTATATGGTCATAGCCATTTGGCCTATGAGGTATCAAGCAATTTGAACAATCCTTTATTCCATGATTATCCTTATAATTACCTCCACATTCCTCTAGAAAATATAGTGGACAATAACAAAACATACAGTTAAATTCATCTACATTTTCCACCTTATGACACGGTAGATATTGACATGCCTTGTTGTTGTAAAATCGATATGAATTTTCCATCTCTGTCCCCCTTAATAAAATTTGTCCGATGGCATCCCAGTTGGATACATGTAAATCATAAAACCAAAGATTTCATAAAATACTCCTACGTTGTTTCCTAACACCTAGTGATATATTGAATGGAGTATAGGACTCCATTCAATATAAATCCTCTATATTATCTTTATTATATTACAATAGTCTAAATAGGCAAAGAAAAATATTATTTCTTTGCCTATTATAATCAAGGAGTCTCTATATCTATATTGCCCTTTATCCTAGGTATATCTCCAGAACTTATCTGACTTCCCTTCCATGCCCTATATACCTTTAATTCATCTTTTATCTTCTTTAAAATATAGACAATGACTATTAAGTCATCTAAAAATCCCATCTTTAAAAAATCTGGCACTATATCAAAAGGATTGAGTAAATACAAGAAACCTATTATCACTATAATCACTGTATTCTTAGATAGATGAGGATATTCTCCATTTTTCCAGTCGACTATCATCTCTATGGCAGTCTTTATATCATCTATGATATCTGCAAACACCTCATTATTTTCTATCTTTTCCTTTACCTTATTGATTAAATCCATAATCCTCTCGTCATCATAATAGATAGTATTAGCCTTTGCATCTAATCGTCTGATTATCTCTTCAATATCAATTTTCATTTGGTTCACCTCTTTTGAAGTATCTCCATTATATATTTACCAAAAACAATGAATTTTAATCTAATTTTATATTTAAGCCTATCTCTCCTGCTATGCTCTTCATACCTTCAATAGTCTCTTGTATTACCTCTCCTAACTCCATCCCTAGCATCTCTGCTCCTCTAGTTATTACTTCTCTATCTACTCCTGCGGCAAAGCTCTTTTGTTTCCACTTCTTCTTTACAGACTTTACAGTTAGGTCTAGTAAACTTTTGCTTGGTCTCATAATTGCAGTAGCATATATTAATCCCGTCAACTCATCTATTGTATAAATTACCTTTTCCATTCTATGCTTAGGTTCAACATCTGTGCAAATTTGCCACCCATGACTCAATACAGCTCTGATATAATCATCTGGCCAATGTTCTCCTTCTAATATCTCCTTAGTCATCTTACAATGTTCTTCTGGATATTTTTCAAAATCCAAATCATGTATAAGTCCTATTACTTTCCATTTTTCAACATCTTCTTCTCCAAATAACTCTGCAAAATGTCCCATCACTGCCTCTACCATTAAAGCATGATTGATTAAACTTGGATCTTGAATGTGTTTTGTAAGTAATTCATAAGCTTCTTCCCTATTTGGAATATATTTGTCCATTATGCAGCCCTTCTTTCTCTTTAGAATTATTAGATAATATTCTATTCTAATATACTATAAAATACAAGAACAATTCACAATTATGATACTAAGCACCGAGTGGTCTTATACTTTCTCTATTTACTCTTAAATAGAGAGGTAATCAGCTTCTTTAACATATCTAATATCTTTTGAAGTAGGGATT
This sequence comes from Tissierellaceae bacterium HCP3S3_D8, assembly GCA_052067355.1. Lineage (GTDB taxonomy): Bacteria > Bacillota > Clostridia > Tissierellales > Tissierellaceae > CABMKH01. Next base: position 26,036 of record JBQHQH010000027.1, read on the forward strand.
TAACCTCTTCATTCTCCTTTAGAGTCTTGTCTATCTTCTTACCAATTGTCTTAAGTTGATGAGTAATTTCCTTTGTATCCAAATCTAAGCTATTTATCTTTTCCATCAATTTGATAATCTTCTGTATTTGATCTACATTTAAGTTGATATCCAATTTCCCAGCTATATCTATAACTATCTTCTTTATTTCCTCTGGGTCCTTCGTCCCTGTTTCTATGATCTTTTCCTTTACTATTCTAATCAATTCTCCAGCTTGCTCTTTCCCTATCTTCTCACCAAGCTCTCCCATTCGTATGATCTCTTCATTAGCCACCTTTTTTTGCTCATCACTTATCTTTTTACCTGTAGCTTGTTCAAAAGCCTTCAATATACCTGTAAGTGCTCCAGTACCAGAGACTGGAAATGGTGCGGCTGCAATTACTTTAGCATCTTTTACTCCAGCAGTAACTAATGCACTTTGATACATCTCTTTTGTTACCCATGATATATTATGTGTCTCCACTTCAATTCCAGAACCTTCCTCCAATAATTCCACATAGGCAGAAGACATGGTCACCTTTCCCAATTGAGCTTCAGTAGCTACTCCCTCTAGATACTCCCTTTCCTCTTCGTTGTTTACTTCTATTATGACAGCCTCTTTTTCATCTACACCAAACAACTCTAAAATTTGCTTTCTCTGCTCATCGTTTAAATTTTTTCCCAAAGTAACTACAGTACTACTATCTGCATAGACTAGGATATTGAATATAAATATAAAAGACAATACCACAGCTATACAGCTTATCAACTTGTTTTTCCCCATTTTTTTGCACATCCTTTAACTTTCTCATTAACCCCATTCTATCATAAATAAATATATAGAATCTATTTATTTTTTAGAATGAATCAATCTAGTAGCCTCAATAATTGAAGAAGGTAATAGCGTTATATCTTCATAGGCTAGATATCTACTTGCCCAAGTCGGCCTGAACTTGTTCTTATAATTTTTAAGTCCCTTAAATCCATAGATGTTATTTCCATATTTAAATACTAAGTGAGCTAACTTTTCCCTAAAGTGTGAGTTAGGGTTTTCACCTACATTGGACAATGGTGCCATTCCCAAGTTAAATATCTTATATTCCTTATCCTTTAAACTCAAAATTATATTTAATATGAGAAATGTCATTGTATTATTTGGAACTTCCTTTTTAAATCTCATCAAGTCCATGGACATGGATTGATTGTCGTCATATTTAGGCATTAGAGATGCAAAGGCAATTATCTCATCTGTATCAACTTTTCTTATAAAAGCCAAGGGAGAATGTTCCAAATACCTTCTATCCATAAATCCCAAGGAAAATCCTATCTCACTTCTACCTTCTAGCCACTCATTTGAAATATCTTGAAGTTCTCTATACAATTCATCATCTATATTATCTATATATTTAAATTCAAAATAATATCCATCTCTTTTAAACCTGCTTAAGACATTTCTAAAATCTCTATTCTTAGAACTAGATATATCGAACTCTTCTAAATCCACTAGAGCAGTTTCTCCTAGCTTGAAGAAATAGTATCCATGATCATAATACATAGGAAGAAACTCATCACTCACCCCATAAAATACCACCTTATATCCATATTCATCTACAAAGTCTCTAAATTCTTCTATAGCCTCTCCAAAATATTGGGAATTTCCAATAGGATCTCCTAAGACAACAACTACATTGCTGCTTACTTCAAATCCTATGATCACCTCATTTGAACTTGCCCAATATATATGTTTATCATTTAAATACAATAGATGAGCTGTAAAGCTTCCACCTTTATCCTTTAAAAACTCTGTTACTCTATCTTCATCTAAAGTTTCATATCTAGAATCTTCAATAATTTTTTCTTTGGTTAGTTCTCGAATTACTAGAAAAACTACAAAAGATCCATAGGTAATCAAACCATTAGGTCTAAAATTTGTAAATCCCCTTGTAAACAATGTCTTAAAATGATGAGCTTCTAAAAAATCCATGATTATAACATGAGATAACTTAAAATAGATAATCACTCCTACCAAAGCAAATATGGATGATATTAAAGTCCAAAACCAATCAAAAGGTGTGCTTTTTCTATAAAAACTCTTCTTTGACATTCTAAGTAAAATAAGTACACCAACTAAAAAAACAGCTTCCTCATAGTCAAAACCTTTCAGAAATGTAAATATCCCTCCTAATAGCAACAGCCACCATGTAAATCTATAGGCTCTCTTTACTTTCATGGCGATATCCTTTGATATAGTTATAAGTAATACTCCTACTGTTATAGATATCTGATGGGATAACTGCAATGTTGGAAACGACATCAACTTAGCTGCCAATTTAATCCTCTCACTTATACCTGGTACCAATGCTGAAATAAGCAATACTGCTCCACTACAAAATACCAATATGCTCAATAATATATTAGTGAAACCAGAAGTACGATCAAAGATACCTTGAAATCTATCTATATGAAGGATATTTACACTACTACTCTTATTTACTATTTGAACTAATAGTGTAAATACTACTCCTAGAATTAAAGGCAGAATATAATAGAAAAATCTATATAGTATTAATGATGCCATAATATTTTCAAGGGGTATTCCCATATTCTGTAGACCTATTAATGCTACTAGATCAAAAGAGCCTACTCCTCCTGGGAGCATACTTATTATCCCTGCTATAGAACCTAGAGTAAATATCCCTAGTATAGCATATGCACTTATATCTCTACTAAAAAGTCTTATAATCATTAAAAACACACTATAGGCAAGTGTCCATTCCACTATGGAAGCTATTAACAGCTTTAGTTTGACCATAGTCCTATCACGATTAAATTCAATTCCTTCTACTTTCTTAAATCTGTAAAATATCCTATCAATAAAGAAATATATGATCAAATATATAAAAAATCCAATAAGTGCCAAGAACAAGATCCTATATTCCATTAGTATAGGTGAAATATATCTATATTCTATTAAGGATATAAGAGCCATTACTGCTAATCCTATAGCTGTTGCAGGCACTAATAATAGATTATAATCTATTATCTCATCTATATCCTTTGCTCCTTTTTTAAAAAATACAGATCTAATAGATACCCCTGTCAATCCTCCTAATCCAGAGATATTGTTTACTACACTGGCTATAAAAGCTACATTAAATACAGTTAAAGCCCTAATCTGTATATCTAAGTATTTAGTTATTATAAAATCATATAGAGTTATTGAAGATACAGCTATTAATCCTAATAATACTAGTAATAATATATATGATACCGACAAGTTTCTGATGATCATAATCGTTTGAGCAAAGTCAATGGTCTTAGCTTCTCTGGCGATACCATAGATTACAAATATTAAAATAAATACAACAAATAAAACTTTAAATATTGATAGACCCTTTGTCTTAAAAAAATTCTTTATACTTAACATAAACCCTCCTATAAATAAAACTTATATAGATGGAGTATAGGACTCCATCTGATACATAGTCATTAGATAAATCATACTAAATCTATTTTCTATTATTAGAAATCTATTCCCTGAGGAATTCTTGATTAAAAGCAGCAACGATAATTTTATCACATCATATCTTATAAGACTATTCTATTTTTATATTATACCCAATAAAATATAATAAGGAACATCCTAGGATGTTCCTTAAATTACTCGTATGTTCCTCTTACAATTATCTTTCCTTCATCTAACATCAGCTTTCCCTTAGCAATTACAGACACTAGATTCATATCACTATCCAGTAAAAGCAAATCCGCATCTGAACCTTCACCAATATATCCCTTATTAGGATATGTATTTAATGCTTTCGCCACATTTGTAGTAAAAAATTGTAATGCTGTTTCTAATTCAAAACCAGCTTCTAATACCATATTTTGCAGTTCAGCAAATAAACTACTTACAGGAGAAGCACCCATTTTAACTAGATTCCCAAATTCATCATATTTAGACCAACTGCCATATCCATCTGAACTAACCGTTATATTTTCTAGAGGAACGCCTGCTTTCTCTGCTCTTAAAATCACATTAGTTGGAGATAGGTCTTTATAGATGCCACAAGTCATATCTATTATACCACCTCTTTTAGCATAATCAAAGGACTCTATAAGCAATTCCTCTTTTCTATTTACATGAGTTGGTCTAATAGTTCTAACGGGGATTTCTGTCTCCTCTAGAACTTCATTTATTAAATCTAGACCTTCACTTCCATTTCCCATATGAGCTACAACTATTCCCGCTTTTCCAGATATCATACCTGCCACTCTTGCATCTGATGCAAGTCTTGCCAATTCATATTTAGATACACTAGGGGATCTATGATCTGATAATGCGATCTTTACTCCTATTATCTCATCTATAAATACTATGTCCTTGCTAACTGAATCAGTTAGAGTTACAGATGGATAACCGTAAGAACCAGTATGAGCATATACTGATATTCCCTCTTCTTTTAAAGCTTTAGTCTTAGCTATTAGATTTTCCACATTCCTCGTAATTCCATCAGTACCTAAAAGTCCTACTACAGTGGTGATACCCCCTTCTATTAACTTAGATAAGGTAATTTCTGGGACTCTTGTTTTAAAACTCCCCTCTCCACCACCACCAGTAATATGCACATGATTGTCTATTAGACCTGGTACAAGTTTCTTTCCTCTTCCATCAATTATTTGAACCTTAGAACTAAATAATTCTATCTTATCTTCAATTAAAGCTATCTTGTCACCACTTATTAAGACATCTTTTTCCCCAATACTTTGAGGAGAAAATACTTCTACATTTTTGATTAATAACATAATTACACCCCTTCTTGTATCCTTTTTTTCTCTTCTGGACTTAATTTTGTAATTCCGATTCCTGTAAATGCAAGAATTATAGCAAATACTATTCCCATATAGTTTAGTACAGCCCAAGGTAAATATTCTACTGTAGGAACACCTAGTGTAGTTGCCATATATGCTCCCGCTGCAGACCAAGGTATAAGTGGTACCAATACAGTCCCTGAGTCTTCTAATGTCCTAGATAGATTCTTTGGATGAAGATCTCTCTCTACATATACATCTCTAAACAATTCTCCCGGTATCAATATAGATAGATAGGAATTACCTGTAACAAAGGCTACAGTAAAACATGACGCTATAGTAGACAATATTATACCACCTGTAGTCTTTACTCTCTTTAATAGTTCTTCCAATACTACATCTAACATGCCAGATATACTGATAATACCAGCAAAGCCCATGGCACAAAATACAAGTACAGTAGTGCTAGTCACTGATACAACTCCTCCTCTATTGACTAGAGTTGTAACCATAGAACTAACTTCACCTTCATATCCTGTCATGCTAACATTGAAACCTTGAATCAAAGATATAAAACCATCTTTAAGAGTGAATCCTTGAACTATCATACCAATGACCACAGAAAAAATACTTGTTCCCAGCATAGTAGGTATAGTAGGAAGTTTTAATAATGAACCACCGATAATAAATACTACTGGTAATAATAATAAAATATTCCAGTTAAACATACTATCTAACTGATTTTGTAATAGATATACAGTTTCTGGTGTTCCGACTTCTCCAGATGTACCCATACCCACTATAAAATATACTATTAAAGAGACAATAGTAGCTGGTATTGTTGTATAGAGCATATGTCTAATATGTTCATATAGTTCAGATCCAGCTGCCATTGGAGCTAAATTTGTAGTATCTGAAAAAGGAGATAGTTTGTCACCAAAATATGCCCCTCCTACTACTGCACCAGCCACTGGAGCAAGAGGTGCTCCCAATCCTCCAGCTATTCCCATTATAGCCACACCTATTGTTCCTGCTGACCCCCATGAAGTACCTGTAATAGTAGATAAAATAGCAGAAATTATAAATGCTGTTACCAATAAGTACTTTGGATTCACGATTTGTACCCCATAATAGATAATCATAGGAACTGTACCTGAAAACATCCAAGATCCAATAAGTAATCCTACACTCCATAGTATCAATGTTGCAGGCAATGCCCTTGATATTTTCTCAATTACTCCAGCCTGCATGTCTTCCCAACTATAGCCTAATTTCCAAGCTATTGCACCAGCGACAAAAGCTGATATTATGATAATAGGCTCTGTTCTAATCTTTAGAACCCCAACTCCTACAGTCAAGGATATTACCATAAATAATATTGGAAAAAATCCCTGGAAAAAAGTTGGCTTCTTCTTAATCCTTTCTCTCTTTGACATTTCATTCACTCCTCAATATATTATTAATTCTATAATATATATTGCAATTTTCATGCCAAGTCAAAATGATATATATTGTCTTGGTGAAATTTCAAATTTAAGACAGTATCGCACTTTAACAGGTTAATTTTATAAATTACAGTATATATGCATAGAAAAATCCACATAATTAGATGGATAAAATAAACCACTACATGGTTATATATATCCATATAGTGGTTTATAATTCTCCTAAAAACTTTCTTCCATCTTCTGTTATTCTAGATCCCATATTTCCTAATGACTGAATAAATCCATATTTCTCTAGGGACTTTAGTATACCTCTAATTTTACCTTCACCAATCTTAACCCCTTCATCTATAGCTAGCTCTGCAAGTCTAGTTCTTCCAAGAGAAATATTGTCATATATTTCAAATTGTCTTAATATCCACACCTCATCTTTAGATAGATATACACGTTCTCTCTTAGATTCAACATCCATCATATAACCATGTAAAGACGAAATTCCCAATCTTTCTCCATTATAAATTAAAGTCAAATACTCTACCAAATTTATAAGTTCTCTGACATTACCTATCCATTCATAGTTATTTAAAAATCCTATAGTTTCTTCTTTAAAAAACTCCTCTAGAGTTTCTATCTTTCTATGATGTAAATTGATATTGATAAAATGTTTTAGTAGATATTCTATATCTTCCCTTCTTCTACGAAGTGGAATAGTCTGTAATGGCAAAATATTCAACCTAAAAAATAGATCCAATCTAAATTTGCCATGTTCTACTAATTCAAGTAAGTTCTTATTTGTAGCTGCTATAATCCTTACATCTATTGGTATCTCATCTACTCCTCCTACTCTTCTTATACGTTTCTCTTCTAAAACTCTAAGTAATTTTGCCTGCACGTCTAAGGGAGTATCTCCTATTTCATCGATAAAAACTGTTCCTCCATGTGCCATTTCAAATATACCTGTCTTTCCACCTTTAAGAGCTCCAGTAAAAGTACCTTCTTCATATCCGAATAGTTCACTCTCTAATAGATTAGATGAAATAGTAGCCATATTAATAGGTACAAAGATACCATTATTTCTAAAAGAATTCGTATGAATTCCCTGAGCCAAAATTTCCTTTCCTGTACCATTTTCTCCATTGATTAAAATAGTTGCATCTGTCTTTGAAAACTTCTTCGCCCTCTCTATCATATCTAATGCAGCTTTATTTATAGTAAGATAATCTTTAAAACTACGTAATTTTCTATTGAGAATTCTATTATCCATATATCCTGTTCCATGTTCAATTTTTGAGATCTGCTTAATAGACAGTATATATCCTATCTTTTTATACATCTTAACTTCTCTAAATTGAATTGATACGTCTCTATTTTCAATTTTACCAGTATAAGATCTATTTCCATTTAAACTAGAATACTCAAATGGAAGAAACATCTCTATCTTTTGTCTGATGAGATCCTTTCTCTTTACTCCTAATATATATTCAAATTTAGGATTTAAACTCAGTATTTCACCTTCATTATCTATAAAGGCAACTCCGTAGTCAAGGCTATTTACTATGTTTTCTAATATTGTCTGTGCCTCTAAGCTCTTTTTTCTACTTTCGTCTATGGACTTTGAAATCTCTACTATATCTCTTATATAGTCTGTCACCAAGCTATCATCTAGGTATCTTTCCAAATCCAATATTCTACAAATCTCATGGATAGTCTGTATATCCAAAATCCTTGCACCAATATCTATCAATTTTTTAGGCAAATATGGTGCCAATTGACTTTCTCCAGCTGTAATTGCTGTTTCTAAATAAGGATAAGAAGCACAATCTGGATAATAGGGATGGTATTTTATATGATCTAGTCCCAATTCCATGAGTTGCTCTATGGCTTCACTTGCTGATTCATAGCAATCATTGATAAATAGAACATCCTTACCTTCTTCAATACTTATTATTTCCTTAATATTCTTATGATCTATGATCCTATTGGATACTATATAGGTAATTTTAGGATCAACATATCTGATTCCCCTATTCTTAACGTATATACTTGTAAATAAAATTAAATCTGCTTGAATTTCTGAAGTCTTTAATTCAGATAACAAGATATTTTCAATCTTTAAATAATCTTTTAGTAGCTCATTCATCTGAGATATAAGCCTAATACCTGTATTTTTACCTTCACTTATTATCAATAACTTTTTCAATATGTTCACCTTTGATCTTAAATATAATAAATCACTACTATTAGTATAACATATTCTGCTAGTGAATATTTTCATCTTTCATAGCTAAGGCAACTGATACCACAAAGGTGTGGTTACCACAGTTACAACTAATTTTAATCACCATGTATGTCATACAATGTGATTATCTTTATCTGTAGTCTATTATTAGTAAATATTTATTTTGATATAGTTAATAAAATCTTTCCCTATAAAAATGAATCCCCAAGAATAGCAGGCTTCCAGTACAAAATATAGTTAGCAGTACAAGAGTTGCAGCGGTTGGATTAAAATGAAGTGGATTAAATACTATTATAAATACTACTATTGCTAAAAATACAAAAAAGATTCTCCTAAGTATTTTAGGATGTTCAGATTCTCCAGTCAATATCAAATACAAAGGAGATTCAAATAATTTCATCCATGTATTTAAGGCAAAACTAAAGACAAAAATAATCTCAGATGCCTTCATTGATCTGTTTAAATAAATTCCAAAGGGCAATAGAATTCCAAAGATCAACAAACTATATGAAAGAAAAGTTAATGCTGCAAATTCTACTAAATCTATATCTTCAATGCCAGGTTCACGCTCCTGTTTAATTAGCCAGTCCCCCCATTTAGATTTTGTAAACATAAAAAATCCTGTCAATCCAACTTGAATTCCCAGAATCATCCCAGCTAAAGTATAGTCTAAACTATTCATATTACTTCCTGAAAAATAGATATAAGCTATTGGATAGATAAAAGTTAATAGGCAATATATATAGATTCCAGCTTTCATAAATATCAACCTACCTTTATATTTGTCTAATTAATTATAATTATGGCTTTTACACTCATTATTAATATATCAATTAAATAGATTATAAGCAATAAATGATTATAAGGAAAAACAATTTTACATTAAATTTATCTGATAGTTTATAATCTTGACTCATCTACTTCTATGTTAGATCACACCATACTTTTAGAATACTCAGTATATCCTCTGTTTACAACCAGTAAAATATAATATACAATGTTATTACTAGAACATTAGTTTAAATGGAGTGGATGTATTCATGACTGATACTGAAAAAGCTTATTTAGCTGGTATTGTAGACGGTGAAGGTAGTATTATGCTTATAAGATTTCATAAAAATCAATATCCTTCTCCTTGTGTTTCAATTTCTTCAACAGATCTGGAATTACTAAAATGGATAAAAAAGACTGCCAAAATGGGAAGAATCATCAATAAGAAAAATTATAATAAAGAAAGACATCTAGATTCATATACATATAGAGTTATATATGATGATGCTATTAAATTACTAAAAGATATTGCCCCTTACCTGATCATAAGACGAAAAAGATTGAGAGCACAACATATTATCCTAAAATATAAAGAAGTTACCATAAGAAATGGTAGATATAATGATAAACAAAGACTAGCTAAAGAGCAATTCTACACTGACTTTATGGCATTATAAAAACTCTAGTGAAAATCACTAGAGTTTTTATTACTTATATGTAGTCAGCTTCATTAGCCAAACCAAAGTTTTTGAAACACCTATTATATTATGTATGGTGGAGGCGGTGGGACATGATATCCAATAGTTTCCTAAAGGCACTGACTATATCTTAAGGTCTCTGACCCTTCTGGCGTCTTATGAAAGTATATTATAGTTTTTACCTTTCATCCTAGTACTGCATATCAGTTGACTTAGCAGCCTATAAGTCGATACAGGGCTGTTGGATTTCTCTACATACCCCTCGGTATTAGCATTTTAAAGCCTTCACCGATAAAGCCAGATTATCACCTATAGATCACTCTATAGGGCGACTCCTACGAATCGAACCCACGTCCGAAAACACTTCCACAAGAGTTTCTCCGAGTGCAGTCAGTATTTTGACATTCCCTCAGCCTATCTCCCACTGACAGGATATAGGCTTTAGTAGCTTCATAATTTCCGTTCCAAACTCAAAGCTTTGTTTGGCTCGGTTCCCCACTAAGTTGACGTCTTATCTCAAGGCGTGGGATTCTCAAGTAAGACGAGCAGCTTTAACTAAGCTGCAAAAGCGTAATTATCGTTTGCGTTTATATCTTTTGCCACTTTTAACGTTGCTTGGCGACAACGACTCGCTACTCCTGATTCCGCATCCCCGTCGAAACCAAATTCGCCCCCAAAATTAAAAATATTCAATTTTACCCATACTTATTATAACAGGATTATAATTTGATGTCAACTGGATACATTTTCAACGATAGTGTCAATAGTTTGTAGGAAAATAATAATTATACTTTCCCCTTGTTTGATGTAGTCTGTAATTATCTTATTTATAAGCTCTTAACTTTATTTGATAATATTTAAGC
>JBQHQH010000028.1:0-36148 GCA_052067355.1 Tissierellaceae bacterium HCP3S3_D8
AATGGGCTTACTCCTGCCCAAGTAGCAGGTTTAAAGCTAACAAAGAAGGAGAAAAAGAAATATCTTCTTGTAGCATAAATTTATTTTGAATTTCGCTTAAGATTCTTTAAAAGATTCGTTCTTGAAATTGTCAAGGGCGTGCGTTAGCACGTTCATTTTACCCTTGATGATTTCATAGACGAAGCTTTATCATATGGAAAGCGAAATTTAAAGCAATCCAAAGAAACTTAAAGCAATTCTATGAAGATATTGTACTATTTTTTCATATTTAGTTTACAGAGCCCTAAATCTTTGTGATTATATAACCATAGAGATATACCCATGGATATACCCAACATCCCCAATACACATAGAAGTACGCTAATATATGATAGGCCACTACCATAGATCCACTCTATAATCATTAAAACCCACATCCCAGAAGAGGATATTGACATCACCACTAAGAAATTTGAAAATGTGGGGTTCTTTATGCAAAAGAGTATGGGGAAGATTACTGCCGAAACAATACATGTAATAAAAAATGTGTCTCTAAGGGTTATGGTCCAGAAATCCTTTAACTGATAATCTGCATTAAATAATCCAAATATTTTTACCCATGCCCAGGTATACATAGCAGCAAATATAAAATTTACAAATAAGATGATATATCTAGCTATGACTATTTTATTCCTTCCTATGGGTAAAGATTGGATAAACATATTTACCTTTGATCTATTCTTATAGGTAAATGGGATGGTAGTAATGATAATAGCAAAAGTATATATCAATGTATTGTAAATGCCACCAAAACTACCATTTCCAAATAATAATATTATGCTGGGGATAAAGAACAAAAGTAAATACCGATCCTCTTTCCTTGTAAAAAGTAATCTATAATCTCTTTTCAATAGTGCTAACATTTAAACACCCCTTATATTATAGAACATGATATCCTCAAGTGTAGGTTTTTCAATGATTATATCTCCTTGAAATAACTCTGCTATTCCATCTTGTTCCTCAACTAATCCTTCAAAACCTACATTTGTATTTCTAACCCCTATAAATTTATCCTTGATCTCTGAACTTAGCTGTTCATTCCCACCTTTTATTACCCTATAGGAGTCAAATACCTCGTCCTTTGTCTTGGAAAATACAATCTCTCCCTTATTTATGAATGTAATATAGTCTGCTATCTTCTCCAAGTCTGTGGTTATATGGGTAGAGAAGAATATGGATTTATTTTCATCTTGGATTATATTGTATAGGACATCTAACATAAGTCTTCTAAAGACTGGATCAAGTCCTGATGTAGGTTCATCCATGATGATCAGATCTGCATTGTGAGATAGAGCCAAGGCCAATGAGTACTTCATCTTCATACCCTTAGATAGTTTCTTTATCTTTTTATAGGAATCTAGTTCAAAATCCTTGATATATCTCTCGTATAACTCCCAGTCCCATTCACTATAAAAAGGAGCTACTATATCCGTCATTTGAGCTATATTTAACTCTTCATAAAAATAGGACTCATCATACACAAATCCAATCCTATCTTTAATCTTTCTCTCAAATTTTACATTGTCTCTACCAAATACCTTTATACTTCCTGAATCCTTTTTTAATAGGTTCATGATGAGCTTTATGGTAGTAGTTTTTCCCGCCCCATTTGCACCAATAAAGCCCATTATATATCCTGGCTCCAATTTAAAAGATACATTATTTAGACTAAATTTATCAAATTCCTTATTCAATCCATCTACTTCTAGTATATAGTCCATCTCTACACCTCCTGAAATAATATCTCTAGCATTTCCCTTATCTCTTCAAAGGTAAATCCCATCATTCTACTTTCATCTACCACTTCAATCAACTTTTCCTCTATTATCTTTAATTTCTGCTCCCTCATGATCTCCCGATTCTGTTGTGCCACATAAGAACCCTTACCTGGTACTATCTCTATGAACCCTTCCTTTTCTAGTTCATCATAGGCTCTCTTGGTGGTAATCACTGATATCTGTAGATCCCTAGCCAATGCCCTTATAGAAGGTAAAAGCTCTCCCTGTTCTAATTCACCTTTTATTATCATCCCTTTTATTTGATTAACTATCTGTTCATATATAGGTTCATTGGATGAGTTGGATATTAATATCCTCATATTTACCTCCTTTCAGCTGTACAGTCTGTATGTTCTGTTTATATAGTATATATACAGTATAAATAGTACAATGAACCTTGTCAAGGAAAAATGGATACTCTTTAGCCAAATATTACCACTTATTGTAGGTATTATTAGATTTTCAGTTAAATTCACCCACATATTATCCGATGTATATAATTGGGTTGATGCCCATAGTATTTTTAAAAATTGGAGGTTGTTGAAGTGAAAAGCATTAAATTAAAATTAGTGATCTATTTTTCTATATTAATTTTATTATTATCTCTTTCTATTGGCTTTATTTCTATAATAGGAGCTAATAAGGCTATTAGTTCTGAAGCAGAAAACTCACTTAAAGATCTAGCCATTAATGGAGCAAGAATAATAGAAAGTAGAATTGAAACTGACAAAAAAGTTCTAGAAACTATATCACACAATGAGGCAATTCAAAGTATGAATTGGGAATTGCAAAAACCTGAGCTGCTAAGACAAGCAGAACACACTAGTTTTATAGAAATGTCAATTGTACATCTTGATGGAAGTGCATATTCTCCAACTGGGAGCACAATTTCTAAAGATGGGTCCGTTATTAATTTAGGAGATAGACCCTATATAAAGAAAGCTCTAAGTGGAGAATCAAGTATATCTGATTTAACCGTTACTCGTGGTGCAAATGAGCTGAACCTATTATATGCTGCTCCTATTATCAAAGACAATAAGATAGTAGCCGCTATATCAAGCAGAGCTGATGGAAATATGTTAAGTGAACTTATCAAAGATATTGGTTTTGGAGAAACTGGATATAGTTATATGATGAGCAATGAAGGAACTATGGTAGCTCATCCAGATAAGAGTTTAGTATTTGAACAGTCTAATGCCATAAAAAGTGCAGAGGAAGACGAAAGTTTTAAGGGTGCAGCAGAAATTTCTAAGACAATATTAGAAAATAAACTTGGTGTAAGTAAATATTCGTTTAATGGTAAAGATCTATATGCTGGATATGCACCTGTCAAAGGTACTAATTGGATATTTGTAATTACAGCAGACGCTGAAGAAGTATTAGAACTGATTCCAAAACTGAGAATGAATACAATGATATCCGTAGCTATAGCATTAGCCTTGAGTATTGCTGTTACATATGTAATTGGGACCCTAATTTCAAAACCAATAGTTGAAGCAACAAAATACTCAAAAACACTGGCTAATTATGATATTACGCAAGATATATCTAAATCCTTCATATCTAGAAAGGATGAAATAGGGGATCTGGGTAGAGCTATGCAAAGCATCACTGACAATCTTAGAAACATGATTAATCAAATTCGAGATTCATCAGAACAAGTAGCATCTACTTCAGAAGAAATGACAGCTACAATACAACAAGTTACTATTGCTACAGAAGAAGTGTCAAAGACTGCACAAGAAATAGCTAATGGTGCATCAAATCAAGCATCAAGTACAGAAGCTGGTACTACAAAAGTTGCTCTACTTGGTGAAGTAATTGAAAAAGATTTAAAACATACACAAGATCTAAAGGTAACTTCAGAAAAAGTAACAGAGATTATCGATAGTGGCCTAGAAGAAATAGAACATCTAACTAGAATATCAAAGGAAAGCAGCGATGCATCTATGGCTATTCGAGAAGTAGTATTAAAGACAAATGATAGTTCTATAGAAATAGGAAAGGCAAGTGGAGTAATTGCTTCAATTGCAGAACAAACCAATCTATTGGCTCTCAATGCAGCTATAGAAGCTGCAAGAGCAGGAGATGCCGGCAAGGGTTTTGCAGTCGTAGCAGAAGAGATTAGAAAACTAGCAGAACAATCTTCTGCATCTACAATGTCCATAGATCAAATAGTAAATGATCTACAGGTAAATTCTAGAAATGCAGTGACAACCATAGGAAAGGTCACTGAAATAACCAAAGAACAGACACAGAGTATAATAAATAGCAAGAATAAATATATGGCAATATATGAAGCCATGAAAAAGACAGATGAACAAATTGAAAGTTTAAATACTTCATCAGCAAATATGAATGGAATGAAAGATGAGATACTTAATACTCTACAAGATCTATCTTCTATAGCCCAAGAAAATTCTGCTTCTACTGAAGAAGTAACAGCATCTATTGAAGAACAAGTAGCTGCAATGAATGAGATTTCAGGAGGTAGTGAGTCCCTATCAGAACTAGCACAGGATTTACAATCTATAATTATGAAATTTAAGATTAAAAATACAGAAAGAGCAAAAAAATCTACTAAAGCTAAAGCTGTCTCTACAGCTAATTAAAAAGGGCTAATATAATAATTTAGGATAAAGCATATGCTTTATCCTAAATTTATCTATTCCCATATTCCTGTTTTTCCAAATTTTTTATATCTCTTATCTGATAACTCTCCTTTATCTAATTTAATAAGAAATTCTTGTTTCATAAGCTTAAGACTTTCCCATATTCTTCAATGCCTCTTATAGAAACCTCTCCTGAGCAAATCTCTTCTAATCCTTCAGGAAATTCTACTAAAAGTTCTCCCCTATGATTTATATCTATAGCAACTCCCTTCCTTATTTTATCCTTTCCCTTTATAACAAGGATCTCCTTTCCTATTACTATGGAGTTTTCTCTGTATATATTGATTACCTTTTCCATATCCCCATTAGATCTAAATGGCATATATAAAGTTCTAAATCTCTCTAATATATTATTTAAAAGTTCTCTCTTGTCTATGACACTATTCTTTACTATCTTTAGAGATGTAGATTTATATTGCAATTCCTCAGGAACATCCTGTATATCTTGATTTACATTTATTCCTATGCCCATGATGACATAATTTATATCTCTAGAATTGGAACTCATCTCTGTAAGAATACCAGATACCTTCTTATTTTCTATGACTATATCATTTGGCCATTTTATTTGAGAATCTATCCCTATATCTCTTAATGCCATATTTATTGCTGTAGCTCCAACTAGTGTGATTTTAGGAATATCCTTTATTTGAATCTCTGGCTTTAAGATTATACTCATTAAGATATCTTTATCCTTGGTAGAAGACCACACTCTACCCAATCTTCCCTTCCCCTTTGTCTGTTCTCTTGCCAATATAACAGTTCCTTCTTCTGAATATGCTGCTATCTCTTTAGCCTTGTCATTGGTGGATTCTAATGTATCATATGTAAATATCCTATATTCCAACTCGTCACCCCTAATCTATTGATCAATAAGATAATGGTGAACATAGCTATGTCCACCATTATCTCTTCACCTTAACCTTACCCCTCTTAATATTCGTCATAAACCTTTCCCTGGCATTTTTCACATGTTGCCTAGCTAACCTTTCACTCTCTTCTTCATCTCCGTCAATTATAGCTTGAAGTATACTCTTAGTCTCTTCACAAGCCATTACAGTCTGTTTCATGTCATATAGGGATATTCTCCTAAGCCTATCTAGATTCTCAAACAAGGCAATCATCTGATCTCTTAGATATCTATTTGTTGTCAATTTTGTAATAGTCTCTGTCCATTGAGAGTGCAACTTATATAGACTATCATAATCTCTATCTTCAATACCCTTGTCCATTAGATTTACTATTTCTTCAAGTGCTCTAATATCTTTTCTATTTATATTTAGACATATTAGTTTAACAGATAACCCTTCTAAGTATTCTCTGACTTCATATAACTCCAATGCATCCTCAATAGATATCTCACTTACTATAGATCCTCTTCTTGGAAAATATGTTACAAGTCCATCCTGTTCTAGTTGTTTCAACGCTTCTCTTACAGGAGTACGACTCACATTCAATTCTTTTGCTATATCCATCTCTACCAGTCTTTCACCTGGTTCTAATATATTTTCTAAAATATCCGATTTAAGCTTTTCATATACTTCCTGACTTATTGGCTGCTTTATCCTAATGCCTCTCATATTTTTGCCTCCACTCAATATCGTAATGATACACCTATTAGTATTATAGCCAATATAGTCAAAAAAGCCAAAAATATTTTCTATTACTTAACCTGTCTAATCAAATCTATAATAGTACCATCTCTATATTGAACAACCCCCACTATCTTTTCCCCAAATTCTATAGGTTCGGGTTTACCAGTTATCTCTTCAGCCATTTCCTTTAGTTCTTCTATTGTATATAGTGACAGACCAGCTTTTTTAAAATTAGCTATTAAATCTTCTCTAAGAGGATTAACTGCTATACCACGATCAGTTACAACTACATCTACTGTCTCTCCTGGTGTGACTACAGTTGTGACATCATCTACCACTATAGGTAATCTTCCTCGAATTAAAGGAGCTAAGATAACTGACATCTTTGCACCTGCTGCAGTATCTGGGTGTCCACCTACTGCTTGACTAATAACCCCATCTGAACCTGTCATGACATTGACATTAAACTTGGTATCAATTTCTAAAGCACCTAACATTACTAAATCCAAATTATTTACTGCTGGGCCTGAATTATGTGGATTGGCATAGAACGATGCGTCTATCTCAAAATGTTCAGGATTCTTCCCTATTGATTCTGCTGCAACTAGATCAAAACTTTGAGTGTCAAATAATCCCTTAAATAGACCTTCTTCGTGTAATTGCACTAATTGTGCAGTGATTCCACCAAGTCCAAAACCACCTTTTACATTCCTCTCTATCATCTCTTTTCTTAAGAATTCAGTGACTGCTAGTGAGGCTCCTGCAGCTCCTGTTTGATATGAGAATCCATCTTTAAAATACCCTGATGCTACTATTGCCTTAACAGCATTCTCTGCAATCAATATATCCCTTGGATTCTTCGTATGCCTGATGGCACCTGATACTATTCCTTTAGGATCCCCTATGGAATCTACAACCACTACATAGTCTACTTGAGTTTGATTTATACTGGCAGGTAGACATGGATAATCTACTAGATTATCTGTAATCATAACCACTTGATCTGCGTATTTAGCATCTACTATACCATATCCAAGAGATCCACATGCAGACTTTCCTGAAAATCCATTTGCATTTCCATATTCATCACAAGCTGGTGCACCTAAAAATGCAACATCTATCTTTAATTCTCCTGATTCAATGGCTCTAGCTCTTCCACCATGGGATCTAATAATTACTGGATTCTCCATAATCCCCTCTGAAATTGCAGCACCTAGAGGATCTCGAAGTCCACTAGATTCAATTCTAGTTATAACTCCATTTTTAATATGTTGAATCAATGGTCCGTGACATGTTCCTAATGAGCTAGGTGCTAATTTTAAATCCTTTATCCCCATCTTTGCAATTACGTCAACAACCATATTTACTATATAATCCCCATTTCTAAAATGATGGTGAAAAGAGATAGTCATTCCATCTCTTAGTCCTGTAGCTCTTATAGCTTCTTCCAAGTTATTTATTAGTTTACTCTTATGAGGTAATGGTCTTTTAAGTTTTGGCCCTGCCTTATTTCCCATAGGTACAATACTAAATGCTGATTCATAGGCTTTTAATTTCCCAATTCTTTCAATATATTCTGGTATACTTCTTCCAACACCATTTTTAACCAATGAAATCTCCCTCCTTGTAAACCCCAGCTGCTTTAGCTAGTTCAATCACTCTATATGCTCTATCCACTATAGGCCCATCTACCATCTTTCCATCTACTGCTATTACTCCTGAACCTTTTCTCTCCGCTTCCTTGATTCCATATAATACCCTAATTGCATGCTCTATTTCTTCTTTAGTTGGTTCATATATCTTGTGAACTATTCCTATCTGTTTAGGATGTATAACTGATTTTCCATCAAATCCAAGTTGTTTCGTCAATCTAACTTCATTTATAAACCCTTCTTCATTATTTATATCTGAATATACTGTATCTAGTGCATATATGCCTGCAGCTCTTGTTGCCAAGAGTATTTGGCTTCTAGCAGCTAACAGTTCTATTCCATCTGCAGATCTGGTAGTCTTCATATTGGTTACAAAGTCTTCTGCACCTAGTGCCATTGCCATTAGTCTCTTACTAGCTGTAGCAATCTTATATGCATTTAATATTCCCAATGGACTTTCTATAGCAGCCATCAACTTAATAGTTCCGACTTCTAGTCCTATCTTTTTCTCTATCTCAGTTATTAAATTATCTGCTTCTATTACTTCTTCTGCTGTATCTGTCTTAGGCAATCTAATGACATCTACCTTTGCCCTTACCATAGCCTCAAAATCATCTCTACCAAAAGGAGTATCTAACCCATTTACTCTAACTACAGTCTCAGTAGTACCATAATCTATAGTCTTTAAAGCATTATATACTAAAAATCTTGCTGAATCCTTTTCCCTTAATGAAACCGCATCCTCTAAGTCAAACATAATTGAATCGGAACCATATATATGTCCATCCGTTATCATTGATGGATTATTTCCTGGTATAAACATCATAGTTCTTCTCAATCTATCCATCTACATCACTTCCTCCCAGCTATATTCTGTCATCTCTGCCGCTCTATAAAGTGCAGTTTGAGTCCTTGCCTTTATAACGTAATCTACTGCTCCTTTATCAATTGCTCTTACAAAAGCACTCTCTATTCCATGACTTTTTAGAATGTCTTCAATCACTTTTCTAATCTGTTTTCCAAATTGTCTCTCTACAGAACTTTGCAGGAATATCTCAATACCAGATTGTTCTCTTGGTTCAATTGTAATAGATATATCACTTGACTCCAAAGTTCCAGCTATGCCTACTTTCTTTATATCCATTAGTCTTCCTCCTTTAAATTACTTCCCATCAAGACACTATCTAAAATCAATGTCTAGAATTTGACTCTTTTATCTTATCTATTATTTCTCTACCTTCCTCTGATACCAAGAAATCATAGGTAACCATTGGTATTAGATTTTTTAGTTCTTCTAATTCCCCTCTCTTTATGATTTCTCTGACCTTAGAAGCACTTATTATAGCATCCTTATTTCTAAGTCTAGAAGTTTCAATGACCTCTATACCATACTCAGGCAAAATAGATTTCATGGTTTCATTATATTCACTAGTTACAGGGCAATAAGGCTCTTCTCCTATGTATCTTCTGTTTATCCCTAAAGATGGTCCTATATAATTTCCAAATATACTTAAATCTAATAGTGTGTGTATTTTTACAATATTACTTTTTTCCTTTAGAAAATAAGAAGGAAAAGTGGAATTAGATATTATATAATCCTCTCCTCTATGAACCATCACATTATGTAGATGTCTTGTCCCTTCCTTTACTAAATTAAATCTGACTTCAGGTGGAAAGAGGGATTTATCTTCCCAGACAATAAAGATATGGACAAAATCACTATCTGAAGAAGCTCTTTCTATCAAATACTGATGTCCCAAAGTAAATGGATTACAATTCATTACTATTGATGAGATGGTCTTCCCATATTTTTTATATTGTTTAAGATTATCTAGATATCTACTAATTCCATTAGGGTCATTTTCTAACAAGGACACCTTATCTTTTACAGTTTGAATTTCATAAAATCCTACATCTCTAAATATACTTACATTTTCTGGCTTAGTATATATGAATAGATGAGTATTTCCTCTATAATATTGTTCATTTACTAATAGAGACACTATCTTATTTGTCAATCCTTCTCCTTGATAATTAGGATCTACAGCTATGGATTTCAGTACCCTTCCTGCTATGGAACCTGTGCCTATAATATTATTATCTTCATATAATGCAATGGTATATTCTGTATCTCTTTCTAAATCAAGCCCTTGAGCCTTGAGAAATGACTCTATCTTGCTTCTCTCTATTGAATTATTTAATTGAATTATTCTAATTTCCATATACCTTCCCCAATTCATAATCTAGTAATGGTGCATAGTTTTAAACAATAATAAAACCATGCACCATCGTCAATATTGTTTAAACTAATAAATTAAACACGATACTTGCAATAATAAGCATCATTCCTCCACCAATTCTAGAAGATATCTGTGCAAATGATATAAGTTCCATTCTCTTAGCAGCACCTAATACAGCAATATCACCAGACCCTCCTCTATTGGCCATACATAGACCAGCTGTAATTGCTGATTCTATTGGATAAAATCCTACAAGTTGTCCAAAACCCGCTGTAGCTAATGTAGCTCCCACTACTATAAATCCTGCTATTACCACATTTCTTAAATTGATTGCAGCAATTATTTCTCCTAAATCCGTATATGCAACCCCAACGCCTATCATTATAACCCACAGAAATTTAGAAGAGAAAAAAGATTGTAATTTCTTAGCTCCCTGCTTTACTTCCTCTGGTATTATATTTAGTATATTACTTATTGAAACAAATATGACCATCCATGCAAATGTATGGATTTCAACACCTCCAACAGAAGGTATAAGCTTTTTAGATACTAGATTTCCAAGTATAAGAAAAGCAGTAGATAGTACTAAACCAGCAGCTATCTCTGTAGATGTAATTGTTCGCTTTCTTTCGCCATCATCACTAAAATCTTCTCCCCTTACAAGCTTTCCATTCCCAGTTAAATTTGGTTTCTTTTCTCCTAACTTATTTAAAAATGCCCCAACCATTATGCAAATAATATTAGCAATTGTCAATATTGGAAAAGCAAAAGATAGATATTCAGATGGATCTCGACCAGTTATAGATGTAAATATTTCTGACATAGGAACCGCACCTGCACCTGTCCCACCACCCATTATAGGCAACACATACATAGTTGCAATATTGGCAGGTGACACTCCAAATAAGAACCCTCCAAATATACCAAATATAAATGCTCCAACTATTCCAGCAATTATAGCAGGAATATAACCAGTTAATGCTCTTACCAATAATTTTCTATTAACTGAAAGTATACTTCCTGTAATCAAAACAGAAATAAATAGGTTTAAAAAATTTGAATCCTTCATAAAAAAATTAATTGATTCAACAGTACTCTCAGGCAAAATTCCTGCATATACCAAATATGCTGAACCCAAAAATCCTAATATAGCTCCTCCACCTACGTACTCTTTCCATATGGGAATACGATCTCCTATCTCGCCAAATACAATACCTAAAAAAAACATAATTCCTAATGATCCAGCCATCCCCTTTGGTATTGCATCAAGATATGAAGCCAAAAATACTATGAATGCAAGTCCTATAAATAGCGGTATAGGCATCCCAAAAGCTTTTGTACTCTGTAGTGAATTCTCTTTCGCCTTCATGATATTTACCTCCTTAAGTTTTGAAATAATTAGAATATTTACTCTTGTATGCGATTATACCATATTGTATACAAAAATCAATAACTTTTTAATATTTTGAAAAATCTATCAGGTAATTCATATGTACACTGCTAGAATTTTGCTGCTTATTTCCCTAGAACTCTCCTCTAGGTTTGACTCCTTATGCTATATCTCTCACTTTAATATCTATTCTGAACAACTAAAATAGGGCAATAAAGTACATGAATACTTTATTGCCCTATAAATCTCATTTTAATTATTACAAAACTGCAAGGTCTTCATCTTTCTGATCACAGATGAGCATATGCCCCGGTGAATGTGTTATCATTAATTTAGGCTTACTTGTCATAGCAATAGATTGAGGAGTTACCCCACAGGCCCAAAACACTGGAACTTCTCCTTCTTTTATTACGGATGAATCTCCAAAATCAGGCTTATCTATGTCTTTTATTCCTATTAGGCTAGGATCCCCTATATGCACAGGTGCCCCATGAACTTGTGGGAATCTTGATGTAGCTTGCACTGCCCTTGTAATTAAATAATATGGTATAGGCCTCATGCTTACAACCATCTTTCCATAAAATTTCCCTGCTGGTATTGTATCAATATTTGTAATATACATGGGTACATTATGATTATCTTCTATATGCCTTATGGGAATAGACGCATTTAGCATTGAGGATTCAAAAGAAAAACTACATCCTATTAGAAAACCAATTAGATCATCTGTCCAATATTTTTCAATATCCGTAACTTCATCTATTAGTTCTCCATATTCATAGATCCTATATTTAGGGATATCAAACCTTAAATCTGCACCTTTTGCCATTAACTTTGGTTCTGGATCTCCTACATCTGTTACATCTAAAATAGGACATGATTTTGGATTTCTCTGAGCAAATAATAAAAAATCAAAAGCTAAATCTTTGGGAACTATTGCTAGATTTGCTTGTATATGACCTTTGCACATACCTGATGTTGGTTTTATTAACTTACCACTTCTTATCAAAGATCTTACCTCTCTTGGACTCATCCTTTCTAAATCCAACAAGATTATCCCTCCTATTGATTTGCCTGATAACTAATATTTCACTTGATTCTAACCTCCAAAGAAATTCAACAACATTCCAGCTGCTATAGCAGAACCAATTACTCCTGCTACATTAGGACCCATAGCATGCATAAGTAAAAAGTTTCTTGGATTTTCTTCTTGCCCTACCTTCTGTACTACTCTAGCCGCCATTGGGACTGCTGATACTCCAGCCGCTCCTATTAGTGGATTTACTTTTCCACCAGATACTTTACACATAATCTTTCCAAATATTACTCCTGATGCTGTTCCTATTGAAAATGCTACAAGCCCAAGTACAATTATAGTTATAGTCTTTACAGTTAAAAACGTCTCAGCATTGGCAGTAGCACCAACTGTTACCCCTAAGAAGATAGTAACTATGTTTATCAACTCATTTTGTGCCGTTTTAGATAATCTATCTACGACTACAGCCTCTCTAAATAGATTTCCCAGCATCAACATTCCAACTAAAGTTGCCGCCGATGGTAATAATAGAGATACTACTACGGTTACCATGATTGGGAAGATTATCTTTTCTTTTTTAGACACTGGTCTAAGTTGAGTCATAACTATTTTTCTTTCTTCTTCTGTAGTCAAGGCCTTCATTATAGGTGGCTGAATAATCGGTACTAAAGCCATATATGAATATGCAGCTACTGCTATTGGTCCTAATAGATGGTCAGCTAACTTTGCTGTTAGATATAGAGCTGTTGGACCATCTGCTCCTCCTATTATCCCTATACTAGCTGCTTCTTTAGCTGTAAATGCTACTATACCAGATGAATTAAGTAAAATTGCTCCCAAAAAGGTAGCAAATATTCCAAATTGAGCTGCAGCTCCTAATAATACACTTTTAGGATTTGCAATTAAAGGCCCAAAATCTGTCATGGCTCCTACACCTAAAAATATAAGCGGTGGATATATACCTAGTTTTACTCCTTGATATAGATAATACAGTAGTCCTCCTATCTCCTTTGTCTTAGGTACCAATTCACCTGTTTCAGGATTTTTTATAATTTCGATTACTGGTTCCTTCATCATATCTGCTCCTGGTAAATTAGATAGCAACATACCAAAAGCTATGGGGATTAGCAATAATGGCTCAAACTCTTTCACTATTGCTAGATATAGCAAGACAAAAGATATGAGAAGCATTATTATATGTCCATATTCCATAACCGCAAATCCGGTGCTCTTCCAAAAGTCAGATAATATATCTATAAACATTGGCTTTTCTTCCTTTCTTCATAGAATTACTCGATTATTACCAATTTTTCACCCGTATTTACAACTGAACCCTCTGTTGTTGTAATACTTGCTACTTTACCATCCCTTGGCGCTAATATCTCATTTTCCATCTTCATAGCCTCTAATATCAACAATATATCTCCCGATTTAACCATATCTCCTTCTGAAACTGCAATCCTCAAGATATTTCCTGGCATTGGTGCCTCTACAACTTCCTGTCCATCAGATACTACAACTTGTCTTTCTTCAACTATTGGCTGTGGTTTAGATACTGGCTTTTTTTCAACAGGTAATGGATTTCTCGGTACATCAGGTGATACTTGCCTAGATGCCATTTCTTCGTTAGATACCTCTTCTACTTCTACTTCATAAGAGTTTCCATTTACATTTATTATAAATTTTCTCATCTCTTTACCTCCACAAAATTAATTACTATCGTCTATTTAAAACTTGTTCTTTTCTTCCTACTGATGTCCATAGATTTGGATTCTGGGACACCCTCTTTATACTCTTAATTCTTATATCTGGAATATTTAGTCCTAAATTAACAGCTACAGATGCTGCAATCACAGCCACTAATTCCTCTTCTATCCTATCATCTACAATGCAATCTGGTACTGGCTCTTCTTCATTCTTTATTTCTATCTCTTTATCTTCCTTGACTTTATTATCATTGCTAATTACCTTTAATCCATTGATTAAAAACGATATCATAATCAGTACAATAAATACTGCCAACATACTGAATAGTGTAACGATTAAACCATCTAAAATCGAAATATAATCACCCATTATATCCACCCCATCTATATTGGTAAATTACCTTGTTTTTTTGAAGTCCTATTTTCTACTTTAGTTGCTAACATATCAAAGGAGTATATAAGTCTTGGTCTCAATAAACTTGGTACTATTATGTCATCTACATATCCATTTCTAGCTGCAGTATAAGGATTAGCCACTGTATCCCTGTATTCTATTATCTTCTCTTGTCTTACAGATATAGGATCTTCAGCATTTGCTATCTCCTCTTTAAATACTATATTTGCTGCCCCTTCTGGGTTAATTACAGATATTTCAGCAATTGGCAAAGCAAATACTTGATCTGCCCCTAAATCTTTTGGACACATTGCAAGATATGCACTTCCATATGCCCTCCTAAGTACTACTGTGACCTTAGGTACTGTAGCCTCACTATAGGCATATATCATCCTTGCTCCATGTTTTATTACACCTTCATATTCCTGCTCCTTATCTAATAGAAAACCAGGTGTATCAACTAGATTCAGAATAGGTATATTAAAAGAATCACATATACGAATAAATCTGGTCGCCTTGTTTACTGCCTTTATATCTAATACTCCATCTAATACATCTGATTGATTAGCTACTACTCCAATAGTACTGCCATTTAGTCTGATATATCCTACTACAATATTTGGAGCATAATGAGAAGAAATCTCAAAAAATTCTCCACTATCAGCTAAGGAATTTATAATATCCTTAACATCATAACTCTTATGGTATTCCTCAGGTATGATCTCATTTAACTTATTATCAACTCTGTTTATGTCATCCATAAAATCATATCTTGGCACATCCTCTAAATAATTTGATGGCAGATATGATAATAATCTTCTAACACTATCTATACTACCTTCTTCAGAATCATCTATAAAATGGGCTATTCCACTAGTCTTACTATGTGTCATAGCACCACCTAATTTTTCTATATCTATCTCTTCATTCTCTGTTGACCCTAATACTTGAGGTCCATTTAAGGACATATGACTAGTCCCATTCACCATAAACACAAAATCAGATAATGCTGGACTATACGCAGCTCCACCTATACATGGTCCTACTACTACTGAGATCTGTGGTACAACTCCTGATAAAATACTGCTCTTACGTAATATCTTTCCATATCCAGACAATGTATCCAGACCTTCTTCGATTTTACCACCACTAGAATCTATAAAACCAACTATTGGCGCTCCCATCTTCAATGCCATATCTTGAATTTTGAGAATTTTTTTAGCATGCTTTTCACCCATAGCACCACTATTCACTGTAAAATCCTGTGAATATACAAATAGAAGTCTACCATCTATCGTTCCATATCCTACTACAACACTATCCGCCGATTCTCTATGAGATAGGTTGTCTTGATTAAATGTACCTTCTCCCATAAATTTATCAATTTCAATAAAACTGCTTTCGTCTAAGAGGATATCTATCCTTTCTCTTGCCGTTAGTTTTTCTAATTTGTGTTGTTTCTCAATTCTCTTCTTATCCCCCCTATTAATTTTAGCATTTAAATTGAGAAGTGTTTTAATTTGTTCTTTCATTATTTCCCTCCTATTCTCAGAATAATGTAATGGATTATCATTGATTTTACCTAATTCTTTAAATATTACTTTACTATACTTCCTAAAAAAAGTAAATATAATTGTCAGTATTTTGAGAAATGTATTCAATTCATTATTTTTGAAATATTCAATCTTTTGTGCTATAATATAGCACAATACAGAAAAATTAGAATACTTTTTTAAAGAGAGGTATTTTTCTAGTTCCCTGTAGAATACAGTATATTAAAATAACTTTTAAATTATTACGGAGGTGTCTTTAATGAAAACAATTGTAGATCTAAATTCAGACATTGGTGAAAGTTTTGGTAACTATGTATTAGGATTAGACAAGGAGGTAATCAAACATGTAACCAGTGTAAACATTGCATGTGGATGGCATGCTGGCGACCCCGTTATTATGGAAGATACAGTAAAAGAAGCAGTAAAAAATAATGTCAGTATAGGTGCTCATCCCGGTTATCCTGATTTAATGGGATTTGGTAGGCGAAATATGGATATCAGTCCAAAAGAAGCTAGAGCTTATATGATATATCAACTTGGTGCCTTAAATGCCTTTGCAGCTGCAAATGATATAAAGATACAACATATGAAACTTCATGGTGCTTTTTATAATACTGCATCTGGAAATCCTAAACTTGCAGAAGAAGTAATAAATGGAATACTTGATGTAGATAAAAACATCATTTTACTTGCACTTAGTGGCAGTTACATCGCTAGACGTGCTCAAGAAAAAGGCCTAAGAGTAGCACAGGAAGTATTTGCTGATAGAGCTTATAATTCAGATGGCACTTTAGTCAGTCGAAAGTTACCTGGCGCTGTAATTCATGATAGTAAAGAAGCTATTTCTAGAATAAAGAAAATGGTTCTAGAGGGAAAGATCAACACAATTGATGGCAAAGAAATTCCTATAGTTGCTGACTCAATATGTGTTCACGGTGATAATCCAGAAGCTGTAAATTTTGTAAGAGAGATCAGAGATAGCCTTATAAGTGATGGTATAGAAGTTAAAAACCTAAATGAATTTATTAAAGGAGGAATTTAAATTTGACCAATAACAAAAGTAAAAATAAAAACCTATCTGTACTGCTAGGAGCCGCTTTTTTAATGGCTACTTCTGCTATTGGCCCTGGATTCTTAACTCAAACTGCAACATTCACTTCAGAATTGGGAGCTACTTTTGGATTTGTCATCTTGACGTCAGTGATCATGTCATTAATTGCCCAATTAAATGTTTGGCGAATCATAGGCGTATCTGGTATGAAAGGACAAGATATTGCAAATAAGGTATTACCTGGCTTAGGCTATTTCGTTGCATTCTTAGTAGCATTAGGAGGGCTTGCTTTTAACATAGGCAATGTTGGAGGAGCTGCTCTAGGACTAAATGTTATATTTGGACTAGATCTTAAAATAGGAGCTGCTATCTCAGCAATTTTAGCTATAACAATATTTCTTTCCAAGGAAGCTGGAAAAGCCATGGACACCCTTACCAAAGTTCTAGGAGGTGCTATGATTCTCATGGTTGGATATGTAGCTATTTCCACAGCTCCTCCAGTAAAAGAAGCAATTCGTAGAACTTTTATTCCTGAACAAATTCCATTTTTAGCAATTATTACCTTAGTAGGTGGAACTGTTGGAGGATATATAACCTTTTCAGGTGGGCATAGACTTTTAGATGCTGGAATTTCAGGAGAAGACAATCTAGGACAGATAAATCAATCTGCTATGATGGGTATGGGAGTAGCTACTATTATGAGGATTTTATTATTCCTAGCAGTTCTAGGAGTAGTATCAAAGGGTTCAACTCTAGATCCTGCCAATCCTCCTGCATCTGCTTTTAAGCTCGCTGCAGGAAATATAGGCTATAAGTTCTTTGGTGCTGTTATCTGGGCAGCTGCTATATCTTCTATAGTCGGTGCTGCTTATACATCAGTATCATTCTTAACAAGCCTAGCTGATATTATTAATAAAAATGAACAGAAATGGATTATAACTTTTATAGCCATCTCTACTATTATATTTATTACTATAGGCCAACCTGTCTTGTTACTTGTAGTTGCTGGTTCTCTAAATGGTTTAATACTTCCTATTACTCTAGGAACCATGTTATTGGCATCTGGAAATAAAAAGATAGTTGGTGATTATGAGCATTCAAAATGGTTGCTGATACTTGGAGTCATAGTTGTTATAGTTACACTTTTCCTAGGTGTCAGATCATTATCTGGTCTTAAAGCTCTATTCTAAATAATTAAAAAGTTGGTGACAAATCATGTATGATGAAACAAAATTTATTCCTGCTGGCGACAAAAGCCTAGTTATGGAATTTGGAAACAGCATTAGCCCAGAAATCAATACAAAGATTCGAAGTATGGTAACAGCTATAGATGAATCTGAATTCCATGGTATTGAAGAAGTTATCCCAACCTATAGATCTATTTTGATAATCTATAATCCATTAATAATCGATTATCAGGATATCATAGATAAGTTAAAGAAAATGGAAACTCATCTTAATGATACAAGTAATGATAAAACTCGAATTATAGAATTGCCTACAGTTTATGGTGGTGAATATGGACCTGATATAGAATTTGTAGCAAAACACAACAATTTAACAATTGAAGAAGTCATTGAAATTCACAGTTCTACAGATTATCTTTTATATATGCTTGGATTCACTCCAGGATTTGGATATCTTGGTGGAATGAGTGAAAAAATAGAAACTCCAAGACTACAGGTCCCTAGAACTAAAATACCAGCAGGTTCCACTGGGATTGCTGGAAAGCAGACTGGTATATATCCTATAGACAGTCCTGGAGGATGGCAACTTATTGGGCGTACACCTGTAAAATTATATGATCCTCTAGCAGAACCTCCAGTACTATTAAATGCAGGAGACTATATTCGCTTTATCCCTATTGATGAAGAAAAATATCTAGAAATATTAAACTTAGTCAATAAAGGAAAGTATGAAGTCAATATAGTGAAAGGGGGGAAGATTCATGCCAATGATTAAGATTATTAATCCCGGTCTATTTACAACTATACAAGATAGAGGAAGATGGGGATATCAAAGATTTGGGATGTCTGTTGCTGGAGCGATGGATCATTTTTCTCTTAGAATTGGAAATATGCTAGTAGGCAACCATGAGTATGATGCAGCTCTTGAAACTACTCTATTAGGTCCTGAGATACTCTTTAATTGCGATGAGTTGATTAGTATTACTGGAGCTAATATGAGTCCTAAAATAAATGATATACCTGTTCCCATGTGGACTACACTGTTTATCCAAGCGGGAGATAAATTGAGTTTTTCTAAATTACAAAATGGACTAAGATCCTATATTGCTTTTAGCAGAGGTCTTGATGTACCAGAGATCATGGGAAGTAAATCTACCTTTATAAGAGGTTCATTGGGAGGACATAAAGGTAGAAAATTAAATTCTGGTGATGAAATTTCCCTTGGAGATAGACCAATAGATAATACAGGAAGTTATCTCCCTAAAAAATATATCCCTGTATATAGTAAAGATAATACTATCCGTGTCATATTTGGACCACAAGATGATTACTTTACAGATGAAGCTAAAGAGATCTTCTTAAACTCACAATATACTATTACTACTGAGGCAGATAGAATGGGATATAGACTCGATGGTCCAAAGATTCAACATAGAGAAGGTCCTGATATTATCTCTGATGGAATAGTATTCGGATCTATACAAGTTCCCGGACATGGATCTCCTATAATCATGATGGCAGATAGGCAAACTACAGGTGGATATACTAAGATAGCAACAGTAATCACTCCAGATCTATCTACATTATCACAGATTGGACCAGGAAACAGCATGAATTTTAAGTCAATATCTATTGAAGAATCACATAGGATATATAGAGAATATGAAAATAAATTTCAAGATATCAAAGATTTTATTGAAAACCATAGATTTAATATCCATGACACTCGAAATCTAAAATTAGATATTAACGGACAAAGCTTTAAAGTAGGTATAAGAGAAATTCTATAATAAAAACCCCCTTCTTAGTACAAAGAAGGGGGTTTTTATCTATACTGGATGAACTTTACTCTCTATATCTAATAACTCACTATCTATCTTATATTTTATTGCTTGTCTTCGTTTAAAAAACTCCATAGCTATCTGTGGAAATAATGCATAACTCAGTACGTCTTCTTCCTGCTCTATATACTCTTTAATCTCATTTCTATATTTTTCTAATTGAGGATCTAATAAATCTGCAGGTCTTCCTGTAAATATCTCCTCATCACCTATTATCCTCTCTTTAATTTCACCTGATATAGGTACAGTAGGTCTTCCATAGAGACCTTTTACATAATTCTTAGCCTCATTAGGTACCATCTTATATCTTTTTCCTAGTATTATATTAAATACAGCTTGAGTACCTACCATTTGACTCATAGGAGTGACCAAAGGTGGATAGCCAAAGTCTTCCCTTACTCTCGGAACTTCTTTTAGGACTTCTTCATATTTATCTTCAGCATTTTGACTCTTTAATTGTGAAACAAGATTTGATAACATTCCACCAGGTACTTGATACTTTAAGGTATTTACATCTACATTTAACACCTTTGTATCTAGCAGTCCTTCTTTTAAATATTTTTCCCTTAGTTCTTTAAAGTAATCTGAAACCTCCATCAATAGTTCAAAGTCTAAATCTGGATAATAAGAAGACCCCTGTAAAGAAGCTATCATAGGCTCAGTAGCAGGTTGAGATGTACCATTCCCTAAAGGTGATATTGCAGTATCTATAATATCTGCTCCAGCTTCTATGGCCTTCATATAGGTCTGATTTGCCAATCCACTAGTAAAATGAGAGTGAATTTCTATTGGAACTGAGATCACTTTCTTTAATTCTCTAACCAATTCCTCTGCTACATATGGCAACAATATTCCTGCCATATCTTTGATACAGATAGAATCTACTCCCATATCTTCCATTTCAACTGCCAACTTTACATAATACTCAATATTGTGTACAGGACTTGTAGTATATGATATTGCCCCTTGAGCATGTCCACCGTATTTCTTTGTAGCCAATACAGCAGTCTTGATATTTCTAGTATCATTTAAAGCATCAAAGATTCTTATAATATCAATCCCATTTTCCAATGATTTTTTCACAAATTCTTCTACTACATCATCAGGATAATGTTTATATCCCAATAGGTTTTGTCCTCTTAAAAGCATCTGTAATTTAGTGTTTTTAAATCCCTTTCTCAAGTTTCTCAATCTCTCCCAAGGATCTTCATTTAGATACCTCAAACAAGTATCAAAAGTAGCCCCTCCCCAAACTTCTAAAGCATGAAAACCTACCTTATCTAATTTTTCAACTATTGGAAGCATATCTTCAGTAGTCATCCTAGTTGCAATTAAAGATTGATGTGCATCCCTAAGAGCTGTCTCTGTAATTTTAATACTGGACATCTTACTTCCCCCTTTATAAATTAAAATAGCATTTCATAATTTTTTATCAATGTGGTTCTGACATTGGCCATATGCTTACGCATAATCCTTTCACTATCTTCGGGACTATTAGACTCTAAAGCCTGTATTAACTCTAGATGTTCTTTATAAGATTCCTCTCCTCTACCTGCTATTAATATGGTTCTCTTATTATAACTCCTCAATTGCAATCTAATAGATTCGATTAATTCAACAACTTCTCTATTTGGGCAAACATCGTCTATAATCTGGTGAATTATATCATTCTTTCTAGAATATTCTACAAGATCTCCTTCATCCAATAACACTTTCATTTCATGAAGATGCTTCTTTATCTCATCTATCTCTTTCTTCTCTATTACCTTTGCTGCACTATAGGCTATAAGTCCTTCTAATCTTTCTCTTATTTCTATAAGATTCAAAGCTTCTTCTTTTGTAAGAAACTTAACTCTGGCACTTTTATTAGCCTCTAGTTCTACTAATTTATCATTTACAAGTTGCATTAAAGCCTTCCTAACAGTATTTCTACTAACTTTAAATTCCTCAGCTAATGAAGACTCTACTAGAGTCTGTGATGGAACATATTTTTGATTTAAGATTCTATATCTTATGGTCTTATATACTTTTTCAACTGGAGAAGTCAATGTATATCTTCCTTTCAATGGTTTATTTAGTTATATTATACCTGTTTTTCCATCTTTTAAATAACCCCATTATATTTTAATTCTCTATCTACATCTGACTTTATAGTAACTCCATTTAAAATCTCTTCTAGCCATTTATTGTCTTGTTCTATTTTCTCCTTAGCAAGTACCAATACGTCTTTTACTATCTCCCTATTTACTACTACAACACCATTGGCATCTCCAACAATGATATCTCCTGGATTAACTGAAACTCCACCACATGATATTGGACAATTAATTTCTCCAGGTCCATGCTTGTCTCCCAATGCTGGAGTTATGTATTTTGCAAATACAGGGGCTTTGAGTTTTTTAAGCTCTAAAATATCTCTTATTCCCCCATCTATTACAATACCTACAACTCCATTTTTTAAAGCTGTTCTCGTCATCATTTCACCTAATATGGAATTAGACTCTGAACCACAAGTATCTACAACAATTACATCTCCATCTTGTGCTAGTTCTATGGCCTTATGTAGCATCAAATTATCTGCTGATCTCATTCTCACAGTTACTGCATTACCTGCAAATTTTATCTCTTCGTCTACAGGTTTTATATGATGATGCATTGTATTAAAGTTTTTCATTGCATCACTAATTGCACATGTACCTATTTCCCTAAGTTGAACGAGAATATCTTTATCTGTTCTATATATATCTTTATCTATACTAAATCCTATTTTGTTTCTTATCAACTATTTTCCCCCTTGTCTTTTATATTGTATATCTATATTGTTGAACAATCTTGTGTGCAATTGTATCATCTATTTAATACTTATGCAATAGATTTGGTAAATTATTTATAGTATAATCTATCTCAACGGAGGGATATATGATGAAGAGTAAAGATATTACTTTAGTTGGATTATTTACATCTCTAACAGCTATAGGTACTTTTATTAGCATCCCCTTAAGACCTGTACCGATAACCTTGCAATCTTTCTTTGTCATCTTAAGTGGCATATTGCTTGGTCCCAAGTTAGGAGCACTATCTCAAATTATATACATATTTTTAGGTCTTATTGGAATTCCAATATTTTCAGATTTTAATGGTGGACTACAATCTATTTTAAAACCCAGTTTTGGATTTATAATTGGATTTGTCTTTGCTGCTTACATTGCTGGAAGGATATCTCATACATCTGATATTATATCACCTTATAAGATATGGACGGCTTCAGTAGTAGCAACTGTAATCATATACTTATTTGGATTACCATATATGTACTATATTCTCAATATAATTATGGGAAAGGCTCTTTCTATTAAAGAGATATTGTATATAGGCTGCCTTTTATTTTTGCCTGGAGATATCTTAAAGATAATAATTTCCTCTATCATCGGAATAAAGATATTGCCGATAATAAGGAAGTTCTCATTAATTAATATTTAATTCCCTTATATTTCAATTTAAAACTATAAAATTTTATTTCTTCAGGTTATCCCATATCTTTAAAAATAATATTTCTATTTAAGTATATAATATATAATACCTAACTTAGGAGGTATTATATTGAAAAAAAGACTTATTATTTTAATTATAATTCTGCTATCTATTTTAATTCCTGTTAATATTTTTGCCAGTGATAATTTAAAAATCCCTAGCTGGACTATAGATTCTACTCTTTTAGAAAATGGAAATTTATCTATAGTTGAAGATATTATCTTTAATTTCGAAGGAACCTTCAATGGAGCGTATAGAAATATCATTCTTGATAGTACTGATGGTATAGAAAATCTCAATATATCTGAAATTGTCTCTGGCAGGGAAATAGAATATATTTTAGACCCAAAAGCTAAAAAGGGAAATACCAATGTATATAATATGGAATTAAATAATAACTCTGCGAATATCATGATTTTTTCACCATCTAAAAATGAAGACAAAACCTTCAGATTTCGATACACTATTAGCAATGTAGCCACAAGACATAAAGATATTGGAGAGTTCTATTATAAATTTTTAGGCGAACAAAACAAAACCCCTATTGACTATTTTTCAGCAACTATAAACTTACCTAGATTTGAAAAAGATAAAATCAAAATATTTGCCCATGGCCCTTCAAATGGGAAAATTGAATTTTTAGGGGATAATTTAATAAAATTAAACATTACAAATGTTTCTCCTAACAAATTTATTGAAGCTAGGATTTTATTTCCCTTAGATTATATACCTAATAGCACCAATATAGGATCAAATACAATGAATAACATTATAGATGAAGAAATTTCTTATAATGAACAAGTTTTAGAAGATGCTGTAAGAAAGGAAAAACTTAGAAATACACTTAATAACATCTCTATATGGGTTACTGCATTAAGTGTTTTTATAATAGGATTTATATTCAATAAGTTTAGAAGAGACCCAAGTATCTATGAAAATATGGATAGTATTTATCCAAGAGATATTACTCCAGCAGAACTTAGTCTTTTTATGAATCAGGTTGTAAATTCTAGAGCTATACTAGCTACTCTATTCGACCTTTCAAGAAGGGGATATATAACTATTGATGAAGCAGAACTAAAAACTTCAGATAGAAAAAGAAGTAGCCCTGAAAGAGAATTTGTATTTTTTAAAACAGGAAAAGATACAGATGGATTATTAAATCATGAAAGTTTTTTGATGAATTGGCTATTTAATGATATTGGTGATAACATAAAAGTAAGCACGTGGGATATTAATATGGAAAGAAAAAGATCTAATATGGAGTTTAATAAATCACAATCTACTTGGATCAAAGAAGTACAAAAACAATTGGCATTAAGAAACTACTATGATCCTATAGGAAAAAAGTTCGGAATATTTCTTATGATCTTTGATTTGCCAATATTCATCTTAGGAATATTAGCAATAGCTAATAATGCCATGTACGGAATCAGTTTATTTATTTTGAGTATCATATTGTTCACATATGGAGTCTTCTTATTTGCTAGGAAATCTAATGAAGGACAAATTCAGTATGATTTATGGAAGGATTTTAAAAAGAATTTTATAGACTTTGAGCAAAACCATATTTATATTCCAAAAGATCTTACCTTGATATATGCCATTACTCTAGGACTTCCCATGGAAGAACTAAGTGACTATAGGCAATCTATTGGCTTAAACTATTATCCCATGTATTGGGGGTATTGGTATTTTTTAACCAACAAGAGAGGTGGCTCTTTATTTGAAGATAGATTAACTCACAGTTTTTACGGTTATGCTAGTGGAACTTCAACTTCTAATTCTACTTCCTTTGGTGGCGGTGGTGGATTTAGTGGCGGAGGCGGAGGGGGCGCTGGTGGAGGCGGTGCTGGCGGATTTTAAAAACAGGATAGGGCTTTGCCCTATCCTGTCTATCCTAATAAATCCTTTAATCTTCCAACAATCTTGTAATCCGCAGTCTTTAATTCTTCTATATTTCTCTTTCCCATCAATAACATTATCATTTTAAGCTTATAACTTAAATCCAATAGGTATTCTTTTGCATTATCATATCCTCCATGAAGTAAATATGACAACAGTTCACCACTAATCCCTACTATTTCAGCACCTAATACTAAAGATTTTACAATATCTATACTATTTCTAATTCCACCACTAGCTATTAAATTTAGATCTCTAGGTAATTCTTTACATTTAATTAAAGATAGTGCCGTAGGAATACCCCAAGGGTACAATTCTGTTAGATCTATGCTCCTATTTCTTAAATTTTCTATCTCAATAAAATTCGTACCACCATGACCTGATACATCAACATATCTGACCCCTACAGAATATAACTTTTCAGCTACATCTTTGGATATCCCAAACCCTACTTCTTTCACAATTACAGGCTTGTCTATATTCTTTACTATATTTTCAATATTCTCTAGTACACCTGTAAAATCTCTGTCTCCCTCTTCCATTGCCAACTCTTGAGCTACATTGAGATGAATCTGCATTGCATCTCCTTGAATAACATCTAAAGCGCATTTTACATCTTCCAAGGTAGCATGTCCTCCTAGGTTAGCTATGACTACGCCATCTTGTCCTATATTTTCCCTTACAATTCCAAAGGAATCCCTACATCCCTCATCTTCACATAATATTATAGTTTCAGAACCTACTGCCATAGGTATATTGAATTCCTTTGCCAATAGAGATAGATCTGCATTTATCTCTGCTGCAAAATCTGTTCCCCCAGTCATAGCATTTATAATGATAGGATAATCTATTGTCTTTCCTAAAAATTTTGTACTGGTGTCAATGTCAGAAAAATTCAGTTCTGGTAGTGCATTATGTTCCAAAAACACATCTTCTAATAGGGTATTCCCTTTAAACGTAGTCTTTAAATAATTTTCTACATGCTCCCTTTTTCTTCTCTTTCTCATCTGTTTCACTCCTATTTACTAATTTAATAAATAGTCTCCAAACATTTCCCTAACCACTTTTTCCGTTTCTTCTCTATCATATATCAAATAATCCAAACCATCGATTCTCTGATTATGTCCTGTTATAGTACCTTGCTCCATATTCTCTACATCTATTTTCTTTGCAGCCCCTATACCTTTCAGTATAACACTTAATGGTATATTAGTATCTACATATTCAAAATAGGTATCCACAATCTTGGGTAACTTTAGGATATTTTTAGGTTTAATAGTCTGTTTTATCAATTCCTTCATAAAATATTGCTGTGCCTTTATTCTACCTAAATCCCCTTCTTTATACCCAGATCTATATCTTAAAAAATCATGAGCTTCATTTCCATATAAGATCTGTAATCCTGGATTTAGATTTATATTAAGAGGCGGATCTGCAGTTGGATCTCTATATCTCATTCTTTGAGGTACATCTATCTCTACTCCTCCTATAGCATCTACTATTCCTTTAACAGCCTTATAGTCTACCTTTACATAATAATCTAAATCAATGCCTAAAAAATCTCTAACTGTAGCCAAAGTCAAGCTTGTCCCACCATATGCATGGGCGTGATTTAATTTATCTTCCTTACCTCTTACCAGTACTCTCGTATCCCTAGGAAGTGACAAAAGACTTATCTTACCAGTCTCAAAGTTTACTTTCATCAGCATCATAGTATCTGTACGAGTTCCCTTGGACTTTTTCACATCTTTAGCATCTACACCCATCATTAAAAACAAGATTTCATTTTCTACCTTAGCTTCTATTTCATTATCATCTCCAAGATTTTCATAATCTTCTCCATCATTAGGAGCTGCTATAGTATTTTTATCTAAAAATTTTCCCCACAGTGTGGAATAAAGAAATGTAAAAATACCCAAAGATAAAACAAATGTTATAAAAAATCTTTTTTTCATTATTACACCTCATGTCTAATAGAAAAGCCCCTATTTCATCTTAAACTTTAAGGAAGCTTTTCTTGAAACTCATTGACGAAAAGTCCTTTATCTGAGATTTCTCAAGTAGAACTAAAGTAGAACTTTTCTATTCGTTATAAGAAACTACTATTTAAATAATACTACATTAAAGGATTAATTACAATTAAAAATTGTTTTAATTGTAATTAAAAGGGGTATAATGTTGAAAAACAAAATAATTTCCATATAGATAATCTATATGGAAATTATTTTGTTAATCACTTAAAAGTCTCTTTTCACCAACTAATTCTCTTAAGGGGGCTATATTTTGAACATACTCGAGTGTCCCTAAATACTCCCCATCTTTGTTTCTTACTGCAAAAAAACGTATCAAAACAAACATATCTTTCATTTGAATCCAAAAATCTTCAGAATCCTTTTTCCCAGTCTTAAAATCATCTAAAATCTTTTCTACTATATGAACTGAGGTATGAGGATGACAATTTTCTACAGAACGTCCTATTACGGCTTTTGTCCTTGCAAATATCCTATGTTCACCCTTAGTAAAAAACTTTACTGTATTATTTTTATCTACAAAAGACAATTCCCCAGGTAGTACTTCCATAATGGCATTTAATTCTTCTGCATTTAAAACGCCTGTATCAAATTTTACATATCCTCCCTTAACCATTCCCTGTTCTTCTTCTCTCTGCTCTACATTTACACGCTGCAATTTCCATTCTGTTTCAGGGGATATAAGTGCAAATCCTATTTCATCTGATTCTTCATATATTTCTATCCACTCATCTTCTACTAAAGTTTCTAAACTCATGGGAAATAGTATACTTTCTTCTTTAAATATCATTTCCTTTATTTGATCTATTACATTTTCTACCTTTTCTACTAATTCACCTCTGTTCCCAACATAATTAACAAGATCTAACTTTATTTCCTTTATCTTCTGTCTAATTTCATCATCTACTCCCCACATTACTTTAGGTGGTGCTGTAACTCCATATTTCTCAAGATATGGGAATATCAAGTTT
Source organism: Tissierellaceae bacterium HCP3S3_D8 (assembly GCA_052067355.1). GTDB lineage: Bacteria > Bacillota > Clostridia > Tissierellales > Tissierellaceae > CABMKH01. The sequence continues at coordinate 28,572 of JBQHQH010000028.1, forward strand.
TCTTTTCTACTATAGTGTTTATCTATATCCCACAAGAGATTGATATCCTCTATTAATAATGATACATTTTCTTTAGAGTCTTCTTTTCTAAACTTCTCTAATTTAGGTACTATAGACTTATCTATCAACTTTATAATAGCTTCATTTTCCTTCTTCATAGTATATATAGGATGCCCCGGTACTTGTTCTGGATGGTGTATCTCATCTAACGTTCCTTTAAACACTGCAGCATGAACATCACATAGATTTTGGATTTCTTCAATAGGTAGCCCCTCTTTAACAAGTTGAACTTCCATTTCTGATATTTCCCTAGGAGAAACTCCCTCTATTACATTAGCAAATTTAGATTTAACTTCTTCTACAGTCTTCCCAGCATGTAATTCTCTTATTACTTCCTTCAGTTTTTCCTGTCTATATTCCCTATTATTGATTAACTCGCTCACATTCTCCCTCCTATTATCTTCTATATATCTCTTTACTTATTGACTAATTAATCGATTATGCAAAATAATCAATAGTCCATATATATATTAATACCCATATTACATCTATATAATTTAAATAAAGGAGCAAAATTTGCTCCTTTATTTAAATTCACTTAGCATCTCCAATGCTTCCTCTATTAAATTTTCTGCCTGTTTTAATATACTTTCATCTATAATATTTTTATTACCCTTTATACTCTCTATATATTTATATAGTATATGAGAAGATATATAGTTTTCCATATGAGATACATCTTCATAGCTATTTAGTACATTAGCATTTATCTTCTTAGTCTTTGTATCTGCTATAGGAGAGTTGTCCACACCCTTTAAGTATACCCTTAATTTATTCTCATAATTTAACAGCATTTCATCTCGTCTTTCTCCGATTACATACTTGTTTAGATAGGTCTCTACTTTTATTAGCCTGTTTGCTAACTCATCATAACCTATTCTCAATCCCCCATCAATTAGTGGTGGATTATTTGAATCCATTGCTTTTATTCCTAAATATTCCTTCCATTCATCTGTTACATTATTGTTATAGCTTTGAATTTTAGCATAGTCTACCATTGGATAAAATTTTCCATCTAAGTTTATCAACTTATACATGCTATCATATAGTTTAGAAACCTCTTCTTTTAATTTGTCATCTTTAATATCCTTTATTCTATCTTCTGGATAAAATATCTCATCTCCTGCTATTTTCATCAATTCTGACTTCTTATCCAATTCAAGTATATCATCTGTATATTCCTCTATATACTCTTCCATAATTTTTTCGATTTCATCTATCATTATATTTCCTTCTAGTTGTGAAAGTTTATTGATATTTTTATCCACAAATTCTTTTACTTTAATAGGCTCATTATCACTTTTAACTATATTTGAAAACTCCTCCATAATCTTAGCCTTCTCATCATCTTCTACTTCTTCTATAGGTTCTTTAGATTGAACAGGCTTATTCTCTAGTTCTTTTTCAATTTGTTTTTTCTTACATCCTGATAGTGACAATATAATTACCATAATCAATATAAAAATAGTTATATATCTAGATTTTCCCATGCTACCCCTCTTTTCTTTGGTATTTATTAATTCTTATACCCCTAGATTACCATAGTTAAGATTTTAAAGATTTACAATTTTATTACAATATCTACTTTGCAAGACTTTTTTCATCTTTTTTATCCTCAACTATACTTTCTTCAGCTTTAGATAACATAAGTTTTAGTCTATTCAATTGATTAACTGAACTTGCCCCTGGATCATAGTCTATAGGTATGATATTGGCCTTTGGATAAATATCTCTTATTCCCTTTATCATTCCCTTACCTGTAATATGATTAGGAAGACAGCCAAATGGTTGAACGCATACTATGTTTTCAGCTCCAGCTTCTATTAATTCTATCATTTCAGCAGTCAACAGCCACCCCTCTCCTGCTTGATTCCCAAGGGAGATAAGCTTTTCAGCCAATTCTCCTAGTTCTTCTATCTTTAAAGGAGATTGGAACCTTTCACTATCTTCTAAGGATTTCTTTACATATTTTCGATAATGCTCTATATATGCTATACCTATATCTCCCGCCATCTTAGTTCCATAGCTCTTTCCCAACCTTCTAGCCTTAAAATCAGAATTATATAGACAATACAATAGAAAATCTGTCAGATCACTTACAACTACCTCTGCACCTTCTTCTTCCAGTATATCTATGAGATTATTATTGGCCACTGGATGATACTTAACCAATATCTCTCCTACTATTCCCACCTTGGGTTTCGCAATATCTAGTATTTCTATCTTATCAAAAGACTTTACAATCTCATTTATATATTTAATAAATCCGCCTTTATCCATATCCTCTAAAGGAATCATGAGCTTATCAATCCATGTATCTAATAGTAAATTTGTAGATCCCTTTATCTTTTCATATGGCCTTACCCTTAGAGATACTCTCATAAGCAAGTCTCCTAATAATATTGACATAATAGATCTCTTTATCATGTCGTAGGTAAATGTGAAACCGGGATTTTTTTCTATTCCTTGAGCACTTATGCTTATTACAGGTATATGGGAAAGTCCGGATTCCCTCAATGCCTTCCTCAAAAATCCAATGTAGTTAGATGCCCTACACATACCTCCTGTTTGGGATATCAATAAAGATGTATTGTCTAAATCATACTTACCTGATTTCAATGCAGATATAAACTGTCCAATTACCAGTATAGAAGGAAAACATGCATCATTATTTACATATTTCAATCCTTCATCTATTGCATCTCCCTTTATATCGTCTAATATTACTAAATTATATCCACATGTATTAAATACCCTTTCCAAGAGTTTAAACTGAATTGGAGCCATCTGCGGAACCAATATAGTATGGTTTTTCCTATCTTCTTTCGTAAATATTACTCTTTCATTGCGTATTTTTTCTTCTTTAAATACAATGCCTTTAGATTCTTTTTCTTCAATAGCAGCTTTTAAAGATCTCACTCTAATCTTCGCCGCTCCTAGATTACTTACCTCATCAATCTTAAGCTGTGTATATATCTTTTCCTTGCTGTGAAGTATTTCCTGTACTTGATCTGTAGTTACGGCATCTAGCCCGCATCCAAAAGAATTTAATTGGATTAGTTCTAAATTTTTACTCTTAGATACATAGTCAGCTGCCCTATATAATCTGGAGTGATATGTCCACTGATCTAGTACTCTTAATGGAACTTCTAATTCTCCTAGATGATCTACACTGTCTTCTGTCAATACTGCCATACCCAGAAAATTTATTAGATTTGGAATTCCATGATTAATAGCTGGATCTATATGATATGGTCTTCCACTTAAGACTATTCCCCTTAGTCCATTATCCTCCAGATATTTTACCGTTTTTTCTCCTTGAAGTCTTATATCTACTTTATACCTATATATTTCCTTCCAAGCATTATTGGCAGCTTTCTTTATTTCTGCAGGTTTTATATCAAATATCTTCAATGCTCTATATAATTCTCTTCGTAGACTAAACTTATTATCAAAGGTTATAAATGGATTTAAAAATACTATCTCATTCTCCTTTAACTCCTGAATATTATGCTTTATCAATTCAGGATATCCCGCCACTACAGGACAATTTAGATGATTATCAGATTGTGAATCTTCCTTCTCTTCATAGAATACTGAAGGATAGAATATAAACTTAATTCCCCTATCAATTAAATCCAAGATATGCCCATGAACCATCTTTGCTGGATAACAAGCTGTCTCACTTGGTATAGAACCTATACCAGATTCGTATACCTGTCTGCTAGACTCCCTAGATAATTCTACTCTAAATCCTAAATCTGTAAAAAAGCTATGCCAAAATGGATAATTTTCATACATATTAAGTACTCTTGGAATCCCTACTACTCCTCTAGGAGCCTTCTCCATAGGTAATGACACATAGTTAAAGGTCCTCTTATATTTATAATCATATAGATTTGGAAGTGTCTTTTCTATCCTATTTATTCCTTCGCCTCTTTCACATCTATTCCCTGTTATATATCTACTGCCATCAGAAAACTTATTTATAGTCAACAGACAATTATTCCCGCATCTTCCGCATTTACCTTGAGTAGCTTTATAAGAAAATGAATCCAATTCTTCTTTCCTGAGTATTCTAGAACCTTCACCTGTGCATCTCTCTTTGGCTATTATAGCTGCACCTAATGCTCCCATAAGTCCTGCTATATTAGGCCTTATAGCTTCTCTACCAGATATCAATTCAAAACTCCTCAATATGGCATCTCCATAGAAAGTCCCACCTTGAACTACTATCTTTTCTCCAAGACTCTTAGGATCTCTAGCCTTTATCACTTTTTGTATGGCATTTCGTATAACAGAATATGCCAATCCAGCCGCTATATCTCCTATAGATGCCCCTTCTTTTTGTGCTTGTTTCACCATGGAGTTCATAAATACTGTACATCTAGAACCTAAATCCACAGGATTTTTAGCAAATAATCCTTCTTCTAGAAATTCTCCTACATTCATATTTACAGATTTAGCAAAAGTCTCAATAAATGACCCACATCCTGAAGAACATGCTTCATTCAATAGTATATCATCTATGACGCCATCTCTTACCTTCATAGATTTCATATCTTGCCCACCTATATCTAGTATAAAGTCTACATCTCTTTGAAATAGACTTGCTCCCTTATAATGGGCTATGGTCTCAACTTCTCCTATATCTACATTTAGCCCTGCCTTTATAAAATCTTCACCATATCCTGTAACACAAGAATAGGTTATTGGAATATGAGGCATCTTCTTATAGATGTCTTTTAATATGATTATGGCTTGGTCTAATGGTTTTCCTTTATTGTTTCCATAATATGAATAGAGAATTTGATTATCCTCACTTAACACTATGGCCTTAGTAGTAGTGGAGCCTGCATCAATACCTAGATATGCCTTTCCGCTATAATTACTAGAATCTATACTTCCAATATAATCTCTACTATGACGTCTTTTAAACTCTAAATATTCCTCTTCATCTTTAAACAGAGGATCTATCTTCTTAATCTCAAGTTCCTGTTTATGATGAATATCTTCTACTCTTTCCCTTAGTGATTCATAGGATAGAGGCTTTTCAGAAACAGATGCAATAGCAGCACCTATAGCCACATATAGCTGGGAACTTTCTGGATATATGATTTCATCATCCTTCAATCCTAAAGTCTGAATAAATCTATCTCTCAACTCTGATAGAAAGTGTAGTGGACCACCTAAAAATGCTACTCTTCCCCGAATTGGCCGACCACAAGCTAGATTCGATATGGTCTGGTTTACTACTGATTGCAAAACCGATGCACTTATATCTTCCTTAGATGCACCTTGATTTATTAGAGCTTGAATATCTGTCTTTGCAAACACTCCACATCTAGATGCTATAGGATATATTATCTTATGATCCTTAGCTAGATTATTTAGTCCTGCTGCATCAGTTTCTAATAGTGATGCCATCTGATCTATAAAGGCTCCAGTACCTCCAGCACAAATACTATTCATCCTCTGCTCTAAGGCTTCTCCTAGATATGTAATCTTGGCATCCTCTCCTCCTAATTCAATAGCCACTTGAGTTTCTGGTATAAATGTTTGAATTCCCTTAGTAGATGCCACTACTTCCTGTATAAATGGAATATCCAACCATTCAGTTACAGACAATCCTCCAGAGCCTGTCACCATCATAGTTATTCTATTGTTTTTAAAACTCCTATATCCCTCCATTATTATCTCTTTAACACTATTTTTTACATCTGAAAAATGTCTTTTATAGCTTCCATATAACAATTGGAAAGAACTATTTAGCACTACAAGTTTTACTGTAGTAGACCCCACATCTAATCCAACATGAAGTAATGACATTATTTCATCCCCTTAGTAAAATTTTTGTTTTTAGATATTCTATACTACTATTATATAGTATAGAAACCTTTTTATCATCTAAATAATTAAATATAAACAAAACTCATACAATGATCATTAATATCCATAGTCTCAATCTATCTCATGAATAGAAACAGAAGCGACTATAATACAGCTCAACTTCTTTCAATTTATTTTCTCTATTTAGTATATCAATCTAATATTAAATCTCTATACATACAACAAAGCCCTCGATTTCGAGGGCTTTATTGCTTTATCTATCTGGTATACAAACCGTCTTTCCTTCTACAAAATCTCCAGGTGATAGATTTTGATTAACTTTCATTATAGCAGCTACAGTGGTATTAAACTTATCTGCCAATGCTTCTACTACTGTTCCCTGACTTGGGATATCTGATCTTCTTATGGTATATGATGATGTTCCTTTCTCGCAGGGACAACCTCTATCTCTATGTGGCAAAATACATAATTCTTGCCCCACTCTTATTCTATCTATATCTATATTTGGATTACCTGCTTCTAAATCCATAATAGATATATCAAATCTTAATAAAATTGATGCTAAAGAGTCATTTTGCCTAACTACATATATGTTACCTCCTGGACAAGGGATATCATCACATTCTGGAATACAAACTAATTGACCTACCATTAAATTATTTGGATCTATTCCCGGATTTACCCTAATAAGCTGATCTACAGTTACATTATACATTCTTGCTATTGAAAATAGTGTATCTCCAGGTCTTACAACATAATAGAATCCATCACATTTAGGTGGAGGTGTTGTTCCTCTTGGTATACAAATTACTTGACCTACCCTTAGATTATTTGGATCTATTCCTGGGTTTACTGCTATTATAGCTTGCACTGTTGTATTGTATCTATTTGCCAAGGAGAACAGTGTATCTCCTGCTCTTATTGTATATTCAAATGTACCTGATGGACATCTTGTTGGAGGTGTTTCTCTTGGTATACAGATTACTTGACCTACCCTTAGATTGTTTGGATCTATTCCTGGATTTACTGCTATTATGGCTTGCACTGTTGTATTGTATCTATTTGCCAAGGAGAACAGTGTATCTCCTGCTCTTATTGTATATTCAAATGTACCTGATGGACATCTTGTTGGAGGTGTTGTTCCTCTTGGTATACAAATTACTTGACCTATTCGTAGATTATTTGGATCTATTCCTGGGTTTACTGCTATTATGGCTTGCACTGTTGTATTGTACCTGTTCGCCAATTCAAACAATGTATCTCCTGCTCTTATTGTGTATTCAAATGTACCTGATGGGCATCTTGTTGGAGGTGTTGTTCCCCTTGGTATACAAATTACTTGACCTACTCGTAAATTGTTTGGATCTATTCCTGGATTTACTGCTATTATAGCTTGCACTGTTGTATTGTATCTATTTGCCAATTCAAATAATGTATCTCCTGCTCTTATTGTGTATTCAAATGTACCTGATGGACATCTTGTTGGAGGAGGTGTTGTTCCCCTTGGTATACAAATTACTTGACCTATTCGTAGATTATTTGGATCTACTCCTGGATTTACTGCTATTATGGCTTGCACTGTTGTATTGTATCTGTTCGCCAATTCAAACAGCGTATCTCCTGATCTTATTGTATATTCAAATGTACCTGATGGACATCTTGTTGGA
>JBQHQH010000029.1:0-33515 GCA_052067355.1 Tissierellaceae bacterium HCP3S3_D8
CCTCTTAACGCCAATGGTACTTGGACGGCGACGTCCTGGGAGAGTAGGAAGTTGCCAGGCATTTAGATAAAAAGTCTTATCTCAATTTAGAGATAGGGCTTTTTTTATACCTATTTTTAATAGATATAACTCATGTATGTGCGTAAATAACTTTTTAATTTTGATATAATAAATACAAAGATTAAAGATTGAGGTGTAATATATGTATAAAAGTTATTTTGACTCTGAAAAACAGGAAGAAATGAGAAAAGAGTTTCTTAGATTAAGTAAAAAAGGAATAATCAGATATTATAAAAAGAATAGCAATATAAGAATAAAATGTGAAAATGGATTTTCTATAGTTGTAGATGGAAAGTTAAAACAATCTATATATAGTACTAAAGGAGAAGAAAAAATATTATATATATTACAGAATGGAGAAATATTTGGAGAGATGGATTATTTTGAAGGGGGAGAAGATCATCTAATAGTAAAAGCTATTGAAAATAGCAAAATTTCTTTCATAGATAAAGATATTATAGAAAATGAAATAATGAAAAATCCAATAATCTATAGATATATAATGCATAGTATAGTTAGGAAATTTAGGATTTTGATGTTTCAAATGGCTGATATGGCCTTTGAAGATTCCTATGGGAAAGTAGCAGATACCATAATTAGGATGTTAAATCAGGAAGATATAGATAGAGGAAATAAGGTAATCAATGAAAAATTAACTCATGAAGAAATTGCAAATTTAATAGGATGTTCAAGGGTTACAGTGACTAAAATATTAAATGAGTTCAAGGAGGTGGGATTAATTGAAATAAATAGTGGTAGGATTTCTATTAAAGATGTAGAAGGCTTAAATAAGTACATAAAATGGAGATAATTGTAGTGTAGACTACAGAAAATTTATTTTTATATAGTATTATTAATATAATATTAATAAATATTCAGAAAATATAGGGGGAAAAAGATGGTAAAACTAATTGGAATTTTAATTATCATTGTAGGTTTTGCTTTGAAATTAGATACAATAGCCGTTGTACTTACAGCGGGATTGGCTACTGGTTTCGTAGCTGGATTTAGTTTTGGAGAAATATTGGATATATTAGGAAAGGCTTTTATTACCAACCGCTATATGACAATATTCTTTATAACATTACCTATTATTGGTTTATTAGAGAAATATGGCTTAAAGGAGAGAGCAGCTTATCTCATAGGTAATGTAAAAGCTGCAACTACAGGGAAAATACTTTCTCTATATATGGTCATAAGGATTATAGCCGCTGCCTTATCCTTAAGGATTGGTGGTCATGTAGAGTTTATTAGACCACTTATTTATCCAATGGCTGAAGGTGCATCTAAAAACAAATATGGTAAAATACCAGATGAACAAATTGAAGATATAAAAGGACTTTCAGCATCCGTAGAAAATTTTGCAAACTTCTTTGGACAGAATGTATTTATTGCAGCAGGTGGAGTATTATTGATAGTTGGAACACTAAAGGAATTAGGTATAGAGGTAACAGAAAAAGAGGTATCTAATGCAGCTATCCCCGTAGCATTTATAACTGTAATTTTAGTGATTATTAGAATGGCATTATTTGATAAAAAGTTAGATAAGATTATGAGTAAAAAATAATATAAAGTGGAGGATAACGATGGCTTTAGAATTTTTATATAAACTATCTGGTATAGTTTCTTTAGTTACTGCTTATTATGTATTTAGGGATAGGGATATGAAGACCAGAATAGGTACTGGATTATTTTGGGTTATATTGTCAATTACATTTTTAATTGGAGAGATATTACCATCAAAAATCATAGGCATAATGATATTGATTATGGGAGTTCTTACTGCGACAAATCAGGTTAGTGTAGGAAAATTTAAAGGAACTTCTCAAGAATTTAAAATTGAGAAATCTAAGTTATTGAAGAATAAGATATTTATTCCAGTACTTAGTATTGCAGTTTTTGCTTTTTTAATTGGTCAATTTACAGATTTAGGTGGAATGGTAGGTCTTGGAGTTGGAGCTGTTGTAGCTACAACTGTAGGTTTAATCTTGACAAAAGCTAAACCACAAGAAGCATTATATGAGGGAAATAGACTATTACAACAAGTAGGTCCATTTGGAATACTTCCACAGCTTTTAGCTGCTTTAGGTGCAGTGTTTAATGCAGCAGGTGTAGGTCAAGTTATATCTGATGGGATATCGGGAATTATTCCTGGAGATAATATTGTATTTGGTGTTATAGCATATTGTGTAGGTATGGCATTGTTTACTATGATAATGGGTAATGCATTTGCTGCATTTGCAGTTATCAGTGCAGGTATTGGTCTTCCATTTGTATTTAATCAAGGGGCAAATCCTGCTATAGCAAGTGCATTAGCATTGACAGCTGGATATTGTGGAACATTGATGACACCAATGGCGGCAAATTTCAATATAGTTCCAGCTACAATTTTAGAGATGAAAGATAAAAATAAATTAATAAAAACTCAAGCTCCAATAGCATTGATTCTATTGATTATTCATATAATTTTAATGCTTATTTGGGCTTTCTAAGGAGGAATAAAGATGAAAGTTTTGATTACTGGTTTTGATCCTTTTGGAGGAGAAAAGATAAATCCAGCTTATGAAGCAGTGAAAGGTTTAAAAGACAATATAAATGGTGCAGAGATAGTTAAAAGGGAGATACCTACAGTATTTAAAAAATCTATTCTAAAGCTTGAAAAGGAAATAGAAGAAGAAAAACCTGATATAGTTATATGTGTAGGTCAAGCAGGTGGAAGATATGATATTACTATTGAGAGAGTAGCTATAAATATAGACGATGCTAGAATTAAAGATAATGAAGGAAATGAACCAATAGATGAAAAGATATTTGAGGATGGAGAAAATGCATATTTTGCATCTATTCCAATTAAGAATATGGTTCAAGGAATAAGAGATGTAGGAGTACCAGCTAGTATATCTAATAGTGCAGGAACATTTGTCTGCAATCATATAATGTATGGATTGTTATATCTAGTAGATAAAAAATATCCAAATATAAGAGGAGGATTTATCCATGTTCCTTTCCTACCAGAACAGGTTATAGATAAGAGGAATACTGCTAGTATGAGTATTGAAGATATTACAAAAGCTCTTGAAACAGCTATTAAAATTGCAATAGAAAATAACAAATAATAGAGATATAAGACGGAGAAATTTATTAATAAAATATTTAAAATAGAGAAAGAGTACTCTTTCTCTATTTTTTTCCTAATAATCCATCAATTAGGGCAAAAAATTGACTCATAGAGAGGAAAAGTGTAAAATGTAATAGAGAAAAATTTATTAGATATGAGGGATATTAATGAACAATACATCATTATCACAGAGATTAAAAGAACAGAGCAATAAGAATACATTTTTTAAAGGTATTTTAACCATAGTGATTATAGGTATATTGAGTTTTTTAATCATGACAATGACTTTTGTTTTTTCTAATGCGTCTTTAAACATCCCATTATTTCAAAGTTATTTTAGGGGTAAGTGGTTGATGTTGATGAATTTCATACCTATATTTTTACTGATGATATTCTTTTCCTTAGTGTTTAACAGATTGTGGATAAGTTTTGCAATAACCAGTACTTTGTTTTTTGTCATGTCAATAGTAAATAGGTATAAATTGATATATAGAGACGAGCCATTTACATTTATAGATTTAAAGTTAGTGACAGAATCTATGGATATGGCTCAAAAATATAAGTTAAGCTTGAGTAAAGATATGATAGCTATAGTTATTGGGATTATTTTAATCACTATTATATCAAAAAAGCTCATTACTTATAGGATAAATTCAAATAAGATTAGAATATCTTTTTTAATACTTACAGTCATTGTTGGAGTTTTAGTTTCTACAGGTTTTTACTTTAATCAAGATTTATATGACTATGTAGGAGACAAGAGTTTGATAAATATATGGTCTCAGACTCAACAATTTCAATCAAAGGGATTTGTATACCCATTTATATATAGTGTGACAAATGTCCAAGATAGAAAACTAGAGGGCTATGATGAAGACAGAGCAAAAGAACTATTAGCAGAGAGAAACTATAATGATATACCTAATGATCAAAAGGTAAATGTTATAGCCATAATGTTAGAGTCATATAATGATTTCACTAAATTTGACGGAGTAGATTTGGATATAGATGCATATGAAAACTTTCATAAGCTCCAAGAAGAATCATATAGTGGGAGATTGATAGATAATGTATTTGGGGGAGGTACCATTAATACTGAGTGGTCATTTTTAACAGGATATAATTCTCATCCTAAATATGTAAAGGACACTAATTCATTTGTACATTATTTTAAAGAGCAAGGATATAGGACAGAGGCCATGCATCCAAATTATGGTTGGTTTTACAATAGACGTAATGTAAATGAGTATATTGGCTTTGATAACTACGATTATTATGAAAATAAGTATGAAGCTATACAGAAGGAATTTTTAGATGACTATGATTTCTTTGATTTTATCATAAATGGATATGAGGATAGTAAAAGTAATGGGGAACCATATTTTAACTTTTCAGTAACATATCAAAATCATGGCCCTTATTCCTTTGACAGAGAGACAGATTTAGATTATCTAAAGAGAAAGCCTGAATATACAGGAGGACTATACAATATAATCAACAACTATCTATCAGGGATTAAAAAGACTGATGATGCTTTAAAGAAGTTAACAGATTACTTTAGTGAGCAAGAAGAACCTACAGTTATCGTATTGTTTGGAGACCATAATCCTTGGCTAGGAGAAGATGCTTCAGGTTACAATATGATGGGAATAAATATAGATCTATCCACTGTAGATGGATTTAAAAATTACTATGAAACTCCATATATTATTTGGGGAAATCCTAAGGCAAAAGAAGTCTTAAATAGGGATTTTGTAGGACAAGGAAATACCATAAGTCCTAATTTCCTCATGGCAGAGTTATTTCAATACTTGGGCTGGGGAGGAAATGAATATATGGAATATATAAACTATGTAAAGGAAAACTTTGATGTAAATCATGATATGTATTTTAAAGAAGATGGAGAGTTTACTAGAAAACTATCTGATGAAAGATTGGAAATTTGGAAAGATTTTAATTTTGTGCAGTATTATTATAGTAGAAATTTTATAAGAAAATAGAGAAAACTTAAATCAGATGGAGTATTATACTCCATCTGATTTTTTATAACGAATAGATCGAAGACGTTTTTTATTTTATATAGTCATAGGACAATCTCTGCTGTTAATATGATTAATCAGCAGGGGGGATTTAAATGGGCAAAAGTTGGATTGATATAATGTTTATATATGTAGGTACTGTAATAGGAGCAGGATTTGCTTCAGGAAGAGAAATTGTAGAATTCTTTGGTGTTTATGGTATCAAGGGTATTTGGGGCATATATATATCTGGAATATTGTTTTCAGTAGTAGGGAGTCTTATTTTAATAAAGATATATAATAAAAAGATAAGTAATTTCAATGACATGATATATATTATGTTTAAAAAAAAGATTGGATTAATTATAGATATTATAATCAATCTTTCCCTGTATACAGGATTTAGTATAATGATTGCTGGAAGTGGAGCTATATTTAAAGAACAATTAAATCTACCATTTAATTTTGGTATTATGCTCATGTTGCTCTGTTCATTTATAGTATTTCTATTTAATCTAGAAGGATTATCCACTATTAATTCTATATTGGTTCCCCTACTTATAATGGGAATAATATTCATATCTATCCATATAGTCACTGGTGAACTTCATAAGTTGCCTAATATAGAAGGGCTTCATTTGACTAAGAAGGGGAACTTTATAACGTCCTCTATATTATATTTTGGCTCCAATTGTCTAATAATCTTGGTAATATTTTCATCATTATTACCCATGATAGATAATAAAAAAACTGCTATTATAGGTGGAACAATGGGAGGATTTATACTATATATTTTAGGGGTATCCATATTGAGTTCCGTACTCATTCACTATGATGAAGTTTCATCCTTAGATCTTCCAATGCTCAGTATATGTGGTCATATAGGAGAAAATTATAGGAAGATATATGCCGTTATCCTTTGGATTGCTATGTTTACTACAGCATTGGCAAATGGATTTGGATTTATAAATAAAAATTTCCAAAATAAAAATAAGACTTTAGTTTCATCTCTATTCTGTATATCAGCAATTCCATTAGCAAAGATGGGTTTTTCAAATCTAGTAGGTATTATATATCCAATCTTTGGAGTAATAGGATTTTTAATGGTCATATATATTTTATTATGCTAAATATGGGGCTGTTTCATAACTAATCAATTATGAAATAGCCCCAATTTATCAGATAAATGGCAGAAGTCTATCTTTTTCATCCCTTATGGTTTTAGAAAATATATCTTTTAATATTTCAATGCCTTTTACTATTTCTTTATCATCTACAGCCCCAAAACTCAATCTAATATAATTATAGTCTATGGAGTCATCTACAAAGAAGACTTTTCCAGGCACTATAGCCAAATCATATTCACTACATTCTCTATAGAGTTCTATACAATCTATAGCAGCAGGAAGTTTAATCCAAAGACTTAGACCACCATTTGGTGGGATATATTCTATGCCATATATTTTGAGTTTTTCTAGCTCTTGAAGAATGAGTTTATATTTATTCTCATATACCATTTTTACCTTATCTATATGATTTTTCCAATATCCCTTTCTCAGATATTCGTCAAAGGCCCTCTGTAAAAATCCAGAAGATGAGATATCAGTAGTATGCTTTGTCTTAAGTACACTTTTGAACCAATTATTAGGTAAAGTAACAAAACCCATTCTGACGCCAGGCATAAAGATTTTGGAAAAACTCTTTATATATATTACCCTGTCATCTAAGTCCATAGATTTTAAAGGCAATTTTTTATCCCTAAAAGATAGATCAGTGAGAAAATCATCTTCTATTATATAGAAATTATACTCTTTAGCTAGATACAATAGTTCTTTTTTCTTTTCATCACTATAGGAATAGGTAGTTGGACTCTGATAATTTGTCATTACATATAAAAATTTAGGGCTATATTTTTTAATATTTGCCTTTAATAGTCTAATATTTATTCCATCTTTTAGTATAGGTATTCCTACTAGTTTAGCACCTCTTGAATTAAACGCTGCCATAGCTCCAGGATAAGTAGGGTTTTCCACAAATATGGTATCACCATGATGAACCAAAGTCTTTGATATGATATCTAGTCCCTGTTGCCCACCAGAGGTAATGAGTATTTGTTCTTTTTGTACTTGAAACTCATAATTTATAGATAAGAATTTAGAAATAGATTCCCTTAAAGGTTCATAGCCATTTACTTCTGGATATGTAAATGCTAAACCTGCGTCTCTATCTAGTACCTTTACTAGAGATTGTTTAAATTCTTCAATTGGAAATAGATCAGGAGTAGGTGAGACAGATGCAAAATTTATACTCTCACTAGATATGGGAAGTATTCCAGAAACCATTAATTCCATATCCCCATCCTCTAAAAAAGAGAGTTCCTCCATATCAAATCTTTTTTTAATATATGTTCCACTACCTCTGACAGAGTACACATATCCCTCTTGCTCCAATAGCTTATAGGCGTTTACTATGGTTACATTATTTACACCTAAGGATTTGGCGAGAGATCTAATAGAGGGTAGTTTTTCTTCTTTTAATCTATTTTGTTCTATTAATGTTTTAAATTTTTCATACACTTGTACATATAAGGGTGTATCTGAATTTTTATCTAATGAAAATTTCAATATAATTACCTCCTTAATGTATCCATACATTAAGTATACCAAATTTTTATAGATTATAAATAGGAAATATGGAAAATGAGAAAAATTATTAAATTTTTAAGGGCTGTCTCTATAATAAGATATAAATTAATGGAAAAAGTATATGAATTATTATACAATTAAATAGGGAAAGATATTAGTATCATTTATTTAAGACAATTTGCTATATGAGGATGTATATGGTCATATAGGGTAAAACCTCCAATACTGGGTATATAATAACAACGTAAAGAAGAGATTAGGAAGTGATATATTGTATAGAAAAAAGTTTTCATTAGGTATCTTTTTGATTATTATGGGGTCAATATTTCTATTGTTAAATTTAAACATATTGAGTTTTGATTGGATACTATTTATAATATCTATTGGTCTAATAGTTAGCTATATGTATAGACGATATATTATATACCTAATAGGTGGGTTAATATTACTATCTATTTCATCAGTAGCTTTAATTGATACGTATATATTTAGTAGTATAGATATAAAAACCTTTATCTATTTGTTGGTATTAGGATCCGGACTGGTATATATATATCATAAATCCAATATGAGGAGTTTCATACTTATAGGCAGCTTTATTTTAGCTTTAAGTGTCAATAGTCTATTAAATCAACTGATAAAGGTGGATATCTCTTGGTTGAAATTTATATTATTTGCTTTAGCCTTTTATATATCATATTTAATTGCCTATAAAAATAATGGGATAATATGGCCAAAGTATATTTCATATTTAATGCTAACTATTGGGATCATCTATCTATTATCTGTGCAAGATTTTTTCAATTTAAGATTTTTAAAGATAGCCTATATAATACCTATAATCATTATAATAATAGGTATTAGGATAGTATATATTACAATTAAAGGCAAGATATAAAAAAACTAATAAAGGAGAATAGTTATGAAGAGAGAAGTGGATGCAAGAGGACAAGCTTGTCCAAAACCTGTCATAATGACTAAGAAAGAATTAGACAATATGGAAGAAGGTATATTGACAACTATAGTAGACAATGAAGTAGCGAAGGAAAATGTCTCAAAATTAGCTACTAGTATGGGATACAGTTTTTCAGTTCATAAGTCAAAGGAGAACGAGTACTATATAGATATAAATAAGGGGAATGTTAAAGAAGAGGTAAGTGTATGTATTCCAGATACTTTTAAGGATATGACTATAGCTTTTTCCTCAGATATTATGGGGAAGGGTGATGCTGAATTAGGAAAGATACTTATGAAAAGTTTCATATATACTGTTTCTGAATCTACACCATATCCATCTACTATGGTATTCTTTAATTATGGAGTTAAATTGACTTGTGAAGGCTCTCCAGTATTAGATGATTTAGTAGCACTTGAAAAAGAAGGCGTAGAGATTATCTCCTGTGGAACATGTCTAGACTTTTTAAATATAAAGGATAAACTGAAAGTAGGTTCCATCTCAAATATGTATACTATTTATGAAAAATTGGAAAATCCAGCAAAAAATATAGTTATTGGATAGGAGCAAATATGAATCGAGAAGAATATGGTCTAGCAACATTTAAGTCAACACATTTTGCTTTACAAGGTGAACAGGTATTTAAGGATAATAATCTAATATTTAAAACCATACCCACCCCAAGAGAAGTAAGTCATAGTTGTGGATTGGCATTGCTTTTTTTCATAGATGATATCGAGAAAGTAAAGGAGATAATAGATTGTAATCTATTGGATATAGACGGACTATATAAATTTATAAAAGAAGATCAAAAGAATATGGCAGAAAGACTTTTATAGATTTTAGGAGGATATTATGGAAGATATAAAGAGGATTACAGATAATTTCCTAAAGACAGATAATGGAGATTTAAATATACTTGGAAAGCTCATCAAGATGGCCTTGATCTTTATTGCCATCATGATCATTAAAAGATTGATAAATAAAATTATTGACAAAACCCTTAAGAATACAAAGAGAGCGCATCTAATAGTAAATGACAAGAGAGCCAATACCCTAATAGCAATACTAAAGAAGATTGTAAATTATGTTCTTATATTCTTTGGTATAATTACGGTATTGGAGATGTTCAATATACCTACTGCATCTATATTGGCAACTGCGGGAATAGGAGGACTGGCAGTAGGTTTTGGAGCTCAGTCGTTGGTCAAGGATATAATAACAGGGTTCTTTATATTGTTAGAGGATCAATATTCTGTGGGAGATTATATACAGACTGGAAATTATGATGGTATAGTAGAAGAGTTGGGGCTAAGGGTCACAAAATTAAGGGCGTTTTCTGGAGAACTACATATTATACCAAATAGTAATATACAGATAGTCACAAATAAGACCAGAGGTTCCATGAGGGCTTTAGTGAAAGTATCTATAGCTTATGAAGAAAATCTAGATAAAGTTATTTCCATACTAGAAAATTTATGCCATAATATCGAAGAGTCCAATGAGTCTATAGTAGAAGGGCCAAATGTAATAGGTGTAGCAGATTTAGGAGAATCTGGTGTAGATATTACAATAGTAGCTAAAACAAAACCTATGGAGCAATGGGCTGTTGAGAGGGAAATCAGGAAGAGGGTAAAAGAAACCCTAGAGAGGGAGAATATAGAAATACCTTATCCTAGAAGAGTTATTATTGGAGGGGAAGAAATATGATTTTAAATTATAAGGTTGGAGACGTAATTACATTAAAAAAAGGACATCCCTGTGGTGAAAATAAATGGGAGATATTGAGGACAGGAGTAGATATTAAACTTAAATGTCTAGGTTGTGACAGGCAGATTTGGATATCTAGAATTGACTTTGAAAAGAGAGTAAGAAAGATACTAGTTGAAGATAAATGGATATCTATAGTTCATCATAAGGGAGAGAATTAAATGGATAACTTTACATTTTAATTCCAAGAGATGAACCTAGAATTCAACTCTGATTTCCGTTCCTCTGCCTGGTGTGCTTTTTAAGACTATATTGCCACCATGGTATTCTACAATATGTTTAACTATTGAAAGACCTAGACCTGTACTCTGGGTCTTTTTACTTCTACTTTTATCTACCATATAAAACCTTTCAAATATTCTATCTTGATACTCAATAGGTATTCCTATGCCAGTATCTGTTACTCTAATGATGGAATGAGAATTTTCAGTTGAAATATTCAACTCAACAGATCCATTGGCATTTGTATATTTAATGGCATTGTCTAGAAGATTATATAATAGTTCTTCTATCATGGATTTATTTCCCTGTATTATGGTTTTTTGCCCTATTATTGATAGAGCTATGTCCTTATCTTTAGCCATAAGGGATAGATTATCTACTACATTTTTTCCAATAGAATAGATATCTATAGGTTGAAACTCCCCTTGACCGTGACTTTCCTCAATCTTAGATAGTCTTATTATATCGTCAATTAGATTTAATAATCTAGTACCTTCTTCTCTAATTATAGATGCAAATCTCTTAATATCATCTTCTTTTGTTGCTATACCTCCTTGAATGATCTCTGCATATCCATTGATAGATGTCAGAGGAGTCTTTAATTCATGAGAGACATTAGCAGAAAACTCTCTACGCATTAGTTCAACCCTATATTTTTCTGTATAGTCAATTAATAGTATGATGGCACCTGAGAGATTATCTGTTGCAAAGACAGGGCTTATGGATACATAGATATATCTTGAATTTATATTGAGAATCAGCTCATCACTATGTCTATCTTTTAGGACCTTATCTATTGATCTATTTAATTCTATATTTCTGCATATATTCATAAATGATCTTGAGATATAATCAAAATTATTGTTTACACCAAGTAAATTCATGCTACTAGTATTGATAGATAGAATATTTTTGTCATTATCTACTAAAACTAGACCTTCATTCATATTAGACATAATAGTATTCATGATATAGGCTTTTTCAGTAATATCTTTTAATTGGGAGTTTATCTTTTCACTTTGTCTCACTAGGGTTTTGACAAATGGCAATAGTTCATCATATATATCTATAGTATTTAATTGATTTTTAGTGATCAGAGTTTCCATATTTTCAGTTATATTATGAATAGGCTTTAATATTTTAGAACTTAATAATGATGAAATCCAAATGGATATAAATAGGATTAAAAGCATTGTGATGAAGATACCAGGTAATGTGGATAAAAATACAGACAGTATGTTGTTTGTTTTAAGAGCAATTCTAAGTATATTTCCATTAGATAGTAATATAGCATAATAATAGGTATTGCTACCTAGATTTGTAGAATATCTAATGGACTCTCCAACACCATTTTTCATAGCTTCTATAAATTCAGGTCTATGACTGTGATTATCCATATCTTTATTGTCCTTATTTGTATCGAATATTACATCACCATCTCCTTGGATTAATGTAATTCTCATATTGGGATTATCATCATCTATAATTGCTTTAATGGAATTGTATTTAGAAAGTTCTAAATAATTTCCAGTAATATTGGCATATTCTCTTACAGATTCCCTTGCTTTATCCATGTGGAAGTTATAGAAGATTACTACTAAAAGTCCAGAAGTCAAAAAGATGGCAATAGTAGCTACTAACAATAGATTTAAAAATACCTTTTTCTTCATAGAATCTCACCTATTTTATAGCCTACATTTCTAATGGTTTGAATCAATTGACCACTTTCTCCTAGTTTTTGTCGTAAAGCTCCTATATGCACATCTACTGTTCTAGTTTCACCTTCAAATTCATATCCCCATATCTCATTTAATATATTATCTCTGCTGAGAACTATATTTGGGTTTTTTAGTAGATAATATAATAATTCAAATTCCTTATAGGTCAATTGAATAGTAGAACTATCTACCATAACTAATCGTCTATCATAATCTAAGCTTATATCACCAAGTGATATTATCTCAGCAGATTTCTCTATATTAACCCTTCTTAATAGGGCTTTTACTCTAGATATAAGCTCCATAACTCCAAAGGGTTTAGTTATATAGTCATCGGCTCCCATATCTAGTCCGACAACCTTATCATATTCACTTGTTTTAGCTGTAATCATTATTATTGGTATATATTTAGTATTAGACTGTCTTTTTAACTCCTTCAATATACTTAATCCATCTTCTCCAGGAAGCATGATATCTAAGAGTATTAAATCAGGCATATTTCTATGGATTGATGTATAGAAATCCTTGGAATTTTCAAAACCAATGGCATTGAAACCACTATTTTTTAAAGCATATACTATTAATTCTCTAATATTTTCATCATCTTCTACACAATAGATTGTAAGCATAATATCACTCCATAATTATATATTGTCTATATGAACTCCAGTTATTGAAAATAATACCCATTCAGCTATATTTTCAGCATGATCACCAATTCTTTCAAAATACTTAGCAATCATTAAGAAGTCAATAGCTTGTTCTCCATTTTTAACATCTTCTCTAATCAAGTATATAAGCTCCTCCTTGATTGTATCAAAGAGACTGTCTACTACATCATCATATATAATAACATCTTTAGCCAGTGAAGTATCTTTACTTATAAAGGAATCTATACTTTCTCTTACCATAGTTATGGTAGTTTGAGCCATTTGTGGAAGATGAGTTAGATCCTTAATATAGTCTTTTCCTATTAGATTTAAAGTTATTTCAGCTATATCCTGAGCTTGATCTCCTATTCTCTCTAAATCAGTTATCATCTTGAGTATAGATGATATCAATCTCAAATCTTTGGCAACTGGGTGCTGCTGTAATAGGAGTCTGAGACATCTACTCTCGATACTCTTCTCCTTAGAATCTATCTCGTCATCAGAATCTATAACACTCTTTGCCAGATCCAAGTCCTTATTCATTAAGGCCTTATAGGAATCTTCAATTGCTCTTTCAATCATACTTCCCATCTCTATAAGTTCATTATTCAATATATTTAATTCCCTGTCAAATCTATTTCTCATTATTTCACTTCCTCATTATATTAATATTTATCCAAATCTACCTGTGATATAGTCTTCAGTACGTCTATCTTTTGGTATAGAAAAGAGAATATCTGTATTATTAAATTCAATCATCTCACCATTGAGAAAGAAGGCAGTTTTATCAGATATTCTAGTTGCCTGTTGCATATTGTGGGTTACTATTATTATTGTATATTCTCTCTTTAACTCTTGGATAAGATCCTCTATTTTAGAAGTAGATATAGGGTCAAGGGCACTAGTAGGTTCATCCATTAATAATACCTCCGGTTCAATTGCTAAGGCTCTAGCTATACATATTCTCTGTTGCTGTCCTCCAGACAATCTCAATGCATTTTTCTTTAAGTCATCTTTTACTTCATCCCAGATAGCTGCTCTCTTAAGGCTTTCTTCGACTATTTCATCTAATATAGCCTTGTTTTTTATATTGTGAGTTCTAGGTCCATAGGCAATATTGTCATATATGCTCATGGGGAAGGGGTTAGGCTTTTGAAAGACCATGCCTACTCTTTTCCTCAATATATTCACATCTACATCCCTGTCAAATATATTTTTAGAATCTAGAATTATCTCTCCAGTAATCTTACATCCTTCTATTAAGTCATTCATACGATTTATGCTCTTTAAAAGAGAAGATTTACCACATCCAGATGGACCTATAAATGCAGTTATTTCATTTTCTCTGATATTCATATTGATATCCTTTAAGGCGTGAAAATTTCCATAATATAGATTTAAATCTTTTATAAATATCTTATCCATCATATCCTCCTTTTTTTAATTTATTACTCATGTAAGTTGATAGACTATTGATAACAAGTACTAGAATCAATAAGATTACTCCAGTAGCATAGGATTCCTCTATATGCATTCCTTCAGTTGACAATAGATACATATGGAGGGATAGAGTTCTACCTGACGAAAATAGCCCATTAGGTATTTTAGCAGCAGTACCTAAGGTATACATAAGTGCAGCAGTCTCTCCAACAATACGACCTATGGATAGTATAATTCCTGATAATATTCCAGGTATAGCTACAGGCAAGACTACTTTAAATATGGTCCTAAGCTTCCCAGCTCCAAGTCCAAAGCTAGCTTCCCTAAGACTATCATCTACAGATAATAGAGCTTCTTCTGTAGATCTTATGATAAGAGGTAGGACCATTATAGCAGCAGTAAGAGTACCAGCCATTAGAGAATATTGAAAGCCCAATCTTATAACGAAGAATAACATTCCAAACAATCCAAATACTATAGATGGTATTCCAGATAGGGTTTCTGTAGTGATTCTGATTATCTCCACTAATTTACTTCCCTTTTTAGCATATTCTATTAGATAAAATCCAGTAAATACTCCTATTGGTGTGGCAATTATAAGGGTTATAATCACTATCATGATAGTAGTTATTATTGCTGGAAATAGAGATACATTATCTGTAGTGTATTTAAGCTGAAATAGAGAAGGTCTTAGATTTGGTATACCTCTCATCAAGATATATCCAATTATAAAAAATAGGATTCCAAAAGTCATAGCTGCAGAGAGTTTGATCATATATCTTATTAATTTATTCAATTTAAAGTCCTCCTTTTAACTATGAAAAATAGCCCATTTATAATGAGGATAAAGATAAACAAGACTACAGCAGTTGCAA
Source organism: Tissierellaceae bacterium HCP3S3_D8 (assembly GCA_052067355.1). Lineage (GTDB taxonomy): Bacteria > Bacillota > Clostridia > Tissierellales > Tissierellaceae > CABMKH01. The sequence continues at coordinate 15,472 of JBQHQH010000029.1, forward strand.
TAAGAGCCTCTCTATGGGTTTCAGCTGCATAGGACATATCCATTACTATATTTGTAGTAAGAGTACGTACCCCCTTAGTAATTCCTTGAGGCATACGAGCCTGATTTCCTGCTACTAATATTACTGCCATGGTTTCACCTATGGCACGACCTATTCCCAATATAATGGAAGATATGATGCCAGATTTTGCAGCAGGTAATACAATAGATATCACTGATCTTTCATGACTGGCTCCTAGAGCTATACTTCCCTCATAATAGTTTTTTGGAACGGCTCTTATAGCCGCTTCAGAAATTCCTATTATAGTGGGAAGTATCATTATTCCCAAGAGGATAGAGGCAGATATTATATTCATTCCAGTTCCACCAAAGAGATCCCTAATTAGAGGAACTAATGCAGTTAAGGCAAAAAATCCATATACGATAGAGGGGATTCCTGCCATGAGATTTATACTAGGTTTGAGAAATCTATATAATCTCTTATTAGAAAACTTAGCAAGATAAGTTGCAGTTAAAACTCCAATGGGAACCCCTATGATAATAGCTCCAATAGTCACATATAAGGAGCCTAAAATCATAGGAAGTATTCCATAAGAAGGAGGAAGATTTGAGGGTTTCCATTGTGTTCCCAATATGAAGTTTTTAAGTCCATATGATATTATAAAAGGAACTCCTCCACTAAAAATAAATATACAGATCAAAAAAATAGAGATAACTGATACCATAGCAGATAATATAAAGACACTCTTCATAAAAGTTTCAAATCCTTTGTTTTTCATGACCTCTCCCTACTTTACTATTTCATTCCAGTTGGTAATTTCTCCAATATAGATGGCTTTAATATCTTCTAAATCTATATTTTCTACTATATTTTCTTTATTCACTATTACAGCTATACCATCTATGGCAATTGTCGCATAGGATAGTTTTTCTTTTTCTGAATCCTTCAACTCTCTAGATGCCATTCCAATATCTGCACTTCCATCTATAGCTGATTGTATTCCAGCAGAAGAACCAGTAGATTGAATTTCAATAGATACATTTGAATTTAGATTCTCGTAGGCTTCGGCTAATTTCTCCATTACAGGAGTTACAGAAGTAGAACCAGCAACTACTAGACTACCTTCTTGATCTGAAATATCATATTTAGGCAAGTCAGTATTTACTTGAATATATCCCTCTTCTGTTACTATCGCCTGCCCTTCAGTACTTAATATGAAGTCTAAGAAATCTTTTCCCAATGGACTTAAGGTATCTGTGTATGCAATATTAAAAGGTCTTGCAATTTTATACCATCCCTTTTGTACATTATCAGCAGTGGCTTCTACTCCACTGATATTTACAGCTTTTACCATATCGTTTAGAGAACCTAGAGATATATAACCTATTGAATATTTGTCTCCTTGTACTGTTGTCATAACGGCATTGGTACCATTTTGTATTATGGCCTCATCATAGGTTCTATCTACTTCATTGCCAGATTCATCTTTTTCAAGTACTCCTACTATTTCTACAAATGCACCTCTAGTACCAGAGCCATCTTCTCTACTTACTACATTGATGGTATTATTTGGGATTGTAGAGTCCTCATTTGAGCTACATCCAACAATAGAGCTGAAAACCATAACTACCATTAGACTTAAAATGATTATTTTTTTCATATTATCTTCCTTTCAAATTTATTTCATCTCTATAATAATAAATAGATGTAAAATCTAATATATGGATAATGTTAAGAATGTGTAAAGTTTTCCCTAAATATCTCCTTGCATAGCCTATATAACAGTGATATAATATTAAGGTATTCCTTGCTCTATATTTTATATAGAGCCGATAGTCCACAAGGAGGTGAAGCAAATGAGAAATTATGAAGCTGTTTTTATCTTTTTACCTAATGAAGAGGAAGAAAAGAGAGTTAAGCTGCTGGAAAGACTTAAAGGTATAATTGAAGCTGATGGTACCATTTCAAAAGTTGATGAATGGGGAGTAAGAAAGTTAGCATATCTAATTGATGATATAGCTGAAGGATACTATGTTTTGATTAATTTTGAATCAACACCAGAGGTTATTGCAGAAGTAGATAGAATTGCTAAGATATCTGACAGCATTATGAGACATATGATCATTAGAGAAGACTAATAACCTAGTAATCTAAGGATGGTGTTATAATGAATAATGTTGTATTAATAGGTAGATTGACAAAGGATCCAGAATTGAGATATATTCCTAATTCTGGCACTGCAGTGTCCACATTCACATTAGCCATAGATAAACAATTGTCTAGGGAGAAAAAACAGGAAATGGAATCAAGAAATCAGCCAACAGCTGACTTTATCAGAATTGTAGTTTGGGGGAAAAATGCTGAAAATTGTGCTACATATCTTGCAAAGGGAAGATTAGTAGCAATTCAAGGTAGAATTCAAACAGGTAGTTATGACGATAAGGATGGCAAAAGAGTATATACTACTGATGTTGTAGCTAATAATGTAGAATTCTTAGAATGGGGAGATAGTCCTAAAGATAGGACAGCAGATTTTGGTGCCCCAGATGATGATTTTTCAGTTATGGACGGTTTCCATCCAACTGACAATGGTGATATTCCATTCTAGAAGGAGGGAAAAAAGATGCAAAGAAGATTTAAACCAAGAAAGAGAATCTGTAGTTTCTGTGCAGATAAAACAGAAAAAATAGATTATAAAGATATAAACAAACTAAAAAAATATATAAATGATAGAGGTAAGATTCTTCCAAGAAGAATTTCTGGTAATTGTTCAAAACACCAAAGAGAATTGACTACAGCTATCAAAAGAGCTAGACAAGTAGCATTATTACCATACAGTGCTGATTAAGAGAGGAATGTCCTCTCTTTTTTCATTTGACTTATTAAATACTACCCTGTATTATTTTAGTAAGACTTTTTTAGCCAAATAGATTATAATAGAGGGGAGATATATTATGAACGGCCAGGAAATAGATATTATTAAGAATATGAAGACTGTAGAATGGCTAAAATCTGAATTATTATCCAATATAGCATATTTGTACAGGCTTTTTGTCAATAATGAAGATATTAGCAAAGAAAATTTAGAAGATACTATATCTAATATAATATTGGAATCCTATGTATTGGGTAAGAGGATAGGGTTAAATTATACAGATATTGACTTGACATTAAAAGAGAATATTAAATTAAATTTAATAAAAGAACATAAGATAGAAAGATGGTATGGAGATCTCAGTCAATTATTAGAGCATATAGAATCTAGAGCGAAGTAGGAGGGAAATATTTGAATTATGATGATAGAATAAAAAGAAGAACAATAGAAACAATCCTTCTAATCACTATTATGGCTTTATATACTGTATTTGGTCTATATTATATTCCATATATACTACTATTATTGCCTGCACCATTTATAGCATTTGGCGTTAAAAATGGAATAATATCCAATGTAATAAATATGATTATAACATGTATGATAGTCGGGCTAATAGACTCGTTTGGTACTACATTGTTTTTGATTATATCATTTATTCCAATTACCATTGTCTCCTCATATCTCATAAAGAAGAAAAGAAAAAATACGGAGATATTGGGAATTTCTGCTATAGTGTTTTTTATTTCCTTATTGATTATATTGAGTTTCGTAGATGCAGGAGGAGGCGGATTTGTAGCACAGTTAGAAGAGGGATTTAAACAGCTATTATCTGCCCAGTTAGATATGTTTAAGGATATGGATTTAACGTCTTATGAGATATTAAAGTTAGAAGAACTGTTAGAAAATGCCTATAAATATCTTTTACTTATAATGCCAGCTATATTATTGGTACTATCTTTAGTAGTGAGCTATTTAAACTATCTCTTAGCTACTATAGGATTAAAGAAGATGAAAGTGGGGATATTCAATATTCCTAAGTTTTCAAGATTTAGACTACCTAATAATATAATACCAGGTATGTTAATCATGTTTTCAATAGCATATATTATGAAGAAGATGGAAGTTCCATATAATGAGGCAATACTTGTTAATCTAGTAGTCTTAGTTGGATTTATGTTTGTTATCCAAGGATTATCCATAGTAGATTATTTTTTTACTAGGATGAGGGTTTATCCAATAATTAGGGTAATATTATATATACTATTTTTATTTAATTCTCCTATGGTTACTATAATATCCATATTAGGTTTTATAGATATTATATTTGATATAAGGAGAATAAGGAAATCCAGTTTTAAATAGGAGGATTTATTATGAATGGTAAAAAGATATTCCATTGGTCAGATGGCAAGATGTATCTAATTGTTTCAGGTATTATGACCATTATAATAGGAATTTATGAACCTGTCCTTGGTCTGATAGGTGGATTGTCATTTTTCTATCTATTTTATTATTCATATGTACAGGCAAATAAAAAGAATAAGGAAATAAAGAAACATATAGAGACATTATCTGAGGATTTTGAATCTGCTACTAAACATGCTATCTTTAACATGCCATTTCCACTAGTGATAATAGATGAAAAAGGGAATATAAGATGGTATAATACTCCATTTTTAGATATGATAATAGAAGAAGATATATTAAACGAAAGGATATATGATGTGATTCCAAGTTTTTCTCCAGAGAAACTTCTGGGTGTAGAGGAAGGGGTTCCCTTTGAGATTAAATACGATGAAGAAAGTTATTTAGTATATCCTAATTTTGTGGATAATAAGAGGTCCTCTATTTCTAAGAATAAGATAATCGTATTATATTGGGTGAATAACACTGATTATAAGAAATTAGAAGAGAGATATAAAGCTGAAGAGACCATAGTTGCATTGGTGTATGTAGATAATTATGATGATGTTAAGAGTAACACTCCAGATATCAGTAGACCTATGTTACTTGCTGAGATAGATAAGAAGATAGTAGAATATTTTGGGACATATGAAGGTTTAGTTAGAAAGTATGAAAATGATAAGTATTTGATAATAATAGACAATTGGGCTTTAGAAAATATTCAAGATAGGAAATTTGATCTTTTAGACGATATTAGAGAATTAAATATTGGAAATAAGATTCCTATAACCCTAAGTATGGGGATTTCTGCAACTGGTGAAAATCTAGCTAAATCTCAAATAAATGCAAAGGCTGCTATTGATATAGCTCTAGGTAGAGGTGGAGATCAAGCAGTGCTCAACAAGGCAGGGACTTTTGAATTCTATGGTGGAAAATCTAAGGCATTGGAAAAGAGAAATAAGGTAAAAGCCAGGGTAATAGGATATGCTCTTAGGCAGTTAATAGATCAGGCAGATGAAGTATTTATAATGGGACATAAAAATCCTGATATGGATTCTTTTGGTTCTGCAATAGGTATATTAAGAGGGATAGAGAATAGAAACAAGAAAGGATATATAGTTATAAGTGGAGAAAATCCATCTATTCAAAACCTATTTGATAAGATGCGTAAAGAACAGCCTGAACTTTCTGAGTTATTGGTAACTCCTGCAAAAGCTGAGGAGATAATAGGAGAAAATTCTCTGCTAATATTGGTGGACAATCATAAGCCTAGCTTTACAGAAGCTCCAAAGCTCTTAGATATAGTAGAAAAAGTAGTAGTAATAGACCATCACAGAAGAGGAGCTGAATTTGTAAAAGATCCAGTTTTAATATATCTAGAACCCTATGCATCATCTGCTAGTGAATTAGTTACAGAGATCTTATCTTATATGAGTGATAATATCAATTTGACTAAATTTGAAGCAGAGGCGTTATTAGCAGGGATAACAGTAGATACAAAGAATTTTAGCTTCCAGACAGGAGTTAGAACATTTGAAGCAGCTTCTATATTAAAAAGGGCTGGTGCAGATACTACGTCTGTAAGACAACTATTTAGAGACGACTTTGAGACCTTCTTATATAGGGCTGAAGTTATAAAGTCAGCTAAGATAGTTTTCGATAAGATAGCTATAGGAAGATTGGAAATAGAAGCAGATGATTCACTATTGATAGCTGCTCAAGCCGCTAATGAGTTATTGGATATCAATGGAGTGGAAGCTTCCTTTGTTCTCACATATGTAAGTGATAGGATTCATATATCGGGTAGATCCCTTGGGAATATCTCAGTTCAATTGATATTAGAGGAATTAGGAGGAGGAGGACATCTGACCAGTGCAGGAGTTCAAATAGGTGGTGTTCAAATCCAAGAAGCTGAAGAGATGTTAATAAATGCAATAGAAAAACATTTAGAGGAAGGTGATTTATAGTGAAAGTCATATTATTAAAAGATGTAAAATCATTGGGAAAAGCAGGTGAATTGGTAAATTCAAAACCAGGATATGCAAGAAATTTTTTGTTGCCAAAGGGACTAGCTATAGAAGCTACTCAAGACAATATAAAGAAATGGAAAGAAGATATGAAGAATCTAGAGTCTAAGAGGCAAGAAGAAAAAGATGAAGCCTTAAGTCTAAAGGAAAAATTAGAGAAGATTACAATAGAATTAAAGGGTAAAGGTGGAGAAGGTGGCAGACTATTTGGGTCTATAACTTCAAAGGATATCTCAGATGCACTGAAATCAAAACACAATATAGATATAGATAGAAGAAAGATAGAATTAAAAGAAAATATAAAGACAGCAGGAATTACAAATATAGATGTAAGAGTATATCCTGAAATAACCGCAAGTTTAAAGGTAAATGTTACTATAGAATAGTAGGTGATATATAGTGGAAGGCCAATTAATAGGTCGTATTCCTCCCCATAGTATAGATGCAGAACAGTCAGTTTTAGGAGCTATGATTTTAGACAAGGAAGCTATAAATGACGCTGTTGAAATAATTAGACCAGATGACTTCTACAAGGAAGCCAATGGTGAAATATATGAAGCCATATTGGATCTATTTAATAGAAATGAGCCAGTAGATTTAATCACCCTATCGGAGGAATTAAAGAGAAGGGGAACTCTTGAAAACATAGGCGGTGTCACTTATCTTGCCAATCTGTCTAGTGGAGTAGCTACTACTGCAAATACTAAATACTACTGTAAGATAGTAGAACAGAAGTCTACTTTAAGGAAATTGATCAAGTCTAGCAATGAAATAATGGCAAGTGCCTATGAGGATTCGGAAGATGTAAATGTCATAATTGAAAAGGCAGAAAAGGAAATCTTCGATATCACTCAAGGTACTCAGAGAGATGGTTTTTCTCCTATAAATGAGGTCTTATTAGACAGTTTTGCAAAGATAGAGGAGATGGCAGCAAATCAAGGAGGATTGACAGGACTTACAACTGGATTTATAGATTTAGATGATAATCTGTCAGGATTACAAAATTCTGACTTGATATTATTAGCAGCAAGGCCATCAATGGGTAAGACAGCATTTGGCATTAATATCGCTACTAACAGTGCTTTAAAAGCTGATGCTAGTGTTGCCATATTTTCTCTAGAAATGTCTAAGGAGCAGTTGGTCCAAAGAATGATATCTGCAACAGCTCATGTGGATCTTAAAAAGATAATAAGTGGTAGATTGTCAGAAGATGAATGGTTGCAGATAATAAACTCTATGGGGCCATTATCTCAAGCTGGTATATATATAGATGATACAGCAGGTATATCCTTAATGGAGATGAAGGCTAAATGTAGAAAATTGAAGATGGAGAAGGGATTAGATCTAGTGCTCATTGACTATTTACAGTTGATGCAAATGGAAGGATATAAGGAAAATAGACAGCAGGAGATATCTGCAATCTCAAGAGGGCTTAAGGGATTAGCTAAGGAGATGGATTGTCCTGTAATTGCACTTTCTCAGCTTTCACGTGCTCCAGAGCTTAGATCAGATCATAGGCCTATATTATCTGATTTAAGAGAGTCTGGAGCTATAGAACAAGATGCGGATGTGGTGTTGTTTCTATATAGAGATGAGTACTATAATGAGGATTCTGAGAAGAAAAATATAGGTGAAGTTATAATAGCAAAACATAGAAACGGTCCTACTGGTACTATAGAGCTGGTATGGAAAAAAGAATTTACAAAATTCCTCAATAAGGAAAATTTTATTAGTGAAGGACCATAGATTATTTTATGTTACCTGATATCTCCTATTGGGTATATATCACATGATAGACATAGTTATGATATATTAGAGGAGGAAAGATATTTTATGATAGATGATAAAATATTAGATATAAGTAAAGACGTTAAGTGGATAGGTATACTAGATCCAGGTTTAGTAACCTTTGATGTAGTTATGGAGACTCAATATGGTACGACTTATAATTCTTATTTTATAGATGCAGACAAGAAGACTATCATCGAAACATCTAAGGAAGGTTTTAAGGATACCTATTTAGATAAGGTGAAAAGAGTTGTAGATTTTGAAGATATTGAATATATAGTATTAAATCACACAGAGCCAGACCATTCAGGAAATTTAACACATTTATTAGATTTAGCTCCACAAGCTACAGTAGTAGGAAGTAGATCAGCAATCAACTTTTTAACCCATATGGTAGATAAGGATTTTAAGAAGCTAATAGTTAAAGATGGAGATACATTAGATCTAGGCAATAAAACCCTTAAGTTTATAGGGGCACCATTTTTACATTGGCCAGATACTATGTACACTTATTTAGTAGAGGATAAATTCTTATTTACATGTGATTCCTTTGGATGCCACTATTGTGATGAGAGAATGTTTGATGATCTAATAGAAGACTTTGATGATGCATTTAAATATTATTTTGATGTGATCTTGAAGCCATTTAGTAACTATATGTTACAGGCAATAGATAAGATAAAGGATTTAGAAATTGATACCATCTGTCCAGGTCATGGTCCTATATTGAGATCAGATTGGAAAAAATATGTAGATTGGTCTAAGGAGTTATCAGAAAGTACAGAAGAGCCTAATGACTTAAAGGTATTTATTCCCTATGTATCTGCTTATGGAAACACTAGGAAAATAGCTGAAAAAATAGCAGAAGGTATAAAGATGGCTAGTGATAGAATAGAAGTAGAGATAATGGATATTGAGATGGCAGAATTAGATGAAATAGAAGATAAAGTATATAATAGTTCCGCCTTTATAATAGGTACTCCAACTATAAATCAAAACACCCTTCTTCCCATATATAAATTATTGGCAGTGATTAACCCAATAAGAAGTAAGGGAAAATTAGCTGGTGCATTTGGTTCGTATGGATGGAGTGGAGAAGCAGTAAAGATAGTGCAAGAAAACCTTAAAAATCTAAAACTCAAGGTATATAATGAAGAAGGTCTTAGGGTAACATTTGTACCTTGTGAAAAGTCAGATGCTAAGGCCATAGAATATGGATTAGGATTTGGAAAACAATTATTAGAGAGTAAGAATAAGTAAATTTACTTCGGGGATTTCCCCGAAGTAATACTTTATCTGATTACAATTCACAGTTAGTGTTGGAAATAGACAAGCCTAAAGATACGTGAAGTTTAATATCAGTTGGGGTATAGGACTCCATCTATATAAGTTTTTATAATAAATGGGAAAGTTCTAATTTAATACTTAGATATGGGATTTTTCGTCAATGAGTTTCAAGAAGAGCTTCCCTATTTTTTGATGATTTTATAGAAGTTTTTCTTATTTAGGAGATAGTTATGAAAGTTGAAGGAAAGAGAATAAAGATAAGGCCCTTAGAATTAAGGGATGTATATTATATGAGAAACTGGGGATATCATACTAATCCTCTGTTAGGAGATTATAATTTCCCCCTTATGACAGATAATCAGATTAAGAAATGGTATGAGATAAAAACCCATTCATTGTTTAACAAATATTTTGCAGTTGTCAATGAAGATGATATATTAATTGGATATATGGGAATAAAAGATATAAAGAGGATAAAAAGGGAATCTACATTGGGGATAGTATTTGATCCTAACTATATAGAACAAGGATATGGGACGGAAACTTTAAAATATTTTTTGAGATATTATTTTACTGAGATGAAGATGCGAAGGATGTATTTAGAAGTTGCTGAGTTTAACACCAGAGCCTATACGGTGTATAGAAAGATGGGCTTTAAACCAGTAGCTTATTATCTAGACGAGTTCTTTGATCCTAATCTTGATTTAAATGGAATATACTACTTAGATGCAAAGACTACTTTTGTAATAACAGATGAAAAGATATATAATTATATCTACAAGATGAGGTTAAATAAGAAAGAGTTTTTACAACGATTTAGCAAGATTTAGGAATTTTGGAGTTGATAAGATGAGTTTTGCTTTAGAAACTACAGATATGGATTTAGGTGATACCCCTATAGAGAATATCTTTATAAATGACTATATGCCTATGGCAAATGGTACATATGTAAAGGTATATCTTTTAGGGTATAAATATGCCTATGATAGAGATGCAAAGATAGAGGTAAATAATGGGACTATAGCTAAGCATTTAGACATTCCATTAGATGATGTGCTTAGGGCATGGGATTTTTGGGAGAACAAAGGAATTATTGAAAAGTTACCTATAGATAGTGATGATAAGGTAAATTATAAAGTTAAGTTTTTAAATCTAAAACAACTTTACATAAAGAATAATATAGGATTATTTAGCCAAGAAAAAGAGAGGATTATACCTCCTAGATATACAACTGAAGATCTAATAGATGCAAATAAAGTGCCTGCAATAAATAATATGTTCAATGCAATAGACGATATAATGAGAAGACAGACAGTGCCAATGGAAAAACAGAAGATACTGTCTTGGATAGCTGACTATAATATGAATCCGGATGTTATAGAAAAGGCATTTTTGTATGGAGTTGAAAGAAGAGGCATAAGAAAGTTCAGCTATATAGAGGCCATAGTTAGAAATTGGTATGATGAAGGTTTGACCAATATGGAGGCCATAATAGAGGCTTTTAAGACCAAGGATATCAAGTACTATAGATATCAGAAAGTCATGAGGGTTTTAGGATTAGATAAAAGACCTATTAGAGATGAGGAAATGCAGCTAATAGATAGATGGTTTGAAGAATATGGATTTACTATAGAACTTGTATTAGAAGCTTGTAAGCGAGATAAAAATCCAAAACCAAGTGTAGAGTATGCAAATGGAATCTTAAGGTCCTGGTACAAGAAGGGAATAAAAGAAGTAGAAGATATAGAGACGTTAGATAAGAAAGAAGAGAAGAAAGAAAGACCAGCTCAGAAGACTTTTAATAAGAAGCCAAGATCAACTATAACTAAATTTCATAATTTTGAACAGAGGACAGATAAATATACTTCAGAACAATTAGAGGAGATAGCTAAGAGAAAGAGAATTGTCCATAGTCAGAGGGCAAAAGGAGAAGCATAGATATGTATAAAGATATGTTAAAAGAGATAACCCTTGAATATGAGAGGGAAAGAAACAAGAGAGAAAAGGCTAGAAGAAAAAGGGTAGAAGAGATCTATGAAAAAATTCCGGCTATAAGGCGAATTGATGAAGAGATATTTAAGACAGGGTTAGATCTGTCTAAAAAGATAATAGACAATCCAGATAGCTATAAGGAAGGTATAGAAATGGCAAAAAAAGCCATTGAATCTTTAAAGATGGAAAAGGCGTATTTGCTTACAGAATCCAATATCCCTCTAGACTATCTAGATATAGAATATAGATGTAAGTCCTGTAAAGATACAGGATATCTAGACAATGGAGAAAGATGTAATTGTCTTAAACAGGAGTTGGTATCTAGGGCATACAGGATGTCAAATCTAGAAAATGTACTGGAAAGGGAAAACTTTAAGAATTTTAAAATAGATATATTTGAAGATGTTCCCTTTGAAGGGGAAGACATGACACCAAGACAAAATATGATTGATATAGTAGGCATAGCTGAAGGGTTTATAGATAATTTTGACGAGAATAATGGAGAAAATCTTCTATTTTATGGAACTACTGGACTTGGAAAGACATTTCTCTGTAGCTGTATAGCTAAATCTCTTTTAGATAAAAATAAAATCGTCATATATCAGACTGCTTTTACTATTTTAGAGATATTAGAAAGTAGAAGATTTGGAAAGGGAGATAAGAAACTTGGAGAATATCAATATGACCTTCTATTTGACTCTGATCTATTGATAATAGATGATTTAGGTACAGAGATTTCTAATACCTTTACAAATGCAGAGATATTCAATATTGTAAATACTAGGATCATCAAAGGGAAAAAGACCATAATATCTACTAATTTAACTCCAAAGGAGATATCTGAAATCTATACAGATAGGGTATTTTCTAGGATATTAGATAAATTCCTACCTCTTAAATTCTATGGTAGAGATTTAAGATGGGAATAAAAAACGGTAAGAGGTGACTTTGTTGGGGACTTCTAATAAAGGTGGAAGTATTCAAAACTATTTTGTTAAAGTATTGAATGGAATGGCATTGGGACTATTTGCTTCACTACTTATAGGTTTGATTATTAAGCAGGTAGGAACATTGATGGATCAAAGACTGTTGATAGACTTTGGGAATTTAGCTCAAAGGCTAATGGGGCCTGCCATAGGTGCAGGAGTTGCCTATAGTGTAAATGCACCTGCCTTGGGAATCTTTGCATCTGTAGTGACTGGAGCAATTGGTGCTGGTAGCATTAACTTTGATGGAGCAACTGCTGTAATAAATATTGGAGAACCTGTAGGAGCTTTTATTGCTGCACTAGTTGGGGCGGAGATCTCCAAGATAATAAGTGGAAAGACAAAGGTAGATATAGTGCTAGTACCTATATTTACCATAATTTCAGGTGGACTAGCAGGCCATTATATAGGTCCATTTATATCAGATTTTATGGACTATATAGGTTCTTTTATCAATATGGCTACAGAATTACACCCTATACCTATGGGTATAATCATATCGGTAGCAATGGGAATTATACTTACACTGCCAATTAGTTCTGCAGCTTTGGCAATATCTTTAAAATTATCAGGACTTGCAGCAGGGGCTTCTATAGTGGGATGTTCTGCAAATATGATAGGATTTGCAGTGGCTTCTTATAGGGAAAATGGGTTTGGTGGATTTATAGCTCAAGGAATAGGTACATCTATGTTACAGATTCCCAATATAATAAGGAATCCGAGAATTTGGTTTCCTGCAATAATATCTTCTGCCATATTAGGTCCAATATCCTCTGCTATACTTAAGATGGAAGGAGATATGGTAGGAGCTGGAATGGGAACCAGTGGTTTAGTAGGGCAATTTTCAATAATCCATACTATGGGAACTTCTAACAAGATATTATTGATGATATTATTTATGCATTTTATTTTACCAGGACTTATATCTTATGTGGTATCTGAATGGATGAGAAAAAAGGGATATATAAAATATGGAGATATGAAATTATAGAATGTGAGTTTTTTTATAGGGCTTTGTAAGGCCCTATTTTTTATGGGAATCTTTCCATAAACTCTTTGACAAATTATTCTCATCGTGATAAAATATTATTGAAAGATAATATATTGAATATTTAGAAGAGCCAAAATATTCAATGGATAATACAAATAAACGGGAGGTAATAGAATATGGCTGTTAAGTATGTACCAGAACCATTTAGGATCAAAATGGTAGAAACTATCAAGATGATGAGTAGGGAAGAAAGAATTAAGGCTATGGAAGAAGCCAAATATAATATGTTTGGCTTAAAAGGTGAAGATGTTTATATTGACCTTTTAACAGATAGTGGAACCAATGCCATGAGCTCAAAACAATGGGCAGGTGTTATGGAAGGCGACGAGGCATATGCAGGAGCTAATAGTTACTATAAATTAGTAGAAGCAGGAAGAGACATATTTGGATATGAATTTATTCAACCTGTACATCAAGGTAGAGCAGCGGAAAAGGTTTTATTCCCATTGAAGATGGAAAAGGGTAAGGTAGCTATCTCCAATATGTTCTTTGATACTACAAGAGCTCACGTAGAACTAGCAGGTGCAAGAGCTTTAGACTGTGTAGTACCTGAAGCTAAAGATCCATCCCACCGTGCTCCTTTCAAGGGAAATATGGATGTTAAAAAGATGGAAGAACTTATTAAAGAACATGGTAAAGAAAATATTGCAATGATAGTTATGACAATTACCAATAACTCAGCAGGTGGACAACCAGTATCTATTCAAAATCTAAGAGAAGTCTATGAAATAGCTAAAAAGTATGATATTCATGTGAATATAGATGCTGCTAGATTTGCTGAAAACGCTTATTTTGTAAAACTTAGAGAAGATGAATATAAAGATAAATCCATAAAAGAAATTGTAAAAGAGATGTTTAAATATGCAGATACATTTACTATGAGTGCTAAAAAAGATGCCATAGTCAACATGGGTGGATTAATTGGTATTAAAGAAGATGAAGAATTATATCAATTGGTTAAGGGAAATACTATCTCCTTTGAAGGATTTGTAACCTATGGTGGATTGGCTGGAAGAGATCTAGAGGCATTATCAATAGGATTATACGAAGGTATGGATGAAGACTATCTAAAATATAGAAATGGACAAATGGAATACTTTGCAGCAAAGTTAGATGATGCAGGAATAGGTTACCAAGCTCCAGTAGGAGGACATGGAATATTTGTTGATGCAAAGGCTATGCTGCCACATATTCCATATTATGAGTTCCCAGGACATGCATTAGCAGTTCAACTATATATTGAAGCAGGAATCAGAACTTGTGATATAGGATCATTCATGCTAGGAAATGATCCAGATACTAAAGAACAATTAGAAGCAGATTTTGAATTTACTAGATTTGCTATTCCAAGAAGAGTATATACTCAAGCTCATATAGATATAATGGTAGATGCTCTTATTAAGATAAAGGAAAATGCAGCTGATGTTCCAGGATATAAGATTACTTGGGAACCACCAATATTAAGACACTTCCAAGCCCATCTAGAGCCTATAAAAAAATAGGAAATAGGGCTAAAAACTGACATAGAATACAGATGACATAATATTCACGCTAATTATTTTTCATAGGGGAAGTTTTACTTCCCCTATGAATTTAAAACTTGTAGATAAAATTAGAGAGGTGAAATTATGGATAATAAGGAGTTCAATACATTGGAAACCAGAGATACTTTTGATAGTAGAGTGGGATTCATCTTAGCATGTGTAGGATCTGCCGTAGGAATGGGAAATATTTGGCTATTTCCATATAGAGTAGGGCAATTTGGCGGGGCAGCATTTTTAATACCTTATTTTATCTTTGTCGTACTCATAGGCTTTACTGGAGTAATAGGGGAAATGGCTTTTGGAAGAGCCATGGGTACAGGGCCATTAGGTGCATTTAAAAAGGCAATGGAAAGAAGAGGAAAGAAACATGGAGATCTAATAGGACTTATACCAGTTATAGGGTCATTGGGAATAGCTATAGGATATTCAGTAGTAGTAGGTTGGATATTGAGATTTACAGTTGGTTCTATAACTGGTGCTGTTACAAATTCTCCTGATAGTGGTGCATATTTTGGAATGATAGCAGGAAAATTTGGCAGTGTAGGATGGCACTTTGCTGGGTTGGTATTGACTTTTTCAATTATGGTTGCTGGTATTTCTGCTGGAATAGAAAAGGTAAATAAGTTTATGATGCCAGCATTTTTTGGAATGTTCTTGATATTAGCCGTTAGAGTGTTGCTTTTACCTGGTTCTGGAGCAGGCTATGAGTATTTATTTAACCCTAAGTGGGAATTGTTAAAAGATCCAAAGACTTGGGTATTTGCACTGGGACAGGCTTTCTTTTCTCTATCATTAGCAGGATCTGGTACACTTGTATATGGAAGTTATCTTAAAAAAGATGAAGATATCGTGAACTCTGCTGTAACGGTTTCTATATTTGACTCTATAGCAGCTATGCTTGCAGCTTTTGTTATAATCCCATCTGTCTTTGCATTTAATACGGATCCGGCTGCTGGTCCGCCATTGATGTTTATTACTATGCCAGAGATATTTAAGCAGATGCCTGCAGGAAGACTATTTGCATCTATATTCTTTATAGCAGTATTATTTGCTGGAATGACATCTCTAGTGAATTTATTTGAAGCTCCTATTGAATCCCTTCAAGAGAGATTTAAGTTTTCAAGGGCTAAAGCAGTATCAACTGTCGGAATTATTGCAGCTATTATAGGTGTGTTTATAGAAGACGGAGATGTTTTAGGAACATGGATGGATGTAGTCAGCATCTATGTCATACCTCTTGGAGCACTATTGGCAGGAATTATGTTCTTTTGGATATGTGGACCTAAGTTTGCAAGAGAACAGGCTCAGTTAGGTAGACAAAAACAAATTGGCACATGGTTTGAACCTATGAGCCGATATGTTTTTGTAGGATTGACTATAGTAGTATATATCATGGGGATACTATATGGTGGTATAGGCTAAAATCTTAAATTACCAGATATCATGTATGATATCTGGTAATTTTTATCATATCTATTCTCCTTTAGATACTGTTCTAATGTATCTATATAGCGTAGCTTCAGAAACATCTAGTTTTTCTGCGATTTCACTTACGGCACCTTTTAGCATGAAGATTCCCTTATCATTTAATTCTTTTACGACTTCCAACTTTTCCTCTTGTGTCAGTCTATCTAGAGGGACATCAGAAAATTCGAGAGCATTGTCTAAAATCTTTTCAGTGATTTGAGAGATAGATTCCGGTATATTGCTCTTGAAACTAAAAGTGTGAAGATATTCACTTTCAATGGAGGCATTTTCCATATGAGTTAGTTGCAATATCTTCTTTGCTATATTTACATATTTACTACCATTGAAATTTACACATAACATACCAGTTAGCTTATTGTCGTCATCTTTGATAAATAATGTAGAATGACGAATTACCTTGTTATTATCTGTAATTCCCTTATTGCTGATAATATATTCATTTTCAGAAATCGTCTTATCTGACAATAATTTCAAAGTAGTATCTGTAAGGGGATTTTCCATACTTCTTCCACTAATATGACCATTTGCTATATATGCAATAGAATGTTCTTGTCCTTGAAAGTCATGTAGTACAACTTCATATTCAGATCCCAAGGTTTTATGCAAGAACTCTGCAAGTAAAGTATATTTTTCTCTCGTTTTCTTATCCATTATGATACCCCCAAAATTTTATGTATAAGAATATTTTATCACAATTATAATATATTTGCAGCATATTACAAAATGATTTTGAGTTTTCTAACAATTACTTGACACTATCTTGTTAATAAGATATCGTACTATATATACCAATATAGGAATGTAGTGGATATGATAAGCTCATATTTAAGGAGGGATACAGCTTGAAGAAAAAAACAATAGGATTAATTTTACCGGCAGTACTGGTTTTGTTTATGATTGTAACGCTTATTTCAAAGGTTAATAGTGAAAAGGGCTTATCAAATGAAGATAATGAATATGAAGTAAATAATCTCGGAGTAGCGGAAAACATTAATGAAAATATTGATCTAAAATCAGATTTTCCATATGGAGAAGAAGGTTTAGAAATTGTAGAAAACACAGAGCTTAAATTTACTACAGATTATAATAAAAACTACTTTAGGGTAGCCTTTGAAAATACAGGGAATAATCAAGTTTCAATTTGGATAACTTCTCCTACTAATTCTAAGCAGTATTATAAATTAGAAATACCAGCATACAGCTATGAGGATGTATACTTCGGTGGAGTTGCAGCAAATATTTATCTCTTAGATATAACAGGAGATCGTGGTGGTGAGTGTAAAGGTATATTAAATGTAGAGATTATGAATATTCCATTTGAGTAGCAGATGGACATCTAGTTTTTCTCATGTTTAGCATCCTTTGGCATGAAGATATTCGTTTTCTTATCTATTATGATACTTTAAAATTTTATGTATAAAAATATTTATCACAATTATAATATATTTGCATGGATATTATAATAAAAAACTATTTAAATGCTAGATATGATATGAGATAATACATTTGTGACAAGAAAAGAATAAAAAAGGAAAGACCTCTGATATAATGTTGTTTACCAGAACAAACAAAAATCGGAGGGATCTTTCCTTATGAAAA
>JBQHQH010000030.1:0-32107 GCA_052067355.1 Tissierellaceae bacterium HCP3S3_D8
TTCATAGAGAATTCCTCCTTTAATGTGTTTTTAGTCGATTACATTATATCAAATGGAGGTTAATTCTCTATATTTTTTGCTTTTTTGTCCAACAATTATTTTACACTAAGTAAATATGTATATATTGGTGGACTACTTTTAGTAATAATAATGCACAAAAAATATATAAATATATTAAGGGTTAAAAGTCTAATACCTTTAGGGGGTCAACATATGGAAATAGGATTAACTATTTTATTGTTTCTTTTAGGTCTTATTATGATTATTAAGGGTGGAGATTGGTTTGTAGATGCTGCAATTTGGATTGCAGACAGAACTGGTATCTCCTTCGGTGTAATTGGTGCTACTATCATTAGTGTTGCTACTACTTTACCTGAATTTTTTGTATCTACTATTGCCAGTAATGAAGGTTTTTCAGATATGGCCATTGGAAATGCTGTAGGTTCTATTATCTGCAATATAGCACTTATAGTGGCTTTGTGTGTGCTGATAAAGCCTATTAGAATAAAGGATAATTTTTTTGGGATAAAGGGCATAATGATGTTAATTTATTTATGTATTTTATTCTTCTTATCCTTAGATAGGGTGATTACAAAATCTGAAGGTCTATTTTTAATTTCTTTAACTCTTATCTTTTTATTGATAAATATTATAGATAATAAGGGGAAGAATCCTAATGGACGTAATAATATAAAAAGGCCAATGAAGAAACATGAATTTTCTTTAAATGGACTTAAATTTATTATAGGTGGTTTTTTAATCATATTTGGTGCCCATCTATTGGTGAAAACGGGAGTTGAGATAGCTAATTTCCTGAGGATTCCAAAACAAATTATCAGCTTGACTTTCTTGGCAGTAGGAACTTCTCTACCAGAGTTAGTTACTGCCCTTACAGCTACATTTAAAAATCAACAGGATATATCTGTTGGAAATATCTTAGGGGCAAATATATTGAATATTACCATAGTTATAGGAGGCTCAGCATTAGTAAGTAGAAATGGGCTAATTATTCCTAGCCAAGCAATTAAACTAGATATTCCTGTTGCTATTCTAGTAGCTTTACTCTTTATTATTCCTGGTATCTTTAAAGAGAGAATAGGAAGATCTATGGGGATTGTTTTATTATCACTGTATATTATATATTTAGTAATTTTATTTTAATTATATTGAATCTTTCCCAATATTAGTATATAATTAAATAATCAAAGGGGAGTAGCTTATAATTAGTTAGTCGTCAATACGGTAATTCCCGGCTAACTACCTACTTATTTAGGAAGCAAGACTTTTGTTTAGACGATAATGTCTAAATGGAAGTCTTTTTTGTTTGTTTTATTTAATATTAGGTATACTAATTAATAATACAAAGGAGGAATCATAGAATGGAGTGGTATAGACAAAGCCATGAAGAGATATTATCTAAGCTTAAAACTGAGAAAGATCAGGGATTAAATAGCTCTGATATAGATTCAAGACTAAAAGAGTATGGCCACAATGAATTAAGAGAAGAAACTGGAAAAAGCTTCTTTTCAAAGATTAAAGAACAGTTTTCCGATTTTTTAGTTTTAATATTGATTGGAGCTGCCATTATATCTATCTTTGTAGGGGAAAAAACTGATGCAGTGGTAATATTAGCTATAGTAGTTTTAAATGCCTTTTTAGGAATATATCAAGAAGGTAAAGCAGAAAAATCTTTAGAAGCTCTAAAACAGATGGCTTCACCTACTGCGAAGGTAATTAGAAATGGGCATTTAGAAGTGATTCCTGCTAATACTCTGGTACCGGGAGATATAGTAGTACTAGAAGCAGGAGACATTATACCAGCAGATTTAAGACTTATAGAGAGCTCAAATCTAAAGATCGAAGAAGCCTCTCTAACAGGAGAATCTGTCCCTGTTGAAAAGCATGGCAATATCAATTTTGACCATGATGTTCCATTGGGAGATAGAACTAATATGGCCTATATGAGTACTATAGTCACCTATGGCAGAGGCCGTGGTATAGTAGTAGAAACAGGACATGAAACTGAAATAGGAAAAATTGCCACAGCAATACAGAGTTATGAAGATGAAACAACCCCTTTGCAAAAGTCATTAAATCAATTAGGCAAGTTCCTAGGTATTGCTACAGTTGTTATATGTATAGTGGTATTTGGAGTAGGTTTAATTCAAGGTAGAGATGTATTAGAGATGTTTATGGTGGCAATCAGTCTAGCTGTTGCTGCAATTCCAGAGGGATTACCTGCAATTGTTACTATAGTATTAGCTCTAGGTATGAATAAGATGGTCAAGCGACATGCCATAGTAAAAAAATTGTTAGCTGTTGAAACTCTAGGAAGTACAACTGTTATCTGTTCAGATAAGACAGGTACATTGACTCAAAATGAGATGACGGTTGTAAAGATATTTACAGATGGAAAAATTTTAGATGTTACAGGTATTGGATATGATCCTAAAGGTGATTTTCTAATAGATAATAAAAAAATAGATACAGATTCTATTGGAGATTTAGAGACTTTATTTTCTATTGCTGCACTGACAAATGATGCTCAGTTGGAAAAAGACTCTGAAGGCTATAAGATAATAGGAGATCCAACTGAAGGAGCATTGATTACATTAGCTGGTAAATCCAATATCACTAAAGATGATATCAACTCTTCTTATCCAAGAATAGAAGAAATTCCATTTGATTCTGACAGAAAGATGATGACTACATTCCATAAAAACTATATACCAAATAAAATAGTATCCTTCACAAAGGGTGCTCCAGATATAATTATAGATAGATGTGACCATATAAGCATCAATAATCAAGTGGTTCCATTCGATAATAAACTAAAAGAAGAAGTATTAAAGATCAACAGTCTATTTTCCAAAGATGCCTTGAGAGTTTTGGCTTTTGCATATAGAGAATATGACTCTCTACCTGATGATATCTCTACGGAAAATAGTGAAGTAGAAATGGTATTTGTAGGTCTTGTAGGAATGATAGACCCTGCTAGAGAAGAGGCAAAGGATGCTATAAAGATGTGTAAGGAAGCAGGAATAGATACTGTAATGATTACAGGAGACTATAAGGAAACTGCCTTTGCTATTGCTAAAAAACTAGGTATGGCTGAAGATGAAAGTCAAGCTATGATGGGGTCTGAACTAGATAGTATTTCTGATGAAGAATTAAGAGAAGTCGTAAAAAAGACAAAGGTATATGCTCGTGTATCTCCTGATCACAAAGTTCGAATTGTATCTGCATTAAAAGCCAATGGAAATATTACAGCTATGACTGGAGATGGAGTAAATGATGCCTTAGCTCTAAAAAAAGCAGATATAGGTGTTTCTATGGGTATAACAGGTACTGACGTAGCTAAAAATACTGCTGAACTGATACTTACAGATGATAACTTTGCCAGCATAGTAGCTGCAGTAGAAGAAGGTAGAATTATCTATGATAATATTAAAAAGTTTGTATTCTTCTTATTATCATGTAATATAGGCGAGATATTGATTGTATTTACAAGTATATTACTTAAGCTACCTGTACCACTGTTACCAATTCAACTTCTATGGTTGAATCTAGTAACTGATAGTTTTCCAGCTCTAGCTTTAGGTGTAGAAAAAGGTGATCCAGACATTATGTCAAGACCTCCAAGAGATCCAAATAAACCTCTATTAAGCAAAGATTTGATGCTAGGAATCTTAATTCAAAGTGTAGCTATTGCAGCTTCATCAATATTTGCATATATGTTAGCTCTAAATAGGTATCCAAATGACATAGTTACAGCTAGAGCCATAACCTTTACTACTTTAATAACCGCTGAATTATTACGTGCTTATTCTAGTAGATCTCAAAAATACACTTTATTTAATATAGGCTTTTTTACTAATAAAACATTAGTATATGGAACTACTTTTTCATTCTTGCTTCTATTGATCGTATTATATGTTCCATTTTTACAACCTATATTTGACACTATTCCATTAAGTTTCAAACAATGGGAAGTAGTCCTTATATTTGCTTTTGTACCATTAGTAATTGGAGAATTGTTCAAAGCCATTAAACTCAAAAAAGTCCAATAGGCTTTTGAGTTTAATCCTTCCTTATAATTAAAAAACTTTTATCCCATGGAGTAAAAATTTCCATGGGATAAAATATTAATTAATATGAGCAAAAGGCCACCTTGATGATGTTTTATAGGAGCCTTTTTTATATTAATAATTTTATTATATGGCACATATTATTTTTATAAGGCATAGAATAAAACAAGGAAGGTGGTAATAGTGAGGAGAATAAAAAATCCCAAGCTGTGTCCAATATTAAATGCAAAGATAATGGCTCAATCTTTAGAAGAAGTTCCCGTTATAGTACAGTTTAGAGAAGATAGCCCTAACTTTGAAAGCAATTTGGCAAGTATAACTACTAGGGTTGGATCTAATCTGCCTTTAATTGGCGGATTTTCAGGATATATGTCTACAGACTTAATTTATAGACTCTCAAATAATCCAGATATTAGCTATATTAGCTTTGATTCTAGAGTATATACTCTCTTAGATATAGCAGCTCCAAGCATAGAAGCCTATTTCCCACATGATAAGGGATATGAAGGCGAGGGTATAACTGTTGCAATAATAGATACTGGAGTAGCTCCCCATTATGATCTGACAAGACCATCAAATAGGATTGTCGGATTTAAAGATTTGGTAAATAATAAAAATATACCTTATGATGATAATGGGCATGGTACTCATGTAGCAGGTATTATAGCTGGTAATGGTTCTTCCTCTAAGGGCAGGTATGTAGGAATAGCTCCTAAGGCCAATATCCTAGCTATAAAAGCTCTAGATGAAAATGGCGGTGGTGCTTCCTCTAATATTGTAGAAGCCATATCCTATATTATTGAAACTAAGGACAAATACAATACTAAGGTCATAAATCTATCTATAGGTACACCTGCAAACAATGTCTGTGAAAAAGACCCCCTATGTAGGGCAGTAGAAAAAGCAGTTCAAGCTGGATTGATTGTAGTTGTAGCTGCAGGTAATAGTGGTCCTGAAAGAGGAACTATCCTTTCTCCAGGTACTAGTAAAAATGCCATTACAGTAGGTGCTGTAGATGATAAGAGAACCATAGATACTTCAGATGATACTATCGCTCCTTTTTCCAGTCGTGGTCCCACAAATGAGGGATATCCAAAACCAGATATAGTTGCCCCTGGAGTAAACATCAATTCCCTGTCCAATAATAAACTAGATGGTTATTCTGCCTTAAGTGGTACCTCCATGGCTACACCTGTGGTATCTGGTGCTGTTGCTCTATTATTTAATAAATATGAAAATATCAAACCTCATGAAGTAAAACAAAAATTATTAAAATCATGTATTGATTTAAATGATTCTATTGAGATGCAAGGTGCTGGACTTTTAAATCTAAAATTGTTATTTGAAGAAGATAAGAAAGCTAAGGTAAACAATATACCTCAAAAATCTAATAATTTTGGAGGAGAGTTATCTGAAAGTTTGATTATGATTTTAATTATATTATTTTTACTTGATTCTAATATGTAAAAGGGCGAGGAATCGCCCTTTATCAGAAAATCTATTTTATTAAGTTAGACATTCTATTATATGCTGTATGTATATTACTGACCATTCTTTTTTCCTCCATATATTTAATATCTTACTAATATTCTTTTCCGCATTTAAATTGTTTCTTTTACCCCACTTTTTATCATCAAAAACATTTTGTACATCGACTATTATTAATAGCATTATTTATTTTATCCATAAAACCCCTCTTAGATTTTTCTATATTGAAATAAGATATATTTCTTGTTATATTCATTTACCCAACAAAAAATATAATATACAAAATCTAAGATTTCAAAAAAGACTAGGATGCATGGCTCCTCTATAATATCGAAACCACGCATCCTAATGCATCTAATATTTGATTAATTTATTTGTCTACTTAACATGGGTCGGTTCAGGATTGCCAATAAAAGTTTTAAATTCATCCTTTGTATCATGCACTATAGAATCTAGAATCATTTGTTTTCATATTGTCCATTATTTTCAGGGCAATATTTTTCATAAATTTTATTATATTCCTTACTCTATTAATAAGACAATCTAAATTCTAAAATGTAAACAAATGATAATTAAATTTAAAAATAAGGATAAAAATAGCGGGTATATACCCGCCACTACTATTTCACATATTTACTTGGATTTTGATGAACTCCATTTTTGATTATTTCCAAATGTACGTGTGCACCATAGGATCTACCTGTATTACCTACATTTGCTATATGCTGCCCTTTGGCTATCTTTTGTCCTTTTTTCACATGGATTTTACTACAATGGGCATATCTCGTACGATATCCATTTCCATGATTTATCTCTACCATATATCCATAGGAACCTTGATATCCTGCAAATGATACAGTACCACCATCAGCAGCCTTAATTGCTGAGCCATAACTTGCAGCTATATCAATACCTCTATGCATTCTACCCCATCTTGTACCATATGGAGAAGAAATTCTACCCCTAGTTGGCATTGAGAATATTCCAGTAGCTACTGTCTTTGGAACTTCCTTTGTACCTTGAACTACTATCTCATCTACAGGTTCTTTTATTACTTCCTCACTTAATATTTCCTTTTCAACTAAAACCCCATTATGTTTTATTTGATTAGCTAAAACCTTATTTTCTCCCTTTATTCCTTGTACCTTTACATTCTTTTGATTTTTATACATGCTATCATCTTGTTCTACTTTAACATTATAATCTATGTCTTCTATATATTCCACTTCTTCTATAGTTGCAACAGTCATCTTAGATGTAGGCATTACCAACTTTACTTCATCACCTGGCTTTAACTTAGTAGGATTTTTATCTGCATTTGCTAATTCCAAATCCTCAACCTTTATACCATATATCTTGGCAATAGTCCAAAAACTTTCTCCTACTTCTACTGTGTGGGTCTTTATTTCTTCAGAACCTGTCTTGATATACTGAATCAACTCGTCTTGCTTATTTATCTTATTTAGTGGAACTTCTTTCTTAACTATTTCTATATCTTCTAAGATCTTTACTTCTTTTATTTTAGATTCTTTGTCAATTGCTTTTAAATATGGTTCTTTAATCTTTCCCACTACATATTCTAACTCTTTCTTAGATTTAAGAACCCCAGCTTCCTCTCCGTCAATCTTTAAAGCATATCCTGATACTAAGATTCCCACTTTAGACTTAATATTCTCCTTAAAATCTGAACTGGATAAAATCTGACTATCGTCTACATGAGTGATCTCAAATTTGAATTCCTTATCTAATACAACACTTGCATCATATTCACTAGATAGCTCAGCCTTTACTTCTTTTATGATCTGTAAAGCATTTTCTTCAGTCTTCACTGTACCTATTTTTTCTTCTCCTAAATATACATCATATGCTCTAGTCTTTATTTCGTGAACCTTATATCCCGTATAACCTAATGCTACCATAGTAGCTACCATAAACAACGCTAAAGAATTTTTAAGTTTTTTGCCTTTTATATATGTATTATCTATATCTATGTTCATAGTGTTCTTTAAAAATTTTATTAATCTACTTAAAAGTGAACCAGGATCATTCACTCCTTGAAATAGAGAGTTCTTTCCTTCCATTAATGTATACCTCCCACTATTAATATACATGGATTATCAATAAGTTTTTTTGTAACCGTTTTGTAACAAGCTCATTATATCATAGTCAAAAAAAATAGCAAGAAAAAAACAAATCACCTATTCTAGTGAGCAAAGCTAGTCTATAACATATATTATATCGATTCATCTTATTATTATTCACATATGCATACCTTATTTTTCCTTTATGGCAATAATTTCCACTAAATACACATTATAGGCAATTTATGGTCACTTATATTGAATATTATCTCATTTTCCCCATGTATAATCTCGCCATCTATATTAAATATCTCTAGACTATTGGACCTTATCTTTACATTCTTTGCTTTAAATATATTTACATATCTACTATATCTTAAATGCTTTCCACTAAATATAGTTGGAAACAAGATCAATAGCAATAAATTACTAGCATCTTTTATCAAACACAAATGAAGATATCCGTCATCTAGATTGGAATCAGGAAGTATCTTCATACCACCACCATAGTACTTACCATTCCCTATTGCGAGAAGTATTAAACTCTCCCTATACTCTTTTCCATCTATTTCAAGAGTTATTTCTCTTTTTTTAAATTTAATTAAGGTCAAAATAATACCTAATATATACGCTATCTTCCCTCTATATAATCTCTTAAATCTATGAGAATTTATTACAACTTCAGCATCAAATCCAAAACTAGCGATATTTAAAAAATAATTTCCATTAGCTACACCTACATCAATGAATCTTGTCTTACCATTTATTACGAATTCAATTGCCTTTAAAGGGTCTAAAGGAATACCTAAACTTCTGCTTAAATCATTTCCCGTGCCTGAAGGTATAATTCCCATCACGCCATAACCTCTTTTTAGTAATCCCTTTGCTACTTCATTGACAGTTCCATCACCACCTACAGCTATGACTCTATTACAGCAGCTCTCTTCTGCAAGTCTAGTTCCATCTCCCTCTCTAGAAGTAAATACAAGATCATATTCTATCTTATATTCTTCCATAGTCTTTGTGATAAGAGGTTCTAATGATCTAGCTCTCCCACCACCTGCCATAGGATTTACAATAAAAAGCAATCTATTCATAAGAAATCCTCCACTAAAGCCTCTCTATTTTACGTATTCTCCCCTTAGGGCTCTATCTATTGCTATCATCTCTTCTGCAGAAAGAGGTATATTGCTTGTCCCATCTTTAATCGGCTTTCCGTAACTAACCACATTTTCCCTACCATATATACTAGTTATTACAAATCCATTTTTAAACGCATCTAATAATGCTATGGAGAAGCTCAATTGGCTCCCCATATCATCAAAAGCATTATATCTTATAAACCCTACCTTCTGAATAGCAAAAGCCAGTTTGGTCTTCACATCAGCTATATTTTGTTCCATAACACTTATATCTCTATTCATATCATTTATGTCTTTGTTTATCTTCATCAATAATTCTTCAATATCTATTTCACTAATTCCATTCACTAATTGATTATATCTCTTAATGGCCCTATTTGTCTTGGATAGATTTATTAAAAACAAAATCAACAATGCTAACATTCCTATAAATAGTGCTATTACTATTTCAGACATATTGCTAGCAATATATTCAATTATATTCTCCATACTGTCTCCCTCTCTATATCCTTCTAGCTATTTCTTTTAATGCCTTTACTCCTATTTCTATTTCATCATGAGTATTAAATACCCCAAAACTAAATCTTACTGTTCCCTGTTCAAATGTTCCGATAGTCTCATGAGCTAGAGGAGCACAATGCAATCCTGGCCTCACTGCTATATCATATTCTTGATCTAATATATAGGCTAATTCTGAAGAATCCATATTTCTAATATTTAAGGATACTACAGCACCTTGTTTGCTTATATCTAACGGCCCATACATCTTAACTCTATCTACATTGATAAGCTCTTCTATAAAGTGCTTTGTAAGTTCTTCTTCATGAACACGTATATTTTCAATTCCCTTCTCCATTATATATCTCACACCTTCTCCAAGACCTATAATTCCTGAAGCATTTAGAGTTCCGCTCTCATATTTATCTGGTTTAATTTCTGGTTGCTCTAGAGAATGAGAAGCACTACCTGTACCACCTTGGAATATACTCTTTAAATTTATTCCATCTCTAATATATAACCCCCCAGTTCCCTGTGGACCCAAAAGACCTTTATGACCTGGAAATGCTAATATATCTATATTCATCTTCTCTACATCTATATCATATATTCCTACAGATTGAGCACCATCTACTAAATAGTAGATACCACTTTCTCTAGCAATCTTGCCAATATCTGAAACAGGCATAATACTACCTGTTAAATTAGACACATGAGTAGTAATTATCAATTTAGTATTACTCCTTATTGCATTCTCTATATCTACAGGATCTATCATCCCCATATTGTTAGCTCCAACTATAGTATGTTCAACCCCCATACTCTCCAAATATTTAAGAGGTCTCAATACAGAATTATGTTCCATAGAAGTAGTTATTACATGATCTCCTGATTCTAAAATCCCTTTAATTCCAAGGTTTAAACTTTCAGTGCAGTTAAAAGTAAATATTATATTCATAGGATTTCCTGTATTAAATAATTTAGATAATAAATTCCTAGTTTCAAAAATTCCTCTACTTGCTTCTAATGCCAATCTATGTCCAGATCTTCCAGGATTTGCTCCATACTCCTTCATGGATCCTATAATTTTATCATAAACAGAATTTGGTTTAGGAAAAGACGTAGCTGCATTATCAAAATAAATCATTTATATCCCTCCAATGTGATTATTATATCATATTATTATATGCAATTAACCATTAACTTTCTATATATTTACAACAAAAAAGAGAAGTTTAATCTTCTCTTTCATCTTAATATATATTTCAATATTAAAAGTTCATTATACCCTCAACTACAATCTTTGCCCTTCCTCCAACTTTTATCCTATATCCATCTCTTTCATTATAAATATAGCAGTCTATTTCACTAGGTCTATTTAGAGATTGACCTTGTATTGCCGTTATCTTATTTTGAGATATAAGTCCATTTTTCTTTAGAAAATAAATGAGACTTCCATTAGATGTTCCTGTAGCAGCCTCTTCATTGATACCTACTATAGGAGCAAAATTCCTTGCATAGACCTTAGAAGAATCCTTTTCAGGCAAATAGAAGGCATGTATACCCATCACATTTAAATCTCTTGTAGCATCTATAATATCTGAATAGTTGACTTTAAGGTTGTCCAGAATTTCTTTATCTTTAATAGGCAGCATTATATCATTTAATCCAGTGGAGATTATTTGAGGCATTATGAATTTATCACCTATACCTACATCTAATCTATCTATATTCATGGCCTTTAAAATTGGAGTTATATCATCTATATCATTTAGTTTTTTAGGTGTACCCACCTCCATTATAATGGATTCTACCTTGTTATCTTTATATTTAATTTCAACAGGTAGTTTTCCTACCTTTGTCTTCTGATGTACTATCTTTATTCCATTATATATTGGTTTTATATATCCCTTTAATGCTAATGTATAAAAAGTAGCTATAGTACCATGTCCACATAGTTCAACTTCTCTCATAGGAGTAAAATATCTAACTTCATATAGATCCCTATCTAATGAAGATACAAATGCAGTTTCAGATACATTTAACTCATTAGCTATTTTCTGCATCTCACTATCAGATAGCTCATAAGCATCTGGAACTACAGCTGCAGGATTACCAGAAAATGAATTAGATGTAAAAGCATCCACTTGATAAATATTAATCTCCATAGTATTCTCCTTTCTTCTCATCTTTAAAGTAGATGTTCCACGTGGAACATCTAACCTACTAATATATCAAATATCCTCTTCAGATCCTCTTCCCCATAATATTCTATCTCTATTTTACTGACTTTATCTCCCTTAATAAGATTCACCTTAGTTCCCAAAGTTCTCATTAATTGATCCTGTATATCCATAATATGGGGATCTATATGATTCTTTTGCCTATGTCTTGTCTTGGTACTCTTAGTCTTTTTCACCTCAGATTCAGTTTCTCGAACATTTAGACCTACTGAGATGATCTTATCCGCTACCTTCAATTGTTTTTCTCTATCTTTAATACCTAATAGTACTTTCCCATGTCCAGTAGTCAATTTCCCATCATATAGATACTCTATTACCTTATCATCTAGGTTCAACAATCTAATACTATTGGTTATATATGATCTACTCTTCCCTATTGCATTTGCTAATTCTTCCTGCTTTAAATTAAAATCATCCATTAGCTGCTTATACGCCATAGCCTCTTCTATAGGATTTAAGTCCTCTCTTTGAATATTCTCTATAAGAGCTAATTTTGACGCATCTTCGTTGTCTACATCTATAATTATAGATGGAATCTCCTGCAACTTTGCAATTTTAGATGCTCTATATCTTCTCTCTCCAGCTACTATTTCATATTTATCTCCTAATTTTCTCAATAAAATTGGCTGAATAACTCCATGTATCTCAATGGAGTTAGCTAGATCTTTCAAAGAATCCATATCAAAATCTCTTCTTGGTTGATTTTCTCTAGCTACTATATCACCTATTGGTATATTCTTTACTATTCCATCTTCATCTTTAGCATCTTCATTTATCATTTCATCTATTATAGGTTTTTCACCAATCAAAGCAGATAAACCTTTACCCAGTCCCCTTTTTTTACTATTCAATTAAATCAACTCCTTAAAGTTGTATTCTATATAGGTATTAGTCATGCTCCGACAATTCTAAAAATTCTTCTGCTAAATCCATATATGCTTCAGCACCTTTAGATTTATCATCATAATCCATAATAGACAATCCGTGAGATGGTGCTTCAGCTAATCGTACATTTCTAGGTATTATAATAGTATATACCTTTCCTTTAAAGTAAGATTTAACTTCTTCTACTACTTGGATAGATAGATTTGTTCTACCATCAAACATACTTAAGACGACACCTTCAATGTTTAAATTAGGATTAAATCCTTTCTTTACTAACTCAATAGTATTAAATAGCTGACTTACCCCTTCCAAGGCATAATACTCACATTGAATTGGTATAATGACACTATTAGATGCTATGAGTCCTATGACACTTAATATCCCTAAAGACGGTGGACAATCTATAAATATAAAATCATAGTTATCCCTTATATTTACGAGCTTTTCCCTCAATATCTCCTCCCAGCCTCCTAGCCTTGCTAGCTCTATTTCAAGGCCTGCCAATTCATTATTAGAGGGAATGATGTCCACGTTTTCAGCAGTAGATCTGTATATCGAATCTTCTATTGGAACATCTAGCGCTAAGACATCATAGATTAAACTATCTATTTCCTCTTTTTCAATCCCCAATCCACTTGTAGAATTTCCTTGAGGATCTAAGTCTATTAAAAGTACTCTTTTACCTAATCGACCAATTCCTGCAGACAGATTAATACTTGTAGTGGTCTTTCCTACTCCTCCTTTTTGATTAAATATAGAGATTATCTTCCCCATAAACTTCACCCTTTATATATTTATATATATATCTTAGCAGATATTTGGCATAAATAAAACAAGAAATGTTCCACGTGGAACATTTCTTGTCTTTTAATCCAATATTTAACCCTTGGGAATCCTGATAACCACTTCTACATGGTCATCCTTATCTATCTCTTGATACTTAGCTTTAACTCCAAATTCCTTAATAGCACTATATGCCTTGCGAATAGTATTTAAGTATATCCTAACGTTTATCAAAGATTTTATATTTTGTTTAGGTTTATTCTCTTCCTCTTCTTTTTCCCTTAAACTATTTAAAACTCCATCTACTAAATCTTCAGTACTGCTTACGTTTAATCCCTTTGATATAACCTTATCTAAAACTTCCTTTCTTAGATCATCATCTGGCAACTTTAACAATGCTCGTCCATGTCTTTCTGTAAGTTCTTCTTCGACTAAAGATTTCTGTATATCCGAAGGTAATTTTAAAAGCCTCATCTTGTTAGCAATAGTCGATTGAGATTTCCCAATCTTTTCAGCTAATTCTTGCTGAGTAAATTTATGATCACTTATAAGATTATAATATCCCTTTGCTTCTTCAATAAAATTTAAATCTTCTCTTTGGAGATTTTCAATTAGCGCAATCATAGCTGATTCCCTATCTCTATAGTCCACAATCAATGCAGGGACCTCTTCTAGTTCTGCTAATTGTGAAGCTCTTAATCTTCTCTCCCCAGCAATTAACTCATAGCTATCTGCCGTTATCTGCCTTACACTTATAGGCTGAATTACACCATAAGATTTTATAGATTGGGACAACTCTTCTAAAGATCTCTTGTTAAAATTCCTTCTAGGTTGATAGGGATTTGGCCTGATAGCAGCTATGGGAATATATCTTACTTCTTGATGTAAAGCCATTTTATTACACCTCTTCTCATAGACTTTATCTAATATATTCTATTTCTATTAAATATTTCCTTCTTTATTTCCCGAATTATTTCCTACAAATTACTCCATATTACAAGGGATTTTTCCTAGGTTTCCCTCCACCTCGAGGATATTTTGTCGGAGTTTTGGATATCTTCTCTATTATTAATAGAGAATGTTCTATATCACTCTCAGGAATCTTTATTATCTTCTTCTCTATAAGCTTACCTCCAAGGGTCTTTATTGCATTTTGACTGTTCTCAAGTTCCTCTTGAATATCAGGACCTTTCATGGAAATAAAATATCCTCCAACTTTTACAAATGGCATACAATATTCACATAGAGTCTCCAAAGATGCTACAGCTCTAGAAATACAGATATCATATACTTCTCTATACTCCTTAGTTCTCCCCAACTCTTCTGCCCTTCCATGTATGGCTTCAATTCCTTCTAGCTCTAAAGATGATATAACCTCATTTAAAAAGTTTATTCTCTTATTTAAGCTATCTAATAGAGTAATATTCAGTTCTTCATTTACAATCTTTAAAGGCATTCCTGGAAATCCTCCACCAGTACCTATATCTATTATCTTCTTACTTCCATTAAACATATTGGTAATATAAGGTGTCAAACTATCTAGAAAATGTTTTATATCTATTTCCACATCATCAGTTATTGCAGTTATATTTATCTTTGTATTCCATTCTTTCAACAACTCTTTATATCTCTTAAATCTTTCAATGTCCCTATCACTTAAATCTATTCCCAACTCTTGGGAACCCCTTATTAAAGTTTCTACACCTATCATCTATTCAATTCCTTTCTCCTCTTTTGCTCTAAATATATCAACAATACATTTATATCTGAAGGTGAAACTCCAGAAATCCTAGACGCTTGCCCTACAGAATCAGGTTTAATCTTATTTAGTTTTTGCACTGCTTCATTACTTATACCCTTTACTTGACTATAATCCATATTATGGTCTAATTTTTTACTCTCTAATTTCTTAAATTGCTCTATCTGAATCATCTGCTTCTTTATATATCCTTCATACTTGATCTGAATTTCAACTTGAATTCTTATCTCCCTTAACAATTCGCCTCTTGTAGAATCTAGGATACTGACCATATCATAATTAAGTTCTGGTCTTTTAATCAACTCATATAGAGTAGTAGGAGATTTAATAGCACTAGTTCCTAATTCCTCTAATATGCGATTATTTTCTT
The DNA here is from genome assembly GCA_052067355.1 of Tissierellaceae bacterium HCP3S3_D8. GTDB lineage: Bacteria > Bacillota > Clostridia > Tissierellales > Tissierellaceae > CABMKH01. Next base: position 15,338 of record JBQHQH010000030.1, read on the forward strand.
CTGTAGGATTTATCTTTACCTCTTTTAATCTATTAAGTTCTTCATTTACTGCTCTTTCTTTCTCCAATGCCAATCTATATCTCTCTTCTGTAACCAAGCCTATTTCATAGCCCTTCTTAGTCAATCTTAAATCTGCATTATCCTGCCTTAAAGTCAATCTATATTCTGCCCTTGAAGTCATCATCCTATATGGCTCTTCCGTTCCCTTAGTTACCAAATCATCTATCAATACACCTATATATGCCTCTGATCTATCTAGTATAAATGGTTCTTTTCCCTTTAGATTTTGCACTGCATTTATTCCAGCTATAAGTCCCTGAGCTGCTGCTTCTTCATATCCAGAGGAACCATTGATTTGACCAGCAAAGAATAGATTGTGTATTTCTTTATGCTCCAAGCTTCGTTTTAATATAGTAGAATCTATTGAATCATATTCTATACCATAAGCTGTTCTCATAAACTTAACATTTTCCAGTCCTATTATCTTCTTATACATTTCCAATTGAACTTCTTCAGGCAGTGTAGAGCTAGCCCCTTGAACATATATCTCCTTAGTAGTTAAACCTTCTGGTTCCAAGAAGATCTGATGTTTTTTCTTATCAGAAAATCTCACTACCTTATCTTCAATAGATGGGCAATATCTAGGACCTATACCCTCTATTTCTCCAGCATACATGGGAGATCTATCTAAATTATTTCTGATTATTTCATGCATTTCCTCAGTTGTATATGTCAAATAACATGGTACCTGTTCTATATCATATTTCTTACCCATATTTAAGAAAGAAAATGGTATTATTTCCTCATCTCCTGGTTGTATCTCCATCTTTGAATAGTCAATACTATCTCTATGAACTCTAGCTGGAGTTCCTGTCTTCATCCTTCTTAACTTAAATCCCTTTTCTTTTAAGGAGTCAGACAATATATTTGAAGGGAATCTCCCATCTGGACCAGATGAATAATTTACTTCTCCAATAAATACTCTACCCTTTAGATATGTTCCTGTTGCCACAACTACAGCCTTTGTATAGTAGACTGCTCCTGTTCGAGTAACTACACCTTTTACCTCATTATTCTCAATTAAAATATCTATAACTTCTCCTTGAACCAATCTAAGATTAGGTTCATCTTCTAATACCTTCTTCATCTCTGTATGATATGCCTTCTTATCTGCCTGTACTCTTAAGGAGTGTACTGCAGGACCCTTAGATGTATTTAACATTCTACTTTGGATAAAGGTCTTATCTATATTGATGGCCATTTCTCCACCTAAGGCATCTATTTCCCTAACTAAATGTCCCTTGCCAGTTCCTCCAATATTTGGATTACATGATAGCGCTACTATTGAATCTAAGCTCATTGTCAACATCAAGGTCTGCATGCCCATTCTACTACTTGCTAAAGCAGCTTCAACCCCAGCATGTCCTGCCCCAACTATAACCACATCGTATTCTCCAGCATCATAATACTTTAATTCTTTCATAAACTTTCACCTTTCTAATATGGGATTGTTCTAATCTTTTTACTTTCCTATACAAAACTCTGAGAATATCTTATCCAATATATCTTCCCCAACTGTGTCACCAGAAATCTCCCCTAGATTTTCCCAACAATCCCTTAAATCCACCTCTATACAGTCCAATGGCACCTGTGCTCTTATATCTTTTAGGGCACTATCTATGTTTATCAAGGCCTTCTCCAATTGATTTTTATGTCTCATATTAGTAACTATTACATTAGAGTCAGATTGAATCTTTCCTGAATAAAACATATCCTTAATCTTATCTTCCACTAGATCTACTCCTTCTCCTTTAGAAATTGAAGTAGAAATTATCTCCTTATCTTCAATTAAACCCTGAAGAAATTCCACAGTATACTTACTAGGAAGATCTGTCTTGTTCAATAATATAAGCGATCTCTTACCCTTTATTAAATCTATAATTTGATAATCCTCATCTGTAAGCTCCCTAGAGGAATCAAATATGGCTATTATCAAATCTGCATCCTCTATTTTATCCTTAGCCATATCTACCCCTATCTTTTCTACAGCATCATCTGTATCCCGAATTCCAGCAGTATCTATGATTTTTAATGGTATTCCATCTATATTTACATATTCTTCAATTATATCCCTTGTAGTACCTGGAATATCTGTCACTATAGCTCTTTTCTCTCTTAATATTGCATTTAACAATGAAGACTTTCCCACATTTGGCTTTCCGAGGATTACAGTATTTATACCTTCCCTTAAAACCTTTCCTCTATCTGCTGTAGATAGTAGTTTCTCTACCCTATCTTTTACATCTTCTGCATCTTTTTCCAACTCTTCAAAGGTAATCTCATCTATATCTTCCTCTGGAAAATCAATGGAAACTTCTACATGTGCTATCATAGATAATAGTATGTCTCTGATTTCTTTAATCTGATTAGATAATCTTCCTCCTAATTGGTCAAAAGAAACTTGAAAACTCTTATCAGTCTTAGATCTAATAACATCGATTACCGCCTCTGCCTGTGATAAATCCAATCTTCCATTTAAAAAAGCTCTTTTAGTAAATTCCCCTGGTTCTGCAAGTCTAGCACCACTATTTAACAATAGTTCTAATACTTTCTTAACGGGAATTATACCACCATGACAATATATCTCTACCATATTTTCTCTTGTATAGGTATATGGCTCTTTCATATATGCAATTAAAACCTCATCTATCTGCTTATTTTTATCATCTACTATATGACCATAAGCCAGTTTTCTATTATCCACATCTATTAACTTTTTATTTTTGCTCCCCTGAAATATTTTATTCCCTATATCTATGGCATCTTTTCCACTTAATCTCACAATCCCTATACCTGCTTCTCCTACAGCCGTAGATATGGCAGCTATTGTATCTGGCATCTTTTCACCCCTATAATTGATTTCCATCTATATTTTAATTATTATATTAACCCATGTCAAATCCAATTATTTATCATGTAGATATAAAATTCACATATTTAATATATTACTAGACTTGAACCCTGTCACCACTTTAGAAGTGTGTGTGTTCTTGCTATTTTTTGATAAAAATCGTATATCTGTATCTAGAATTAAAGAAAAGCTCTTGATTTTATAGAAATCATCGAGCTTTTTTTAATCTATATCCTACTTAGATTGGATTACTACCCTTCTATATGGTTCTTCCCCTTCACTATAAGTAGCTACACCGCTATAATTTTGCAATGTGGAATGTATTATTCTTCTCTCATAGGGATTCATAGGTTCAAGTTTAACTGGTCGGCCACCGCGTATTGCCTTCTCTGCCATCTTCTTAGCCAACCTTTCCAATGTTCCCTCTCTCTTTTCTCTGTATCCTCCCACATCAACGATGATTTTTATATAATCAGAGCTTCCCCTATTTACAGCAAGGCTAATTAAATACTGTAATGAATCCAATGTATTGCCTCTTTTTCCAATCAAAATACCTTTACTAGATGAATCTACATCTTTAATATCTATATATAGGGAATCTCCTTCTCTTCTAATATCAGTAGATGCACTTATTCCCATGTGTACCAATATATTATTTAAAAAATTATTGGATACTTCCACTGGATCATTTATAAGTGTAACCTTCACTTTTGCCTCTTTAGCTCCAATTATACCAAATAACCCTTTACTAGCCTCTTCAATCACTTCAATTTCAACATCTTCTTCTCTAGCATCTAACTCTAACAAAGCTTCCTTTATAGCATCATCAACGGTTTTAGATTGCTTAATAACATATTTCATATATTATTTTTCCTCCTTGATTTCACCCAAAGACCTGTTAGATATTAACTGTTGTATTATAGTAAATATATTACTGACCACCCAATATAGTGCTAATCCTGCAGCAAATCCTTTTGCAGCCATAAATATCATAACAGGTAAGAAATAGCTCATAGTCTTTTGCGTAGCCTGTGCCTGGGGATCTGTATTTGGCTGAGCCATTACGGCACTCTGTATATATGTTGTCAACGCAGCTAATAAAGGTAATCCCCATAAATATGGGTCAGCATGATCAAGATTTTTTATCCAGAAAAAAGTCTTATTCATAGCTTCATAAAACCCAGGTTCTGTAAAAGCATATTTAGCTGGATCTCTAAATACAGCCAAAAACGCAAACAATATTGGCATTTGTACCAATAATATTAGACAACCTGATGCTGGATTATAATTATGTTTTTTATATAATTCCTGCATTTTCACCTGTTGTGTCTGTGGATCGTTTTTATATTTAGTTTGAATTTCCTTCATCTGTGGCTGTAATTCACCCATTTTTTTCATAGACCTAGCTTGTTGTATATTCATAGGCAAAAGCAATAATTTAAATATTATAGTTGTAATTATTATAGCAATTGCATAAAAAGATACGTTTTCTGGCTCAGCACCTATATTGGAAACCATATCATATACAAGCTTCAATAGTTTTCCTAATATACCGCCTAAAAATGCCGTCATATATTAACCCCCTATCATATAAGCGGGTCATATCCTCCCTCATGAAACGGATTGCATTTCAATATTCTTTTTATAGTCAAATAAGTCCCTTTAATAAAACCATATTTTTCATATGCCAATAAAGAATATTCTGAACAAGTGGGATAAAACCTGCAATTCTTCCTAGTTAGTAAGTATTTTGAAATTACTTTTTGATAAAATTTAATAAGTAAAATAGCAATCTTAGTCATATAAACTCACCTATTTTTTTAAAATACCTGCTATTTTCATAATATGAATCATGGAACTCTCTAATTCATCATAGGAAATATGGACGATATTCTTTTTAGGTATAAAGACTAAATCATATCCAGCTTTTATTCTATGAAAATTTAATCTATATATTTCCTTCATCCTTCTTCTCAGCTTATTTCTGACAACTGAATTCCCAATCTTCTTAGTAATCGTATATCCGACCCTAGTCTCCTCAGAATCATTTTTCCTAACATACAATATCAAATTTCTATTCCAAAAATTTCTTCCACAATTATATACTTTTTTAAACTCCATATTTTTTCTTAATCTAAATCTTTTTTCCATGAATTACTCCTTAGTTTAGCTGGTCTTTAAATAAAAAGGCCACCAAATAGCGGCCTAAGCACTCAATTTCTTTCTTCCCTTTCTTCTCCTACTACTAAGGATTTCTCTACCTGATTTTGTTTTCATTCTCTTTCTAAAACCATGTTCTTTACTTCTCTGTCTTTTCTTGGGTTGATAAGTCATCTTCATTAGGCACACCTCCTTACAATAATTACATATATAAATATAGAGTTATCCAATATTAATATGAATACTACTATTGATTATATTTATTTGTTCATGCTATGTCAAGAATTTTAAACATTTAACAATATGGAAAGAATTATTAACAATATGTTGACCCTGTGGATAATTTTATTGAATAATTAAGTTATTTTTGATATCATTAAATAGCATGTGGATATTGTGTTATTAAAAATAATCGACTATAGTTATACACATTTTGTGGATAGATTGTGTATAACTATTGAATATTTTCTTTAATTCTAGTCAATATTGCATAATAGAAGGTTTTTTATACACATTTTCTCTTTTATGATTTTGTGGATAAGTTTAATACATCACTATAAATAATTTATATCAACAATATGTTAATATGTTTTATCCACAGATTATTATAAATTATTTTATAATTTATCTACTATATATAATATCTAATTTGTTAATAAATATGTTGATAATTATTTTTTCAAAAGATAAATTTATATGAGGGGGGTAAAATATGTCTTCAAATTTGGATAGTATTTGGAATGAAGTTCTAGATATTATCAAAGTGGAATTAACAGAGGTAAGCTATAATACTTGGTTAAAAACTATTATCCCTATTAGCATATCAGATAGCAATATAGTTTTAGCTGCACCAAATGATTTTACAAAAGGTATTTTAGAAGGTAGATACTTAAATTTAATAAAAAACTCCATAAAAGAAGTTACAAAAAAGGAATATATCATTCAATTTATAATACCTGGAGAAGAGCCATCTTTAGACATTGGACAGCCTATGGCTCAAGAAAATCAAGAAAGCAATCAAAGAGCACAATTAAATCCAAAATACTCATTTAGTACTTTTGTCATTGGAAATAGTAATAGATTTGCCCATGCTGCATCTTTAGCCGTTGCTGAAGCTCCTGCTCAAGCATATAATCCACTATTTATATATGGAGGAGTAGGACTTGGAAAGACACATCTAATGCACGCAATAGGCCACTATATATTAAGTCAAACTCCTGATACAAAAGTAGTATATGTTTCTTCAGAAAAGTTTACAAATGAACTTATCAATTCCATTCGAGAATATAGAAATGAAGAATTTAGAAATAAATATAGAAATGTAGATGTACTATTAGTGGACGATATACAATTTATTGCAGGTAAAGAAGGTACACAGGAAGAATTCTTCCACACTTTTAATGCACTTCACGATGCAAATAAACAGATAATCATATCTTCAGATAGACCACCAAAAGAAATTCCTACTTTAGAAGATAGACTTAGATCTCGATTTGAATGGGGGCTTATAGCTGATATTCAGGCTCCAGATCTAGAAACCAGAATAGCCATCTTAAGAAAAAAAGCAAATATAGAAAATATTGAAGTGCCAGATGAGGTAATGCAATATATAGCAACAATGATACAGTCAAATATAAGAGAATTAGAAGGTGCCCTTATAAGAGTAGTGGCATACTCTTCCTTAACTAATAAAGAAATAACTGTAGAATTAGCTGAAGAGGCCCTAAAGGATATAATATCCAATGATAAGCCTAGGGAAATCACTGTAGATCTAATAAAAGAAGAAGTCTCCAATAACTTCAATGTAAAAATTGAAGATTTTAACTCAAAGAAAAGGACTAGAGCTATTGCATATCCTAGACAAATAGCCATGTATCTTACTAGAGAATTGACAGATCTATCTCTTCCAAAGATAGGCGATGAATTTGGTGGCCGAGATCACACTACTGTGATTCATGCCTGTGACAAAATAGGTTCAGAGATAGCTGAGGATAAAGAAGTAAAAGAAAAAATAGAGTATATTGTCAATAGATTAAAAGGAGAATAACTTCAAATTATGTGGATAGATTATAAACTATTATTTAGTTATCAACATGTTATTAAATTTCATAAACTTGTGATTTTCCATAGGAGTTAACTTATCCACATAATAACAGACCCTACTACTATTACTACTATATATATATTTCTATATATCTATCTAAGGAGGAAAAAATGAAAATTAAAGTTGAACAAAGAAAATTATCTAAACATATAAATATAGTTCAAAAAAGTATTTCCAGTAGAACAACTCTACAAATATTAGATGGAATACTGTTAGAAACTACTAAAAATAGATTAAAATTAACTGGAACTGATTTGGAGATAAGTATAGAGACGTTTTTAGACTGTGAAATAATAGAAGAAGGATCAATTGTTGTTAACTCTAGAATATTTGGGGATATAATTAAAAAGTTACCAGATGCAACTGTATCAATAGAAGTAAAAAACAATAACATAAATATAAGATGCGAGAATTCTGAATTCAATATAGCTGGAAACTCTGGAGAAGATTATCCAGATTTACCATTAGTTGTGGAAAAAGATTCTTTTAATTTGCCCATGGATATATTCAAAGAGGTTATCAGGCAAACTGTATTTGCAACAACCCAAGATGAAACTAGACCTTCACTTACTGGTGTATTAGCAGAAATAGGAAATGGTATAATATCTTTTGTAGCTTTAGACGGATATAGATTAGCTTTAAAAAAATTACCTACTGATTCGCCTTTAGAAGCTAAGATGATAATTCCGGGTAGATCATTAAACGAATTAAACAAGATATTAGACGATACAGAAGATTTAATAAAGATAAGTATATCACCAAGTCATACCATATTTAATATTGGAGATACTATAGTATATTCAAGATTATTAGAAGGACAATTCTTCAATTATAAAGATATAATTAGGGAGGACCATAGGACAAACATAATAGTAAATAGAAAATATTTTCAAGATAGCCTAGAAAGAGCTTCTCTATTGGCAAAAGAAGAAAAGGCAAATTTAATAAAACTTACCATTGAAGATAATAAGATCATCATCAAATCAAATTCAGAAATAGGAAATGTATACGAAGAGATGGAATCACAACAAGAAGGAGAGGGATTAAATATAGCATTTAATTCTAGATATCTATTAGAAGGTATAAAAACCATGGAATCAGAACAAATACAACTTAACTTTATGGGAAGTTTAAATCCTTGTATCATACAGGGGGTAGATGAAGAGAATTATACTTATTTAGTATTACCTGTAAGATTGGCACAAGATGATTTTTAGAGGTGAAAAATGAGAGAGATAGGGATAAGTACTGAATATATAAAGTTAGATCAATTTTTAAAACTATGTGAAATAGCTCAAACTGGAGGTCATGCAAAACTATTGATCCAAGATGGATTAATTAAGGTCAATGGTGAAACATGTTTAGCTAGAGGAAAAAAACTTAGAAAAGATGATATAGTAGAAGGTCCCCAGGGAGACAAATTTATCATAAAGTAGATATAGACAATATAAGGATATACTAGAACGTTTGTTTTTAAATAAACTTTATGATATAATTATATAGGATAAATTCCTTAAGGGGTGTATTTCTTGAATGTAGATGAAATAAGGCTTATAAATTTTAGAAACTATGGTAATATAAGCTTAAGTCTAAATAAAAATATCAATATATTTATAGGTAAAAATGCACAGGGAAAGACTAATCTTCTTGAAGCTATATATATGTGTGGAGTAGGCAGATCTTTTAGATCAAATAGAGATAGGGAGATCATCAATTTTTTAAAAGATGAGGCATATGTAGGAGCCAATATCAGCTTAGGAGATTATAAAAAATTTATAGAGATTAAATTAGAAAGAGATAGGCCGAAGAGGATTAGAGTAAATAAAACTGAACTTAAAAGCCATAGAGAATTAGAAAGTGGATTAAATGTAGTTCTATTTAGTCCTGAGGATTTAAGAATAGTAAAAGATGGTCCCCAAGAAAGAAGGGATTTTTTGGACAAGGGGATCTCTCAGACTAGGCCAGTTTATAATTATAATATAAGTAGATATAAAAAAATATTGTCTCAGAGGAATAATATATTAAGGACGGGTAGGTTTAAAAAAGATGTAGGAAATCTACTAGATGTATTTGATTTGCAGATATCTAAAATAGGAACTAGTATAATATTAGAGAGAAATAGTTATATAGATCATCTGTCTAAACTATCTAATATAATCCACAAGAGGATTACAGAAGAAACAGAAAATCTTACATTGAAATATTCTACAAATGTACCTATTTTAGAAGAGAGAAAAGATATGGAAAAATTATATTTAAACTTGATGAAGAAAAATATCAAGAGAGATATAGAATATGGTACAACAGAAATAGGTCCTCATAGGGACGATATTTTAATGTCTATTGATAATAAAGAGGTAAAGATCTTTGGTTCTCAAGGTCAACAAAGGACAGTAGTATTATCTTTGATACTCTCTCAAGTAGAATTGATAAAACAAGAAAGGGGAATGTATCCAGTTCTCCTACTAGATGATGTGTTTTCTGAATTAGATATAGATAGGAGAAGATACCTAACTACATTATTTCATGATATGCAGACCTTTATAACTTTGACCAATAGTGAAAACTTAAAGTCAATGGATAGGTTTAATAAATCCATATTCTATATTGAAGATGGAAAATTGATAAATAAGGAGTAGTTTATGATTGTTCATATAGGTGAAAATATTTCCCTATTTGGGGAAGACATAGTAGCAGTATTAGATATAAATACGGTTTTAAAATGTGAAGATACTAAAAATTTTATAGATGAATTGATGAAAAAAGACTGTTTAGCAAATGATCTAGAAAAAAATGTAAAGACCTATATTATAGCTACAGATCATAATTCCACAATAAATAGAAAAAAAATCGGTAAATACAAATTGTATGTATCTAGCATTTCTTCAACATCTCTATTGAAGAGAATGAATACAGATGAGTTAGATTGGGGGAAAGTTAATGACTAATGAATCAAATATAAACAATAGACATTATACAGCTGAAGAGATTCAAGTATTGACTGGGTTAGAGCCTGTAAGAAAGAGACCAGGTATGTATATAGGAAGTACAGGACCAAAGGGACTTCACCATTTAGTCTATGAAGTTGTAGACAATAGTATTGATGAAGCATTGGCAGGTATATGCGATACTATAATAGTGACCATATATGAAGATAATTCAGTTTCAGTAGAGGATAATGGAAGTGGTATACCTGTAGAGATTCATCCACAGACAGGGAAATCTACAGTTGAGACAGTACTTACCATACTTCACGCAGGTGGTAAATTCAATAATTCTGCATATAAGGTTTCAGGAGGGCTTCATGGTGTAGGGATTTCAGTTGTAAATGCCCTTTCAGAATGGTTAATAGCCAAGGTAAGAAGAGATAATAAAGAATATACTCAAAGATTTGAAAGGGGAAATGCTATCACTCCTCTAGAGGTGACAGGAAAAAGTGAGACTACTGGAACTACTATATATTTTAAGCCAGATAGTGAAATCTTTGAAGACACCAATTTTAGCTTTGAAACACTAGAATATAGATTTAGAGAAATGGCCTTTTTAAACAAAGGTGTAAAGATAATAATAGAAGACAAGAGAAGTGAAAATACAAAAGAATTCCACTATGAAGGTGGAATCAAATCTTTTGTAGAGTATGTAAATAGGAACAAAACTCCTATACAAAAAGAAGTTATGTATTTTGAAGAAGAAAAAGATGGGACCACAGTAGAATTAGCAATGCAATATACAGATGGTTATTCAGAAAATATATTTACATTTGCTAACAATATCAATACTGTAGAAGGAGGGACCCACTTATCAGGCCTTCGTACTGCTATTACTAGGGTTATGAACGACTATGGTAGGAAATATAACTTCATAAAAGAAAAAGAAGAAAATTTATCTGGAGATGATGTCAGGGAAGGTCTTACTGCAATATTATCTGTAAAATTACCAGAACCTCAATTTGAAGGTCAGACAAAGAGTAAACTAGGTAATAGTGAAACAAGAGGTATCGTTGAGACTTTATCCTATGAGTTTTTAAATAACTTCTTGGAAGAAAATCCAAAGATAGGCAAGATAATCTTAGAAAAGGCTATTAGTGCCCAAAGAGCCAGAGATGCGGCTAGAAAGGCAAGGGAATTGACAAGAAAGAAGAGTATATTTGACAATACAACTTTACCTGGAAAACTTGCAGATTGTCAGTCTAGTGACTTAGGTATAACAGAAGTCTATTTAGTTGAAGGGGATTCTGCGGGAGGTAGTGCTAAGCAAGGTAGAGATAGGGAATTCCAAGCAATATTGCCTTTAAGAGGTAAAATATTAAATGTAGAAAAGGCAAGATTAGATAGGATACTTAATTCAGAAGAGATAAAGATGTTGATAACAGCATTTGGAACTGGTATAGGGCAAGAGTTTGATATAGAAAAACTTAGATACGGTAAGATCATAATAATGACGGATGCCGACGTTGACGGAGCTCATATTAGGACACTATTGCTTACATTCTTCTTTAGATATATGAGAGAATTAATAGATAATGGACATATATATATAGCTCAACCACCACTATATAAAGTATCAAAAGGCAAGACAGAACATTATGCCTATAGTGACGAACAATTAGAAGAGATATTACAAGAAGTTGGAAGAACCAACTATTCTATTCAAAGATATAAGGGTCTTGGGGAAATGAATCCAGAGCAATTATGGGACACTACTATGGACCCAGAGAATAGAATCCTATTAAAAGTAACAACAGAAGATGCAGTAGCAGCAGATGAGATATTTACAACTCTTATGGGAGATAAAGTAGAACCTAGAAGAGAGTTCATTCAAAATAATTCTAAATTAGTTAAGAATTTAGATATATAGATAGGGGTGTGTATATGGATATAGAAAATGGTCAAGTAATTGATATAAATATTGAACATGAGATGAAAAAATCCTATCTAGACTATGCCATGAGTGTAATAGTAAGTAGAGCTTTGCCAGATGTAAGAGATGGTTTAAAGCCAGTTCATAGAAGGATACTCTATGCAATGGATGAATTGAGTATGAGTCCTGATAAGCCCTATAGAAAATCTGCTAGGGTAGTAGGGGACGTACTAGGTAAGTATCATCCCCATGGAGATAGCTCAGTTTATGAAGCTATGGTTAGATTAGCTCAGGATTTTAATACGAGATATTTATTGGCTGACGGTCATGGTAACTTTGGATCTATAGATGGAGATAGTGCAGCAGCCATGCGTTATACAGAAGTTAGAATGACAAAGATGGCTATGGAAATGTTAAGGGATATAAACAAAGATACTATAGATTACAGGCCTAATTTTGATGAAACTTTAAAAGAACCTGAAGTATTGCCTAGTAGATTTCCAAACTTGATGGTAAATGGATCATCTGGTATAGCTGTTGGGATGGCTACTAATATACCACCTCATAATCTAAAGGAAGTTATAGATGGTATTGTACTACTATTGGATAATCCAGATGCTACAATAGATGAATTGATGGAAGTAATTGTAGGACCAGATTTTCCAACAGGAGCATTTATATTAGGAACTAGTGGAATAAAATCAGCTTATAAAACAGGAAGAGGTAAGTTGAGATTAAGAGCTGTAGCTGAAATAGAAGAACACACTAGGGGTAGGATGAGAATCATAGTATCTGAAATACCTTATCAAGTAAATAAAGCTAATTTAATAGAGAAGATTGCAGAATATGTTAGGGATAAAAAACTTGAAGGTATATCTGATCTGAGAGATGAGTCTGATAGAGATGGTATGAGAATTGTAATAGAACTAAAGAGAGATGCAAATCCTAACATAGTTTTAAACAATCTCTATAAACATACTCAAATGCAAGTTACCTTTGGGGTAATAATGTTAGCATTAGTAAATGGAGAACCTAGGGTATTGAATTTGAAAGAGATGCTAACTCATTATATAGCCCATCAAAAAGAGATCATTACTAGAAGAACTCAATTTGATTTAGATAAAGCTGAAGCTAGAGCACATATTGTAGAAGGCTTAAGAATTGCACTAGACCATATAGATGAAGTTATAAAGATAATTCGAGGATCTAAAGATGATGCTTCAGCTAAAGAAAACTTAATTGTTTCCTTTGGATTATCAGATATACAAGCACAGGCAATTCTAGATATGAGATTGAGACGTCTTACTGGTTTGGAAAGAAGTAAACTAGATGAAGAATATGAAAATCTCATAAAGGAAATAAATAGATTTAGGGAAATATTAGCAAATGAAAGACTTATTTTCAATATCATCAAAGAAGAGATATTAGAGATAAAAGAAAAATATGGAGATAGAAGAAGAACGAGAATAGTTCCTTCTTCAGGTGAAATAAGTATTGAGGATATGATAGCAGAAGAAGATATAGTTATTACATTGACTCACTTTGGATACATCAAGAGAATGCCTGAAGATACCTATAAGACTCAAAGAAGAGGAGGACGTGGCATAATGGGTCTGACTACGAGAGATGATGATTTCGTTGAAGATCTATTTATTACATCGACCCATGATACTATTCTATTCTTTACCAATAAGGGAAAGGTATTTTCATTAAAGGGATACGAGATTCCAGAAGCAGGTAGACAGGCTAAGGGAACAGCTATCATCAATCTATTAAACTTAGTAGGAGATGAAAAGGTATCAGCTATTATACCTCTTTCATCCTATGAGCCCGATAGTAATCTATTCCTAATAACTAAGAGTGGGATTACTAAAAAAACTAAATTAGACCAATTCTTAAATATAAGGAAAAATGGAATAATAGCCATAAGTCTAAAGGATGAAGATGAATTGATAGCAGTTAGAAAGACAAATGGCAGAGATGAACTAATAGTTGTCACAAGACATGGTATGTGTATTAGATTTGATGAATCCGATGTAAGACCTATGGGTAGAAGCGCCATGGGTGTGAAAGCCATTACTCTAGATGATAATGACGAGGTAGTAGCTATGGATTTAGTAGAAGATGATAAATATCTTCTAGTTATATCTGAAAAGGGATTTGGAAAGAGGACACCATTAGAGGAATATAGAACCCAATTAAGAGGTGGAAAGGGTGTAAAGACCTATAGTATAAAGGATAAGACTGGAGAAATAGTATCAGCTAAGGTAATATCTGAAAATGATGAGATAATGATGATCTCTTTTTCAGGAACTATAATCAGGTTGAACTCAGAGGATATCTCTATAATGGGCAGAAGTACTCAAGGAGTAACTCTTATGAAGATGGAAGACGATAAAGTCGTAGCTGTTGCTAAGTATGTAGAAGATTAAAAAATACTAGGGATATCTCTGTTTTGGGATTCCCTAGTATTTTACTTTACTTTATAAAAAAAATATTATAAAATTAAGATATCATTTAAAGAGTTGAGGAGGGATAGATTTGTCTTTTAGCATGAATGTTGACTTTAATAAAGAAAGAGATATTTGGATTTTTACTCTAAAGGGTGACTTGGATATATATACTTGTGATAAATTCAAGGTAGAAGTTCTTAAAGCTTTTGAATCAAAAAAGGCAGATTTAGAAATAGATGGAAGAGATTTAGACTATGTAGATAGTACAGGTTTAGGAGTGTTAATCGGTATATTAAAAGAAGTAAGAGAAAGTGATAATAAGATATATATTACAAATGTAAAGCCTAATATAAGAAAGATATTTGACATTACTGAATTAGATAAACTATTTATTTTTAGAGGTGAAGATAATGAATAGTGATATCATATCTTTAGATGTACCTAGTAAACCCGACTATATAAGTCTTATAAGACTTACCACGTCTGGCATAGCCCACAATATGGGATTGAATATAGAAGAAATAGAAGATGTAAAGGTGTGTGTAGCAGAGGCTTGTGTCAATGTTTTAAATTTCAATAAAAAAGTAGATAAGATTTCTATTATCTATGAAGTTAAAGAAGATAATCTAACCATAAAGGTTAGAGATGTATTAGAAGATATATCCGATAAATTGGACAAACCTGAAGAGGGGGAATTAGGTTTATTAATTATCAAATCTTTGATGGATAAAGTTATTTTTACAATAGATGGGATAGAAATGACTAAATATATTGAATAAAGGATGGTAGTCAATGAAAAATGGGAACTACTATGATAAAGAAAAACATAGAAAGATGGGCAAAGAGGAAATAAGATCTCTATTTAAAAAATTTAAGGAAACTCAAGATAAGGAAATAAGAGATATTCTTATAGAGCAACATCTTTATATAGCAGAGATATTGTCAAAGAAATATTCTAATAGGGGAATAGATTATGACGATATCTATCAAGTAGCATGTATAGGTCTTATATATGCTGTTGACAGATATGATGTAGAAAAGGGATTTGAATTTTCTAGTTTTGCAACTCCAACCATTATCGGAGAAATAAAGAAACACTTTAGAGATAAAGGGTGGACTATTAGAGTGCCTAGAAGAATACAGGAATTATCTAAGAAGATAAATAATTCCAAGATTCATCTAAGCCAAACTTTGCAAAGATCACCAACAGTAGCTGATATAGCTCAGTATCTTGATTCTACAGAAGAGGAGATATTAGAGGCAATGGAAGCTAGTAAAGTATATACACCTCAGTCTTTAGATATAACTTTTGATTCAAGTAATGATGAAAAAGATATTAATCTAGCAGATCTAATAGGGGAAGAAGATTATTATTTTAGCAAAGTTGAAAATAGTGATTTTATATTAAAGACTATGGAATCACTAAATAAAATAGAAAAAGAAATATTGATAGATAGGTATTTTAACAAAAAAACTCAAGTATCTATTGCAAATAAATTAGATATTTCACAGATGACAGTATCTAGAATAGAGAAAAAAGTCATTAAAAAATTGAGAAGAGAAGCAGAAAAAGCAATGATATTTTAACAGTTAAGGTGGATTAAATGATGAAAGAGAGAATATCAAATAGATTATGTAGTATTGCCAATACATTGGAAATAATATTGGCAGCATTTATAGGAATAGGAATTTTATTAGGGTTTATAGATGTATTCAAATATCTAAGGGAGATTTACCTATCAGATGTATATATGTCCTATGATTTATTTAGGGATTTCCTATCCTATATTTTAATATTGGTAGCAGGGGTTGAGTTTATATTGATGTTACTTACCCATTCAATAAAGACCATAGGAGAATTAGTTGTCTTTGTAATAGCTAGAAAGATGCTTGTATATGGTCACAGTATGTTAGACATGGTACTTGGTGCCTTAGCTATAGCAATTATATTTGCTACAATAAAGTTTCTATTTCCAGAATCTAAATCAGAATTTGGATATAAAGAGAATTAAATTGTAAAAAAGTATTGACATTATGATGTGTTCCATGGTATATTAGTAAAGTTCCGTCGAGAGACAAGCTTTAAAAGTAATTAAAAAAACTTTTAAAAAAGTAGTTGACAAATAGAAACAGATTTGCTATACTAATAAAGTCGCCTCGAGTGAGGGACGCAGAACTTAGATAATTAAATAGTGTGAGATACTTTGAATTAGAAACACACAATCAATTTTTTAAAGATAAAGAGCTAGTTAAATCAAACTTTTAAATGAGAGTTTGATCCT
>JBQHQH010000031.1:0-31202 GCA_052067355.1 Tissierellaceae bacterium HCP3S3_D8
TCATAGACGAAGCTTTATCATATGGAAAGCGAAATTTAAAGCAATCCAAAGAAACTTAAAGCAATTCTATGAAGATATTGTACTATTTTTTCATATTTAGTTTACAGAGCCGTAGGAAAAGACCTACAACCAATATAATTTAGGTAAAGGTCTTTTTATGTCATATAAATTTTCTTTATGCCAACTTTTTCTTTAGAATTTCTACTTCCGCAGTATTCATTGTAGTTTGTCCAGATATATGCCTTATAGCAGCTTCCATAACTTCTATCTTATCTCCAACAGTATCCATCATCTCTTTATGCTGTCGTTCATTTTGTTCCATATGGCTTCCTTGAACCTCTGCTATAAGCTTAATGTCCTTTTCCATATTTTCTTGGCTAATTTGAATCTTAGCAAGTTTCGAGTTAGTATCATCTTTGAATTTCATCATATCATTTTTGAAATCTGTCATTTCAATTTTAAAGTCTGTCATGTCATCTTGAAACTTCTCTGATTGTTTCTTAAAGCCAATCATCTCATCCTTGAAACTAGTCATCTCATCTTGAAATTTCTCCGACTTGTCCTTAAATCCTATCATGTCACCTTTAAAGCTTAAAAATTCTGAGTACATCTTTTCCAGTAATTCAAAAGTTTTGTCATCCATAGATTTACCTCCTCTCTAATAATATTCATTTAACTTATTATATCATACTTCTTTCTCGTATATCTCTTCATAATATTTATTATTACCAATAGATAGCACTTCAGTCTCAAGACTCAAAACAAAATATACTGCCCTACAGATTTATTCAAATTCATATGGTTTCCTGTAGCTAATAGATAGATGTACTCTTTTTCCGTTATAGAATCCTCCAATATATTGAGATAACGCAATATAGACATAATCTTTCTTTAATAATACATATAAATCCGTAGATGACATACAATCTCTACGGATTTTCTTTTTTCTATATTTCTTTTATTATTCACATTTCTTAACCTCTATTTGTTCTGCACACCATTCAACTTTATCTGGATTAATATATCCTGTTTTTTCTTCCATCGCATTAAGAACTCCCATACTTAAACCATGTTTTATTAACTCCAATGGTGTTAAATTTTGTATTAATCCATATGCAAAGCCAGCAACAACTGAATCCCCTGAGCCTACTGGATTGACCAGCTTTATCTTGGGAATTGATGCCCTATATATGTCATTTTTATATTTAACCATTCCGCCCTCTGAACCAAGTGTAACTACAACCCACTCTATATCAGCAAATAAAGGATTTTTCAGTGCTTCTATTAATTGTTTTTCATTGACAAAATCATGACCAATCAAATCTGCCATCTCAGCTTTATTGGGTTTAATTAGAAATGGCTTATGCTCATATTTTAAGGCTCTTTTTAGTAAAGAACCACCTGTATCTAGTAACACAGGTATATTATTCTCATTAGCAATCCTTAATAAATCGTTATAAAAATCTTTATCTAAACCTTGTGGTAGACTTCCTGATATAGTGACTAGCTTAACCTGTTGTAGGGTTTTTTGAAATTGTTTAAGAAAAGTTTTGGCTTCTGAAGGCTTAATCGTTGGACCACTTTCTAATATTTCCGTTTGCTTTCTCTTATCATGAATCACTGCTATACAATTTCGAGTTGCATCTTGAGAGTGAACAAAGAGATCTCCAATATCTATTTTTCTTATCTCTTCTCGAATAAAATTGCCTAAGCTACCTCCTAGGAATCCCGTGGCAACAACTTCTTGATTAAGTTGCCTTAATACTCGGCTAACATTTAATCCTTTTCCACCTGCTGTTTTAGATATCTCTTTAACACGATTTACTGAATCAATTTTAAAATGTTCCAATTTATAATTAATATCAACGGAAGGATTTAACGTAACTGTTAAGATCATTATATGCACCTCTTTCCCATTTGAATATCAACATAAGATCTTTATCTTTTACTATGCTTTCCCATCACTTTTACAAATTAATATTTTTTCAATAACTACTTTTTCCATTGCTTTTTTGGCAGGTTTGAAATATTTTCTTGGATCTGTTTCATCTGGATATTCTATCATATAGTTACGTAAAGCTTTGGAAAATGGAATTTTAAGCTCTGTTGCGATGTTAATTTTAGCACATCCTAAAGCTATACATTTCTGAATGTCTTCTTCTGATACACCTGAAGCTCCATGAAGAACAATCGGTATATCAACTAAGCTTGCAATCTTTTCTAAACGTTTAAAATCAATATTAGGTTTAGTTTCATAAACTCCATGGCCCGTCCCAATAGCCACAGCGAGGGAATCGACACCTGTGCGTTCCACAAATTCCCTAGCTGCATCAGGATCAGTATAGACAGCATCTTCTGATTCAACAATCATGTCGTCTTCTTGTCCCACAAGCCTACCCAATTCTGCTTCAACAGTTGCATCATAAACATTTGCTTTATCAACTATCTTTTTAGTTAAGGCAATATTTTCTTCAAATGTTAGATAGGAGCCATCTATCATAACTGACTTTGTCCCTAGTCTTAAAGATTCTTCGATGCTTTCAACTGTTTCATGGTGATCTAAATGTAATGCAATAGGGATATCATTCTCTCTTGCAGCTATTTCAGCAATCGCCTGAATATAGGCACGTCCTGCATAATTCATCGTTCCCGGTGTTGCCGCTAAAATTACTGGTGATTTCATTTTTGCTGCTGTTTCAACAACTACTTGAGCTGTTTCTAGATTATGGATATTAAATGCTGGAACTGCATATCCTTCTCTTCTGGCTTTAATAAGCATTTCTCTTGTATTTTGAATATGAGACATAAGCTTAATAACTTCCTTTCTAATTTATATTTAGGACTTGGAATTCAAAGTAATATTCAATAAGAATATAATATTTATAATAAGTTCAATCAATCATGATATTCCCCACGATCCCATTTTTCAATTAAATCATCAAAAAACTCTTCATTATCTTTTTGTCCTTCATCTCTACCTAATGCATCAATTCTCTTTATTTTGTTTTGATTTTCCTTTGTTTCATTGTATTCAGTTTCAAGAAATACATCTACAATATTTTCCATTAAACCAATTCCAAGAATTCTGCCACCCATTGCTAAGATATTGGCATCAAGATTTTCTCGAGCGTAACGAGCAGTTTCTACATCACCAACAAGTACTGCCCTAGCTCCTTTAACCTTATCAGAACTAATCCCAATACCTACACCAGTTCCACAAATACATATTCCTAAATCTGCTTCACCTGAGACAACCTTTTCTGCAGTTTTCTTACCATAGATCGGATAATGAGTACGATTTTTATCATAAGTGCCATTATCGATAACTTCATATCCTTTGTTTCTAAGGTATTTAACGAAATGATCTTTTATTTCGGTAACTATATGGTCACAACCAATTGAGATTTTCATTTTTATCACTCCTAACACATTTTATTCAACATATCTACACGAATTTGATGTCGTCCACCATCATATTCTGATGAAACAAATATGTCTACGATTCTTTCAGCTAATTTATCACCTACAATATTCCCTCCTATTGTAATCATATTGGAGTTATTATGTCTTCTTGTCATTAGAGCTGAATGTTCATCAAATAAATTAGCACAGATGATTCCCTTTTGTTTATTGGCAACTATGAAAGACTCAACGCCATATCCATCAATCATAATCCCTATACTACCAATATTACTATTAGCTATAACTGAATCAGCCACCTTCAATGTTGCATCAATAGAACTTAAATTCTCTTCCATAGTAACATCTATAACATCATACTTCTCATCAATTAAAAACTTTTTTATTTTTTCTTTTAATCCATATCCTTCTATATCTGAGCCTAAAAATATCTTCAAAATTAATCCTCCTTTTTAAATCATTTAATGAAATTGCATAATTAATATCTTACTTTTAAAGAAAAAAGATATAAGACTATAGATCATTTAAGATGAGATTCCAAAATTAAAAATCAAGTTTATGAATTTTCTAGGGTGAAACCCTTTTTGTTTTCGGAAAGAACCAATTAATTTAATGATTTAGATATATACAATTTCGTTATTTAATAATATTACATTTTCCTTTATAGAATTCTTCATATTCTGGTGGGATATTTTTATCTGTTATTATTCCATCTAATATATCGATATTACATAATACCTGAAAAGCTTCCACCCCAAATTTTGTACTATCTGCTAAAACATAGTTTTTATCTGAATTATTTAAGATAATTCGCTGTACTACTCCTTCTTCTTCTTCAGCAGTAGTAATATAATCATCTATGATACCATTTGTTCCAATAAACACCTTTTGTACCTTGATATCTTGAATCCATTTTCTGGTAAAGTAGCCGATAAATGTCCCAGTTCTCTCCCTTAACTTTCCACCAATCAAAATCAAATCAAACCTAGGATCGTCCTTAAAACTATTAAAAATGGAAATAGAATTTGTAATAACCTTAGCTGTACTAATATTAAGATACTCATAAATATATTCTGTCGTTGTACCAGCCCCTATAAAAATAATATCTCCATCCTTTATTAGTTCAGCAGCTTTTTTGGCTACTTGCCTCTTTTCGTTGGTATTCATTGAAAGTTTTTGAGTATGAGAAAGTTCAGTATAATTATTATCCCAATAACTGTCAATTTTGGTTGCACCACCATGAACACGATTTAATTTCCCTTGTCGTTCAAGCTCCTGCAAATCTCGCCTGATTGTCATTTCAGTAACACCAAACATTTTAGAGGCTTCTGACACCTTTAAGTAATCATTCTCTTCTATCAATTTAAGAATATATTTTTGTCTTTCATCACGCATTTATCTAGCCTCCACCGTAATTTTATCGCATTATTACTAAATTAATGATTAAATTTTATTTTTATCTATACAATCTTTATAAACAGAATAGAAGTATATACCTCTATTCTGTTTGATTTCTCTTTTAATAAGTCTATTATTCCAAGTCCTCTTTATTTGACATAATCATATTCAACAACTATCCTTTTTAATGCCATCCATTAAAGCATTCTCCCAAATATCTGGATCTATATACAAAATCATAATACTTTCAATATAAATTTAGCCTAGTTAGTACTATCTATTTTAAGTATATCTTCGAAACATTAGCTATGGTTCTTAAGTAAATATTACGTGATAACACTTTAAAATCATTTCATCTTATCTATTTATGCAATAAATTTATTAATCATTATCGTTTTTCATGATATATATTACACAAATGTTCAACAACATCACTTAATAGTATAGTTGTCATCAGATGATCTTGACCATGAATCATAATAAGCCCCATTTCTCCAAATTCTCCCCTAGCTTCACTGGTAAGCAACTCCCTATGAACATCATGTGCTTTATTCAAACTATCTTTTGATTCCTTAATCAAGCTATCTGACTTCTCTTTATTACCTTTTTGTGCCTCTTTAATAGCATTCAATAGCTTTGTTCTTGCCTCTCCTGCATAGGCAACAATTTCCATACCAAGCATATTTATTTTTTCTCTGTCCATATTCTGCTCCTCCTTAACGTTTATATTTATAACCTAAATATGTTATAGCACATATTCGAACATAATTCAACATTTTTGCAGATATTTTTTGTTTGAATGCAAATATACATTATCATTAGATAATATAGATAGTAAGCTCTCACTTATATATCTGCCATACTTTGGGATTGATTTCAACGATTAATACACCCATGAAAATCAAAACTGCTCCGATTAACATAGATGTCGTAATCCGTTCACTAAGAATAATTACTGAAGAAAGCATTCCAAAGAAAGCTTCTGTGGATAATACGACAGCTGCCTGTGTGCTACTGGTTCGTTTTTGAGCCCAAGTTTGAATCCCGTAAGCAATCAAAGTGCTTACTAAGCCAAGATACAAAATAGGTATTATTGTTTTTAAAGTAATTGTCATTTGTTGCTGACCTGTGAAAATAACAGTTATCCAAGAAAGTAAAGCAGCTATCCCCATTTGAGAAATCATAATAATTCCTGGTTCAATATCTTTTACATAGTAGTCTGTATAAAAAATTTGTAAACCAAAGAAAATAGCACATATCAATGTAAATAAATCTCCTTTGTTAACTCCAGTTAAAACACTACCATCCATGGACAAAAAACCAATCCCAATCAGTGTAACAGCTGCTCCAATGTAAGCATTTCTAGGAACTCGATCTCTCAATATCAACCAACTTAAAAATGGTACAATAACAATATTTACTGCTGTCAGAAAAGCATTTTTAGAAGCAGTAGTATACTGTAATCCTATTGTTTGAAATAAGAAAGCAAGAAATAAAAAAGCTCCAATAATCCCGCCTCTTTTCATATCTTTAAATGTCATCTTTTTTAGATGCCTAAAGTAAATAACAAGTGCTGTGACAAATGCTAGTGAAAATCTCAGCGCTAAAATTTGATATACTGTGAAATAATCAAGAGCTAGAGCACTAGCTACAAAACCATTACCCCAAATAATTGCTACAATTAATAAACCAATTCTACCACTCATTTGTTTCATATTTTTCCTCATTTCTAAAATCAGGTAGGAGGTAAATATTAATTAATTAATTTATTTACCAACCTACCATACCACCATACATACTATTCTCATATACGGCAATTTCATAATTTACACCTATTAGTGTCCATGTTTCCTTTTTAATCATACCTGAATCACTTTATCCATTTCTATATCTTTCATGTTCTACTATTCCTACAATTGAAGATACTTACTTAATCTACCCAAAGTGAAGCTCCAGATGTTTCGATTACATTTTGATACCAGTAGAAACTATCTTTCTTATAACGTTCTAAAGTACCTGTTCCGTCTTTTTGTAAATCTACATAGATCAAACCATAACGTTTATCAATTGATCCTTCTGTTGTACTGACTACGTCCATAGCTGACCAACTTAAGAAGCCAATAATATCAACCCCATCAAGTATTGCCTCGTATGTCTGTCTCAAGTGTTCCTGTAAATAATGAATCCGATAGTCATCATGAACAGTTAACTCACCATCTTTACCTTTGACCAATACGTCATGAGCTCCAAGTCCATTTTCAACGATAAATATTGGAAGTTCATATTTATCATACATTTCATTTAAAACAATTCTAAGACCAACTGGATCAATTTGCCAACCCCATTGGCTTGTTTCCAGATATGGGTTCCCAACTTCTTTGACAGTAAATGTATCCTCTAAAACATCACGGACATCCTCATACTCTTTACCTTCTAGAGCTGTCGCACATACGCTTCGATAATAACTTATAGAAATGTAGTCTACTGGATACTCTTTCAAAATCTTACGATCTTCTTCTGTGATATCCAGTTTAATATTATTTTCTTCAAATACTCGCTTAATATAGCTTGGGTATTCTCCGCGAGCTTGTACATGTGTGAAGAAATCTAACTCTTGCCTCTTTTTCATTGCCTGTACACCATCAGCTGGATGTGACCGAAGCGGATAAACTCCTTTCTCAGAAATCATACATCCAATTAAGAAATCTGGATTAATCTCTTTTGCTATCTTTGTAACTTGTGCACTTGCAACTAACTGGTGGTGAGCTGCCTGATATAAATCAGATGGTGAAAGTTCATCCTCTGGTGTTTTAATCCCCCCAGCAATAAATGGTGTTTCTAAAATAGCATTTATTTCATTAAATGTTAACCAATACTTTACTTTGTTTTTATATCTTTTGAAGACTGTTACTGCATAGTTTATAAAATGATCAATAACTTCTCTACTCATCCAACCATTGTAATTTTCAGCTAACGCTAATGGTGTTTCGTAATGAGCCAAAGTAATAACAGGTTCAATACCATACTTTAACAATTCATCGATAACATTATCGTAAAATTGTAATCCTTTTTCGTTTGGTTCTTTATCATCGCCATTTGGGAAAATTCTAGCCCAAGAAATAGAAGTTCTAAAAGCTTTAAATCCCATCTCAGCAAATAATTTAATATCTTCTCGGTAGTTTTCATAAAAATTCGCTGAAACTAATTTCAAATTGTCTGGCGTAGGTCCATCCGTAATTATACCACGTGCACCCTTTGGGGTTACATCTTGTACGGTCAACCCCTTACCATCTTTATTAAAAGCTCCCTCGAAGTGATAGGCTGCTGAAGCACTACCCCATAAAAAATTTTGTGGAAACTGCCTTTTTGTCATCAATATACTTCCTTTCATTTTTTATTGTGTAGAAATAGAACGTAAAATAAACTTGGCAGCGGACTTTGGATCTCGTGTATAATTAATATACTCCGCACCTCCTGTACCCAAGGCAATTGCATTATATTGCACAGCTTCATTTTGCATGTTTGTTAGATGACTTGAAACCTGTGGTGCTAAAATAACTACATCTGTCTCTGCCATAAATTCAGTGTGCTGTCCATAATGTCCCCCTCGAGCTGTGAATTCTATTCCATATTCCTTTTTAAGTTCTTCTCTGCTATCATTTAAGGCGTTGGCTAACATACCACTTGTACCACCACCTGCACATAATATAAGAATATTCAATTTATCTTTTCCAATGGAGTCAACAGTTAATTTTTCCTCTGATTTTTCAGTAAGTACAGCTACCCCACCAGCACCAGCTAACACTAATTCTGTTTCTTCTTTTGCTTTCTCATCCTCTAGCACTTTTTGATCATAAACCTTGAAAAATGGATAGTAGATAATAGCATCAACTATTGCAATCAACGGTACTAGTAAGAACGAAAGCGGGTCGAAATTCGTTCCTAGAATCGTTCCAATAAATCCTGGTGTTGTCCACGGAACCTCCATAATAAATCCATTCATTCCTAATGTCATTATGAAAAACCGAAATAAAATCGTATTTGCAATTGGTGCTAAAAGAAATGGAATCAGGAAAATTGGACTTAAAATAAGTGGAGCTCCGAATGTGATTGGCTCATTTACATTAAACAATACCGGCACAATCGCTGCTCGACCGACTGCTCGATTTCCTTCTGACTTAGATAAAAATGCAAACATCAATGTAACCATTAATGTCGCACCTGTACCACCAAATGCAATTGCCATATCATAAGATGCGTTAGTCATTGAATGAAATGAATGTAATCCTTGTCGATATAGCTCTTGGTTTTCAGCTAAATGTTGAAACATCGCAGGTTTGACAGCTGGGAATACAATATCAGGTCCATTCATTCCAAGGAATTGGAAGAATGCTGTTGCACTATAAATAAGTGACATCCCAATATAAGATTCAGCTGCAGTAAAAATAGGATTTAAAACACTCATTAAAGCTGCAGCCACATTCACTCCTCCACTAAAGTTTCTGAAAACGATATCAAAAATCCAAAATACTATGATAGATAAGCCATATGCAATAACACTAGCAAAGGATTCTGAAAGATTTGGTGGTACTTCTTTTGGCAATCTAATCGTTAGATTACGATCAATAGAAAACTTAAAGATATTCGGAATCACCAAACCAATAATAATTCCAACAATCATTCCTGAAGCACCAAGATACTCTGTAGAGATACCACCTTCAACTGGATCCCCCATTAAAATTAAATATGCTGATATCGCTGATACCATTGTGGCTAAAGGACTAATACTTTTACCAGTTTCCTGTTTTTGATTCAAAATATCTGTAAACGCTTTTACAACAGTTGCCGAAACAATCAGTCCGTAAACTCCCATTGTCAAATCATATGGGCGAAGAAGCATCGATTCGATTGATTCACTCCAATAGAACCCCCAAATGTTTGGTACATATGTAATAACCATAAAAATACTCGAGAATAAAAGTACATACATTGGTGCAATCAAACCATTTCGCATTCCAGTTACATATTTATTCGATGCAAATGCATCGAAGTATGGTTGCCATTTTCTTATTCGTTCGATTAAGCTATCCATAACTTTAGTCATCTCATTTCCTCCTAAAATCTTGGGTTTTAATTTTTATCAAATAATCTCATCCACATATAAAAATAAAACTTAATTTTACACTCTCACCTCTCAGCTTGTCTTACAATTAATTAAGTTTGAACATTATGTAGTTTAATTATACTTCCCCTAATTTCATAATAAATCTATTAACTTCTTACTTCATTTGTTTTCCTTTACATCGCTTCTAAATATCCAGAACGAGTTTGACCCAAATATGTTATAATTTAGACTCAATCATCACAACTACTTTTTATTCACCTCATTTCCACTTCTACTTATTTTGAGTTACCATAATCATAACTAAATCCAGCAAATAGTTAATTAATAGATTAAAATTTTGTCCAAACTAACTATAAGACCTTGTTTGATTTTGTTATATAGTGTTCACTTTTGTTTGATACAAACGATTATATATTGCTTTTAAGAAATTGTCAAGAAGATTTTTCAAGTTATAGAGTAAAGCAATCATAAATCCACATGAAAGTAAGAAAACACAAAATAAAAAGGCTGTCCCATCAAAGAATCATCCTTTGGGACAGCCAGCTAGTAGAATCCCCACACTCTATATGAGGAAACTGATACTGAAATACTAGAGATATTAAACGGTCTATTCAATTCCACAAGAATATGAGAATAAAAATTTAATATAAATTATCATATCTTTTTAATCTTTTTCATTTATATTCTAAACATGACATTTTCACTAAATATTAATACACTTTTCCAAAACGAACTCTAAAATAATCTATTTTTCTATATCATACTTCTTTCTCGTATATCTCTTCATAATATTTATTATTACTAATAGACAGATTAAAGATGTCAATAGTGTAACCACTATGCTCTTTGTGAGACCTGCTGCAATAAATCCTATCACTGATGCCAGTGCTGCAGACAAAGCATAGGGAATCTGACTTTGAACATGGTCTATATGATTACATCCAGCCCCTGCAGAAGATAGTATTGTTGTATCAGAAATAGGTGAACAATGATCTCCAAATACTGAGCCTGAAAATATAGATGCCAAAACTATTATTAAATATTCCATTTGATTCATATGAACCAATATAGGAACTATTATAGGGATCAATATACCAAAAGTTCCCCATGCTGTTCCTGTAGAGAATGCTAAAAAAGCAGCTACTATAAATATTATCGCTGGAAAAATCCACATTGGAATAGCACTTGTGGCAAGCTTTGACCCAATAAACCCACCAGTATTCAAATAATCGGCACTTGTTATACCTCCTATTGTCCATGCAAGGGTCAAAATCACAATTGCTCCTATCATAGACTTCATCCCCTCAACTAGTCCATTCATAAATACTTCAAATGAAACTAACTTTCTAGGAATATACATGATAAACGCCACAAAAATAGCTATCACTGAACCAATTACCAAAGAGAGATTTACATTTGCATCTCCGAATGCCTTACTAGCAGACACTCCTTCCCCGCTAAAATATCCACCAGTTCTAAGCATAAAAAATATCGTTCCACCAATTAGAATTAAAACTGGAAATATAAGATCTATCACCTTTCCTTTATTAGAATGTTCATATCCGACTTCACTTTTTGACTCTATTATTGAAGTATCTTCAATTTCAAATTTATGCATTAGTCCTATCTCTATATCTGAAAAGGAAAAATATATTACTATAAAAATAGTCAATAGTGCATATAGATTAAATGGAATTGTAGCTAAAAATACCTTCATGGGATTTTCTATTCCCACACTTCCAATGATTGCCACTACAGATGCAGCCCAGCTAGAAACTGGGGCAAGAATACAGATAGGAGCAGCGGAAGAGTCTATAATATGGGCAAGCTTTGCCCTAGATACTCCACTTTCATCTACTATGGGTTTCATTACAGCACCTACAGTAAGACAATTAAAATAGTCATCTATAAATATTACAATTCCAAGAATTGCAGTTGCAAATTTTGCAGCTTTTTTACTCTTTATTTTTTTACTAGCCCATTTCCCATATGCAAATGAACCACCAGCCATATTAATTACCATGACTAGAGACCCTAAAAGAGCAAGAAAGATAATCATAAGTCCATTTTCCCCAACTCTATTACCCATTAAATCAAATATAGTCTCTAGCATATCCAATATATTCCCACTACTTAAGATCAATCCACCTGCAATTATGCCTATAAGCAAAGAACTGATGACCTCTTTTGTTATAAGTGCCAAAATAATTGCAACAATTGGCGGAAGAATCGAAAGCCAACCATAATTCATCTTATCCACCTCTATCTTAAAATATTTCACCTAATTATACAACGTAGATATTACCCAGTCAACT
The DNA here is from genome assembly GCA_052067355.1 of Tissierellaceae bacterium HCP3S3_D8. Classification (GTDB taxonomy): domain Bacteria; phylum Bacillota; class Clostridia; order Tissierellales; family Tissierellaceae; genus CABMKH01. The sequence goes on from JBQHQH010000031.1 coordinate 12,259, forward strand.
TTTCACATTTATTAATCGCATATAACTTCAAATTATCGACAACATAATTGTTACCTCTTATTAAGAAAATCAACCATATTAATCATAAAATTTTGAGATCAGATTAATAGCGACTTTGGGTTTGCATACCTACATTGGAGATAGAGAATTAAGTGGTACTAGAACTAAAACTTCAGATAGCATATACAATTGCAACTGAGGCCACATTTAAAAAAGCAATAGAAGTTGTAATAGATCATATGGAATTATGGCAATATCATAGGGAAAACCTATATAAGCCAGAGTACTATACTCCAGCTTATATTTAATTTTTTTATAACTAAATACAAATACTGTCTAACTTTTCTAAATAGCCAATAATATCATTTATATATCCAGTATTAAATTCTTTTTCGCTCAATATATAATATTTATCTTCATCTATATTATTTATATCAACATATCCCTTGATATAAGGAGAAATTAAAAGTAAACTAGCCCCATCTTGAATCAAACTTTTCAAACTATCATATGTGTAGTCAATAAACACTTTATAATCCATGCTTTTTTCTTTTAACTCTTGCTCTAAGTTCTCTTTAAGATTTTCTGATAGGGACTTTTTAAAGATATTCGCTCCTTGATCAAGTCCGAAAGGATTTGGTCTAATTCCAACTATTACTTTAGAAACAATCACAATTTTCTTCATATTAACTCCTCCTATACTTTTCAGTAAATTCAATATGCCAATTTAAAAATTAAAGATTTACATACTAATCAAAAATGGGCAACTCATCTCAACATATACTGTATCGCCTTTATCCTTTAACCATAAGTTATAAACTGCTATTTTTAAATCTTTTTCACTAAAATTAAATTCACTTAATAAAATATGTTATTGATTAACTAAGTTTTTAGTGAACTTTCTAAAATAATCTTTACTTAATTTACTTCTTAATCTTACCTCATTAGAATAAATGAGAAATAAAAAATTGTTCTGAAGTTAAATGCCTTAAAAGGATAATCCACTTTAGGCAATCTTTTAATTAAATCAAACTTCCTCTTTCCCCGTCTTTAAAAAAACAATAACAGTATTATTACTAATAAAAATTCCGAAAAATATTATTTTTCTCTTCTAAAGTCAAACTTTTCTCTACGTACATCCAACTTATGTCCATTAATTATAACGGTATTGTCATCAATCCATTCAATTATTGCTTTATCTTCTCGATAATTCCAATAAATATTTTTTGGTTTCCTATTAATCTTGTTATAATTCAATTCTCCCAAAATAGCATAAGAGACAGTTGCTCCACCATCTGAACGGTATGCTTTAATTGTATATGTACCGTTTGAAGATATTTCTTGTGCTACTAATTTGTGTTTAGGTAATCTCTCCATATCAAAGAAGAGCCAATATATTCCATAGGATAATATTGCAATAATTATAAGAATGATAATCATTATTTTTCTCATCATTTTTTTACCCCTTTATCATTCCAATACTAATTAGCAGAATAGCTTAACTTCAACAGACAACTACTTCATGATCCATGCTTTTTTAAATTCGTGTCCTAAACTCTCTTTAAGGTTTTTAATAGTGACTTTTTAGAGATCTTCTATGCTCATCTTCTCTGTGTCAATAACTGAATTCTAGAAGCTAAAGCATATTTATTTTCTACAGATTTTATATCAACAGTAATTTTATCTCCAACTATAAAGTCATCAAACTTTAAGTCAGATACTTCCTCAGTATCGTTATCAACATAAACAAAATATATATCAGGAGCTTCACAGTTTATATAGCACTTCTCACCTAAAATACTATCATCATCCAGTCCCTTTACAACAAATCCATTAAGTTCTCCACTGATCTCCAAAATCTCTGCATTTACTCCCATATAAGTTATATCTTTTGTCTTACTACAAGCAGACATAGAGAGGATTATAATAACCATCCCAATTATATAAGCTATTTTTTTCATCTATATCCCTCCATTAAATCTTTTCTCGTATTCATAGGATACCTAATTGCCTTTAGTATATATAAGATCTTATCTTATGTCTATGCTTTCATGATGATATCTGATAGCCAATTCAGTATATATAATTTCACTTTTCTATCCTTGTTACTTTTAAATCTATATGGTCTAGGTTTCCCAAATACTTATGACTAAATGCCAATACTATCTAATCTTTCTAAGTAGCTAATAATATCATTTATATATCCAGTATTTAATTCTTTTTCGCTCAATATATAATAATTATCTTATACCCAAAAGTAAAGTCAGTGTTAACAAATCTGAGGTTAGTTCATAATCAATTAACTACTATAAAATAAACCTGTACCCGTTCTATCCTTTGACTTATAGCGATTTATATGTTAATATGTCTTTATTCAGACTATTTTGTATACATTAATCTAAAAGTGTATCCAAAATAAACTAAATAGACTTTATACAAGGGGGTAAATTATATGCGTATTCGCCACAAACTATCAATAATAGTTTCTGTACTAGTTATTTCATCCTTAGCTGTATTATCCATGGTGTCCTATAACTTTTCTAAAAATTCCATGATATCGTCTAATGACAGATTTTTAGAAAATACCGTTGATATACAAAAAAGCGAAATAGAATCATTTTTGACAGATGCTTTATCCAAAGTTCAAGGATTTTCTAATTTAAAGGGATTAATAGATGCAGATCCTAATGAGGGAATTGGTGAACTTAGCAGGGTCTATCCATCTCTTGAAAACACTTTCGCCAACATATCTTTTGCAAACTTGGAAGGCACTAGATGGAATTATAAGGGAAAAGAGGGTTCCATTGCTGATAGGGAATATTTTTCAGAAACAATTTCTAATAGACAAGGTATCATATCAGATGTCCTGATTTCCAATACTACAGGTAAACCATCTGTAGTAGTAACATCTCCCATCCTAAAAGATAACTCTGTCAATGGTATTGGCTATGCTACTCTTGAATTAGATAGACTCCAAACCATAGTTTCTGAATTTGAAATTGGAAAAACTGGATTTGGATTTATCATTGACCAAAATGGAATGATCTTAGCCCATGGAAAAGAACCTGAACTTCTCTCTGAAATAATTACAGAATCTAGTTTTGATGAAAACAATCCAATGAAATACATATGGAATAACAGAATTTCAGATAGTAACTCTAAATATGTGAGGTTAGAAAATGATTTAGAAGGTAAGAAATACTTAACTACCTTATCTTACGTCAATGTAATTGGTAATAAGCCTTGGATTTTAGGGGTATCTGTGGAAAAATCTGAAATTGAACAGAATATTATTCATCTAAGGACAATATTCTTTATCTTATCTATAGCTTGCATTATATTTGCCATAACCATAACACTCCTTTTTAGTAAAAAGTTTGTAGCACCTATTGAAGTCATCAACCAAATCACCAATAAAATTGCTAGTGGAGATCTTACTGATAATAATTTTACTATTGACACGTCGGATGAAATAGGCGGACTTTATCAAAATATCGTCACTATGACTAATAATCTAAGGGAATTTGTTAAACAAATAAATTCTACCTCTAACCACATTGCAAATTCTGCATATCAATTAACAGATAATTGTGATATATCGTCAAAGACAGCTGAAGAAATCACTAGAGCTGTTGAAGATATCACAGGAGGAACTTATGAACAAGCTAATAATATGACAATGGCTTCTACTAGTATCAATGAACTGGGAGATTTAATAGAAAAAGAACAAAAATATATAGTAGATCTAAATAATTCTGCTTCTAAAGCTGATATATTAAGAAAAGAAGGACTTGAACTAATGGATGATCTGGTTCAAAAAACAGGGGATAATAATAAGTCTATTAAGGTTATTAGTGATGTTATTGTCAATACAAGTAAAAGTGCCAAAGAGATTGAAAGTGCTAGTGAAATGATTGGAAATATTGCAGAGCAAACAAATCTTCTAGCTTTAAATGCTGCCATAGAAGCTGCAAGAGCTGGCGAAACAGGTAAAGGGTTCGCTGTAGTTGCTGATGAGATAAGGGTGCTAGCTGAAAATTCTAATCAATTTGCAACAAAGATTGCTAATATAATCGAAGGATTAACAGAAAGAATCCAACTTGCTATCTCTACCATTGAAAAAACTGAGAAGATAGCGATTTCACAGAGTCAAAGTGTCAGTGCAACAAGCAATAAATTTACAGGAATAGCTAAGGAAATACAGACAATGCAGGAGCTAATTGACACTATAACCTCTATAGGCAAGGAAATGGAACATAATAAAAATGAGATTATCTCAAACATTACCAGCTTATCTGCAATTTCTCAAGAGACAGCTGCTAGTACAGAAGAGGTTTTAGCTTCTATTGAAGAACAGACAAGCTCCATATTTAAAATTGCAGACTATGTTAGGGAATTAGAGAGCTTATCTGATGAAATGCAAAATGATATTATGAAATTTAAATGGTAATGTGCATTGAATTAACTTTTAGAACTATTCTATGATATATTTCTTATCATATATCCCCATATAATGGGTATATGTAAAATAAACTTATACCATAGGGAAAGGGGCATATGAAATGTATGATGTAATTATAATTGGTGGTGGAATAATAGGTACTAGTATAGCTAGAGAATTATCAAAATATAATAACAAAGTTCTATTATTAGAAAAAGGTATAGATGTATCCATGGGTGCCACTAAAGCAAATAGTGCAATAGTTCATGGAGGATATGCAGAAAGTAATTCTACTTTAAAAGGCAGACTATGCTATAAAGGAAGAATACAATTTAAAAGATTAAATGAGGAATTAAACTTTGGATTTAAAGAAACAGGTTCACTAGTACTTAATTTTCAAGATAATAAGGAAACCTTAGAGAGATTGATGGAAAATGGAATAAAAAATGGACTAGATGATTTAAGTATAATTGGAACTAAGGAAATAATGGAAATTGAGCCTAATATAAATCCCAATGTGAAATGGGCACTATATTGCAAAGGTGCTGGAGTATGTTCTCCATATGAAATGGCCATTGCAATGGCAGAAAATGCAATTGAAAATGGAGTTGAATTGAAACTTGAAAATGAAGTTCTTTCTATTGAAAAGAAAGATAAATTGTTTAGAGTAAAAACTAATGAGGATACATATTATGGCAAATATGTAGTAAATGCTGCTGGATTATATTCAGATAGAATTTCCAAGATGGTAGGAGTAGATGATTTTGAAATTCTGCCTAGAAGTGGTGAATACATATTATTTACCAGAGGAACTGGAGAGGCAATCAATACAGTACTCTTCCAACTACCAACCAAATTTGGTAAAGGAGTATTAGTTACATCAACATATTATGGTAATCTCCTTATTGGCCCAGATTCTAGCGATGATACTGAAAGAGATAATACATCAACTCATATAGATAGAATTGCAAATATATATAATCAGGCCTTATTTATCTATGATAAAATCGATCCAAAGAAGTTTATCAGAAGTTTTACAGGTATAAGAGCTAGAAGTTCAACAGACGATTTTATCATTGAAGAGACAGAGGTCAAGGGTTTTATCAATGTTGCAGGTATACAATCTCCAGGCCTAACTTCCTCTCCAGCTATTGCAGATATGATTGTAGAGATATTGAAAAAAGCCGGACTAGAACTAATAGAAGATCCTAATTTTAATCCCTATAGAAAGCCAATAATAGAGAAAAGACCATTGAAGAACTTTAGCGAAATTAAAGACAAAATAGATCTACCTCTAGGTTCTGAAGGTAGGATTGTGTGTAGATGTGAGCAGGTTTTGGAAGAAGAAATCGTAGATGCACTTCATAGAGGTATAAAGGTTAAAACGGTAGATGGAGTTAAAAGAAGAACAAGAGCTACAATGGGTTGGTGTCAGGGAGATTTTTGTAAGCCAAGGGTAATTGAGATAATGGAAAGAGAATATGGAGAAAAAATAGATCCCCAATTTGATATAGAACATAGTGGTGTAAATAGAGTTCAAAAATCAGATCTTTTAGATTATCTAAATAATTTAAAAGAAGATTAAAGAAGTTAAAAGTCATCAGTTGGATATGGAATATATCAAGTAATTAATCTACTATTATTACTAAATCAGTAAAATCAGAATTAAATTTCCTATATACTTTGTCAATCTCAGCCAAATAACCCTACAAGTTCTAATCTTGTGGGGTTACCTTTCCTCAGGACACATTCTGCTTCTTCTTTGTAAATAAAAACACTATGTTAACTACAATTGCTAATGTTATTACTTTTGTCTTTTCAAAGATCTTTGTATCTATCTTCAACAAGTAGCTTAAAATAAATGTAGCTAATAAAATTCCAATTATATAGCATACTTGGGCCCTAACCCTGTATTTCAAATCGGAAAATTCTTTAGTTTTCACCCCTTTTACAAATAAACGTATATCAAAGATTGTGGCTACTACTATATAAGTTAAAGTTAATTTTAAGTATTCCATCTATATCCTCCTTTTTTCAGTAAAGTTCATATGACATTTGACATCACAAAAAATTGATTACCAATCTTCTGCCAAAAATATTATTTCATTTCTTTGCCTACTAATAGCAACAAGGCTAAACTTCCCATGGTTCCAGTTATTGGGACGATATGGTTCGCTGCCAATAAGATAAATTGTAAAATCTCTCGGCAAATTACTATAGCCTAAAATATCAAATGAATTTGAATATATTCCATTTTCTATAACTTCATCATCATCTGGTTTTCCCATCCATTTCACTTTATTGGACAATTTCTCAATATAGCTATTAATAAAGTCTGAATCTATCTCAAATTTTAAACCAAATATTTCACCACCCTGAACAAAAGCTGGATTATAACTAAATACAATATTTTTTGCATTATCAGGAATTTTATTGGGAAAATATTTTGTTAATTTATCCTTTGGATAACCTGTGAATTTTAATACTCTCTCATATTTACCTATATCAGTTGTTGTAGTTGTAGCTGCATCAATGACTAAAAAGCAAAACGCAAATATCTCTCCAAAAAACAAAAGAAAGATTAAGACACATGTTATTACATATGAAATAATAACTTCTAATTTTCCTGTTACAGTAAAAAAAGTAATTATTCCAAAAAAAATAAAAGGCACAGCAAATATTAACCCCGCAAAATAATAGGGTTCAATTGCTCTCGCAGTTACAAACCAATATACTCCTACAAATAGAACAAAAGATATTATTGTCATTATTGCCTGAAATGGTGCTTTCCCAAAGATCAATAATATTTTTCTTGTATCCATTCAATCTCCATACCTTTCAACGGTTAATTTATCTCTTATGAATCTAATATCATTATATGTTATATTTTCATAATTTTCCATCAGATTTGCAATTTAATTAGAATCAACTTAGTTTAGATATGCTCTATTATTTTTCTATTTTCATGTATTATTTTCTATTTTCTTTCCTCTTTAAAAATCTAATAAAAAAACATGGTCATCAGGGCTTTCCTTTTCCCTAATAAACCATGTTTTTTGATACAACTTTATTTTCAGTGATACAACCTTTTACAAAATGATAGGACTTTATTTGATGTAGACAATAAAGAATATCTCCCTATAATTCTCTTCTATTATCCATTGCCTTAGCTAAAGTAACCTCATCAAAATATTCTAGATCCCCACCTACTGGAATTCCATGGGCTATTCTAGTGACCTTGATGTCCAAAGGTTTTATGAGTTTAGCTAGATATAGAGCTGTTGCCTCTCCTTCTACTGTAGGATTTGTAGCAAGTATTACCTCTTCAACCTCTCCACTGGATAGTCTTGCCAATAGCTCCTTTATACGAATATCATTTGGTCCTATATTATCCATAGGTGATATTACTCCATGTAATACATGGTATTCCCCTCTGTATTCCCTAGACCTTTCCATGGCAATAATGTCCTTTGCACCCTCTACAACACAGATGATAGACCTATCCCTTGAATCATCTCTACATAGGCTGCATGGATCTATATCAGTAAGATTACAACATATGCTGCATAATTTTATCTTTTCCTTTGCATTGGTAATAGACTTAGATAATTTTTCAGCTTCTAAATCTTCCATTTCCAATATATAGAATGCAAGTCTCTGAGCAGTTTTTCTACCTATACCCGGTAGTTTAGATAGCTGTTCTATGAGATTTGCTATAGGTAATGCATACTGCTCCATCTAAATTCCTCCTATATTAAAGGCCTGGTATATTCAATCCTCCAGTAATCTTTTTCATCTCTGAAGAAACCATATCCTCAGCTTTTCTCAATGCTTCATTGACTGCTGCCAATACTAAATCCTGTAGCATATCTACATCTTCTGGATCTATTACAGATTCATCTATCTTTATATTGATAATTTCCTTTTTTCCATTAGCTGTAGCTGTAACTGCTCCCCCGCCAGCACTCGCCTCTACTTCTTTCTCTTCTAACTCTTTTTGCATATCCTCCATTTGTTTTTGCATCTTCTGCATTTGTTTCATCATATTACCCATATTTCCACCCATTCCTGGGAATCTACCTCTCGCCATAATAAAATCTCCTTCCTTATTTTATTTTTACTATATCTTCTCCAAAGAAGTCTACAACTTCCTTGATAGCCTCTTCCTTATCTTCCTCTTTTGAATCTTCTTTTGGTTCATCTTGTACTACTTTCTTATTTCCCATTATGAAATTTACAGCGATATTCTTTTTGAAATATCCAGAAACTACTTCCTCTACAAAAACCTTATTATTAGGAGCACTTATTGCTTCCTTGTGAAATCCAAATCCCTCTTCATATCCTATGGTCAATAGATTATTGCTAAAGGATATCAGATTCCCCTCCATTATCAAAGCGTATATATTTATCTTCTTAGATTTAATCTGTTGCATAACCTTAGGCCATTGTTCCACTATAAAATCTAAACTTATTTCTCTTCCATCATCTACAATTTCAACTTTATCTTCTACAGGTTCAATATCTTGTTCTTTAAGGTGAGTTTTAGGAGTCTCCCTCTTAGTATGCTCTCCTCTAGATTGTCTATCATCTCTAATAACTCTATCCACAGTCTTTTTCGACGATTGACTATCTATATCTTCAGACTTTGCAGGTATAAATCCATGCTCAAGTCTGCTTACTCTCTCTTCTAAGGATAATTCTTCATCTATATTTATCAACTTTATAATAGCCATCTCTAATATTACTCTAATTTGGGTAGACCATTTTCCCTGAGATTCAGCTGTAGTAAGTACTTCCAATGATTTTAAGATATATTTCAAGTTCATAGATGTACTCTGTTCTATATATTTTTCTATATCATCTATCTCCAAGATATTACTTGGGTTTTTAGAGGATTTTACTATCATCAGATTTCTAAAGTGATCTATTAAATCCTTTATAAACTGTTGAATATCCTTTCCTTCTTGAATTATTTCATCTACTGTCATCAGTACCTTTTCTAATCTCTTCTCTTTTATATCATCTACCATATTAAAAATCAAATCTCTATTTGCAATTCCCAAGATATTGATTGCATCTTCATAGCTTATATTTTTATCCTCATAGGATACACATTGATCTAAAAGGCTTAGAGCATCTCTCATAGCTCCATCTGCATTTCTAGCTATTAAACTTAGAACTCTATCTTCTACTTCAATGTCTAATTCTCCTAAAATCTTCTCCATATTGTGTATTAAATCCTGAGTAGTAATCCGCTTAAAATCAAATCTCTGACATCTGGACAATATGGTCTGTGGCAATTTCTCAGGCTCTGTCGTAGCTAATATAAATATTAGATGTTTTGGTGGCTCTTCCAGTGTCTTTAATAATGCGTTAAAAGCCCCCTTGGATAGCATATGAACCTCATCTATAATATATACCTTGTACTTAATACTTGCCGGCGGATATATTACCTTATCTCTTAAATCCCGTATATCTTCAACGCTATTATTACTAGCTGCATCCATCTCTATGACATCCATAGTAGTCTCTTCTAAAATCTCTTTGCAGCTGGCACATTTGTTACAGGGATTTCCATCTTCAGAATCTAGACAATTGACAGCCCTTGAAAATATCTTAGCTGCCGATGTCTTTCCAGTTCCTCTAGTTCCTGAAAATAGGTATGCATGCCCAATATTTCCCTTTTGTATCTGATTTTTAAGGGTAGTTGTTATATGATCTTGCCCTAATAACTCATCGAAGGTCTTTGGCCTATATCTCCTATACAGTGCTTGATACATTAATTTCACCTACATTTATTATAGTATATATATTATAACAGATTCATCAAACTTTAACACCTAATATTATTGAACTAGAATATCGTGACTTAATAATTCAGATTCAATTAAATCTAAAGTCTCTTCACTATTGGCTTCAATAGTATGATAATGTTCATCTAGAGTCAACTTTTTAAGGGGAGCAGACTGTCCATTTTCTATATTATTCATAAGCTGTTTCACATCTAGACGAGATTCAACATTCAACTCCACTACAATCATGCCATAGACCTTGTGTTTTACAAATACATCTCGCACCTTCCCACCTAAATCTACTATTAGATTTAATTCTTCCATAATCTCTGCATCTCCATGTTTTACCTTTACAATGCGACTTGCTAGTTGTGAACCTTTAAGTAAATATCCCTTATTAGTAGATAGTATCTCATAATCAGCAGCTCGTAATATTGCAATATCTTGGACTATTACCTGTCTACTGACTCCAAATATCTCTGCTAGTTTAGAACCAGATATGGGTTTGCTACTCTTTTTAATGATCTCTATTAATTTATCTCTTCTAGTCTCTCTCTCCATGAGTTAACTCCTTTCTAACTATACAGGTCTTAAATTTTTCATAGAAAAATCTAATATAGGTGATGAATGTGTCAAAGCTCCACTGGAAATATAGTCCACCCCTATCTCTCCATATCTCTTTAGATTTTCTAAACTAATATTTCCTGAGCACTCAATCTCAGCCTTTCCCTTTGCCTTTAATACGGCTTTTTCTATATCCTCAAAGGTCATATTGTCTAACATGATAATATCGGCTTTAGCCTCTAATGCTTCATCAAACATACTCATATTCTCAACTTCTACTTCGATCTTATGGACAAAGGGAGCATATTCTCTAGCCATAGTAATGGCTTCTCTTACACCACCAGCTGCATTGATATGATTGTCCTTTAATAATATACCATCAGATAGATTATATCGATGATTATATCCTCCACCTACTTTTACTGCATATTTCTCAAAGCTCCTCATATTAGGTGTGGTCTTTCTAGTGTCCAACAACTTGGTACCAGTTCCTTCTAATATCTTTGCCATTCTATGGGTATATGTGGCAATACCACTCATCCGCTGTAGATAGTTGAGAGCTACTCTTTCACCAGATAATAAAGACCTCATATCTCCAGTTACTAGAGCAACTATATCTCCCCTATGAATATTATCTCCATCTTTAAAGCTCTTTTCCACCTTTACTTCATCATCTAAAAGCTGAAATACTCTTTGAAATATATGGATTCCTGCTAATATACCATCTTCTTTACATATAAGCTGCACTTCTCCCAATCTTGATTCTCTTAATATTGAATTAGTGGTAATATCCTCATTTGTAATATCTTCTTGTAAAGCCTGTAATAGTAGATTATCTACATTTAAACTCTTATTCATCCCGCCACCCTCTTTATTTCATCTAGTATACGACGCCTTCCTGCTTCCTGTCTACGATAAAGCTCATCTATATCTAATCTATAATCTGGTACATCTCTACTTAGTGTATGAGTCTGCTTAAATTCTGACTCTATCTGCCTAGCAGCACTTTTAGAAAAGACTAGACTCTCAAGTAGAGAATTGCTAGCTAATCTATTGGCACCATGAACTCCGTTACAGCTAACCTCTCCTACAGCATAGAGTTGAGCCATAGACGTCCTACTACATATATCTACAGCTATACCACCCATACAGTAATGTTGAGCTGGTACTACAGGTATCCATTCCTTCGTCACATCTATTCCTCGCTCTAGACATTTTGAATATATATTGGGAAAATGCCTTTTGATCTCTTCTTTCCCTATAGGTTCCATAGATAGCCATACATGTGGTGTTCCTTCCCTCTCCATTTCTCTATAAATAGCCTGTGTAAGTAAGTCTCTAGGAATCAATTCATCTACAAACCGTTTCCCACTTTTATTATATAAAACCGCTCCTTCTCCTCGTACTGATTCGCTAATGAGGAATCTTCGTCCTACTGTTTTATCATATAGAGTAGTAGGATGAATCTGTATGTATTGCATATCCTTCAACAAAATATCATAGGCCAATGCTAAATTTAAAGCATCTCCTGTAATATGGGAGAAATTAGTAGAATTTTCATAAAGTCCTCCAATACCTCCAGTGGCCATTACTGTTTCTCGACTTCGTATCTCTAGAATATTTCCTTCTCTATCTATTGCAACTATACCCATACAACATCTATCTCGAATCAATAGATCTACCATATTCACATGATCCATAATAGTAATATTTTTACGTCTACGAACTTGTCTTAATAAAGTACTGGTTATCTCCTTACCTGTTTGATCTTCATGATAGAGAATACGTGGCCTAGAATGTCCTCCTTCTCTAGTAAAAGACAATTCACCATTATCCTCTGTAAAATCTACCCCAAGGTCTAATAGATCTCCAATGACCTCTCTAGAGTGGCTGATCATCATATCTACTGCCTCTGGAGAATTATGATAATGCCCTGCCTTCATAGTATCTTCATAAAAACTATCATAATCTCCACTATCTCGTTTTACACATATACCTCCTTGAGCTAAAAAGGAATTACTATCTTCTGGTTCTCTCTTAGTGATAATGAGAATTTCTTTATCTTCTCCCAGATTTAATGCACAAAAAAGTCCAGCTGCACCTGTTCCTACAATTACAATATCAACATATTTTACCATAATATATCTACTTCCTTCTATATTCTTTATATTATGCCAGTTCCATCATGCGATTTAATGGGATTAAAGCTTGGCGTCTCAATTCTTCTGATACCTCTACCTCTATTTTTTCCTCTTTTAATGATTTCAAGACCTTCTCTATGGTAATCTTTTTCATATCACTGCAAATCTGGTTTGGGATTACTCTATAAAATTTCTTATGGGGATTAATCCTCTCTAGTTCATAAAATACGCCTGATTCAGTACAGATAATCATCTCTTTATCATCACAATTAGAAGCATAGTCTATAATTCCACTAGTACTACCTACATAGTCAGCTAGTTTCAATACTGAAAGACTACATTCTGGATGTGCTAATACTAACGCATTGGGATATTGTGTTTTTAAATTTTCTACATCATCCCTCGTAATCTCTTGATGAATAGGACAATATCCATCATTGAAATAGAAGTTTTTCTCTGAAACTAGAGATGCAATATATCGACCTAGATGAGCATCTGGGGTAAAATATATATTCTTTTGAGGCAAGTTCCTTACTATTTTCACTCCATTAGACGAAGTGACACATATATCACTGTGAGCTTTTAATCTAGCTGTAGAGTTGATATAACATACTACTGCCAAATCTTGTATTTGTTTACGCATCTGTTGAATTTTTTCAATACTACCCATATGAGCCATAGGACAGGTTGCTGAATCATCAGGAAGTAATACTTTCTTTTCTGGATTTAAGATCTTGGCACTTTCCGCCATAAAATATACTCCAGAAAATAATATGGTCTTCTGAGTCACTTCCCTTGCAATCTTAGCTAAATAGTAGGAATCTCCTACATAATCTGAGATTTTCTGAACTTTTTCATCTACATAGTAATGGGCCAATATTACCACATCTTTCTCCTTTTTCAACCTCTTAATTTCATCATACACCTTATGTCCACTCCTTAAGATAAATTTTCTTTTTATTGTATCATAATAAAACCTAACTGACAAGACAGTTGTATATCCATACATGAATTTTATAGAAAGAAATTTCATGGTTGACATTTATGGTGTTTTAGTCTATAATATATTTCTGTAGTACAATTTTGGAGAGGTGGCTGAGCTGGCTGAAGGCGCTCGCCTGGAAAGCGGGTAAACGTCATAAGCGTTTCGAGGGTTCAAATCCCTCTCTCTCCGCCATTGTTAAATTTTGCCGTGCTAGATGGGGAGTTAGCGGCGCCCTATAACCTGCAATCCGCTATAGCAGGGTTGAATTCCCGTTGGAGGCTTCTCTATTGTAGGGTCTGCCCCAGATAAGTGGCGTTGACGATTGGGTCCTACGCAACGGAAACTCATGAACCCCGTCAGATCCGGAAGGAAGCAGCGGTAAGTGAATCTTTTCGTGTGCCGTAGGGACGCCTGGTCCGAGCAAACTGTTTGGGTAACGCTTGGAATGGGGATGTCGAGAACGGGTGCACGGTTACATATTATAAAAACCTGTGGTATATACCACAGGTTTTTATTTTTATTTAACTCTCAACTTAAGTTCATTATCTTCTACTTCAATTATTACTGTATCTTTATCCTTTAGTTCTCCACCTATAATCATTCTTCCTATTTTAGTCTCTAATTCCTTTTGTAGATATCTCTTTACAGGTCTTGCTCCATATTGAATAGAATAGGCTTTATTTAATACTAATTCTTTAGCTTCTTCAGTAAAATCTATATCTATCTGCCTATCCTCCAACCTCAATTTTATCTCTTCTATTTGAAGATCAATTATCCTAAATATCTCAGATTTCTGCAATGGTTTAAACATTACAATTTCATCTACTCTATTTAAAAATTCTGGTCTAAAAGTCCTCTTCATCTCTTCCATTACTTTATCTTTGGCTATATCATTTATTGAGCCATCAGATCTAATGCCTTCCAATAGATAATTTGAACCTATATTAGATGTCATGATTATTACAGTATTTTTAAAATCTACGGTTCTCCCTTGATTGTCTGTCAATCTTCCATCATCTAATACCTGTAACAATATATTGAACACATCTGGATGTGCCTTCTCTATTTCATCAAAGAGTATCACTGAATATGGCTTTCTCCTAACAGCTTCAGTCAACTGTCCTCCTTCGTCATAGCCTACATATCCTGGAGGTGCTCCAACTAATCTAGAAACAGAGTGTTTTTCCATGTATTCACTCATATCTATTCTTATCATATTTCTTTCATCATCAAATAGTGTCTCTGTCAATGCCTTTGATAGTTCTGTCTTTCCCACTCCTGTTGGTCCTAAAAATATAAAGGAGCCTACAGGTCTATTTACAGGTTTCATCCCTGCTCTAGCTCTTATAACTGCATCTACAACAGACTGTACCGCCTCTTCCTGTCCTATGACCCTTTTGTGTAAGATCTTATCTAGATTTAAAAGCTTTTCTCTCTCTGTAGCTACTAGTTTTGTAACAGGTATACCAGTCCACTTTGCAACTACCTCTGCGATCTCTTCTTCAGTTACTTCTTCTTTTAGCATCCTATCTTGATCCTCATGTTTTTCATTGGCATCTTCTAACTTTTTCTCTAATTCTACAAGGGTTCCATATTTCAATTGGGAAAGTTTTTCTAGATCATATCTTCTCTCTGACTCTTCAATCTGCCTCTTTACCATATCTATTTCTTTTTTTATATCCTTCACCTTATGAATACTCTGTTTTTCATCTTCCCATTGGACCTTTAGAATATTGAAATTATCCTTTAAGTCAGAAAGCTCTCTCTCTAACTTTTCAAGCCTTATCTTAGAAGCTTCATCTGTTTCCCTCTTCAATGCTTCTCTTTCTATCTCTAGCTGTAAAATCCGCCTTCTAATCTCATCTAGTTCTGCAGGCATTGAATCTATTTCTGTTCTAATCATTGCAGATGCCTCATCCATTAGATCAATTGCCTTATCTGGAAGAAATCTATCACCTATATACCTATCAGATAATGTAGCTGCTGCTATTACTGCTCCATCTGATATTCTTATACCATGATGAATTTCATATTTTTCCTTTAAGCCCCTCAAGATAGAAATCGTATCTTCAACTGTAGGTTCAGTTACCATGACCTTTTGAAATCTTCTCTCTAATGCTGCATCTTTTTCAATATATTTTCGGTATTCGTCTAAGGTAGTAGCCCCTATAGTGTGAAGCTCTCCCCTCGCCAACATAGGTTTTAATAGATTTGAGGCATCCATTGCTCCTTCTGTCTTTCCTGCACCTACTATATTGTGAATTTCATCTATAAATAACAATATCCTACCATCAGACTTTTCTATTTCAGACAAGACAGCTTTTAATCTCTCTTCAAACTCACCTCTATACTTTGCCCCTGCTACTAATGCGCCCATATCCAGTTCAAATATGGTCTTATCTTTTAGCCCTTCAGGTACATCTCCATTGATTATCCTTTGAGCAAGTCCCTCTACTATGGCAGTCTTTCCTACTCCCGGCTCCCCTATTAGCACTGGGTTATTTTTAGTTCTTCTGGACAATATCCTTATGGTATTTCTTATTTCATCATCTCTACCTATTACAGGATCCAATCTTCCATCTCTAGCATCCTTTACTAAATCTCTACCAAATCTTGTTAAAGCATCATAAGTGGCTTCAGGATTGTCAGATGTTATAGTCTGATTTCCCCTAATCTTCTTTAGTGATTCTAAAAATCTCTGTAAATTTATATTGTACCTATGAAATATCTTCTCAGAGATAGTTCCCTTTTCCTTTAATAATCTTATATAGATATGTTCTACTCCTATATATTCATCTCCAAATTTCTTTGCCTCTTCTTCTGCATCTAATAATATTTTAGAATATACTCTACTTGGATATATGGATCCTCCACTTTGTTTTGGCAATCTCTCTATTTCCTTCTCTATGTCAGATATAATCAGACTTGCATTTTCACCCATATAAGATAATATCTTGGGAATTAAACCATCCTGTTGATCCATTAAACTATAGTGAAGATGAATCTCCTCTAACTGAGGATTACCATATTTCATAGCTATATTTTGTGAATTTTGAATAGCCTCTAAGCTCTTTTGTGTAAATTTACTTAAATCCATATTTAACCCTCCTCTACTTCTAAATATCACTATTTCCTAGGATTATATCTTGAGATTTCACTTAATCTCTTATATAGCTTTTCCTCTTCTTCTGAAAGTATTGGCGGATTTACTATATTGATCTCTATATAGAAATCTCCTCTATTCCCCTTCATATCTCTATATCCCTTCCTAGGTATTCTAATCTTTTTTCCGCCATCTATACCCTTAGGTATAGTAACTTTAATTTTACCTTCCATTGTCTCTACTATTAACTTTGTTCCAAGGGCTGCTTCCCATGGAAGCATATCTAATTTAGAGACTATATCTAATCCCTCTAATCTCTTTCTTTCATCTAAGACAAAATCTATCTTAAATAGAACATCTCCATCTATTCCCCATTTTTCTCCTTTAACCTTCAATTTTTTCCCGGGCAATATTCCCTTGGGGACTTTTATTGTCATTTTCTTTGTCTGTCCACCAAAGTTCAAGCTGACATCCCTAGTAGTTCCACTATATCCCTCTTCTAAACTTAGACTTAATTCAGATTCGTAAGATCTTCTTGATGGATTGTATCCTCTTCTTCCTGATCTTCTAGAACCAGCATTAGCTCCGAATAAATCATCTATATTAAATCCTGTGGAACCTCCTTCAAAGAACATATTAAAGAAATCACTAAATCCAGAACCATCACCTGATGTGGTATAGGTGTAAGTACGTCCGTCTCCAAATCCATATTGAGATGGATCAAAGTTTTGACCTCCAGTAAAATTATAATTACTGCCAAACATATCATATTTTTTCTTTTTATCTTCATTGCCCAATACCTCATAGGCTTCATTTACTTCCTTAAATTTTTCTTGAGCACTTTCATCATCGGGATGCAAATCTGGATGATACTTTTTAGCCAATCTTCTAAAGGCCTTTTTTATCTCTTCTTGACTAGCGTTTTTATCCACCTCTAATATCTTGTAATAGTCCTTATATTCCACTAAATCATCTCCTCTATTCTAAAACCTCTTAGGATAATAAACATTTGACCTTCTCTGACCTTAATCATATTATACCCCTTTAAGTAATATTTTACAATGAAAAAAAGTAACCTAGGTTACTTTTTTTCATTTGGTACATCCTTATCTATATTTTTATGATATTCTAATATAAATATATCTAATTCCCTACTGAGCTCTAACACCTTCTCGCTTTTTAGTCCTTCTATATTTATCAGCCTATTTAGATTCTCCTTTAGGCTATTTATTTTTTCTATCACAGTCATCACCTTATAAGCTTTTTCTAGTATATCTCCTTATATATACTATACTATATATTCTTATTAATACAATAGTTTTATACTCTTTTAGCATATTTTTTTATTATGCTACAAGCTAATTCAATTTATCCCAGTAAAAGCTTAAAGTTAACATAGGGGGGAATGACATCATGGATAAGAAAAACAAAAACTTAAACTTTAAAAACATCGGTACAAGAATTAGATCTGAAAGAGAAAAGCTAGGCCTATCTAGAGAAAAATTTGCTGAAATAGTGGGACTATCTACATACTATATAGGACAGATAGAACGAGGAGATAGAAATATGAGTTTAGAAACTCTTTTCAAAATTTCGGAGTCCCTAAATATCTCCGTTGATTATATTTTAAAGGGCCATATTCAATATATGGAAAACATACTAGCTTTAGAAGCAGTAGAGGATAATTATAAAGAAGAAATAGATGTGAACATCAAAGAGCTATTGAGCCTTTTATCTGGTACATCAAGAAAAAATATTGAATTAATCAAGGAAATAACGAAATTACTCCTTCCCTATGTAAATAGAAATTAGAGAATGTAAATAACTTTGTGCTTTAGAGAGGATCGATTCTCTCTAACTGACAAGAAATATTAAGTTGGATAAAACTTACAATTGAATATATTAATTTTATCTTTGC
>JBQHQH010000032.1:0-26910 GCA_052067355.1 Tissierellaceae bacterium HCP3S3_D8
ACAGAAATAACAGTAGAATTTGGTGGAGACTTCACAAATCCAGAAGTTAAAGCTGGAGAAGAAGCGGTAAAGCCAGCAATAACAAAAGATGGTGAAGTAGTAGACAATGTTGATGTAACTGAAGCAGGAATATATACATTGACCTACAGTAAAGAAGGCTATAAAACATTAGTAATAAGAGTAACAGTAAAAGAAAAGCCAGAAGATGAAAACTTCACATATACTGATGAAACAGAAATAACAGTAGAATTTGGTGGAGACTTCACAAATCCAGAAGTTAAAGCTGGAGAAGAAGCGGTAAAGCCAGCAATAACAAAAGATGGTGAAGTAGTAGACAATGTTAATGTAAATAAAGCAGGAGTATATACATTGACATACAGTAAAGAAGGCTATAAAACATTAGTAATAACAGTAACAGTAAAAGAAGAAACAATATTAGAAGCACCAGCAGATGGAGCAACAGAATTTACTATAAAGCTCGAAGAAGAAGAAGGATTAGATATTAAGTATCTAGCTTTTGGTTTAATGAACGAAGCTAATAGTGCACAAAAAGTTGCAACATTAGAAGATGTTAAAAGTCATCTTAAAAAAGAATATGGTGTTGATTTCAAATCTGAAAATATAAAATTGGATCAAACCAATAAAACACTTTCAATTACAGGTCAGCTATTAAGTACAGAAGACTGGAATAAAGTAAAAGAAGAGGGTAAAAAAGATGAACCATATAGAATAACTGTATTAAATAAAGATAAATCAAATAAGCTTGTTAAAATAGCTATATATGAAGATGGAAAAGCAGTATTTCATAATACTAAAAATGAGCTAATTAAAAAATAATTTAATTTAGAACCTAGTTTGTAGCAAAAGAAGAACCCCAATGGAGTAAAATCCAGAGGGGTTTTTCCTATAAGAAATGGTTATCTCATCCATCTACTTAATTCGATTTATGACTTCTAGTGTAATAAAAAACATCTTTGCTAAATCAGCTTTAGTCACTGGAGTCTCTAAGGCTGCATAGCGTTCCATAATGTCATTAGCATTAAAGCTTGAATATTTATTTTCATATATCATTCTAGCCACCTTACCTTTCTTTATATGTTTTATAACCGTATTCTTTGAATAGATACATTTTATTTCTACTCCATTTTTAAGTAAAACTACTGAATTATCATTTAGTTTTTCTACTTTTTCAATAGAGTCTAAGTTAAAATATCCTCTAGTTCCGTCATACCTGATAATTGGTTTACGTACTTTTAACTGAATGAATACATCATCCCTAGATAGAGGCAATGGAATTCCCTTTTTAATAGAAAGTAACTCGCCAAAATACTTATTTGATGCATCCATATCTACATGGTAATAGGCACATAGATTTTTAATCACAGTTCTAACTGTTGCATCGATGAGAATGTTTTCTTTCTCTGTGTAGACTGTTGTACAATTTCCCTTTCCTGATTCGTAGGTTGGCATGATAGCCATTATCCCTTTTGAAATGATATTTTCCATATATAACCCTCCTCTTTTATATATATTTTATCAAACTGATAGTTGATATCTATGGATAATAGGATTAAAAGCCAAAAGGATAGAGCAAATTTCTGTCCTTTTGACTCTATTCCCTTAAATAATCTCAATACCCCCATATCTTTCCAAAGATTTTACGAACCTGATATTCATGCAATTTCAATAGAAGTTTTCTTATAAGCATCAAATACTTATCTAATAAATCTAACTTTGATTAAATATTTATGATAAAATAATGTCATTCCATTAAAAACTTGGAAAGGGTGAATTATTTGAAAAAGATTGCTTTAATTGCACCTATTAAGGAAATTTTAGAAAAAGCACAAGAAATTATAGAGAGGGACAACCGTGAAGATATTTCCATTCATTTGGCAACTATGGATGATGGATTAAATTTAGCTAAAAAATTGATAAAAGATGGGGTGGAAATTATAATCTCTAGGGGAGGGACCTATCAGATTATTTCTGAAAATCTAGATATCCCTGTTGTAGAGATAAAGACTGGTACTTCAGAGATTCTAGATGGTCTTATGAAGGTCAAAGGAAAATATAAAAAAATAGGAATTATAGGATATGAAAGGGTAATTTCTGGAATTGACTATATAAGTCCTTTTCTTGACTTTGAAGTAGAAAAGATTATTGTGGAAAGCCCTATGGAGGTTCCAAATCTCATAAGGAAACATAAGGATAAAGGGATTGAATTTTTCCTAGGAGATACTTATGTAAGGGATATTACGGAAAACTTAGGGAAAGATGGTATAATTTTAAATTCTACTTCTATAAGTATTGAAGATGCTATAGATGAAGCTCTAAATATATTTAATTTTAAAACTACCATAAGAAAAAGATCTGAAAAGATTCAGGCAACTATAAATAATGTTCATGAAGGTATAATTGTAGTCGATTCTAATCAGATAATAACGGACTATAATATTGCAGCAGAAAACATTCTGGGATATCCAAGATCTTCCGTAATAGACGAAGTTATAACTGATATTATCCCTAATATGGACTTAGAAGAGACTATAGAAGATGAAAAAATTCTCGCAGGAGCAATATATAGTATTAACGACATAAAGATTATATCCAATATAAATCCTATTACCTCTAACAAAGAAACTATAGGAGCAGTGGTGACTTTTCAAGAGATTACAGAATTTCAAAAAAATGAAATAAAATTGAGAAAGGAACTTAGTAAAAAAGGCTTTGTAGCTAAGTATACTTTTAAAGATATTCTATTTAGAAGCAACATCATGAAGAACTCCATTGAGACTGCTAAAAAGTTTGCCGCCTTTGATGCACCTATACATATCAATGGAGAGACTGGGACAGGAAAGGAACTATTTTGCCAGAGTATACACAATTATAGTCATAGAAGACAAGGGCCATTTGTTGCCATTAATTGTTCTGCTTTGCCAGAAAACCTTATAGAGAGTGAACTCTTTGGATATGAGAGAGGATCTTTTACTGGTGCTAGTAAAGAGGGCAAGGCTGGAGTTTTTGAATTAGCACATAGAGGAACTTTATTTCTAGATGAAATTACAGAGCTTCCCATAGCTTTACAGGGGAGACTTCTAAGGGCATTACAGGAAAGAGAAATAATGAGAGTAGGTGGTGACACTATTATCCCAATAGATGTACGGGTAATTACTGCTGCAAACAAAAATCTCATGGAAGAGGTTGAAAATAATCGTTTTAGAAAAGATTTATATTATAGGATTAATGTATTAGAATTAAAACTTCCTAATCTAAGTGAGAGAAAAGAGGATGTTAGGTTATTAGTCGATTATTTCTTAAATAAATATTCTTTGAAATACTCTCTACCTATTCCTAAAGTAGATGAGGAGATATATAAAAAATTAGAACTTATTCATTATGAGGGAAATGTTAGAGAACTAGAAAATTTGATACACAGAAGCGTCATATTAGAGAATTTTGGTTTTCTAAATACTTTAAAGATGCCTACTAGTAAAAGCGATGAGGTACTCACCTTAGAAGAAAAAGAATTAGAATATATTAAAGAAATATATTACAAGAATAATGAAGATATTGAAAAGACCTATCAAGATTTGGGAATCAGTAGAACGACCTTATGGAGAAAACTTCAGAGCTAGTTTCAGTTTTAAACGTATTTGTTTCATTTTTAAACTCCATCATATAGATTTAAAGTTTTATTCTGCTTAAATCTGAATATATACTGACTTTAAAAGTTGGCACGGACATTGCAATATATATTTACGAGATTAAAAAGAAAGGAGATGCAAAATGAAAATACTTAAGGGAGTTAGAAAGATTCCAGGAGGATTAATGGTACTTCCACTATTATTAGGAGCTTTTATAAACACCTTCTTCCCTCAATGGTTAGAAATAGGGGGATTTACTACTAATTTATTCAAAGCTGGAGCTATGCCTATACTGGGAGTCTTTCTATTTTGTAATGGAGCCCAAATAAATGTTAAACAGGCAGGAAAACCTTTAGTAAAGGGAGTAATTCTTACTTTTGTAAAATTTGTACTGGGGGCTGGTATGGGAATTCTAATCAATAAACTATTTGGTTCTGCAGGAATCTTTGGAATTGCACCTTTGGCCCTTATTGCAGCTTTTACTAATTCAAATGGTGGACTTTACGCAGCGTTAGCAGGAGAATATGGAGATTCTACAGATGTTGGAGCTATCTCTATACTATCTATAAATGATGGTCCATTCTTTACTATGCTTGCGTTAGGTGCAAGTGGAATAGCTTCAGTACCACTAATTGCATTAGTTGCTACACTAGTCCCTATAATATTGGGATTCATCTTAGGTAATTTAGATGAAGACATTAGAGAGTTTTTAGAACCAGCTACTACAATAATGATTCCGTTTTTTGCCTTCCCATTAGGGGCAGCGTTAAATTTTAAGCAATTGATCACAGCTGGAATCCCAGGTATTGTATTAGGAGTACTTTGTACTTTGGTTACAGGTTTAGGTGGATATTTTGCCATGAAACTTATAAAATCTGAACACCCACAGGCAGGAGCTGGAATGGGTACTACTGCTGGAAATGCTGTAGCAACACCTGAAGCTTTGGCCCAAGTTGATCCATCTATTGCACCAATTGCAGCAATAGCAACTGTTCAAATAGCAGCAGCTATTATAGTGACGGCAATCCTTTGCCCACTACTAGTCAACTACTTAGATAAAATTGAAAAAAATAAGTGTCTATAGGAGGTAGAGAGGTAAATGAATAAAATCTTAAAAATAAATGAAATTGATAATGTAGTTACAACTACTGAAGCCTTTAAAAAAGGTGCTATTATTGAAATTGATGGAAGAGAAATTACTGTAAATGCAGATATTCCAAGATTTCATAAGATTGCAATCGTAGATATACCAAAGGGAGAATTGGTATATAAATATGGACAAGTTATAGGTGATGCTTTAGAAGATATTAAGGCTGGAGATCATGTACATGTAGATAATATTGAAAGCACAAGAGGTAGAGGCGATAAGGAGGTAGCACAATAATGAAATTATTAGGATATAGAAGAGAGAATGGAACTTTTGGAATTAGAAATCATCTATTAGTTATACCTACATCAGTATGTGCATCAGACACTGCAGCAAAGATTGCAGCGCAAGTTGGTGGTGCTGTATCAATTCCAAACCAACATGGATGTTGTCAAATTGGTTCAGATTTGCACCTTACAGAATCTACTTTAGCTGGATTTGGAAAAAATGCAAATGTAGGAGCAGTACTTGTAGTTAGCTTAGGTTGTGATGGTATTGTAGCTAAGAGATTAGCTGACGAGATCGCTACTACTGGTAAATCTGTTGAATATATAGTAATTCAAGAGAATAAAGGAACTCTTAATACAATTGCAAAAGGTGCAGAGATTTTAAGAAGACAAGCTCAAAAATTGAGTATGCAACAGAGAGAAGAATTCGATATGTCACATCTTATAGTAGGTCTTGAATGTGGTGGATCTGATCCAACTTCTGGTCTTGCATCTAATCCATCTATAGGAGTTGCATCAGACACAGTAATAGATAATGGTGGTTCTACAATTCTAAGTGAAACTACTGAGGTTATAGGGGCTGAACATATTTTAGCTGAAAGATTTGGAGACGAAAAAGAAAGAGAAAAGTTCTTAAAATTCGTTAACAATGTAGAACAGAGAGCACTAGATATGGGAGAAGACTTAAGGAGTGGACAACCTACCCCAGGTAACAAAGAAGGTGGATTGTCTACTATAGAAGAAAAGTCACTAGGATGTATGTATAAGGCTGGGCACAAACCATTTGTTGGTGCATTAGGATATGCTGAAATGGTAGATACTAATAAAAAAGGTCTTTATTTCATGGATACTCCAGGACAAGATATTGATTCCATCACTGGAATGATTGCTGGAGGAGCACAAGTAATTATATTCTCTACAGGTAGAGGTACTCCTACAGGAAGTCCTATTTCTCCAGTAATAAAGATCACTGGTAATCCAGACACATATGAAAATATGTCAGATAATATTGATTTAAATGCAGGTAGAGTTATATCAGAAGGTATTACTATAGATGAAATGGGTAAAGAACTTTTTGATGAAATCGTAAAAGTTTCAAATGGAAAATTCACTAAATCAGAATCATTAGGTCATAAAGAGTTTGGAATATATAAAATCGCAGGAACATTTTAATTAAAAACAATAGTCCAAGGTAATTGCCTTGGACTATTGTTTTTATCTGAATAAGTATTGGTAGAGTAAAATTTGTCAGTTATCTCTTTTTATTTAAACAACCTCAATTATAGATCTAGCTATAGAATTAGCTATATCATTCTTCTTTTCATCAAACAGTTTATTATCCAATGTATTATCAATAAATCCTAATTCAATAAGCAGAGCAGGAGTTTTAGTGTTTCTCAATACATAGAAGTTACCCAATCTTACTCCACGATTTATAAATCCAACATTAGATAGGTTCTTTTGTATTTTCTTAGCTAAAGTAAAAGCTTTCTTATTTTTAGTCAAGTAGATATAGGTTTCCACACCTCTAGCAGTTTCAGGTTTAAAAGCATTTCTATGAAAGGATATAAAGTAGTCATAGTCTTTTGCATTTTCAAATCTAATTCTCTGCCATAGACTAAGAGTAATATCCTTTGTCCTAGTCTCATCTACTATAATGCCATTACCCCTCAATATTTGAGCCACCTTGGTCCCTATATCCAGATTGTCATGGGATTCATACCTATTCTTATATATGGCTCCAGGATCCTTCCCACCATGGCCATAGTCAAAACACAATCTAGTCATGTTAAAATCACCTTCCTTTTCTATCTATACCATATAAATAGAAAAAACAAGGTGATTTTACTATGTAGAGCATTATATAAATTCTAAATAGATTTAAGATTCCTCCACTGCGGTCGGAATGACCGTCATCTCGAGCGAAGTCGAGAGATCTACGGGTTTAGTATTTTTATCGAATATAGGAATAGTTTATCTATAAATAGAATTAAGATAAAAAAAAGAAACTAGTAAATTTATTCTTCTAGTTTCTTTTCTAACTTCAATATTTCAATAGTAGCTTCTATACCATATTTAAAGATTCTATCAAGTGTATCTTGAGAAATAGCTTCATCTTCTTTTATAATTTTTTCATTTAATAATATTTGTCTAATTTTTGATTCTACTTCATTGGGTTGACTGTTGTTATTATTTAAATTAATTTTATAGTCTATAGAACCATTTTTATTGTCAGTGCGACCAAGGAGATAGTCAGTGGATACATTAAAAAAATCAGCTAAATTTTTGATAGTATCACTATCAAGATTTCTCTTACCTTGTTCATAATATCCGTAAGCACTAGTAGAGATATTTAAGTAATTAGCCACATCTTTTTGTAATAAATTTTTTTCATGCCTTAATTCTTTTAATCTTTCGCCTATCAAGGTATCACCTCTAAATAGAAATTATCAATTGAATTATATTGTAATTAAGTTCTAGTTAGTGTAACTTTACAACTCAATTATACAACAAAATGATAGCAAAAATATAAATACAACAAAAAGTCCGATTATGCCTTGACAAACAACTAAACGTTGGATAATATTATATTAAACCAATATTTTGTTGTTCGAGGTGGTGAGCTTAATGACGTAGTTTTTATCAAGAGTAAATATTTCCTAACTACTATAAAAACTTAAGGAGGATAAGATTATGGACGAAAACGAAAGATTAGAATTTCGGGGGAGTAGTTTTTTTGCATTAATTCCATTTACAATCTTTATTGTCATTACTATTTCCCTATCATTTTTCAATGCGGCTGATCTAAACATGATGATTGGTGCAGGTGTTATTGGACTATTAGTTGGTATGATCTTTGTAAAGGATTTAGCCAAATATTGGGACGCTGTACTGGAAGGACTTGGATCTAAAGTTGGTATGACTGCAGTTATGCTTTGGCTAATTGTGGGTATCTATGGTAACATCCTAAAAAGCGGTCATATAGTTGAAGGACTTGTTTGGCTTAGTGTCAAGATAGATATTAGTGGTTCAGCATTTACTGTTGCAGCATTTATATTTTCTGCAATTTTTGCTATGGCAACTGGCTCTGGATTTGGTACTATATCCACAATGAGTTTTATCATATATCCAGCAGGGATTTTATTAGGTTCTAATCCAGCGGTATTAGCAGGTGCAATATTATCAGGAGCAGCTTTCGGAGATAATTTAGCGCCTGTATCAGATACCACTATTATTGCAGCTACAAGTCAGGAGTATGAGCATAAAGAAGGATCTGCTGAAATAGGTGGTACAGTAAAGACACGTATGCCATATGTGCTTATAGCTGGGGCACTCTCTATTATATTATTCTTTATCTTTGGTAGTGCAGGAACAAGTACAGATGCTAATTTAGCAGGTGAATTGCTGCAGCAATATCAAAATCCAACTGGGCTACTATTGTTAATTCCAACTCTATTAGTTATATTACTTGCAGTAAAAGGCATCAATATCTTTGCTGCATTATCTACAGGAATATTATCTGCAATATTGATTGGGATTGCTGCTGGATTGTTTGACTTTGATGCAATAATTTCAATAAAAGATGGAGCTATTACAGGTGCAATACCAGAAGGGGTAGCAGGTATGACCACTGTTTCCATATTACTTATTATGGTTGTCGCAATGGGAAATCTCTTGATAAAAAGTGGATGCATGGATTTGATTGTAAATTGGCTTAATGAAAAGGTTATCAAGACATCAAGGGGAGCAGAGCTTTCAATATTTTCTCTGGCTACTATCTTTGGAATATTAATTGCTGCTATAAATACAATAGCCAATATATGTGTTGCTCCTTTTATAAATGCAATAGGACAAAAAAATGGATTACATCCATATCGTAGGGCGAATATCTTAGCAACAGCCATATGTTCATTTCCATTTTTCCTACCCTATGGTGGATGTGTCCTATTGTTACTTGGAGGTATATCTTCCATGAAAGATAGTTATCCATTCTTGCCAACACTTGCAGCAACGGATATGATATTTACTGTGTTCTATAGTTGGTCAATTTGGGCAGTCATGCTTGTAGCTTGTTTAATCGGGTGGGGACGCACATTTGAAGGACTAGATGGAAAGATGGTAAAGGAAAAAGATATGACAGGTATTAATATAAATGAAAATAGGGGGTAAAGAAAATGAATGAATTGACATTACTTATAAAGGAAGATATGAAACCAGCATTAGGAGTTACAGAACCCGGTGCAATTGCTTTTGTAGTAGCCAGTGCTCGTTCTCGTACTAAAGGAGAAATTAAAAGTGTAAATGTATCCATGAACTCTGGTATGTATAAAAATGCATTTACTTGTGGTATTCCCAACTCAGAAGAAGTGGGGAACTTATTTGCAGCAGCTCTTGGGGCAGTTGCAGGAAATAGTGATAAAGGACTTGAGGCCTTAGCAGATGTCACTCCAGAAGATAATACAAAGGCACAATCTTTAATAGATGAAGGTAAGGTAACTGTAGAGTTAAGCGGAATTACGTCAGATATATTTATTGAAGCTACTGTAAAGACTGAAAGTGATACCTGTGTTGTCACTATTCGGGATACCCATACAAACATAACTAAAATTGTAGTAAATGATATAGTAGAATTTGAAAAGAAAGTTGATAAAAAGGACGCTTCTAAAGGAGAAGAATATAAGGACCATGTAGTTCACAAATACACATTAGAAGATATCTATAAATATATTAAAACTGTAGAGATATCTGAATTAGAATTTATTAGTGAAGCCTACCATGTAAATATGGAGCTTTTTAATGAAGGTATATTAAGCCCTAGAACAACATTTGCAAAATATCTCCTTAAGATGAATGGTGGAGAGGTATTTTCTGAAGATGAACAGAAGACAGCTCAACTATTATGTAATGCAGCTATAGAAGCCCGTGTCATTGGATTAGATAAGCCTGCAATGAGTATTACAGGGTCAGGAGCACATGGTATCATTGCAACTATGCCATTGTATGCAGTCTATAAAATCAACAACCTATCTAAAGAAAAGCTATTACGTGCAACTGCATTAAGTTATCTTGTAACGATGTATATAAAAGAATACTCAGGACGATTATCAGCTTTTTGTGGTTGTGCAATTGCTGCAGGTACTGGTATGGCATGTGCTTTGGTATATTTAAAGGATGGTACTCTTGAACATATGATACAAACTATCAATAATATGGCGTCCAGCATTACAGGAATGATCTGTGATGGAGGTAATCAAGGGTGCACGATGAAAGGAGTAGTAGCAGTCGATGCAGCGTTTAAATCTGTTGAATTTGCCATGAATGACATATATATTGATAATGTTCATGGTATCAATGATAAAAAACCTGAGATCACTATGAAGAATATGGGGCTTATAGCATCTCCCGGTATGATAGATACTGAGAAAGTCATAGTTGAAATATTTGAGTCTAAATTGAAATAATAGAGCAAGG
The DNA here is from genome assembly GCA_052067355.1 of Tissierellaceae bacterium HCP3S3_D8. Classification (GTDB taxonomy): domain Bacteria; phylum Bacillota; class Clostridia; order Tissierellales; family Tissierellaceae; genus CABMKH01. The sequence goes on from JBQHQH010000032.1 coordinate 10,494, forward strand.
GGACAGATCACAATTCTGTTCCCTTACTTTTTTTATTTACCTATAATACCCTCGATAAAACTCAATGCTATTTAAGTGAAAGGAAGGTAAAAGGGATTATCTATATGTCTAAAAAAGGATTTTATTTGAAATATATGTCATTTAATAGTATATTATCATTATACAGTCTTTTCAGAAAAATAATGAAAAATTAACCTAGTAGGTTAATAAAAATTGACTTTGGGGGAATGATAATATATAATGAAAGTAGAATATAGAACAAAAAAACTTAAAAAACAGTGTGAGGATCCTAAAATTGCTAATATAGATTATGGGTCAAACATAGGAAATAAGTTAACCCAAAGAATCGGAGAATTGATTGCAGCAACTAGTTTATTGGACATTAAGTATATTCCTGCGGCAAGATTGCATAGACTAAAGGGGACGAGAGCTGATGAATATGCAGTAGATTTGGCACATCCATATAGACTAGTTTTTACGCCTATATTGCAAGATGGTAAAGATATAAATGAATTAGAGAGTATTAATATTGTAAGGATTGAGGAGGTGACTGATTATCATGGTAAACAAAAAAGATAATAATGATTTTATGCCTACTGTTGCAATTCTGCCAGGAGATACTATCAGAGAAAATATGCAGTTTTTAGGAATGAATCAAAGAGAATTGGCAGCTAGGTTAGATATAACACCAAAACATTTGAGCCATATTCTTAATGGTAATGCTCCAATCACTTATGATACAGCCTTAAAATTAGAATCAGTCATAGGACCTAGTGCACAATTTTGGATGAATTTAGAAACTAATTACCAATTAAATAAAACTAGATTAGATAAACAAACAAAGTTAGATTTAGATTTAGAAATTTTAAAAGAGATACCATATAAAGAGATGAGTGAATTTGGTTGGGTAGAGGAAACGACAAGTAGACCAGAAAGGGTATCTAATTGTAGAACTTTCTTTGGAGTTGCTGAGTTATATTCAATAAAGCCTTCATATGCTGTGGCATTTAGAACACATAAACAGATAAAAGAAATATCTGATTTTGGAGTATTTGCATGGCTTAGAAAAGCAGAATTGGAAGGCTTAAATGTAGAAGTGAAAAAATTCAATAAAAGAAGGCTAAAAAGTCTTATCCCTACCTTTAGAGAATTGACATTAAAAGAACCAGCTGATTTTTATCCAGAAATGAAAAGGTTGTGTGCTGAGTGTGGTATAGCATTAGTTCTGGTACCTTATCTTTCAAAAACTTATATATGTGGAGCAACCATATGGAGAAATAATAAAGCCATACTTGGATTAAGTGTAAGAGGAAAACGAGCAGATGTATTCTGGTTTACATTTTTTCATGAATTAGCTCATTTAATCAATCATTCAAGTAATGAGTTTCATATTAGTTTTGATAATGAAGATGGAGAAGATGAGGCAGATGATATAGCTAGTAACTATTTAATCTCAGAAGAACAGTATAGAAATTTCATAGAAGAATATGATTATATGGATAAAACACAGATAGTAAATTATTCTTATGAGATAGGTGTAGCTCCAAGTATACTTTTAGGAAGACTACAGCATGATAAATTGATAGGATATCAATATTACAATGATTTAAAACCATCTTTTGAAATAGTTAATTGATAACAGGGAATAGAAACGGGATAGATTAAGATAATATAATTTATAGAGCAAGGGGACAGATCACAATTCTGTTCCCTTATCTTTTTTTAGTCCAAATCAGTAATTAATGTGTACTGTGAGCTTATTGGCAATTATAAAATGAAGTAGTATAATTTGGAACGTTAAAGTTATACTAAAAATATGAAAGTGTAATTATAACCTATATTAAATAACTTTACAATTAATGAAAAGGTGGAGGAGAAAGTGGCAAAGACAAATCATTTATATTATGCAAATCATCCCATCATGTGGATTGTATCAATAGTGGGTATATCTATTGTATTAATTCAATCTATATTAATAACTAGAAGGTCTATTAAGGCTGGCTTGGATATGGGAATGGATTATTCTAAGATAAAAAGAGGAATAAAGACAAGTGCTATTGGTAGTGTGGGACCAGCTCTAGGGGTTGTAGGAAGTTTGCTAGCTTTATTAGTTACTATGGGGTCACCTGTATCTGCATTTAGATTGAGTGTAATAGGAGGTTCTAACTTTGAGGCAATGGCGGCAAACTTTGGAGCTCAAGCTTTAGGTTCAGAACTCTCTACCAATATGACTCCTGTAGTATTTACAAATGCTTTATGGACAATGGCATTAGGATCAGTTGGATGGATAATATTTGTATTCTTATTTGCACATAGAATGGATAGGGTAAATAATCTACTCACAAGTGGAAGAAAGGCATTGTTGCCAGCTGTTAGTATAGGGGCTATGCTTGGATCCTTTGCATATTTTAATGTGGGTAATTATCTAAAAGCTAGAACAAATCCTGATGTAACAGTATCAGCAATTTCAGGCCTAATTGTCATGATAATTTGTATGAAATTAGGAGAGAAGAAATTTGCTTGGTTAAAAGAATGGGCTCTGACAATTGCAATGTTTGGAGGAGCAATTATTGGAACTCTAATATTTTAGAGTATAGGAGGGCTATATAGATGAATATTTATGAAGAATATACTAGAGATATTACAAGGATAGGTAGATTTACCATGATCCTTGGGCTTATTGTAAGTTTACTTCCTCCAGCAGTAATGACTTGGGGGTTTGGATTTAATCCTGGATTAGGAGCAATTATAGCTGGAGCAATTTCTCAGATATCAGTTTCAGGAGCTTTTTATTTTAGTGAACCTATTAGTTATTTCCCTATTGTTGGTAGATCAGGATTGTATATGGGATTTCTATCAGGAAATCTAGTAAATATGCGAATACCAGCAGCTGTATCAGCTTTAGAGGGATCAGGTTATAAGTCTGGTACTGATGAAGGAGCAATTATGGGAACTATAGGGATAGGAGTTTCTATATGGGTTGGAATTGCATTTTTATTATTATCTGTACTTGCTGGGCAAACTGTTTTAGCTGCATTGCCTGAATCATTTATGAGGATGTTATCTCTCATTATACCTGCACTATTTGGTGGGGTCTTTGCTCAATTTGCAATAAAATCACCTAAGACTGGTATATTTGCTCTTGTTATTGCTTTTATAATGACAGAGTTGGTATCTTTTATTCCAGGTCAACCATCGTTTATCGTCACTTTAGTGTCAGTATTCTCAACAATTGCATTTGCTAAAAGACAATTAAGTAAGGAAATAGATAATAAATAGAGAAGATTTATATTGGATGGAGGCTTATATTTCAACATTGATTTACTTCGCAAGAACTCACATTGTAGAAGTAAGAGTGTTGAAATTTTAAGTGATCGGGTAAATTCAAGTAAATTTTCAATAAATATAATAGGAGGAAATAGTCTTGAATAAGGAAAGATTATTAAATAACCTAGTAGAAATGTTAAAAATTCATTCACCTTCAAAAAAAGAAGGAAAATTTGCAAGGTATCTCATTAATCTATTAGAAGAAATGGGTGCCTCGATATATTTAGATGAAGGATATCTACAGTATGGTGGAGATTCTCCTTCAATCATTGCTAAGTTTCCCGGAGATATAGAAGGTGATGGAATCACACTTGCTGCTCATATGGATGTAATAGAGCCTAACTTAAATGTAGAGCCAATAATAGATGGTGATATTATTAAGACTGATGGAACTACTACATTAGGTGGAGATGACAAAGGTGGAATAGCAAGTATTATAGAGGTCTTGAGAACTATAAAGGAAGAGAAGATATCACATAAGGATATATATGTTGTCTTGACACCTTGTGAAGAAATAGGTATGCTTGGTGCAAAATATTTTAATTGGGAAAAGGTACCTAAAAACATGATGCCTTCAAAGAATATGATAGTTGTAGATAATGCTGGAGCCTCTGGAATCATTGCACATTCTGCTCCAAGTAAGTATGATATTAAAATTAGCTTTCAAGGAAGAAAAGCTCATGCTGGGATAGAACCTGAGAAGGGGATAAATGCTATTAGTATTGCTTCTTATTCTCTATCTCATATGAATATAGGTAGAATAGATGATTTAACTACATCAAATATTTCTACAATAAGCTCTGAATTTCCTTCAAATGTAGTTCCCGATATGTGCAGGATTACTGGAGAAGTGAGAAGTCATTCTGAAGAGAGGATCTTAGAGATTATTGAATCTTATAAAAAGGTATGTGATGAAGCCATTGAGAAATTTGGAGGTACTTACAAATTAGATTATCAATGCGACTATCGAGTATTAAAACCAAAGGATGATTTAAAATTTGCAAAGGAATTTGCAGAGATTTATGAAGAAATCGGTGTGCCTTCTGAACTTAAGGTAATTGGAGGAGGTTCAGATAGTAATATATTTGCTAAAGAAGGGTTTAACTCAATTATTATTGGAGTGGGAATGTATAAGGTGCATACTGTTGAAGAATATCTAGTGATTGATGATTTAGTGAAAACAACAGAGGCAATTATTAGATATGTAGAAAAGAGTAGATAAGGATAATAATACTTCAACAAGGCACTATTGCCATTGAAATAAAATATTCATCTTTTTAACGATGAATATGGTTATGATAATAGGGATATTGGTTTTGGTAATGTTACTGTTAAATAACTAAATAAGACCAAAATGGACAATGAATTTGAAGTGCACCTCAAAAGTTAGATAATGAGTTTAACTTTTTGAGGTGTATTTTTGCATGCTTAAATTCATTTTAACAATAAGGTAATAATATTATTAAGTGGAGTAAAATTATTTTATACTATGAATTATTATAGACTGTAAAAGTATTTCCGATTTTTTTGAATAGGATTATCAATTGTTATATGGGTTTTTAAGATATAAAATAGAAATAGAGAGAAATTATATATGGAGGTGTTATAAGAATGGGTTTAAAGCAAGAACAAACATCAAAACTAAAGAGTAAGAAGAGTGGATGGGAATATTTTCAAAGTTTGGGGAAAACCTTTATGCTTCCAGTAGCACTTTTAGCTGCTATGGGTATATTACTTGGAATAGGCTCTGCATTTACAGGAGGAGCTACTGTTGAATTATTTCCGTTCTTAGGAAACCCAGTATTACAGGCATTATTTAATTTTATGACTAAGGTCAGCTTAGTAGCTTTTTCTTATTTACCTTTATTATTTGCTGTAGCAATTCCATTGGGAATGGCAAGGGAAAATAAGGAAATAGCAGCTTTTGCAGGTTTAGTAGGATTTATTTCCATGCATTTGGGAACAAATTTTTATTTAGTACAAAGAGGAATTTTAGAGACTACAGATACTAGTACTATCATTGGGATAGAGAGTATTGATACAGGAGTTTTAGGGGCTTTAGTATGTGGAATGATAGTTTATTTTATCCACGAAAAATTCCAGTACGTAGAGTTACCAGATTCCTTCTCATTTTTTGGTGGAACTAGATTTGTAGCCATAGCAACAGCTATAATCATGTCACTTGTAGGATTAATCGTTCCGCTTATATGGCCATATTTTGCTTTCGCAATTGGTAAAGTCGGCAATGGAATACAAAAAGCTGGTAACTTTGGTCCATTTTTATTTGGAGCTGGTGAACGCCTACTTCTTCCATTTGGGCTACATCATATTTTAGTTGCAACTATAAGATTTACAGAAGCAGGTGGAACATATATAACTAAAGCTGGTGAAACCATCCACGGAGCATTGAATATTTTCTACAGTCAATTTGCTCAAGGACCAGAATTTGTATCACCTGAAGTTACTAGATTTTTATCCCAAGGGAAGATGCCAACATTTATATTTGGATTGACAGGTGCTGCATATGCAATGTATAAATCAGCATACCCAGAAAACAGGAAAAAGGTAAAGGGCCTATTGATGTCAGCAGTTGTAGCAGCTGCAGTTGGTGGAATTACAGAACCTATAGAGTTTATATTCTTGTTTATAGCGCCAGTATTATACTTGTTCCATGCATTTATGACTGGATTAGGTTTTATGATAATGGGAATGTTAAATGTAGCTATAGGTAATACTGATGGTAATCTTATTGACTTTTTAGTATTTGGTGTCCTTCAAGGGCTATGGACAAAATGGTATTTAGTTATTCCAGTTGGAATAATTTGGTTCTTAGCATACTATTTTGTTTTCTCATGGTATATTAAAAAGCATGATGTACCAACACCAGGCCGTGATCATTCTGAAGAAGCTGAAGATATAGATACTCAAGGTGAAGATCTTGGAAGCTATACAGCTAAGATGATGTTAAAGGCACTTGGTGGGAAGGAAAATATTGTAAACTTAGACAATTGTATTACAAGACTTAGATTAGTAGTAAATGATGTAGATCTCATTGATGTAGCTGCTGTAAAAAAAGCAGGAGCCATTGATGTAGTCAAATTAAATGATACAAATGTCCAAGTAATCGTTGGAACAAAAGTGCAAGTTTTACGAAAACAATTAGACAAACTTTTATAGTGTATAAGTAAGAACTTTTAATTAGGACTTGAACTTTCTAAATAAGGTACTATAAGTATTTATTTAGAAAAGGGAAAGTCCTTAAATTTATTAGATGGGATATAAGACTCCGTCTGATATAGGTTTTCTTTATTCTTATACTATACAGGAGGCAAAAAATGAATTTTGATAAAGTAATAGATAGAAGAGGAACTTATTGTACCCAATGGGATTTTATAGAGGATAGATTTGGAAAGGGTAATGGAGAATTGATACCTTTTTCTATTTCAGATACAGACTTTCAAGCTCCAAAAGAGATCATAGATGGTATAATAAAATATACAGAGCATGGAATATTTGGATATTCTAGGTGGAATCATCATGATTATAAAGATTCTATTGTAAATTGGTATAAAAAGAGAAATAATACAGTTATAGAGGAAGATTGGGTAGTTTATTCACCATCAGTTTTATATAGTGTGTCTTCCTTATTAGAACAAATTGTTGAACCAAAGGGAAAGGTTATAACTCATACACCTAAATATGATGGTTTTACAAAGATCTTACAACCATATGAGATCTATGAAGTTCAACTTGTAGAAAAGGAAAAAGGAGTTTTTGAGACTGACTTTGATGAGATAGAAAAGGGATTTAAGTTAGGAGCAAAGGCATTTTTATTGTGTAATCCTCAAAATCCCACTGGCAAGGTATGGGAAGTAGAAGAATTGAAGAAGATTATGGATCTAGTAAAAAAATATAATGCAATTCTTATTTCAGATGAAATACACATGGATGTCATCAGAAAAACTGCTACTTCTGTTTTAAGCATATGTGCAGAAAATACCGTAGTTGTAAATTCACCATCTAAAACTTTCAATGTTCCATCTTTAGGTGGATCCTATGCAATTATTCCAGATAAGGCTATGCGTGAGAAGTTCCTTTTTCATATGAAGCAGATAGATTCTGTATCATCACCTACGATCTTTGGAGTTTTATCTACAATTATTGGATATAATCAATGTGACTATTGGGTAGATGAATTGAATCGATATATAGAAAATAATTGCAATTATGTAATAGAACAATTGGACGGCTATAAGGGATTAGAAGTATATATGCCAGATGCCACATACCTTATGTGGATTGGATTTCGCAACTCAAATATTGAACCAGAGGAGTTTCAAAAGGCATTGATAAATAAAGGGAAAGTTGCTATTATGCCAGGAAAAATCTATGGAGACCCCTATAAAATACGCTTTAATGTAGGGTGCCCAATATCTAAGTTGAAAATAGGTGTTGAGGGAATTAAGAAATCACTTTAGTAGGTGTTTAATATGACTTTGAGAAGAAAAAACATTCAACTTTTATTATCGATTAATAACAATCCATTGACTGTTAAAGAGTTGTCAGATCAGTTTAGTAATAGTGAAAGAAATATTAGATATATGTTAGAAAACTTGGATTATTATATGCAAAAACTTTTAGATAAAAAGATGGAAAAAGAAAATAAAAAATATTTTACATTATTAAACGATATGGAGATAAACTCTTTTTTAGAAAATGTCTATAAAGAATTCTACATCTTAGATAATAGCGAAAGAGTGGAATATATAATGCTCTTATTTCTCTTTGTAGAAGATATTACACTAAGTGGTATAGAAAAGAAACTAAAAATTACGAGAGCAACACTAAAAAAAGATATAGAAGTATTAGCTGATGAGTTTAAAAAAAGTGAATTGTTTTTCTATAGAAGTAAAAATAGAATCTATGTTGGTGGAAATGAGAAAAAACTTAGACACCTTAAGATGAAAAAGATTCGTCAATATTTTTTTCTACAAAACAATGAGATACAGAGTAAAGTTAAAGAACAAGCATTGTATTATTTAGATAAGAGTTTTATGTTAGAACAAATTCACGGAGAGAATATAGGACTTATTCAAAAGAAGGTTGATGAGATTCAAAGGGACTTTCAGTGTATATATAGTCAAGAGTTTAAAGAAATATTATGTTTTTTTCTTGCCGTTACATTAGAGAGAATTCGTAAAGAAGAATATATAATGAGAAAAGATAATTATCAAATACTTGTATGTACTGAAGAATATGAAATTGTAAAAAAAACACTGGAAGATTTAATTCCAGATTATTTGAATTATGAATTGGCCCATCTGACAGAGTATTTTATCAGTGGAAAAAACAATTTAGATAGCTATGAGTTCAGAGAGAATATTGAACTATTTACAATAAATTTGTTAGATTATCTTAGCAATAAATTTCATATAGATGTTAGACATGATGTTTATTTGCAAAACATGATCGTCTCTTATTTGATACCGGCAATTTATAGATTAAAAAATAATTTTAATATTGGCAGTATAGATAATACAAGTGAGTTTTTTTATGCTATAAAGGGATTTTGTAAAAATGAAAATTATCTATTTGAGAAACTTACGGATGTAGAGATTGCCTATATTGCAGAACTAGTAGAGAGAAGAATAAGGATAGAGAAGAACAAAATAATTAGTTTAAGAGAAATGATAGACATTATTAATGAAAGTTGTGAAGTAAAGGATAGAGATCTTCTGATAGATTCTATTATAGAGGCATATGGAGATATTGTAAAAAATGATCTATGATAGTAAGCTGTAGGGAGCTTTTAGAGGTACTAGGTGTTATTATTGTAATTAAGACATAATTATGCTATGATTAAGACATAATATTAAAAGAGAGGTTGATATTATGCCTGAAATTAGACCAATAAAGGATTTAAGAGATACAGCTAAGATTTCTAAACTGTGTTATGAAACTAAAGAACCAATTTTTATTACTAAAAATGGATATGGTGATTTAGTGGTCATGAGTATGGAAACCTATGAAAGAAAGTTGGCTAAAGTAGATTTATATAAAAAATTAGCTGAAGCAGAAAAACAAGTTGAAAACGGAGAAATGCTATTAGATGCTGAAAATGTTTTTGAAGATTTAAGAGAAAAATATGTCAAAGAATAACTATAGTCTAAAATTTACCCCAAAAGCTAGTACAGATTTAGATAAAATATACTACTATATTTCCGAAGAACCATATGCTGAAAAATCTGCTATAGATATTTTAGAGAGAATAGAAACAAGTATAATGGGATTAAGGGATTTTCCGTTTTCATGTAATTATGTAGCAGATGAATTTTTGAAAGATAAAGGTTATAGAAAGCTAATAATAGATAATTATATTGCATTTTATATAGTAAATGAAAAAGAACAACAAGTAATTATAATGCGCATTCTATATGGTAGACAAAAGTATCAAGAACTACTCTAATAAAAAGTATCAAGAAGGACAGTCTTATTCATATATCTAGCCACAGCTATGAGTAAGTAATGCCATATAAAAATTTAAATAGATTTCAAATAAAAAGGAATTAGAAAGTTTATTTTTCTAATTCCTTTTTTTAGTTCAATAAAAACATTAATGATTATAGGGCATAATTGGATAAGCTTTCGATTTATTAGATTATCTAATTTTGCTTAAGAAAGTATATCTGTTGATTAAAATTAAGGATTTCACTAAAGTACTCTATAACTTATTTCCTGCAGAGTAAATTAAGTCTATAGATATTTTATAACTCCTAGATAAGTGCAGTCAAATATAAAACTCCATCTGACATAGATTATTCTTTATATTAGACAAATTAATTAGCATTTCTTATTGATCATTTTGATATATTAGGTATAGGAGGATATTTATAGAGTCAAAAAGGCATTTAAATAAACAGAATATTACTAATAGTACAGAATATTAAAACAAATGTCAGCTTTCCCTTATTGTGAATGAAAAAGAACTTATATATAATTATAATATACTAAAAATTAAGGGGGAGGAACTAAAATGAAAGCATTTAAAAGAGTAATGGCGTTGTTACTTATCTTTGTAATGTTGTTTTCTATGGTCGGATGTGGTCAAAAAGAGGTTGATACATCAGAAACAGGAAATAGTGAGCCTGAGGGAACAACGCCAAAGGATGCTGAAAACGTTTCCGACAATTTAGTTGTATATGTATCGCATAAGGAAGATGTATATGGTCCAATTGTTAAAGAGTTTCAAGAACGTACTGGCATTCAAGTTGACATCGTAGCAGCAGGTACAGGTGAGATGTTATCCAGAATTGAAACAGAAAGTTCTAATCCACAAGGAGATATCATGTTTGGTGGAGGCGTTGAATCTTTGGAAGCATATAAGGAATACTTCGAGCCTTATGAGACAAAAGAAGTAGATAATATTGATAGTGTATTCTTGGCACCTGATAATACATGGACTGGTTTCTCTGCATTACCAATGGTAGTTATGTATAATAAGAAATTGGTTTCAGAAGAAGATGTTCCAAAGACTTGGGAAGATCTATTAGATGAGAAATGGAAAGGTCAGATAGCCTATACAGATCCAAATCTATCTGGTTCTTGTTTTACTGCATTGGTTACAATGATGTATGCACATCCAGAAAATGATGGATGGGATTTTGTAAGAAAATTTGTCGATAATCTAGATGGAAAATTATTGAATAGCTCTAGTGCAATTTTTAAAGGTGTAGCAGATGGAGAATATTCAGTTGGTATCACATTAGAAGAAAGTGCACAAAGATATGTACTTGCAGGTGCAGAAGTAGGGTTTGTCTATCCAGCTGAAGGCACATCAATGGTACCTGATGGTATTGCCATAATTAAAGGATCAAAGAATTTAGAAAATGCAAAGACTTTCTTAGATTTTGCAGTTAGTCAAGACATTCAAAATATGATTGTTTCTGAAATGAGTCGTCGCTCTATTCGTTCAGACGTAGCTCCTTCAGAAGGTCTAATAAGTATTGATGAAATACCAGCTGTAGACTATGATGTTGCTTCAGTATCTAAGAATAAGGCTGAGATACTAAATACTTGGAAAAAGGTAGTTGTAGGTAAATAAATAACGGATAAAAATAATACCCGAAGAATTGAAAAATTCCAAGGGTATTATTAATAAATAGATAATTTTGGGGGTAAAATAAATGAGTTTTGCAGTGAAGTTTAATCAGGTATGTAAAAATTTTGGAGACTTTAAAGCAGTACAAGATGTGAATTTGACAGTGAAAAAAGGCGAACTATTTACTCTACTTGGTCCCAGTGGATGTGGAAAGACAACATTACTTCGTATGGTAGCTGGATTTAATCCTATAGATAATGGTGAAATATCTTTTGACGATAAGGTGATAAACTATATACCGGCACATAAGAGAAATATTGGAATGGTTTTTCAAAATTATGCTATTTTCCCTCATATGACAGTATTTGATAATGTGGCCTATGGACTTAAAGCTAGAGGAGTTAACAAATCAGAAATTCACGATAGGGTAATTGAAACATTGGGAATGGTGAAGATGGAGGCTTTAAAAGACCGTTCACCACAGCAGCTTTCTGGCGGACAGCAACAGCGTATAGCTTTGGCTAGGGCCATAGTTATTCGTCCAGATGTACTTCTAATGGATGAACCTCTATCCAACTTAGATGCAAAACTTCGTGTTGAAATGCGTACTACTATAAAGAAGTTGCAACAGAGTTTGGGAATTACAACCATATATGTGACACATGATCAAGAAGAGGCATTGGCTATATCTGATCGTATTGGAGTCATGAAAAATGGAATTTTGCAGCAGATAGATGCTCCAGAAATAATCTATAAGTATCCTGCAAGTGATTTTGTCGCAAATTTTATTGGAACTAGTAATTTTATTGATAGTAAAGTTATAAGATCTAATGGTAAAACCTACTTAAATATTTCAAATATACAGATTCCAGTTACATTGAGAGTGGATTATGATGGAGAGACAAAGACTTCTCTTCGTCCAGAACATATTTATTTGACAGAAGATGAAGACAACACTTTAAAGGGAGAGATTCAACTGACAACATTTTTGGGAGACTTCACTAATTATGAAATATTGTTAGAGAATGGACAGGTAATTGAAGCAAATGAGTATACAAAAGATGTTGCGTCTTTTAGAAAAGCAGGGGATATAGTGAGAATAAAAATACATCCAGATAAGATCAATCTATTTGACTCAGAAGGGAAGGTGGCAATCCTATGAAAAAGAATATACGAAAGGAGATATTTTCCCTGTGGAATATGATAGCAATTTTTTCTTTGCTAGTCATAGGGATCTTTGTAATATACCCTTTAGTCAGGTTATTTGCAAAGAGTTTCTTCGATACAGGTAGTTTTTCTTTACAAAACTATAAAGATTTTTTTTCTTTACCATATTATTTTTCTACATTAAAGAATAGTATTATGGTCTGCATCTTTGCTACTATATGTGCTACTGCAATAGGGTTACCTATGGCATATTTTGTTTCACGTTTTAATATTCCATGTAAGCGTTTTATCAATATCTGTGTAATTTTATCTTTGATGTCTCCACCTTTTATAGGTGCCTATTCTTGGATTGTCTTATTAGGACGTAATGGTTTTATTACCAATTTACTTAGTAATATGGGGATAACTCCTCCGACTATATATGGATTTGGAGGTATCTTGTTAGTATTTACATTAAAGTTTTATCCTTATGTTTTCCTCTATGTATCTGGTGCATTAAAAAGCATGGATTCTTCTCTGGAAGAGGTGGCAGAAAACTTAGGAGTTTCGGGGGTGAAGAGGATCATGACTATAACTTTTCCTTTAGTTCTTCCAACTATTGCATCAGCAGCTTTAATGGTATTTATGACGAGTCTTGCTGATTTTGGTACGCCTATGTTGATTGGTGAAGGTTATCGTGTTTTGCCAGTTGTTGTCTATACTGAATTTATGAGTGAAACAGGTGGAAATACCTCTATGGCTAGTACTTTAAGTGTTATTATTATTTTCTGTTCTACAGCAATATTATTTTTACAGAAGTGGTATATTGGAAGGAAGAATTATCAGATGAGTGCTTTACGACCACCTAAGATTAAGAAGTTGAGTCCAATTCCTAGATTCTTTGCATCTGCTTTTTGTTTTATCTGTGTATTATTGGCTATGCTACCTCAAATAACTGTGTTGGTAACTAGTTTTATCAAGACAAATGGACCGATCTTTGTCAAGGGATTTTCCTTCGATAGTTATAGGAGTATCTTCTATAAGTTAGGTAGAAATATTAAAAATACTTTTTCATTTTCCATAATTGCAATCCTTATTATGATAGTAGCAGGTATGTTATTATCCTACTGTATTGTTAGAAAACGTAATAAATTAACTGCTTCTATTGATGTATTTGTTATGCTGCCATATGTAATTCCAGGGGCTGTATTGGGGATTACACTGCTAGGAGCTTTTAATAAACCTCCTATTATGATTAGTGGTACAGCAGTGATTATGATTATATCCTATGTTATTCGTAAACTACCATATACAATTCGCTCTAGTACTGGTATCTTGTATCAGATAGACCCTAGTATTGATGAGGCTTCTATTAGTTTAGGAGTATCACCTATTAAGACTTTCTTTAAAATAACGGCAATGATGATGATGCCTGGAGTTTTAAGTGGTGCAATAATCAGCTGGATTACTACTATAAATGAGTTATCCAGTAGTATTATCTTATATACTGGTGAAACTGGGACAATTTCTGTGGCAATCTATTCAGAGGTTGTTCGAGGAGGATATGGGACAGCAGCAGCTCTAGCTTCAATACTGACTTTGGTTACGACTATAACATTGTTGCTCTTCTTTAAAGTGACAAAGAGTGATAGTATCAGTATATGATACTTTATCTTTAATAATTGTGAATTGAATTGTGAATGTAAATTATAAGCTATCAGATGAATTTTCTTATGGTCTTTCTGGAGGTTTAGATATGAATTTTTTTAATCGTTTATCTTTTAAGCATCGTATTTTATTGGGGAATTTTTTAGTTGGTATGCTACCAACGCTGATACTTATTTTGTGTTTTATGCAAATATTTGTTATTTCCTTAGAAAGACACGATAGGGAGAGAGCATTTAAACAAATCAATGAGTTGGATACTTCCTTTGAAAATTATCTGGAAGATCATAAAGATGTAATAGAATCTATAGCTTCTAATGACTTAATTCAAGAGGCTTTAATGGCTACAGACCATGAGAATGAAAATGAGATCTATGTAGAATTATATCAGGCTACAGAGGGTATGAGAAAGGGTGTATCTGTTTCAATCTACGATGAAAAAGGCAGGATGTATTGGGGAACTTTAGGAACAAAGGAAGGTGTAAACCTCCCTACTAGGTGGGGGGTATTGAGAAAGGCTTCCCAAAGTAGTGGAATGATTTTATATAGTGAAGGACTCAATGGAAGAATCGGAAATAAGACATTACTTTGGTTAGCAAATGCTATAAGAGACGGTAAAGGCAATATTATTGGGTATGTAGTGACGGAAATTACGTCTATTGGTTTTCAGGATTTATTTAATAGTTTTGTCATAAATGGCGAGTCTGTTATGATAGTTGACAACTTTGGCTATTCAATCTATTCATCAGATAATGTATATTTACCCCATAATATCTCCAGACAGATGATAGATGATTTTCGCCAAGAGGGAAAGTTATCTATGATTAAGAGAGAAAACAATTTTTCATTTTTACAGAGAAATGAAGACTATGGCTACTATATATTTTTAACTATACCAGCAGGTATGACAAATGAGGCTATAGATTTGATGGAGTTAATTGGCCTATTGGGTTTGGGAATTGCATTGAGCTTTAGTGGCTTTGTTTCTTTTCTATTGAGTAAAGGACTTACTAGGCCTATTAATGAATTAAAACAGGCGATTGAGAGGGTTGAAAAGGGACATTTAGATACGAGAATAGCAACAAGTCGAAAGGATGAGTTTGGGGAGTTATCAGATAGTTTTGATCGGATGAATGAAAATTTGCAACGATACACACAGCAATTAGTAGAACGGCAAAGGGAGATATCAGAAATTAGAATTCGACTGCTTCAAGCACAACTCAACCCCCATTTTCTTTATAATTCTTTGGATACTATAAAATGGCTAGCTAAGATGAATGAAGTTTCTGGTGTAGCTGATATCACCAATGACTTAGCACAGATTTTACGTTGTAGTATTAGTAACGATCAATTTATTACAGTTAGAGAAGAGTTAGATGTAGTAGAAAGTTATATTGAGATTCAGAAGATCCGTTTTTCTGATAGATTTAAACATTCATTTTCTGTTCCAGAGGATCTATTAGATATTAAGATTCCAAAATTGATTTTACAGCCTTTAGTTGAAAATTCGATTATACATGGTTTACAGGATAAAGAGGGCGGACAAATATCTATTACAGGGAAATTGTATCAGGGGGATTTACTCTTAACTATAAGAGACAATGGTTGTGGAATGCCTGCAGATATGGTAAATGAATATAATCTAGGCAATTTTCATAAAGACGGAGGACATTTGGGAATTTATAATGTCTATTATATCTTAAAGTTATATTATGGGCAGAACTATGGTATTCATATAATCAGTAAGCCTGGTAATGGTACAGAGGTAAATATTATCTTCCCAGTTGAAAGAGGTGTAGTAAATCATGAAAAAAGTTTTAATTGTTGAAGATGAAGTTATGGTTCGTAAAGGAATTGTGCTCACTGTAGATTGGAAAAGCATGGATTGTATGATAGTGGCAGAGGCTTCCAACGGCTTAGAAGGTATTGAAGCGATAAAACAGTACAAGCCTGATATAGTGATTACCGATGTTCAGATGCCTAAAATGGATGGCATTCAGATGATCAGATCGGTGATAGATAGTTGTGATGCTAGATTTATAATTTTAAGTGCCTATAGTGATTTTGATTAGGCTCTGTAAACTAAATATGAAAAAATAGTACAATATCTTCATAGAATTGCTTTAAGTTTCTTTGGATTGCTTTAAATTTCGCTTTCCATATGATAAAGCTTCGTCTATG
>JBQHQH010000033.1:0-26205 GCA_052067355.1 Tissierellaceae bacterium HCP3S3_D8
GTGTTTCAGTTTTTTAGTATGTAACTATTATAATTAATGCGAGGATATTCTTTAATTTATTAATGGAAAAGTTATATTAATTAGTTTTCCAACAACAACTTGACACTATCAAAACTTAGAGGAATATGGAATTTATAAAAGCATTATGGTATACTAATAGAGAACAAATTAACACCAAAATATCAAGAGTTAGGGTAGAGATTTAGCTCTATGACCCTATACCAACCTGCATTATTTATGTAAGGTGGTTCAGCTAAAAGTTCGATAAGGAGGTGAAAACATAGTAATTTCAGGTCTTCTTATCTTATGATGAGAAGATTTTTTGTTTTATAAATATTTTTTTAGGAGATGATTATGTGAATACTACTGGTTTTATTAGAGGCTATATGGTAAAGAATATGAAAGCTGAAGATTTTATTAAGATAGTTGTTTCAGATTTGAATAAGGAATTTGAAGAAGTCAAAGAAGGAGTAAAACTAGAGAATACTAATGATGAATTTATAATAACAATGGAAAAATATAGGATTACTGTGAGTAAGGAACTTATTGACAAACTTAAAAGTCCTTATGGGATAGATAAGTATATACTAGAAGAATTTGAGAAACAAGGTTTTACTTTTGATAAGAATAGAAGTCAATATATCCAGTACTGTTTTGGAAATTATGTTGGGGTACAAATTTTTTAGAAATTATAGTACTTATACTAGTGTAGTGAAAATCAAAATTTTAAAAATGGCAAGAGAAATAAGGTAACCTTTAAAAGTTAGATTTTTGGTTCAACTTTTGGAGATGGATTCATCATAAAGCCTTTTTTATGTGGATGAGTTAGGAAAGATATGATATAATTAAAAACATAAAATAAGTATACATATACATATTAAAAGTATGGATGTATTAATTAAAATATAATATTAAGTGGAGGTTAATAATGGGTTTTAGTTATAATAAGTTATGGAAATTGCTAATAGACAATGATATGAATAAGACAGACTTAAAAGAAGCAATATCGACCACACCTTCTACAATGTCTAGACTTAGCAAAAATGAGCATGTAAGCATGGATATTTTAGGAAGGATATGTGAGTATTTCAATTGTGATATTGGTGATATTGTAGAGTATATTCATGAGGATTAGGATAATGACATATAGGGAATTTCTTATTTGAACATATAATTTCAGGGTTTATTTATAGGGGGGCAAATATATTGGGAAATAAATTTAAATTTCAGAAACTAACACCCATAGATGACGCAGATATTGAGGTTTATGAGGAAGCACTTGATTTTATTTTTGATAATGAAGACATTAAAAATATTGCTATCTCAGGCCCATATGGAGCAGGCAAAAGTAGTATCTTAGAAACATATAAGAAAAATAACGATAATGAAAAGTTTATTCATATTTCCCTAGCTCATTTTGAAAACCCAGATAATGAAAAAGAGAGGGAATTAGATATAAAAGAGTCTATATTGGAAGGGAAAATATTAAATCAATTAATACATCAAATTCCCTCAGAAAATATTCCACAAACCAATTTTAAGGTAAAGAAAAAAACTAATTGGTGGGCTCCCATCATACTCACCATTGAGTCAATGATTTTAGTTATTTCCCTTGCTTATATTATCTTTTTTTCTGCATGGTCTGGTTATGTAGAGACACTATCGGACTCTTGGCTAAAATTGGCCCTAAACCTTACTACTACACCATATTCCATTTTAATAGTTGGATTGGTTGGTTGCATAATTTTTGGTATTTTCCTTTTTCAGTTAATTAAAGCCCAAAAAAACAACAAATTATTTAAAAGAGTTAAGGTAAATGATTATGAAATAGAAATTTTTGAAAAAAGTGAGGAATCTTATTTTGATAAGTATTTGAATGAAGTTCTTTATTTATTTGAAAACTCAAATGCTGATGCAGTTGTTTTTGAGGATATGGATAGATTCAACGCAAATAGGATTTTTGAACGTCTTCATGAGATAAATACCTTAGCTAATATTCAGTTGAATAAAGAAAATAAGCCACCTTTACGTTTCTTTTATTTACTTAGAGACGATATTTTTATATCAAAAGATCGAACAAAATTTTTTGATTATATTCTACCTGCAGTTCCAATCGTTGATAGTTCAAACTCATATGACCAATTTATATCACACTTTGAGGTTGGAAATATTAAGGAGCTTTTTAATAAAAGATTTTTACGGGGCTTATCAAACTATATAGATGATATGCGTATTTTAAAAAATATATATAATGAATTTATTATATATTATAATCGGCTTAATGTAACAGAACTTAATGCAAATAAAATGCTTGCAATTATTACTTATAAAAATATATTTCCAAGAGATTTTAGCGATCTACAGCTTAATAGGGGTATGGTCTTTAATCTTTTTGATAATAAACAAAGTTTTATTGAAATAGAAAAAGAACGAATTAGGGAACAAATTGAATTCAAGAAAAATGAAATAGAATCATCTACAAAGGAACATCTTTTATCTATTTCTGAATTGGATTTGGTGTTTACGGATAGAACATATAGAGACTATTATAATAGATTAACCGAGGAATCTAAACAAAAGTATAATAAAAGAAAAAAAATTATAGAAAATAAAATAAATGGAAATATTTCTAATTTAGAAATTGAAATAGTAGAATTAAACAATGAATTGGTCAAGATTGATAATAAATCCTTGAAAGAAATTATTACACGAGATAATATTGATGAAATTTTTAAAATAACCTATACCAATGAGATTGGTATAATAACAGAATTTAATGAGATAAAAGGTAGTGAATATTTTCCTTTATTAAAATATCTTATTAGAAATGGTTACATAGATGAAACATATGAGGACTATATGACCTATTTCTACGAATATAGCCTGAGCCGAACAGATAAAATATTTTTAAGAAGTATTACAGATCAAAAGGCAAAGGATTATTGGTACAAGCTACAAAATCCAGAATTAGTAATTGAACAACTACATATTTTAGATTTTGATCAGGTTGAAGCTTTGAATTTTGACTTACTTGAATACTTGATAAAAACTACCCAACATGATGAATTTACGATAAGGCTATTTAAACAACTTAAAAATACACAAAATCATGAATTTACAGTCGCCTTTTTTGAGACTAGTAGAAAAATTCCTCAATATGTAAAAAAACTTAATACTTATTGGCCAGAATTTTTTTATGAGGCAATTAAAAAATCTAGCATGACAGAAACTCAAATTAGGAAATATTCCATTTTAACATTACTTTATTCAAACGATGATAATATGAAATTAGTAAATATAGAAAATTGTCTTACTGAGTACATTTCAGCTAGTGATGATTATTTAAATATAGAAGATTCTGAAATTAAAACTATTATAAATGCATTTATTTTGTTGGACGTATCATTTGAGGGCATAGATATTGAAAAATCTAATAATGAACTATTTAAAGAAGTTTATAAGCATTCACTATATGTGATAAATTATAATAATATATCACTGATGCTAAGGGAATTTTATATGATTGATTCTAGAGATGATATAAGGCATCGTAATTATTCATTGATCACTTCATCATCAAATACTCCTTTAGCCAATTATGTTAATGAGCAAATTGAAGACTATATGGAGATAATGCTAGCAAACTGTGATGGGCAGATTTGTGATGATGAAGAAGTAGTGATACAAGTATTAAACAATGAGGATATTTCAGAAGATAAAAAACATCAATATATCAGCTATTTAAAAACTATAGTATCTTCTATAAGAGATATTACAGATAGGAAACTATGGACTCCCCTATTAGAAAATAAATTAGTTCTATATTCTGAAGAAAATATAGTAGACTATCTAGGGAATGATACATCCATTAATAGCGTGCTATGTACATTTATTAATAATGATGACTCAACCCTTAATTTTTCATCACTACAAGATAAGAAAGGTGATCAAAAATATAGACAAGTTTTTGAAGCAATATTGACCTGTAATGAATTATCAAATAAAAAATATAAAGAACTACTTAAATCATTTAGCTTAGAATATGATAAATTTAATTTTACAGAAATTCCAAATGAGAAAATTGATATACTTGTGGGTTTATCTATAATATCCATGACAACGGAAAACTTGCTGTTTATGAGATCAAATTATATAGATAATACTTTCAATTTTATAAATAAAAATGTAATGAAATATACAGAAGTTATAACAAATGAAATTTTTAACTATGATGAAGCATTAGAGGTTATATCTTGGGATATTAATGATGAATTTAAAATTGAAATTTTGGGATATACCAAGGAACCTATATCAATAATTGATCAAAATTATTCAGTACCTGTTAAAAAATATATTTTAGAAAACAATCTTGAACCTAAAGATCCTTTTAAATTATTTGATATATATGAACAACAAGAAAACGAAATGCAGGGGGCTATTCTTGAACTTGCCATTAATAAGATAAATAATATAATTAATGAAGTAGAAATAGCATCTACATTATTAATTAAAGATCTATTAGAAACAGTGCATTTGGGAAATAGAGATAAATTTGAACTCTTCTTAGCTTCATTTTCTATATGGGATCAGACTGAGCTAGAATACTTTTTAAACATGTTTGAGCTTGAAAAGTTTTGTCATATTTTTGATAGAGATAGGAGACCGAGATTTGAAATCAACTCTGATAATGAAAGGTTGTTGGAAAAATTCAAGGAAAGTCGTTTAATTAAGGACTATACAGAGGATGTTAAGGGAAAGACCTATGGCATAACAAGATATCCTCAAATTAAAAGACCTAAAAAAGTTCTTCCAGATCATTTGCTATAATAGATAAACAAGATTCATTGAATACTGACTATATAAATAAAGTGGAAGAGTTTGAGAGAGTATTTCTTAAAGATGACAAAGAGCCTAGATTTTTTTAATATAAAACCTTCAATATTACATTTGATTTAAAGTCAATAGCTAAGGACATTAATGCAGTACCAAAGGAATATGAAAGATTTTGGCTTGGAGAAGAGGAGTTTAGTTTTATAGGTATATAATTATTTTTGTGGCGGGAATTAGAAATGCTACAAGGATTAATTTCAGATCCTTTCCATTGCATATAAGTCTTCAAATTGGATTTTAAAAAATTCATTTGGGAGACTTTTTCTTTTTGTTTTTGATAACCTTGGTAAGCTTTTTTTTGAGTGTATTTGTTTTTTAGCTCCTTTTTCAAAACAGGAATATAAACCCAATAGATCCTCAGAAATTGAATCTCCTAATGCTTTTTTAGAGGCTTCAAAAAGGATTAATTCATCGGTATGAGCTTTATGATAGCTGTAAAGTTTCTATTTAAGAGATTCTCACTTTTTTCATATAGTTTGCATTACCAAGGGGACAGGAACCTTAGCTTTTTTAAATTAGGATTATTGCAAATACATTAGTACACAACAAAAGGTAGCAAAATTATATACTATAGCATACGAAATATCATTTAATAATAATCAGAGGTATCAAATTACTAGATAGGAATGACTATTATGCCAAGAAAAGCTAGAAGGAAAAGTAAAATTGGAATCTATCATGTTATGTCAAGGGGAATAAATAGGTAGTCAATATTTGAAAGTAAGAATAATAAAAGCGAATTTATTTCTATAATAAGTGAGTATAGAAAATTAGAAAAGTTTAGGAGTTTTAGGTATTGTCTGATGGATAATCATGCACATTTATTAATTTAGGAAAGAGAAGACGATATATCTACAGTAGTAAAAAGAATAAGTTTTTGCTACATATATTGGTATAATAAAAAATATTAAAGAGTTAAAAAGTATTAAAGGTGTATCTATTAGACAATTAACAAGAATAACTGGTTTATCTAGAAAAATAATCATAAAAGCATAAGAGCCAGGGTTCCTGTCTGATATGCTCCCCTTAAGGTAGACAGATTAAGAAATAAGAATTTTATACTAAAAGGAGAGTATTTTTATGTCTGAAAGAACGTAAATAGGTAGACAACTTATTATAAAAAGAATTTTCGAGAATTAAGACAAATAATAATATAACTGATATAATAATGAATAAAGTGGCCCATTTAAAAGGAGTGGTGGTAAATTATGTTACAATATACTTCAATATTGAAGTCTAGACCATATTTGTATTTAGAATTAAAAAAGGCTATAGAGTTGATAATTCAGGGATTTTCGATATATGATATAAAAAACAAAGCAATAGAAGAAAATATATTTGCTGTTAACACAGAAGCTAGAAAAAGAGAAATTGCTTCAACAGTGATTAATAGAATTAAAGTACTAGATGATTTTATAATGGATAAAATTGTAAATGGTAACTTACAGACTAGTAAGCAGTTAGCTCTATATAGTATCCTTAAAACAGACAGACTATTTTTTGAATTTATGACAGAGGTTTATAAGGAGAAGATTTTTCTAAATGAAATGAATCTAACTGATAAGAATTTCAATATATTTTTTAGAAGAAAAGCAGAACAGAGTGAAAAGATTGCATCATGGAAAGATTATACATTTTATAAATTGGGTCAGGTATACAAAAGGATATTAACAGAAGCAGGATTTATTAGAAACAACAAAAAAGAAATTAAGATCCTTCCCCAAATTATAGAAGAAGAGGTTATAGAACATCTAAAGAATATAGGGGATGTATCTTATTTAGAAGCGATGTTAGGAGAGATATAAATGGATATTTATAAGAGATTAGATAAAATTCTTCCAAGATTACAAGAAAAGAGTTTCAGGGAAAATAAAGGCTTAGGAAATGAAATAGGATTTTATATTTTTGATTATGATCCATCAGAAGAATTTATTGTAAGAGACCATATTAAATTCTTAAAAAATAAAATAAATACCGGAGACACAGGATTATATATTAAAGAATTTGACTTATATGAAATTATGCTAGAAATATTAGAAAGCAAAAACTATTTGGCTAAAACTTTTGAAATGGAAGAAAAACGAGGGACAGAATATAGTATCAATGCAATAAAAAAGACTCTCAGGCTTACCCAAAACAATGATTTAATTGTAGAATACATTAGAAGTAGAATAGAAAAAAATAATATTGTGTTTATAACAGGAGTAGGAAAAGTATGGCCAATTATTCGCTCTCATACAGTATTAAATACTTTACATGCAGTAGTAGAAGATATACCATTGATTATGTTTTTCCCAGGAGTATATGATGGTCTTGAGTTAAAATTATTTGATGAAATAAAGGATGATAATTACTATAGAGCGTTTAAACTAATTGAAAGATAAAGAGGAGGAGCTTAAATATGGAAATTAGAAAGATGTTTTACAATGAAATCGATAGAGACATCAAGGGAGTAATTAAAATTGGGCAAGAAGATGATACTAATATAAAGCAGGAACTAGAAGAGTATGTAATCACTAGGGAACTAAGTAAGCATTTAAATACATTTTTTGAGGCTTATAAAAAGGGATTAAATGATTATACTGATAAAATGGGTATATGGATTTCAGGTTTTTTTGGTTCAGGTAAAAGCCACTTGCTTAAGATAATATCTTATCTGTTGGAAAACAAAGAGATAGATGGGAAAAAGGCAACATCTTATTTTGATGATAAGATAGAGGATCCGATGGCATTAGCAGATATGAAAAAAGTTGGTGATATGGGAAAACATACAGATGTTATTTTATTCAATATAGATTCTAAGGCAGACTCTACTTCCAAATCAAATAAAGACGCTATTGTACAAGTTTTCATGAAAGTATTTAATGAAATGCAAGGATTTTGTGCTTCATTACCTTGGTTAGCAGATCTAGAAAGGCAAATGGAAAAGGATGGAACTTATGAAGCTTTCCAAAATAAGTTCGAAGAACTATCGGGCAGCAAATGGATTGATGCTAGGGAAGACTTCTACTTTGAGGAAGATAATATTATAGAGGCACTATCAACTACCACAAAAATGAGTGAAGAATCAGCAAGAAATTGGTTCAATAAGGCAGAAGAAAACTATTCCCTAAGTATAGAAAAGTTTGCCCAAAGAGTGAATGAATACATAGAGTCAAAAGGGAATAACCATCATGTAGTATTTTTGGTAGATGAAATTGGACAATATATTGGTGAAGATGTTGGATTAATGCTAAATTTACAAACCGTTGTTGAGGATTTAGGCACCTATTGTGGAGGAAAAGCATGGGTTATTGTTACCTCTCAACAAGACATAGATTCTATTACCAAACTAAAGGGCAATGATTTTTCAAAAATTCAAGGAAGATTTAATACTAGACTTAATTTATCCTCTGCTAATGTAGACGAAGTTATAAAGAAAAGAATACTTAGAAAGACTGATATAGCAAAAGATACCTTAAGACTAAAATATCAGGATAAAGAATCCATACTAAAAAACCTAATTACATTTTCTACTGATACTGCAGAGATGAAAACCTATAAAAATGAAGAGGATTTTGCAGAAGTATATCCATTTGTCCCATATCAGTTTAATCTATTACAGTCGGTATTTACAGGTATCAGACTCCATGGAGCAAGTGGAAAACATTTATCTGAAGGGGAGAGATCCTTACTTAGTGCTTTTCAAGAATCAGCAGTTAAATATATGGAAGAAGATATAGGAGTTCTTGTACCTTTTTCAGCATTTTATGAAACCGTAGAAGCATTTCTGGATTCTAATATTCGAAGTGTCATCCTAAAGGCAGAAGATAATGAACGTTTAATTAAAGAAGATATAGAAGTATTAAAACTATTATTTTTAATTAAATATGTAAAGGAGATTCCTTCAAATATAGAAAATATAGCTACATTAATGGTGAGTAATATTGATGAGGATAAGATAGAACTTAAAAAGAAAATTGAAGAATCCTTAAAGAGATTACTAAAAGAAACTTTAATCCAAAAGAATGGTAATGAATATATATTCCTTACCCATGAGGAACAGGATGTAAATAAGGAGATACAGCATATTGCAATTGACATGGGCGATACAATTTTAAAAATTGGTGAAGAAATTTTTGATGGTATTTACAATGAAAAAAAGTATAGATATAATGCCAGATATCATTTTGATTTTAACAAGATAATTGATGATAGACTTTTATCTTCACAAAAAAGTGAAATGGGTCTGAAAATAATCACTCCTTACTATGATACAGGGGTTGAACTAACAGAACAAGAGTTAAAGATGATGTCTGCTAGAGAAAATAATTTAATTGTAAAACTTCCTATGGACACCACATTTTTAGAAGAAATGGAAGATATATTAAAGATACAAACCTATTTATTAAGAAAGGGAGGTTCTACTTCTACTTTAGAAATAGAGGAAATAAGAATCAGAAAATCTAGGGAAGTTACAGAAAGAAAAGAAAGAGTGACAAATTTATTAATTGAAGCACTAAGGTCAGCAGAGCTTTATGCAAACTCACAAAAACTCGATATAAAGTCAAAAAATCCGACGGAACGAATCAATGAAGGTTTTAAACTTCTTATAGAGAGTATGTATAGTAAGTTAAACTATATTACTACCTTCATAGAAAGTAATAAAGATTTAAATGATATTTTATTAGAAGATAATATTCAGATAAAACTTACTGATGATATCCCTAATAAATTGGCGGTAGATGAAGTAGATAACTATATAGAAAGAAATACAGAAAGAAACATTCCTATGACATTAAAATCTATTGTGAACCTATATGAAAAACCACCCTATGGTTGGAAAGACATGGATATCAAGGGAATAGTACTAAGATTATTTAAAGATCAAAAGATAAGGTTGGAATTAGGTGGCGAATACCTAGATACAACAGATAAAAATCTAATAGACTATTTAACAAAAAGAGAGTATCAAGATAGATTAGTTATTAAAAAGAGAGTAAAGACCCCTTCTATATATATTAATAATGTAAAGGATTTAGCCAAGGAGGTATTTGGAATCGCGGCACTACCTAGTGATGAAGATGGATTAATGAAAAAATTTAAAGATTTATGTACAAATGAACTAAAAATGAGAAATGTGGATACAAATGACTATGGCATTCAATTTTTACTTGAGCAATATAAAAATAACAAATATTATCCTGGAAAAGATGTATTAGAAAATGGAGAGAAACTATTTGAAGAAATAATTAGGATAAAAGATGTAAAAGAGTTTTATGAAAAAGTATATGAACTAAAGGGCGATCTATTAGACTATGAAGAAGAAGTATTTGATGTAAAGAAATTCTTTAAAAACCAAAAAAAAGAATTTGATAAAGCGGTGCATCAACTAAACATATATGGAAAAAATAAAACCTATGTTGTAGATGCCGAAACTAGGGAAGTTATAGGGGAGATTGAGAAAATCGTAAAATCTAAAGAACCTTACTCACAAATCCATAGATTGCCAAATTTAGTAGATGAATTTATAAATCATTTTATTGAATTATTAGAAGTAGAATGCAAGCCAATTCGCCTTGTAATAGAAAGTGATAGAAAAATGGTATTAGATGAGATTGAACTCTATAATTTCAATGAAGAATTAGGGGATAAATGTAAATCAAAATTTGATGATTTGCTAGAACGTTTAGATACTGCAAATAATTTCTATGAAGCAATAGCCATGAAAGAAGAATCAGATAGAATCAAAATTCGTTGTTTTGATGAAATAGAAAAGGAAAATGAAAAAAGAAAGCCTAAACCAGGAAAACAAGCATCAGAAATAGTTCATGACAATCAGGCAACAGAAGAATATAGAACAAAGACAGTAAAAAATATTAGTATAACTAATATCCTTCATGGTGCCAAGGTAATAGAGACTATAGATGATATAGATGAAGTTCTAGAGCAGATAAGAAAGGCATTGCAAGAGGAACTAAATGATGACACAAAACTAAAACTCATCTAAAATAGGGGGAATACAAAGTGGATAAATCAGCAATAAAAAACTTTGCAGTAAAAGCAAGGAATAAACTCATTGAAGATATAACTCAAAAAGCCTATGAGCTAGGGATTACTGAAAAAGAAATAAAAGATATAGAGACCTTTGAAGGTGGATTTAAAGTCAAAGGCCTTGAGAATAGTAGAATCTATAAAGGATATGAGATAAAACAAAGAGAAAAGTTAATCGCTAATATAAAAGATAAAGGATTTGAGCAAATAGTAGAAGAAGTAGCCTATACATGGTTTAACCGTTTTATAGCCCTTAGATTTATGGAGGTAAACGAATATCTTCCTACAGGAGTTAGGGTACTATCCTCCATAGAAGAAGGGAAAATAGAGCCGGATATAATAAAAGAAGCTTTAAATGTAGATTTTGATTTAAAAGGTAAAGACTATGCTGAATATAAGGAAGTAGTATATAGACTTATGGACTCTAATGATATAGATGATTTATATAGATACCTATTAGTAAAACAATGTAATCAATTAGGCAGTATTATGCCAATGGTTTTTGAAGAAATATCAGATTATACAGAACTACTGCTTCCAGACCATTTACTAGAAGAAGGATCTGTAATCAGAGATTTAGTAGAGTTCATCCAAGAAGATGACTATAAAGATCAAGTGGAGATTATAGGATGGATGTATCAATACTATATTTCAGAAAAAAAGGATGAAGTATTTGCAGGACTAAAGAAGAACCAAAAAATTACTAAGGAAAATATCCCTGCTGCTACACAACTCTTTACACCAAAATGGATTGCAAAATATATGGTGGAAAATTCACTAGGAAGACTATGGCTAGAATCTCATCCAGATGAAGAATTACAATCAAAATGGAAGTATTACTTAGAAGAAGCTGAACAGGACGAGGAAGTACAAAAAAAACTAGATGAACTAAAAGATCCTAACTTAAACCCAGAAGATATCAAGGTACTAGATCCTAGTATGGGATCTGGCCACATTTTAGTTTATGCCTTTGATGTACTTTATGATATTTATCTAAAAGCCAATTACTCTGAAAGAGATATACCAAGATTAATACTAGAAAAAAATCTATATGGTCTAGATATAGACGATAGAGCAGGACAATTAGCATCATTTGCACTAATGATGAAAGCAAGGAGTAAAAATAGAAGGATATTTAGGAAAAAGTTAGATTTAAATGTTTGCTCTATACAAGAAAATAATGGTATTCCAAAGGAAGCCATAGAGTTTTTTGCTAATGGAGATAAAAGGTTAAAGCAAGATATAGAATATTTAGTTGAAGTATTTTATGATGCAAAGGAATATGGATCTATCTTGGATGTAAAGAAAGTTGATTTTGATGCTATAGACAGAAGAGTAGAAGAAATAAGAAATGGAGAAACACTCGATTTATATGAGTTACAGTATAGAGAGATTATATTAGATAAATTGTCTGACCTTATTAAACAGGGAAGGATAATGAGTGATAAGTATGATGTAGTTTGTACTAATCCGCCATATATGGGGAATGGTGGTATGAATGGGAAGTTAAAGGAATATCTAAATAAAAATTATAAAGATACGAGTAAAGACTTGAGTACAGTATTTATGGAATGTTCAAGTATATTTTTAAAAGATAATGGTTTTTTATCTATGATAAATATACCTACTTGGATGTTTTTATATTCTTATAGAAATATGAGGAGGAAAATTATAGATAAAAATACAATTGTTAATCTATTACATTTAGGCAGAGGTATATTTGGTTCTGATTTTGGAACAGTTGCATTTATTATAAACAAAAAACAAATTGCACAGTACAAAGGATATTATAAGAGATTTTTTATAGAACATGTTAAAGTAGAAAGTTTGGAAAAAAAGAGAAGTAAATTTTTTGCTAATGATGGAATCTATTTTGCGTCCCAAGAGAAGTTTAAAAAGATAATTGGGACACCAATAGCCTATTGGATAAACAATTCTTATATAAGTGTTTTTGAAAAAAATAAAAAACTGAAGGATTATGCAATTTTATTTGAGGGACTTAAAACAAGAAATAATGATCGTTTTTTAAGGCTATGGTATGAGGTGGAATGCGATAATTTTTGTGGATGGAAACCTTATAGTAAGGGTGGAGAATTTAGGAGATGGTATGGTAACAATAACTACATAATTAAGTGGCATGATGATGGCAAAGATGTTAAGTCATTCAAAAAGTCTAGTGGGGCTAATTTTATGAGTTATTTTGAGGATACAATTACATGGTCAGCAGTAACCAGTTATAAATTTTCCACCAGATATATAAATAATTCTATATTTGGTGGGGGAGGCTCTGGAATAGTTGATTTTAAGGGTGTTGATTTCAAATACATTTTAGGGTTGTTAAATTCAAATGTTGTGAATGAAATATTAAATATATTTGGGACTGCTCTTAATTATGAAGTGGGTATTGTTGGAGAAATTCCAATAATTATAGATCAGAAGTATGAAAAAAGAATTAAAGACGCTGTAGAATATAATTTGGGTATCTCAAAAACTGACTGGGACTCCTTTGAAACCTCATGGGATTTTCAATATCATCCATTATTAAGGTATTCAGCATTTAAAAATGACTTTGATGCCAATAAAATGGAAACAGCCTTTGATAGATGGACAGATTTCACTAATGAACAATTTGCCCAACTAAAATACAACGAAGAAGAACTAAACCGAATTTTTATTGATATCTATGGTCTTCAGGATGAACTTACTCCTGAAGTAGAAGATAAGGATATTACCATTAGCAAAGCAGATAGAGAAAGAGATATTAAATCCTTTATTTCCTATGCTGTAGGTTGTATGTTTGGACGATACTCTTTAGATGAAGAAGGCCTAGTTTATGCAGGTGGAGAATTTGATATAGATAGATATAAAACTTTTATCCCCACAAAAGATAATATTTTAGTTATAGCAGATGATGATTATTTCGAAGATGATATTGTTAATAGATTTGTAGACTTTGTAGAGATAACCTTTGGAAAAGAAACACTAGAGGAAAATCTAGATTATATTGCAGAAACATTAGGACAAAAGACCACAGAAACTTCTAGACAAGCCATTACAAGATATTTCCTAAAGGATTTCTATAAAGACCATGTGAGAACTTATCAGAAACGACCTATTTATTGGCTATTTGATAGTGGTAAACAAGATGGATTTAAGGTCCTTATATATATGCATAGATATGATATGTCTACTGTAGCTAGGGTTAGGATTGATTATCTTCATAGATTACAGAGAATGTATGAGGCTGAAATGGATAGATTGGATTTTATAATTGATTCAGAACTACCTGCAAGAGAAAAAACTAGTGCAAGGAAGAAAAAAGATAAAATAAATAAACAGATAGAAGAATGTTTAATCTATGATCAGGTAATAGCACATATTGCCCATCAGAGAATAGAAATAGATTTAGATGATGGAGTAAAGCATAACTATGATTTATTCCAAGGGGTAGAGGTACCTCAAGGAGAAGGTAGAAAGCCTCTAAAGGCAGATCTACTCTCTAAGATATAGAAAAGAAGGTGAAAAAATGAATCTATCAGAAATAAAAAAAATACTAGAAGAAAATTTAAATCAGGAACCTTCCAATGGGAAGATAAGAAATATTGTTTTTTGGTATGATGGAGAGTCAGAATTTGTAGAAGACATCAAGAGTTTAGAATTAGAGAATGCCAAAATTTTTCACCTTACTGATAACAACAAATTATATATAAAGTATTTATTAGAAAAAGAGGATATAGAATCAAATTATCTAATATATTCTCCGAAGCCAAGACCAATTCCTAGAGAGAATTGGCTTTTGGATATCGAGAAATATAGTGAAGAATTTTCTACAGATAAGACAACTGTTATTATGAGGGATTTAGGTGTTAAGGATGAAACACTACGAAATGTATTTAAAAAGTATATAAAATTCTTTGGTAATAAAGAAAGATATGAGAGATTTGCCTCTTATAATATAGAAGTATATACTGAAGAAAAGATAGATATTGCAGTTCTATCCACTCTTTGTAAATTGCAGATGGCAGACTTTGAATTAGTAGTAAAGACTTTATTAATGGATAAAATAGAAGAAAATAAGATAATGGAGGAAATAGTAAAGTTTGGAGATATAACAGCTCTTTGGAATCTATTAGAAAAACAATATGGTTATCATTTTGAAGAAAACAGCCTAGATCAGTTGATGATAATGCTTTTAGTAACCAATCTAAGTTATAAACTTGAAACAAAAGTTCCTAAGACCTGGGAAAGATTTATTTCATCCAAAGTAGCTGATTCCATAGTATTTATTGATCATTTTATGAGCCATTCTATTGATAGTAAATCTTACAATAAAATATCAAATCATATAGGGCAGAAGTTGAATATTCGAGATTATATCTCAAAATGGGATATTGAAGACTATATAGAATGTGACACATTTAAAGATTTTGATGATGAAATTATAACGAAACTTATTACTAGTCTAGTTGAAAATGTAGGAGAATATGAAAAGTATAGAAAGATTATCAATAAAAGAAGAACTAGCCATTGGTTTAGTCAATTAAGTAATGAATATGATGCCATTTATTATGCAATGGAGATTTTAAGATTAGAAAAAGAATTAGAGAAAAATATCAAAGGAGCTACTACTTATGAAATGGTAGATAACTATACTAAGTCCTATTACTTATTTGATACTTTCTATAGAAAATTCTATATATCTTACGATAGAATTGATGATAAAGAGAAATTTTACAAACTTATGGAAGTAGTTGAAAATACTTATACTAATTGGTATTTGGAGGAATTATCCATTAAGTGGTCAGGGCTCGTTGAAGATGAATTAAAGAATGATATCCGAATTAGTGGGCTTACAAAACAACAAGAGTTTTATGAAACCTATATAGCATCTCATATGCGAAAGGATGAAAGAGTCTTTGTTATTATATCAGATGCTTTAAGATATGAAGCTGCAAAGGAATTTAGTGATATCATAAATAGAGATAGACAAGGAAAATCAGAGATATTCTTTATGCAGGGGGTTATACCATCTTATACTAAATTGGGTATGGCATCCTTATTGCCACATAAAAAGATAGAAATAAGTGATAATGGGGATATTGTAGTAGATGGTATAAACTCTTCTGGTACGATAAATAGAGGAAAAATACTCTTTAATCATATAAATGAATCAGTGGCTATTCAATACAATGATGTTAAAGACATGAAACGTTCAGGATATAAAGAGACCTTTGGAGGAAAAAGGTTAATCTATATCTATCATGATGTAATAGATGCCATAGGGGATAAGGCTAGTACAGAGCGGGATGTATTTGAAGCAGTAGAAAAGACCATTGATGATTTAAATAATTTAATTAAAAGCCTTGTAAATAATGTAAGTGCTACTAATATCTACATTACAGCAGATCATGGTTTTATTTATAGAAGGTCACCTCTTCAGGAATTTGATAAGATGGATAAACTAGGTGTGAAAGCTATAGACAAGGGAAGAAGGTATATATTGACAGAAGAAAATTCAGAAGAACAAGGGATATTATCTTTATCTATGAAGTATTTACTTGGAGAAGGTACAAGTTTAAATGCAGTCATACCAAAAGGTGTCACAAGATTTAAAATACAGGGAGCAGGAGATAACTATGTCCATGGTGGAGTAGCTCTACAGGAAATAATGATACCTGTTATAAAGTATAAAAATATTAGAAAAGAAGAGTTTAAATCATCTAAAGTAGAAGTCAAACTTACTAATATTTCTAGAAAGATTACAAATAGAATAACCTATTTAGAGTTCTTCCAAACTGAGAAAGTAGAAGATAAGAAGATACCTATAACTCTTAAACTTTATTTTGTAGATGAAGAAGGTAATAGAATATCAAATGAAAATATTATCATAGCAGATAGTAGATCATCTAAGCCAGAAGATCGTAATTTTAGAGAAAAATTCACCTTAAAAGATCAGGTATATGATAAATCAAAAAAATATTATTTGATTATGGAAGATGAGAATGAAACTGTAGAAAAAATCTATGATAAAACACCATTCATGATTGATTTAGCCATTACTAATGATTTTGGATTTTAAAAAATATAAGTAGGTGAAACTATGGAAAGAATGGATAATCAGATAAGTCTAAATGAAAAATTAAATACCTACTTTGCTGGGAGAGTAGTTAGAAAAGACTTAACTAAGAAGATAAAAGAGGGTGCCAATGTTCCAATATATGTTTTGGAGTATTTATTAGGCATGTACTGTGCCACAGATGATGAAGATAGCGTCAATGATGGAGTTGAGAGGGTTAAGAAAATTTTAGCTGATAACTTTGTTAGGCCAGATGAGGCGGAGAAGATAAAGTCCAAAATTAAAGAGTTGGGACAATATACTGTGATAGATAATATTACTGTTAAATTAAATGAAAAGAAAGACATTTATGAGGCAGAGTTTTCTAATTTGGGATTAAAAGGCGTACAGATTTCCTCTCATTATGTTAAAGATTATGAGAAACTTTTAGGCGGGGGAATTTGGTGCATCTTAAAGATGAATTATTTCTATGATGAAGAAGTAAGAGATATAAGCCCATTTAATATAGGAAACCTTACACCTATACAATTGCCTAATTTAGATATGGAAGAAATATTTACTGGGAGAAATCAGTTTACAAAGGATGAATGGATTGATGTGCTCCTTAGATCTGTAGGTATGGAACCTACACAATTAGAATATAAGGTAAAATGGCATTTACTAGCAAGGATGATTCCTTTAGTAGAAAATAATTATAATTTATGTGAATTAGGGCCAAGGGGGACAGGGAAAAGTCATATTTATAAGGAGATATCTCCAAATTCTATATTAGTATCTGGAGGCCAAACAACTGTTGCCAATCTGTTTTATAATATGGGCAGTAGAAAAATAGGTTTAGTAGGCCTCTGGGATTGTGTGGTTTTTGATGAAGTTGCAGGTATTACATTTAAGGATAAAGATGGTATACAAATAATGAAGGATTATATGGCCGCTGGTTCCTTTGTTAGAGGAAGGGAACAAAAGGCTGCTTCAGCATCTATGGTATTTGTGGGAAATATTAATCAGAGTGTAGATGTATTACTTAAGACTTCTCATTTATTTGATCCATTTCCAGATGCCATGGCCTATGATTCTGCATTTTTTGATAGGATGCATTTTTATTTGCCAGGATGGGAAATACCAAAGTATAGACCTGAATTTTTTACTGACGAATATGGATTTATTACAGATTATTTAGCGGAATTTTTTAGGGAAATGAGAAAGAGAAACTTTTCTGATGCTATGGACAAGTACTTTAATCTAGGAAACAACCTTAACCAAAGGGATGTAATAGCGGTTCGAAGAAGTGTATCAGGAATGGTGAAATTAATTTATCCAAATAGAGAATATACCAAGGAAGATATAGAGGAAATATTACAATATGCCCTAGTCGGAAGAAGACGAGTTAAGGAACAATTAAAGAAAATTGGAGGAATGGAATTTTATGATGTTCATTTCTCCTATATTGATAAAGAAAACTTTAATTAAGAATTTGTATCTGTACCTGAACAAGGTGGGGGAAATTAATACCTGAAGGAAAGGGGAAACTAGGACATGTTTATGTGGTAGGCCATGGACAAACAGGGATGATTGGAACATTTAAAATAGAAACAGAAGTTGTACCTGGTTCAGGAAAATTTGAAAGAACAGGTCTTGGCTCAAACCATGAGACTAAGGAAAGTATCAATATAGCATACAACTATTTTAAGGCTAATAAAAAGAATATAAGCGGGACTATTTCTATCCAAAATTTTGATTATTTAATGCATGTACAAGACTTGTAGGAAATAGGGGTTACTTCAGAGCTATCTCTAGCAGCCTTTATTGGAATGTGCTCAGGTGCATTGGAAAAACCGATACAATCTAAGATGGTAATCTTAGGAACTATGAGTATAGGAGGAACCATTACAAAGGTACAAGAATTAGCAGATACTCTACAGGTCTGTTTTGATGTAAGAGTAAAGAAAATTCTACTTCCCATGGCTTCAGCAGTGGACATAGTAACTATACCACCAGAACTATTTGCAAAATTTCAGATTCCCTTCTATCAAAGTCCAGAGGATGCTGTGTTTAAGGCTTTGGGAGTAGAGTAATGAGTGATTATATAAGTTTAATAGAATGATGATAGAAAATATAATAAGAAATGACAAAATCATATTCGGGTGGGAAGATAGATAAAATGACCTATGGATTAGATTTTCCCTATGAAGTGGAAACAAGATATAAAAGACTATTAAAAGAAGATAGGGAACTTGCAGAGCTTATTTATGATTGTTTAGTTGAGGATGAGGCCTATTTGTATGATGATTTATCAGAGGAAGAATTTAAAGAAAAAATTGCTAAAGAGTACGATTATATAAATGGAGTTTATTTGGGAGATGTAGATTTAATTTAACTTCATATATAGAAATGAAAATATATGTTCTGAGGACTTAACATTTTGCTCTGTACTTACAGGAAGCATTTAGATTAATAATATCCTTTAAAGAAGTTGGATATATTTTAGGACTTGATGAGGTTTTAAGTATTGCAATTTTAGACAATTTAAATTCTGTTGAAAAGCATAAGGTTTTAAATTTCTATGCAATCAGGGCTAGGAAGGGAGTTGATAATGCAGCACTAATTACAGGTACCAGTAAGGATTTGATGGAAGCTGTTGCTGCGTATATAATTCAAGAAAATAAGAGTATAATATTCATTCAGGAGGGATTACTTTGTGGACAAATTCAAAGAAGAATTAATAAAAGTTAAAGACAATATCACCCAAGAAGATTTAGAAAATCAGAAAAGGAAATATCCTAAAAAAAGTTTTAAACAATTAATTGATTTATTAGATAAAAAAGGCGTTAAATTTAATAAGACTACAAAGGAAGATGCCTCCTTAATACTTCGTGATATAAATTATTATTATAAGTTAACTGTTTATAAAAGAAACTTTAGAAGAGACAAAAGTGATAAATTTGTAAATCTAGAATTCTCATATTTGACTGATTTGGCAAGTATGGACATGCAGTTAAGGTACATATTATTAACGGCAACATTAGATATTGAGCATGCTTTGAAAACTTTTCTTATTACTAAGATTACTGAAAATACAGATGTAGATGGCTTCGATGTAGTTAGAAGTTTTTTCCATTCAACAACGGGTTCTTTCTATAAATTAGATAAAGATATTATTTTAGAAAATGTCAAACATAAAAGTCATTATCAATTTAAATTATATGAGACTCATAAAGCGGCTCCTCCTGCTTGGGTACTGATGGAAGTTATTAAATTTGGTGATTTCTTAAGATTCTTTGGATTCTATTTTAAAAAATATCCAACAGAAGAATTTAAGGTGGATTCATTAATGGGAGTCCTAAATAGTGTCAAAAGGATACGAAATGCCTCTGCTCATAATAATGCTTTTTTATTCAATTTATACGATAGCAATATAAATATCGTTAGTAATTACATAAAGAAATATGCAGAAGAACGAAAAATTGGGGAGTTATTTTATAAGTGTAATAAGGTACATGATGTTTTATGTGTATTTTATATCCATGAATTTTTTGTAAAGGGAAAAGGTTCTAGACAACACCGAGTTGAAGAGTTTGGAGAATTAACAAAAAAATTTACTGAAAGATTTTCATATATGGATACAGATAATGATATTTTATATTTTTTAAAAATATTAAATCTAGTTCTTGACAAATATGAAATATAGTTATATACTTAATTTGATGAAAGGACGGTTCGACCGTTCGGCATTGGTGGATTTATTCGCTGATGTTTAATTTAAACTATATGAACGAACTAGCTTCATGAAGCTAGTTCGTTCTTTATATTTGTACAAACTATCAATGCTCCCTCTTTTGATTAATTTCAGGTTATTGCCATTGCATATAGGTCTCCAAATTTGATTTCAAAAAATTTAGTTGGAAGACTTTTTCTTTTTGTTTTTGATAATCCTGGTAGGCCTTTTCTTTTGATTGCGTTTGTTCTTTTAGCTTCTTTTTCAAAACTGGAACAGAAACCAATAGATCCTCAGAAATTGAATCCCTTAATGCTTTTTTAGAGGCTTCAAAAAGGATTAATTCATCGGTATGAGCTTTATAAAAGAATTTTTTATCTTTTGTCATTTGCCAAGCATCATATATAGGTTTTACTCTATTATAGGTTTCTATATTCTTGACTTTTAAGCTAATATTAGCAATATCATTTTCAATATTTTTAATATCAGTAGCCATATTTGTCAGCTCTATATTTACCTTACCAATAGCATCATAGAGTTCATCTTTGGAATTAATTTAGTGGATTGTCATCAAGTTTAATGTTTTAGCCATGTTTTTTAAATTATGTTGTTTTGTCCGTATCTCATACTCCTTGAATTTCTAAAATTTTGCATTGTTTTTTAAATCAATAATTTTACCTAAATTTAATTTATTTATTGAATTAATACCGTAATGTTTAGGTTTTGAAGGATATTTTTCTTTTCTAGATATTCGTTCTTTGATTCTTTCTTTAATTTTTTTTATAGAATTTATCTTTTTTTCTTTTCCATATTCTTTACATGGTTTATCACTAATATTACGGATTTAATGATAGCTCTTCTTATTATTAGAATTATAGGCATGTACATCAGTAAAGCTCACATTATTAAATAATATATGATTATGGATATACTCTTTATCTATTTGGTGCTATTAGAGGATTTGTGATTTTTCATTGATGATAAATTATTCTTAGGAACTATTTCTCATGAATATATAACCACTGTATATCCGTTTTCTAGTGAAATTTATAAACTTTATAAAGATTAGGAAAGTGGGAAGAAGTACTTCATTCTAATGAGGAACAAATGGTTTTAAGTTTATTTTAATTAGTATCTCCTAGTATTAAAATAGTTCTAAAAACCCCAAACCTTAAAAAATACATATCCCCAAATAGAATAAATTCATAAAAGCCGAATAGAAGTAGTATTCCTCCTATTTCTATTATCCATATTTTTAGATATAATGGAGTTAATGTTTAAAAAGGTTAATTTATAGGAGGGATTAAATTGCTTATAGAGCCTCAGACAATACAAATAAGCAATATGCTTACAGAAGTAGAAATTACCCAGTATCAGCAACAGATATATGAGTATTTTGCCACAGGATATGATTTTGAAGTATTTCTAAAGGAATATTTGACTGAGATGGGGTTAGATGAAGTCGAAGTAACACAAAGAAGTAAAGATGGAGGGATAGATTTAGTAGCCATTCGAAAAGGTGTTGGGGACTTTAGTGAATCTGACAAGACAAATTATTATATTCAAGCTAAACGATATCATCCCAACAATAAAGTACCTGTAAGGGCTATTAGAGAATTAAAAGGAACGATACCGTTTGGGGCAAAAGGTATTTTTATAACAACATCTGAATTTACAGCAGATGGAACTAAGGAATCTAACAATGATCCATCTAAACCAGTAGTATTATTAGATGGAAAATCTCTAGTTATAAGCTGTATAGATAAAGGTATTGGATTTGTATACAAACCTATTTTCAGTGCAAAAAGATTGGACGTTTTCATCGATGGAAAAGAGGAAAAAATAAATACAGAATTATATGGAACACCTAAGAATGGTACAGACTATATTGAAAAAATGATTACCAAAAATGATGTTAGAGCGAGAATAATATCTGTTCCTTCTTCAATAATGAGTAAATTTAGTAAATCAGATACCCGTATGGATGTTATTATTAATGGAAAAGATAAATGTAATTTTAGTATTAATAAGGGACGGAACTATTTTGCTGGTGTAACTGACATATTTAGAAAATATGGATTATTATCTGACGATGGTATTATTACTTCTAAGAAAGCAAAATGGAGGTATGATGAACAAAATAATGTAGTATATATAAATATTGAAGATAAGATTAGTTTATAAATTGAT
The DNA here is from genome assembly GCA_052067355.1 of Tissierellaceae bacterium HCP3S3_D8. Classification (GTDB taxonomy): domain Bacteria; phylum Bacillota; class Clostridia; order Tissierellales; family Tissierellaceae; genus CABMKH01. The sequence continues at coordinate 22,902 of JBQHQH010000033.1, forward strand.
TTCAAATGGGTATAATGTTTTTAATGTTTAAGTTTTAATGGCATTATTTGAAGAGAAGACTTAGTAAAAGCACATTTATACATGATATAAATATACTTATATAAACTTAAAACTCTCTACAAGAAAAATACTTGCAGAGAGGTTTTTATTTAAAAGATATAAAATATTTACTTTTTAAAATCTTTGATTAAGCTGTTAACGGCTTCAAGTTGTTCTGGAGTTAGATTTCTTAAATTATTTAAAAGTTCCTTGACCTCATTAGGTAAAATTTCAGTATTTATACCATCACTAAAAAATTCAGACATACTAATTTTAAAATAATCACATATACTCATCAGCAAGTCTAAAGAAGGTTTAGAAATTCCATTTTCGATTTTACTTATATTAGAAGGAGCAATATCAAGAGAAATTGCAAGCTTGTTAGCAGATATATTATTTAATTCTCTAAGCTCTTTTATTCTATTGCCAATTTTATTCATAAAAACAACCTCACTTAGATTATTATCCAGTAATATTAAAAAAATTTGTTTTAGCTCCTTCTAACAGAAGCGAAAAAATCTTATCTATTAATTTTAGGATTATCAGTTCTTCCTGCCAAATAATCAATAGATACATCAAAAAAGTCAGCTAATTCAACTATCTTATCTATAGTTGTGAGTCTATACCCTCTCTCAATATCGCTTATTGCATTATCAGAGAGTCCAACAACTTTTCCCAGTTCAGATTGTTTAAGATCTTTCTTTAAACGTTCCTCTTTAATACGATTTGAAAAGATATCTTTAGAAAACATAAAAAAACTCCTTGGCGTTCTGCAAATAGTAGAATTATATTTTAGAAATTAGATTTAATTGTCCAGAGTGATAAAGCTCTATAATCTGTTGTTTAAATTTATTAGTATATCGAATACCATTCTGAGAGATTGTTTAACACATCTTCCTTATAGATATTTTATCGTATTAAACTTTTCGTATCCACATTTATATACTAACATCAAAATTTATATAATGAATAAAGGTTATTTTTTATTACTATCAGTAATTGTTTTAAGAAAATTAGTTAAGCTTTTGATTTGTTCTGAATTTAATTCTTTTGCATTATTTAATAATTCTTTTAATTCATTTTCTGCAGGAGAAGATAAACCTTCTGGTGCAAAAAAGTCAGCTAAGGTTATATCAAAAACTTGGCATATTTTCTTCAAAGTTGGAACATCAGGTATACGATTGCCATTTTCTAATTTACTTATTACTGGTTGTGATGTATTACATAGTTTTGCTAATTCATTTGTAGTCATATTATGTTCTTTTCTAAGTTGTCTAATCCTTTCTCCAACATCCATTTTTTACTCTCCTAACATTCTATTTTAGAATATTTACTTTAACTATATTTTACAAAGAAGACAGAAATAAAACAATAAAGCTTCTAAAACCGAATAAAAATGTTGACAGTTATTCTATAATGGAATAAAATGTAATGTAGAAAGGCCTTTCACTATTAAAAATTTTATCATTCAAAAACATATTTTATTAATTTCAATGAATTACTATACAAAACTATAATTATTTTGGTAATTATATTGAAGATAAGATAAGTAAATTTTTATCTAAATTTCTAAAAGATAAATTTAAAAGGGAGGAAGTAAGTAATGAATGACATTATAGCTGTTTTACTCACAGTTATAGCGATTTTTATAACTGCAAAATTTGTTTTAGAAAAATATAATCCTATGTTTGTGTTTTTCACATCGGGTATCATTATTTTTCTAGTATTAGCAGTGTGGAAAGGTTTTACTCCTATGGGTGAGAAGACAACAGACAATATAATACTGGATATATTTGCATATATCGGGATTGTTACTAAATCTCAATTATCAGGAGTAGGCACAAATCTAATGATGGTCGCAGGTTATGCTGCATTTATGACTCATATTAAGGCATCGGACAAGCTGGCAAGTGTATTGACAAAACCCTTGATGAAAATTAGCAATCCCTATATTGTTCTTAGTTTGTTATATATAGTTGGAACAATATTGAAAATGATGATTACAAGTCATGCTGGCCTTGTTATGTTATTGATGGCTACTGCATATCCAATTTTAGTTGGACTAGGTATTGGAAAATTAAGTGCAGCAGCTGCTATATTAGCTACTGGATCAATAGATTGGGGACCAAATGACGGTGCTGTAATTTTTGCAGCAGAAAATGTTGCAGGAATGTCAGTAGTTGATTATTTTATGACTTATCAATGGATATCTGGAGTTGCTTCAGTATTGACAATTGCGACTATTATGGTTGTTTATTTTAGAAAACTAGACCAGAGAAATAATGCAAACACAGCTATAGAAGTATCGGATATAGAAGAAAAAGGTAGAGGAATTCCTACAGTATATGCAATATTGCCAGCATTACCTTTATTGTTAGTAATTGGGTTCTCTTTATTTACAACTATGCAAATGGACGTATTTACAGCAAGTGTTATATCCTTAATAGTGGTATTTATTTTAGAAATAATTATCAAGAAAGATAGCAAAGAAGTAGGAAAATCCCTTTCTATTGTATTTAATGCTATGGGCAATTCTTTTGCCAATATAGTAACACTTATAATTGCGGCAGGAGTATTTTCAAGTGGTTTGATTGAATTAGGTGGAATTAATATTTTAGCAAATATGCTAGCTGGTTTAAAGGGAGCACAACTACTGTCAGTGATTGCTTTGAGTGCACTTACCTTTTTTGCAGTCATTATACTGGGAAGTGGAAATGCCTCTTGGTTTGCTTTTGGTCCATTAGTTCCCAATATAGCTTCTAAGGTTGGGCTACAACCATATCAAATTGCTGTTCCAATGCAGTTAGCTTCTGGAATAGGTAGGGGGTTATCACCAGTAGCAGGCGCTGTAATTGCTGTTGCAGGTTTGGCAGAAGTAGACACTGATGACTTGATTAAAAGAAACGTTGTTCCACTTGTATGTGGTGCCATAGTGAATGTAATAGTTTCATATGTAATGTTTATCTTATTTTAATGATTAGAGATAATAGTAAAATAATAAATATTTAAATAGGAGGAATTATCAATGAGTAAAAAATTAGTACATGATTTTGATGAATTTTTAGATCGTAGAGGCTCTGATTGTAAAAAATACAATCCTGGTCAATATGCAGAAGATGTCCTACCTATGTGGATTGCTGATACTGACTTTAGGGTGCCTGCTCCAGTAGCTGAAGCTGCAAGAGAGAGAGCTTCTCATGAAGCTTTTGGCTATCCTTATGAACTTCCAGAATTTAATGAATCAGTTAAAGAATGGATGAAAAAA
>JBQHQH010000034.1:0-21965 GCA_052067355.1 Tissierellaceae bacterium HCP3S3_D8
TCGCTATCGCTTTCCTCCTTGACAAAATAATTATTAGTAATTTTTGAAAATCACAGCATTATTCAGAGAAAATTTTCAGAGGTCGTGTCACATATGTTTGACTTCTCTAGACTTTTTTGACGAAATATTCTATAACCTTCTTGACATTAATGTGAAAAAGTGGTATTTTAGAAAGAATATATACAAAGGGGAGAGACTTATGCACAAGAAATTATTTATACCAGGACCAATAGATGTCAAGGAAGATGTATTAGAGAAAATGTCTACTCAACAAATAGGTCACAGGAGTAAAGAAGCCAGTGATTTGCAGAGGAGAATATCTGAAAAGTTACAGAAGATATTTTATACGAAGAATGCCATATTATTGTCTACATCTTCAGGTAGCGGACTTATGGAAGGTTCTATTCGTTCGGTAACTAGAAAAAGAGCAGCAATATTTTCAGTAGGAGCCTTCGGAGATAAATGGTTCAAGATGGCACAATCCAACGGAGTACCTGCTGATAAATTTTCGTCTACCCCCGGAAAACCTACAACGCCTAAAATGGTAGATGAAGTACTATCTACAGGTAAATATGATGTCATCACTGTGACTCATAACGAAACATCCACAGGGATTACAAATCCTGTAGGTGAGATAGGAAAGTTATTGAAGCAAAAGTACCCAGATATATTATTCTTAGTAGATTCTGTAAGCTCTATGGGAGGTGCTAAGATAGAGACAGACTCATGGGGAATAGATATCAATATAACATCATCACAAAAATGTCTAGGCTTGCCTCCGGGAATGGCCATATGTTCAGTAAGTGATAGAGCTATAGATGCAGGAAGACAGGTTAAAAATAGAGGAATGTATTTTGATATAGTGAAATTATATGATTATTTCAAGAAGAAGGATCACCAGTATCCATCTACACCATCTATACCCCATATGTTTGCTCTAGATTATCAATTGGATAGGATTTTAGAAGAGGGATTAGAAAATAGATATAGAAGACATCTAAAGATGGCAGAATACGTAAGGGATTGGACAAGAAGGAATTTTGAACTATTTGTAGAAGATGAAAGATATCTTTCAAATACTGTGACTACTATTAAAAACACAAAGAAAATAGATATTGATGACTTAAATAGAGAATTGGAATATAGAGGATTTATGATATCCAATGGGTATGGAAAATTAAAGGATTTGACCTTTAGAATATCTCATATGGCAGATTATGATTTAGAAGATGTAGTAGAATTGCTAGAGAATATAGATGATATCTTGGATTTAAAATAGGGAGATGATATTATGTATAGAGTGTTGATAACTGATGGAATGGATCAAGAGGCTGCTAAAATACTAAAAGATTCAGGATATGATATAGTAGAGCAGTTCTATCAACCAGAAGAATTAAAAAGAGAGATTGGAAAGTTTCATAGTATAGTTATCCGTTCTGCAACTAAAATAGATAAGAACATAATAGATTCTGCATTGGAAACAGGAAAACTAAAGTTGATTATCAGGGCAGGGGTAGGGGTAGATAATATAGATGTAGAGTATGCTACTGAGAATGGTATCAGAGTATGTAATACTCCAGTGTCAAGTAGTGTCTCTGTTGCAGAGTTGACTATTGGGCAGATAATTTCTTTGGCTAGACATACCTATATATCTAATGTGACTATGAGAAAAGGTCAATGGAACAAGAATGCATATAGGGGAATTGAAATTCAAGATAAGACATTGGGGTTAATTGGATTTGGTAGAATAGCGAGAAAGGTAGCAGATAGAGCTCATGCTTTAGGTATGAATATTATCTACTATGATATAGTTAAAATAATAGATTGCCCAGATAAGTACAGGAGTGTAAGTTTTGAAGAGCTTATCTCTACTGCAGATTTTATATCACTTCATATGCCAGCAGTTAATGGTAAGCCAGTAATAGGAAAAGAAGAGTTTGAGAAGATGAAGGATGGAGTATATTTAATCAATACTTCAAGAGGTGGAATCATAGATGAAGATGCTCTATTAGACGCTTTAGATGAAGGAAAGGTGTCTGCAGTTGCGTTAGATGTATTTAAAGAAGAACCTATTAAAAATAAAAGATTATATACGCATGATAGAATATCTCTAACTCCCCATATAGGTGGTTTTACAATAGAGGCTCAGAAAGGAATTGGAGAAGAAGTAGTATCTATAATCAAAGAAAATCTTAAATAGGAGGGAAATATGGCAATTTTTAGACCCTTTAGAGGAATCAGGCCTAGGAAAGAATTAGCTCATAAGGTGGCAGCATTACCCTATGATGTTATGAATAGCAATGAAGCAAGGGAGATGGTCAAAGATAATCCCTACTCATTTTTACATGTAGATAGAGCGGAAGTAGATCTAGATCCTTCCATTGACATATATGATAGGAGAGTTTATGAAAAAGCTAGGGAAAATTTAGAAGAATTGATTAGAAGAGAAATATTGATCCAAGATGAAGAGGAGAGATTCTACATCTATAAGCAGATAATGGATGGTAGAGAGCAGATTGGATTAGTAGGATGTACCTCTATAGATGACTATCTAGAAGATACCATAAAAAAACACGAGCATACTAGAGAAGAAAAAGAACAGGACAGAATAAATCATGTAGATTATACTGATGCAAATACAGGACCCATATTTATGACATATAGAAGTAAAGATGAAATCAATAGATTAGTAGAAGATTTGATGGATAGAGAGAGTCCTATATATGATTTTGTATCTGAAGATGGAATATCTCATATAGTGTGGATAGTGAATGATGTGGATGCAATCCAGAGATTAATGGAATTATTTCATGGAATAGATTCTCTCTACATAGCAGATGGACATCATAGATCAGCATCAGCTGTAAAAGTGGGTTTAAAGAGGAGAAGAGAAAATCCCGATTACAGTGGAAGTGAAGAGTTTAATTTCTTTTTATCTGTCTTATTTCCAGATGATCAACTTCATATAATGGACTACAATAGGGTGGTAAAGGATTTGAATGGATATTCAACTGAAGATTTTTTGAAAAAAATAGGAGAAAAGTTCGAAGTAGAATTTTATAATGGAGAAGAATCATATAGTCCAAAGAAAAAACACAGTTTTGGAATGTACTTAGAGGATAAATGGTATATATTAAATGTAAGGGAAGGTACGTTTAATCAAGAGGATCCAGTAGAGAGATTAGATGTATCTATATTGCAGAAAAATATATTGGAGCCAATACTTGGAATTTGTGATCCTAGAACAGATAATGGGATAGATTTTATAGGTGGAATTAGAGGACTTAAAGAGTTAGAGAGAAGAGTATCTACTGATATGAAGGTAGCATTCTCCATGTATCCAACATCTATAGAGGATTTAATGACTATAGCAGATGAGGGAAAAATTATGCCACCTAAATCCACATGGTTTGAGCCAAAGCTGAGATCCGGATTATTTATTCATAAGCTAAGTTAAAAGTGCAGTTATAGATGAAGTAATCTTATAAAAAAACTTATATCAGATGGAGTTTTATACTTCATCTGATATTTTGCTATTTAGGAATCAATACAAATAGATCTATCTATTTAACGCTTTATACTAGGAGATGAACCATTATAAAAGATTTGAATAGAATCTTATTTTAAGATTTTACAAGCATGGATATAGATGCTTTTTGTATTTTAGGATATAATTATCCATAAGGAGAGTGAATCTATGAAAAATATAGTTAAAACTATATCAACAATATCAGAATTAGACATAGATCTATTTAAAAGATTGAATATAGGATTGGAAATTCAAGATTTTACAGAACCTAATCTGAAGATGGAAGAGTTGGTAAAGATAATAGATGATTATAGGAAGGTTTTAAGGAAATTTGATGGTCTGAAATCTCTACATGGACCTTTTTTAGATTTAAAACCAGCAAGCCCAGATTTACAGATTAGGGAAGTAAGCTATAAGAGATATTTGAATACCATATATTCAGCAGAGCAATTGAATATAGATTATATAGTATTTCATAGTCAAATAAATCCCTCTTTGAATGAACCCTTCATCAAGGAGTTGAATAATAGGCAGAGTAAAGAATTTTGGGAGAAAATATTATCTGATACACAATATAAGGGAATCATACTTATAGAGAATATATTTGAAGAGTCTCCAGAGATGTTAAAAGAATATATAGAGACTGTGAATATGCCTAATGTGAGAATAAATTTAGATATTGGTCATGCTAAACTTGGAAAAGTAGACTTAGAATATTGGATTAGGGAATTAAGAGACTATATAGAATATATTCATATACATTCAAATAATGGGATATATGATGAACACTTATCTCCAAGTGTGGAAGAGATAGAGGAATTATATTTTTTATTAGATAAATATGATATAGATCCAATTTTATCATTAGAATATAAGATACAGGATTTGGAGAGGGAAATAGAGAGATATAGAGTATGTATATAGATTATCAATTGAAAAATAATAGGATCAATGATAGAGCTAATGATGAAATACCTACTATGAGAAATATAGAGTAGGTATTTTTATCTTTGTCTCTGTTAAGTTATTAACTATAACCCATTTGACTGTATATTAAATTGTAATGTTTAGCAAGTAATTACTTAAGAATCAAGTCCTTCTTCTTCATCCGTTTATATATAATAAATCCTATGCTATCTGCAAGGGCCCAACCTATTGGAACAGACCACCATATACCTCGTTGAGCTATCTGCGGAATCCCTGAAAGAACATATGCTATCATAACCCTAGTACCTAGGGAAATTATTGTAAGAATTAAAGATACATTTAATGCACCAATACCTCTGAAAAATCCATAGAACATAAATAAGAATCCTATTAACATATAAAATATAGATATAATAGATAGATACTCTACCCCTAATTTTATTACATTAGTTTCATTAGCATTTACAAATATTCTCATCAGATTACTTGAATTTATATAAATTAATATAGACATTATTAAACAAAATATTATTATAGTCTTTACAGCAGATTTTAATCCTTGGTGTATCCTGTCATTCTTTCCAGCACCCTTGTTTTGAGCAACATAGGTGGAAAAAGCATTTCCAAAGTCCTGAACGGGTAAATATGCTATAGAATCAACTTTGCCTGCAGCAGTAAATGCTGCAATAGTATCTGCTCCAAAGGTATTTACAATGCCTTGAACACATACCATTCCAAAGGTCATGATAGATTGCTGAATTGATGTAAGGAAGCTAAATTTCCCTACTTTTTTTGCTATTTCTTTATCAAACACTAAATCTTCACGGTTTAGTCGAATAAATGGTACTTTTACAAAGGCATATATGGAACATAAAATTGAAGAAACTGCCTGAGCAATTATAGTTGCAAGAGCAACTCCAAATACACCCATATTAGATACTATAACAAAAACTAAATCTAATATGATATTGATTATAGCTGCTAATATTAAAAAATATAAAGGTGTTTTTGAGTCCCCTATGGATCTAAGGAGAGCTGATGAAGCATTATAAAGATAAACAAATATAAGTCCTCCAAAAATAACTTGCAAATACACTTGGGAATCTGCAAATATATCTTCAGGTGTGTTTATAAGTTTTAACATCCCCTTAGTATTAAATACCAAAACAATTGATAATACTACTGTAAAAATTCCTATGGATAAAAATGAGATATATATGGTTTTTCTAAGATTAGAGTAGTTTTTCTCCCCAAAATAATAGGAATATACAACTGAAGCACCCATACATAATCCAATTATTACAAAAGAAAAGAAGTTCATAAGCATAAAAGATGAACCTACTGCTGCTAATGCATTCTTTCCTACAAAATTTCCAACCACAACTGAATCTACTATATTATATAATTGTTGGAATAGATTTCCAATTAGCATTGGGAAGGTAAAAGCTATTAAAGTCTTGGTTGGACTTCCCTTTGTCATATCTGTAATCATTTAAATTCATCCCTTTCTATATCAATCCTATTGTAGTGTAACACGAATAGAGATATAATCAAAATAGAAAAATATTATGGGAGATATATAAATTTTCATATAGGGGAGTAGATTATGGACTTAAAACAGCTTTTATATTTTGTTACTGTGGTAAACGAAGGGAATATTACTGCTGCTGCAAGAAAATTACATATTACACAACCAGCCCTTAGCAATCATATAAAAAAACTTGAAGAAGATCTAGATGTGATATTGTTTCATAGGGGTCCAAGAAAAATAACTCTTACAGATGCAGGGGAAATTCTTTACATTAAGGCAAATAATATTCTCGAGTTAAAGTATTCTATTAGAAAAGAATTAGAAGATAGTAAATCTGGATTTAAAGGTACACTAAAGATTGGAACCATATCAGCCATAGATGCGGATTTACTAGAAAATAATTTTCTCAAGTTCCATCAAAAATATAATAATATTAAATATGAATTATATGAAGGTATAACCCCTGAAATTATCGAACTGTTATTATCGCGAGTAATTGAAATTGGAATTGTAAGAACACCCTTTGATAGGACAGGATTTAATACCACTTATTTAAAAGTCGAGCCTATGATAGCGGCATATAAAGATGATTATGATTTAGATAAACTTGGGTCTAATATTTCAATAGAACATCTTAATAGGAAACCTCTTATAATTTATCGTAGATTTGAAAATATAATAGTTTCAGCATTTCAAAAAGCTGAAATAGACCCATATATTTTCTGCATAAATGATGATTCTAGAACTTCTCTTCTTTGGGCAAATGCCGGATTAGGTGTTGCTATAGTCCCAATATCATCAAAAAATCTTGTACTTGCGAATAATTTGAGATTTAAAGTCATTAATGATGAATCTTTATTTACTCAAGTCGCAATAATAACTTTGGAAAATAGTAGTTTATCTGCTGTTGCTACTAATTTTATAAGGGAGATTACAAATTAAAGAAATGGGAAAGTATTAGGAGTAGTTCTTTTTGCTTCTAAAAATTGTACATCGTGAATTGTGACCTGTGAATTGAAATTGCCTGTGCCAGAATGGGTATAGGTCATCAGTTTAGGATTTATATATTCACATTTAGACAACTAGAATATTATATATCATCTAGAGTTGTGATCATAGATGGAAATATAGTGTACAAAAAATAGTAGATAGAAAAACAACCTTCTTATTATTCAATAAGGAGGTTGTCTTAAGTTTTTTATATTAAAAATTAGCTACCATTTATTATAGTGTACTTTGTCATAGGGAAGTTCCTCTTCTTTGTGAGGAGATTTTTCTTCATCTGGATAACCTATGGCAACCATGGATTCAACTATATAATTTTCAGGTATATCTAAGATTTCTTTTACATATTCATCTACGGTTCTGTCATCTATAGACATTCTCTCCCTTACTTGGATCCAGCAAGAACCAAGGTCTAAAGACTGGGCCATTAGTTGAATTACAACAGATATAATAGAAGCATCTTCAATCCATACATCAGTAGCATCAGGATTTGCTAATACAACTATAGCTAGTGGAGCAAGGCTTAGAGGACGAGAAGCTCCACCTCTTGATTTACCAAGGGATTCTAATTTTTCTCTATCATCAACTACCATTAGTTCCCAAGGTTGAATTTTCTTTCCAGATGGAGAAGTGAGAGTACCTTGCAAAAGCTTTTGAATTTTTTCTTTCTCAATACTTTGTTCCTTGTACTTCCTAATACTACGCCTATTCATCAATAATTCTAACATAAAAACACCTCCTAAACTATTATTATAATAAATATATTTTAATTTTATCATAAATTAGCTATATATTTTCAATGATATATCAGATTTTACTTATATTATATAGTATAATATAACTATTATATTTTTTGTCATACATATTTATACTGAAATTATTTTAAGACATGATATTAATAGAATGGAGTGGAAGACTTGGAATTACTAAAGGAAAAGATAATGAAAGAAGCTAGAATATTAGAGGGAGATATTGTAAAGGTAGATAATTTTCTAAATCATCAAGTAGATATTGAACTATTAAATGAAATAGGGGAAGAATTTCAAAAAAGATTTTTAGGAGTAAAAGTAGATAAGATACTTACAGCTGAAGTATCAGGAATAGCCATAGCAGCTATAGTCGCTCAATATTTTCATGTTCCTATGGTATTTGCAAGGAAAACAGAATCCAAAAACCTAGATAAGGATAAATATGAAAGTGAGGTCTATTCATATACTAAGGGTAAGACTTATAAGATCATGGTGTCAAAGAGATACTTAATAGAAGGAGAAAACATCTTAATAATAGATGATTTTTTAGCCAATGGAAAGGCAGCAGAGGGATTAATAGATATAGTAAACAAGGCAAGATGTAAATTAGCAGGTATAGGAGTAGTAATAGAAAAAGGATTTCAAGATGGCGGGAGAAATTTACGAGATAAAGGGCTACGATTAGAGTCCTTGGCAATTATAGACTCAATAGAAGGTGGAAAAGTTAGATTCAGATAGATCTTATTAACTATGGTTAAAAAGCCTAGTACTAGTAATTAAATATAGGTGTAAAGAAGGGTTTGTAATACTGAGCGTTATTACACACCTTTTTTATTATTTAGGGTATTAAAATATATTAGGACTAGAAATCTTTTGATTTTTCATGTAAACTATTATGAAATAACTAAATGTAGAGAAAAGGAGGCGTTAGGGTATGGAGAGAGTAGATTCTACTAGAACAACTATAACAGAGGATAAAAAGGTGAGGGGTAATATTATTAACCCTAGAATTAAGATAATCATAGCTATGTTGATTTGGGGAACTATAGGACTGTTTGTAAGAGGAATTGAATTGGGTAGTATTGAAATTGCATTTTTTAGAGCAGTTATTGGAAGTGGATTTTTGCTAATTATAAGTTTATTGAAAAAAGATAAAGTAGATAAAGACTTGTTAAAGGCAAATATACTTATTCTATCCATATCTGGCCTATTATTGGGATTAAATTGGATTACATTATTCCAAGCTATGAAATATACTACAATATCTAATGCAGTTTTGAGTTATTATTTTGCACCTGTATTTATAGTGTTATTATCTTCAATAGTTCTTAAAGAAAAGATGAACCTTAAGAGTATTATCTGTCTATTGGGAGCTGTAGCAGGGTTGTTTTTAATTCTGAAATCAGGTAATGAAGAAAGCATACAAGCATATGACCATATAAAAGGTGTATCATATGGATTAGCAGGAGCTGTAGTCTATGCAATAATCGTTCTTTTTAACAAATATATTAAGGGATTATCTGGGTTTCAGGCTACGATGATTCAATTATCCATAGCAACTTTAGTTCTCATACCTATGGTTCTAAGCCAGGGAACCATAAACTTTGGGGCAATAAATATAAAGACTTGGATTTTGATTTTAGTTTTAGGAGTAGTTCACACTGGAATAGCATATCTACTATATTTTACTTCAATTAAAGATGTAAAGAGTCAGACCATAGCTATATTGAGTTATTTAGATCCGATATTCGCAATATTTATATCTTTTTTATTCTTAGGAGAAAGTATGGGAATTTCACAGATATTAGGTGGAATTTTGATATTATCTACTGCATATATAAGTGAAAAATAGTACAAGTAGTCACTATAAATTAGATAGTTCATATTATATATTGAGTGCTAAAATAATATGGTGGTGAATAATATGAATGAATCTAGATGTTTGACACTGGGAATGAAGGCTCCAGATTTTCAGGCACAGTCCACATTTGGACCACTTAGATTATCTGATTATAGAGGACAATGGGTAGTTTTATTTTCTCATCCAGGAGATTTTACACCTGTTTGAACCACAGAGTTTATTGCTTTTGCAAAGCGATATAATTCTTTCGTAGAAAGAAATACTCAGCTAGTAGGTATAAGCTTAGATAGTAACTCTTCACATTTAGCATGGGTGTATAATATATATTTGAATACGGGAATTCAGATTCCATTTCCAATAGTAGCTGATAAGGATATGAGTATAGCAAATATGTATGGTATGATAGCTCCAGATGTAAGCACAAATACTACAGTGAGAAATGTATTTATAATTGATGATAGACAGATTATAAGGGCAATACTAGTGTATCCATTATCTACTGGTAGATATATACCTGAGATAATAAGGTTGTTGATAGCATTGCAAACTACTGATGAATATAAAGTGGCAACGCCAGCAGATTGGATTCCAAGAGACCCTGTAGTAGTGCCTGCACCTCAAACATATGATGAATTATTGAGAAGGGTAAGTGGGGAAGATGGATATCACTGTGTAGATTGGTATCTATGTTATAAAAATATATAGTCTAGGTCTTAAAGACCTAGACTATATATTTAATGAGTTTAATAGAAAGAACATAGAATATATACTTAACAATGCAAATATGACATTTTCTAGATTATTATCTGTCTTAATCATAATTGGAGAAGATACATTTTTGTTTAAAGGATAGAACAGTTTTATCCCTTTAACAGTGAAGAAATCTGCAACTAGATGTAATAGATATCCTAGGGTAAATCCAGAGTACACCATAGGTAATTTATATTTTAAAGCAACTATCTTTACTATAGATATAGCAGTTAAAAATCCAATTATGCTATGAGTAAAACCTCTATGATTAGATATACCAGTGAAAAATGTCATAATAGATAGGAGACCAAATACAGTATTTCCTGTTTTAAGATATAAATAAATAGATACACCAGTCAATGATAGGTAGAATAATGTTCTATAAAATTCATTTTTTAGAAATAACAATTTCTGGTTTAGTTTAGCTTTGGGATGATCTATGTCTGGTACTAACGATCCTAATGCAGAAGATATTACTAAGATCAGTTGAGTTTCTACAGTTTGACCTGCAGACATAGCTAATCCTGCAGTAATTCCTATAGCCATATGGGTTTTTCCTGTCATAAATATCCTCCTTGATGTATTTTAAGACTATAGTTGATTAATGGATATTTTACATTATATAGGTTTTCGAACGTATATTCAAGTTTTTTAATATACTCTATCTAAATAGCTAGATAAATGGAGATTTTATTCAAAAATTATAGTATACTAATAATAAGTATATTAGACAGATTATACATTTAAAGGAGGATCTGAGTGAAGTCTAAAAAAATTGGCATGAGAACCATAAAGACCGTTATAGCTGTAATTTTAACTTTAATAATATCGGAGATATTTAAGCTAAGAAGTCCGTTGCTGGCTAGTATAGCAGCTATAATGACAATGGAAAGTTCTGTTTCGGAATCTTTTACTACAGGTAAAAATAGGATGTATGGAACTATATTAGGTGGGGTAATCGCCTTGGGAATTTCACTAATTTTTCCGTCTAACTTTTTTTCCATAGGATTAGGTTTAATTATTCTTATAAGTATATGTAATGCACTAAAATGGGATAAAGCATCTAGGATGTCCATGGTGGTATTCTTAGGTATACTTTTAAACTATAAAGATGGAGATAGATTTGATTATGCCTTTCATAGAACCTTAGATACTCTTATTGGAGTTGTAGTGGGAACTTCTATAAACTATTTTATAAGACCACCTAGGATAGAAGAAAATATCAAGAAAACTACAGAGAATATGCGTTGTGAAGTAAGAGATATCCTTGAAAAACTAATATGGAAGGGAGAATTTGATAATCTAGAAAGACTGAAAAGTGAGATAAGTCATATAGAAGTAAACTATAAGATGTTTATGGATGATATGAGATTTCACTTAGGCATGAGTGAAAACATTATCTATTATCAGAATTTATTTAATTCTTTTGAAGACATTCGAAATCATCTAAGGGTAATGAAATCTATAAAGGAATTACCTCGTATAGATGAGAGAAATAAGGAATATTTGGAAAGATATTTTAATAAAGAAATTCCACAGCAAGATGATGGAGAAGAAGATGAATTAGATTTAATATATAATTATCACTTAGAGAGAATATTATCGGAATTAAGTTATATTGAAGATATATTAGAGGAAATAGGATATGAGAATATGGAAAATTGCTCATAGAAGTAAAAATAATAGTATTTCTATAAAATATATATAAAAAGTCTCCTTTTCAACAAAAGGGAGGCTTTTTAAATTCATTATAATATTGTTATGTTACAGGTTTCGTTCTTACTCCAGCCAATATTGATGATAGAGAAGCCGTATAGGAGTTGGTTGAAACCTATGAACATATAACTATTCTAGGTGATAAGGGGTATGCCAATAAGCATTTACCTCTAGATTTAGAAACTGAAAAAGGAATTCAGCTACTATTTATGAAAAGAGATAATGCTAAAAACCTTCATCCAAAATGGTTTCGTCAACATATTTTCAAACTTAGAAGGCGGATTGAAACCACTTTTTCACAATTAGTTGGGCAACTAAATATCAATAAGGTTCTAACCAAATCTATGCTGGGTCTTATTGCAAGGCTTAGAATAAAGATTTTAGCCTATAATCTTTGTTACAGCATCAATCAGATGCTAGGCAATGACATAAATCTAGGACACATTAAAGAACTCATATTTGGATAATATTTCCAAGTTGTTCTCTTAAGAGGTATCTTTTTTTCAAAAAATAATTGGTAAATTTATTTAGTCCGAAATTTACTAGCACATTAGGTTAAATTATTACCTATATTAGTTCCAGTTATTGCTTTGACAATTACTAATTATGCCATAGCTCCTATTGCAGGTAAAGAAGGATATTGGATTTTTGCCACAATTATTATATCGATTGTCATTGGTAGAATTTTATATAATAAGGGAATAATCAAAATGGAAAAAAGAGAAAGTACAAAAGCAGAGTAGAAGAATATTAAAGGACTAAATTTCAAGTCATTGGAGATTTAGTCCCTCTGTTTAATTGATTTATTTTTAGCAATCTCATATAGAGCCATTCTTTGACCTTTTAAAGTAAAAGAGAGCTGGTGGTTATGATAAAAATATCATATTATCTACCTAAAGATAGCTTTATGACTTTAATCAGTGGTATGCTAAAATTCAAGGTGTTAGAGATAAGTTATTAGGCTCAAAAAGATCTTTAACTAATAAAGAAATAGCTCTTATATATGAAAGAAACAATCGCGTAAGGAATTATCTAAATAAAATAGCAAGGATAATTATTGATTATTGCATAGATAATAACATAGGCACTATAGTTATAGGTAGAAACAAAGAGCTTAGAAAAAATATCAATATTGGTAAGAAAAACAATCAAAATTTTATTCAGATACCTATAGGTATTCTTGCAGATAAATTAAAATATCTAAGTGAACTAAATAATATTACTTATGTAGAAAAAGAAGAAAGCTATACTAGTAAAGCATTCTTCTTTAGTAATGATATTATACCTACTTATGACAGAGATATCACTATAAAATATAAATTTAGTGGCAAAAGAATAAGTAGAGGTGAGTATAAATCAGCTACAGGTAAAGTTATAAATGCAGATTAGTAAGTAGATATTTGTAAATA
Organism: Tissierellaceae bacterium HCP3S3_D8; assembly: GCA_052067355.1. Taxonomy (GTDB): domain Bacteria; phylum Bacillota; class Clostridia; order Tissierellales; family Tissierellaceae; genus CABMKH01. The sequence continues at coordinate 13,478 of JBQHQH010000034.1, forward strand.
TTAGTAGTATCAAGAGCAGAATCACTAATGAAAATATTTGGTTTAATAGCAGGATGTTTTTCAAAGAATTCTTTTACAGAGTTAATTGAGGAATTAGAAGATTATGATATAATAGCTTATGAATAGAGAACAAAGGTGTCGAGAAATGTATTTAAAATTTGTAAAAAGTACTTGACTAATATTCAAAAGTCTGTATTTGAAGGAAATCTTACAGAATTAAATTATATGAGATTAAAAATAAAGTTAAACAAATATCTCAGAATAGATAGAGATGAAAAATGGTTAAAGAAGGAGTTTTTAGGAGTAATGGATGATAAAACATCTAATTTTTTTTAATAATATTTTTGTCGACCTATAGTAGTGTAAAATACACTGTGTATCGACAAGTCTCTGATTATAGGCGATTTAATGTGGAATATGATAATATGGACCTAAAAAGTATTATACGTAGACTTAAAAAAGTGGACATTGACAAAATCCTACTACGGATATAAGTGAAATCAATGAGTAGAGAAGGACGCCTTTTAATAGAACTACAGTAGAATGTAAATTTTTATATCTGATACCATTCTACTAATCGCATAATCCCTTTTAATAGAACTACAGTAGAATGTAAATTTCCTTTGCTGTTTATTTTGTTACTTTGCTTTATACTTTTAATAGAACTACAGTAGAATGTAAATGTAGTATAAAGTGTTTTAGCAGACACAATGGCTGGTCTTTTAATAGAACTACAGTAGAATGTAAATATTAAAGTGTCTATTTTGGTGCATATTAATTCTTGAACTTTTAATAGAACTACAGTAGAATGTAAATTTTTTATCACGCTATCACCTCACACTCATAATTTAACTTTTAATAGAACTACAGTAGAATGTAAATGTGAAATAGATAACAATAGAATAGAATTATTGAACATCTTTTAATAGAACTACAGTAGAATGTAAATGGGAACGATCTAAACTTAAAGAATACGTAATACAAACTTTTAATAGAACTACAGTAGAATGTAAATTTAATTATGAATGGAACATATACATTTGAACAATGCCTTTTAATAGAACTACAGTAGAATGTAAATTGGTTACTAAAATTATTATCTAAGTTAGGATTATTAGCTTTTAATAGAACTACAGTAGAATGTAAATAAAATACTCATGGTTAAAGCCTGGTAGTGTTGCAGACTTTTAATAGAACTACAGTAGAATGTAAATTTTGTATATGAGTCTACTACTGCCTTTATTAGTAACCTTTTAATAGAACTACAGTAGAATGTAAATGTTGTCTTAAGCGTTGCTCATATCTATATGTTTTTCCTTTTAATAGAACTACAGTAGAATGTAAATTTCACCACTATAGGCTTCTATTAAATCTACTATCATTCTTTTAATAGAACTACAGTAGAATGTAAATTATATTCACCTCATTTCATGCAAAATGGGTATAAAACTTTTAATAGAACTACAGTAGAATGTAAATACAAATAATATAAATAGGGCTAGTCTAATTCTTTCTCTTTTAATAGAACTACAGTAGAATGTAAATATTATATTGATATGTATATAAAAACCTCTTACGGTTCTTTTAATAGAACTACAGTAGAATGTAAATCCCTTTACTCTGAACTGCCATTTTAATGTATCTCTACTTTTAATAGAACTACAGTAGAATGTAAATAATCCTAAGTCAGTTTCTGCAATTGTTTTCCAATAGCTTTTAATAGAACTACAGTAGAATGTAAATTTTTTTAAATCACATTCAAATCTAGCCTTAGCATAGCTTTTAATAGAACTACAGTAGAATGTAAATTCCCTTTTATTCTCTAGAGCCTTTCTTTTCATTGCTCTTTTAATAGAACTACAGTAGAATGTAAATTAAGCATAGAGAGTCTGATGGATCTAATGTTAAAACCTTTTAATAGAACTACAGTAGAATGTAAATACACTTCTTGAAAGGATGATCCTAACAGATCCACATCTTTTAATAGAACTACAGTAGAATGTAAATAATAAAGACAACAACATGACGGCAATTTGCACGGCTCTTTTAATAGAACTACAGTAGAATGTAAATATGGAAAGGTTCAGCAGTCACCCCCGGCATCCTCTCCTTTTAATAGAACTACAGTAGAATGTAAATTATACATACTATACATACTATCTATATCTTACACTACTTTTAATAGAACTACAGTAGAATGTAAATTAATTTTTTGCACCTTGTTCTAAGTTGTCAACTTTTTCTTTTAATAGAACTACAGTAGAATGTAAATTACGTCAAGGGATTGCCTAGTCTTAGGTTTCGACTTCTTTTAATAGAACTACAGTAGAATGTAAATTGTTTTCTCTTTTTCTTTTACTTCTTGGCTTAGTTCCTTTTAATAGAACTACAGTAGAATGTAAATTTAATTCTTCCGTTTCAATTATTTCTACAAACTCTCTACTTTTAATAGAACTACAGTAGAATGTAAATTCCTTTTTGTTTCATTCTCCTGCCTTCCCTTGCATACTTTTAATAGAACTACAGTAGAATGTAAATCGATTTTAGAGTGATCAGCTGTGCCAGTTTCTCTTGCCTTTTAATAGAACTACAGTAGAATGTAAATACCTATAGTTTTAGTAGTATAACAGAAGATACAGCACTTTTAATAGAACTACAGTAGAATGTAAATATAACTAGTGTAAAAAAGTTATTAATAGAATTTCTACTTTTAATAGGACTACAGTAGAATGTAAATGAGTCTTTACCATTGGTGTCGCCTTTGTTCTCCTCTCTTTTAATAGAACTAAAGTTGATATGAGATAATACATTTGTGACAAGAAAAGAATAAAAAAGGAAAGACCTCTGATATAATGTTGTTTAGGAGAACAAACAAAAATCGGAGGTATCTTTCCTTATGAAAACAATTATAACAGAAGAGATGGGGTTTCGTCAAAGGGTAGTTGAATATGCAATTAAACATGATAATAATGCTAAAGCAGCTAGAAGATATCACACTAGTCGCCAGCAGGTATGGCGTTGGAGAAAAAGAGAAGATGGAGATGTAAGATCGTTGGCAAATAGGAGTAGAAGACCCCAATCTCATCCTAACCAACATACTCAAGAAGAGTTGAATTTAATAAGGCATAAACATAGATACAATCAGCATGAAGGATATGCGTAGGTGTATAGGAAGTTAAAGGATGCAGGGTATGAAAGAACCTATGATTCTATATGTAGACAGATAAGAAAAATGAAATTAAATGTAGCAAAGAAAAGAGCTAGTTATCCTAAATCAAATTATTGAAAAGATTCTGCTACTTTTATTGAAGGTAAACAAAATTTAGTATGTCTAGTATGTACTAATGAGAGATTAAATGATACTTATATAGCTATCTTAGAATATGAAGATGCTATGAAATGCTTAGCACAGAAGACAAATAGTAGTAACAGGTGAATAACTATAACGAGAATTAGTTCTGAATATGAATTTAGTTGTTATGGAGTAGAGTTTGATAAAAAAGACCATATTAGATGTCCTGTAGATTGTACTAAGTTTTTGGGATTAAACGTGAATTAGTTAATTTTATAAATGAAATATTATAATATCAATTTATTGTTTATATTAACCTATTAATATTAATGATATGGCTGTAAAAATACAAGAGCTTCATAAAAAATATGGTCCTTATGCAAGAGGAACCAATATTGAAAATAGTGATATAGATATTGTAGTTATAGTAAATGAGGTAGAAGGAAGCTTTTTGGAAAAAGGGAAGAATAAGAGAAAACTGAAATAGCAACAAAATTATTGGAAATGAATATACCATTAAATCAGGTAAAAGAAGCAGCAAGGTTGAGTGAGGAAGATATCGCAAATAAAAAAATAAATATCCCATAGGTCAAAATGAACAATATCCTGTCAAGTATCCATGGGATGTTTTTTATATTGTTTTCCATATGAAACATAATATAAGAAGTTAAATTAAATCATTTTAATACAAAAAATCTTATTTATATGCAAATACATATATCGATATATATCCTATAATGATGATAGAAATTTAACAAACTAAATTATGCATAGGGAGGAAATAAAGTGAAGAGAAATTTTAAGATCATATCACTGTTGTTGATTTTTACAATGGTATTTGGAATATTGACAGCTTGTGGTAAAAAAGATGATAATGCAGGGGAATCTCAAGGAACAATTGCATATGAAGATGGCGTATATGAAGGCGTCGGAGGCGGAAATGGTGGCGAGATTAAAGTAAATGTAACCGTAAAAGATGGAAAGATCGAATCAATAGATGTAGTAGAACACAAGGAAACAGAGATATTAAGCGATGCAGCTTTTGAAAAGATACCCCAAGCAGTAATAGACAATCAAAGTGTAAACATTGATGCTGTAACGGGTGCTACCTATACTAGCAAGGGGATAATATTAGCAGTAAAGGATGCCCTAAAAAAAGCTGATGGAACTGATGAGATGTTTGGAAAAGGTGAAAAGATAAGCTTGGCTACAAAGGAAGAAAATTTAGAACAGACATATGATGTAGTAGTAATCGGTGGTGGAGGAGCAGGATTATCTGCTGCAATAGAAGCTCAATCATCTGGTGCTAAGGTAGTATTGTTAGAAAAGATGAGCAGCTTAGGTGGAAATACTCTAGTATCTGGTGGTGGACTTAATGTACCAGGTACAAAACAACAAAAAGAATTGGGTATAGAGGATAGTGTAGAATTATTCGTAGAGGACACCATGAAGGGTGGAGACAATATAAATAAAAAAGAATTGGTAACAGTTATGGCTGAAAACGCATTGCCTACTACAGAGTGGTTGGTGGATGAAATAGGAGTAGAGTTTATGCCAGATCGTCTTCAACAATTTGGAGGACACTCAGTACCAAGAGCCTTAATCTCTAAAAATAATCAAGGAACTGAATTGATTAAAAAGCTAAAGGCATACGGAGATAAATTAGGCGTAGAATTCAAGATGGAAACCAAAGCAGAAGAGTTAATCATAGATGATAACAATAGAGTAGTAGGAGTAAAAGCAACAAATGCTGCTGGACAAGAGATTACTTTCAATGCTAATAAGGGAGTTATTATAGCAACTGGAGGTTTTGGTGCAAATAAAGAAATGCGTGTAAAATATGATCCTGATAAGGATGAGAAATACAAGACCACTGATGTAGCAGGTACTACAGGTGATGGTATTGTAATGGCAGAAAAACTAGGTGCAGATCTTATGCACATGGAATATATCCAAACATATCCAACTTGCAATCCTAAGACAGGAATCATATCCTATGTAGCAAATTCTAGATTTGATGGTGCTATACTATTAAATCAAGAAGGTAGTCGTTTTGTAGAGGAAATGGATAGAAGAGATGTTATATCAAAGGCAATTTTAGATCAGACAAATAATGAAGCATATTTAGTATGGGGACAGGAAGTTGAAGAAGTAGGAAATATGACAAAAGTTCATGAAAATGAATACAAGGTATTTGAAAATATGGATTTAATCTACAAAGCAGATACATTAGAAGAATTAGCAGAACACTTTAATATAGATAAGGATAACTTTTTAAATAGTATAGAAAAGTACAATCAATATGTGGAAGCAGGAAAAGATGAAGAATTCAATAGAAGAGGGATATTGAGAACTATTGCAAAAGGACCTTTCTATATTCAAAAAGTAGTACCAGCCATACACCATACTATGGGTGGAATAGTAATAAATGAGCATGCAAATGTATTAGATAAAGATGGAAAAGTCATTGAGGGACTATTTGCAGCAGGAGAGGTAACAGGAGGAATCCACGGGACAAATCGTCTAGGTGGAAATGCCGTTACAGATGTAATTGTATTTGGTAGAATAGCAGGTCAAAAAGTGGTAGAATAGATATATAAAAAGACTGTATGATTTCATACAGTCTTTTTATTACATACTTTTATTTAATGGAGGAACATTATGAAAAGGATTCAAGATAAGATAACCTTATATGTTGTTGGGAGTTTGCTCATCCTATTTATACTTTTATTATGGGATATAGATAGAGAAGCAGATAAATCAATAGTCCCACTTAGCAAGGACTTAACTCAGCAGATAGTAGATGCTAGATCTGAACAAATTTCCAATTGGTTAGAAGAGAGGATAGAGGAACTTGAGACAATTGGAGAACAAATCAGATATCTAGATATTGAGTTAGATCAGTCGTTGGAATATATAAAGGTTTATCTTGGAAATAATATATATGAATCCCTAGGTATTATAGATAGAGATGGGATGGCATGGATAACAGATGGTTCAAGCTTTTCTGTAATTAATAGGGACTATTACAGGAGAATAGATGAAGAAGGGCTTCCTTTTATCATTAGCAATCCACTAAAGTCCAAGTCCAATAATGTGGATATAGTTATTATATTGCATAGATTGCCAGCAAATATGAAGCATGAGTTTTCGTATATATCAGCTGCGGTTCCTATTGAGACTATTAAGGATATAGCCTCAAGGATCCAGCTATATGACGGGGGAAGTAAGATATATGATATATATGGAGAGCCAATTGGTGGGGAAGACACCGAAATTTATCCCGGAGAAAGGCTTATAGAATTTTCAGCTCCTATAAAAAAGTCCCCAAGTTGGAGTATAGTTTTTAAGGTCCCAGAATCTAGATTATATGAGGGGGCTAAGAATCTGAAAAACTCTGCCATAACTATTGGACTATTTATAGGTGTGATATTGGTAGTATTGTTAATCCTATTTAGCTCATCAATAGTAAGACCCATCTGTAGAATGCAAGAGTTGATGAAAAAGGTAGAGTATGGGGACTTGACAGTTAGGTTTAAAGATTATAGAAATGACGAAATAGGAGATCTGCAGAAGAGTTTTGATCAGATGTTAGATAATCTGTATAGAGCAAGGTATGAAAAAAAGGAAATTGAGCTAAGACTACTACAGGAGCAGGTAAATCCTCATTTTCTGTATAATACTTTAGATACAATTCGTTGGTCAGCAATAGAATATGATGCTACAGAAGTTGTAGAACTTATAGAGGCCTTGAGTACTTATTTTAGGGTAGGATTAAGTAAAGGAGAAAAGTTTATAACTCTATCTGAAGAGATAAGCCATACAGAAAGCTATATTCAAATATATCAGGCTAGATTTGAGGAAGAATTAGATTATGAAATTATATGCGATGAATCTCTGTTAGAATGCAAGGTCATAAGGATACTATTGCAGCCATTGGTAGAAAATGCAATCTATCATGGAAATAAATCTAGTGGAAATTCTAATTTTAAAATAATGATAAATATCTTTAAAGAGGAAGAAGAATTGATAATGGAAGTAAAGAATAATGGTGAAAAAATAGATAGGGATAGGCTTGAAGTGATTAAATCTATTTTGAATGGCAAAAAAGGAGAAAGCGATAAGGGCGGATTCGGATTATATAGTGTAAACAAGAGGATTAACCTAGCCTTTGGGGAGGGGTATGGTTTAGATATTAAAAATGAAGGAGATTGGGTCATATCCAGAATTAATTGCCCAATCATTTTGGAGGGTAAATATGTGGAAGATATTGATTGTTGATGATGAACCTAAGATAAGAAGAGGATTGAAGAGATGGATAGAAGAATTTGATTTGGATTTTCAGGTAGTAGGTGAATCAGGGGACTATAGGGAGATACTGGATATAGCTAGAGAGTATAGTCCAGATGTATTTTTAATGGATATAAATATGCCAGAGATAAATGGTTTGGATTTGACTAATCAATTGAAATCCCAATTTCCCAATTCATATACCATAGTAATAAGCGGATATGATGATTTTGAATATACCAGAAAGGCCTTAAAATTAAGAGTCTTTGACTATCTATTGAAACCTATTCCCAAGACAGATCTATATGATGTTTTAAGGTCTTTAAGTATGGAGTTATCGTATTCGAAAGGTAATAAATTAATAGATAAAAAGAAGCTATATAATATAGAAAATGACAATCTATCGGCTATAGTGCTGCGAGTGAAGGAGTATATAGAAGAAAATTATTCAGATATGGATCTATCCCCATCTAAAGTTGCAAATCTATTTAATGTGAATAAAACCTATCTCAGTACACTGATGAAAGAACAATTGGGATATTCTTTTATAGAATATATGACAAATATAAGAATCCTAAAGGCTAAGGAATTATTGACAGATGATATACTATATCCCAATATATCTGAAATTGCAGAAAAAGTAGGTTTTAGAAGTCAACATTATTTTAGTAGGGTGTTCAAGAAAAAAGAGGGGATGTCCCCTGTTAATTATAGGAATACCTTTAATAAATAGCTGGTGTAGAGCAATTATAGGAGATTTTTCATAATAAATGGGAAAGTTATATTTATATATCACTTAGTGTAAAATAATTGTTGGACAAAAAAGCAAAAAATATAGAGAATTAACCTCCATTTGATATAATGTAATCGACGAAAAGCACATTAAAGGAGGAATTCTCTATGAAT
>JBQHQH010000035.1:0-21029 GCA_052067355.1 Tissierellaceae bacterium HCP3S3_D8
TTAATCCAGATATAATGATAGATATGCCATATACATCAAAAACAGATGGGAGATGGCTTAAAGACATGCTTAGTGCTTCAGTTTTTTAGTATGTAACTATTATAATTAATGTGAGGATATTCTTTAATTTATTAATGGAAAAGTTATATTAATTGGTTTTCCAACAACAACTTGACACTATCGTTCACGCTTTAAACTTGACAAGAAATTGCTCATAATATAAGATGAAATTGGATAGGTAAAGTAGCGTTATATACAAGATAGATATACTTAAAATAATTATATAGATCAATGATTCAATCTTGGACAAGTATAGGATATAGAGAAAATATAATAGGTATGAAGATTTTATAATAAAAGTGTGGAGAGTTTATAGCTGATGTTACCACCCATAATGTTTTGTTGTATAAAAAGAACCCAAAGGGTGTTGATTATCAAGTAGAGAAATACCAAGAATTGAATATTAATACTGGTTATTCTAAATCAGGGATTGAAGAAGATGCAAACTTATTACTTTAAAATAAGCTCATTCAATGTATCTTATGGTGGCTCAAGTGGAATATTCGGTCTGAAAACCTATTAATGTTGGATGGCGGGAATAAAACTACTTAATATCAACAGACGTTGATATTAAGACAATAATTGAGTATTATTCAAATTAATGGACTGCTGAAACCAATTATAAATATTAAAAACAACTTATACCCTTGAGGAAAATGTAATGGAAACTTTTCTAGTTTTAGCAGATGAACTGAGAAATTAAAACACTTTGGTTATTGGACAGTGTTAGTATGATATACATTAACAATTAACAAAAGGTGATTATACATTCTTGTTTTACAATGATTCAGGTAAGGCAATGAATGGCTTAATCAACGTAAATCAACTTGATGGAGAGTAAATTTATAAGGAGACTATAAAATGAAAAAGAAACATCTTTTGCAGAGTTGTTTAATATTCGTTTTAGTGATTATTATGCTGGGATTTTTATTTGCTAAATTAAATCAGGGAGAAAATATACCTCTCACCTATAATTTGGAACCCAAAAGCTCCGATAAAATAAGCGTGAGATTTGATTCGGAGATTGTTGCAGAGATGACCTTGACAAATAAGTCATCATCACAGCCTATTATTTGGAAATTATTTAAGGGAAACGAGCCAAGAGGAACTATGGTTCTTTCTGGAGAAGTAAAGCCGTCAGAACAATTTTGGAATCCATCATTCAATATCAATCTAGGAGACGGGGTTTATACCTTTCTGTTTTATAATGACGATGGCTCTGCTCTAAGAGGCATTCTTTCTCTAAAATAATTTAGATGCAAATATATCTAACATAAAACAATGAAATTTTTTATGTTAAAAGTAAGATTTCTAGTGGACATTATGTTAAGGGACGGAATACATCAATTTACTGATGGATTCTGTCCTTTTTAATTTATCTTGAAATAAAAGAACTTCTGTTAGTTTAGTAACAGAAGTTCTTTAGATATGCGCCAGCATGGACGTAATTTAAAGGGTGAAAGTCCCTAGCGTGGGTTAGTAGTGCCAAGTGTATAGCTATAAGAACAAAGGTGTCCTTAGTGATGAGGAATTTGAAGGAAGTTGGGGGCAAACTTCTGGTCTGACGAACAGAAATCACATTAGGCATATATAGACTGAGTAAGACTGCATCACAAGTTAAAGCCCTAAACTACTGGGAAGTCTATGGTGTAAATGTGGCAGATAAATGGAAGGAAAGATTATGTTAGACGTCATAGTACCATGTGTAGTTGACGACAATGGGAAGGATTGAATCAAACAATCTAAAAAATTATGGTTATAATAATAGAAGCATTGATAGCGAATATAGAGATAATATAATTTATGATGAAAATTACTCTACTATAAAAGAAAACGGCTTATTTCAACTACTACTATTGTAGATTTTGTATTTGTAAATTTTAACTAGCACAACAAGTTAATTTAATAAAACTTTTTCGGCTATATAATTGTCTAATGAATAGATAATAAAAATGAACTTATATTTTATTCTCAAGGAGATGGTTATACTGGAAAAATTAGTTGTTAAAGCAATAAAAGGAGATGGTGAGAGTTTTGGTATTCTTATAAATAGCAAAAAAGAAGATTTATATAAAATTGCATATAGCTATGTACACAATGAACAAGATGCACTTGATATTATAGGAGAAGCAGTCTATAAAGCTTATATATCAATAAGTAAGTTAAAAAACCCAGAATATTTTAATACATGGCTTGTTCGTATAGTCATCAATTGTGCCATCAATTTTATAAACAAATCTAAAAGAATTTTATATCTAGATAATAAGGATATAGAAAATTTAAATAATGAAAAAAATGATATTGTGGAAACCATTGACTTAAAAGAAGCCTTAGAGAAGTTAGACTCTAATTATAAAATTGTAATAATACTAAGATATTCTCAGAACTTAAAGTTGAAAGAAATAGCTGAAATTCTAGAACTTCCTTTAAGTACAGTAAAAACTCGGCTTTATAAGGCAATAGAACTTTTGAAAATAGAACTTAAGGAGGGCGAAGATTTTGAATAATAATATAGATGATTTGAAAAAAATTTGTTCAGATATAAAGATACCTGATGCCTTAAATGCTACAATTAACAATTCAATAATAAAGGGAGAGAATTATATGAAAAAAAATAATAAAAGTAAGAAAAAAATAATTAATAGCTTTATATCAGTAGCTGCAGCAGTTGGAATATTTACTCTTAGCATAAATATTTCCCCATCCTTTGCAAATAGTTTTGAAGGTGTTCCTGTTTTAGGCACACTAGTTAATATACTTCAATTTAATAATGGAAGTTCTCAAGGAGGTAAAATAACTGATGGAATTGATGTAAATTTTATATCTTTAGACCAAAAAAAAGACTCTGATATTATCACAATAAATTTTGATGGATTTAATAAAGAAAACCAAGAAATAGCACCATCTTTTAATGTAGATTACAAGGAAGCACCTTTTACAATGACATTTTCTATATTTGGTGCAAGAGGTCTTTCGGCTAGTAAGTACTTTGAAGAGTTAAAAAAGAGCGAATATATCCAAGATATCTATGAATTGATGACTTTAGATGATTCTGCACAAAGGTTTAACATAGTATTTAATCAACCAATTGATTTCAAAGTAGAGGAATATAAGAATCCTGCTTATATAAAAATACAAATTTCAAAAAATGCAGAAAAAATTTCAGAACAAAAAATATATTCCGTAAGAACTAGTTCTTATGAAAGAGGAGAAGAATTTGCTCTTCTCGAAGAAATGTTATTTGAAATAGAGGATGTTAGAATTTTAAAAGATAACAATGAAACATATTTATATGAATTAGGTCAATATGATTCAGATAAAGAAGCGCAAGAAAAATTGAAAGAGTACAAAGATACTATTAATAATAGTATAGATATATACATTGAAGAAAGAACTATGGACCAAGTACCTCAAAGTATAAAATAGTAAAGAAGTAATATTTAAAAATATATATTATATTCAGGGATGAGGCTTAATTAAACTTCATCCCTTGATTTGCTTATACACATATTTATTATATTTAGTTTATTATCTTATTTACATTAATCTTTAGTGTACTGTTCTAAACACCATGGTAAAAAGACATTCAATATTTTTATGTTAATCTATCAATAAAAACATGAATAGTTATAATAGGGGGAAAACATATGCTGGAGTTTAACTATCACAACAAGTTAATTAAAAAATAGTATAGAGCCTGAATCAATCAGGTTCTTTTTATTGTATGTATTTATCAGAAGGTTCACGCTTTAAACTTGACAAGAAATTGCTCATAATATAAGATGAAATTTGATAGGGAAAGACGTATTGTATATAAGATAGATACACTTAAAATAATTATATAGATCAATGATGCAATCTTGGACAAGTATAGGATATAGAGAAAATATAATAGATATGAAGATTTTATAATAAAAGTGTAGAGAACTTATAGCTGATGTTACCACCCATAATGTTTTGTTGTATAAAAAGAACCCAAAGGGTGTTGATTATCAAGTAGAGAAATACCAAGAATTGAATATTAATACTGGTTATTCTAAATCAGGGATTGAAGAAGATGCAAACTTATTACTTTAAAATAAGCTCATTCAATGTATCTTATGGTGGCTCAAGTGGAATATTCGGTCTGAAAACCTATTAATGTTGGATGGCGGGAATAAAACTACTTAATATCAACAGACGTTGATATTAAGACAATAATTGAGTATTATTCAAATTAATGGGCTGTTAAAACCAATCATAAATATTAAAACAACTCATACCCTTGAGGAAAATGTAATGAAAACTTTTCTTGTTTTAATTGTGAATAATAATGATTTTTGACCACTGCCTCAAGGTATTTTTAAGGAGTGTGAATTCAAATGTTAAAATCGAAAAAATCCAAAAGAATTGTTTCACTGTTATTGGCAATAGTGGTGTTAAACATTGGATACTTAAGTACATCGGCAGAAGAGTTGGTAGATACGAGATCTAGGGGTTATCAATTAATAGACGGAGATGTTTATGATCTAAATGGCAATTTGTTAATTAAGATGTATGACGGATTTACAGCAGATGGGTACACTCTTGACCCTAATTTTACTGTTCATTATCCAAGTGATTCTGTGTCAATTGATCATGATGAGGTTGATCCCCTAAGTAAATCAATAGAAGAGTTGGTAGATACGAGATCTAGGGGTTATCAATTAATAAACGGAGATGTTTATGATCTAAATGGCAATTTGTTAATTAAGATGTATGACGGATTTACAGCAGATGGGTACACTCTTGACCCCAATTTTACCGTTCATTATCCAAGTGATTCTGTGTCAATTGAACGTGATAAGGATATTCCTGATGATATTTATAGCGGAACCAAATATTTACCTAAGAACACTGACGGTTATCAAGGTACAGATTTGGGTGACAGCTTTACACTTACCTCCAGTAAACCTTATGTAAGTTTTTATTATGTATCAGGGAATCCATCTAGTGTAAATTTTGCGGTGCTTAATGTTACTAAGGGTACTGTCGTTGATTGGATACCTAACGTACCAAAGAAGGAGCTGGAAAGTGTTTCTGTTTATAACAGTTCAAGGCCAGATGATAAGTATTTAGTTAAAGCTAGTGCAGTGGATGTTTCAGGAAATGCACGTTTAAAGGTTGGAAAACAATGAGAATAACACAAAAATATAAGTTGGTGAAGGAAGTATAGCCACATTTAGAAAATGATAGTCGAAATGATATTTAGAGAAAGCATTCCTCTTTTAATTGTTGTTTTCCCCAAAATATAGCTTTCTGTATTTTAGACTTATTGAGGCAGTTTTCAGTTATTATTCACAGTTAAAATAAGAAAAGTATAATTTCACAATAGTATGAAGATATTTTGTGTTTCTTAAAGAAATTTATAATTGTTGAATTAACATTTTTATCATTTATGTAGTTTATTGCTGTGTATCTTGTGTTTAATAGAGATTAGCAAAGTCGAGAGATCTGTGATTTTAGGATTTTCATTAAATATAGAAATCAGATAATTTATAAATTGGTTAAAGCCTATATTTTCCAAATCTTAATATAGGATGATGCTATAGTATTATCCTATTGGCTATATAAAGAGTATTAATAACTCAAAAGAAAGGACAGATTATATGAAAAGAAAGTATTTAGTTATGATAATTATTGTATTATTTTTCCTGCTAATCTGGTTTTCAAATAGAGAAAAAAACTTAGACTATGATGATTATGAAAAAATGGAGGTGCTTTCACAAAAAAGTACAATAGAATTAGAGAAGGAAGGATATTCGGATATTGATATTAGAAAGATAAAAGAATTTAATATTAATTATGAAAACCACCTAATATTATTGGATATGATTGAATCAAACAATCTAAAAAATTATGGTTATAACAATAGAAATATTGATAGCGAATATAGGGATAATATAATTTATGATGAAAATTGCTTTTCTATAAAAGAAAATGGATTATCTCATACTACTACTGCTGTAGATTTTGTTAAGGAAGAAAAATTGGATAGAGATGTGGCTAGAACAGTCATGGAATTTGAATGGGATATAAAACCAGTTAATAATGAACAATACATAAGTATAAAATATCCTAATTCTATACCTGAAGACATTTATACTTGCCTAAAATATGAGAATTTAAATGATAAAAATGATGTAGTTTACAAGATGGCTGAAATAATGCCATATAATTTTATTGATGAGTTTTATACTGATATTACTTCTAAAAAGACTATCAATCAACAAGATTATATTTTAAAATCAGGTGTAATTGTTTTGGATATAAGATCTTATTATTTAAGTGGTGTAGCACCATTGTCAATAATATCACAATATAAAGAGAAATCTTTTTTAGGTAAAGAGAAAGTACTATCTGAACAACATATATTAAATGTTGAAAATAATAATGTGCAGTAGTAAGTAAATTGGAGAGAGAAATAGGTTTACATTCTAATTAGAGGTATAATAATTAAAAAATAGTATAGAGCCTGAATCAGTCAGGTTCTTTTTAGTACGTATATTTATCAGAAAATTCATGTTTTAAACTTGACATGAAATTGATTATGATATAAGATGAAATTGGATAGGGAAAGCAATGTTGTATAGACCTATATATTTTATACGCGTAGAAATATGAACATAGAAGAATAATCTCAGTTGTTATATGTTTTTTATATTTATAAGGTTTAATTAATAAAATTTTGATATTATGAATTAAATTTTAAGGGGTTAAGAACGTAATAATATACAAAAAAATTTTAAATTAATAGCTATTAATACTAGAAATCATACTATTATGATTACAATACTTATTAAATATGTAACTCTAGTTCCGCAAAAATAAAATTAATTTAGAAATGGATATGATATTTATTATGGAAAATAAAAAACTTAAAAAGAATATATATTTTCTTTTAATTATAATTCTACCTATTATAAATTTATTAATCCTAGTAGCTTGTAAAAATATAAGAGAACAAATAACACTAAATTTTAATTTTTCTATATATAAACATTATTATTTACCATTATTTTTAATAGGAGTTATGACATTTATATACTCTTTGCTTATTATCTACTCAAAGAAATTCAATGAATACAATATATATAAAGCTGTGACTTTTGTTTATTTAGTTTTATTTTTATTAATAAATATGTTTAATTTAAATAATGTTTTCAGAAATAAAATTTTAGTATATAAAGGGTTAGATGTTTTTATTGTAATTAATCTTGCTATTTATATAGTGCTATTTCTATCAAATAGGTTGTTAAAATAACTTATAATTATAAAAAATTAATTATAAAAAACAGAAAATAAGATGTTAAGGTAATCGTTCCTTTATAAAAAATAAGGTTAAGATGAAAAAGGTTACAAAATAATAATCTTCTTTTATCCTTAAATTAATTATAGTATATGATATAATTCTCTAACTTTTTGTTCGAAGTATTGACATTGATCTACTTAGATATTTTAGAATTATATGTTCTTATAAGCGTTGAAATAAATATTAAATTAAAAGTGTATTATAATCACTACTATTGTAGATTGACCATCAGTAGGCTTACCATGGTTTTTCACAATTTGAATTTTTATATACGATAATTTTAGAGTTAGAAAGGTAATACCTCTTGAAGATACATAACTAATTTCTTATATCAATCTATATAAATGATAATATTAAAAAATAGTATATTAATTATAACAATTTTCATTAAATATAGAAATCGGATAATTTATAAATTGGTTAAAGCCTATATTTTCCAAATCTTAATATAGGATTATGCTATAGTATCATCCTATTGGCTATATAAAGAGTATAAATAACTGAAAAGAAGGGACAGATTATATGAAAAGAAAGTATTTAGTTATAATAATTATCTTATTATTTTTTCTATTAATCTAGTTCTAGTGTTGAAATGAGAAACCTGATAAGCAGTGGGGCAAGTTATTAATTAAAAAAGACTAAGGGGGTTGTACTAATGAAAAACAAGAAAATATTTCTATTGTTACTGTCAGTTTTGGTGATTGGAACTACCGCTACCAGTAATGCAGTCTATATATCAGATAATGAAAATGTAGAGGTTTCAGATGATATAGAATGTCCGGAAGTCAGACAAGAAGAATTAAAACATACAAGAATAAATGAAGCTGGACAAACTATAGAAGTTTATGAAAAAGAAATAAAGGAAGATGATGATGAAAAAGCAAAATATATAATAAAGAACAAAGAAACGGGACGCTTTATAAACATTTACACAGGAACGATATATTCTGAAGAAGATAGAAAAATTAATGATGAAGAGAGAATAAAGTATATACTAAGAGATAAAGAAACAGGGCGTTTTATAAATATCTATACAGGAACCATAGATCCTAAAGAAGAAAATAAAGATACTAGAATGGAAGTTATCACTCCTAGAGCAACTAGCAAACCCACAACTATTAAATGGGAAAATTATACTGGAGATTGGAGTGGAACTATCAATTTTACTTACACTAAATATGCATTTCCTAGTGGCCACTTTGTAGCTTGGGCAGATCAACCATTTTCATTGATTGTATATGATTTTGAATATGATACTTCTACTGAAAGAGTATATGCAGATTATAAAAATGGACGTTATGAAGTAGAAGGTGGCGGAGGTAACTATACCTATTATTATAAACTTTCTAATAAAAATAAAGGTGAACCCGTAACCAATGCTATTTATAAATCAGTTCCGCATTATTGGCATAATAATTGAATAATATCCTTAGAAGTCTTTATTGATATATTTGTCAGAAGATTCATGTTTTAGGTTTGACAATAAATGAATTATAATATAAGGTGAAACTAGATAGGGAAAGTGGTGTTATATAAACTTGTGTATAGAAGATAAGTACATACTATCTTATTAAATAAGGAAATTTAACAATTTCTTTAAAGTAAAATAGAATTGTCTGTCGAATATACATATTAGGGACTTCACTCCTTTTTTTCGGATGATTTTGTTGTTACTTAATATATTCGACATTGATGGAATGAAATCATTTTTTGCCTTAACAAAACTTTATTAATTCAATGGTTTAGAAATGTGAAATTTCCTCAATTAATATCGTCTTTAATGGTGAACAAGTAAATATTGGAGTAAAATATTATGGAGGTGATTGCATTGGACAAATTAGCGACTTACCCCAATTCCACGTAACGAAAAAATTAAAAATGAAAAGGAGTGCATTCAAATGTTAAAGTCTAAAAAAATGGTTTCTTTATTCCTAACAATGGTAATGGTTCTTTCATTCGGTGCTGTCGGTGTTTTGGCGGAGGATGGTTTGGAAACACCTATTCAAGACTTTCATGTAAGTTATGAAGGTAATAGAACTGTAATTACAGCAATTATTGCACCAGGAGAAATCCTAACTGAAGATGGCATTATACCAGTATCCACCTTAGCCGAAGAAAGAGTCTGGCCTGAGCAGTCTGTTACTCAATCAACAGCCTTAGAAAGAGACTTTACATGTAACTCAAGTGACGGCAATCGTCTTAATGTATGGGTGCGGAATGATGGAACTGATCTGGTTATAGCCACATTAACTACTGACAATATTGCGGAAGTAGAACCTGGAATAGGTGGCTATACATTTGGCATAAGAAATCCAAGTGGAACTTATACGCTAAAAGTAAGAGATTATCGAAATAAGGGGTATACCTTTAGTGTTACCACTAAAGCAAGGCAATTTTGGCAATAATCGTCAACTCTAAAATTTTGTTATGCAGAAAATGAACGGATATTATCCGCTCATTTTCTACCTTCTATAACTATAGGAAGTATGGTATGAACCGAACCATCGTATGTTATTGCCATTAGTATCTCTTTTCCTTCTCCAGTTAAGATTAGTACCATCATCAACAATATTTTTTAGGTTTAGCTGCTTTATAAGAATCTAACTTTTACAGATGAAAGCTATGGTGTAGCTACGATTGTATATGATTTTGAATATGATACTTCTACTGAAAGAGTATATGCAGATTATAAAAATGGACGTTATGAAGTAGAAGGTGGTGGAGGTAACTATACCTATTATTGTACACTTTCTAATAAAAACAAAGGTGAACCTATGACTAATGCTATTTATAAATCAGTTCCACATTATTGGCATAATAGTTGAACAACATCCTTAAAAGTTTTTATTGCATATATTTATCAGAAAATTCATGTTTTAAACTTGACAAGAAATTGATTATGATATAAGGTAGAGTTAGATAGGGAAGGCAGCGTTATATAAATCTATATATATAAGATAAATACACATTATATTTATTAAATAAAATAATGTGCATTTATATAATATGTTATATTTTATACGCGTAGAAATATGAACATATCTGGAAGATGATACTAAGGGTAAAGGGAAAAAGGAGGAAACAGTAATGATGAAAAAGATATTTTCAATAATTAAAACATAAAATTTTGAGAGCTTATTTAAGATAAGTTAAGCTTATATACTTTTTAAATAATAAAAATATTGAAAGGGAGATGTACATTATGAAGAGAAAAAATTTAGCCCTGCTGTTAGTATTCACATTATTATTGGTTTCATCAATTGCCTTTGCGGAATTAGATATCAATGGATTTTCTGATAATATTAAATCCATAAAAAGTGTTGGCTTGGATGATGATTCTACTATAGTACCCTTTGGAAGTACTGTTCCAGTCAATAAACGTTTAGATGGAGAAGATGGTTCTGAAGATATAGTTTTCTATACTGGTCCCACATATCCATGGTATAGAATATATATATATAATAATAGTAATGTCGATTACAAAGTAAATATCACTGATTCTCATGGAAACAATCAAGGGATTCGCTGGATAGATCCTCATGATGATATTGAAATTACAAATGAGAATGCTGCTAATGGAATAAGAATTGTCAATATTACTTCAAGAGATGGTTCAGCTTTGAAAGGGAGTATTAGAGTCAGAACTGCTACTTCTAAAGGTGAATTAGATTAATTATCAACTAATATGTTTATAAAATAATTTATGAAGAAAATCTAAAAAGTTCATAAGACAATAATTAATTATAAATAGAATAGATATAATATTTACGGTAATTTAGTATAAGTGACTATTGAGTATATAGATATGATTATTAGAATCATATAAATATTAGTAATAGTCTATAGGCACTACAGTTTATAGCTGTAGTGCCTATATAAATATAAAAAATATAAAATGGAGTGATAAAATGATAAAAAAAGATGGTGTGTTTAAAGGAGTTCTAGTAATATTAGCAGCATTTATACTAATCGTAAATTTAGGAAGTATCTCCAATGCAGAAAGCATGGATAAGTTAGAGAACATAGACATATTAAAATTTATTAAAGTAAAAAAAGACAATTTGGGAAAATCTAAGAGTGAGATTGCTAACTTGAATTTTGACACTGCTACACCAGAAATGAAGCTACTCATATTAGATGCAAGGGCAAATATTATCCATACAAAAACTTGGACTATATTAAACGAAGACACAGGAAAACCAGCGATGAAAACTAGAAATCAAGAAAATCCAGATAAATTTGAGGATCTACCACTATTTGAAGATGTATTTCCAGGATGGAATCTAGAGAAAATAGACAAGTGGACTAAAATCAAGAATATATGTAGAGATTCATTGAATTTTGATCCTGATACCTTTGATTTTAATAAATTAGAGGATTTAAATAGACTTGAAAGAGTAATGAATCGATATGGCTCTATGCTCGAAAATAACCCTAGTAAGATAGCAGCTATAAATTTAGCATATGAATTAGGTGAAGATTCTAAATCAGAAGTTATTACAAAAGACTTTAATTCAAAGGATTCCACTGCATTTGATATATTGATAGGTGAGGCTATTTATAAGGAGATAGATTCTATATTATTAGAGGATAATGGTATGATTAAGATAAAATTAAAAGATGGAAAAATCTATAGTCAAGATGAGGTTAAAAAAATATATCCTAGATTTCTATTGAGAAACCTATATGAGTTAATGGAAATAAAATCAACTATTTTAGAAATCCTAAATTAGTCTTAAAATGTAATATTGATTTGTCAATATCCGATGGGAGTTTGGATATTAGATCCCTAGTTTTCTAAAAAACATTGTTTTATTATTGACAGAAATTTGATTCATATATAAGATTTAAGTTAGATGGATATTTAATTTGAATATTTAACTAGGAGATTCCTTCACTACAGGCGGAATGACCATCATTTCGACTGGAGTGAAGTGAAATGGAGAAATCCTAGATTTTAGTATTTTATTAAATATAGGAGTTGGCTATTTATAGATGAACTATAAATTTTAAGACTAGATAATAGCCAATGCAAAATAGCATGGAGAGGATGATTCATATGAGATTGTCAGAAAACGAGTTTAAGATTATGGAAATTATATGGGATGAAAAATATCTAGATGAAAAAGGTGAGATAATAGCCAAGAAAGTATCAGATATGCTCATAGATAAATATGGATGGAGCAAAAGAGCTAACTATGTCTATTTTAGTAGGCTGTTGGAGAAAGGAGTAATAAGTAGGAGATATCCTAATTACACCATAAGAGCTTTGGTGAAAAGAGAAGATATTGTAAATGAAGGTGTAAAAGAGATTATAGACAGGACTTGTGAAGGTTCTGTATTGAACTTCTTCAGAGGATTTATTAGAAGTAAAGAAATTACAAAAGAAGATATAGATGGTATGCAGGAGATTATAAATAGCTTTAATTCAGGTCACAATGGAGAAAATAGTAAAAGATGACAAAGCTAAGCTATTTAGAGATAAGTATTATATCTTGTCTTTATATAAGTTTAGTTCTTATAGTTAGAAAGATATTAAATAATAAGAGCTTTAAGTATGCATCTATAATATTATGGGGACTTATAATCTTGAGGTTGATGTTCCCATATAGTATTAGGATTTCTTTACAGAAGATAGATAGGAAAGGGATACTTTTTCAAGTTATAAATTCTCTAATAGATTTCATGATAGATATAAATCAATTCAAGAAAGTTTATCTAATAGATAATATAGATCGCTTTTTTCCTAAGATAAATAGGGTGATAGTTGTCTTGCTTATTGGAGTATACATAATCTTTAGAATAATAAGGGCAACAAGAGCTATTTCAAATTCATCTGTAGTCAAAGATGATAAATATATTGATGAGTTTCTTAGGGGAAATAGGTTAAATAGAAAGGTGCAGGTCCTCGTAAATGATAATTTAAAGTATCCAATAACCTATGGGATTATAAAACCTAAGATAATCATTCAAAGTGAATTGATTCAAGAGAGGGATATGCTTGAATATATATTGATTCATGAAATGGTACATATCAGAAGGTTTGATATAATGTTAAATCATTTAAAAAATATATTGATATGTATCCATTGGTATAATCCTTTGGTGTGGGCAATGGCTATCTATTTAGATGAAGATATAGAAGTTCTGTGTGATAAATTAGTAATTGATAAAGTGGGGAACAGTGAAGAAAATAAAAGAGATTATTGTATGACAATGCTTAATCTAATAAAAGAAAAGGAAAATAAAAAGGTAGTGGGATTGGGATTACACCCTAGTTTAGAAAGGATGATAGTGTTGAAAAACTGGAAGGTAAAAAGATCAGGGATTTTTTTAGGAATTTTAATGCTATGTATTGTAAGTACATCTTTTGTATCGGCAGAAGAAAATACGATACCAATAACTACATCTAGTGATATGCATGAAGAAGAGAGAATAATCAATGTAGATAATCGAACTAGAGAAATTACAGATGAGGAATATGATGAATCATACGGAGAAGATAAAAATAATATAAGACCAATGAAGGCTGATATCAGTGATAGTACTACTGTAGAAGCATTTGGGGGTAGCAAGAATTATACATTTAATATGACTTCATGGACAGGACCTTCACATAAGAGATTTGTGACCAATATAAAAAATACGTATTCAAAAGGAGATATAGACTTCAAACTTATAATCGAAGAAGACGGAAATATAATATATAGTAAAAGTCATAAGGGAGATATAAGACTAGAGACTACTGATGCAAAGGATAATAGAAAGTATAGGGTGACTATTGTAAATACTTCAAATAGGGAGCTTAGTTACGATATAAGTATAGTTAGCCATGAAAGGTAAATTGACTAGTGAGATAGGTTCATTTTCTTAAAGAAGTTCAAGTGTAGGATTATTTTTTAAGTATAATATAGAGCTAGTTAGATGAAATCATCATAACTAGCTTTTTATATGATTGATTTACTGTAATAATAGATGTGAGGTGATCATATGATCTATCTAATTCTATCTACATCCCTTGTTGGTGTTTTCTTTATATGTAATTTGATAGAATTAATAGAGAAGATAGTAAAGCATGAGGAATATTTAAATAATAGGATAGCTTGTATATTTTCTTTTGGTTCTATGGTATTATTGTTTACAGTGATTATATTTTATTCATCTATTTTTTAATCAAAGCTTAGGTACTAAAACAATAAAAATATTTTTCGGATTAATTTCATCATATAAAAATAAAATATTGACAAAGTCTAATTTATTTGGTAAACTATTTGGGTGTAGAGCCGCTCAGTGTGGGTTTTAAAGCATAGTCACCTTACATTGGCGAGACTGGGTTAGAGGAGGTGCAGTACTTATGTATGCTGTTATAGAAACAGGCGGAAAGCAATATAGAGTTCAAGAAGGCGATATACTTTTCGTAGAAAAAATCGATGTTGAAGAAGGACAAGGAGTTAATTTTGATAAAGTTCTTCTTGTATCAAAAGAAGGAGATATAACTGTTGGTAAGCCTTTTGTAGAAGGTGCAAAGGTAGAAGGCAGTGTATTGGAACAAGGAAAATCCAAGAAGATAGTTGTTTTTAAATATAAAGCAAAGAAAAATTATAGAAAAAAACAAGGTCATCGTCAACCATATACAAGAGTAAAGATTGAAAAGATTGTAGGTTAGTAATGATTGTTGTAAATATATCTATAGATAGATTTGGTTTTATAAGAGGATATACTGTGAAGGGACATTCAAATTTTGCCCAGTATGGTGAAGATATTGTATGTGCTGCAGTATCAGTATTAGCACAGACTGCGTTGAATTCAATGGTAGAGGTCTGTGGCGTAGATGAAAATAAAATAGATTATAGTATAGATGATGAGATAGGATATTTGGAGATGAATTTACCTAGTGACTTAGATGAGGTAGTATTGGATAAAACTCAAATAGTACTGAAAGTCTTTGAATTAGCGATTAAGTCCATTATAGAAAGTTATCCGAAATATGTAACTCTCAAATATAGGGAGGTGTAATAGATGATTAGATTAAATTTACAGTTATTCGCTTCTAAAAAGGGAGTAGGTAGCTCCAGAAACGGTAGAGATAGTGAAGCTAAGAGATTAGGTGTAAAAAGAGGAGATGGACAATTTGTATTAGCAGGGAATATCCTTGTTAGACAAAGAGGAACTAAGATTCACCCTGGCACAAATGTTGGCAAGGGTAGTGATGATACTCTATTTGCAACTATTGATGGTGTTGTTAGATTTGAAAGAATGGGCAAGGATAAGAAGAAGGTTAGTGTTTATCCTGCTGAGGAATTAGCATAAGATCAAAAGCTTACCTAAGGGTAAGCTTTATTTTTTTAATAAAGATATGAATCCATGAGATACTATTAATTATAGTTGGGTAAATATTAATGAAACCAAGTCATAAGGATGGTGAAAAGATGTTCGTAGATAAGGCAGAGATACATGTTAAAGGTGGTAAAGGCGGTAATGGTATAGTAGCCTGGAGAAGAGAGAAATATGAGCCCTCTGGAGGACCATATGGTGGAGATGGTGGCAATGGTGGCTCTATAGTTCTAAAAGCAGATGAAGGTATAAGGACTCTAATGGACTTTAGATATAAAAGAGTTTATAATGGAGAAAATGGAGAAGATGGCAGAACAAAGAAGCAATTTGGAAAATCTGGTATAGATACTATAATCAAAGTTCCAGTAGGAACATTGGTAAAGGATAAAGAGACGGGAAAAGTCATAGTAGATTTAAGAGAAAAAGATCAAACATATATAATTGCTAAAGGTGGTAAAGGCGGAAGAGGTAATGCCAAATTTGCAACTGCAACTAGGCAAGCACCTGGATTTGCAGAGACAGGAACAAAAGGGCAAGAACGAGATATAGTCTTAGAGTTAAAACTATTGGCAGATGTAGGACTTGTAGGTTTTCCAAATGTAGGTAAATCTACTATATTATCTATATTTTCTGCAGCTAGGCCTAAAATAGCTAACTACCATTTTACAACTTTGAAACCTAATTTGGGAGTAGTTAGAGTAGGTGAAGAAAAGAGTTTTGTATTGGCAGATATACCAGGACTTATTGAAGGAGCTTCAGAGGGAATAGGACTTGGACATGATTTTTTAAGGCATATAGAGAGAACTAGGGTATTGGTCCATGTATTAGATGTATCTGGAATGGAAGGTAGAGACCCTATAGAGGACTTTTATACTATCAATGATGAATTAGTCCAATATAATTCTAAACTAGAGAATAGACCCCAAATAATAGCTGCAAATAAGATGGATATACCTGGAGCAGAGGAGCAGATAGAGAGAGTAAGAAAAGAATTTGAGGATAAGGGAATTGAAGTTTTCCCTATATCTGCTGCAACTGGGAAAGGTATGGAAAAACTAAAATTTGCAATTTGGGAGTTGCTTTCCAATACTGAAATAGATTATGAAACCTTTGACGAGGAATACGATGAGTCCGACTTTATAGAAGAAGAAACTGTGATTGTAAGGAAAGAAAATGACGAATATATAGTGGAAGGAAGTTATGTAGAGAGGCTATTGGAATCTACTTACTTTGATAATATGGATTCTTTAAGATACTTCCAAGAATCTATTAAAAGAAAGGGAATCATTGAAGAATTGGAAAACTTGGGAATTCAAGAAGGAGAAACTGTATCAATCTGTGGATATGAATTTGAATTTTTCCACTGATGATGATATTAGAATATAAGGGAGTGTATGAGCTTGATAACAGGTAAGCAAAGGAGCTATTTAAAAGCATTAGGAAATAATATAGATCCCATATTTCAGTTAGGAAAAGGGGGTTTGAGTGAAAACTTTATAAAGCAGGTAGATGATGCCTTAGAAGCTAGAGAGTTGATTAAGATTAAGATATTGCAAAACTGTTCTTTAGAACCTAAAGAAGTAGCCAGTGAGTTGGCAGAAAATACAGGTGCAGAGTTTGTTCAAAGCATAGGTAGTAAATTTATATTATATAGAGAATCTAAAGAAAACAAGAAAATTCAACTTCCTAAATAAGAATAAATGTATCTAAATATAAGCTTTCTTTATTGGAGGTTGTATTAAAACTAGAGGTGTTTATATGAATATAGGAATAATGGGGGGGACCTTTAGTCCAATTCACAATGGTCATCTGATATTAAGTGAATATATTAGAGAAGAATTAAACCTAGATAAAATAATATTTATTCCCACAGGTATACCTCCACATAAGGAGCTAGAATATGTCCTTGATGGTTATACTAGAAAAGAGATGTTGGAGTTAGCCATAGATTCTAATCCATATTTCTCTATATCTACCATAGAAATTGACAGAAATAGTACTAGTTACACTATCGATACTGTAACTCAATTGAAGGAGATATATCCTTTTGATAACTTGTTTATGATAATAGGGGCAGATTCTCTGTTGAGTTTGCATATGTGGAAGGATTTTCAAAAACTTATTGTAATGACGGATTTTGTAGTTGCTGATAGATATGGTGCTTATGATCATGAGGTATTATCTAGTATAGAGGAGCTAAATAGTAAGTTTAATGGCAAGATAATGAGGGTGGATACTCCAATAATAGAGATTTCATCTACCGATATTAGAAAGAGGATAAAATCTGATCTATCTATAAAATATTTAGTTCCAGAATCTGTAGAAAGATATATTATAGATAATAATCTTTATAGGTAGGTGTATGATTTGGATGAGAAAATTAGGGAAGAATTGATAAAGGATATTGGGATTAAGAGATTTGAACACTCTATGAGAGTTGCAGAGGTGGCTAAGGAGTTATGTAATATATACGATGGAGATATAGATAAGGCGTATATGGCTGCTCTACTACATGATTGTGGTAAGTTTAGAGATAAAAACAATTTATTGAAAAATGCCAATGAGTTTGATATAATCTTAGATGATATAATGATGGATAATACGGAATTGATTCATGCTCCGTTGGGGGCGAGAATAGCAGAATGTAAATATGGTATAGAAGATAGGGAAATATTGTCTTCTATCTGTTATCATACTACTGGCAGAGAAAACATGAGCCTTCTGGAGAAGATAATCTTTATATCTGATTATATAGAACCAGGAAGGTCCTTTTCTGGTGTAGAAGAAGTTCGAGAACTTGCATATATAGATATCAATAGAAGTATAATTCTTGCAATGGATAATACTATAAAATTTCTTATTGATAGACATAAATTGATTAGCGATAGAACTATAAGAGCGAGAAATAGTTTGATGGTGTCGAATTAAGAGGAGAGGTGAAGGAATGAAAGAAGTGGAGCAAAAACTGGCCATTATAACTAAAGCATGTGAAGATAAAAATGGGATTGATATTAAGACCTTAGATATTAGAAATTTAACATCCATAGCTGATTATTTTGTTATAGTAAGTGGTAATTCATCTACTCAATCTCAAGGTATAGCTAATGAAATTGAGGATAAGATGATGGAGTCTGGATTTGAGAGAATCTCTAAAGATGGATATCAAAGCGGTAGATGGATTTTGCTTGATTTTGGAGATATAATTGTTCACATATTCCATAAGGATGAAAGAGATTATTATGATTTAGAGAGATTATGGACTAAAGACATAGATTAAAAACATAAGTTAAAAAGCTTTTCCATTAAAAGGAGGTGAAAACATGGCATTAGAACTTGTAGCAACTAAAAAAGCTCCTGCAGCTGTGGGTCCTTACTCACAGGGTGTAAAAGCTGGAAATGTTATTTATACTTCAGGCCAATTGCATATAGACCCTAGTACAGGAGAAGTACTTAGAGGAGATATCCAAGATTTAACTAGATTAAGCCTAAACAATGTAAAGGCAATACTAGAAGAAGCAGGTGCATCTTTAAATGATGTAGTAAAGGTTACAGTATTTGTTAAAGATATCCAAAAATTCTCATTGATAAATGAAGTTTATGGTGAATTCTTTAGCGAACATAAACCTGCTAGAAGTCTAGTAGAAGTATCAAAACTTCCACTAGATGGAGAAATAGAAATTGAAGCAATTGCAATAGTATAGGCATTGATATAAGATAACCTGGTCGCTTGACCAGGTTATCTTATATTTGGAGTATATCCTATTACCCTTTCTTTTCTTCTTTTCTTTCTTTTCTTAGATTTATTTATGAGATGAAGTGATCTAAGTATGATCAATAATATAAACACGATAATATACCATTTGTTCAGTATACGTTGATAGAGTTTTAGAGGTGGAACTAATTTCACATCTAGAGTCGAGACTACGTCTCCCTTTCCTATTAGTTTTTCACCTAAATAGTATTCCACACTTCCAAGTACATCCCCTTTTGAAATAGGAGTCTCAATCTTTTCCTGTATATTTATCTTTTTAGTTATCTTATCTTTACTTTCTATATTTAATGGATATGATATATCCTTTTTTAGTACAGTGGATATATATGGGACATCTCCATTTTCTACGGATACATTTTCTATAAATTCATTTGTATGACCTACTACTGTATTTTTAAAATTATCAAATCCATAATTTAAAAGTTTATGAGTATCGGCATAGACTTCTTTTCCATCAGATTTAAGTACTACAGTCAATAGTCTTTGACCATTTCTTTCAGCAAAGGTAACCAAACAATTCTTAGCATGGTCTGTATATCCAGTTTTTATTCCAGAAACTCCATTATATTTTATAGGAATAACCTGACCATTTAAATTGATTTTTTCATTACCATATAAAAACTTATTAGTAGAGTATAGATATCTAGGCTCATTCTTTTTATTTGTAGTCTGTATGGTATAGCTATTTTTATTTACAATACTTCTAAAGACATCATTTTCCATGGCATATCTAGCAATAAGGGATAGATCATATGCTGTAGTTACATGATTTTCGTCATGAAGCCCATTTGGATTTACAAAGTTTGTATTTAGGGCACCTAGCTCCTTAGCCTTATTATTCATCATCTTTACAAATCCATTGACTGAACCAGATACATGCTTCCCAATAGCTAAGGCTGCATCATTAGCTGATGCAATGAGCATGGCATTTAATAGATCTTCAAAGGACATCTCTTCATCATAATCCAAGGCTATATGGCTTCCACTTGTCAAATCTATTATTTCAGGATCAATTTTAACTATATCCTTCATATTTCCATTTTCTATTGCCAGTATTGCAGTCATTATCTTAGTAGTACTAGCAGGGTATAATTTTTCATTGGAGTTCTTTTCATATAGAACAGTTCCAGAATCATAGTCAACCAATATAGCACTTTCACCATTAATATTGAGATTATCATCAGCAGCAACTGCATATGTATTCAATAATAGGGTAAAAGCTAAAACCAAAGTAAGAATTTTTCTCAAGTTGTCCACCACCTTATTATAATATTAATATTATAGCAGAAAAACCATGTTTTTTTAAGTGGAAAATATTTTTTGGATATTTATTATGAATATAAGAGCTGAATATATAATTTACTGAAAAAGAAGGTAAACTCCATAATGTGTAGAATATTGTAGATAGTAGTATATATTATAAAGGCTCTGTAAACTAAATATGAAAAAATAGTACAATATCTTCATAGAATTGCTTTAAGTTTCTTTGGATTGCTTTAAATTTCGCTTTCCATATGATAAAGCTTCGTCTAT
>JBQHQH010000036.1:0-19527 GCA_052067355.1 Tissierellaceae bacterium HCP3S3_D8
ATTCATAAGAATAGCCTCCTCTATGTTTTGGTGTGTTGCTTTGACACTTCCATCATAACATATGGGACTATTCTTTTTATATTTTTTCCTACAATTATTTTACACTAAGGTGCCATATTATTGGAAACCATTAAAAAACGTAACTGCCTTATTTGTAAATAGATTAAAGGATTTTTCCTTAACAAAATTTTGTATATTAAATAAAAGAAGTACTTCATCAATACTTCGTCCCTTAATATAGTCTATAATACCAGCCCTATAGTATCTGGGATCTATAACTATTATTTTTTCATAGTTATTTAATAAAAATGGCACAAAGCTATTGGCAAATGAATCTTTAATTACCAAAATTGTTTTATCATTTTTAATTGATGTTTCAATTTGGATTAAGGACTTATCACCTCCTAGAAAATAGGAGTATTTGTCAGTTTTATTTAAATAACTTTCATCATAAAGGCTGTTTTCTTTTTTCTCATTATTAATTGTAATATTATATTTTACTTCATTCTTTGGTTTATAGGAATAAATCTCATCAGGATTTCCCAAATAGAAATTAGCCTTTCTATAGCTTGTTCCTAAAAATTCATCACTTACCTTTGTAATTATAAAATCCTCTTCCTTTAACGGGATCTCTCCCTTTGAATTTAAATAATATTCATAGGCATAAAAAGCCCCTTTGGTAGTCCAGTGATGATCTGTTTTATAATAGATATATTCATTAGATTTTTCCCTATATATTTGAAACAAATCCAATATATTTATATTCTCCTTGAGGGAAACCTTTATCTTTTCTAACAAAGCTTCCTCATCAATTACCGGTGCATATAATGGCAGCTTATCCTTTAACACCTGAGATTTACTCGGAACTAAAAGGGCATTAATTTCTATATCCCTATTGTATTCATTTATATTATTTAAAAATATATTGATATTCTCCACATTTTTCTTAAATTGTAATTCATCCAATTCTTTGTCCACATCAAATAAATAATCTTCTTTTCCAAAGTACACCCTGTTATTATCTTTTTTTAGCATAGCTAAATCCCCTATGGTTTTTAAGCTTATCCATTTATCCCTATGGATAAACTGATCTGTTGTATACTTCTCAAAGTCTTTACTAAATTCACCACTTATTAAATTATCCATATTAAGTTCAGGAAGCTCCTGTAAATATCTGTTCTCCTTGGTAGAAAATGTCCTCTTTGGTCCTAATATATTTACTATTGACATTGATAACAATAAACTCATAAATATTAATGTTCTTAGTTTCTTTTTCATACATCCTCCTAAAACCTAAAATATAAAAATGGATTATAACTTTGGTCTACTAAATATGCTACGGATAATACAAATACTGAAAATAAAAATATGTTTTCTAGTATACTAGACAAGAGATTCTCTTCATACTTATGATTTATATATCTCCATAACTTTTTAGGTATATCAGTTGAACCCATTATCAGTATTACGAATAATAATATATTTGTATATAGTAAATACAATGATGTACTATTTAAAAAAACAGAATTCTCATTTACAAACAGGGCCTTAATATAGTTTAAGCCATCTTTTATACTGTCAAAGGCAAATATAACCCAGGATATCAATATTAAGAATAAGGTATAAAGTCTTTTTAAAAATGTGGGGAATTTTTTTAGTACATTAAGAAGAAACATCTTCTCTAATATAAGTATTACTCCAAAATACAATCCCCATAGGGCAAAGTTCCAGCTTGCCCCATGCCATATACCTGTTAATAACCAGACTATTAATATATTTCTAATGTTATTTAACCTTCCTTTTCTATTGCCACCTAATGGTATATATAAATATTCCTTAAACCATGTTCCCAAGGATATATGCCACCTTCTCCAAAATTCTGTAATGCTTTTAGACATATATGGATAGTTAAAGTTTTCTAAGAAATTAAAGCCAAATATCCTTCCTAAACCAATTGCCATATCTGAATACCCTGAAAAATCAAAGTATATCTGGAATGCAAATGCGAATATTCCTAACCATGCAGTTAATACAGGAATGTCCTCTATATTCATATGAGAAATATTATCCCATAAAAGCCCTATATTGTTGGCTAATAATACCTTCTTTCCTAAGCCAAGGATAAATCTCTCAACACCTTGATCAAATAAGTCAAATGACTCTACCCTATTGTCAATTTCTTCTGCAACTGTCTGATATCTGACTATAGGACCTGCTATAAGCTGAGGAAACAAAGTTACATAGGTACCAAAAGATATAATATTGTTTTGAACATTGGTATCTCCTCTATAGACATCTATTGTATAGGACATGGTCTGGAAGGTATAGAAAGATATTCCTATTGGTAAAGCAAGATTCAAAAGAGGAATGCTTATATTAAATAAATTATTTATATTAGATATTAAGAAATCTGAGTATTTGAAGAATCCTAATAATCCTAAATTAGCAAACAATGATACTCTCAACCATAATTTAGCCTGGCTATGTCTTTTCATCCTCTTATTCATATCTACCAGTCTGCCACAAGTATAATCAAGGACTGTAGAAAATAACATGATCCATATATATTTTGGCTCCCCCCAGCTATAGAATAAAAGACTAGATATAAACAATATAAGATTTCTATATTTCTTTGGTGAAAGGAAATACAGTGTTAAAACAAAGGGTAAAAAGTAGAATAAAAATAGTATGCTACTAAAGACCATAATATCCTCCCTTAAATTAATCTAGCCTGGTGTAAACCAGGCTAGATATCTTTATTTATTAAAAAATTCATTAATAACATCTTCGCCTCTTTTTACTTCCGCCTTAGCAAATTCAAGTCTTTCTTCATCAGTAGCCTCAGTTCTTTCATCAATTTTCCCTAGCATTAAAAAGAAAACATAATCCCCATGTCTTACTATTTTAGATCCATTTACCTTTGCAATATTCATAGGGTATTGTAAAGAATCCTCTACAAGAGATGTTCTGTACTTTTCCAAGCTTTTTTCAATAATATCTCCTTTTCCTTCCTTTGCCTTAATTGCAATAAAGGTATCTGCCTGAACACTTATCATTGGTGATTCAGCTATGAAATCCTCCATATCATCTTCTTTTATACCTGTAAGGTTTTCTATTTCTTCTGGGGTTAATTCTCTGTTTGGAAAATAATCTTCTCCATAGGCTTCCTTAACTGCATCATGTATCTCATTTAAATCTACAACATTTGTTTCTACTTCTTTAGGGGCACAGCCACCTAAAAATGATACTGCCATAACAACTGCTAAAAATAAAATAAATGTTTTTTTCATTGAACTATCTCCTGTCTATATTTTCTTTAATATTATTTAAATCATATTTATTTCCAGGCTTATCTTCAAATAAATCCTTTTCTATCTCCTTAAACTGGCTTTCATAAATCTTCTTAGTTTCCTCAATATACTTTTCACCTTTTCCAACTCCTTTCTCAAGTTTTACTTTCAAAGCCTTTCGCGCCCTATGGATTAATCCCTTCGTCCGACCTAAGGTCTCTACCATTATCTTTCCTATTTTTTCATAAGATAATTCCTCAAAATCTATGGAATAAATAACTTTTTCATATTTAAGTTTTAGTTTCTTTAAGCTAGTAGGAAGTAATCTATTGAACCATTGTATCAAATCCCTCCAATCATCTTTTCTAATAATTTTCGCCTACAAGATAATCTAGCCTTTACTGTGCTAACTGAAACATCCATAATTTCTACAATTCCTTTTATATGCTAGCTCTCAAAGTGAAATTATAATACTATATTATAAAGCCATAGTGGGATTAAATCCTACTATGGCTTTATCTTTATTTAAATTCTATTATCTCATCTAGTTAATTTATCCAAAGATTTACTAAAGGCATATTTGGATGAATGATTTTGTTTTTCACTTAATATATTTGACATTAATAGGGGAAATCTCTTTCTTGCATTCAAAAAACTTAATTAAATCAATACTTTGGAATTATACAATTTCCTCAATTAATTTAATTGAATGTGGATTCTTTCATTATTTTTAATTTTAAACACCTCTGGTTTTTGATTAATATTATAAAGAATACATCTCTTTTCTTAGATAGATATTCACAATATAAGTTAATCTACTCTAAAAATTCTTTACCATAAACCACAGTTCCTGCAACATCGTCAAGGACTCTCACCTCAAGTTCTAATACCATAAATGCTTCTACTGGTACCTTAAATGGCGCTTTAATTCCCCATAAGCTTGCAGGTTTAAATCCAAATCTTGGATAATATTTATCATGTCCAAGAACAATTACTGATTTAAAACCAATTTCCCTAGCAATCTTCAAACTTTCTCTGATTAATTTACTACCAATACCATTATTTTGATACTCTGGCAAAACTGAAACAGGTGCTAATGCTAATGAATTATATTTCTTGTCCCCATTTTCTATAAGTAATTTTGTAAGCATTATATGCCCTACAATTCTCTCATTGAGTTCTGCAACAAGTGAAAGTTTATGCAATGAAATAACCCTTTATTGATTTTAACCAATATACTCCATACAAAAACTATATCCTATATAATCACTCTATGTAACATGTTAACAATCTTATCATAAAAATATACTTCCCTTCTGCTATATTATCAATTGAACATATTTCTATAGGATAATCTTCTATCCTCCTATCTGTAATTCCAATATAAACATTTAAAGAATGTATCATTCCTGATCTGGTATATAATTCATTTCCCTCAAAAACTACTCCATTTTGGATATTTTTATCGTCATTGTAATAATCATAGTCACCAAAAAACCTTTAACAAAAGTCATATCATTAGAGTCAACTATATATCTTTTTTCTAAATATGGTATATATGCCATATTAAAAGGTGCTATAGCTTTACCTTTAACTGTACAAAAATTTACTAAAGATTCATCAAGGTATACAATATATCTTTCATCTTTAGAAGAATCTACATTTTTAAATACACTAAAGATCATTTTATCATAGCCTATTTTACTTAATAATATTTCCATATTTATAAATTCAATATCTAATTATTTTATATCTTTTGATCCCTATAAGATAACCTCATCTCCATAATAACTTACAATGGTATTTCTATATACCTTTCTAATAACCCCAATCATCAATTACCCAATTACTTACTTCACTATCTCTTATTAGTATCCACTGATAATCTTCATAAGTTGAGTTTGGATTCAATACAGGATTATCTCCTGAACCATCAACATCAAAATTAGATAATAATACAATAACATTCTCAGGCTTAATTCCACTTCCCAAACCTTTCCCATTTTCCAAATACATCGTAACAAGAGAATCGGATTTTTCTTTATCATACCAGACTTTGGTTAAAGTACATGCTGGAAAATCAAAACTATCTTTGACAAGATCTATTGCCTCAGTTATTTCTTCCTCAGTAAATTTAGTAGACTCTCCAATGTCTATTATTAAATTATCTGCTGGACTACTTTCTTTGCAAGATACTAAAGAAGATGCTAATAATAGTATAAAAAATGATATGATTATCCTTCTCATAAAATGCCTCCTTCTTTTTAATACATAGTACCACATTATTCTATTGCTGTCTTGTAGCATTAAAACACTAGGAACTATTAACATACTTAATACCCCCTACTATTCTTATGATCTTTTTCTATATTCCAGATATAAGTTTTAGTAACATAATTCCCTGTGTTTTTTCAAACAAAAAACAACCTTGTTTATAAGGTCGTTTCTCTAATACACATCTGCTAATTTCCACTAAATCATCCTTGTCCACAAACTAATTAATGTTCTGCTATATATCTATTTACTTCATCATGATATACATCAATTCTGGTTTCCTGTGGTTCAGTTTCTTCATTTAAAATGAGATCCACCATATGATGTGGAGTTTTTCCACCAATTGCCATAGATTTAATACAGGAAACACAGTAAACTACAACGTCCTGACAAGGCATCTGAGAAGCACGATTTTTCTGTAATTCTGTAACTCTCTCAATTGGAAGTTTTGGATAAAAATTATCACCACAACAGATAGACTTTGTTCCACTATATTTAGCCTCAGTTATTTCTATATTCATCTTTCGTAAAATACTTCTTACTGCAGCATGTACTTGAGGCTTTGGTCTATAGGAACAAGAATCATGTACAGAAACATTTAATCCAGAGTAATCTGGTACTGGTAAATTGTCAATGCTATCCAAAACTTCCCACAATGATATAGTTTGTATTCCATCATATAATGATCTATATCTCCTATCACAACCTGCACAGTTATTGATAATTGTTGATCCTTTAGGAAGTTGTGGATCATGATGACAGCAAATATTATGTAATTGTACCTTTCCAAATCCAAAATATTTATTTAACATTTCTAATATTTTTTGCTCAGATTCTGGCTTATAAACACTAAGTGCACAACCAGGGTTAAAATAACATTTTTCCATATCAATTTCAGATATTTTAATACTCGGAATTCTAGGTTTTTCCATTTACTGCTCCTCCTTTAACATCTTAGCTTTATTTTTTAACTTTAATGGTATGTTGTAACTCTTATTTAGATTAAACTTATTTGATGGCCTACCTTGATACTCCTTCCTATATGCAGTAGGAGATAATCCTCCGTCTTTTACTGATAACCATATTTTTATCCTTAAAGAGCTGTACCTTTTGTAGGTACAAACAATCCGGACATATCAACACATTCCAGTTCAAGTAATTTCACTTTTACTCTAATACCTCCAGCATAACCTGTCAAACTACCATTTGTCCCTACAACTCTATGACAAGGAATAATAATAGATATAGGATTATGTCCAACAGCACCACCTACTGCTTGACTTGACATAGTTGCCTTGTTCATTTTAGCTGCCACCTTTTTTGCAATATCTCCATAGGTAATTACCTCTCCATACGGTATTTGACATAAAATGGACCATACGATTTGTCGAAATTCTCCGCCTATAGGAGCCAAAGGTAATTCAGAAATATCAGGCTTCTTACCTGCAAAATATCTATCCAGCCATTTTTTTGCCATTTCTAACACTGATATATCATCCTTTGAAATCATTTCTGAAGATATACTAGCACCATGATATTTCTGTCCTTCATTCCATAAACCAACAATATTGTCTCCGTCACATGCAAGAGTAATTAAACCCACAGGTGAAGTATAAGTTGTCTTATAATACATTTTAATCCTCCTAAAACATTTCATTTTATAATGTATTCCAAAGATTAATTGTAGCATAACTACGCCATGGTCGCCATGCTTCTGCCATTTCCAGAAGTTCTTTTGATGTAAAAGGCTGGAGTGCCTTTTTTACACCAACATCCGTTTCAAGAAAAGCATCTGGCCATTCCATAGCCCTCATTGCGATATACTGTGCTGTCCAACTACCAATACCTTTAATTGTCATCATCTTCTTCATTTCTTCTTCTGGATGCGCCGGGAGAGCAAAATCAATTTCCCTTTGAACAATTACCCTCGCCAGTTCATAAATGATTCTAGAACGTGTTGCTATGACACCTAATGGACCAAAGTGATTTTCAATAGGTCCCTTTAAAGCAAGTATATCTTCAGGTGAAGGAAAAACATGAGTTAAGCCTTGTATATCTGTTTGAATCGGAGTACCATAAGTATCAACAATTCTTTCAGCCAATGTGCTTGCCGCTTTGACGGTGATTTGCTGTCCAAGCACTGCACGTGCAGCCATTTCAAAAGTGTCAAAGCAACCTGGCAAGCGAGTACCCAAAACACAAAGACCTGGGCGTATATCGTTCATTACTTGGAGAGTTTCATACACCGCATCTGGATCACAATACAAGTCAAACAGATGTCTTACACGTGCTAATACTTGCGGTAATACAGGCAACAAAGTTTCACTCACTGTTACAGCTAAAGCATTCTTTTGGGGTCTGTGACCTACTCGCATCCAACCATACACATGCTTTCCATCTGCAGTTACTAAATGCACAGTTCGCATATATGTGTTGTCTTTTACTAAATCAACCCCAGAAATAGCACGTCCAGCAAGAAAATTCAGCATTTCTTCCCAAGGATAAGGTGGACGATAGCACAACTCCAAAGTAAGTTCACAATTATGCTTTTTTTCATCCAAATTCTGTTTCCGTAAAGCTGTAGGTACTAGATTATAATGCTTTTTGAAAAGATCATTGAATCGGCGCAGACTTCCAAAACCAGCAGCCATTGCAACTTCAAGTACAGACAAATCAGTATCCGTAAGCAAATTCTTGGCAAGAAGTAATCTACATGTTTGCAGATATTGCACTGGCGATACATTATATTCTGCAACAAAAATACGCCGTAAATGTCTATCTGTACAACCAAGTCGTCCTGACAGCTCTTTTAAACTTTGGCCGCTCCCACAGTTTTCTTCCAACATTCTTGCTGCTCGGTAAATCAAATTATCAGTAGCATCTGTTATTGAAGAGCCAGGTGCAAGTTCTGGTCTACACAAAAGGCATGGACGATATCCAGCTTGTTCAGCTTCTGCTGCTGTAAGATAAAAAGTACAATTTTCAGCTTTAGCCCGTTTTGCTCTACATACTGGACGACAATATATTCCTGTAGACGATATACCTACGAAGAAACGTCCATCAAAGCGCGTATCTTTTGCCATAAACGCTGCATACAAGGCACTTTTATTTTCCAGCATAACTTTCACCTCCTATTGTTCTGAACTTAATTATATCATGCTTTTTTAAAATATCTGGCTATTTTCGGACATGGGTTTTTATCATGAGATAATCATCAGTGTATTTTTGAAATTTTTTATAATTCTATAGAAATGCGTTTTATAAATTAACCTGTTATGCTAGTTAAAATTTACTAATAAAAAAGCTCTGACAATTATGTTAACCTATCATTGATAAACACTACGAATGACAGAAGGATAACATATGCCAAAGCTATATAAATGTTCTATCAGAGAATTAATATTTCGATAAATAATCCATATATGTTAGTTCTAATTTCCTAAAATAAGTCTAACTTTATGGTCTACTATATATTCCCTACTAAGCATCAATTTCATATAGTACAACGGGTTAATTTATACATAAAGCATCATGAATATCCATAATTATAACTCCTTTTTAAAATATTACAAAATCCAAGTATTGCCTATCCTGTAAATCTTCTAGATCTCTTCCTTTATCATTCCATCTTAGATTGATTATATACTTACCCTAATATAAGTTTAAAATGATAAACTTTATTAACTCCATCAAATCTAAAGGGGTTAAAATCATTCATCTTGTTGTTAATATTTAATAACTATATAAAAAACCTTATAATAGCTATTTCTAGCCATTATAAGGTTTCTATTTGCTACTCTCACAGTAGTTTATTTATTTTTGATTACAAACTCAGTGATTATCACTGGTGAATTAGCTCTTGTGATGCTGATTTTTTCTTCATCATCTATTTCTAGGACAAGGAGTGAAAACCCATCCATATCTCTTTTCTCTTCTCGCTCCTTTAGATTTAACACAAAATCATTCATAGAAAATATAGTTACAATCTCTGAACCCTTAAGAAGATATTCATCTCCCTCTTTTAAAATCTGCATCCTTGCAAGATTTCCATTCTTTACAATAAAATTGTAGTCTCTACAGTCCATAGTGTTTTCTGAATATGTGTTCCAAGAGCCATCAAAATACTCTACTTCATATCTATCTAATTTTCTATTATATAATCCGTCGTGATATACACTTAGTTTTCCTTCTAAGGGGAGAATATATCTTTGATAACCACTAAAGTCTGAGAACTTTGATTCAGTAGATGTAAATGTAGCTGATGAGATTCTCCACAGAAAGTCTTTCTCAGAAAAAATTGCATCTTCTGGATATATTGCTAATTGAGTTGTTTCTCCACCAGCCCATTTTGTAGTTGTGAAGTCTTCTTTCTTAATAACTTTTTCTTTCATATGGCACCTTGCCTTCTAAATTTAATTTAAAGTTTTAAAATAATCCTCCTATTTGAATATCAGCCTTCATATTATTTTTTACCCACTTTATTCAATTTTTAACTCTTTCATTGTATTATTAAACTCCTCCACCTTAGACTCATCTTTTACTAATGGAAGATTTGCTTCTATATTCATTAAGCATCCATTTGTTCCTATCTTTGCAAGTTCATATCCTATCACTAAATCTGAATGACAGTTAGGATTTGTCTTTCCTTCTAATTCAACACCTATATCATATATTCTCCTACAAATTTTTGCATTTTCCATAGGTGCTGTTGCTCCTACTACTCCTGCATTTGCAATGGCTTGTTTTCTCACTTCTTTTTCTTCTTCTGTTTCTTTAGGCAATTTATATGCATCTCTAATCACTCCATAGGCATTTGCATCATCTACTACGCCTGCAAGCAATTTATCCCTTAGTTCTTCTAATTCTTTTGCATACTCTAATTGTCTTTCTGGTGCTATTCCAAAGTCTTTCTTAGTAGATAGCTTGCAAACCATTCCTATAAGCCCACATGCTAATGCTCCTGATAGAGCCGATGCACTCCCACCTCCAACTGTAACATCATCTGTGTCTAGAATTAAATCCAATACATCTTTGTAGTCCATATTGTACCTCCAATATTTAATTTAAAATCTACAACTCTCTATATGTAACCAAAGGCTCGTATAAAATCGAGCCTTTCAATTCCATAGGTTTTTTTATTGTTCGTCTAATAATCTCTTTTCTAGTATTTGATTGATATTAAAGTTTTCTACTTGTAGATAATACTCTGCAACATCAAGTAGAGATTTCATAGGAACAGTTCCTATAACTTCACTACCTACTACGCTTACTCCATATCTCTTCGCTTCCATTTTTACCATTTCGAAAGCTTGATAAGCTGCTGTCTTTTCGTAATTTACAAGGTTCATTGAAACTTGAGTTTGATTTCTTTCTTCTAGTTTCAATCCTATAGCTTTTACATATCTTAAGCCTCCACCTATGTACCTTATTTTCTTTGCAATTTTATCTGCAATTTCTACATCTGGAGTATCTAAATTTATGTTAAATGCTACTAGTGGAACTCTTGCACCTACTGCTGTACACCCACTCTTTGCATTCATCTCCTGAGGTCCAAAGTCTGGTTTCCACTCTTCTTCTTTAATCTTTTCAAAGAAGCCTTCATATTGGCCTTTTCTTACTTTTGCAAGATTTTGTCTCTCAGGTTTTGTTGCTGCATCTTCATATAGATATACTGGAATTCCCCAACTTCCTATTTCAGTGCCTACTTCTTTTGCAACCTCAATACAATCATCTATTGTCACATTAGCTACAGGTGTAAATGGAATAACATCTGTTGCTCCCATTCTAGGGTGAGCACCTTCATGTTTTGACATATCTATAAGTTCAGCAGCTTTTTTTGCAGAATTTATAGCAGCTTCTTTAACTTGTTCTGGAGATCCTATCATTGTAAGAACTGTTCTATTGTGATCTTTATCAGATGAATAGTCTAAAATTGTTATACCCTCAATTTTTCTAGCTTCATCTATAATTTTTTCTACTACTTCCTTATCTCTACCTTCACTAAAATTTGGTACACATTCCATTAACTTTCTCATAATTTCCTCCTAAATCGTATTTTTATTTTAAATTTTCAACAAAGGTTTTAATAAACCATATTGTCTGTGGTTGATAAATAAGATCTACTAAAAATGCCCCAACTATTGGAACTATCATCATAGCTTTTCTACTCATTCCATACTTTTCATTAACAGATGTCATATTGACTATTGCAGAAGGAGTAGCTCCTAGTCCGTGACCACATAAGCCAGCACACATAACAGCTGCGTCGTAGTTACTTCCCAATATTCTAAAGACTACAAAGTAAGCTAATATTATCATCATCACTACTTGAGCTAAAACTACCAATAAAACTCCACCTATTAATCCAGCTAATTGCCATAGTTTCAAAGTCATAAGAGCTAGTGATAGATAAAGGTTTAGCATGACATTGCCAATTTCATCAACTAATGCGAAGTCAAATTTATAGAAGTTGAGTTTTTCATTTACATTTCTAAGTATCACAGCTACAAACATGGCTCCTACATAATTAGGAAATCCCATGTCAATTCTACTACTGATCCATCCAGATATAATAGTCCCTATAGCCATACATATGATAATTGCAGATACATTTTTCATAATGTCTAATGATGTTAGTTTTTCACCTGTACCTACATTGATCTCTGTAACTGATGTATCAAAATCCTCATCTTCATCTGGTTTTAGATTATGTTTTTCTATTAATCTTCTGCCCAATGGTCCTCCTACAAGTACTGCAGATATAAGACCAAATGTAGCAGCTGCAGCACCTACTAATTCCCCAGCTTCATATCCCATTTTAACAAAATCCCCACCATAAGAAGCCGCCGCACCGTGTCCCCCAATCATTGAAATAGAACTGGCAAGTAATGCATATGGTGCTTCTAGTCCTATTGCCTTGGAAATCACTATTCCCAATGTATTTTGAAATATTGAAATTACACCAGCTATAACCCAATATACGCTTAGTAATATTCCACCTTTTGCGAGTAGTGCAAAACTTGCGCCAAGTCCTACTGTTGTAAAGAAGGCAAGCATAAATGTATCTTGGAAAATGTTTTCAAAGTTAAAATTAAAAGCATTAGTTGAATAACCAAACCAAGTAATAAACATAAAGATAAATCCACCAATAACTGGTGCCGGGATACAATATTTATCCAGTATTTTTACTTTATCTTTCACAAAATACCCTAAGTGTAATAATATTGCAGCAAAAGCTAGAGTAACAGCTGCATTTACATCAATTGTAGTAATCCCATCAATAAACTCAAAACTCATAATACACCTCCTAATTTTTTAGTTATAACTAGTACAATGTTGGTATTGAAACTTCTTTCTTGTTCATCTCCTTTCAAGTATAATCTCGATAGATATCCACTAACATTAGAGGAACTGCTTCTACAAAATCCAATCTTAGTTCATAAATTCCTCCTTTCGCAAAATATTCTGCAAACCATATGATATAGTATATTGCACAATTCATGCCAATTTTTATAAAAACAAGCAATGTGTATATCACTAGGTTCTAAGACTAATAACAAATATAATCATAATATTTATGTATAAAAAAGCCCTGCAATTTTTGCAGGGTTGCAAATATTGCAGGGTCATTTCTTTCATAGATTATATTCTTTAATCTTATATCTTAATGTTCTTACTCCAATCCCAAGACTATCCGCGGTCCATTTTCTATTGTGATCATTTTTCTTAAGAGCAAATTCTATGACCTTTTTTTCTATTTCTTTCATATTTTCACCTTCATAAATCTTAATATAGTTTGTAGTAGAGTCATTAGAATTATCTATTATCTTTTGTGGACTTATATATAATGAATCAGCTTCAATATAGTCTGAAGTATTTAATAGTACTGCTCTTTGAATAATATTTTCCAATTCCCTTATATTTCCTTTAAAGTTATAGTTGCTAAGTATTTCATAAGCTTCGTCAGTAATTCCCTTAACATTTTTATTAAAGGAAATATTATATTTGTCAATAAAATAAGGTATTAGATATTTTAAATCCTCTATACGTTCCCTTAGAGGAGGGGCTACTATATTAATCACATTAATTCTATAATAAAGATCTTCTCTAAAATTTCCAGCTTCTACTTCCTTCTTTAAATTTTTATTAGTAATACAAATAATCCTGACGTCAACCTTATGAGTTGTTGCATCACCAACATGTCTAACTTCCTTATCTTGTAGAAACCTCAAGAGCTTTGATTGTAATCTTAGATCCATTTCCCCTATTTCATCAAGTAGAAGTGTTCCTTTATCAGCTCTTCTTATGATGCCAATTTCATCATTATAGGCTCCTGTAAATGCACCTTT
The DNA here is from genome assembly GCA_052067355.1 of Tissierellaceae bacterium HCP3S3_D8. Classification (GTDB taxonomy): domain Bacteria; phylum Bacillota; class Clostridia; order Tissierellales; family Tissierellaceae; genus CABMKH01. Next base: position 13,913 of record JBQHQH010000036.1, read on the forward strand.
CTTATAGCCGAAGAGTTCACTTTCTAAAAGACTTCCCGGCATAGCAGCACAATTTATGGCTACAAAAGGCTTATCAGCACGATTACTAGATGTATGAATCTTTTGAGCTATAAGTTCTTTCCCAGTACCACTTTCTCCTGTAATTAAAATTGTAGCATTGGTATCTTTCACTCTATTTATGATTTCGATAACTTTCTTTATATGTGGTGCTTCACCAATTATATCTTTTTTTACATGCCCCTTTAAACTTTTAATCTTCTGAATCATTTTCAACTTTTCATCAGCCGTATTTAATAATAATATAAGTTGATCGTTATCAATTGGCTTTGTTATAAAATAATATGCACCTAATTTGATAGCTTTTATGGAGTTTTCTATAGTAGAATAAGCAGTCATTATAATGATAATGGCATTAGGTTCAAGTTCAAGCAATTTCTTCAATAGATCAAAACCATTACCTTCTTTTAATCTTAAATCAAGAAGAACTAAATATATTCCTTCTCTTCTAAATATATCTAAAGCTTCAGATGAATTTTCACTTGTATATATTTCAAAATTATCCTCTAAAAGAAACTTAAGAGCCCTTAATATCTTAGTTTCGTCATCAATTATTAACAGTTTGCTCTTCATTTAGTTCACCCTTTTTTACTTTTAAGCTGATGCTCATTCCTCTTTGTTTCCCATTACTTTCAGCAGTGATACTGCCACCATTTTCATCTACAATCTGCTTGACGACAAACATTCCAACTCCATTGCCAAATTTCTTAGTAGTGTAAAATGGCTCAAAGATATGCTGTATATCATCTTTGTCCATACCATAGCCATTATCTTTAAAACACAAGATAATTTCTCCATCCGTTTCAGTTGCTGATATTTCAATAATAGGAAATTCAACTTCTCTTACAGCATCCTTGCTATTGAGTAGAATATTCAATATTATCTGCTTAAATTGAGAGATGTCAAATTTTATATAATAGTTTTTATCAATATCAATATTTAGTTTTATATTTTTTATGTGAAATTTAACAAGTTTTATTGAACTCATCAATTCTTCATATAAATTAAGATTTTCTATAACAGGTTTTCTTGGAGATGTGTATTCCATAAATTCCTTAATAAGTCCATCTATCCTATCTATTTCTGCAGGAATATCTTCTGATGCGGCTATCAAAAATTTCTTATTATCTATTTTATTTTTTAACTGGCTAGTATATATCTTTATTGAAGTCATGGGATTTCGTATCTCATGTGCAATTGATGATATAATCTTATCCATAAACTGCAATTTGTCATAATGTCTAAGCTCATTTATAAGGGCTTTCTGCTCCTCTGTTTTTACTTCTATTATTTTCTTCAATCTATTATTGATACTCTGTATTATAATATTTAAAGCTATTAAGGCTCCACAAATTCCAATAGTAATCTTCCATAGAATTCCATACTGTACCTTTGTATTCTTTATGGGTGTTCCAAACCACTTTCTATATAATGAATCATACATTCCATTTTTCTGAATCTCATAAATTCCTTCATTGAGTTTTTCTAAAAGTTCTCTATTACTTTTATCTACAGCTATGGAATACCTTTGTTCGTTAAGAGCATCATCTACTATCTTGATAAGTTCGATTGAATTCTTTTCCTTACATAGATAATTGACAGTCAATGTGTTTCCGATAAGAGCATCAACCCTATCATCTAATAGGTCCTGTAGAGCTTCTTCTAATGAGTCATATTGGATTATCTTCACATTGTCAATTCCACTTATTTCTTGATATATAATATCTTCTTTAAGTAGAGCAATTACTTTACTATCTAAATCCTTCTTATTTTTTATATTCATATTGTTATCTAGTACAAATATTGACTGCGAATTCATTAGAATAGAATCTGAAAATAAAAACTTACTCTTCCTTTTTTGAGATTCCTTCATTCCCTGGATTATATCAGCTTGTCCTCTATCAATGGAATTATAAGCATCTTCCCATTTCATAGGCAAAAATTCAAACTCAATTCCAGTTACAATACTTATTGCCCTAAGCATATCCACATTAAAACCTTTATAAATTCCATCAGAATCAACATATTCATAAGGTGGAAATTGCCTGTCCCCAGAAACCCTATAAATTTCAGAACCGGCAAATACTTGCTTAGGTAATATAAGATTCAATAAAATACATACTATTATTATTGTCTTTCTCATTGGTGCCACCATTCAACCTTCATTTATTTTAGCCATAGAAATAAGTCCATCACTTTAAACTCTAGATACTTTTCAAAACACATGTCAAAAGATAAAAAGAATAATTACTTTTTATCTTTTAACAGTTTTCATAACATATTGCAATTAAAATTCATACTAGTATTCATTTTATGAATTTTTACTTTTTTATTTCTAGATATATTATATCATGAATTCATCATGAAAGGCAGAGCAAAAGAGGCTTTTCAGGTTTTTATATATCTTGATATTTTAAGTTCTTTAAATTCTTTAGCATGATTATTAATTTCAAACTGTCATTTTCTCTTTTTAATCAATTTAGATTTTCCAGTGTTTCATTTTTTAAAAATATGATCTAATTGATTTTTCCTTTCTCTTCAACTCTTTTTTCTTGCGAATTGTATTACTAACTGATATACATACTGCTAATATCCCATTAGTTACAGCTAAATCTATTAATGATTTTTACATCTTACACCTCCAATTTACATTAAAAAAGAACCTATAATAAATAAGTTCTTTTTGTAAAATAATATCAATATTTTCTTGCCATTCCTATAGATCTTGATGCTAAATAATCAAATCCAAATTTTTTATATAATCTATCTGCTGGGACATCAGCAATTAAACTCACATAATAATTTTATGATGCACGCTTATCTAGAGGCTATGAGTGAGGTAGATTTTATCTTTTTTATTTTAAGCTAATATTCCTCCGTCAATCACATATTGAGCTCCTGTTATAAACGATGCATCATCTGATGCTAAAAATAATACAAGTTTTGCAACTTCCTCTAATGTTGCATACCTTCCCATTGGTATTGCATTGATCCATTCTTGTTTTATTCCTTCTGGATCTTCAGGATTTAGACCTGCTTCTATAGATTTCATCATTCTTCCTTCTATATTAGTAGGATTAATAGAATTTACTCTAATATTATCCTTTGCTACTTCTAAGGCTGCAGTTTTTGTAAGTCCAACAACTGCATGTTTTGATGCTACATATGGAGCTAGCCCCGATGATCCCGCTAAACCTGCATCTGATGATGTATTTATAATACTACCAGATCCTTGTTTTTGCATTACAGGTATTACGTATTTTAGTCCCATAAACACACCAATTATGTTAATATCCATAACTTTTCTAACATCATTCATATCTTGTTCTATTATAGGTGCAATTTTCCCTTCAGTTCCGGCGTTATTAAAGAATACGTCAATTTTTCCATATTCTTCAACTGTTTTCTCCACATAGTTTTTAACTTCTTCTTCTTTGATTACATCTGCTTTAATCGTTAGGACATCTCCTAAACTTTCTTTTACTTTTGCTAATTTTTCCTCATTAGTCCCTACAATAGCAACTTTTGCACCTTCTTTTAAAAATAATTCAGCTGTAGTTTTCCCAATATCTCCTGATCCGCCCGTAATTAATACTACCTTGTCTTCAAATCTCTTAACCATTAAAATCCTCCTATTACTAACTTTTTTTATTTGGACTTCTATTTATATTGATTATATATCATCTTACATATCATTACAAATAACTCATTCTCTCTCATATTATCCTCTGTCCGATAAAGTCTTGCTTTTTATATGTAAATTTACTTTATGATTAACTCTAGTGTAGTTTTTCATCTGAGACTAATCATACTAAAAAAACAGGTCAAAGAGCAAATACTCTTTGACCTGTTTTCATTTACGGACTATTTCTTTTGAAATGGTCCTTTTTGTATTAATCCAGTTATAAGTTGCTGAACTATAGCCTCCTGGGGTCGCTATAGTTCTAGCCAACTCTGACAGGGGTAGTGCCTACAGTTCAACTTCGCTACCATTAGTTTCACTGGGTACTAATCCCACTCTTCTTTTATGGATTTATTCTGTTTTTGGATAGGTATTTTTTACGGTTTTTGGTTTTGGATTTATTTAGTTTATTAGGATTTGTTTTGAATTTTAGAGTTTTTAGAACTATTTTAGTGCCATGTAGTGCTAATTTAAATACAGTATAATTAATAATTCTTTATAAACTGAACTCATCGAAATTTTCGAGTAGTTCAGTCTATCCTTTATTATTCCCCTTAGATGAATCTATTAATTTCTTTATTTGCAAATCAAAATCTGATTCTATTGGTTGGATCTTATTATATTCACTATATTCTTCCAATGCCTTTTTTTCAGCTTGGATTTTTGATATTTTTCCCTTCCCTTCAAGTATTTTATACTCATTAAATTCTAAAAATCTAACTACACTATTTGCAAATTCCTCCATAGTAAATACTTCTCTATTCTCTATAATATTCTCTATATAATCAAAAAAACCTGATACAGTTCTTTCCAACTTTTTTATTTCCGATTCTGTCAAATAATTTTTAGCGACTTTTACATCAGATGCCAATATTCTTCCATCTGGTCCATTCTTCCAAGTTTGTAATCCCATATACAGTTCATCTTTATTAGCCTTTGAATATATTATTTCAGCTGCAGTTTGTCCAGTAATTGCATAGTGGAACTTATTTTGTACTGTTGCATAAAACTCCCTAGTAATATCTGATTTTGGATCATAGTCAATACTGCATTCTGCAAAGATATCAGTTATTTGCTGATATATCCTTCTCTCACTAGCTCGAATTGAACGAACCCTTTCAAGAAGCTCTTTAAAATAGTCTTTTTCAAAAATTTTTTGACCTTGTTTTAGCCTTTCATCATCTAATACAAAACCTTTTATTATATATTCTCTAAGAACTTTCGTTGACCAAATCCTAAATTGGGTTGCCCTTTTTGAATTTACCCTGTATCCAACTGCTATTATCATATCAAGATTATAGAACTCAATATCTCTTGTAACGTCTCTATTCCCTTCTTTTTGAACTACTCGAAATTTTCGAGTAGTTGGTATTTCTTCTAATTCCCCACTCCTGTAAATCTCCTTAATATGATAATTAATTGTATGTGACTCAACATCAAAAAGTTCCCCCATCATTTTCTGTGATAGCCAAAGAGTCTCCCCTTCTAAAAAAACTTTTAAATTCACATTACCATCATCACCAGTATAAAGCACAAATTCATTAATTTCTTGCATTTTATCACCTCACTATCTTTCAATATATTATAACATTTTATTTATTGATTTCTAATATATAAGTTCTTTAAACTATTGAATTTGATTGGTGCTAAAAAATATATAATAAAAATAGGAAGAATACTCCTCCTAAGATTTAAATGCCTGATAAAATTTAATACCCATTTCCTTCATCCACTTAAATTGATTTTTGATATGAGATAATACATGTGTGACAAGAAAAGAATAAAAAAGGAAAGACCTCTGATATAATGTTGTTTACCAGAACAAACAAAAATCGGAGGGATCTTTCCTTATGAAAACAATTATAACAGAAGAGAT
>JBQHQH010000037.1:0-19374 GCA_052067355.1 Tissierellaceae bacterium HCP3S3_D8
TGTTGTAAGCACTTCGCTCGACTTGCATGTGTTAGGCACGCCGCCAGCGTTCGTCCTGAGCCAGGATCAAACTCTCATTTAAAAGTTTGATTTAACTAGCTCTTTATCTTTTAAAAATTGATTGTGTGTTTCTAATTCAAAGTATCTCACACTATTTAATTATCTAAGTTCTGTGTCCCTCACTTGAGGCGACTTTATCAGTATAGCAAATCTGTTTCTCTTTGTCAACTACTTTTTTCTAATTTTTGTAAATTTCTTTTACATCAATTTACATTTGGAAAATTCCGCCAACACTTTATTACTATACATGGATTTTTTGATTTTGTCAATAACATTTTTGAAATATTTTTCACTCTTTTGTTATCTACATCCTAGTGTTCCCCACTCGGCTTATATATATTAGCATTTTATTTTCTAAGAGTCAATACCTTTTTTAAAATTTTATTTAACATACTTATGTCCCTACTATTCCATGGGTATATGCAAAGATAACTCCTTGCACTCTATCCTCCACCTCTATCTTCTTATAGATACTTGTAATATGATTTTTCACCGTCTTTTCACTTATAAATAATTGCTTTCCTATCTCTTTATTACTATATCCATTTGCCATTAAGTATAAGATCTCATATTCTCTTTTAGATAGGAGATCTATCTTATATATTCCCTGACTAATTTCATCTTCCATATCTACAGTTTGCTTCAAAATCTTCACCAATGATGGCTGCAAATAGTTCCCACCTTCATTTACATTTCTAATAGCCTTAATCAAGTCAACTCCACTACAATCTTTAGTTAGATATCCATTGGCCCCTATTTTTATTGCATCTATTATATAATTCTTGCTTGAATAGGAAGACAAGATAATGACCTTGCTCTTAATACCTAAGTCCTTAATCTTTCTTAAAACTTGTAGTCCATCCATCTTTGGCATTACAATATCTAATAAGATTATATCTGGTTTATAAAGTGCACTAGTATCTATAGCATCAACTCCATTACTAGCCTCTGCTATTACTTTTATGTCTTTAGAGTTTCTCACTATTTCCTTAATTCCTTCTCTAAATAATGTATGGTCATCTGCGATCATTATATTTATTATGCCCATCTTCTAACATACACTCCTCAAATAATAAGAGAGTCGTCTGTCTAATTGTTCCCCTAAATCCAAATCCATCTTCTTTATTTGTACTACATATTCTTTAGGGTCTACAATATCATCAAATGTTCTTCCAAATAAAATAAACTCTAATGATTTCTTAATCTTATTGACTATAAAGTCTTCATCATACTTCCATCCATACTTTTCATAATCTGCTATTACCAAGGCTAGAGACTCAACAACTGAATTTCTATCATAATCTTTTTGCAAGAATCTATCCATCTTCATTGTAAAATCATCATAATAATTTTCTTTATCTCTTGCCTCTTTCAATATAAATCTGATATATCCAATTAAACAATCCTGTCCTGAACATTTTCCACATCTATCTTCTCCTAAACAGATACTATCTAAAGAATCTTTCAAAACTTCAGTCTGTTTATATAGACGTGAAGCTGCTATCTTTAATTGAGATAAAGTCTTGGTCCTCATTAATCTTCTTATTAATACAATCTCAATGGAAGAAACAACAAGTATAAAGACAGTTATATTCAATGGACTTAAATACTTACTTGGCAAGACAGAGATTAACTTAAGAACACCAAATAATAAAAATACCAAGGATGAAATTATTTTAATAGATACTTCAGGTATTTTATCTCCTACCTTACTTCCCACAAATATACCTAGACTGCTAGTTGCTATCATCCCCAAGGTAGTTCCTCCTAAAATAAAAAGAGGGTGGTTTCCCTCTGTAGATAAAGTCATAGCTGTCAACTGAGTTTTATCTCCCAATTCGCCTATAAAAAACGCCAATGCTACTGTCATAACTGGGCTTAATTTTTTACCCTCTTCTAAAGTATCCATATCTTCATCTTTTAGAGCCATAATTCCAAATATGGTGAACATAAATCCTGCTACTATTTGAATTAAATTCATAGGCACTATGGTAGATAAATACCTTCCTAAAATAATAGCTATTCCATGATTTAACATTACTCCTAATGCTACCCCCAATATAACTTCTCTAATCGTATACTGTGTAGCAAAAGTCATAGCTATTATCTGAGTCTTATCTCCCATCTCTGCTGCAAAGATTAAAGCAAATGCCCTTATAAACTCTCTTATCATCAGTATCCTATATTCTCCTTAATTAAGTATTAAGAACTATAATAAAATTATAATTCTACATTTACTAAATTTTTCTACAGCTTTCTCTCTTTATCAATCTCATAGGCAATATTATCTTATCCTCATCCATTGGCTCTCCTATTAGAGTTTTAAGTATCTTCCTAACAGAAACAGCCCCTAAATCATAATATGGCTCTTTAATAGTTGTCAGTGTAGGTCTGTAGATAGAAGCTACATTGATATCTCCATATCCTGCTACAGATATATCTTCTGGAACCTTGATATTATTATCATAAAAATAGTTCATTAACCCTATAGCCAGTTCATCTTGACAACAGAAAACCGCAGTTATATCATTTTCTTTAATGACCTTTTTTATTTCAGTTCCTGCATTATATCCAGCATAGATCTCATGACTGTCTATATGAAATATCACAGGTTTTTTACCTATCTTTTCCATAGCTTCATTATATGCATCAATTTTACATCTTTCAATAGTTATGTCTATATCATCTCTTTGGGTCACATACATAATATTTTTATGACCTAAATCCATTAGATAATCCATCATCATTGCAGAGGCTTCCCTATTGTTTAAAGAAACTGTAGGCAACTCTGGTACATTATAGTATCTATTTAGATATATAAATTCTACCTTAGTGTCCTTTATATAATCCAGTAGTTTCTCATTCATAATCTCTGACACCAATATAATTCCCTCTGCCTGCTTAGTTCTCAAAAGTTGAAGGAATTTCATCTCTGTATCTGCACTTCCATAGCTACTACTCAATACTATATCGTAGTTATACATCCTTCCTATCTCTTCTATTCCTCTCACTATCTGTGCTACATAGTGATTACCAATATCATCTACTATTACCCCTATGAGATTAGATTTTTTAGTAACTAAACTTCTAGCTACTTCATTTGGCTCATATTCTAATTCTTTAATGGCATGTAAAACTTTTCTTCTAGCCTCTGGACTTACAGGTTTAGAATCATTAATTACTCTAGACACTGTAGATATTGATACTCCAGCTAATTTGGCCACATCTTTGATTGTAACTGCCATAAAATCACCTTCCTTAATCCATATTTAATTTAAGATTTTTTAACAAGAATCTATACACTAATCCTCAACACATATCTTCAATAATTAGTTATATCAATAGTCAACAAAACTATCACCCATATCACAAGTCCATGTAACTATATGATTTTTTCCTAATACTTCTTTTGCATAATATAATGCCATATCTGCCTTTCCAATGAGTTCATTCTTAGTTCTTCCATGATAGGGATAATGAGATAGTCCTCCACTTACTGTAATTCTTTTATTGATTCCTGCTATCTCTAAACCTTCTATCCTCTTTCTAAGATTCTCTCCTACCATTATAGCATCATCCATCTCCACATTAAAGAGTATCAATATAAATTCTTCCCCTCCATATCTACCTACTAAATCTGTCGCCCTTACACTATCCTTTATAACTTTTCCTACCTCCATCAATACTCTATCTCCTTTAAGATGGCCATAGTTGTCGTTTATATCTTTGAAATTGTCTACATCTAACATCAATAGACTAAATCGTCCACCCTCTTTATTACATCTATCTATTGATAGATCTAATTGAATATCAAAATATTTTCTAGTTAAAGTTCCTGTAAGTTTATCCATGGTAGATATGATCTTTAATAGATGGTTTTCTATATTTAAGTATATCATATTACACAAGGTCTTCAATAAAACTAGACTTTCATAATTGAAATTATTAAAATAACTCTTACTTTCTAAATATATATAACATTTATCTCTATTTTCTGATATATCCTTCCCACATTTATCTATACTTGGTCTATTGTGCTCACCTATTATAGAAACACATATAATAGCTGATGAGCCATCTGGCAAAAATTTTTCATATCTATCATCACATATATCTTCAATTTCCAGATTGAACAATATTCCCATTTCACTCTTAGAAGCTTGGCACAATAATTCCCTATTAGGTAAAAAGTCGTCATCCTCTGATAGAGTAGATATTATCTTATAATCACCACTATCTTCGTCTAATAATAAAATATATCCTCTATCTGCTAATGTTCTATTTTGTATATATGACAATATTAGATCTAAATTCTGTTGATAATCTTGTCCTAGATTGCACAATAGCTCTTCTAAAGTTTTAATGCTTTTTTTTATAGAATGTAATCTCCTTATGCTATTTTCCCTATCACTTAATATATTGCCCTTTGCATTTAATAGTTCTATCTTATCCTTTAATGAAAATAACTCTTTTGGACTTTCTGATATTAAATCATATTTATAATCCAACTCAAATCTCTCTATTATATTGTCCATATGTTGTCTTAAATATATGTTTCTATTTTCAAACTTTTTTTGAGTTAAGTTATAGATTATATCTTTCCAAAACTCCTTTTCATCTTCTTTTAAATTGGAATGATATTTAGAATCAATAACTATACAATTTCGAGTGCAAAAATCACTACATAGTAGATATCTAATGACCATTCCCAATGAATAATAATCTGCTTTTTTATTTGTATTTTCTCTATCTTCTATTACTTCAGGTGCAACAAATTTATCAGTAAAGCTATTGTAATTAAAATTAATAACATTACTCATTATAGTTCCCAAATCCATCAACTTTATATCCTTATTATTTAATATAAATATATTATCTGGGCTTAAATATCTATATGTAACCCCCTTAAAATGAAGATAACTGATTACATCCATTAAATCTAATATTATTTTCATTTTATCTTTAAATTTCAGTCTTGTATTAGCCATACTTAGAAAAGGAGCATCTATATATTCATTTACTGTATAATATAGAGGTATATCATTTTTCTTGAAATTTACAGTTTCTATCATTTGGAAAGACTCAGAGGAAACTAAATTCTTATGCCTAATCTTACTTATATTTGAATACTCCATAATAAAATAATCTACGACCCTTTGATCTTCCTCTGTATATAATGTTAAATATTTCATAGATTTATTGTCTAGCAGGTCTAATGCGATATATGCTTCATGGGATTGAGTTCCCTCTACACTTTCTTGGATCCTAAATCGATTGTCTATAAATTTCATAATGATTACCCCTTTTAGCGTCTCAAACTACCAATATTAACTTTTTATACTCTCATAAAGTTCTTGTAACTCCTTTTTAATATTTAAGAATTAAAATATCTAAGTCAATCTGTCTTCAAATTTTCATTTCTATTTCTTAAAACCTTTTCCAATATATGCCAATTACTTTACCCATCTCATTTTTCCCATAGCTTATTCACCTGTCTATTAAATTTATTATTTTACTATAAAATAAAGACAGTTTTCCTATCTAATTATCATATCGTCATGTTTTCATAGTGAATTAACGCCTATACTACAGTAAATCAAAGAATTATATAAGTAACTTCATTCCTTTAGGCACAACTTGAAAATTTGCGGGCAGTTTTCCTCCATATTCTCCATCTATATCTATTGGCACATTTCTATTTGTACTAATCGTAATATCTCTAGTTTTAAAATACACTACATTTGGATGGTTGATATGTTCTCCAGTCAGTACATTAAAAAATATATTGGCAAGTTCAGCTACATCTGATTCCTTTATTATCAGAACATCTAGAAGTCCATCTAATACATCTGCATCTGGTGCCAATTTTTTAAATCCACCAATAGATGAACTATTGGAAATTAAAAATAAAAGTATCTCATCTTGACTTGTATACTCTTCACTTTCAAAGCTAATATTAATAGGGTCTAGTCCTTGAATCACTAACTCTTTTACCCCTTCAAAATAATATGCCAATCTACCTAAAATAGCCTTTGCCTCTGGTTGCACTTGATATCCTACAGTTGTCAAAAGACCTCCTGCAGCTACATTTACAAAATAATTATCTCCTATCTTGCCTAAATCTATATCTATAACATGTTCCCTTTTTATCATGTTATAGAAGTCACTTATCCTAGTTGGTATATTCATATAGTTGGCAAAATCATTTACAGTTCCTGATGATAATATGGCAACAGGAACCTTATTCTTGCTTTGAGCTATACCTTTAGCCACTTCATTTACAGTACCATCTCCGCCACTTACTACTATGATATCCCAATCTTCTTCACATGTTTTCATAGTCTCAATCATTGCATCATCTTTTTTTTCTGTAAAGTACTTACCTAGTATATATCCATCATCTAAAAGCAGTTTACATAGATAATCAATTCTACTTTCTACAGTTTGTCTACCAGAAGATGGATTAATGACCATTTTTACTTTCTTCATAATATCACCTTTCATCAGATAATGGAAAAATCTATATTTATTCTACATATAGTATACCAATATTTTAACCTTAATCAATATAAATTTAACGATAAAAAGAACCCTGTACATTTAGGGTTCTATCTCTTATATAAAGCTTTTTTTATTGTTTCTATTAACTCTTTTATCAATTCAATATAGTCCATAACACCCTTGGCATTACATTGAAAACTATAGGCAGTATCTACAATACTACTCGTTACATCATCAACGGCTTTACCTACTTTATTTGTTGTGCCATCAATAGATTCTGTAATATTAGATACATTCTTAGATACGGAATTTACATTATTTAGTAATTCGGTTAATTCAGGTCTCACATCAGTGAGAACTGAATTGGTTTCCTTAGTTATCTCTTTAATATTATAGCTTATGTCAGGTAGTTGTTTTATTGTAGTATCTATTTCCTTGAAATTAACTTCTACCATATCCTTAGCTTGACCAAGTATTTTATTGATTTTACTAAGTACTAAGATTAAGTATGTTCCAACACCTATTCCCAATAAAAACAATATTAATTTAAATAGATCTTGAACGGTCAAGTTTGCATTCATAGGTTTACCCCCTTATTAAAGCAAGTCATTATTTAATATCTTCCTTTATTTCTTCGGCAGTTTCTCCTATTATTTCACCTATCGCTGCTATACCTTCTCCTAAATCTTCATCTACTTCTTCTTTTTTCTGCTTCATATCATCTAGATTTTCTTTTATGTCCCCTAGGTTCTTCTTGATATCTGTTGCAACTTTGTCCTTCCATTCCTTAGTTGCCTCTACTTTATCATTAACAGTTATTTTAATATTTTCAGCAACTTCCTTAGACTTATTAGCAATATCTTCTCTAGTTTCCTCTCCGGATTTTGGTGCCAATAGGACTCCTGCTACCGTTCCAATCGCTGTACCTATTACAGTTCCAGTTGCTATGTTCTTAGCTGTTTCCATCTTCTTTTCTCTTTCAATTCTCTTTCTTCTCTCTTCAAGCATTTTACCTATCATCTAAATCGCCCCTTTGACTATTTTATATTTAATTCTTTTGAATTCATACCCTAAACAATATTAGGACAATCAATTTGTTTTATTTTATATATTAAAAACCTTATATATAGCTATATATAGTATAATTCCAAAATCAGATATTTTTATTCACAGATTGTTTAAAAATCAATTTTAGATTATATTAAAGTTATAGATATTATCTATATATTTAATAAAACATATAAAATTATAGTTTCTCTAACAGTTTATTTCAATCAAAATCCTAAGTTTATAAGTCTACTATTCTCTCCTAAAAGAACTATGCAGATGCAATCACATAACGTATAAATTTTAAACATCCTATTATATTATATCATTAAGGTATATAAAAAATATATCTTATATTATCTCATAGTCTTTAAAATTGTCTATTTAATTCATAATAATATATAATAACCATTTACATAAATAGATATATAGTATAAAATGATTAAAAACGATTAATGAGGTGTTATGTATAAATGTATGATTTTCATCTTCATAGCAATTTTTCTATGGATTCAAAGGCATCTATGGAAAGCATGGTATTATCTGCAATAGAGAATAATCTTAAAAGCATATGTTTTACGGATCATGTTGATCTAGAATCCACTTCCAAAAAAATTGATTTTCTCTTTAGAGCAGATGATTACTTTAAAAATATTAAAAAAGTTAAATATAAATATATGGATCAAATAGAGATATTAGGTGGAGTGGAAATAGGAATGCAACCCCATTTAAAGGAAAGATATGATAAATTTATAGATGAAAACCCCTTTGATTTCGTCATAATGTCTATCCATGGTATTGCTGGAAAAAGTATAGCCATAGATAATATTCTCCATGAAATGCCCATAGAAGAAGTCTTTGAAATCTATTATAGAGAAATGTATGAATCAGTTAGAGTCTTTGACAATTACGATGTACTAGGACATATGGACTATATAGATAGATATATTGATTCTCCTTTAGATATCCCTAATTATAAAGCATATTATGAGATTATTTCTGAAATATTAAAATTTATTATAGATAAGGGAAAGGGCTTAGAGGTAAATACTGCTGGTATAAGGCGTGGATTAGATTATTTTAATCCAAAACCTTCTATATTAAATATGTACAAAGAGCTAGGCGGAGAGATATTGACCATTGGATCTGATGCACATAGCCATGAACATATAGGATATAACTATCGATTGGCTGAAAAGCATATTAAGGACTTAGGTTTTAAATATATATACCTATTTAAAGATAGAAAAAAATTTCCTATAAAAATTTAAACAAAATTCCCCTAGTTTCCTAGGGGATTTTATTTGCCCACAATGCCGTATTCTCATTTAATTCACACCCGCCTATATCTAGGTGGGTTTCCTGTTAGTATATTCTAACGTCCATTTAAAAAAGGCATGTTATCCTATACTAAACGCAGACTCCCGTGTCTTATATGTCGGTTGAATTATCTGAGTTAACGCACATCGCAGAAGTTATTTACTTTGTAATCATATTATACACTATTATTATATACTTTTCAAGAAAACATATGGTTTTATTTAAAATTCTATTAATGCATCGATCTCTTCTTCTTCTAAAACTTCCTTTTCCAACAATGCTTTAGCTATATTCTCTAATATATCTCTATGTTCCTTTAGTATATCTATAGTATCTTTATATAGTGATTCTAATATATCTTTCCCTCTATTTAGCAGATTAATATCTCCACTTAATTCCTTGGACATGGCTACATTGTAATTTAATAAACCCGTGGAACTATCCATTCCATATACTCCTATTAGAGCTAGCACTATCTCTGTAGCTTTTTCCAAATCTGATGATGCTCCTGTAGTTACATTATCTTTACCATAGATAAATTCTTCCGCAGCTCTTCCACCTAATGCCACCATTACATTAGATAATATCTCTTTTTTAGTTTGGTACATCTTATCTGGTGGAATATTTAAACTAAACCCGCCCATTCCTCTTGTGCTGGGAATTATACTTACCTTAGTTACTCTATTTTCTTTAGATACTAATTTTGCAATTAGAGCATGTCCAGCTTCATGATATGCAGTTATTTCTCTATCTTTACTTCTTAAACAACTTCTATCCTTTTTTTCCTCTCCTACTAGGATCTTATAGTATGCCTTGTTTATATGCTCATTGGTAATCTCTTTATCTTTTGTCCTCACTGCCATCATTGCAGATTCATTTAAAAGATTTTCTAGCTTAGCTCCGCTAAAGTATACAGTCTCTACAGCTAATTTTTTTAAATCTACCTCTTTAGCTAAGGGCTTATTTCTACAATGTAATCTCAGTATCTTTTCCCTAGCCTTTACATCGGGTAATTGCACCTCTATTTGTCTATCAAATCTTCCAGGTCTAAGCAGTGCTTCATCTAATACATCTATTCTATTAGTAGCTGCGACTACTATAATACCTTCATTTTCCTTAAATCCTGACATCTCTGCTAAAAGTGCATTCAAAGTTCTATCTCCTTCTTCACTTCCAGAGATATTGCTGCCTTTTCTCTTCTTTCCCAGAGAATCTATCTCATCAATAAATATGACAGACTTTCCAGCTTCCTTTGCCATCTTAAATAAATTCCTTATTCTACTGGCCCCTAAGCCTGTATAGACCTGCACAAAATCTGAACCCGATACTGGAAATATTGGAACACCTGCTTCTCCTGCTAATGCCTTGGCTAATAGAGTCTTTCCTGTTCCAGGTGGACCATATAATAAGACTCCTCTAGGAAGCCTTGCTCCAAAACTATTATATACTTCTGGATTTTTTATAAAGTCTACCATTTCCTTTAATGCGTCTTTAGCCTCTTCATTTCCAGCCACATCACTAAATTTAATATTAGCATCGTAGTCTATATTCTCCACCTTAGATATACTAGCCATTTCCATCTCTGCCTGTTTTGATATATTTCTTTTAAAATATATTACTAAAGCTAATAATCCCAAGATCAACCCTGTAAATATGAAAATTTGGCTTATCTCTTTACCTTCTTCTATGACTTCTACATCATACATCAAAAGCTCTTTTTTAAAATCTGCTGTCCTTGGATTATCTGTTATAACTTTTTGTCCATTATTAAGTACAATTGAGATCTTAGGGGAGTCCCCTAGTTCTACTTTTTCAACTATTCCATGTTCCAAATAATTTAAAAATGATGTATAGGAAACTGCCTGTGGCTTATCTTTTATCTTCTTGTATCCTAATATACTAGTCATTATAGCTAGTATAAGTACAAATACCAATATAATCGAATAAAATCTTTTATTGTTCAATAATATAACCCCTTTCAGGTTTACATAATATATTAATTATTATATCACCCCCATATGTTCATGTCTATTTCCTTGATTTTCAACAGCTCCCACAAATCACCAAATTAAAATTGACGGGGATATCCCCGCCAATTTTAATTATTTCTTATCTAGTGCATCTAATAATCTATCCAATTTTTCATTTTGCTCATCTGACAATAGATGTCTAATGCTATCTAATTTTTCAAATATCCCTTCATACTCTTCAAAGCTCAAATCTTCTTCCATCTTAGCATTTAATTGAATAATCTCTACAAAGATATCTTCTTCTGATTTGTCTCTATACTGCTCAGAAATATCTTCTATGACATCTAACTGCTCTTTTTCTATATCGAAGTCTTTTAACTTCTTTACAATGTCTCTCTTCTTCATATTATATATTCCACCTCCCTATTTCTATATAATCTATGAAATAATATTAGATTATAGTACTTTTACAGGCAAACAATGGGAGATTAAAGCATATAATAGAACATCAGCTTTTTTAGGAGGGATTTTATGAACAATCAGATGATCTTGTTGTTGTTTTTATACATGATGGACAAAACAAATAGTGAAAATCAAATTGTACATAATTTGAAAAACTATATCAGCGGTATAGAGATAGATTTAGAATATACCCGCGAAAAAATTCAAGCATTTAAAAAGGTAGCCCCCTTAATATCTACAGAATATAATCAGCCCTTTATTAACTCCATCATAATTACAGAAAATGTGATTAAACTTCTTGAACTTAGATCCTCTTTTAATCAAAGCAATCATATGATTCAATCAAATATAGTTCCCATAGAAGATAAAAAAGAAAGAATCAGCAAGATCATAACAACTCTACAAGAGGAGATGCCTAAGTCAAAGATAAAAAATATGGGCATGATCATGGACTTAGTTGTTAATATGGATGAATATAAAAAGATGTTTGAACTTTTGAATACCTTTATGAGCAACAAAGACAGTATGAATGATCCAGAAAATATGATTAAACTCATGAGTCAATTTACGAAGGGAAAGGGGCAAAAAGGCAAGACTAATCCAAAGGATATGGAACAGATCCTAAATATTATAAAAGTATTAAATGCCCCAGAAAAGAAAGAGAAGAAAGAAGAAAAAAGCAAGGCATAATCACTTCTTCATATGTTCAATTAGGTAGATCATGTCCTCAGGTAATGGTGCAGTAAATTCAATAGGCATTTTAGTCCTCGGATGTACTAATCCTAAAAAACAAGAGTGAAGTGCCTGTCTCTCTATATATGTGCTCTTCTCATTATATAGAATATCTCCTATAATAGGATGCCCTATATGCTCTAAATGCACCCTTATTTGATGTGATCTGCCTGTGAATATTTGAACTTCCAACAATGTGGAATCCTTTAATCTTTCTTTTACTATATATTTAGTCAAAGCTCTCTGTCCATCTGGAGTTACAATTTTCTTGATATTCCCTTCTCCATCTCTTCCTATAGGTTTATCTATAATTTCCTCGTCTTTTTCTACAATACCGTGGACTAAAGTTAAATACCTTTTTTCCACTGTATTATTCTCAAATTGTATTGCCATCTGTTGATGAGCAAAGGGATTTTTAGCTACAACTAATATTCCTGTGGTATCCATATCTAATCTATTTACAAATCTTATTTTTTTCTTTATATTTTTTTCTCTAAAATAATAAGCTATACCATTAGACAATGTATTGCTCTGATGAGATTTAGTAGGATGCACTACTATATCATGATCTTTATTTAATATCAGTAAATCCATATCCTCATATATTATATTCAATTCCATTTTTTCAGGACTTATATCATTGACTTCTTCCTCCATAGATATACTTACTATATCTCCAACTTTAAGTTTACATCTCTTCTTAGCAACTTTACCATTTATATAAATAAACTTTTGTCTATATAGACGTCTAAATAACCTACCTGATAGATTTTGCTTATATAAAAATTCTTCTAAATCTATATCATCCTCCTTACAATTAAATATTATTATGCTCTCACTTTCTTGAAATAAATCCATATTATCCTCCTCAGATTTCATTCTATAGATATACAACAAAATTTTAATAAAATATTAGAGAATCACATTCTCAGAATATGGCTATAACTATCAGTAAAGTAAATTTAAAAGCACATTAAAAATTTACACTATATATGATAACTACATTTATCTAGTCCCTTATCCCTATAGGAGCATGACAAATTTGGAAATTTAAAATTCTAAATTTCAATGAACTATTCCAGTTATCCCTGTATAAAACCATGATTCCATATCTTCTCATTAAATATAGAAACTGGATATCTATATATTATATAATAGACTTATTATAACAGATATTATATAATATCATAGGGTTTAATTAAGGAGGGCTTTACTTGAAAAAAACTGGAAAAATAAATTTAATCTCTAATAAAAATTTTGAATCAAAGAAAACCTCACTGCAATTAATTGAAAAATTGGAACAGAGGGGATTTATAGTTTCTGAAAAATATGATAATACTGCTGAATTAAATATCTGTGTAGGTGGAGATGGAGCCTTTCTGAGAGCTGTCCATAAAAATAAATTTCCAAGTATCCCCTTCGTCGGTATCAATACTGGTCATTTAGGCTTTTTTCAGGAAATCCTACCAGCAAATATGGAGGATTTTGTCAATAGCTATATAAATGAAGATTACTCCATTGAAGAAGTTTCCTTACTGGATGCAGAAATCCATACTAAGAAGAAACCCTATTATCTTACTAGTGTAAATGAAATCGTAGTTAAGAGTATTAGATCTAAGGTCATACATCTAGATCTATCTATAGATGGTAATCATCTAGAAAAATTTAGTGGGGATGGCATTATTATATCTACTCCTGTGGGCAGTACTGCATACAATTTTTCCTGTGGTGGAGCTATAGTGTATCCATCTCTGGAAACCTTGCAAATTACTCCCTTAGCACCTATTAGCTCGAAGGCCTATAGGTCGCTTCCAAATAGCACCATTGTCCCTGGACATTTGGTTATTACTATAGAACCAGAAAACAGATATTCCAATTCAACTTTGATTGTAAATGACGGTGTAGAATTTAGATATGATAATATAGAATTTATCAATTTAAAGATGTCTAATAAGAAGATATACAGATTAAATTTTGATAGAAATATGTACTGGAATAATCTAAAGAGCAAGTTCCTATAATAAAATCCTACTAGGTAAAAACCTAGTAGGATTTTATATATTATATCAATTTATCAAATTCATCTACTAATTCTCTAAATATCTTCATAGCATTATTTACTGGTTCCTCTGTAGTCATATCTACCCCTGCCTTTTTAAGAACATTTATTGGATAGTCTGAACTACCGCTCTTTAAGAAGTTTATATATCTATCTACTGCAGCATCTCCCTCTTCTAAGACTTTTTTAGATAGATCTATTGCAGCAGAAAATCCAGTTGCATATTGGAATACATAATAGTTATAATAAAAATGTGGAATCCTAGCCCACTCAATTTCTATCTCTTTATCTATAACCATATTATCTCCATAATATAGCCTATTTAGTTTACTATATACTTCACATAGATATTCTGCAGTCAAGGCACCTCCATCTTCCAAGTACTCATTTATTATCATTTCAAATTCTGCAAACATGGTCTGCCTAAATAAAGTAGTTCTGAAACTCTCTAGATAGTGATTTAATAGATATAGTTTTTCATTTTTATTTTTTGCATTTTTTAATAGATAATTTAATAAAAGAGACTCATTTGCTGTAGATGCTACTTCTGCTACAAATATGCTATATCCTCCATATACATATGGTTGATTCTTTCTAGTAAAATAGCTATGCATAGAGTGCCCCATTTCATGAGCTATGGTAAATACATTATCTAGAGTATTATGGTAATTTAACAATATAAATGGCTTAGAATCATATGAACCACTAGAATATGCTCCCGATCTCTTGCCTCTATTTTCATATACATCTATCCATTGTGAATTAAAGCCTTCATTCATTATATCTAAGTATTCCTTATTGAGAGGTTCTAATGCTTTTTTTACTAATTCTACTCCTTCTTCATATGGAATATTAAATTCTACTTCTTTTACTATTGGAGTATATAGATCATACATGTGAAGTTCATCTACACCCAAAACTCTTTTTCTAATGTCCATATATTTATACATACTATCTAAATTATCATGTACTGACTTGATTAAGTTATCATATACAGATAGTGGAACATTATTTCTATCAAGACTAGCTTCTCTTGTAGACTTATAGTTTCTCAACCTGGCATTGAATATATTGCTCTTTAAATCTCCATTGAGGATAGCTGCAAAGGTGTTTTTAAAACTATCATATACACTATAAAATTCTTTAAATGCTCTCTGTCTTAAATCTCTATCTGTAGACTCCATAAGTGGAATAAAATTTCCCTGAGTAATCTCTATATCTTTTCCATCTTCTCCTTTTATTGTAGGAAATCTTAAGTCTGCATCGTTCATCATAGAATATATCTTCTGTGGTGAGTTGGCGACTTCCCCCATCTGAGCTACTATGGACTCTTCTCTAGCTGAAAGCACATGTGACTTCTGTCTCATTATATCCTTTAAAAACTTATCATATAGCTTTAGTCCTTCTTCTTCCTCCATATATCTATCTAATACTTCTTCATCTAATGTGAGTATCTCCGGTACCAAAAAAGATGAACTTTCTTCTACTTGTACATACAAATTCATTGCCTTATCTGATAATATCTGAGATTGACTATTTGTAGTATCCTCATCTAATTTCATATGACTATAGGCATATACATTTTCTATACCTCTAAATAGCTCATCTCTATGAGTCAATGCCTCTAATAAGGCTTTGCTATTCTCAGTTAATTTGCCTCTATGCCTCTCAAAATCCTCTGATAGTTTTTTAACCCTATTCCAATCCTGCTCCCAAGCTTCTGTACTGGAGTACATAGACTCTAAATCCCATGTAAATTCTCTATCAACATCTTTCCTATTTAAAATTTCTTTTCCCATATATATCCTCCTTAAAAGAGTCAGCTTCTGCTGACTTCTCATACAAGATCAATTAGACAAACAAAGTCTAACTATATTTTACCATATATTATATCCATTGGAAGAGATATGATGTATATAAAGCAAACTTATATCAGATACTTCAGCTGATATTCCACAGTATCTTGTTTTTGTCATTCCACCTATACCCCGAACTTAATAGGGGTAAACACAGTGGAGGAATCTCATCTTTTAATTGTGAACTGTGAACTGTGAATTGTGAATTGAAATTATAAGTCATCAACTAAACTTAAGTTCACCTATTCTTGATATAGACCTACAGCTTTACTTACATCCATAACAAATATAATCCCTGAATTTGGTTCATCAGCATTTAATCTCTCTCTTATGGAATTTACAATAAGTTCCGTCTTTTCTACTTTAGATAAGATAAGAATAATTTCCTTTTCTGGCTCAATTTGAATGTTAAACAGAGTCTCTTTTTCTTGAGTACCAGCACCTCTTCCATGTATTATTGTACCACCTGTAGATCCTGCTAATTCTGCTGCCTCCAATACATCATCTACAGAGCCTTTATTTACAATAACGAATATTGCCTCATAATTCAAGCTGCTCACACCTTTCTTTTCAGAATTCCATATAATTTTAGATACATCAGTTTTTAAAAAATACTTTAACGGCATGGAAAAGGCTATGCCATGATGTGGTCTATCTAGACTAAATTTATTAATTATCTTATCATAAAGCTCATCTTCCAACTTTTCATCTATAATTGTAATAAAAACCTCTTTTCTAGAATCTAAAATCCCTAACATATTTAATATGTGATTTTTTACAGTACCTTTTCCTAAAAATATAGTATTGCCTATTCCTCCTAATTCACTAGATAACTTCAATAATTTACTTCCTTTTCCGAAATCTAATATGCTGCAAAAGAGTATAGATCTATTATATAATGAATCCATGGTTAATTATCATCCGCCTTTCTAGATTTTCTTTTAAATATAAGACCAAGCATTTGAATAGCTACCAAGGGTGTCATAGCCACCATAGCAATAACACCAAATCCATCGATTAAAACATTCGCTGTAGAAATCGCGTCAGCAGCACCTTGAGCAAACGCTAAAACAAATGTAGCAGTCATAGGACCAGAAGCAACACCACCAGAATCATATGCAATACCTACAAAGATAGGTGGTACTCTATAAGATAAAAACGCAGCTATTGCGAATCCAGGTAACAAGAAATGCCATAACTTTAAAGAAGGTATCATAATCCTCAACATGGACATTGCAACAGCAAAAGCAATTCCTATAGATAGTGCAAGTAAAATGACTTTTTTCTGTATATGTCCTGCTGTAACTTCTTCTACTTGTTCAGTTAGTACATATACTGCTGGTTCCGCTAATACTACTACCATACCTAATAAAAATCCAATTATAGGCAATAACCAAGGATAAGAATTGGCTATTCCCCATCCCATTAACCTACCAACCTCCATAAATCCAGCATTTACTCCAACTAAAAATAATGTAAGACCCATATATGTATATAGAAGTCCTTTTAAAATAGTATTCCTACTTTTCCTATTTAATTTGAATTTAATTTTATCAAATATTAAAAACAGACAAAACAATGGCAATAGAGTTAAGGTGGATTCTTTCAATATCTGTGGAAATATTCTAAAATAGGGAGTTAATATTCCTGTATTAGCTACAAATACTTCTACCTCTCCCTGTATATCCATAAGACCTTTGACTATACTCATTATCATAATAGCAAAAATTGGCCCTGTAGAAGCAAGTCCAACCATTCCAAAGCTATCCTCTTCTGACGTTTTACCTCCCTTTAATTGAGAAACTCCGTAGCCTAATGCCAATATAAATGGAGTTGTCATAGCTCCAGTTGTAGCACCTGAAGCATCTACAGAGATTGCTAAAAATTCCTCTGATACTCTCAAAGCAAGTATAAATATTATAAAATAAACCAATGTAAATAGTCTATTTAACGGTCTTCCAAATAGAATTCTAAGCAATCCTACTCCAACCATTAACCCTACTCCAATTGAAACTACAATTAAAATTAGTGAGCTAGAGACAATGCCACCAGAAGCCATATTTACTTGATTTGCAAGTATCTGTAAATCAGGTTCAGCAATAGTAATTAAAAATCCTAATATGAAACCAAGAATGCCAACTAAATAAACATTATTTGTCTTTGCTATGGTTTCTCCCATTAGATTTCCAATAGGCCCAATACCAAGATGTGCCCCAAATAAAAAGATTCCCAATCCTAGGATTACAAATATAGCACCTATTATATATCTAATGAGCATTTCGTTTCCTACTGGTACTATAGAAAAATTTAAAATGATTACCAAAATTGTTATAGGTAAGACAGATAGTGAAACTTCTTTTAATTGTTTTAAAAGTATATTCAAATAATTTCCCCTCTCTAAATTAAATTGTTATTAATATAGTAATTAATATTGGTATGAGATGTCAATGTTTTTTGGAAAACTTTTATGAATAATTTTAAAAACATGAATAAGCCAAATTTTCTTTCAACTATCTATTTGTACCTCTATGCCTGTTTAAAACTCTATTCACAGAATTTCTTTTTATAATGAATAAAAAAGTCTTACTTTTTTATTTTTGTTTCAAGAACTTTCCGTTAATGAGTTTCAATAAAAGCTACCTTTAACGCGTCGATAGACGCTTTTCTTATAGGTTTTGCAATATAGATTACTTTAACTCCATTAAGATATTAAAAATCTCTTCGTAGATAAATCATATCAATAAGTTGTTTTCCATTCTCAAATATAGGATGATCATAATTATCAATAAAAAAGTTTTCAACTCTATGTGAAATTCTAAATCCACAGCACCTGTAAAAAGGAATAGTAAGAAGACTATCCCCTGTACCTACAAACATGGTTTTACATTTATCCCTATAATAATTAAAGATATATTCTATAAGAATTTTTCCATAACCTTTTCCTTGATATTCTTTGTAAGTTGCAATATTCTTTAATTCATATATCCCTTTCTCTTCTTTTGTAACCACACAGATGCTTTTTAAATCTCCATCATATAGAGCAAAGACATCTCCACGTTCTAAATATCGATCAACCATATCTTCTTGCTCATCTGCTATCAATAGCAAATCAATAAATTGCTTTTTGTCAGTTAATACTTTTTTAATTTTCATTCCTACACCTCTTAGAACATATCTTATTCATTTAACTCTATCCATCTTTCAAGAAGTCTATCAAGTTGACTTTCAAGTTCTATCTTTTCCATATATAAATCATTTAATTTAATTTGTTGTGCTAGTTAAAAATTACAAATATAAAAACTCCAGCAATTATGTTAACCTATCATTAATAACACCCATGAAATTAAGATAGGAGGATAACATATGC
>JBQHQH010000038.1:0-17400 GCA_052067355.1 Tissierellaceae bacterium HCP3S3_D8
TTTTGGTAATGTTGACATAAAAGATTCTCCTTTCTAGTTCAAATCATATTTTGATTCTTGCCAGAAAAGAGAATTTTATTTCGTAAAAGCACAGATTATTTTATACTACCAGAAATTAGAAAAGCCCCTTAGTTAAAATTAAGGGGCTTTTTTACTATTTTATATATCTATCAATTATATTTATTATCTCATCTATCTTTTCATCTGCCTCTCTTCCACCTTCTAAAATGGATTTAGTGACACATGATCTGATATGGCTATTCAATACATCTATATTGGCTTTTTTTAATAGTCCAATTGCCGACAAGATCTGTGTAGAGACATCTACACAATACCTATCTTCCTCAATCATCTTGATTATACCATCTATCTGTCCCCTAGCTGTCTTTAACTTATTGGCTGCCTTCATCTTAGCCTCATTCATACTATCACCAATTTCTAATTAATTTCTACTACATCATAGCCAGCATCTTCTATGACTTCCTTTAACTTTTCATCTACTAGATTTTCTCCTTGAACTTCTACCTTCTTAGTTCCTAAGTCTACCTTAACGTCTTTAACCCCTTCTAACTCTCCTAAAGCCTTTTTTACCGCTTTCTCACAATGACCACATGCCATACCTTCTACTGTTAAAATCTTTATCATTTTAATTACCTACCTTTCTATTATTAGTCTATCTAATTCCATTCACAATGCACGATTATTAAAATCAATTTTAAACTCTAAATCACAGTCAATCTACTATTTAAAATTTTTAAGTCTAAGAGAATTTGTCACTACAGATACTGAACTAAATGCCATAGCTGCACCTGCTACCATAGGATTTAAAAAGCCTAATGCTGCAAATGGTATTCCTATAGCATTGTAGAAAAATGCCCAAAATAGATTTTGTCTAATAGTCTTCATAGTCCTGTGACTCAATCTAATGGCCGTAACTACCCCGCCTAGATCTCCTCTCATAAGAGTAATATCTGCTGCTTCCATAGCCACATCTGTACCTGTACCAATAGCAAATCCTACATTAGCAGCTGCTAGAGCTGGAGCGTCATTTATTCCATCGCCTACCATCCCAACATTTTTTCCTTCACTCTTTAGACTTTCTACATTTTCAGCCTTATTCTCTGGCAACACATCTGCAAGTATATTTGTAATGCCAACTTGCTTTCCTATAGCCTCAGCTGTCCTTCTATTATCTCCTGTAATCATATATACTTCAAGTCCCATATCCTTTAATTCTCTAATAGCTTCTAGGGATGTGTCCTTTACTTGATCTGCCACTGCTATAATCCCAGCTAATACTCCATCTATGGATATGAGCATAGCAGTCTTTCCCTCTTCTTCTAAGCTGAATAATTGACTTTCCTCGTCTTTCATATCTACATTATTTTCCAACATCAGTTTTCTATTTCCTATAGCTACATCCTTACCTTCAAAATTTGCCCTAAGTCCCTTTCCTGGAATAGCAGTAAACTTTTCAGGAGAAACTATCTTCAATAGTTTTGACTCAGCCTCTAAAACTATAGATTGACCTAGAGGATGTTCTGAAGCCTTCTCTACAGATGCTGCAATTCTCAATAGTTCATCACTATCTATGCCATTAAAAGATATTATATCTGTAACTACAGGCTCTCCCTTAGTTATAGTACCTGTCTTATCAAATATTATGGCATTCATCTCATGGGTTCTCTCTAGATGTTCTCCAGATTTAATCAAAATTCCATTTTCTGCACCCTTACCAGTACCTACCATTATCGCTGTTGGAGTTGCTAGACCTAAAGCACATGGACAAGCAATTACTAGTACTGCTACTGAATTTAATAGAGCAGTATTAAAATCTCCTTTTATAAAGTAAAATCCTAAAAATGTCACTAAGGCTATAACCACTACAACTGGAACAAATATCCCTGAAATCTTATCTGCCAATCTTTGAACTGGAGCCTTGGATCCCTGTGCATCTTCTACTAACTTGATAATCTGAGATAGTACAGTGTCCTTCCCTATCTTTGTAGTCTTAAATTTAAAAGAACCAAACTTATTTATAGTTGCCCCAATTACTTCATCTCCAACTGCCTTATCTATAGGAATACTTTCTCCTGTAATCATAGACTCATCTAAAGCAGAACTTCCTTCCACTATAATCCCATCTACTGGAACCTTTTCTCCTGGTCTAACTACTACTATATCTCCAACTTCTAACTTCTCTATAGGAATATCCATCTCCACTTCATCTCTAACTACTCTAGCTGTCTTAGGCTGTAGACCCATTAGCTTTTTAATAGCTTCAGAAGTCTTTCCCTTGGCCACTGCTTCAAATGTCTTACCCAACAAGATCAGTGTGATGATTACTGCTGAAGCTTCAAAATAATATTCATGAACTCCAGTTAATAGATTGTATATACTATAGAAATAGGCAGCTGATGTTCCCATAGATACCAATACATCCATATTGGCACCTCCACCTCTTAAGGAATTATAGGCACCTTTGTAAAATCTATAACCTATAATAAACTGTACTGGAGTAGCTAGTATAAGCTGGAACCAACCATTACTCAATATATTGTCAACTCCTGCCATATGAAAGAACATGGCTGAAAATAATGGTATACTTAGGATTGCAGATATTATAAATGATGTCTTTAGAGATTTAATCTCCTTTTCTCTTAATTGTTTTTCTCTATCTAAATCTCTCTCCATTTCTATCTCTGCTTTATATCCTGCCTTTTCCACAGCCCTTAATAGAGTCTCTTCGTCTACTGCTCCTGAAGGATATTCTACAACTGCCTTATTAGTAGATAGATTTACATTTGCCTTAGCTACTCCTTCTACCTTATTGAGTACTTTCTCTACCCTTGTAGAACACGCAGCACAAGTCATGCCCTCTACTAACAATATCTTGTGAACTAGAGGTACTTCATATCCGGTCTTCTCTATAGTGTGAATTAATTCAGTTGGAGTAGTCTTGTCATCATCAAATTCTATTACAGCTTTTTGAGCTAGTAAATTGACTGCTGCACTATCCACTCCTTCCGCCTTATTCAAAGCTTTTTCCACTCTTGTAGAACAAGCGGCACAAGTCATACCTGAAACCTCTATATCTATCTTTTTAATTGACATAAGATCACCTCCCAAAAATATCCCACCCCACTGGGGGGTGGCGCCTATATAATATCACCCATTACATATATTGTCAAATACTATTATTTTTTATTATATTTCCACCTTGATAACTATAATTTTTACTAAATCTATATATTTTACTACCTTTTACTTAATTTGTCATCTAAAAATTTATGAATTCCTAGTAGTTTCCTATTGATTATATCTTAAATATGGTATATCATAATAATGATAATGGTTATCACTACATACTGAAAGGAAGATTGTTATGAATAATATTTCCTTAATATTACTTAAACCAGATGAAGTAGGAACTATTGAAGGGATTTCAAGTTGTGGTTCTGCTAAGAGAAGACTATATGAACTTGGTTTAAATAAAGGAACTAAAGTCAAAATGGTAAAGAACGATATTGGTCCTGTGATCCTTAATATATCGGGGAATAAGCTAGCCTTAGGAAGAGGGCTGGCAAGTAAAGTAATGATTAAAAAATAGTTTTTGCAGCAAATTGATATTATATCAATTGAAAGGAGAGGTATTATGGACACAATTGCATTAGTAGGCAACCCTAATAGCGGAAAGACCACATTGTTTAATGCATTGACAGGATCTAACCAACATGTGGGGAATTGGCCTGGTGTTACTGTGGAAAAGAAAGAAGGCAAGATAAAATATGACAATAGGGAATATAATATTGTAGACTTGCCTGGAACTTATAGTCTTGGAGCCTATTCTGAAGATGAAATAGTTGCTAGAGATTTTATCTTGAAGGGTAATCCAGATATAGTAATAAATGTAGTAGATGCTACTAATATAGAGAGAAATCTATATCTCACTACGCAACTGTTGGAGATGGGAGCAAAGGTAATTATAGCTCTAAATATGATGGATGAAGCTAAGTCTAAAAACATCCAAATAGATATAGATAGTCTATCCAAAAAACTAGGAGTTCCAGTAATTGCTACTGTAGCTTCTAAGAGAAAAGGTCTAGATGATCTATTAAAAAAAGTGGTTTCTAGTTTTAATGATAAACAATTTAGTAATATTCCTAACTATGGTGAAAATATAGAAAAGGAATTAGATCATATAAAAGGTCTATTAAATAAGTCAGATTTAGAATATCCTATGGATTGGATTGCTATAAAACTCCTAGAGGGAGACAAGGAAGTCATAGACCATATAAAGAAAAGTAACTCTAGCAATATAACAGATAAGATTTTGGAAATAGAAAATAGCTCTTCAGATTATGAATTGGAAATCATAGATAAGAGATATGATTTTATCAATAATGTAATAAAATATAGCGTAGTTAAACCAGATGATGATAAGGAGACTCTAACTGACAAAATTGATAGAGTAGTAACTCATAAATACCTAGGTCTACCTATATTTGCCCTTATTATGTTTGCAATTTTCCAATTGACCTTTGCCATTGGCGAAGATGTATTAGGTGGATTTGTTGCTTCTAGTATTGAGAAATTCGGAGAATTTATATTGGTATCTTTAGAAAACATAAATGCTCCTCCAATGTTGATATCCTTCATAGTAGAAGGCATTATCTCTGGTATAGGTGCAGTATTTGAATTTATTCCTCTTATTGTGGTATTATATTTTTTTATTGGCATTCTAGAAGATACTGGATACATGGCTCGTGCTGCCTACGTAATGGATAGTATAATGCGTTCTCTAGGACTTCATGGAAAGACATTTATATCTATGATTGTAGGATTTGGATGTAATGTTCCCGGAATTATGGCTACTAGAACTCTAGAGAGTAAAAAAGACAAGATGATCGCCATACTTATAAATCCATTTATGTCCTGTGGTGCAAGACTACCTATATATCTAGTATTTATTGCGGCATTTTTTCCAGACAATGGTGGATTAGTTCTATTTTCTCTATATGCTTTAGGTATTATAGTTGCTTTAACAATAGGTAGAATATTTAGCAAGACTCTATTTAAAGAGGAATCTTCTCATTTCATCATGGAATTACCTCCATATAGATTGCCATCTTTTAGATCTGTACTAAGGGATATGTGGGATAAAGTATGGGATTTCCTTCATAGGGCTGGTACTGTTATATTCGTAGTAATATCTATATTATGGCTACTATCTATACTTCCTATAGGCGTAGAACCTTATAGCCAAGAGAGTATATTAGGAAAAATAGGTACCTTTATTGCTCCAATATTTAAACCCGCTGGATTTGGAACTTGGCAGGCTTCAGTTAGTCTATTTGCTGGTATAGCTGCAAAGGAAGCTGTAGTTGCTATTCTAGGCATGGTCTATGCAGGTGTCAGTGAAGGTGCAGAATTGGTCTATGCTATACAAGAGGTATTTACTCCTCTAACTGCTCTATCTTTTATGACAATGGTCTTATTCTATACTCCTTGCGCAGCAGTTATAGCTACTGTAAAAAAAGAGACCAACTCCTATAAATGGGCTATATTTATGGCTCTATATACCTTCTTTATAGGATGGATAGGAGCTGTATTAGTCTATCAGATTGGAAGTCTATTGGGATTTTAGGGAGATGACTTTATGTTAAAAGATGTATTGAAAGAAATCAACAACTCTAGCGGATTCTCTAAATCCTCCATTGGTAAAACCTTAAATATCTCTGAAGATATGGTGGAGGATTTAATAGCTGAATTAGTTAGGATGGGATATTTAGACGAAGACAAAGGCTCTCCTACATGCTCAACCGCATGTAGCTCTTGTCCCTATACTAAAAACTGTAACACAATTCCTATAAAGATATATAAAATATCGAAAAAGGGAGAAAAATTATTAGAAAAAATTTAAATTTTATGATAATTTTATGTTTAAGTTTAAATATCTGGGTATAATATAGGTACAACCATTATAATTACTTTTCCTTAATTATGAGTTTCAAATATCCAATTATAGATGGTTGCAAATAAAACTTCTTAAGGCCGTTGTCAACCTAATTATTAATTGTTTTGGATAGTTGTTTGAATTGAGAATATCAAATAAATAGGCTGATGAAGAAGGTTTACAGTAGTTTTCATGTGGATTTCTGATTTGGGATAAGGGTATAAATTCCTAAATCAAATAGGGTGAGTCAGGGAGTGTATCTGAATTAAAGAACAGGCAAGTGAAAGTATGTTTATAGGTTGGCAAAGCCGTATAGAGTTTTATTTTAAATGATGGGTAATTTATAGGAGTTTAATAAATTACCCATCTATATTTTTTGTCAAATAAAGTAAATCTAAGTTGAATTTAAAAATTATTAGGTCTATAATTGTTGTAATGATATTATAAAGGAGATAGATATGAATAAAATCAATTGGGTAGACGAAAAAAATCTTTCTATGCTGGCAGATTTTTATGAGTTCACCATGGCAAATGGATATCTAGAAAATGATATGGATGACAAAATAGCCTACTTTGACATGTTCTTTAGAACCATACCTGATGATGGAGGATATGCCATCATGGCAGGAGTAGAACAACTTATAGAGTATCTAAATAATCTAAAGTTTACTGAAGAAGAT
This sequence comes from Tissierellaceae bacterium HCP3S3_D8, assembly GCA_052067355.1. Classification (GTDB taxonomy): domain Bacteria; phylum Bacillota; class Clostridia; order Tissierellales; family Tissierellaceae; genus CABMKH01. Next base: position 6,637 of record JBQHQH010000038.1, read on the forward strand.
ATAGAATACTTTAAAAGCAAAAATATATTTGGCGAAAAGTTCTTAAATTATCTTAGAAATTTTAAATTTACCTGTGATGTTTGGGCTATATCAGAAGGTACGCCAATATTTCCTCAAGAACCTATTGTAATAGTCAGAGGACCTGTTATACAAGCGCAACTAGTTGAAACTATGGTCTTACTTACTATCAATTATCAGTCCCTAATAGCTACTAAAGCAAATAGAATAGTCAGATCTGCGCAGGGAAGATCTGTCATAGAATTTGGTAGTAGAAGAGCTCACAGTTATGATGCTTCTATTTTAGGTGCTAGGGCTGCATATATTGGAGGCTGTATAGGAACTGCCAATACTATAGTAGATAGAGATTATGGAATTCCAGCCTTAGGTACTATGGCACATAGTTGGGTTCAATTATTTTCTACTGAATTAGATGCTTTTAGAGCTTATGCTAGAACATATCCAGATAATTGTTATCTACTTGTAGATACCTATAATACTTTAAAAAGTGGAGTCCCTAATGCTATCAAGGTCTTTAATGAAGAGGTCATTCCTAGAGGATTTAGACCAAAGGGCATTCGAATCGACAGTGGTGATATCTCCTATCTCACTAAAGAAGCTAGAAAGATGTTAGATGAGGCTGGATTTAATGACTGTACTATTATGGCCTCTAGTGGACTAGATGAATACCTCATTAGCGATCTCCTAATTCAAGGTGCTAAAATAGATAGCTTTGGAGTAGGAGAAAGACTAATAACGGCAACATCTCAACCTATATTTGGAGGAGTATACAAACTGACCGCAGTAGAGTCTGATGGAGTACTATATCCCAAGATAAAGATTAGTGAAAATGTTGGTAAGATAACTACACCAGGATTTAAACAGGTATATAGATTATTCGATAGGGATAGTCACAAAGCAATTGCAGATGTAGTTACACTTCATGATGAAATAATAGATGACACTAAGCCATATGAGATATTTCATCCACTATTTACTTGGAAGAGAAAAATAGTTAAAAATTTCTATGCAGAGAAATTACTTACAAAGATATTCCACAATGGCGAGCAGATATATGAAAGTCCAAATATACATGAAATCAGAGATTATTGCAAAGAACAAGTCGACACTCTATGGGAAGAAGTAAAGAGATTCGAAAAACCTCATGAGTACTTTGTAGATCTATCTAAATCTCTATGGGGTATAAAAGATAGATTGCTAAAACAAAACCAATAGGCCTATCTGGCTTATTGGTTTTATAATTATATATTAAATTTGTCCAAATACTTCCATTTGATATAAGAATACTAAGATAATTCCTACTGGCAATACATATTTTACTACAGAACTAAATATATTCGAATATCTAACTTCTAAACTACCTTTATTGGTGATTTGGTCTGAAACTCTATCTTGACTGAAAAACCACCCTATAAATACTACACTTATTAAAGCAGCAGTAGTCAAGAAATAATTTGCTGTTGTCTTATCTAGAAAATCAAATATATTATCACCAAATATCAAAAATCCAGAAAGTGGTCCATTTGCTAAAGATGCAAAGATACCAACTATAGTAATTACTATTGTGGATAATACTGCCGCTTTCTTCCTATTCATATTAAAACTATCCACTAAAAATGCAACTACTACTTCAAGTAGAGATATAGTACTTGTCAATGCAGCTAAAGCCAATAACATAAAGAACATTATACCGAAGAAATATCCTCCCGGCATCTTAGGAAATACATTTGGCAAAGTCATAAATACTAATCCAGCTCCTGATGTAGGGTCTACTCCATATGAAAATACTGCTGGGAATATTGCCAATCCAGCCAATAATGCTATAAGTGTATCTGCAATAGATATTTGTAATGCTGTCTTTCCAAGATCTTCATCTCCACTCATATACGAGCCATAGGTTATCATAATACCCATTCCCAAACTTAGAGAATAAAACGCATGACCTAAAGCTCCTAATACTACCTTGCTATTTATCTTGGAAAAGTCTGGTTTAAATAGGAATTTAAAGCCTTCCATACCTCCCGGTAATGTAAGAGCCTGAATATCCAGTATGATAATCAATATAAATAACATCGGAACCATTATCTTTGCAAATTTTTCTATACCATCTTGCACCCCAGTAGAAACTATAAGTCCAGTAATAAACATAAATAAAACTTGCCATATAACAGGTTTTATTGGGTGAGATATAAATCCGACAAATAGATTGGTTATCTCTTCACTTGTCTTTCCTGAAAATCTATTTGTTATAGCATTTATGACATATTCTAAAGTCCAGCCTGCAACTACACCATAATAAGATAATATAAAAAAAGCAGCCAATACTCCTAATACTCCTGAAATATACCAGGGCTTTTCGGGGGCTAACTCTTTAAATGATCCAATAGCATCTTTTCCACCAAGTCTACCGATTATGAACTCACTCATCATCAGAGGCAGTCCTATGAATGCTACTATGAGTAGATAGACCACTAAAAATGCGCCACCTCCATATTCACCAGCAATATATGGGAATCTCCAAATATTGCCAAGACCTACTGCAGAACCAATTGATGCTGCTAAAAGTCCAAACCTAGATCCAAAACCTTCTCGCGTTTTCATCTATTACCCTCCTTTTTTGTGTATTGTTAATACTATAATGGGATAAAGTGAATTTGTCAAGAGGGTTTTTTAAATTTTTTGGCGGAGAGAGTGGGATTTGAACCCACGGTGCAGCATATACTGCACAACGGTTTTCGAGACCGCCACTTTCAGCCACTCAGACATCTCTCCATTATCTATTTCTCAGTTCTTTAAAAAAGGTTTTTAACAAGTGAATACTTTCATCTTCTAAAATACCAAATTCTACTTGGCATCTATGATTGAATTTAGGATGATTAGTTAAATCTTCTACAGTGCCACAACATCCCATCTTATGGTCCCTAGCTCCTATAACAAGTCTATCTATTCTAGAATTTACTATGGCGCCTGCACACATGGGACATGGCTCTAAAGTCACATACATAGTACAATCTATAAGTCTCCATCCTCCAAGAAACTTACTTGCCTGTTCTATAGCCATAATCTCTGCATGGGCTAGAGGATTCCTCATAGATTCTCTTTGATTATATCCCCTAGCTATTATCTTTCCCCTATGAACAATAATAGCACCTACGGGAACTTCATAGGTGCCATAGGCTCTCTTAGCTTCTGCTAAAGCCTCTTTCATATATAAATCATCCATCTATATCACCTTTGGTGCACTGGAGAGGAATCGAACCCCCGGCCTACGCCTTAGGAGGGCGTCGCTCTATCCTACTGAGCTACCAGTGCATGGTCTACCTATATATCTTACAATATTTACATTGTCTTGTCAATTGAACTTCTTCAGTTTTTTGTAACAAAACTCTATTCATATTTATATAATATATCAAGCAGTGTTATTAAACTAAAGGAGGTAAATTAAATGATTGAAAATAGAAGAGGTAATTTTTGCGAAAAAGAAGATAGTAGCTTATTATTTTTCTTTTTGCTATTAGTTATATTATTTGGTAATGGCTTTGGTGGATGTCACTGTAGATAGTTCTAATTAGGGAGGAAAGTCCTCCCTCTTCTAATATAGCCATCTTTGGACCAAATCTCCAAAGTCAGTATTAGTGACCTCTTCACATACCTTGATAAAGTCCTCAGTCCTTGCATTATAAAATCTATATCTATTGAAATAGGTCCTAAATATTTTGTATAGAATGTCTTCTCCATATATGGTCTTAATATCATCTATAAACATAGCTCCCTTCGTATATACTAGTATTCCATAATCATTCCATCCTACAAAATCTCCTAGGGGCTTATTTACAACTCTGTCTCCAGTTAGATAACCTTCTCCATATTCATAGCCTAACTTGATATTTTCAATAAAATACCCCTCTCCCCTTCTTAACCCATATAACTCCTTATGATATATTACCTCAGAATAAGTAGTTAAAGCTTCATCTAGCCAAGCTTCCCGTACTTCATCATTTCCCACTAATCCATACCACCATTGATGAGCTGTTTCATGGACTATTACCTGCTCTAACATATCTTTCAGAGAATTTCTAAAGTACTCCTCTCCTATAAATACAATTCCAGGATACTCCATACCAGATGGAAACTCAGTCATGACTATAGAATATACTCCATAGGGATATTTGCCGAACACTCTATTAAATATCTCTATAGAATCTTCACCTATTTTTATACTCTTTTCAACCATAGAATCCACTCTATCTAAATAGTATAACTTTATCAGAGTATCATCTACTTTTCCTTCTGCTATTTTGAAGTCCTTACTAGCTGCCCAAGCAAAGTCTCTAATCAACTTGCCTTCTATCTTGTATATCTTTTTATTATCTTCTATATCTTCAGATAAGATATTTCCACTAGAAGCAATAACTACATCTCTATCAGTATATATACTTACATTATAATTGGATACATCAGAATAAAATGGATCTCCTAATCTATAGTAGGGTTCTAGATTCCATCCATCTTCATCATATACACAGGCTATGGGATACCAATTTCCAGCATTTATGACCCTATTTCCATATCCAAATCTATCTTTTGCAGTGGGAATGACCACTTCATATTCCATGTGAATAGTCGTTTTCTGTCCCTTTAAAAGAGGCTCATTTAATTTGATATATAATATGGTTTCATCTTCTCCTTGAATTGTATATTCAAGATCCTTATCATCTCTAGATACACTTTCTATATTCATATATCCACCTTTATAGGATTCTTCTGCTCCTGGAGTATTGCTAAATAATATAGGTGCCCTATCTACGGTTTTAAATGCGTTTGGATATAGATGAAAATATAGCTCTCCTAATACTCTATCTGTATTATTTACATATAGTATCTCCTGCTTACATGTATATATTTTATCTTCATAATCTAATCTCACTTCTATATCATAATGATTAATTTTTTCCAGATCTAATCCATTAAAATCATCATCTATAAGTGTATCATTAGCTAGTATATCCTGTTTTTTACATCCCATCATAATAAGAGCTATAACAATAATTAAAAAAAAGCATCTAACATTCTTATTCAATTCATCACCTCTCTTAAAGTTTTTCCACTATATAATAATATATTCTAAGGTAAATTATTGAATACCAAGTTATTATATATCTATTTCTATATTCAACAGAGAGGGTTTATATGAATAGAAATATATAAAGGCCTATGGAGCAAATAGTCCATAGACCTCTTATTTAAACTCTTTGCTTAAGACTCTTTACTCTTTGTTTCTGTAAGTAAAATGTAATTGCTAGCACTATTATACCAAAGGCATCTGTATATAGACCTGGTTTTAACAATAAAAGCGCTGCTGCTGCTAAGAATATTCTCTCATGAATCTTACAATGATCTATTAAATATCCTTCTACAGATCCAGCCAAGCAAACTATACCGATTACAGCAGATATGATCATAGGTAATGCACTGATTATTGGTAAAAATACAACTTGGTTTCCTACTATTTCCTTTACAAGGATTAGGGATGGATCTATGGCAAATATATAAGGCACTATAAATGCAGCTATAGCCAATTTAAACGCTTGGAATCCCGTCTTCATGGAATTTGCTCCTGCTATACCCGCTCCTGCATACGCAGCTAATGCTACTGGTGGAGTGATATCTGCTACAACTCCAAAATATAAGATAAATAGATGAGCTGCCATTAAGTTTACACCTAATTTAGTCAAAGCTGGTACTGCCATAGTTGCAAGAACTATATATTTAGCTGTAGTTGGAAGTCCCATACCCAAGATTATAGATGCTATCATGGTAAAGAACAATGTCAATATTAGATTTCCACGAGCTAAAGCAACTATCAATTCTGCAATCCTAAGCCCTAGTCCTGTCAATGTAACAACTCCTACTATCATACCAGCGCAAGCACAGGCACATGCTACTCCAACAGCTCCCTTTGCTCCCGCTTCAAAGGCCTCAAATATCTCTTTGACACCAAAGGATTTATTCTTCTTTGCCACTGATGCTACCATAGCTATTACCACACTTATGATTATAGCTCTAAAAGCAGATAGAGTCGGTGTATACTGCATTACTAAAAATGCTATAATAGCCAATAATGGAATGAGCAAATACCCCTCTGCCATCAATATCTTACTTAATTTTGGCAATTGTTCTCTAGGTAAACCCTTTAGACCTAATCTAGAAGCCTCAATGTGTACCATAGTACCCACTGCAAAGTAATATAGAACTGCTGGTATTGCTGCTGCTGCTACAATACTCAGATATGGAAATCCTGTGAACTCAGCCATGATAAATGCTGCCGCTCCCATTACAGGTGGCATTATCTGTCCTCCAGTAGATGCTGTTGCCTCTACAGCTCCAGCAAAATGGGGTTCATATCCAGTTTTCTTCATCAATGGTATAGTAAACGCACCTGTAGTTACAGTATTAGCAACGGAGCTTCCAGATATAGAACCCATAAGCCCAGATGCAACTACAGCAGTCATAGCTGGCCCACTCTTTAGATGTCCGGTCATGGCGAATGCCAAATCTATGAAGAATTTTCCTACTCCAGTCTTATCCAAAAATGCACCAAATAATATAAACATAAATACAAAAGTTGCAGATACACCCAATGGTATACCCATAATACCTTCCAGAGCTAAGTACATTTGTGAAATTATTCTCTCAACAGTAAATCCCCTATGGGCTAATAGTCCCGGTAAATATGGACCAAGTTTTGCGTATAATAAAAACACTATAGATACTATAGGCAGCTCAGGGCCTACTACCCTTCTAGTTACTTCTAGTGTAATTAGAATAGCCAATGCACCTAATATAAGATCTATGCTAGTCAAATCTGTCCCTTTATTTGCTATCTGCTCTACAAATACAAATAAATAGCCAAATACTATAATGGTCAAACCTATGAAGGCAAAGTCGAGAATTGACGCCTTGTCTTTTTTAGATTTATCACTTGCAGGATATAACAAAAATCCCAATGTAAATGCAAAGATTATGTGTAAAGATCTCTGTCTAGCTGATAATAGTGTACCGAATCCTGCAGTATAGAATTGAAATATGGACATTGCAATTGCAATTATGGTAGTTATCTTTGCAAGAGGACCAGTTAACTTTCTAAGCTTAGATGTCTCCAAATCATATTCTTCCATGAGTTCATCAACATCCATTGCTACATCAGATTCTGTAATTCGGCCTTTATTTTTCACTTAAAACCCTCCTTTATTAAGTATGATAATAGTGAAACTTTGTCTATTCTCAATCTTATTCCAGTCCTAGGTCTAGAAAAATCTAGGAAATTATATACCCTGTCCCCTAATTTCAGCTTATGATTTGCCCTCTCTGCCCCTGTTCTATATACGAGATAATCCATGTTTTCATTTATATCATAGATTCTAAATTTATCATCCCTAATTTCAAATTTATAAGGGGTTGTAGCTGGTAAACCAGCTCCCAGTGAATGAAAATATGATTCCACAAGGATGATATTTTCATCTTCAATAAGATATTCTTCTGTCACTGTTGTTAGCTGGACTGAGTGAGTATATTCAATTGTAAAACTCTCTCCGTTCTTCACTCTCCAAGACTTGATGTATTCTTCTGTCTTATAATCCGAAGCCATCAATACCCTAACTGGAAATAAGGATATTAAAAGTATACATATAAAACCAATTATTAGTAACTTTAAATAATTGGGGAAGGTACTGAAGTTGCCTTCAATACCTTTACCAATTAAACTTATCTTATTTAATTCCTTGCTCATCATAATAGCGTTTTGAACCTGGGTGTAATTCTATAGGCATACCTTCTATAGCTGTCTCAAGCTTAAGGTCATTACCTCGGTCATGAGTCTCAATGATAGTATCCCTATATTCAAATAATGCCTTAGTTAGATTGTACATCAAGTCTTCATCTAGTGATTCTGGTACTACTAACATGGCCATAACTGCTGTTGTCAAGACATCTGAATCTTGATTTTTATATGTGCCTTCAGGTATGGTAATCTGAGTATAGAAGGGATATTCTTCACTTAATTCATCAATCTTTGCCTTCTCTATAGGTACAACTACTATATCAGCACTTTGACCTACTTCTGTTACTGCAGCTGTTGGTAAGCCTGCTGTTACAAAAGCTGCATCTACTTGTTTATTCTTCAACTGATCTGCTGCTTCTCCAAAAGATAGATAGTCAGCTTTTCCAAGATCTTCATAAGTCATTCCATGGGCTGCAAGAATTTGTCTAGCATTGGCCTCTGTACCTGATCCCGGAGCTCCTATTGCAACCTTTTTACCCTTTAGATCTTCCACTGTTTTGATTCCGGAACTTTCATTGGCAATAATTTGAATTACTTCCGGATAGAACATTGCCATACCACGGATATTTTCCACTTTGCCCTTGTCCTCAAAGTTTTCAGTTCCTGTATAGGCATAATAAGTTATATCACTTTGAATAAATGCTATTTCAGTTTCTCCTTTTTCAACCAATCCGATATTTTCAACTGATGCACCTGTTGATTGAGCATTTGCTGTTACTCCATCAACATGGTCATTGAAGATCTTAGCAATTGCTCCACCAAGTGGATAGTAAGTACCTGCAGTTCCTCCAGTAGCTATGGATATAAATTGCGCTTTTCCGCCACCTGAAGTTTTTTCCTCTCCACATCCTACTAATAATGTCGCTATTAGCAATACTACTAATAATATGGATATCATTTTTCTTGACATTTCGCTCCCCCTTTAGTATTATATTTTTAGTTTTGAATTTTCTATAGAAAATTAAATCAATTTATGAAAAATTCAAAACATTGTATATATAATTATACACCAATATTTGTAAATATTCCAGTCTAATATATTTAAAATAGTATACTGAATATAAAACGGGGATGGTAGTAACCATCCCCGTTTTAGTAGATAACATTATTTAATTGTATCTATATTATTTAAATATGGTCTCAATACTTCAGGTATTTTTATGCTCCCATCTAATTGTTGACAGTTTTCGACAATTGCAGCAAATGTTCTTCCAACTGCCAAACCAGAGCCATTTAATGTATGCACATATTCTACCTTACCTGTATCTTCTCTTCTATACCTAAGATTTGCACGTCTAGCTTGAAAATCTTCAAAATTACTACAGCTTGAAATCTCTACATATCTTCCATAACTTGGCATCCATACTTCTATATCATAGGTCTTTGCAGATGAAAATCCAAGATCTCCTGTACTAAGCATTACAACTCTATATGGTATACCTAATCTCTTCAATACTTCTTCTGCATTATTAGTCAATTTTTCAAGTTCTTCATAGGAATCCTCTGGCTTACTTAATTTTACCAACTCTACCTTGTCAAATTGGTGATTTCTAATAAGTCCCCTTGTATCTCTTCCTGCTGCACCTGCTTCCTGTCTAAAACATGGAGTATATCCAGTATAATAGATTGGTAAATCCTTCTCTTCCAATATTTCATCTCTATGAAGGTTTGTAAGAGGAACTTCTGCTGTAGGTACTAGGAAATAATCCTTTCCTGGCAAATGAAACATATCCTGCTCAAATTTTGGAAGTTGTCCTGTGCCTATCATACTATCTCTATTTACCATAAATGGAGTCAACATCTCTGTATATCCATGTTCAGAAGTGTGAAGTTCTAACATAAAGCTGACAATAGCCCTCTCTAATTTTGCACCTAATCCTTTAAATATGGAAAATCTAGTTCCAGTTATTTTAGATGCCCTTTCAAAGTCTAAAATACCTAAATCTGTACCTAAATCCCAATGAGCCTTTGGTTCAAAGTCAAACTCTCTAGGTGTACCAAATTTTCTAATTTCCACATTGTCTTCATCGCTTAAGCCCTCAATTACTGTTTCATGAGGTGTATTAGGTATAGTTAGTAGTAGATCTTTAATAGTTCCATCAATCTCTTTGATTTCTATATCTAATTCTTTTACCTCATCTGAAAGTCCCTTCATCTCTTCCAATACTTCAGATACATCTTTTCCTTCTTTTTTCAGTTTTGGAATTTCCTTTGATACTTGATTTTGCTTAGCCTTTTTTTCTTCTACTTCTATAATTATCTTTCTTCTCTTTTCATCTAACTCTAAAACTTTATCAATGGGATAATCTCCATGTCTCTTTTTCAATGCTTTTTTTACTTCTTCTGCATTTGTCCTAATTCTTCTAATATCTAACATGTCTTTTTTCCTCCTTATTTAATTAAGTTCTGAATCCTATACATCAAGTTTCTCTCTTCTATTAGGTAATAAGCAGTTTCGCAACTCAAATTTACCTTGTGATAATACTCATTGTATTTAACCTATATCAACTCTTTCACCTGTTGTATTAGGCCAATAAAAAAAACCCTCAATCCCCATATTAGGGACGAGAGTTTACCCGCGTTGCCACCCTACTTAACCTTTCAGTTCTCTTAAGTATGCTATTAGCTCCAGGACGGATTCAACAACTCTACCTATCAATTCTCACCAAACATTGACTCTCTTAGAGGCTTTGTCATTTACTATTTCCCTTCTACACTAAAATATTTAATTAGAGTTTATTATACCATAAGTAATCTGTAAGTCAAGGTGTATCTAGCATTTAAATAGTTTTTTATCTAGAGAAGTCAAACATATGTGACACGACCTCTGAAAATTTTCTCTGAATAATGCTGTGATTTTCAAAAATTACTAATAATTATTTTGTCAAGGAGGAAAGCGATAGCGA
>JBQHQH010000039.1:0-17271 GCA_052067355.1 Tissierellaceae bacterium HCP3S3_D8
AATTTTTTGCATGAGGACTTCATCCTTTCTGGGAGGTATTTGTTTTCGGCAAAAACATTGTACCATACAGAGGTTGGAGTCCTCAATTTTCATTTAAGTTTACAAAACGATATATTTAAAAGGGAGGAAAATATGAAGAGAGTACTAATTGGTGGAATCCACCACGAATCAAATTCTTTTAATCCTATAATTACAAGGGAAGAAGATTTTAGTGTAATATATGGAGATGATATATTTAACAATATTAGAGAAAATGACTCAACTTCTGGAATAATAACAACCCTTAAAAAAGAAGGATACGAAGTTATACCAACTGTATTTGCCAGAGCTGTGCCAAATGGAGAAGTAGATTATAATTTCTATATGAGCATCAAAGATATGATAATTGAAATGGCCCGAAAAGCAAATGATGAAAAGCCCTTGGATGCAATTACATTAGCACTCCATGGTTCCATGAGGGTAAAAGAATTAGGAGAAGCTGAAGGAGTGCTGTTAGAGGAACTAAGAGTTTTATTTCCAAATATACCAATATATGCAGCTCTTGATATGCATACAACTATGACAAATAAAATGCATAACAATTGTGATGGATTTGTGGGATATAAGTGTGCTCCTCATACTGATTGTACAGAAACAGGAATCCATGCAGCAAAGATGACAATAAAGGCTCTAAATGAGGGAACTATAGGTACATCTGCATGGATTAAAGTACCTATCCTTATTGCTGGAGAACAATCAGCTACAGATACTGAGCCTATGATTACCTTGATAAATACGTTAAGAGAAACTGAAAAGTGTCCAGGTATAATGGCTGCATCATATCTAATGGGGTTTCCCTGGGCTGATAATGAAGACAGCTCTGTTGCTGTTCATGTAGTAACGGAAAATAACCAGGAACTTGCGGATAGAACAGCTATAGAACTTGCTGACTTAATATGGTCAAGAAGAAATGATTTTAAGTTTCATACTGAGACATATCATCAAGAAGAAGCTCTAGATAGAGCTTTTGAAGGTATTAGAGAGGGTAAGACCCCTATATATATATCAGATTCTGGAGACAATCCAACAGCAGGGGCATCATCCGATTGTACTAGTTTTTTAAAACTAATATTATCTGATAAAAGAACAGAGAATTTAGAACACCCCATTATTTATGGTGGGTTTTATGACCCAGAGGCTACAAAGAAATGTGAAGGGAAAGTAGGCAGTGAAATTACTTTGAGTTTTGGGGCTAAATTTGATACTGAAACGTCAACTCCTATAACTGTAACAGGAGTAGTTAAGTCTTATCTTAAAGACTATGGTATAAATAGATTTCCTAAGGGGGATTTGGCCTTATTTAGTACGGGAGGTGTAGATATTGTATTGGCAGAGCAACATATAGGATACACGGATCCTCAAATGTTTATAGATTTAGGTTTAAATCCAAAGGAAGCCAAGATAATCGTATGTAAACTGGGGTACCTAACACCACCCCATAAAGTTTTGGCAAAGAGAAGTATAATGGCTTTAACTACAGGAAATACCAATGAAGATTTAAAATCTATAAATTATAAATTGGTAAAGAGGTCCATATTTCCATTAGATAAAGACTTTTCATATATTCCTAAGGAAAACTTAATAAGAAAGGAAAGATATTAATTATGATACTTGAAGTTTGTGTAGATTCCTTGGAGTCTCTTTTAATTGCTAAGAAAGCAGGAGCAGATAGAATTGCAATAATGCTTGGATCAGAGGTTAATGTGGTAGATATTGAAAATCTATCTAATATAACTAGATGTACTCATTATCATATGTCTGGAAGGAAACATGTAAATAGTGGAATGAAGTATAGAGAACATATTAGCAGAATTAATATGTATCCAAGTGAGCTTATGATAGAGAAGGCAGACTTTGATAAATTAAAATTAACTAAAGAGAAACTAGATATAATTAGCTTTGGCTCAAAATGAATTTAAAAATAAATGGTGATATTTATTAAAAATGGTTCTACTACTTTGAATTCATATCGAAAATATAATATAAGTTAAATAAATTTATAAAAACCAGGGTATAGGAGGTTAGCATGAAGAAAGCCATAGGAATTGATTTAGGTGGGACAACTATTTATGGGGGACTTATAGATTGTGAAGGAAATATTGTGGGAAAAACAGAAAGAAAAACTGAGGATGGGAAAGGCAGGGAGGGAATTTTAAATTTACTTACTGATATTATAAAAGAATTATCGGATCATGATATCTTAGGAATAGGAATAGGATCTCCAGGGTTTATAGATTCAGTTGAAGGAAAGGTTCTACATATAGGCGGTAATATTGAAGGCTGGGCTAATACCTTAGTAAATGAAAGTTTATCCAAAGTTTTACCAACACTGCCTATACATTTAGAAAATGATGCCAATGTAGCCGCCTTATGTGAGCATTGGATAGGTGCTGGAAAAGGATTTAGAAACTTTGTCATGCTTACCTTGGGAACTGGGGTAGGAGGAGCTATATATTTAGAAAAGGAAGGGATATTAAAAGGGCATAGATACCAAGGTGGGGAATTAGGACATACTATACTTTACCCTAAAGGAAGGGAATGTAGCTGTGGACAGAAGGGTTGTGTGGAACAATATGTATCTGGAAGGTCAATTGAGAGACTATACACCGAGATGACAGGAAACGAAATGATAGGTTACGATATATTTAAAAACTCACTAGAAGATAATATATGTAAAAAAATAGTAGATAAATTTTGTGAAGATTTAGCTATATATTTGGTATCTATAAAAAATACTTTTGACCCAGAAGGTATAATTATAGGAGGAGGAATTATTAATTCCCAGAATTATTGGTGGAATAAAATGCTGAAATATTATAATGAAAATGTAAATGATTCTGAGTCTATGAAAATAGTTCCTGCCGTATACTTAAATGATGCAGGGATGATAGGAGCTGGCCAAATGGTATTCGAAAAAGCTGGATTCTATAAATGATATGAACAAAAAATAGGAAAATTTCATGAAATGTTAAGATCTTAAATATATAAATCGTATAAGAAACTTAGAGCCAAAAAGTTAATCTAAACTATAAAAAGAGAAATAGTATATTTGCAATAATAAACCATAAGTTAGTAGAAATTCTCTTATAATTAATACTGTTTTAGAAGCTAAAGATAAGGAGTATATGTAACAAAAAAGTGGAGTCTAGGCTTTTAGTGTTGCATCAAAATAATAAATAGCAGTTAACATGGTAAAATTTGATTAATGAAAAAGAACCTTCTTTGGTTTAATGGAATTATCGACAAAACCATAACCAAGGAGGTTCTTATTCATGTATATAAATAATAATAAAGTATTTTTGATAAAATAACATAAGTAATTAATGGTAATATCTTAAATACGCTTTTCACAAAATATAACACAGATTATAGGACACAGCATTTTGATACATCTTCGCACTTGCTTACTAACCTTATAAGATTTTTAGACTTTTCCATGCTAAAATTATTCAGTTATGTATTACAGTGTAAAATCAAGAATTCCTTGGATGCAATTTACCGCACCCAAGGAATTTTCATGTTGTCAATATTTAATTGTTTCCTAAATGCAACACTAGAAGGGCAAAGAAAGAAAAGAGATTTTTGACGGGGGAAAGGCACTAGCTTGGTAAGAAAAGTTACTACTGTAATGTTTAGGTTAGCGCTGTCGTGGATAGTAATAAAATATACTTTTTTAATACTGATAAATACGGTTATCTGTATATGGATAAAGGGATATTAGATTTACTTATCTATGTGTGATAAGATGGGGCCTGTAACTTAATTAATAATTTTAAAACAGGTGGTGAAATTAAGTTTTCTCCATCTATTTTTATTAAGTTTTTCAAAATATGTCACAAAATATGGTTTTGAATTGTTATAAGGGTATAGTCGACTGAAAAAAGGGAGGGGTGAGGTCGTGAAAGATATGGAACTTGGTAAAAGATTTATATCAGGTGGAGAAGAAATATTAGAGGAGATAATTAGTATCTATGGTGAAAAGCTCCTTCGCTATGCAACAGCAATATTATGTGATTATCAGGAGGCAGAAGATATAGTGCAAGATAGTCTTATTGCAGCCTATGAAAACCGAAAAGGATTTGATGGAGAAAATTTATCTGCATGGCTGTATAAAATCGTATATAATCAAAGTTTAAATCAACTAAAAAAGCGAAAGATATTGTATTTTAGTGAAATTCACAGTAAAGGAGTTATGAAGGAGAAAGACGAAGGGTTAAGCGATGAAATATTAAGAGCACTTCGAAAACTTAAACCTAAGGAGAGAGCATTGTTATATGGCCGAATTATAGAAGAACAAAGCTATGAGGAACTATCGGAGCTTACAGGTGCTTCTCCATCAACTTTGCGTAAAAGATACCAAAGGGCAAAAGATAAACTGGCTAAGCAAATAAATTATGAGTATGATAGAAAGGAGTTTAAGTATGAATAAATATGATGTTGATGAACAAAAAATACATGATATGTTTTCTCAGATTACTGTTGATTCAAGTAAGCTTGTAAAAGAAGTGAAAACCAAATTGCATAAGATAGATACTAATAAACAAGTTAAGAATCATAAGCCGTGGATAAGATCTACAGTTGCAGCTATGGTATTAGTTGTATTATTAGTTGGTAGTGCAACTGCTGCAGTATTAGGAAACTTTGAAGGGTTCATAAAAAGATTTAACCCAAGTTTTAGCAAGATTGTAGAGCCTATAGAAGCCCATATAGAAGATCAAGGTATTAGAATGGAGATAATTGGTGCACAAAAATATGACAATAGGGCTATTGTGTACTTATCCCTCCAAGATATAACAGGTAAGAATCGATTAACAGAAAAAACTGACTTTAGAGATGGGTTTAATGTTAAAACAAGTCAGCGGACTACAGATATAGGCTTGGAAAGGAAAGACTCGTCATTATATGGAGTTTCTTGGGAACAAAAGATGATTTATTTTGATGAAAGTACAAATACTGCTTATTATGAATTCAATATAAGCACCGACTTAGATACACCATTGACAGACAAATTGGAATTAAGAAGTTCATTGATTTATTTTGATAAGATAGACTTTAAAAAAGAGCCTATAAATATATCTCTTACAGAAATTAAAGTTGATGATACCATGCCTATTAACGGAAGAAAAATTTGGGGTGGAAAGAATATATTAGACAATAAGGAACTATATACAAAGGCACTTATTCCAGGAAATTTTGGAAATATGCCTCATGGTGAAAAAGATCAATGGATTTCAAATCTTGGTATTATAGATGGAAAGTTGCATGTGCAAATAGGAAAGATTTTTAATAAGAAATTTGGTACAAGTGATGCAAATGTTGAGCTAAAAGATGAGGGAGGTAATATAATATCCTATGATTATAGTTTAGTCTTATTAGCAGATGAAAAAAATAACATTCTTGATCTTGAAAGAAATGATTATGCTAATGCTATATATAAGTATGAAGAGTTCATATTCTCTATAAAATTAGAAGATCTTAGCAAATATAATCTTTTATATACGGGTTCAGTTTACGCTGGTGTTGAAGGAAAATGGAAGGTATCAACAAATCTAGGTGATTCAACTAAGGATATTATTACTTGGATAGATGACATTTTAATTGAAGGACATAATTTTGAATATATAACATTAAGTCCTTTGGGGGTTAATGCAATGGGGAGCTATAAAGGAGAAAGTTGCTATGCAAGTGATATGACAGTGAAAATTGAAACTCTAGATGATACCATTCAGTTAGAATCTGGTGGTGGAAGCCAAGATTACGACAACCAAAGATTTAATTCAAGTTGGGATACAGAGACTCCTCTAGATATTGAAAGAGTTACAGCTATAATTATAAATGATACTCGTATACCTATCCAATGATTAGGATATATAGCTTAGATATCCTAAGCAGCAAAAAAGTTTATACAACTGCTTGATAATAAAATTTTTATAAATACAGCGGGATGATGTTTCTCGTTGTATTTATAGTTTAGTGGGTCTCAAATGTTTGTCATTCTGGGGAGCTTTGTGAGGAAGAATCTTTGGGGTAGGATCCTTTGAAGCTCCGGTGTTTTACTTTTATGGGCTTTTTATTTAAAACAGCATTTACCGGATATATTTTTTCCGGCGAATACCAAGATAAAACTATTAATAATTTATTAGTCTACTCGTATGCAACCTATAAATTTTTTATTGAGATATCTGAGCAGAGTGAATGCTCTTATAACACACTTTGTATATTATATCCCATTTATTTCCTTAAGATAATACCTAATAATTGGAGATGATATTATCATGAGGTGAATAAAATGAAATTATTTGTACCAGATAAGGCATTTATTAATTCTAGAAGTATGGAATATGAAGTTGGTAAATTTGCTAGGGAACAATTAGAAAAATTAAATGTGCCTATAATTGAAGGAAGAAAAGTTTTAATTGAAGGTGAATCTTCCATTGAAAATTATATTAAAGCTAAGAAGACCATTTATCTAACTGTAAATAAAGAAAAAAAATTAAGACCATGTAGTCCATCGGCAGACTACCAATTCTCCCTATCGAGCTCATGCCCAGGGCATTGCGAATACTGTTATTTACAGACAACTCAAGGAGAAAAACCATATATGAAAGTATTCGTGAATATAGACGAGATACTAGCAGTTATCCAAAAGCATATAGATGAAAATCTACCTAATATTACCTACTTTGAATGTGGAAGTATTACGGACCCAATTGCTCTAGAACATTTAACGGGTAATCTTAAAAGATGTGTTGAGTTTTTTGCTAACAGTGAAAATGGCAGACTTAGAGTAGTTACTAAATATGATAATATTGATTCTTTTTTAGATATAAATCACAATAAGCACACTAAATTTAGATTTAGTATAAATACTAGATATATAATAAATAAATTTGAACATAATACTTCTAGTTTTGAAGAAAGAATAGAAGCTGCAAGAAAGATTGCTAAAGTTGGATATCCATTAGGATTCATTATTGCTCCGATTATGATATATGATAATTGGAAAAATGATTATAAAGAATTACTAGATAAATTAAAATCTGAATTAGAAGGCTACGAAGAGAAGATTACATTTGAATTAATACAACATAGATTCACGAATACAGCTAAGGAATTGATACTTAAAAGGTTTCCTAAGACAGAATTAGATTTAAATGAGGACAATAGACAATTAAAATGGGGACCATATGGAAAATTTAAGCACGTTTATCCTAAAGAAAAAAGCGATGAGATAAGAGATTATATTTCTCAAATTATCGATGAAAATTTTTCAAATGCAGAAATTCAATATTTCACATAATGATTATCTCATTTAGATCTCTTCCGGAAAGCTCTAGACAAGCTTTTTCTGAATCAATGGTTAGATGGAATATATAGGCTTGATAAAAGATTGCTTTAGGAAAAAATCATTCCTTAAAAGATGTTTATTGTTAATGCTCATATATTTTACTATGTTTTTAATAATTTTGAATATTTGACGAAAAAGAAGATTGGGAAAATATGGAAAAATGTGAAAAGTTAATGTATAATTATATATAATTATACATTATTACAATAAAATGAGAGGGGTTTGAGGGGAAAGATGATTTATTCAGTGATAATAGTTACTTAAAAATTGAACCAGGGGGAGATGTGAAATGAAAAAAGATTTAAACAAAATAGCAACTATTATTTTATTAGTATTTTCTATGACATTAACAAATTTTTCAATGATTGTAAGAGCATCTGAACCAAAGGCACAACGAATACAGAAGGTGGAAACATCTACTGTTGAAAAAGAAGTAAAAGATACAGACGAGACAATAAAAATACCTACATTAGAAGATATAGACAACTTAATAGATTCGGCAGAAGAAGTTAAAAGTGAAGAAGATATAAATAAAATGCCTCCATTAAAGTTCCCGGTGGAATTTCCAGAAATTAATACTAGGAGTATTATAGAGGGAAATAATTATCCAATTGTTTTAGTTCATGGTTTTATGGGCTTTGGAAGAGATGAATTACTAGGATATAAATATTGGGGTGGAGTAGTTGATCTTCAAGAAAAGTTAAATGACTCAGGCCATGAGACTTATACAGCAACAGTAGGTCCAGTATCTAGTAACTGGGATAGAGCTTGTGAACTTTACGCTTATATAGTAGGTGGAACAGTAGATTATGGAGAAGCTCATGCAAAAAAATTTAAACATAATAGATATGGAAGGACATATCCAGGAATATATAAAAATATAAGCAATGAAAATAAAATACATTTAATAGGTCACAGTATGGGTGGACAAACCATACGTACACTTACACAGTTGTTAAGCGAAGGAAGCGAAGAGGAAATAAATTGTGGACAAGAAAATATTTCACCATTATTTGAAGGTGGAAAGCATTGGATTCATAGTGTTAGTACGATCTCTACACCTAATGATGGTACAACTTTATCAGATTTAATGCCAGCAAAAGATTTAATACGTTATACATTTGGTGTATTAGGAACAATAACTGGTAAAAACAAGTTATTTAACTCAATATATGATTTTAAATTAGATCAATGGGGATTAAAAAAGCAAAGTGGAGAATCTCAACGTGATTATATTAAAAGGGTTTTAGAAAGCAATATTTGGAATAGTACAGACGATATATCAACTTATGATTTATCCACAAAAGGTGCACAAGAGCTCAATACATGGGTAAAGGCTCAACCAGATGTATATTATTTTTCTTGGACAACCCAAGCAACTAAAGAATCTATACTTACAGGTCATTCTATAGCACAAATTGGTCCAATGAATCCTATATTTTATCCAACAGCAAACTTAATAGGAAAATATTCACGTGATCAAAAAGATCTTCCTATCATTGATAAGAAATGGTTCCCAAATGATGGGGTTGTAAATTGTATTAGTCAAGATGGACCAAAGTTAGGTTCTAATGATGTTATTGAAAAATACAGTGGTAGAATTAAAATAGGACAATGGAATGCAATGCCTAGAATTATAAATACAGATCATATGGACATAGTAGGTACATTTGGTAACGTTAAAGACTGGTATATAGATTATGCAAGTTTTTTAAGTAATTTGCCAAGATAAATAGATGAGATAATAAGATAAAACTAGTTTATCATACTTATGATAAGCTAGTTTTTTATACTGAAATTTATCAAGTCTACCTAATCGGGTTCAGTAGTAGTATTATGTGTCGTAATATTGTTTTGTCATCCTGAGGAACTTGAGGCGAAGTTTAGATCTGTTATAGATTAAACAAATTTTGCCTTTTTTTATTTCAAAATAAATTCGAAAGGAATGAGAACAATATCAAAATTATTTATATATGGCATATCACTAGGAGGAATAGAGCAGTTAATGGTGCTGACACCTAATTCTCTATTAATGAGAAGTGAAATAGTTATTAATAATCATTTTAATTATGAGGTAGGTATTAAGGCGGTGTAAGTAAAAAGAATTTATAGGATGTACTTAGAATGGCTATAATATAAATAAAACTTAACTTCAATTATTGAAAATATTGAGGAGGATTTTTATGCAAGCATATTTTTTTCCCATAAAGATTGCTTTTATTACCTTTCCGTTTATAGCTTTATGTTTTACTTTTCCCTTTGCTATTTATCAATATAAAAAGCATGGATATATAAATAAATTTAGGGTTTTTATTTTATATTCTTTTTTATTGTATTTAATTGTAGCTTATTATTTAGTAATACTGCCTTTACCAACAACAAGAGATATAAAAAGTTTGCAGGCAGCTGATACCCAATATTTTAATCTGGTACCATTTAACTTTATCCGCGACATACTTAAAGAAACAAAGGTAGTTCTAACGATACCCTCAACATATAAATATCTATTAACTGAAAGAGCTTTTTTACAAGTAGTGTTTAATGGAATTTTACTCACTCCACTTGGAATTTATTTGAGATATTATTTCAAAAAAGATTTGAAAAGAACCTTATCTATTACTTTCTTAGTGTCTTTATTTTTTGAAGTAACGCAGCTCACTGGAATATTTGGTATTTATAATGCTCCCTATAGACTTTTTGATATTGATGACCTGTTTTTGAATACTCTTGGAGGTTATATTGGATATCTGATAAGTCCATTGTTCACTTTCTTTCTTCCAAATAGAAATGAAATAGATGATGACATAAATATTGAAAAAATACGGGTAACTTATTTTAGAAGAATTTTAGCATATATTATAGACATGTTCATAATTAGTTTAATTCCTGGGATAGAAGAAAGTATTCTATTAGAAGCAATAGTATTTTTTATATACTTCATTATAATTGTTTATTTCACTAATGGTAAAACTATTGGGAAATGGCTTACAAATATAAGGGTTAAAGGTCAAGGAGATAAATTAACCTTTAAAGAAGTATTTATAAGATATGGTATTTTATACTTGGGATTATTTAGTGGAAATAAAATTTTAAATGCTGTTTCTGCATTAAATAAAAATACTGAGATTAACTATGCAATTATTATTATTTCCATAATACACTTTGTATTAATCCTACTAGTTCTAATGCATGCAGTACTTTGTGTCATTAAGAAAAATAGATTTTTTTACGAAAAGATTAGTGATACTCGCATCGTTATATCAAAATAATGATTTAAAAAGCAAACATTCTCTTGGCTTGGATTTTAAGACATAATAAAATTAAGGTTTATTTAATATTAAAGTAATTATCAGTTAATGTTATACTCTTATAATTTAATTAAACAAATAATTAAAGATAGGAGTAGTACAACAAATGCAAAAAAAAGGACTTACAGGATTTCAATTAAAATTAATAGGATTAATACTTATGGTATTTGACCACATTTATGAATTTTTTAGTTATACTAACAATATCCCCATAGCTTTTAAATGGGTAGGAAGAATAGTAGCTCCAATATTTATCTTTATGACAATAGAAGGATATACTCATACACGAAACAAAAAGAAGTACATGCTTCGATTATATTTAGGATCAATTGTAATGAATATAGGAAATTTTCTTATTCCTAGATATTTTGAAAGAATGGATAATTTTGGGCTAATGAATAATATATTTGCTACCTTATTTATGATTACTATATATCTATGTATTATAGATTTTATGGCTAAAGCAATAAGGGAAAAAAGCGGACTGAAAATATTTTTAAGTATACTATTATTTATAGCACCTATAGCATTAGGGATATTGTTGATTACAGGTATGAGTTTAAATACTACTTTGTTATACTTGATACTTATTATTCCAACACCTCTATTTGTTGAAGGTGGTACAGTGTTTATAGTATTAGGAATAATAATGTATCTGTTAAGGGAAAATAGAAAGAAATTAATAATAGTTTACACAGTAATAAGCTTGGCTATTATATTTACAGGTGAACTTAGTGTCAGTGGATTGTTTATGAATAATTTTCAGTGGATGATGGTTTTTGCAGCACCATTATTATATTTATATAATGGACAAAAGGGAAAAGGGATGAAGCATTTGTTTTATGTATTCTATCCAGCCCATATATATGTCTTTTATATAATCTCTAGTTTAATGATGAATAAATAAAGTAAATGCAGGCTATGTATTAATTTATAGCTTGCATTTATAATTTTTGGGGTTAAGTAACTATAAAAAGCAATAAATTAAAGTTTATTTAAGGTTAATGTTATTAGGAGTTAAGTGTGATAAGTTATAATATTTTTGTGATTAAGAAAGCACAGGAGGAGGAAAAATGGTTATTTGGGAAAGTAAAAAAATGTTTAAATCAAAAAACGCAATAATTGCTTTAATATTATTCTTGGTACTTTCTATATCTATGGTATTTATAAATCCTCAGTTAGAAGGCAAGAGTGGCAATAATAGTCAAGCTTTAGTAACAGCTGAGGAACAATTTAATATTAAGCTACAACAATTAGAAGAAGCTGGAGAATATGAAGGAAAGGATGAATTTTCAGAAGAGCTTAGAGAAATGGCTAATGAAAAATTAGCTGCAATAAAATTTAAAGAGTATAAGGATGTTAGATTTTGGCAGGTTTTTAATTATAGAGCAACTCATCCCTTTATGATATTTATAATGCTCATAATTATAGCAATGTTTTTTTCCAACATATATACTGATGAAATTATATCAGGTGTGGATAGTTTGATTTTATCATCAAGAAATAAAAATAAGGTCTTGTATTCAAAATTGGCTATAAGTATTGGATTTCCAATAGTTTTATATGTTGTATATTTGGTGACACAATTTATGGTTACATATATACAATATGGAAGACCTATTAATGGAAGCTTGCTTGCAATAAGAATATTAGACATTCCATTATTGGTTAAGGATGCATATACAATATATGAATTTATACTACTTAAAATAGGTATATTGCTTATAATTCTTATAACTCTAAGTGTACTGGCAAGTTTAATTTCATTTATTACTAAAAATTCTATCCAATCTACAAGTGGATTTTTAATCTTTATATTTTTAGGAAAGGTAATTATCTTAATTAAATGGCTACCTAAAATAGTATTGTTGGTAATTTCAAAGATTAATTATATAGATTTAATATCTAATTTCAATGAATTTGCTTTAATGTATTCTGGCAGATTAAAGATATTTTCTATGAATTTAGATATAACAAATTTATGTTTAGTTATTTTAATAGGTACTCTATTTATAGAAATACTTTTATGTAAAATTACATTCAAGAAATTTTTAACAAGATAAAAGAGGAGGAATTAATCGTGAACAGACTTGAAATAAAAAACTTAACTAAAAGTTATGGAAATAAAAATGCAAACAATAACATAACACTTACATTAGAAAATGGAGTATATGGACTTTTAGGTCCTAACGGAGCAGGTAAGACAACTCTCATGAAACAGATATGTACATTAATTAAGCCTACAGAGGGAGAAATAATATACAATGGTAAAAATATTTGTAGCATTGAAGATGAATATAGAGGATTTTTAGGATACTTACCTCAAGAGTTTGGAGTTTATAAAAACTTTTCAGCTAAGAAGTTTTTACAATATGTAGCTGCATTAAAAAATTTGAATAAGAAAGATGCAAATAAAAAGATAGATGAATTATTAAATTTGGTGGGATTATATGATGTAAGAAACAAAGCAGTGGGAAAATTTTCAGGTGGAATGAAAAGAAGAGTAGGAATTGCTCAGGCTCTATTAAATGATCCTGAAATAATAATACTAGATGAGCCTACAGCAGGATTAGACCCTCAAGAGAGGACAAGATTTAGAAACCTACTATCAGATATATCTAAAGATAAGATAATAATACTTTCAACTCATATAATTTCTGACATAGAGTCTATTGCAAAAGAAACTATTATGATAAAGAATGGTGAAATAATCATGAAGGGAAGTCATAGAGAAGTTTTATCAGATATGAATGGAAAAGTATATACAATAAAAACTGATAATGAAAATCAACTAGAAGAAATAAGAAAAAAATATAAAGTAGTAAACTTACAACGTGGAATGGATTTTACTGAACTTAGAATTGTAAGTGATAAA
Organism: Tissierellaceae bacterium HCP3S3_D8; assembly: GCA_052067355.1. Lineage (GTDB taxonomy): Bacteria > Bacillota > Clostridia > Tissierellales > Tissierellaceae > CABMKH01. The sequence goes on from JBQHQH010000039.1 coordinate 13,571, forward strand.
CCTGTTAATTATAAAAATGCAGAAGTTGCAGAACCAAAGTTTGAAGATGTTTATATGTTTTACTTTGATTTAGAGAATACAAAGGAGGTATAATAAATGGATACACTTATAAAGGCTGAAATAAGAAAAATGCTATTAAAGAAAAGTATTCTAATAACTTGGATAGCCTCTTTATTGCTAGGGATAGTACTAATTCATAATGGTACAGTAAGTGAGGTTTATGCAGATGCTTTTTATAAAAGTTTCGGATATACTCCTATAATGGGACTTATTATGTTTATGGTTTTATCAGGCTCTTATACTATGGAATATAACTCTAATATGAACGATTTAGCAAATACCACAACAAATGGAAAGAAAAAGCTAGTTATAGCAAAGGGTATAGGAGCAGGTATAGCAGCTTCTATTGTAAATCTATCTATACTAATAACAATATATTTTGATGCTATAAGAAAAGCAAATTTTAAGGGCTTAGATATGCCACTAAAAAATCTATGGTATCTTAAAGGGGTAAGCTCAAATTTAAATGTATTGCAAATGATGATAATAGTAATTATTACAGTAATCATGGCATCTTTTTTCTTCGCTCAGCTATGCTTATATCTATCATCCATAAGTAAATCAGCATCAATCCCATTTATTTTTAGTGGATTGATTATGGGCATCCCATATATATTAGAAAGATTTTTACCTGAAAAGATTATTGTTTTAACCCCATTATGGGGAATGATATCTTCCCAGTTAATTAAGTATAATGCAAGCGTAGGGATAATGGTAGTTCAAGGGGTTATGTTTATAGCAGGGTGTTTAATTTTTCCTAAGCTAACCTTTATTGCCTTTACCAAAGAAAACAAGATATAAGAGGTGTAATTATGACAAATAATTTATTTCTACTCAGTATAGGAATTTTATTAATTGGTTTTCTTTTTATAGGATTAGGAGGAATAATCTATAGGTGGAGAGCATTTAGAAATAAACCAGCATGGAATGGAAATACTTTACCTTTTTTAGGTATAGGACTTGTATTTTTTGTAATTGGACTAATATTGGTATATATGTTTTATCCTTACAAATAATAAGGTTAAATAATAGTCATTAAAAAATACAAAATAAAATTTAGAAAAGAACCAAATTTTATATTTTTTATTTGGTTCTTTTGTTATATGATGTATTTAATAGGTAGTAGTAAGATATTATACAAATAATAGGAAAATCAAAAGGAGTATTTGATATGAAAATCGCATTAAACAAAAGAAAAATATTAATAATAGATGACGAAGAAGATATATTAAAGCTTTTATCCATGGTATTAAGAAAAGAAGGATTTGAAAATATATATGTAGCTGAGGATGCAAAAAGCGGATTTGCTTTATTTGAAAGACTAAATCCAGATATTATTCTTTTAGATATTATGCTACCAGATGAGGAAGGATATGAAGTCTGCAAAAGGATTAGAGAGAACTCAAATGTTCCGATTTTATTTATGTCAGCAAAAACAGAAGAGATTGATAGAATATTGGGTTTTGCATTAGGAGGAGATGACTATATAACAAAACCCTTTAGCCCCAGGGAAGTAGCATATAGAATAAAGGCTCATTTTAAAAGAGCCAATTATAACATTGAAGAAGATAATAAAAATACAGTACTTAATCTTGGACCCTTCCAAATAGATGAGGGAAAAATAGAAGTTAGAAAAAACGGTGAATTGATAGAGTTAAAACCAAAGGAATATAAAATGTTTTTATACATGACAAAATATCCTAATCAAATTATTAGTAAAGAAAAATTATGTGATGAAGTATGGGGAGAAGATTATATAGGTTTTGATAATACCATAATGGTGCATATAAGAAGATTAAGGGAGAAGATTGAGGAAGATCCATCTAACCCTAAGTATATTATTAATGTAAAAGGATTAGGATATAAGTTTGCTTTAAAGGATGAATAGATATGAACTTAAAAATAACAAGTAGATTTATTATATCAGTAGCATTAGTTACCATTATTGTAATTTTTATTAATGTTACCTTAGGAATTTTCTTTATATTTAATAGAGCAATAAATAACACTGATATAATAAATGAAACTAGATATTTTTCACCAGAGGATTTCACCAGTGAATTTAATAAATATTTGATGAAAAATAAAGATAAAATATATATCCATGAGGATGGAGAAAAAATCCTAAAAAAAGAAAAAGCGTGGATACAGATTCTAGACGAAGATGGAACTGAGGTTTATAGTTATGAAAAACCTCCTAAGGTTAAGAATCATTATACTCCTGTGGAATTGATTCAAGCGTATAAATATAGTTTAGCAGATAGCATGTCTACAATATTTATATCGGAAAAGTATCTTGATGACAGGAACTATAGTTATATTATAGGATTTCCATTTAAAAGGATAAAGAGAAGTGTTATTTCATATGATATTCATAAATTAGCCAGTGGTATTAAAAAGGGAATGTATATGATTTTACTTATAGATATCCCTATAGCTTTATTAATTGGTTATTTATTTAGTAGAAGGCTTACAAAGCCATTAGTAAGCATTATAAATGATGTTAAAACTCTTTCAGAAGGGGAATATAATTTACAGCGAGAAGAAAAGGGAATTTATAAACAAATTTATCAAAATATAAATAATTTATCTACAAAACTTAGAAGCAATGAAGAAGAAAGAAAAAATCTAGATAAGATGAGAGAAGAATGGATATCAAATATTTCTCATGATATAAAAACACCATTAGTGTCCATAAAGGGATATGCTGAGATTTTGTCTAGTGAAGAATATGATTTTACAAAGGCTGAAATAAAAGAATACACTAAGATAATAGAAGATAAATCTGATTATATAAGAGAACTTATAGATGATTTAAATCTAAGCACCAGATTAAAGAACAAAGCTCTTACCTTGAATTTGAAGTATATAAATATTGTACCTTTAGTAAGGGGAGTTGTAATAGATATTTTGAATAATCCCAAAACCAGCAATGTGAATATTAAGTTTTCAGCTACAAGGGAAGTTATAGAAAGGGACGTTGATGAAATATTAATAAAACGGGTTATCAGTAATCTCTTATATAATGCCATAGTTCATAATGATGAAAACATTACTATAGAAGTGAAAATAGATAAAAGGGATAAAGTCCATATGTCAATAATAGATAATGGAAGGGGTATAAAAGAAGAGGAACTTAAACATATTTTTGAAAGGTATTATAGGGGAACAAATACAGGGACAAGACATAAAGGCTCTGGACTTGGTATGGCTATAGCAAAGGATATTGTAAAAGCTCACTATGGTTCCATTAATGTGAAAAGTCAGGTTGGAGTAGGAACTGAAATTGAAATTATTCTTTAATAGTGTGCTATATATCATAGTAATATAAATCAAAGACTAGATATAAAACTTATCCAATGCTATTATATTTTTATATGAGTCGATTATTGGATAAGATGAATTCTTCAAAAATGGAGTTTTAAGGAAACATGGTGAAGGTTGATTGGATACATTCTACAGCTGAGAGTATAATTCTAGTGATGTATTGTGGTTCAAATGAGAAAAATTAGATTGTTTTTTATATTATTTTTAACTTAGTGTAAAATAATTGTAGGAAAAAATATAAAAAGAATAGTCCCATATGTTATGATGGAAGTGTCAAAGCAACACACCAAAACATAGAGGAGGCTATTCTTATG
>JBQHQH010000040.1:0-15078 GCA_052067355.1 Tissierellaceae bacterium HCP3S3_D8
TGCCGCTGTTGTTGTTGTCTTACCATGGTCTACGTGACCTATTGTTCCTATATTTACGTGGGGTTTCGTTCTTTCAAATTTTTCCTTAGCCATTTATTTCTCCTCCTCAATCAATAAACTATTTATTACCTAATACTTTTTCTGCTATGCTATTAGGCACAGCTTCATAATGGTCAAACTGCATTGAATATATCCCTCTACCTTGAGTATTAGAACGAAGATCTGTTGCATAGCCAAACATTTCAGATAGTGGAACATAAGCATCTACTACTTGAGCACCACTTCTCAATTCCATACCTTCTATTCTACCCCTTCTAGAGTTGATATCTCCCATAACATCTCCCATATATTCTTCTGGAACTGTTACTTCTACTTTCATCATAGGCTCTAAAAGTGTTGGATTCGCCTTAGCCATAGCTTCTTTAACAGCCATGGAACCAGCTATCTTAAACGCCATTTCTGATGAGTCTACATCATGATATGAACCATCATATAGAATAACCTTTATATCCAATACAGGATATCCTCCTAGAATACCAGATTGTAGTGCTTCTTGAATACCTGCATCTACTGAACCTATATATTCCTTTGGAATTGCTCCTCCTACTATATTGTTTATAAATTCATATCCCTTACCTGGTTCTTGAGGCTCTATCTTAATCTTTACATGTCCATATTGTCCACGTCCACCAGATTGTCTTGCATACTTAGTATCAGATTCTGCTGGCTTAGTGATGGATTCCTTATATGCAACTTGTGGGTTACCTACGTTAGCTTCTACTTTGAATTCCCTTAAAAGCCTATCTACAATAATCTCTAAGTGTAATTCACCCATACCTGCTATTATTGTTTGTCCTGTCTCTTCATCTGTATATGTCTTAAATGTTGGATCTTCTTCTGCTAATTTAGCCAATGCAGCACTTAGCTTATCTTGACTTGCTTTAGTCTTTGGCTCTATAGCTACGTGAATTACTGGTTCAGGGAATTCCATTGTTTCTAAGATAATAGGATGATCTTCTGTACATAGTGTATCTCCAGTACCAGTATCCTTTAAGCCTATTGCTGCTGCAATGTCTCCAGCATATACTTCTTCAACTTCTTCTCTCTTATTGGCATGCATCAATAGAATTCTTCCGATTCTCTCTCTCTTGCCATTTGTTGAGTTTAATACATAGCTTCCTGCTTTTAGTGTTCCTGAATAAACTCTAAAATACGCTAATTTACCTATATATGGATCCGTTACTATCTTGAAAGCTAAAGCTGAGAAAGGTTCTTTATCGTCAGATTTTCTTTCTTCTCTTTCTTCTGAATTCACTCCTACACCTTGTATTGGTGGTATATCTACTGGAGAAGGCAGATAATCAATTATAGCATCTAATAGAGGTTGAACCCCTTTATTTTTATATGAAGAACCGCAAAGTACTGGTGTCATAGCTACATTTATAGTAGCATTTCTGATACCTTTAACCAATTCTTCTACAGTTATCTCTTCTCCTTCTAGGTATTTCATCATTAACTCTTCATCATTTTCTGCAACATGTTCTACAAGTTTTTCTCTATATTCTTGAGCTAAATCTTGCATATCTGAAGGTATATCAGTTATTTCTATATCTTCTCCTAAGTCATCATTATATATTCTGGCATTCATATTAATTAAATCAACTACACCTTTAAAGCTGTCTTCTTTACCTATTGGCAATTGTATAGGAACTGGATTAGCTTTAAGCCTATCCTCTATCATCCCAACTGCTCTAAAGTAATCTGCACCAACAATGTCCATTTTATTTACAAAAGCTAAACGAGGCACTTCGTACTTATCAGCCTGTCTCCAAACTGTTTCGGATTGAGGTTCTACCCCACCCTTAGCACAAAATACTGCTACTGCCCCATCTAATACTCTAAGTGATCTTTCAACCTCTACAGTGAAATCCACATGGCCTGGTGTATCAATAACGTTAATCCTATGATTTTTCCACATACAAGTGGTAGCAGCTGAGGTGATAGTTATACCTCTTTCTTGCTCTTGTTCCATCCAGTCCATTGAGGCTGCCCCTTCATGGGTTTCGCCTATTTTGTGTATCTTTCCTGTGTAAAACAAAATTCTTTCTGTGGTGGTTGTCTTTCCTGCATCAATATGAGCCATTATGCCTATATTTCTAGTCTTTTCTAGTGATATTTGTCTTGGCACAATTTTTCCTCCTTCATTTTGTTTCTAGTCCCCCTCCACACATCTGAAACGATATATTATATTACCATCTATAGTGTGCGAAAGCCTTATTAGCTTCTGCCATCTTGTGTACTTCTTCTCTCTTCTTAACACTAGCTCCCATTCCATTTGAGGCATCTAGAATTTCCTTGGCTAATCTCTCAACCATGGTCTTCTCCCCTCTGTTTCTAGAATAAGTAACTAACCATCTAAGTCCTAGAGTTTCTCTTCTCTCTGGTCTTACTTCCATAGGTACTTGATATGTTGCTCCACCTATTCTTCTAGCTTTAACTTCTAGAACAGGCATTATATTGTTCATGGCTTTATAGAATACTTCCATTGCGTCTTCTTCAGTTTTTTCTGCAACATATTCTAATGCTCCATAAACTATGTTTTGAGCAGTACCTTTTTTGCCATCAAGCATTATATTGTTTATTAGTTTAGTAATTACAATGTCATTGTATACTGGATCTGGCATAACTTCTCTTTTTGGTATATGTCCTTTTCTTGGCACTTTGCTTCCCTCCTTAACTATAATAGAGTAGATTCATTGGTACTCGACAATTAGATTGCCGTTGTGCGCCAAAATGCATCTATATTAAACGGGATAAATTCCCTGCACTTTTGCACAATTATTTTTTAGCTTTAGGTTTCTTAGCACCATATTTAGACCTAGCTTGTTGTCTACCGTCAACTCCAGCAGTATCCAAGCTACCTCTTACGATATGATACCTAACCCCTGGTAGGTCTTTTACCCTTCCACCTCTAATCAAAACCACACTATGTTCCTGTAAATTGTGTCCAATTCCAGGAATATATGCAGCAACTTCAACTCCATTAGTAAGTCTTACCCTTGCAACCTTTCTCAAAGCTGAGTTAGGTTTCTTAGGAGTAACAGTTCTAACAGCTACACAAACACCTCTTTTTTGTGGTGAATGAACAGTTGTCTCTCTCTTCTTCAATGTGTTTAAGTTTACACCTAGAGCTGGTGATTTTGATTTGTAAACAACACTTTTCCTACCTTTTTTAACTAATTGGTTAATTGTTGGCATTAAAGCACCTCCTTATTATATACTAAATTTATTTTAATAACGCAGCAACTGCTGCATTAATATCAATTCCACAAGCATCTCCAAGCTTCTTCATACTATCTACATGAATCATCTGGATTTGCTTTTCTTCGCAGAGCTTTATGATATCTGACACTACTTTTTTGTCTGCATCATTTGCGAGATAGACAGCCTCTATTTCTGATGAACTCAAGGCTCTTCTCACTTGCTTTGCTCCAACGACTTTATTCTTTGAGTTGAGTTTTATCGTCATAAACTTACCACCTTTTAAACATTTTAAAGATTATGTGGATTATTCCACATAATCTTTATGTTATTCAGAGTATTTTCAAGTTTACACACTCTATTATTCTATCATCAGTTATTTTCGCTGTCAACATCATTTTCTTCTAATAGTTGATGATTTTCATCTACTACAACTTCTACATTTCTGTACCTTCTCATTCCAGTACCTGCAGGAATAAGTTTACCAATTATTACATTTTCCTTAAGTCCTAGCAGATTATCCTCTTTACCTTTTATCGCTGCCTCTGTCAATACCCTTGTTGTCTCTTGGAATGAAGCTGCTGACAAGAATGAATCTGTAGCCAAGGAAGCCTTCGTTATACCCAATAGAGCTCTTCTACCAGAAGCAGGCATTCCTCCTTCTGCTACTACAGCCTCATTAGCATCTTCAAAATCATGTAGATTTACTAAACTACCAGGCAACATATCTGTATCCCCTGCATCTTCAATCTTAACCTTAGATAACATCTGTCTTACGATTATTTCAATGTGCTTATCGTTTATATCAACACCTTGTAATCTGTATACCCTTTGAACTTCTTTGACTAGATAATTTTGAACTCCTTGGACTCCTTTTATCTTAAGCATATCATGAGGGTTTACAGAACCGTCGGTCAGTTCGTCTCCTGCTTCTACTATATCTCCAGGTCTTACCTTCAATCTAGCTCCATATACTATATTGTAACTAGCAGTTTCCCCATTAGAAGCTGTAATCACTACTTCTTTTTTCTTCTTGGTTTCATTTATGCTTACTTCTCCCGCTATCTCTGAGATCACTGCTAATCCCTTCGGCTTTCTAGCCTCAAATAGCTCTTCAACCCTAGGCAAACCTTGAGTTATATCATCTGCTGCAGCAACTCCACCTGTATGGAATGTTCTCATGGTAAGCTGTGTACCCGGCTCACCTATGGATTGTGCTGCTATTATACCAACAGATTCCCCTATGCCTACTGGTTCTCCTGTTGCCAAGTTCCTACCATAGCAATGGGCGCATACACCAAATTTAGCTTTACATCCTAATACGGATCTTACTTTGACTTCTTTTATACCTATCTTCTGAATGAATTCAGCGGCATGTTCAGAAATCATTTCATTTCCCTTTACTATTACTTCACCTGTTTCAGGATTTAATATATCTTCAAAGGCATATCTTCCTTCAATTCTGTCCTTTAACTCTTCTATAACCTCTCTACCATCGGCAAAAGCTCTTACAGATAGATATTGATCTGTTCCACAGTCAGGCTCTCTAACTATTACGTCTTGACTGACATCTACAAGTCTTCTAGTCAAATACCCAGAGTCCGCTGTTCTTAGAGCAGTATCCGCCAAGCCCTTTCTGGATCCGTGAGTAGAGATAAAGAATTCCAATACAGATAATCCTTCTCTAAAGTTAGCTTTAATAGGTATCTCTATTGTCCTACCCGAAGCACTGGCCATCAGACCCCTCATACCTGCCAACTGTCTAATCTGGTTTTTACTACCCCTTGCTCCAGATGCCGCCATGATATACATATCATTCTCATGATCTAATGTATCCATAAGCACATCTGTTACATCATCAGTAGTCCTATTCCAGATTTCAATTACTTTCTCATATCTCTCATCATCAGATATAAGACCTCTACGGTAGGATCTTTCAAATTTATCTACTTCTTTTTCTGCTTCTTCAATAAGTTTATATTTTTCCGCTGGTACATGTATATCTCCCATAGATACTGAAATAGCACCTATAGTGGAGTAATGGTATCCCATCTCTTTTATATGGTCTAATAGTACTGCTGTTGCAGAATTACCATGTTTTCTAAAACATCTCTCGATAATAACCCCCAACAACTTCTTGTCTACTACCCTATCTATCTCTAGAGAGTATGGATCCTTATCCCTATCTACAAATCCTAAGTTTTGAGGTATATGCTCATTCATGATAAATCTTCCCACTGTACTTTCTATAAGCTTACCTTTATCATCTTCGTCTAACTTAAGCCTAACTTTTACCTTAGCATGAATTCCAACATCTCCGTTATAGTAGGCATGAAGCATTTCATCATAATCTGTAAAATACTTGCCTTCTCCTTTTTCTCCTGTTCTTTCCATACTTAGATAATAACTTCCCAATACCATATCTTGAGTAGGTGTGGTAATTGGCTTTCCATCTTTAGGCGCTAGAATGTTGTTAGTAGATAACATCAAAAGTCTAGCTTCAGCTTGAGCTTCTGTAGATAATGGTACATGAACCGCCATTTGGTCACCATCAAAGTCAGCATTATATGCAGTACATACTAAAGGATGAAGCTTGATTGCCTTACCTTCTACTAATATAGGTTCAAAAGCTTGAATTCCCAATCTATGAAGAGTCGGAGCTCTATTCAATAGTACTGGGTGATCTTTTATTACCACATCTAAAACATCCCAAACTTCTGGTTTTACCCTTTCTACCATTCTCTTAGCTGATTTGATGTTATGAGCATATTCTTCTTCTACTAATTTCTTCATGACAAATGGTTTAAACAACTCTAATGCCATCTTCTTAGGAAGTCCACATTGATAGAATTTCAGCTCTGGTCCTACTACGATAACAGATCTACCCGAATAGTCTACCCTCTTGCCAAGTAGATTTTGTCTAAATCTACCTTGTTTTCCCTTCAACATGTCTGACAGGGACTTAAGAGGTCTATTCCCAGGTCCAGTGACTGGTCTTCCTCTTCTACCATTGTCAATAAGTGCATCTACTGCCTCTTGCAACATTCTCTTTTCGTTTCTCACTATAATATCCGGAGCACCTAAATCCAAAAGCCTCTTTAACCTATTATTTCTATTTATTACTCTTCTATATAGATCATTTAAATCTGATGTTGCAAATCTACCACCATCTAATTGAACCATAGGTCTAAGATCTGGTGGGATTACAGGTATAGCCTCTAGGATTATCCATTCTGGTCTATTCCCAGAGTTTCTAAATGCCTCCACTACTTCCAATCTTCTAGTAATACGAATCTTTTTTTGACCTGTAGCATCTTTTAATTGAGATCTCAGTTCCTTTGATTCTTTTTCCAAATCTATTTTCTCTAATAGTATCTTAATAGCCTCTGCCCCCATCATGGCTTTAAACTTATTAGGATACTTTTCAAGATAATCTCTATATTCTCCTTCTGTCAATAGTTGCTTCTCATATAGTGGTGTATCTCCTCCATCTACTACTATATATGATGCAAAGTATAATACTTTTTCCAAAGCCCTAGGACTCATATCCAAAATTAGCCCCATTCTACTAGGTATACCTTTAAAATACCAGATATGTGAGACCGGGGCAGCCAGTTCTATATGCCCCATCCTCTCTCTTCTGACCTTTGACTTTGTTACTTCAACTCCACATCTATCACAAACTACGCCTTTATATCTCACTCTTTTATATTTACCACAGTGACATTCCCAGTCTTTTGTAGGTCCAAATATCTTCTCACAGAAAAGTCCCTCTTTTTCAGGCTTCAATGTCCTATAGTTTATAGTTTCTGGTTTTTTAACTTCTCCTTTAGACCATTGTCGTATTTTTTCCGGTGAAGCTAAACCGATTTTAATGGAATCAAAAGTGTTCAATTCAAACAAGGAGCATTTCTCCTTTCTATAATATATTAATAGATAGATTATTAATCTTCATCATAGTCATCTTCGTCATAGTCGTCTTCATCATCTTCATCCTCTACTAAGAATCCAGAAGGTAAATCCTCTCCTTGAATTCTCTTTATGGATTTCATAGATATATTCTCATCTTCCTCGTCTTCAGATGACAGTTCTTCTCCTATTCTCTCCAAATCTGTTAGATCATCGTCCACTGATTCTTGAATTTCTATTTCATCATCATCTTCAGTCAATACTTTTATATCCAATGCCAAACTCTGCAATTCCTTAATCAATACTTTAAAGGATTCAGGTATACCTGGTTCTGGGATATTTTCGCCTTTTACTATGGCTTCATATGTCTTGACCCTTCCTACGATATCATCAGATTTAACAGTCAATATCTCTTGTAATGTATGAGATGCACCATATGCCTCAAGAGCCCAAACCTCCATCTCACCAAATCTCTGTCCACCAAATTGAGCCTTACCACCTAGTGGTTGTTGAGTAACTAAAGAATATGGTCCTGTGGACCTTGCATGTATCTTATCATCTACAAGGTGATGAAGTTTTAACATATACATATATCCTACTGTTACTGGATTATTAAATGGCTCTCCAGTTCTTCCATCTCTAAGTAGAATCTTACCATTTTCTGCGTATCCCGCTTCTCTAAGTGCATCTATAATATCCTGCTCATTTGCCCCATCAAAGACAGGTGTGGCAATATGCCATCCTAACTTTTTAGCAGCTAAACCAAGATGGACTTCCAAAACTTGCCCAAGATTCATACGTGATGGTACTCCCAGTGGGTTTAATACAATTTGAATAGGTGTACCGTCTGGTAAATATGGCATATCTTCTTCTGGTAATATTCTAGATACAACACCTTTATTACCATGACGACCGCACATCTTATCCCCAACACTTATCTTTCTCTTAGTAGCTACATACACCCTTACCTTTTGATTTACCCCTGGTGGAAGTTCATCTCCATTTTCTCTAGAATATATCTTTACATCTACAATAATTCCAGATTCTCCATGAGGTACTTTCAATGAAGTATCACGTACTTCTCTTGCTTTTTCACCAAATATAGCTCTTAAAAGTCTTTCCTCAGCTGTCAACTCAGTTTCACCCTTAGGTGTAACTTTACCTACTAAGATATCTCCTGATTTTACTTCTGCACCAATTCGGATTATCCCTCTATCGTCTAGATCCTTAAGCATATCCTCACCTACATTTGGGATATCCCTAGTTATCTCTTCAGATCCTAATTTGGTATCTCTAGCTTCAGACTCATATTCCTCTATATGAACAGAAGTCAGAGTATCTTCTATAACTAATTTTTCACTGATTAAAATAGCGTCCTCGTAGTTGTATCCTTCCCAAGTCATAAAAGCAATCAGCAAATTCTTTCCTAAAGCTATTTCACCTAATTCAGTACTAGGTCCATCAGCTATTACTTCTCTAGCTTTAATCCTTTCACCTACATTTACAATTGGTCTCTGATTAATAGTTGTTCCTTGATTTGAACGCTTAAACTTCAACAATCTATATCTATCTAATTGATTATCTTTATCTCTTCTGATTATTATCTCGTCAGAACTTACTTTTTCAATAACGCCATCATTATTTGCAAGAACTGCTACTCCTGAGTCCTTTGCCGCCTTATATTCAATACCCGTACCTATAACAGGGGCTTCTGCCTTTAACAGAGGAACCGCCTGTCTCTGCATGTTTGCTCCCATTAGCGCTCTGTTGGCGTCATCATTTTCCAAGAATGGAATCATAGCAGTGCCTACAGATACTAATTGTTTTGGAGATACATCCATGTAATCTACTTCTGTACTTGGAAATATATCTACAACTCCACCTTTACCTCGGGCAACTATTCTACTATTCACAAATTTATTATCTGGACCAATCTCTTCATTAGATTGGGCTATTATAAATTCATCTTCTATATCTGCAGTTAGATATTCTATTTCATCGGTTACTATGCCTGTGCCCTTTTGCACCTTTCTATAAGGAGCCTCTATAAATCCATATTCATTGATCCTTGCATAGGTTGTAAGCGATGTGATAAGACCTATATTTGGACCTTCTGGAGTCTCTATTGGACACATTCTCCCATAGTGAGAATGATGAACGTCTCTGACCTCAAATCCGGCCCTATCTCTACTCAAACCACCAGGTCCTAATGCAGACATTCTTCGCTTATGTGTTAGCTCAGCCAATGGATTTGTCTGATCCATAAATTGAGACAACTGACTGCTACCAAAGAACTCTTTAAGAGATGCCACTACAGGTCTTATATTTATCAATGCTTGAGGAGTTGCCACATCTACATCCTGTATAGTCATTCTCTCTCTGACTACCCTTTCCATCCTAGAAAGTCCTATTCTAAATTGATTCTGTAATAATTCTCCTACAGATCTAAGTCTTCTATTTCCTAAGTGATCTATATCATCAGTATGTCCTACACCATTAAATAGATTGAATTCATAATTAATACTTGCAATTATATCATCAGGGATTATATGTTTAGGTGATAATTCCCTAATTCTCTCTTCAATTGCAGTCTTTAATTCTTCTTCATCTTCGTAGTTCTCAATTAATTCCTTCATCAAAGGATAATATACCTTTTCTTTCAAGCCTAACTCTTCCAAAGAAAAAGGAAGATTGAATGCTTTACTATGGACAAAGTTATTGCCTATTACCCTAACTTTTTTTCCATCTTCAACTAACACATCAACTACATTTATACCACTATTTTCAATCTCTATAGCCTTATCCCTAGTGATCTTTTCACCTTGAGCTACAAATAGTTCTCCAGTTTCTGGATTGACTATATCTTCCGCTGCTTTAGAACCATAAATTCTATTGAATAATGCTAATTTCTTGTTAAACTTATATCTTCCGACCCTAGCAAGATCATATCTTCGAGGATCAAAAAACATATTTCCTATTAAACTTTTAGCACTATCTATTGTAGGTGGTTCTCCTGGACGAAGCCTTTTATATATCTCTAATAGCGCTTCTTCTTCTGTAGTAGTATTATCCTTTTCCAAAGTGTTTAGTATCTGTTCAGTTTCTCCCATGGTATCTATTATTGCAGCATCACTTGCAATATTTAGCGCCCTTAGTAAGACAGTTACAGGAATCTTTCTAGTCCTATCAATTCTAACATATACTATATCGTTAGAATCAGTTTCATATTCTAACCATGCACCCCTGTTAGGAATGACAGTTGAAGAATATAATTTTTTTCCTGTCTTATCAATATTTTCAGCGTAATAAACCCCAGGGGATCTAACCAACTGACTAACTACTACCCTTTCAGCTCCATTTATGATAAATGTACCTTTGTCTGTCATCAAGGGTAGATCTCCCATGAATACTTCTTGTTCTTTAACTTCACCTGTTTCCTTGTTTATCAATCTGACTTTGACCTTTAGAGGTGCAGAATAGTTTGCATCTCTTTCTCTAGCCTCATCTTCATCATATTTAAGCGAATCACTAACATGATAATTGACAAATTCTAGTATTAAATTTCCAGTGTAGTCCTGAATAGGAGAAATATCTTGAAATACCTCCTTCAGCCCCTCCTCAACAAACCAATCATAAGACGATTTCTGAATCTCGATTAAATCAGGTAAATCTAACACTTCATCAATACGAGAATAACTCATCCTAATTCGCTTGCCATATGTTACAGGATGTACCATAAATAAATTCACCCCTTGTAAACTAAAATATCCAAAAGCAAATATACTTTTGGTAATACATTCCATTTCCTATTTATTTAATATTGCCTTATATCCTCTTGTTTATTCAAAGGCCATATTATTCGTTATTATGCAATATATTATGATATCATATTGCTTGACCAGTGTCAATAAACGTATTAGACAAATAAGGTAAATAAAAAAGGCTCTCTATTTGAAAGCCCTTTTTAAATTGGTAAATTATTTTAATTCTACAGTTGCTCCTACTTCTTCTAATTTTGTTTTCATTTCTTCTGCTTCTTCTTTTGAAGCACCTTCTTTGATTGGCTTTGGAGCGTTATCTACTAGGTCTTTTGCTTCTTTTAATCCTAGTCCAGTAATTTCTCTTACTACTTTGATAACTTTAATCTTTTGTCCACCAGCTTCTGCTAGTACAACATCAAAGTCAGTCTTTTCTGCAGCAGCTGCTGCTTCTCCACCTGCTGCTGGAGCTGCTGCTGCAACTGCCATTGGTGCTGAAGCGCTTACGCCGAATTCTTCCTCTAATGCTTTAACTAAATCTGATAATTCTAATACAGTTAAATTCTTAACTTCTTCTATTAAATTTAATACTTTTTCACTTGCCATTTTATAATACCTCCAATTAATTTTCTTTTATTTTTATTATGCTCCTTGTTTTTCAGCTACAGCATTTAATACTATAGCCAAAGATCTGATTGTACCTTGAAGTACATTTGCAAAACCTTGAATTGGTGCATTGATTCCACCAAGTACTTGTGCAATAAGAACTTCTCTTGATGGTAATTCTGCTAGATGTTTAATCTCATCTAAGTTTATAACCTTGCCATCTACAATACCAGCTTTGATCTCTAATTGTTCGTTTTCCTTTGCAAACTTTGATGTAATCTTAGCAGCTTGAACCGGATCATCATATCCAAATGCTACAGCGGAAGGTCCCTTTAAGTATTCATTGAATTCTTCAAAACCTGAATCCTTAAAAGCAAATCTCATCATAGTATTTTTATATACTTTATAATCAACGCCTGCTTCTCTATATTGCTTTCTCAACTCAGTCAATTGCTCTACATTTAATCCTCTATAATCAACAAGTATAACAGATTGAGCTTTGCTAATCTTTTCTTTAATTTCATCTACATTTTGAACTTTAGCTTGTAAAATTTGTTCTTTCATCGTACTCACCTCCATTAACGGAAATACAAATAATAAAAGTCTCAACGTAGACACGAAGAGACTCTAATTTCAAATTCATATTAGTTTCTACCTCGGTAGGTAATTTAAACCACTATGGTCCCTACTGTCTACGGCTTCCTATTTAATTGACTTATATATTATATCAGTTATTTTTTTCTGCGTCAATAGCTTTTTCCATTATCTTTTGACCATTTATTTTAATTCCAGGTCCCATTGTACCTGAGATAAATACAGATTTCAAATATCTACCTTTTGAAGATGCTGGCTTTGCCTTTATTAAGGTATCCATCATTGTAACAAAGTTTTCTCTAAGTTTTTCTGCTCCAAATGAAGCCTTTCCAATTGGAACATGTACTATACTAGCTTTATCAACTCTATATTCTACCTTACCTGCTTTTATCTCTTTAACAGCTTTATCCACTTCAAAAGTTACTGTACCTGATTTTGGATTTGGCATTAATCCCTTTGGTCCAAGAATTCTACCTATTCTACCTACAACTCCCATCATATCTGGAGTTGCAACCACTACGTCAAAATCCAACCATCCTTCATTTTGAATCTTAGCTATCATATCATCAGCACCTACAAAATCAGCACCTGCTTGTTCAGCTTCCTTTTGTTTGTCTCCCTTTGCAATTACAAGAACTCTTCTAGTTCTTCCTGTACCATGAGGTAATACTACTGCACCTCTTACTTGTTGATCAGCATGTCTAGGATCTACTCCCAATCTTACTGCTAAATCAATGGTTTCATCAAAATTAGCTTTAGATGTCTTTAATACTAAATCAATAGCTTCTGTAACATCATATAGGGTATGTCTATCTATTAACTTTATACTATCTTGAAACTTCTTTCCTTTTTTAGCCATTTATTTTTCCTCCCTGTGGTATTAACGGAATGTCCTCCCACTTAATCTATACTAAATATTATTGCTCTACTTCTACTCCCATACTTCTTGCTGTACCTGCTACCATTTTCATAGCAGCTTCTATAGTTGCAGCATTTAAGTCTGGCATTTTAACTTCAGCTATTTCTCTAACCTTATCTTGAGAAATCTTAGCAACCTTATTCTTATTTGGTTCTCCTGAACCAGATTCAATTCCAATAGCTTTCTTAATCAATATTGCTACTGGTGGTGTCTTAGTAATGAAACTAAATGATCTATCTTGATATACTGTAAGAACTACTGGTATAATCATTCCTGCTTGATCTGCTGTCTTTGCATTGAATTCTTTAGTAAATTGCATAATGTTTACTCCATGAGGCCCTAATGCAGTTCCAACAGGTGGTGCAGGTGTAGCTTTACCAGCAGGTATTTGTAGTTTTACTACAGCTATTACTTTTTTTGCCATATGACTTCCACCTCCTCATACTATTTATAACTTAAGAGAGATAGATAATATCTCCTTAACTGTAAATCTATTTTAAAAAGCAAATTTGCTTTATAAACTATATTCTTTCAATCTGGTTAAAGTCTAATTCTACCAATGTCTCTCTACCAAACATGGAAACAAATACCTTAACCTTTCTCTTATCCATATTGATATTGTCTATAGTTCCTATAAAACTCTCGAAAGGCCCTGATATGACTTTTACAACATCTTTAACCCCAAAATCAATGGATGGTAATATGGTCTCTTGTACTCCAAGCGCCTTTACTTCCTCTTCAGATAGGGGTATTGGCTTCGATGCAGGTCCCACAAATCCAGTCACTCCTCTAGTATTTCTAACTAGATACCATGATTCGTCATTTACTATCATCTTAATCAATACATATCCTGGAAATAGCTTTCTCTCTTTTACCTTACTCTTTCCAGATTTAGTATCCACATATTCTTCAGTAGGCACTACAACTTCAAAGATGTCATCTATCATTCCTCTATTTTCTACCATCTTCTCAATATTCGCCTTAACCTTATTCTCATGACCTGAATAAGTATGTACCACATACCATTTGGCATCTTTAGCCTTTTTCTCTCTATTTTCAACCTTATCCGTCATTTGATAGGGACCAAAAGGCCCTTCCCTCCCTTATTGTACTTATATAATAAGTGATAGTACATAGTGAATACCAAGGTCTAAAACATATACAATTACAGATATAATTGCACTCATTAAAATAACTACCCCAGTATAATTTACCAAATCCTTCTTGCTAGGCCAGATTACCTTTCTCATTTCAGCCTTTACCCCTCTGAAATAAGCGGATAATTTGCCTTTATCACTCGTTTGCGCTGCCATAGATCTCACATCCTTAGCCTAATAATTGTTATTTAGTCTCTCTATGAATTGTGTGGGCATTGCAGAATTTACAATGTTTCCTCAATTCCACTCTTTCTGTTGTGTTCTTTTTGTTCTTCTTAGAAACATAATTCCTCTGTTTGCATTCGGTACATGCTAAAATGATTCTGTCTCTCATCTATTACACCTCCTACCTATTACCGAACTATATGTCAACCAAGTTGTCTTTTGGATATATACATATTTATATAATAATAGTTTTATATAATAATGGTACTTATATAAATTATCATAAAATAATTTTTATGTCAATAAAGAAAACTTATATCAGATTATGTTTTCTTTCCCATATATACCTATATTTGCTCCTAGATTTACCCGTATGCATAAGCTTATTATATACCTATCTCAAAATATAAATACCATAAATACCATTAATCAGGAAAAAACTAGGTCAAAGACCTAGTCTTTTATGAACTAATCAGATTTACAGTTTATGCAAATCATTGATAGATTAAATTCATTGAGCATCAAATTCATGAGAATAAAACAAACTAATGAATTTGAGTTGCGAAACTACCTTAATTATCCAAGAATCTTAGTTACGACTCCTGAACCTACTGTTCTACCACCTTCACGAATGGAGAATCTAAGTCCTTCTTCTATTGCTATTGGAGTTATTAGTTCTATTGTGAACTTTGCGTTGTCTCCTGGCATT
>JBQHQH010000041.1:0-12968 GCA_052067355.1 Tissierellaceae bacterium HCP3S3_D8
CTCTAGCATATGTTATCCTCCTATCTTAATTTCATGGGTGTTATTAATGATAGGTTAACATAATTGCTGGAGTTTTTATATTTGTAATTTTTAACTAGCACAACAAATTAATTTAGATCAAGAAATGAATTTTGATATCATAGCGAATATGTTAGGTTATTCAAAATTCCATTTGAATCGTGGAGATAAAACTATAAAAATAAATGAAAAAATAGCAGCCTTAAAAACATGTAAATCTTATGTCGAGAACATTGCATAAGGTATTGCTTTGACGGCTCAAAAAGGTACTGGTGGTGAAACATACAATCTTACTGATAATGAGATTTTCTCAGAACTTGAATGGAATCAAATCATTGCAAAATTGATGAATTGGAATGGAGAATTTTTGATAACACACGAGAATAATGGTTTTGAGCTTGTTAAAGCTGCAAACTTAGACCAGCATCTTGTGGTGGATTCCAATAAAGTACGAAAAGAACTGTATGTTGTAAATGTCAATCCCAAATTGTATATTTTTTAGAATCTCAAAATGTATAATTATTAGAATTAATTATTGCTACTTTTTTGTTTTCAAGCAAGTCCGTTTTTCCCTTTAATCTATAAGATGGACCTATAAATTTGATTTGCTTTTAGTCTTATAGTGTAAGATATACCATTGGTTTCAGCTTGTGTAAATAAGTGTAATCTTACAAATCCACTGTCGCCAAGTAAATAGAGTTTTGCATTAGGGTAATCTTCTTGATATTCATATTAAAATAACCAGCTAATATATGATAGATTATTTGGCAGAGATTTTCATCGTCCTTATGATTTCGATTAGCATTATCATTAGTTTTGAATATTTTCTTGATTAGCTTATAAAATCCAATCTTATGGTCAAATTCCTTAATTAGGAACAGTTCAGAATCGGATGATAAATTGCCACCATCAAAATTAAATTTAATTTTACTAGTGTTTTTTAAATAAAGAGTATTTTAACTAGATATAAGGGATTATCCTTTTGTTGAAATATTAGTATGGTAACTTCATTTTGACAGGGTTGAAGCCCTTTTTCTATTGGTTAAGCTTCGCCTTTTAAAGGAAAGTAGTAAATTGTTGAAATTATTGAAAATATCTAATGTGTAGTACTATTATTGAATTTTGGTGAATAATTTAGATTTAGTTTATATCACCGTTTAAAGGGTTGATATAGATTCACTATCCTTAAGCTTCATATATTGATAGGGGGTCATATTCTTATATTGTTTGAAGACCTTAATGAAATAACTTAAATCGTTAAATCCACAATTAAAAGCAACATTTGTAATATTTTTATCTGTCATAGTGATTTGTTCGCATGCAATTTGAATCCTATAATAATTCACATATTCTATAGGGGTTCTATAGGTCATTTCTTTAAAAAACTTACAAAAATAACTACTATTCATATTGGCACATTTTGCAAGGTCATTTAAGGTTATTTTACTGTGATAGTTATTTTCTATATACGATAATACCTTTTTAAACTGTAAGAGTCTCTTTTTATTTCTAGAAGTCATTACCAAAATATTTTCATAATAGTTGTTTTTTTCTACAATTCCCAAAAGATTATAAAAAGCACCCAGAACTCTAAATTCATACCCTATATTTTTATTTTCTATATAAACAAAGATATTCTCAAGAGCCTCATATACTTCTTCCGTATCTTTATTAAAAAACATTTGAATATTTTTTTCATGAATTAAAATCTCATATAGCTCTTTATTGCAGATAAAATTGTCTTTTAATAGAAATCTCATATCAAATACAAGACATTGATAATTACAATCTATGGGGATAGCACTATGTAAAATCCCGTCTTTTAGAAAAGCTATGCTTCCTGATTCTAATTTATGCTCTTCTCCTTCTATATTTAACAAAAGTTTTCCAGATACCACCCTTATTATTTCGTATTCATTGTGCCAATGGGGTATCATAGTATATCTGCTGTGGTTAGGTGTTACATTATAAAGAATAAAAGGGAAATTAGTAGGACCATGATCTATTTTTTCTTTATAAGTTAAGTATTTCATTAAATCATCCTTTCAAATTAATTATAACATAACACTATGTAAATATATTTATAATATCAATTAAAAGTGAAAATATTACCACTTTTGCCCAAAATACTACGAGAAAATTATAAAAATATAGATTATAATTATATTAATAAATATAAAAAGAATTATCCAAATATTTATAATTAAATGAATGTTAATACATAAAGAAGTGGAGGTATTACAATGAGTAATAATAAACTTGTAGAAAGTTATCCAGTTATAGGTATAAGACCTACAATTGATGCTAGAAAAGGAGAATTAGATGTAAGAGGCTCCTTAGAAGAACAGACAATGAATATGGCTAATGCTGCTGCAAAGTTTTTCACTGATAATTTAAAATATTCTAATGGAGAAGCGGTAAAGGTTGTTATATCAGATACCACCATAGGAAGAGTGAGTGAAGCAGCTGCTTGTGAGGAACAATTTAGAAAAGCAGGGGTAGACATAACTTTAACTGTGACTCCTTGCTGGTGTTATGGGGCGGAGACCATGGATATGAATCCCCACACGATTAAAGGGGTTTGGGGATTCAATGGAACAGAAAGACCTGGGGCGGTGTACTTAGCTTCAGTACTTGCAACTCATACTCAAAAGGGCCTGCCTGCATTTGGTATTTATGGACATGATGTCCAAGATGCAAACGATACAAGTATTCCTGATGATGTGCAAGAGAAACTCTTAAGATTCGGCAGGGCAGCAGTTGCTGTAGCCTCTATGCGCGGAAAGTCTTACTTACAAATAGGCTCTGTATGTATGGGAATAGGAGGATCAATTATGGATCCTGATTTTATGGAAGATTATCTTGGGATGAGAGTAGAATCTGTAGATGAAGTTGAAATAATCCGTAGAATGACAGAAGGAATATATGATGAAAAAGAATTCAAGAAAGCCCTAAATTGGGTGAAGAAAAACTGCGAGGAAGGTTTTGATAAAAATCCCAAAGGGTTACAAAAAACAACAGAGGAGAAAGAGCAGGATTGGGAATTTTCAGTAAAAATGATGTTAATAATTAAAGATCTAATGTCCGGTAATCCAGATCTTCCGTCTAAATATCAAGAAGAAATGCTGGGACATAATGCCATAGCAGCCGGTTTCCAGGGACAAAGACAATGGACAGACTTTTATCCAAATTGTGATTTTCCAGAGGCACTACTTAATACTTCCTTTGATTGGAATGGTCCTAGGGAGCAATATATACTAGCAACAGAAAACGATATCCTAAATGGGATAAGTATGTTGTTTATGAAGTTGTTAACTAACAGATCCCAAATAT
The DNA here is from genome assembly GCA_052067355.1 of Tissierellaceae bacterium HCP3S3_D8. Classification (GTDB taxonomy): domain Bacteria; phylum Bacillota; class Clostridia; order Tissierellales; family Tissierellaceae; genus CABMKH01. Next base: position 3,352 of record JBQHQH010000041.1, read on the forward strand.
TTTCGGATGTTAGAACTTATTGGAGTGGTGATGCCGTAAAAAAGGCTACTGGATATGAAATAGAAGGAAAAGCTGCAGAGGCAGGTGGATTTATTCATTTAATTAACTCAGGAGCAAGCTGCTTAGATGCTACAGGATTAGCAAAGGATGAAAAAGGCAACGGGGTAATGAAACCTTGGTATGAAGTTACTGAGGAAGATCAAAAAGCGATATTAAATGGTGTCACATGGAATGCTGCAGATGTAGGATACTTCCGTGGTGGAGGGTTTTCTTCTAGGTTTATAACAACTGCTGAAATGCCAGTTACTATGATAAGACTTAATTTAGTGAAGGGACTTGGACCTGTGTTGCAAATAGCTGAAGGGTGGACAATTAATTTACCTGAAGAAGTTTCAGATAAGTTATGGAAGAGGACAGATTATACCTGGCCTTGTACCTGGTTTGTTCCCAGATGTGCGGAGAAAAGCCCTTTCAAAACTGCATATGATGTAATGAATAACTGGGGAGCAAACCATGGCGCAATTAGTTATGGTCATATAGGCGCGGATGTAATTACTATGTGTTCTATGCTAAGAATACCAGTGTCGATGCATAATGTATCAGAAGAAGATATCTTTAGGCCATCGGCATGGAATTCATTTGGAGCAGATAAAGAGGGTCAAGACTATAGGGCCTGTGCAACATATGGGGCTCTATATAAATAAGGATGGGTGACAAATGAATAGTAACGGTTCAAAAAAACAAGTATTGGCTATAGATTTGGGTGCTTCTAGTGGCAGGGCTATACTGGGCACTTATGACGGAGATACTATAATTACCAAGGAAGTTCATAGATTCTCCAACGATCCTGTGATTGTAAATGATACTATGTATTGGGATATATTAAGATTAGTCTATGAGATAAAGCAAGGTCTAATAAAGTCAAAAAGTTTTGGGGAGATAGATAGTATAGCAGTAAATACCTGGGGTGTAGATTTTGGCTTATTGGATAAGTCTGGGTACTTACTAGAAAATCCTGTTCACTATAGAGATAAAAGAACAGAGGGCATGATAGAAAAGAGTTTCCGTGATATTTCTAAGGAGGAATTTTATGATATAACTGGAAATCAGTTTATAGAAATTAATACAGTTTTTCAACTACTTTCTTTAAGAGAAAGTAGAAAGGAACTTTTAGATAGGGCTGATATCTTACTTATGATGCCTGACTTAATTAACTATTTTTTATCTGGAATTAAGGTGACGGAAGAAACAATTGCATCTACAACTCAACTGTTTGACGCTAGGAAAAAGACTTGGTCAGAAAGAATAATTAACTTATTGGGTTTACCAAAACAAATTTTTCCGGATGTAGTATCAAGTGGCACTATAATAGGAGATATATCTGGAGAAATACAGAAAGAATTAGGATTAAAGCCAATACGGGTAATAGCTATTGCGGGGCATGACACCCAAAGTGCTCTTCTTGCAACCCCTACACTAAAGAAAGATTTTATATTTCTTAGTTGTGGCACATGGTCACTACTAGGCACAGAATTAAAGGAACCAATAATAAATAGAAAGTCATTAAATCTAAACATATCAAATGAAAGCGCATACAAGAATAAAACATCATTTTTAAAAAATATAACAGGGTTGTGGTTAATCCAAGAAAGTCGCAGGCAGTGGATTAGAGAAGGGGAAGAATTAAGTTTCTCTGATCTAGAAGAGCTAGCTCATAAAGCGAAGTCTTTTAGATGTTTTATAGATCTGGATGATCCCCTATTTGTAGAAGCAGGTAATATACCTAAAAGAATCCAGGAGTACTGTAAAATGACTGGACAATATATTCCTGAAACTAAGTCGGAAATAGTCAGATGTATCAATGAGAGCTTGGCGCTTAAATATAGATTGTCTTTAGAAGAGATAGAATCATGTACTAAGAAACATTATAACACTATCCATATTGTTGGTGGTGGGGCTCAAAGCCAGCTACTATGTAATATGACAGCCTCAGCCTGTAATGTAGAAGTCTTAGCTGGCCATGCTGAAGCTACTGCCCTTGGGAATATATGTATTCAATATATTGCTCTTGGATATATGAAAAATGCAAGAGAGGCAAGAAGAGTTATAAAAAATTCATATGATATTAAATGCTATTACCCCGAAAAAACAGGGGAGTGGGATAAGGCTTATGAGAGATTTAAGAGGATTATTAATAAGTAAAACTATTGTAAGGAGAATATAAATGGATTTAAATTATATGGAAATAAGAGAGCAAATTTGTGATATTTGTCATAAAATGTGGCAACTAGGTTGGGTAGCTGCAAATGATGGAAATATAAGTGTAAAATTAGAAGACAGGTCATTTTTAGTTACACCAACTGGTATTAGCAAAGTATTTGTAACTCCTGAGAAATTGGTTCACATAGATTCAAAAGGTGAAGTATTAGCAGCTGAGAAGGGATATAGACCTTCTTCAGAAATCAAAATGCATTTAAGATGTTATAAGGAGAGAAAGGATGTAGGGGCAGTAGTCCATGCACATCCTCCAGTAGCTACAGGGTATGCAGTGGCTAATAAACCCCTAGATGACTATTCTATGATAGAAACAGTTATCGCTATCGGTTCTATTCCAGTTACACCTTATGGTACTCCATCAACTAATGAGGTTCCAGAAGCGATAGCACCCTATCTTAAGGATCACGATGTAGTTCTTTTACAAAACCATGGTGCTCTCGCAATAGGAAGTGACCTTTTGACAGCTTATTATAGAATGGAGACACTAGAATTATTTGCTAAAATAAGTATGAATGCACATATGCTAGGAGGGGCACAAGAAATCTCAAGAGATAATATAGATAGGCTTATCCAAATGAGAAAGGGCTATGGAGTTACCGGAAGGCATCCAGGATATAGAAAGTATAAGAGGAGATAAATAGTATTACTTTCTAGATAAATGGATTACTATTAAAGATAGGCCATTTAAAATGTATCTAATGTATGAGAAAGAAAGGAGATTAATATGGGAGAACTTTTATTAAAAAATGTTCAAAAAGTTTATCCAGGTGGTGTAATTGCAGTAAAAGATTTTAATTTAAAAATAGAAGATAAGGAATTTATAGTACTGGTAGGTCCTTCTGGATGTGGTAAGTCAACAACTTTAAGAATGGTTGCAGGTCTTGAGGACATATCTTCTGGTGAAATTTATATAGATGATAAGCTTATAAATAATTTATCCCCTAAAGACAGAGATATCGCTATGGTATTCCAAAACTATGCTCTTTATCCTCATATGACAGTTTATGAAAATATGGCATTTGGTCTTAAACTTAAAAAGATACCTAAAGGTGAAATAGATAAAAAAGTAAGGGCAGCAGCAAAATCAATTGGAATAGAAATGCTGCTTGATAGGAAGCCGAAGGCCCTATCTGGGGGACAAAGACAAAGAGTAGCTTTAGGTCGAGCCATAGTAAGACATCCAAAGGTGTTTTTAATGGATGAGCCTCTTTCAAATCTAGATGCAAAACTTAGAGTTCAAACTAGGGCTGAAATTATAAGATTACATAAGGAACTGCAAACTACATTTATTTATGTTACTCATGATCAAACTGAAGCTATGACTATGGGGGATAGGATTGTTGTTATGAAAGATGGCTCCATCTACCAGGTTGCAACACCTCAAGAATTATATAGTAATCCTATAAATATGTTTGTAGCTGGGTTTATAGGAAGTCCTCAAATGAACTTTATGGAAGCAGAAGTTTCAGGTGATACAGATTATTGTAAACTTAATTTTGGTGAAACAAGCATAAGTTTATCTGAAGATAAATCTAAAATATTAATAGATAAAGGTTATTTTGGAAAAAAAGTAGTACTTGGTATTAGGCCTGAGGATTTGCATAACGAGTCTGCATTTTTGGAAGCTTATCCCGATAGTATTATAAATGTTAAAGTGAATTTTATTGAAATGATGGGGGCTGAAAAATATATTTATTCAGAAGTTAATAATACAAAGGTTACAGCAAGAGTTGATTCCAGAAGCTCTATTATAATAGACGAAAGGGTAACCCTTGGACTAGATAAAGAAAGAATATACTTATTTGATTTGGAAACAGAAATGCGAATAGTGTAAGCATGTCAATGTATCTATTGGTGTTATGGTTAGTATAACTTAACTATACATAAAATTAAAAGAGAGGGTAATTAAAATGAAAAGAAAGTTAAAAAGTCTACTTAGTATAATCTTGGTGTTTAGTATGTTGCTTGCAATTACTGCTTGTGGGGGTAATACTAGTGCAAGCAGTAAAGGGGATGGAAAAATAAAAATTAGATTATTGACTAGAATGGCAGGAACTACACCTCAGGTTCAGATTTATAATGATATACTTGAACAATTTGAGATTGACCATGATGATGTAGAAATTGTTGATGAGTCACAAGGTGATGAAAGTGCATTTAATAATATATTAAAGACAAGTAGAGCATCAGATGATCTGCCACATATTTTTAGAATACAAGGTGTTGCAAATTTAGATGAGTATATTGATAACAAATTAATAATGGATCTTGCACCAGTATTTGAAGAAGATAAGGAATGGTCAGATGGCTTTACAGAAGGTGCAGTCAAGTATTATGAAGTTCCGGGTTATGAAGGTATTTATGCTGTACCTATGGAATCGGGAATAATTGGTGTATACTACAACGAAGAACTATTTACAAAGGCTGGAATTTCAGGATTCCCTGAAACTTGGACTGAGTTTAAAAGTGCTATAGGCAAGCTAAATGCAATTAATATTACACCCATAGCATTAGGTGCTAAAGCCTCTTATACTGCTGGTCATTTGCACAATCTAATTCTATATAGATGGTTAGGAAATGATGTAGCAAAGAAATTAGGTTCTAGAGAATTAGCATGGGATAGTCCGGAGATAATTGAAACTTTAGAGTTTATTAAAGAATTAAAGGATATAAATGCATTTGATAAAAATGCTGCAGGAATTGATGATAATGTAGCTTTAAGTTCTTTCCAAAATGGAGAAGCAGGCATGGTAATAACAGGGCCTTGGAATGCCTCTCCACTTACTAATACTGAAAAGTCAAAGGTGGGAGATAAGGTAAGATTAGCTAAGTTCCCATATTTTGAGGAGAAACCAGAATTTAAAGATAACGATATGCAAGTAATTAGCCCATATATGATAAATGGAAAGCTGGAAGGTAAAGAAAAAGAATATACAATTGAGCTAGTAAAGAGGTTAACAAGCGCCGAGGCTGCTAAAAGATTCGCAGAGGAAGCAAACTTTATGGTACCAAGAACAGATATAGATATTGATGAAAGCAAGGTAGAACCAATATTCTTAAAGAATTTAGAATTAGCTGGAACTTCGATTGGAGCTGGAGTAGATTCTTTTGATTATGACCCATTACAATCAATGCAAGATAGAACAAGAAATTCAATTGTAAGTATAATATCAGGTGCTTCACCTTCGGATGCAGCTAAGGAAATACAAGAGGAAATAAATAACAGAGAGCAGTAAATAAATTTATAGTGGTAGTTTAAATAAATAATTTTAAATATAGAAGGATATTTGAAAGTAAGGAATTTTAAAGAACTGAGGTGTAAATGGAAATGAAAGCTAGAACGATAAAAGAGAAATTACAATTATTTTTAATGACTGTTCCTGCCACAATAGTTTATACATTTTTTCTCATAATTCCTATAGGGATGGCCATATATTTTTCCTTTCACAATTGGAATGGGATAAAAGGATCCCCTCTAACTTATGTTGGTCTCAGAAATTTTATCAAGATGTTTAAAAATAGAGCATTTAGAATATCTATAATAAACTTAATTAAATTAGTCTCACTTAGTGTATTATTTCATACCCCAATAGCGCTACTGCTAGCGGTAGCAATAAATAATAAATATAAAGGTAATCGTATATTCAAGTCAATATTTTTTGTTCCTACGATATTTCCTTTAACTGCAATAGGTTTATTATGGTATTTTGTATTTATGCCAAGTGGTGCGTTAAATAATGTATTAGGAGTATTGGGATTAGATAACTTAATTAAAGGGTGGCTTATAGATCCTTCTACAGCAATGTATACAATAATATTTGTAAATATTTGGGCAGGTATAGGATATTATATGGTTATACTATTAGCCGGTCTAAAAGATATACCAAAAGAAATTTATGATGCTGCCGAGATAGACGGGGCTTCTAGCATAAATATATTTTTCCAAATAACCATACCGATACTTAAACCTATAATTGGTATGTGTATATTACTTGATATTATAGGTACCATAAAGGTGTTTGATTTAGTTTTTGTAATGACTGGTGGCGGGCCAAACGGTCTTACTAATCTTCCTACCACTTTGATGTATTACGAAGCATTTAGATATGATAATTATGGAATAGGAAGTGCAATAGGAGTTATCATTCTGATTATTGCCTTGGTTTTAACTATAGGAAGCGAATATATAATGAGAGATCGTGGTATTGAGGAGTGATGGATAAATGAAAAAAAAGATTGTTCTATACACATTTTTAATAATTATGGCTTTGGTATTCATAGGACCAATGTTATTTACTGTAGTGTCATCATTTAAAGACAATACGGAGATTTTTAGTCAACCATTTAGTTTGCCAGAGGTGTTTAGATTTGAAAATTATAAGATAGCTTGGCAAGATGCTAATATGAACAAATATATGTTAAATAGTATTATAATATCTTTATCATCTGTTTTAGGAGTATTAATAGTTTCCACCTTAGCATCATATGTATTGGCTAGATTTGATTTTAAGTTTAATAAATTCCTATCCATATTTTTCTTACTTGGTATGATGGTGCCAATGCACACCATATTAGTACCCATATCATACCTGATAGGAAGGTTTCAATTAAAAAATAATGTGTTTGCTTTAGTGCTTATATATATAGCATTTGCAATCCCATTTAGTACTATAGTTTTAACTAGATTTATGGGAAATATAAATAAATCGGTGGAAGAGGCGGCTATAATAGATGGGGCAAGTTTTTTTCAAGTATACAGTAGAATAATACTTCCCATGTCTTTACCTGCAATATCTACAGTTTCAATTTTTAATTTTTTAGGTGCTTGGAATGATGTATTGTTTCCTCTTATATTTATTAATGATGATAAGTTAAAGCCAGTATCATTAGAGTTATTGAATTTTAGTGGTGAGCGTGGTGCAGATTATGGGCCTATGATGGCTGCTATCGTTATAACTGTTGCGATACCTTTAATAATATATTTATTATTCCAAGAAAAGGTGGAATCAGGAATGAGTGCCGGATCAGTTAAGGAGTAACCAATGTGTGATAAATATTATATTGAAAGGAGAATACAATGAATAACATAAGGAAAAAACAAGTTCATCTAGATTTTCATACAAGCGAACATATACCAAATGTAGGGATTGATTTTGATAAAGATGAATTTGCCGATACTTTAAAGGAAGCATCTGTAGATTCTATAACATGCTTTGCAAGATGTCATCATGGCTGGCTATATTATCCGTCAAAAATTCATCCTGAAATGATTCATCCCAATTTAAAAAATAGGAATCTTCTATTAGATCAAATAGATGCGTGTCATAAAAGGGGGATTCAAGTTCCAATATATACTACAGTCCAGTGGGATGGTTATATAGGCAGACATCATCCGGAATGGCTTTCAGTCGATGAAGAGGGAAATTATATTAATAGCCAAGGGGTAGAAGAACCCCATTTCTATTATACTCTTTGCTTAAATACTGGTTATAGGAATTATTTTAAAGAGAACTTACTTGATATAATAGAAGTCGTAAAACCGGAAAATGTAGATGGAATTTTTATGGATATTCTGATGGTAACAGATTGCTGCTGTGATAATTGTAAAAAGGAAATGGAGAAATTATCCATAGATATATCTAACCGTAAGGAAAGACTTAGATATTCAAAAATTATGTTGGAACAGTTTAAATTTGAGATATCCAAAATCATCAGAGAAAAAGTACCTGGAGCTAGTATATTTTATAATGGATCCCACGTTGGATATAATGATAAGAAAAGTTTGCCTGCATATACACATTTAGAACTTGAGAGCCTTCCAAGCGGTGGATGGGGATACGATCATTTTCCCATGACCATGAGATATTCTAGAAATCTTCACAGGGAAATAATAGGAATGACAGGAAAGTTTCATACTTATTGGGGTGACTTTCATTCCTTAAAAAATGAGGAAGCGCTACAATTTGAATGTTTTAATATGTTAGCACTAGGGGCGGGATGCTCAATAGGAGATCAGCTACATCCAAATGGTAAGCTTTCTAAAGCATCTTATGATTTAATAGGAAAGGTATATAACAAAATAAGTAGTATAGAAGATAAAGTATTTAATTCAAATATTCCTAGGGTTGAGATAGGTGTCCTGACTCCGGAAGAAACCTGGGATCCAGCGGGAGATGAGCCAAGAACAAGTCCTTCATTACTAGGAGTAAATAGATTGCTACAGGAATTAAATTACCAGTTCGATATAATAGATAGCGAGATGGACTTTTCTAAATACAAGATAATAATAATGCCAGATATAATTGAATATAGAGAGGAACTAGATAGTAGATTGAAGTCTTTTTTAAATAATGGTGGTAAGGTTATAGGAAGCTATAAATCCTTACAAAAGGAACCTAATTATATAAGTAACATTTATGGTACAAAATATTTAGGTGAAAGTGATTATGACAGAGATTTCGTACTTCCAAATAATATCTTAGGAAAAACACTGCCTAAAGAAGAATTTGTTATGTATCTTAAAGGGAGTAAAATAGAATCTGCAGGATCTGAAGTTTTAGTTGACTCAATAAAAACATACTTTAATAGGGAGAATGGCAAATTCTGTTCTCATCAACATGCTCCTTCATCAGGAGAAAAGGGATATCCAGCTGTAGTTAAAAATAAAGGAGCGATATATTTTTCTTATCCTATATTTAGAATATATAGAAAGAATGCTCCTAAATGGATAAAAGAGTTATTAAAAGATTCATTGGAAATGTTATTAGATAAAAAGATATTAGTTCATAACGGGCCTAGTACCTTACTGACTACAATAAATGAGTCAAAAGATAAAAAAAGTCAAGTTATGCATGCTCTACATTATATTACTCAAAAGAAATCAGAGGATATTTATATTATAGATGAGATAATACCTTTATATAATACAGAATTTAAGATTCATATAGGGAACAATAAGGTAAGGAGTTTGAAACTAATTCCTGAAAATAAAGATATAGAGTATAAGATGGTAGATGAGTATATTGTATTTAACATAGATGAGATTCAAGGACATGCAGTAGTCTATTGCCAATTGACTTAATTAGGACAAGAATCATACCTAGTTTAAAGTTAGATAATTTTTATACGGGACTTTTATCTCATTACAAGATATTTATATTTAGAGAAAAATTGTGCTGTAGGGGTATTAAGTTTTTAATTTACATTTAAGTTTACAAAACGATATATTTGGCTCTGTAAACTAAATATGAAAAAATAGTACAATATCTTCATAGAATTGCTTTAAGTTTCTTTGGATTGCTTTAAATTTCGCTTTCCATATGATAAAGCTTCGTCTATGA
>JBQHQH010000042.1:0-10108 GCA_052067355.1 Tissierellaceae bacterium HCP3S3_D8
TGCTTCAGTTTTTTAGTATGTAACTATTATAATTAATGCGAGGATATTCTTTAATTTATTAATGGAAAAGTTATATTAATTGGTTTTCCAACAACAACTTGACACTATCGTCCTCTTTTTTTACCTTGACATTATACTGAAAATGTATTAATATACACTTAATCTAATATGATACTAAGATGGATTTAGTAGCTCATTTTAGTTAAATACAGAGAATAGATTATATGCTGAGAAATCTATAACTTAAATTTGAGTGAATTACGCATCCTGAGTTTAATAGGAAACTATTACGTTTTGATCCTACGTTATAGGATTAGAGGCTTTTTATAAGCAAACTAAGGTGGTACCACGGGCATATTCTCGTCCTTTCAGATGAGATATATGCCCTTTTTTTATAACAAATAGGAAAGTTCGTACTTTGAAATATAAATTAATATGTACTTTCCGTTAATGAGTTTCAAGAAAAGCTACATTTTGATGTGTCGATAGACAGCTTTTCTTATAAATAAAACTTATATCAGATGGAGTTTTATGCTCCAGATAATATTTAGTTATACCTATATAAAGGCTATTTAGCATTGCTTTGATAGAAAGCTTTTTTATTAAAATCATATTTTATAGGAGGAATAAGATGAAAAATGTATTAGACATACTATCTGAAAGAGGCTATATAGATCAGGTTACCTTTGAAGATGAGTTAAGAGAATTATTAGAAAAAGAATCTGTTAGCTTTTATATTGGCTTTGATGCTACCGCAGATAGTTTAACTCTAGGTCACTTTTTACAAATCATGGTTATGATGCATATGCAACAGGCAGGTCATAGACCTATTGCCCTATTAGGTGGAGGAACAACTATGGTAGGTGATCCATCTGGTAAGACTGACATGAGGAGAATCATGACCAAGGAAAGAATTGATTACAATGCTTCAAAGTTTAGAGAACAACTTGGTAGATTTTTAGACTTTGATGATGATAAAGCTCTCATGGTCAATAATGCAGATTGGCTATTGAATCTGAACTTCTTGGAATTCATGAGAGAAATTGGGGTTCATTTTTCTGTAAATAGGATGTTGACCTTTGACTGCTACAAAAACAGAATGGAACAGGGACTTACTTTCTTTGAATTTAGCTACATGCTTATGCAATCCTATGACTTCTTAAAACTATATAGAGATCAGAATTGCAAACTTCAACTAGGTGGAAGTGACCAATGGTCCAATATCTTAGGTGGATATGAGCTAGTGAGAAAATTGGAACAAGATAAGGTATATGCAATGACATTTAAACTATTGACTACTGCAGCTGGAACTAAGATGGGTAAGACAGAAGCTGGAACCATATGGTTAGATCCAGAAAAGACACCTCCTTATGAACTATATCAATATATGAGAAACGTAGATGATAGAGATGTGGAAAAATTCTTAGCTCTATTGACATTCTTGCCTATGGATGAAGTAAGGAGATTGGGAGCTTTAGAAGGTGCAGAGATCAACAAAGCTAAAGAAATATTGGCATTTGAAGTTACTAAAGCTATTCATGGAGAAGAAGAAGCTGAAAAAGCTCAACAGGCTTCAAGAGCTTTATTTGCTGGTGCAAAAGATGAAGGTTCTATTCCTTTTACTAAGATGGACCAATCCACATTTGAAAATGGAATTGGGATAATTGATCTATTGAAGAATATTGAACTTATAAAGTCCAATAGTGAAGGAAGAAGACTTATTGAACAAGGTGGCATAAGTATAGATGATATAAAAGTTGAATCTTTTGATAAAGAGATCACCCTTGATGACTTTAAGGATGGTAAAATACTCATCAGAAAAGGAAAAAAAGTATATCATCAAGTTAGAATTTAGACCCTAAATTATTTTAGGGTCTTTTTAATTTCCTTCCACATATAACCTTTCTCGCCAGTTTTTGATGGTTAACTTATGACTTGTCTAATGATATACTTTTAAAAAGTTACAAAATAGTTACAAATTTAAGGAGGGTTTATAATGTTTAATAAGAGAAAGGTTGTTTCAATTACACTAGCACTGGGAGTTATGTTGATTACATCTACAGTGGGACATGCTGCAAGCTTTAAATATAGTTTTAATCTTAATTCTGGATCTAAGAATTGTAATTCCAATTATAATTTCTATGATAATATTAGCAATAAACTCCGTAACTATAATTGGAAAGTAATTACAATGCCTGCTAATCAACGTCCAGATGTGCCTGTAAAACCTGAGACACCAGAGACACCTGATAAACCAAGTACACCTGACAAAACAGATTCTAAACCAACTTCTCCAGAAACTAATCCTGGAATCTCCGAAATGGAGATGGAAGTTGTAAAATTAGTCAATGCTGAAAGACAAAAAGCAGGTTTGACACCTTTTACAGCTAGTTCTGAGTTATCTAAAGTAGCCAGAATAAAGTCTGAAGATATGGCAAAAAATAATTATTTTAGCCATACATCACCTACTTATGGAAGTCCTTTTGATATGATGAAGAAATTTGGCATTAAATATAATACAGCAGGAGAAAATATTGCCAAAGGTTATTCATCTGCACAAGCAGTAGTAAATGGATGGATGAATTCTTCTGGTCATAGAGCAAATATCCTTAACCCTAGTTTCAAAACTATCGGTGTAGGTGCATATAATAGTAATGGAACTATCTATTGGACACAGATGTTTACAAACTAATTTAGTTATGTATAGATAATAACATATGATTTATTATATAATAGTAGTTATGGCTCATCGAGCTATAACTACTATTTTTTAGAGGTGATGCAATGAATAAACAACAGGAAAAAACTAGACTTTTAGGTGAGGAATCTATTGGAAAATTATTGTTAAGATTTTCTATACCTGCAATTATAGGTATGATAGTCAATGCATTATACAATATAGTTGATAGAATCTTTATAGGTCGAGGCGTAGATGGAAGAGCTATAGGTGGTATATATGTATCTATGCCCATGTCTCTAATACTGATGGCATTTAGTATGTTAATTGGAATCGGTGGAAATACATTGGTTTCTATTCGCCTAGGTCAAAATCGAAAGGAAGATGCAGATAAAATTGCTGGAAATGCAATAATACTATTAGCTCTAATATCATCTATTATTGCAATAGTTGGTTTAGTATCTTTAGAACCTTTATTAAAGCTCTTTGGAGCCAGTGAATCTAATATAACCTATGCTATGGACTATTTACGGATAATACTCATAGGAGCCCCTCTTCAATCTATTGGCTTTGGAATGAATAATTTTATAAGAGGTGAAGGCAGTCCAAAGATTGCCATGATTACCATGTTAATAGGTGCTATTTTAAATACTATATTAGATCCAATCTTTATATTTGTATTCAATATGGGTGTTCAAGGTGCTGCTCTTGCTACTATAATCTCTCAAGGCGTATCTGCTATATGGGTAATGAGTTATTTTCTCAGTGGAAAGAGTATGCTTACTATTAAAAAAGAATACCTAAAGCTAGACTCTTCAATCTTTAAGGAAATAGTATCTATTGGATTCTCTCCATTTAGTATGCAGCTAGCTGCTAGCTTAATTACTGTATTGTTAAATACAAATCTACAAAGATATGGTGGAGATCTAGCTACATCTAGTATGGGTGTTATAAATTCTGTAGCTATGATGATATTGATGCCTATATTTGGTATAAATCAAGGTTCTCAACCTATTGTAGGATTTAACTATGGTGCCAAGAAATATGATAGAACAAAGAAAACTTTGATATATTCTATACTTGGTGCTACTTCCATTACTGTCTTAGGGTTTCTATTGACTCAATTTTTCCCTAGCAAGATAGTCATGTTATTTACCAAAGATACTGATGACTTAGACGAGTTATTGAAAATTGCTGTTCCAGGTATGAGAATATATCTATCTATGTTACCTATAGTAGGATTTCAAGTTGTCAGTGCTGCATTCTTCCAAGCCACTGGAAAGCCTAAACACTCTATGTTCTTAAGCTTATCTAGACAATTCTTGGTTTTAATACCTGCTTTAATTATCTTACCAAAGATCTTTGCCTTAAAAGGGGTATGGCTAGCTGGAGCAGTTTCTGATTTTATCGCCTCTCTTATTACAGGAATATTTTTAGCTATATTCCTTAAGAGATTGGATCAGGACACGCCTAATAATCTAATAGAAAATTAAAAATACACTTCAAAAGTCGACTATGATGTGAACCAAAATCCAGACTTTTGAAGTGTATTTTATTTATACATCCTTTAATATATCTACAAGATGCTTTGTCATCGTAGCAGTATAACCCCAAATTATATAATCATTATACTCATAGAAGTAAATCTTGCGCCTAGATTTTCTAAATCTATAATCTCTTCCATTTGGAATTAGATTATAAGGAAATTCATCATTATACATGGTCTTTAAATCTAAATAATATATCTTCGGCTCTATATCTAAAAAATGTTGCAATGGAACTGTGAATAAGTGGTCTACTTCACTATGATTTGGCATAATCTTATCCACATTTACTCCACTTATTGTGCCTAAAAAACAATGTATCTCCATATTGGCATAGGAAACTAGATAATCCAATTCACCTATGATATTTATATTTTCTTCCTTGATATTTAACTCTTCCATAGTTTCTCTTATGGCTGCCTGTCTATATGTTTCTCCATCTTCCATCCTTCCTCCTGGGAAGGAAACTTCACCTGGTTGAGATCTCAAATCCTTGGATCTCATCTCATATATTAACTCCCATCTTCCATCTCTCTCAATCAAAGGCACAAGTACTGCAAATTTTGCCATTGATTCCATGGATTTTGGGACTCTATTTTTCAACTTTTCCTTGATAGTATCTATATGCATCATAAATCCCCCTAATATCAATTATAATCTCTACGGAGAAAAGATAATATCTCCAACTTGAAGAATTGTCTCCTCCTTATTGAATATAGTAGCTAAATCTACCTTTTCTATAATTTTCTCTATGGTACTTGGTTCTTCTAGATCTTCTTCTCTAGGAATTACTATTTTACACCTGACTATGTCCAATAGCTCTTCAAAAGAATATATCTTAAATCTGGGAATATCTAACTGTTCTGCCTTTTTTTCTAACAATCCAATTAAAAGTTCTTCATAGGTAAAATCCTTAGGAAGCCCTAGCCCTAAAGCCAATTTAGGAACTATATATTCAAATAATGCCCTTCTTTCAGGTATCGGTGGAGTGTGAATTATTTCTCCAATCTTCTCTATTTCTTCTTTCTCTATAGACAATAAAAAATTTAAGTAATAGTCTTTATCTTTAAGAGGTTTAATATAATATCTTTCACCTTTTAGACCCTTTAGCATCCTTAGAGCATCATAATATCCTAATTGAATATTCTTCTTAGCTCTAGCAGACTCATAAGTATAACTCTTGCCAATATCATCAGAAGGTGAAATGACTATAGCATTTAACTCTTCTTTGTCAAGTCTTCTAACTATTCCCTTAGCATGAGTTCTTATTATAATCAAATCCCTATATCCCTTTTGTTGCAAAAGAGAAAATGGCAAATTATCATAAAATGCCCCATCTAGATATATTTTTCCACCTAGTTTTTCAGTCTTAAAAGCTGGTAAATAAGCAGATGCCAAAAGATAATTCTTTAACTCTCCATAGGGTATATCTTCTTTAAATATCTCCATAGGTTTAAAATCTGTAAGATTTACAGTCACCATTCCAAAGTCCTTATTAGATCTTCTAATCTTTTCCTCATCTATATATATATCCAATAGTCTTTTAAAAGGAGTAATATCAAATCCCCTATCTGAGACCACCGATTTAATCTTCTCTCCTAATATCTTTAGGTCATCCATATTTAATTTTAGCTGTTGCAATTTTTGAATCTCTTCATCATCAGTATCGATTACCTTTGAATAGGATATTTCCTTCCATAGACTATAGCATATATCAAAATCTCCCTGAACTATCATAGCACCGTTCAGAGCTCCGGCTGAAGTTCCTGCTACTCCCTGTATTTCAATTCCTGTTTCTAATATAGCTTTATATGCTCCAACATGATATGAGCCTTTAGCTCCTCCACCTTCCAATACTAAACCTATCATAATATAACACCTCTATATTTCTTTAAGTCTATTATAACCATTCTTGGATAAATACTTCCAATATTTATGATAGACATTATCGTATATTAGAAAACTTTCATATAAAATGTGGGGATCTTTATCTATGAATTATACCCTCAAAAGATATAGATAAACTGTTTTAATCTTTCCTTTAGAGTGAATATATTTTATGCTATAATATAGGCTATTAAAGAATTGATTGTTAGAAATATAGATGTCCAATTTATCCACATAACTAACCTTTATAATCATATTCTACAAATTTAATTCTTTAATACTTTTACCTTTAAGTTGTCTACATACTAAGATCAAATGATCACTAAACTAATTAAATCATTATTAAATCTATATATAGTTTGGAGGGATAATATGTCAAAGAGAAAAGATTGGAAGGAATATTTCATGGAGATAACTGAGCTAGTAGCTAGTAGGTCTACTTGTGATAGAGCCTTTGTAGGCTGTCTATTAGTCAATGATGACAATAGAATAGTGTCCAGCGGCTACAATGGCTCTGTATCAGGAAACCCCCACTGTGATGATGTAGGACATACTATGAGGGATGGACATTGTATAGCTACTATACATGCAGAGATGAATGCTCTTCTATACTGTGCAAAAGAGGGTATATCTGTTAAAAATTGTACGGCTTATATAACTCATTTTCCATGTTTAAACTGTACCAAGGCTTTGATTCAAGCTGGTATAAAACAGATATATTATAAAAATGATTATAGAGTAGATGAATATGCTATCTTATTACTTAAGAGAAACAACGTAGGTTTTGAAAAAGCAGGGACTCCATAGTCCCTATTCCTCATCTACACATAGTATAGCTTCCTTCGCTAATCTATCAGCCTCTTCATTATATTTTACTCCTGAATGAGCTAAGACTTTGACAAATACTACTTCAAGTTTATGAGATATGGAATCATAATATGATTTATATGCTTTAGTTCCCTCTTTATTTCTCTTCCAATTTCCTTTAGCCCATTCTTCTATTCCCATGTAATCATAGTGAAGATATAGCCTCGTAATACCCCTATCCAAGGCAAGTTCCATGGCAACCATTGCTCCTTTTAACTCTCCAGATACATTTCTCATCTCTGCCAATGCCCTATCATCATCTCTTCCACTAAATTTTTCTATCCCTTCTCTAGTTATAATTACTACGCCATAGCTATATGTATTGGTATTTGCAGAGAAACTTCCATCTACATATGCGATCATCTCTCCATCTTTTAAATTATCTACATCTTTTTCCTCAGTTTCTTTATATATAGGCTGTTCTTCATCTCTTACAAAGTTTAAAGCCTCTTCATAGGTCTTAAACTTCTTATATTTAGCTCCCCTATATCCCTTTACTTCTGCTTCACATTCAGCCCAACTCTCATATACTCCAGGGTTTTTCCCACATTTTACTCCATAATAAAACTTTGCCATTTAAACACCTCTATATTATAATTTCGTACTCTTAGTATATATGAAAAAGCCCATTTATCCCAGAGGTTTATGATTTTTTATCAAATTTCCTTGATATATATTAACTAAAGTTATATAATAGTAAGGAATATTATTTTAGAAAGGAGAGATAATGGTGAAAAAACATATTTCAATGATTTTAATAGCTGTATTAGTAGCAACAGCTCTAGTAGGTTGTGGCGGCGGTACTAAATACAAAGATGGTACTTATGAAGGTGAAGCTGAAGGTATGAGTACAGTAAAAGTATCTGTTGAAGTTAAAGATGGTAAAATTGCTGATGTTCAAGTTGTAGAACACAATGAATCAGAAGGATACTCAGAACCAGCTTTAGAACAAATTCCAGACGCTATAGTTGAAAAAAATTCAACTGACGTAGATGCTGTATCTGGTGCAACAGTTACAAGTAATGCTATAAAAGATGCAGTTAATAATGCTTTAGAACAAGCTAAATAATAAAACTTATTTTAAAAAACCCGTTAATTTAATTAACGGGTTTTAATCTTTTCTATATAATCTTTTTTGTCCTATCTTAGATAATAATATTCCAATCTCATATAATAATAACATAGGAATAGCAAGTAATACTTGAGAAACCACATCTGGAGGTGTCAATATAGCTGCCACTATTAATATAATCAATACCATATATTTTCTATACTTTGTAAAAAATTCAACTTTAAATATACCAAATCTAGTAAGTAAAAACATTATTATAGGCAGTTCAAAGACTACGCCAAATGCAATCAGTATACTGATAATAAAACTTAAATAGCTAGCAAAACTTATTGTAGCTTTGATTTCAGGCATCTGAAAGCCGGCAAAGAACTTAAATATAAAAGGCAATACTATTATATAGGCAAATATAGCACCTACAACAAAAAATCCTCCACCTAATAATAAGGCTATAAATACATATTTTCTTTGTTTTTTCTCTAATCCCGGACTTATAAATATCCAAATCTGGTTTAAGATTATTGGAGCTGAAATGACTAGTCCACAAAATACCGCTATTCTTATATACGCCAACATAAGCTCAGAAGGAGATATAAATACAAAATCCATATCTGGCGCCCTACTGATTATATCCTTAGCTATATATCCTGCAAAATTATATCCTATTATGGAAAATACTATTAAGGACAATCCAGAATAAATTATCCTCTTTCTCAACTCAGTTAAATGCTCCACAAGTGTAAGCGATTCACTAGTCTTCTTTCTTTTCATCTGAGTCATCCTTAATATCGTCTGTTGTTTTATTTACTTGAGTCTTAAATTCACTTATTGCTCTTCCCATTGACTTACCTAGTTCTGGAAGTTTAGCAGGTCCAAATATTACTAGAGCTATTCCCAATATTAAAACCAACTCCATAGGTCCCATCTTCATAATATCATTCCCTCCTTATTGATATATTTTATTCAATCTAAACAAATGTTAACATAAGTATTATTTTTTTACAAGAACTTTATTTTACCTCAAACTTTAACTAATAAAAGGTCTACAAATTCTTAATGAACTTGTAGACTCTCATTGACTATTTTTAAACTTTATGTATGTAATTCTAGACTCTATAAGCCGAAATGTTTGTTCAATAGCTCTACGGTTTTACCTGCTACATCTCCTGTTAAACAAGCACATCTCTCTTTTCTTTCTGGATCTCCCATATTATATCCAGATTCTTTTATAAAGTTACCAACTGAATCAGCACAGTTTACTGAACCAGCTACTGTCTTTGGTAATTCTATGTCTGGTTGATATATTGGAAGTTCAGCATCTTTATACCATTTAAATAATTCTTGAGTAATCTCATGAGCATCATCTGGTTCACAAACAAGACCAATAGCTGCTACTGCTGCTCCTAATGCTCCACAAAGTGTTCCTACTCCATAGCCACTTCCACCATTTCTAAACATATCTATAGGAATTTGGTTGAATGGATATCCTGTTTGATCTGCTAATTCTCCGATTATGGCATCTGCAGCTCCTCTACAACAATTACCCTTGTTATAGTACCCTGCATGTCCTCTTTCAATAGCAGTTGCAACATCTAGTTTTTGATATGGATATGGATGTGGAGCTTCATCCTTGCTAGCTTCTTTATATTCATAACTCAATACCTC
Organism: Tissierellaceae bacterium HCP3S3_D8; assembly: GCA_052067355.1. Classification (GTDB taxonomy): domain Bacteria; phylum Bacillota; class Clostridia; order Tissierellales; family Tissierellaceae; genus CABMKH01. The sequence continues at coordinate 9,710 of JBQHQH010000042.1, forward strand.
TTTAGAAGGTAGTTCTACACTTGGTTTATTTTCTGCATTTACCTTATCTTCAGCACATCCTGTCAATAAAGTAGGTAATGCAGTTGCCATTGCAACACCTGCTATGGATTTACCTGTCATCTTTAACATTTCTTTTCTTGAATATAATTTTTCTTCCGAATCAACTTTGAGATCTTTCATAATGATATCCCCCTTAACATTTTTTTAACAATCTCATGTATAATTATATATATTTTTATATAAATGTCAAGCTTTTATCAAGCTTGAAAAAATTAAAAGACAGGAATATTGAACTGACCCCTGTCAAGTAGACAATCAATTTAATTAAAAATTATGCACATTTAGATGCATGGTTTCTATATTCTAATGGAGCCATGCATCCTAATCTTTTTTGAAATC
>JBQHQH010000043.1:0-9418 GCA_052067355.1 Tissierellaceae bacterium HCP3S3_D8
TAATAATGTGGAAATTAAACCTATAATAATCAAATTTAGCTATAAAACTATATAGTTTATTTATAGAGCTTAAATATTATCAAATAAAGTTAAGAGCTTATAAATAAGATATTTACAGACTACATCAAACAAGGGGAAAGTATAATTATTATTTTCCTACAAACTATTGACACTATCATATGGCACTTTTATATTGTGGTAATGTTTTCCTTATGATAAAATTAAAACGAAAGGGGTGGAAATTGGTGGAAATGATTACACTGTCTTTAAATTCATTATCTGATTTCTTTACATGACAGGGGAAAGATACTTCATGGCATGAAGACAGTTTTAAAATTGTTATCTTTTCATAAGACTTTTCCAATAATCAGTTCTTATTATGATTATTAAGTTCTTGGGTATGTGAATTAAATGGTCTTTGTTAGGGATAACAAAATATGCCAGTATCTTAAGGGCTTAATTTAATACTATAAACTTAAAATCCCAATTTATATTATAGGTAAATATCTTCTACATTTAAAAAAGATATTAAAAGTGGAGATTTATTAACTTTACTCACCCCTATTAAGCATGGGGTACGCAGCGAGGAGACTGCAATGGCCTAATCTATTTAGGTTTGTTTATAATGTCCATAATTAAGCATATTAAAAAATAAAATAATTATTGAAAAGGAGATTGATTATGAAAAAGAGATCTTTATTAATCTTAATGCTTATTTTGAGTATGGTAATTTATACAGGTTGTTCAAATAAAAATAAAGAGGAAAAGGTAACTGAAGACACAGATGTGGAAACTATTGAGGATGTAAAAGAGGATAAATATAACTTTGAAGGAAGAACTATGAATGTAGTTACTACATCTGAAAAATACGTAGAACTATTTGATGCCTTTTCACAAGAGGTAAATGCTAAAGTTGAATTTCTATCTATGAGTAGTGGAGAAGTTATTGCTAGAATTGAAGCAGAAGGTGGACAACCTATGGCAGATTTATGGTTTGGTGGCGGAATAGATGCTTTTATGGCTGCCAAAGATTCAGGATTACTGGAACAATATGTACCAAAGGAAGTAGATAAAATAGATAATCGTTTTATAGATAGTGAAAATTACTGGCTATCTAAAGGTTTGACAGTTGTTGGATTTCTAGTAAATGAAGAATTGTTAGAAGAAAAAAATCTAGAAGTTCCAACAACTTGGGCTGAAATTGCTGATCCGAAATATAATGATGAAATAATAATGGCAAATCCAGCTATATCAGGGACAAACTATGGTGCAGTGAAAGGAATTCTCGACATGATGGGAGAAGAAAAGGGTTGGGAATATCTTGAAAAGTTAAATGACAATATACCTTTCTATGGAAAAAGAGGAAAAGATCCTGAAGAAAAGACAGTAGCAGGAGAATTTTCAATAGGTATTATACCTGCAGATAAAGGATCATTTGATGTAGCAGATAAGAATAATCTAAAAGTAATCTATCCAGAAGACGGTATTCCATGGGTACCAGAAGGTGTGGCTATTTTCAAAGGTGGAGATGGAGTAGATATAGCAAAGGCATTTATAGATTTTATGCTAAGAGATGAAAATCAAAAAATACTAGCAGAACTTGATGGAAAAGATAGTGCACAAATGATAAAAGAGGGAATCGAAGGATATGATTTAGGTTTACCAAAAGACAAATTAATTGACCAAGATATTTCTACTTTTGGAACTATGAGAGAAAGTATATTAACTAAGTGGGAAGAATTGACTAAAGGAAAATAATATAGGTGATATTGAATGGGTATAAAGAAAAGGACTTTAGATATGATGGATTTAGTACTAAAAATGAGTATAGTTATTTTGAGCTTAGTCTTTGTATTATACCCATTCATATCAGTGTTTAGTAAGGCACTATATAGAGATGATCAAGTTAACTTCTTAGAATTTTTATTTCTGAAGAGTGAGTTTTATTTAGTAAAGAATTCCATAATCTCAGCAACTATTACAGCTCTGCTTTCCACTATATTTGCATTGGCTTTAGGACTTATGACATTTTTTATTACAGATAAACAGAAGAAAATTATGATGTTTGTATTACTACTTACTATGGTTTCTCCGCCATTTATAGGGTCTTTAACATATATAGAGTTATTTGGGAGAAATGGATTTATAACAAAGAATATCTTAAAATTATCTATAAATCCATATGGACTATGGGGAATAGTATCTGTACAAACTTTAGGATTTACATCATTAAATTCGGTGTTATTAATAGGATACTTAGACTTTTTCGATAATACTATGATAGAATCTGCTAGATCTTTAAAAGCTGATACCACTAGTATTTTACTAGATATAATAATTCCCATTATGAAACCAGCTATAGCTGTAAGTTATTTATTAAGTTTTATTAGATCAATGGCAGACTTTTCAAGTCCAATGATAATAGGAGGGGCATTTAACACTTTAGCCACAGAAGCTTATTTATCTATTATAGCTAAGGGAAATTCACCTAGGGCATCTGCAATATCAGTAATACTATTTATTCCATCAGTAATAATTTTTACGATATATAATTATTTTTCAAAACAACATCAAAGTGCTTCCAAGACCTTAAGAGAAACTAAGGGAAGACTAAGAAAAACTGGTTTATATCATTTAATAAAGAGCTTAGCCCTATTTTTTATATTATGGTTGGTAATTCAGTATTTTGCGATTTTTATATCTGCTTTTACAGATAAATATAAGGGAAAGACTTATTTTACATTGGATAATATCTTTGAGAGTATTCCCTATATAAAAGATAGTTTTATAAGGAGTATAGTATATTCTATAATTGCAGGGGTATTTTCAAGCTTAATAAGTTTGATACTATCATATTATTCATATATCAGAAAGATTAGATATATGAAGATATTAGATTTCATCTCAAGTATGCCCTATATAGTACCTGGAACCTTTTTTGGACTTGGATATATTTTTGCCTTCAATAAAAGTCCATTAAAATTAACAGGCACGGCAACCATAGTAATACTAAATTTAATTTTTAGACAGTTACCCATGTCTATTAGGACAATACAAAATAGTATGACTCAAATAGAAAAATCAACTTTAAACTCAGCAAAAGATTTAGGTGCTCACAACCTATATATTTTAAAGGATATAGTATTTCCTATGAGCTATTCGGGTCTATTTCTCTCTTTTACAAATACATTTATCTCTTCAATGACCACCATAGGTTCAATAATATTTTTAGTATATCCAAGCAAGAAGTTGGCAACATTAGTATTATTTGATTTAGTATCTAGTGGAAAATACAAAATAGCTTCTGTTCTTTCCAGTATTATAATTATAATATGCTTATCTGTTAGCTTGTTATCTTATAAAATATTTAATAGGGGTAGTAAAAATGTTTCTTGAAATTAAAAATTTAACTAAAAAATATAATGATATAGAAGTTCTAAGGGATATTTCCTTTTCTATAAGGGAAAAAGAAATAATCTGCATTCTTGGACCTTCAGGTTGTGGAAAGACTACAATCCTACAATCCATAGGTGGGTTCATAGAAATAGATAATGGAGAGATTATATTAGATGATAAAAATATAGAGAATGTAGGACCAGAAGAGAGGACAACAGCTACAGTATTTCAGTCATATGGATTATTCCCACATAAGACTGTCATAGAAAATATAATATATGGGCTAAAGTTTAGGAAATACAAGAGAAAAGATGCTTTATTAGAGGGGAAAAAGATGCTTGAAGTTTTGAACTTGAAGGGTTATGAAAATAAGAGGGTAACAGAATTATCAGGTGGAGAGCAGCAACGGGTTGCTCTGGGTCGTGCTTTAATAGTTAAACCTAAATTATTATTATTAGATGAACCTTTTTCAAATCTAGATACAAAACTTAGAATTACCATGCGGGAAGAGCTTCTTAGAATAAGAAGTGTTTTCAATATCACCATGATATTTGTAACTCATGATCAAGAAGATGCTTTTTCAATAGCTGATAGAATAATTTTAATGAATAAAGGAAGGATAGAACAAATAGATACACCAAGAAATATATACTTAAATCCCAAGACTGAGTTTTCTCTTAAATTCTTGGGGTCAGCTAATATAGAGAATGGATTATTTATAAGACCAGAATCTATTAAAATATCTAAAGATGGAGAAGAAGCTATTGTGGTGAAAAAGAAATTTAAAGGTTCTTATATGGAATATATTATAGAATATAAAAATAAGAAATATAGAATGATTAAGCTCAATAACGAAGAGGAATTTCAAATAGGTGATAGAATATTTATAGAAATGGAAAAGAGGAAAATATGAAGATATTACATGTTTTGGCACAATTGCCATCAAAGACAGGTTCAGGAGTATATTACTCTAATATGATAGAAGGTCTTAAAAAATATAATTATCAGCAAAAAGCTATTTTTGGATATCAAGATAAATATGAATGGGAGATCTTAGATAGTAATGACCAATATCCTGTGGTCTTTAAAAGTGAAGAATTGCCATTTCCCATAGTTGGGATGAGTGATGTAATGCCTTATGAAAATACCCTATATTCATCTATGACTGAGGAAATGGTGTATGTTTGGAAAGAAGCTTTTAGAAAAAGATTAGAAAAAGTAAAGAAAGACTTCAATCCAGATATTATATTTGCACATCATCTTTGGATTTTGACATCTTTAGTTAGAGAAGTATTTCCGGATACAAAGATTGTTGGATTGTGTCACAATACAGATTTAAGACAAGCTAAAATGAATCCCAGTATTAAGGATAAATATGTGGATAGAATACATGAGTTGGATTGTGTCTTTTCGGCCTCTGAACAACAAAAAGATGAAATAGTTGAAATATACGGCATGGATAGAGACAAGATAATTGCAGTAGGAGGAGGTTTTAATCAAAATATTTTCTATCCTCCAAAACAAAAGATCTATGATGATAAAATTAAACTTGTATTCTGTGCAAAAATAGACCCTTCTAAAGGAATCTATGAACTCATAGAGGTTTATAAATCCCTAGAATTTGATGATTTGACTTTAGATATTATAGGAAGTCCTGATGAAGAAAACAAAAAGAGGGTAGAAGAATATATTAAAGGTGATAGTAGTATAAAGGTATATAATGTAAAAGACCAAGTAGCCTTAGGAGATGAATTAAGGAAAAAAGATATATTTCTTATGCCTTCTTATTATGAGGGTTTAGGTCTTATGGCTATAGAAAGTTTAGCCTGTGGGTTGTATGTAGTCACTACAGAAATAGAAGCATTAATGACACTTTTAGGAGAAGAGATAAAAGATTCAGGTGTAATTAAATATGTTCCACTCCCTAGGATATATGATATAGATAAACCAGTTAAAGGAGATTTACCAGAGTTTAAAGAAGGTTTAAGGAATGCTATATTATGTCAAATTGAAAAGGTAAGAGGGAAAAGAGAGTTTAGTAAAGAAGTAGAAGATAAAATAAGGACTTTTTCTTGGGAAGGATTAATTGATAAAATGAATGATATTATCAACTAAAATGAACATGCCTCTATCAGCTAGACGGGGCATGTTTATTTATGGTACCATAGATATTACGATATAAAATTAACTCTAGGTAATATAATCTAAGAAATAAACTATTTCTACAAGAATGCAAATAACATATTTTTTCTAGACTCAATAATTATATTTAAAGGCAGGGTTAAAGGGCAAATATATCATGGTAGAATTTATCATTTTAATCATTGTAAGATCTTTATTTATATGGTGATACCAAACATTCTTGTAGTCTTATCTACCGTATGATAACAAGGTTCTCCGAAGATCCTGTAATCCATTTATTATATATACGTGAAAAGAGCCTCCTTATTTATGGTTTGTAATTGATTTTAGTAAACCAAAAGAGGTTCTTTTTTTCATCAATCAAATTTTATCACACTAAGTGGTAATTATTATTTTGGTGCAACACTAGAAGATTTATTTCTTTTGTTTTAATTAGACGGAAACTACATCTTCTAGAATAATACGTAATTCCTCAAGAAATCCATCTATTTGTGGAATAATAACCTTGTTTGTATGAAGAATTATCTGTACAAACTGTGTCTGTGAAAAATTATTGACATCAAGTATTTTAACTTTTTCTTGTTCAGCAGATTTTACCATACTGTAATATGGCAATACTGATAAATAATTTCCATTTTCAACTAATCTACAAGCCATACTTGGATTTTGTAATTTCAAAAACGAATGAAATCTTATGTCATTTTCAGTCATTCTATTCTTAAAGTAAATGGTGAAGAAAAGTAGCTTTACCACACATAGGACAACGGGGATAATTTTTATTAGACCTAAAAATAGGTTTATCAAGAGCAAATTGGTGCTTGCAGTTACGGCATAGATATTTTTGATAACCATCTTTATCTTTGCCATAATGATAAAATGAATGATTATTGTTGCACTTTGGATACTTTATTGATACAATTTTTTGCATGAGGACTTCATCCTTTCTGGGAGGTATTTGTTTTCTAGCAAAAACATTGTACCATACAGAGGTTGCAGTCCTCAATTTTCATTTAAGTTTACAAAACGGTATTAAAAAGAAGGAGGCATTTTTATGAGAAGGATAGTCATATCATTTTTTATACTATTATTAGTATTTTCTTTAGTATCTTGCAAAGAAAGTAGTCCAGCAGATAATTTAATAATAGACATTGAAGAGTCTACTAAATTTACTGAAGAAGAAATAACTGAGGCAATAGATCGTGTCAAAGATAATTTTGATTTTCCAGCATGTACTTTAACGAAAGTCTGGTATGATAAAGAAAAATCCGATTCTCTTGTTACGATGTATTTGGAAAATGGGAAAGGTTTGGGAAGTGGAATTAAGCCTGAGAATGTTATTGTATTATTATCTAATTTTGATGTTGATGGTTCAGGAGATAATCCTGTATTGAATCCAAACTCAACTTATGAAGATTATCAGTGGATACTAATAAGAGATAGTGAAGCAAGTAATTGGGTAATTGATGATTGGGGCTATTAGAAAGGTATATAGAAATCATTGTAAGTTATTATTGAGATGAGGTTATCTTATATGGGTCAAAAGATATAAAATAAATAGATATTGAATTTATAAATATGAAAATATTAGAATATTACATAGATAAATATGAATTTTTAAATATAAAAGACATAATTTAATAAAATAAATTGTAAAGGAAAGTATTTCTATGTTGAAGGTTAATAAAGGAAACATTATTTTAATTATAATAACAGTATACATACTGATATGTGTTGTAACAAATATGTATTATGAGAAAATATTATTAAGTAAAATAGGCTATGATAAAATAATCTTTAGTGTATTTAAAAATGTAAATTCTTCTAAAGATGAAAGATATATTGAATATACAAAATTAAGAAGAAAAGCGTTATAATCTCATGGTATAATTGTATAACTCTATATGCAGATAGCTTAGATAAAAAAAAGAAGGCAAAAAATAAATGAGGACCAGATAAGGTGAAAAAATTGAGAAGAAGTGGTAGATAAATGTACATTAAAGGAGTGAGAAATATTAAGATTGCATTTGTGGATAGAGATGGCACAATCAATAGGGATTATACAGATGATGAGTGGAAGCATATTGGTGAACCTGAATTTCTTGATGGTTCATTAACAGCTTTGAAAGAAATAAGACGAAAAGGTTATCAAATTATTATTATAACAAATCAATACCTGATAAATGATGGTATTATAACATTATCACAATATAGAGTATTTACAAAAAGGTTAGTACAGAAATTAAATACTAATGGAATTGATATATTAGATATTTTCTATTGCCCACATTCAAAAAAAGAAAATTGTGATTGTTTTAAGCCTAATACGGGGCTTGTAGAGAAAGCCGTCAATAAGTATCCAGATATAGATTTGAGCAAATCATTTGTTATTGGAGACTCTTCTTCTGATGTAGAACTTGGAAATAGATTAGGTGTTAAAACTTTTGGAATAAATATTGAATTAGAAATGTTTAATTATACTCCTGTAAGGTCTCTTTTGGAAGCTATTAAATATATATAATTCGTTTATTTATAAAATGAATATTAATAAGGCATTATATAACGATGATTAGATTGTTATTTCTCATTATTTATATTAAACTTCTTAATTATTAGATAGGATATTAAAATAGGGATATATAAAAGATTAGCTGTCGCACTACAGGTAGTCTTTTTATATTCTGAGAATTTCTTTCAAATAAACCACATTTTGATATAATAAATATACGTTGGATTAATATTATTATTTTTAAACTAGGGGGTCAATATGCTAATAGGAGAAATAAAATATAAAGTAGATAGGATTTGGGAAACTTTTTGAATAGGTGGAATTACCAATTCATCTTTTCTAAATATATGGGAGATGCAATGCTTGTTATACCGACACCTTTAATGTTGCAAAAAACAGCAACTGGAATAGATGAATTAGAGTTAGAGGGGGATATAAAGAGAGAGCTTTATGAATATTTACTATCTAAACTTTCTATATCAGGAACCAATGGGCAGCTTAGAACACCAAGGCATATAATAATGACACAAGCATAAGATCTTGATAATTCAATGAATTTAAAGCTCTATCGTAAGAAATATTTAGTTATGTTGTAAAATCTAGGTTAATATATGGATTTTATTTTATTGTTGTATTGTATAGAGAAGAGACTGTATAAGATATAGTTTTTTAGTTGGAATAAAAGAAATTTATTTTATTGCGTATTTGCGGGATTATGTGTGATAAAAGCTTAATAGAAGGAGGATTATGATATGAATAATTTAGGCAAAGGTATTATTGCAATGTTTGTTTTTTATATATTCAATACATTTATAATGGGATTTATTGGACAATTTATTTTTGTAGGAGATTCCTTTACAATATCATACCACTTATTTACCTATACTGGTTTAATTACATTATGTGGTATTATCATAACTTGTACTTTTATAATAACTGAAAAAATAAATGAAGTTAAAAATATATTTATCAAACAGGAAGAAAAGAAAAACTGAAAACAATAATACATTTGTTGAAAATAAATAAAAGGCTATAGTATTTGAACATTTTTTATACTATACGTTATAATCTAGAGGTGGTGAGATTCAAGATAATGAAAGGATTAATATTAAAAGAAAAATAGATAAAATGAATGGATTAGAATTTGAAAATTATCTGTATTAAGTTTTCTTAAATCTTGGATATAAAGTTAAAATAATATCTTATAGAATTGAGTTTGGGGATATCGTATTGTTTTGGGAATATTCTATTATTAAAACTTAGCTTAGTGTAAAATAATTGTTGGACAAAAAAGCAAAAAATATAGAGAATTAACCTCCATTTGATATAATGTAATCGACTAAAAACACATTAAAGGAGGAATTCTCTATGAAT
>JBQHQH010000044.1:0-9346 GCA_052067355.1 Tissierellaceae bacterium HCP3S3_D8
TTCATAGAGAATTCCTCCTTTAATGTGCTTTTCGTCGATTACATTATATCAAATGGAGGTTAATTCTCTATATTTTTTGCTTTTTTGTCCAACAATTATTTTACACTAAGGAACAATACATTCAGAAAATTGAAATATCTTGCCTGCTATAAATCCCTTAATTTCAATAACTATATCCATAATAAAAGATGGAAAAATATACTTGGTTTATACTTTATCTATCATCTGTTTAACTTATATATGGAGCTTGTCAATTTCTATAGCTTATGTGAAGAAGTGAGAATTGTAAGTTGTAAGCTATCAGATGAATTTGATATAATTAAACCATATTTATACAGGGAGGATATTATGAAAAATGAGATTAAAATATCCGTTAGAAATTTAATAGAGTTTGTCATGAGGGCAGGAGATATAGACAACAGTTTTATGTCTATGAATAGAGCTTTAGAAGGTACATTGGCTCATCAAAAGGTACAGAGATCTTATGGAGATGAATATATAGCTGAATATACTTTAAAACATAAGCTCATCCATGATGGATTTACCATAGAAATAGAAGGAAGAGCTGACGGTATACTCGTATCAACTGATGAAATAATAATAGATGAGATAAAGAGCACTACAAGAAACTTAGATGATATTGAAGAAGACTTTAATCAACTTCACTGGGCACAGGCAAAGTGCTATGGATATATATATGCTCTACAAAATACATTAGTAGATATAGGTATACAGCTTACATATTTTAATATTGAGAGTGAAGAGACAAAGAAGTTTAAAAAGAAATTCAGATTTGAAGAATTAGAGGAGTTCTTTTTAGATGTAGTTGATAAATATATTACTTGGGCTAGTCTCACATTTTCTTGGGGAGATATTCGGGATGAAAGTATAAGTGATTTAAAGTTTCCCTTTGAAAAGTATAGGAGAGGACAGAGAGAATTGGCAGTAGCAGTATATAGGACTATAGAAGAGAGAAAAAACCTATTTGCTCAAGCTCCTACAGGTATTGGAAAGACTATGTCTACATTGTTTCCATCTATAAAGTCTATGGGTCAAGGATATATATCTAAGATATTCTATCTTACTGCTAAGACGATTACTAGAGAAGTCCCCATTAATTCTATGACTATGTTGGGAGGCAAGGGGCTTAGGACGAAGACTCTTGTCATCACCGCAAAGGACAAGATATGTCTAAATGATGAAGTAAAATGTAATCCTAGAGATTGTTCCTATGCTAAGGGGCATTTCAATAGGGTAAATACTGCTATTATGGATATATTTGAAAATGAAGATATGATTACACGAGATGTCATTGTCAAATACGCAGAAAAACATCACGTATGTCCATTTGAATTCTCATTAGATGTGAGTTTGTGGGCTGATGTAATCATATGTGACTATAATTATGCATTTAATCCTCAAGTGTATTTAAAGAGATTTTTTGAAGGATTAAGTGGTAATTATGGATTTTTAGTAGATGAAGCACATAATCTAGTAGATAGATCTAGGGAGATGTTTTCTTGTGAAATAAATAAGGCTGACTTTTTAGATTTAAGAGGTATATTTAAAGATAAATATTCTACTATCTATAAGAAATTCAATAAGATAAATAGTATTATGAATAGAATAAAGAAAGATTATGATATTGAAGATAGCTATTATCAACAAGATGAAATAACCGATCTATATTATCCTATAAAGAGTTTGATAACTTCCATGGAACCATGGCTAATTGAAGAGAAAGAACATCCTGAATATGAGAAAGTAATAGAATTATATTTTAATATGATTACATATATAAAGATAGCTGAATTCTATGATGAACATTATATTACTTCTATTGAAGTTGGAGATAGAGATATGATTGTCAAATTATATTGTGTAGATTCATCTCATCTACTAGGAGAAGCATTGAAGAGAGGTAGAGCCTCTATACTCTTTTCAGCAACTTTGACACCTTTGGACTATTATATGGACTTGCTTGGTGGGAAAAGGGATGATTACTATATAAGACTTAGTTCTCCATTTCCTAAGGATAATCTGTGTCTTATAATAAGAGACGATATCTCTACTAGATATAGGGATAGACAAGATACGTATTTAGATCTAGTAGATTCAATAGAGACCTTTATCTCTGCAAAGAGAGGCAATTATTTTATATTTTTTCCATCTTATGTATATATGAATAGAGTCTATGAGCTATTAGTAGATAAAAACCCTAGCTTAAATATTATAATTCAAGAGGGAAATATGATGGAAGAGGATAGAGAGGATTTTTTGAATAAATTCAATACAGAAGATGAATTAGTCGCCTTTGCAGTTATGGGAGGGATATTTTCAGAGGGAATTGATTTAGTAGGAGATAGATTAATAGGAGCTGCAATTGTAGGTGTAGGATTACCTCAGATATGTTTTGAAAGAGATATTATAAAGGACTATTTTGACCATCATCAAAATAGGGGATTTGAATATGCCTATACATATCCAGGTATGAATAAAATACTTCAAGCTGCAGGTAGAGTTATACGGTCAGAAGTAGATAGGGGCTCTATTCTATTAATAGATGATAGATTTACTACATATAGATATAGAAGATTATTTCCAAAAGAATGGTCTCATTGTATCAATACAAGAAGTAATAGGGAATTAAAGGAGAGATTAAAACAGTTTTGGCAGCTTTAATTTGGATTATCTTCTAATAAGATCTCATTGTAAAACAGAACCATTGCACCTGCAGTGGTTTTTTTAGCTAAGGGTAATCCACATTTAGCTATTTTATAAAATTTTTCCCTTTCATTGGGAATAGATTTAAATTTTTTATAGATTCTCATGGCTACTCTAGCATTAAATCTAATATAATCTTCAACAGAATCTAATATATGAGCTCCTTTTTCAACTTGAAAGTCTTTTATATGTTCATATGTGCTTTTAATATATGTTTCATATTGTCTATGATTATCTAATAGACGAATATTAGCATGTTGTGGAATAGTCATATCCTGAATAATATGGAGAGTTGCTCCAAGATAAAACAAAGATTCATTATATTTTTTAGACTTCCATGATTTTAATGAATTTTCATAGTAATCTAGTCCTAAGTCCATAGCATTTTTTCTTCCATATAGTCCTTTTTTTTCATAGGGATTAAAGAAGTGATTTGAACTTTTAAAATCTTGGTCTGCCCATACTGTGCCTTCATTTAAATCTTCAACATATTTATTGAAAAAATAATATTCTTTTGTATATTTATCGTTTTTTAAAATATTTAAAGCACTAATATTGATAGATTTATGTACTTGACATTGGGTCTTAATGATAGACTTTTTAACTGGATTTACAAAACCTAAAATCTTTTCTAATACTTTATCATAAGTTGTTTCAAAATTATTCACTATAATCACCTTTTATGCTTAAGATATCTTTATTATGGGTAATTTTATGAATATTAGACAAAATATTTTAAATATATTAAATGTAGTTAAGGAGATTTTATGTCAATTATCGGTTCATCAGGTAGCGGGAAGAGTGTGTTGGAAATATAAGGATTAATGGTAAAGATATATGAATACAATCCTATTGAATTAAGAAAGAATATTTCCTATTGTTTTCAGATACCTTTTTAGCTGGAACTTCTCCTTTAGAGGTAATTAAATATCAGATTATAGTTATATTTATGCTATTATCCACTACATCCATATCATCTTTTATTGCTTGTTATATGGCTTATAGAGGATTTTTTAATAGCAGAAAACAATTAATTTCATAGGTAAATAAAAGATTCATAAGTAAGCTTTAATTTAAATTTCATTATGTTATAATATAGACAAAGATAGTGAAAAGATTAACTTAGGAGGGATTATTGAGGTGTTTTTTTCAAAAGAGCATATATGGCTAGAAATTGATGGCGATATTGCAGAAGTAGGTTTATCCAAATATAAAAAAGATAAGATGGGAAAGATCGTCTTTGTAGATATGCCAGAAGAGGATGATGTTATAGAAAAGGGTGATACACTATTTGGTATAGAGTTTGCTAAAACTCAAGATGAGTTCCTATCTCCAGTTACAGGAACAGTTATTGCATGTGATGAAGATGTATTAGATGATGCTGATGTATTGAATGATGATTGTGAAGGAAATTTTATTGTAAAGATGAAATTGGACAAACTTGAAGAGATAGAAGAACTCCTCAGTGATGCAGAATATAAGGAGTTTTGTGGTAGCTAAATAATATATCAATATAGATGGGGTGATTATGATATGTATGATGTTATTGTTTTAGGTGGAGGTCCAGGAGGATATAAGGCGGCAGAATTGGCAGGCAAGTCTGGGCTCAAGACTGCCATTATAGAGAAGGAGCATCTTGGTGGTATGTGCCTCAATAGGGGATGTATCCCGACTAAAGCCTACTATAGCGATATAATTGGCAGACATGGCGATATAGAGGATATGTGGGATAAGAAAAATCAGGTGGTGGAGACTCTAAGAGGTGGAATAGCCCATTTGATGAAGTTAAGCAATGTGGATATCATATCTGGAGAGGGAAGTATAGTTGAAGTTGATGATATAAAAAAGGTTGAAGTAGAGACTGGACAAGGCGTGGAAGAAGTAGTCGGAAAGAACTTGATAATAGCCGTAGGTTCAAAGTGCAGGGAAATAAATTTTGAAAATAATGACTTAGACGAAGTAATTAGTGGAGATTATGGGGTCAATAGAGAAGATCTCTGGAATAGTGATGAAGTAAAATCTGTAGCCATAGCAGGTGCAGGAGTTATTGCTATAGAATTTGCATTTATGTTGAAGGCTCTTGGCAAAGAAGTCACTATATTGAAACACTCTGATCAGATTTTAAGAAATTGTGATAAGGATATAAAGAGAAAGATTAAATCTATAATCAGAAAGGAAAAGATAAAAACCATAGACTATTTTTCCATAGATAAGGTGGAGAAACAAGAGGATAATTCCGTTATAGTGTATGGGGATAGCAAAAAGGGATACCAAGAAATCAAATGTGATAGACTAGTTATGGGATCAAGTATGGTACCTGTAGTAGATGGATATGGACTTGAAGATACCGATATCCAATATAGTAAAAATGGAATAAAGGTAGACAAATTCATGAAAACAAATGTGGATGGAGTCTATGCCATAGGAGATGTCACTGGTGGAATGATGTTGGCCCATGTTGCAGAATATGAAGCTATGGCAGCTGTAGATAATATAATAGGCAGGGATTATACAGTAGACTATGATAGTGTGCCAGCCTGTATCTTTGCAGATCCTGAAATTGCCTATGCAGGAATTACAGAAGAAGAAGCAGAGGAAAGAGGTATAGATGTACAGATTGGAAGGGCGCATTTTATGGCCAATGGTATGGCACTTGCAATGGGTAAAACAGAGGGTTTTGTAAAGGTAATAGCAGATAAGGATGGAAAGATCTTAGGTGTCCATATTATGGGACCAGAGGCCTCTGCACTGATAGGTGAGGCTGCACTTGCTATCTATGCAGGATTGACAGTAGAGCAGGTAGCTAAATGTGTACATCCACATCCAACATTAAGTGAATGTTTCAAGGATGCACTATTTGGTATGATAAAATAAAAGGAGGATATATAAATGGCATTGACAACTTTTAAGGCAGTATCAGAATTGAAGGAAGGTATGAAGGTTGAGTGTTCTGCAAGGAATCATAAGGTGATCTTTGATGAACCTGAAGCCTTAGGTGGAAGTGACAAGGGAATGAATCCTGTAGAAGCTACATTATGTGCACTAGGAGCATGCCAAGCTATAGTTGCAAGATGTTTTGCAAAAGCTAAGGGAGTAGATATTCAGGAGTATAGAGTTGAGTTAGAGGGAGACCTAGATACCGATGGATTCCAAGGGCTTTCAGATGTAAGGTCAGGAGTACAAAATATAAGAGCAAAAGTATATATTAAATCAGACTCACCTGAAGATAAATTAAAAGAGTTTGTCGAGTTTGTTGAGAATACCTGCCCAGTTGCAGATACAATCAAAAATTCAGCTAATATGTCAACAGAATTGATTGTTGAAAAACAGCTAGTATGTCAGCAGAATTAATTATTGAAAAACAGTTAGGAAATGCTACAGATATTAAATTATCTGTAGCATTTTTTCTAAAATAATGTGAAGAGATTTCATAAATTTCTATGGATAAATTAATCTATTATTTTTCTAAAATACTGGTATAATAGTCGAGAAGGAGTGAAATATATGTCAAGAAGAAGGAAAAAAATAGTTGAAATTGAAATAATAGATACCATGTTTCCAAATAGATCTGTAGGAAAGTATGAAGATAGAACCATTATAGTAAAAGGTGGAATAAAAGGACAAATAGTAAAGGTACTTTTAGGCAGAAAGAGAAAGGACTATACTGAAGGAAAGATTTTAGAGATAATAGAAAGATCTCCATTAGAAAAGAACATTGGATGCCCTCATCATGGTATATGCGGAGGCTGTACTTATCAGACGCTTTCATATGAAGATGAATTGAGTTTAAAAGAATATCAGATATTAGAATTATTTAAAAAGGCTAATCTAGAGGATATAAACTTTTTAGGGATAGAAAAGAGTAATAATATTGAGTCCTATAGAAATAAAATGGAATATACTTTTGGAGATGAAGAAAAAGACGGTCAATTAGCATTAGGGCTTCATAAGAAGGGAAGATTTTATGAAGTAGTAAATGTAGATAAATGTAATATTATAGACAATGATTTTACTATAATAAGAAAGAATATAGTGAGATATTTTCAAAACTTAAATTTTTCTTATTATAATAAGAGGTCTCATGAAGGATTTTTAAGACATCTAGTAATTAGAAAAGCACTATCAACTGGAGAGATATTGATAAATCTAGTGACTACTAGTCAAGAGGATTTGAATAGAGAAGATTTTATATCAGTAGTTAAAATTTGTTCTGAATCATTACAGGGTAGAGTCACAGGAATAATTCATACTGTAAATGATGGATTAGGAGATGTTGTAAAGGCAGATAAGATGGAAATATTATACGGTAGAGATTATATAGTAGAAGAGATACTAGGTCTTAAATTTAAAATATCACCATTTTCATTTTTCCAGACAAATACTTTTGGAGCAGAAAAACTATATTCCATAGTTAGGGAGTTTGCAGGAGATATAGATGACAAGATAGTATTCGACCTATATTCAGGTACTGGAACTATTGCGCAGATTATGGCGCCTGTAGCTAAGAAGATAATAGGTATTGAGATAGTAGAAGAAGCAGTAGAGAAGGCTAAAGAAAATGCAGAATTAAATGACTTAAATAATATAGAATTTATAGCAGGAGATGTGTTAAAAGTTGTAGACGAATTAGATGAAAGACCAGATCTAATAGTAATAGATCCACCTAGAGATGGAATCCATCCCAAGGCTATAGATAAGATTATAGATTTTAATCCAGAAGTATTTGTATATGTATCATGTAATCCAGTGACTTTAGTACGAGATTTGAAAGTATTTGTAGAAAGAGGGTATAGGATAGATAAGGTTAAATGTATGGATATGTTTCCTAGGACTCCTCATGTTGAAACTGTAACACTGCTTACGAAGTAGGGGATAGCTTTGCTGTCCCAATTTGAAGAAGCAGATGTATGTCTTATGTCGGGAATGTCCAAGATCACGAGAGAATCGAGTTGTGATTGGGTACATTCTATGGAAGAGAGTATAATTCTGATGACGCATTGTGGTTTATATAGGCATCCAACTTGAAAGTTAAAGATTCCTCCACTGCAGTCGGAATGACAGTCATTTCGACTGCAGCGAAGTGAAATGGAGAAACCTCTGATTTAAGTATTTTTATTAAATATAGGTATTGTTTACCTATAGGAGAAATAATAAGATTCGACTACAACATATGGTGGTTTGAGGACGGGATTTGGGTCGAAAATCGGCTAAAAAACACCGAGTTTTGACCCTTTAAAATAGGGCATTTGACAGATGACATTGGATAATTCGGGATATTTGAAGAGTAAATAGTTAAATTTGGTTGATATGATGAGAGATAAATAATATACTATGGATGAACATTACTAGATGAGAGTGCCTTAAGAAAAACAAATTAAATTCTAGGAGGGGTTTTATGAGCTTAGAACAGCAGATATTGAAATATGAGAATGAATTTTTTATTAAAAGGTTTTGTGATGATATCCAAAATTTAAATGATAGAATTCACGATGAATTTATTGAATTTGGAAAATCAGGTCAAGTTTTTGATAAAGATTCAATCGTGAAATATTTAAACAATTTAGATACTGATAGGGATATTGAGATACTTTCATTTAAAATAAAAAATATAAAGGAAGATTTAATAATAGCCAATTATATTTCATATGAAAAGGAAATAGAAATAAAAGCTTTAAGAACCTCTATATGGAAAAAGGAATTATCAGACTGGAAATTATATTTTCATCAAGGAACAGTTGTTGAAGCTAATTAATTAGCTTCATTTTTATATCACTGAAATTAAGAAATAGATCTTCTCATTAGGGTGGTAGTATCAATTTACTACATCATTATTGCCACCTCAAGGCACATAGAGTGTGTGGTAAGACTAGTGGCATCATCTACAAGTTGTTCTAATTTGTATTAATATTATATATAATTAGCAATTAGAAAGGATTTTTAAAATGAAAAATTTATTAAGGACATATTCATATTTGATACAGCCAACTATATATAAGATTATATCAAGGATATTTTTAGGAGTTACTTTTTCATTATTTTGGAATCATTTTATAAATAAAAATGAAACTCATATAATGGCTGAAAAAGCATTCTTTTTTGTAGGAGTTGTTCTATTAACTATGGCATGGTTTAACTATATAAAGTTAGATGGAGTTAGTATGACAAGGATAGGTAACAGGGGAAAAGATAAGACTGGACATAAATCAAAGAATATAATTGATTTTTTAGAAGAAGAAGTTACAAGTGATGAACTTGAAGAATGTGATGAATTACTATCAGCAATAATAGCTAATATTTTAACAGGGATTTGTTTTTTAACTCTTTCAATAATCGCGATATATTTATAAATAATTGTTGGTTTTTAAAAATATAAAATATGCAGATTAGGTCTATTTGTTTTTATATAGTATAAGAATATTATATAAGATTTATCAATTAAAATATAAATTGATATGTTGTGCTAGTTTAAATTTATAAATATAAAAATTTCAGCAATTATGTTAACCTATTTAACTTAGTGTAAAATAATTGTTGGACAAAAAAGCAAAAAATATAGAGAATTAACCTCCATTTGATATAATGTAATCGACTAAAAGCACATTAAAGGAGGAATTCTCTATGA
>JBQHQH010000045.1:0-7030 GCA_052067355.1 Tissierellaceae bacterium HCP3S3_D8
TTTTTTCATCCATTCTTTAACTGATTCATTAAATTCTGGAAGTTCATAAGGATAGCCAAAAGCTTCATGAGAAGCTCTCTCTCTTGCAGCTTCAGCTACTGGAGCAGGCACTCTAAAGTCAGTATCAGCAATCCACATAGGTAGGACATCTTCTGCATATTGACCAGGATTGTATTTTTTACAATCAGAACCTCTACGATTTAAAAATTCATCAAAATCATGTACTAATTTTTCACTCATTGTAATACCTCCTATATTTATTATAAATTTAATTAAATCAAATCTTTGCTTGTTCTTAGAAGACTACGAATAATAGATATGAAACTATAATATTTACTAAGGTTCCACATACAATTGGAACTACATTTCTTTTGATTAGCTCATCAGTGTCTATCTCAGCTAAACCTGCAACTGCTATTACAGCACCTGCAACTGGCGATAGAGCTCTACCAATACCAGAAGATAATTGCATAGGAACTGAAATCTGATAAGGTTCTAATCCTACTTTTGAAGCTATATCAGATACTAGTGGTCCAAAAGCAAACCAAGAAGCATTTCCACTTCCAAGAATGATTACTGCAAAGAAAGTCAATGCACTTAAGGCGATTATTGATAAAAGCTGTGCACCTTTTAGGTTAGCTAACAAATTTGCTAAAATACCAATGCCACCTAATTGAATTAAACCTTCTGAAAATATTCCTGCTGCAACAATCAATGTTACAATATTTGCAAAGGAATTGCCCATAGCATTAAATACAACTGAAATTGATTTTCCAACTTCTTTACCATCTTTTTTTCTAAACATTTCTAGAATAAATACTACTACTAATGAAATAACACTAGCTGTAAATACATCCATCTTTAATTCTTTAAAAAATATTGCAAAAACAATTACTATTAATAATGGCAAAGCTGGTAATATTGCATATATTCCAGGTACTCCTTTACCTTTTTCTTCAACAGAAGTTATTTCAATAGGAGTATTTGCATTATTTTGTTTGTCAAGTTTCTTGAAATAAACTACCATAACGACTGCAATTGTAATAACTGCTGTTATTCCCGGTATCCATTGATAAGAAATAAAATAATCAACTACAGTCATTCCAGCAACTTTTTCTGCTGCGAATATTACAGCACCATCGTTAGGACCCCAATCTATAGCTCCAGTAGCTAGTATAGCTGCTGCTGCGCTTATTTTGCTGATTCCAAGTCCAACTAAAATTGGATAAGCTGTAGCCATAAGTAACATACAAAGCCCTGCGTGGCTTGTAATCATCATTTTTAATATAGTACCAACTACATATAACATACCAAGTACTAAATAGGGGTTTCTAATTTTCATTAAAGGTTTAGTTAAAACACTTGCTAGTTTATCAGATGCGTTAATATGTGTCATAAATGCAGCATATCCTGCAACCATCATTAGGTTTGAACCTACACCTGATAATTGAGATTTAGTAACTTTACCAACATATGCAAATATATCAAATATTATATTGCCAGTTGTGGCATCACCCATTGGGGTATAACCCCTCCATGCAGCTAGGAATAATAAAATAATAATCCCAGATGTAAAAAATGTGAACATTGGATTGTATTTCTTTAAAACAAATCTTGCAGTTATTATAACAGCTATAAAAGTGAATATGACTGCTAGAACATTTTCCATTTCTCAACCTCCGTTTAGACCTTCTATTAATTTTTCATAAGTCTTTTTTCGACAGAAAGCGCTTTCTAAGTATAAATATTATCAATGTTAGATCCTTAAGTAAAATATACAATTTTTATAGTACTATAGACATATCCTATAGTTAAAAATTCATAGGACATAAGAAGGTCTAGATCCCTGAGAAAAGCTAACTATTCACTACTAAATTTAGTGTCTATTATAGGTTGTTTCATATCTAAAGTTACCAACTAAAAAAGTCATCACTTCCTAATATTGTATTAAGTACTAACTAAATAATCATCAGGAAGGATGACTAAAATAAGCATATTAATCAATATAATAAATAATAATTTTTTTCATAGGGTTTGTAAAAAACTAGAAAGTGTATTTGACAAGTTTGACTTTTAAGCTAAAGAAGAAAAATTAAATAGATAATAGCTAAACCTGCTGGTTGATATATGGCAATTATTTAACAATTAATATCAAATAAAATATAAGTTATTTATTAATGGAATCATTAACAAACTCAATAAATTTTTTAACTGTATCAGGAAGATACTTGCTTTTACTCCATACTAATCCAACTTGAAATTTTATTTCATTATCTAGGGATTTAACAATAATATCCGAATTATTTTTGATTATATTTGTAGTTGGATCAGGTGTAAAACCAATTCAGTAGCCCATGGCTACCATACTATAAACTGCTGAATATTGTTCAGATTCATATGAAATATTTGGTATAATTCCATTTTTATTAAATTCTTCTATTATTCTTTTTTCACAATAAGTAGTTCCTCTTTTATACATTCCAATTTTCTCATCTTTTAACATGTTTAAAGTTATATGTTTCTCTGATTTTAACTTGTGATTTTTATGCATTAAAATATGTATTTCTAAATCTTGCATTGGAATAACATTAAATCTAGATTTTACATCTTTATCGATATAAGTAAATCCTACGATTACTTCCTTTTTTTCTAAACTTTTAATAACATCAATACCACCGTTCAAGGTGTGAATGTTAACATTTATATTATTAGATATCTTTCTGAACTTTTCAATATACTCAGTCAATTGCCTTATTCCCATATTTGGTACTGAAGATAAGTCAATGGCTTTACTTGAATCTCTGCTTAAATCACAGATTTTCTTTTTTACCATATCTATTTCTCCAAGGGTCTTTTTGGCAAAATCTAATAATATTAAACCACTTTGAGTTAATGAGATTTCGCCTTTCTTTCTGTATAGTAGTATAGTACCTAATTCTTGTTCCAAATTTTGAATAGATACAGTTATTGAAGGTTGACTAACATGAAGTTTCTCAGCTGCATTTGTATAATTTCCATATTCACAAATAGCCATAAAATATTCTAATTGTCTTAATTCCATAAATATCACTCATTTCTCCATTATTCAATCTTTTTTATATGATGCTTGTCCCTTGTATTACTAAAAAATTGATTTTCCAATAATATAATATTAAATTTTATCACAGAAGAATGATTATTTATAGATAATTATTACATGTTGAAATAATATATTTGAAAATCTCAAAATAAATAGTCTTGACTCTATAGAATACAGAATTAAGACTATTTCCTATATCTTACATTGTATAGTTTTTAAAATACATCGAGTCTATTAAATTTACCCCAAATAGTGTATGTAATTATATTCTGATACAAGTAAATTTATACGAACGTTGAATTTTAGGGTGATAATGTATCTAATCCTAGATGTTAACGGAAAGCTTAAATATATCAGTAGTAAATTAGGTTAATAGATGAAAATAGATTAAATAATATACTTAAGTTTTCAAGTCAAGAAATCGTTGACATATATAAAATTAAGTGTTACTATATTATCAATAATTAAATCTAATTAATATATAGTCAATAATAGTTAATCTAATTAATATAATTGGTAAAAACAACATCTTATTTATAGAAAGGAGGGCAGGGAATTAAGAGATAGAATATTAAAATTTTAGCTAAAATAAGGAGGGAGTGTAAAATGAGTACCACAGTTGTATTAATTGCATTAGTATTAGGATTAACAGCTTTGATTTTATGTACTGTAAAGTTTAAGGTACACCCATTTTTTTCGCTGGTAATTGCATCATTAGTATTTGGAATAGTATCAGGTATGGAATTTAATACTATTTTGGATAGTTTTACATCAGGGCTTGGGAATACGATTGCTGGAATTGGTATAATCATAGTAATAGGAACTATAACTGGAGAATTATTAGAAAAAAGCGGTGCAGCAGAATCAATGGCCCAAACCATATTAAAGATAACAGGCCCTAAACATGCAGCTTTAGGACTTGCATTAACAGGATATTTTGTTTCAATTCCTGTATTTTGTGATTCAGCATTTGTGTTATTGTCACCAATAGCAAAGAGATTGAGTAGAGATACTAAGGTAAGCATGACTACTATGGCAGTATCTTTGGCAATGGGACTACATGCAACGCATATGCTTGTACCCCCAACTCCAGGACCATTAGCAGTATCAGGCATATTGAATGCAAACTTAGGTACAGTAATTGCTCTTGGTGCACTAGTATCTATTCCAGTTACTTTAGTAGGGTATTTTATAGCTGTAAAAGTAGGAAAAAAACATTATTTTTTACCAGAAGAACTAGAAGAGATATTAGTAGAGAATCATAGATTACCATCACCACTTATGTCATTTGGACCGATTGTAGTTCCTATAATTTTAATGATTTTACAGACCATAGCTTCAATGATAGGTGATGGAGATGGAAATACACTAATCTTTATTATTAATATAATTGGTCAGCCAATTGTAGCTTTGATGATAGGGTTAGTACTGGCATTAATTACTTATTTAAAAGTTCATCCAAAAGATTATCAAGTATGGTCATTTGAAGGAGCTTTTGGTGATGCAATGAAGACTGCAGGACAAATAGCATTAATAGTTGGAGCTGGTGGAGCCTTTGGAGCTATTCTTCAAAAATCTCCATTAAATGAGATATTAGTAAATACTTTTTCAGGAATGAATATTGGTATTTTAGCTCCATTTTTAATAGGTGCAATATTTAGAACAGCAATAGGCTCTGGAACTGTAGCGATGGTTACAGCTGCAACTATGCTAGCACAAGTTCTTGAACCTTTAGGAATGACAAGCCCTATAGGAAGAGTAATAGCAATGCTTGCCTGTGCTGCTGGAGGATTTATGGTGTTCCATGGTAATGATGACTTTTTCTGGGTGGTAACATCTACATCTGGAATGGATACAGAAACAGCATATAAGACAATACCATTAGGTAGTATAGCACAATCTTTCACAGCATTAGCGATTGTATTTGCACTATATGTAGTATTATTATAGAGGGGGAACAAAGAATGAAAATAAATGAATTAAGTACACCAAGTTTTTTAGTTGATCTAGATCAAATGGATAAAAATATTAAATCCATACAAAAGTTATGTGATGACAATGGAAAAGAATTATGGCCTATGGTTAAAACACATAAGAGTACTCAAATAGCTAAAATGCAAATAGATGCAGGAGCTAAAGGATTTCTAGTTGGGACATTAGATGAGGCTGAAACATTGGCCAAAGAAGGAGTAAAGAGGATTGCCTATGCATATCCTGTAGCAGGCGATCAAAACCTAAATAGAGTTATTGAAATAAATAAAAATACAGAATTATATATTAGTATTGATTGTAAAGAACAATTAAAAGCTTTAGATGATAAGTTAGAAGAAAATCATATGAAGATAAAGGCATTGATAATAATAGATTCTGGCTTAGGTAGATTTGGAATTCAACCAGAAGATGTGGCTGAACTTGCAAAAGAAGTTGCAAAGTATAAAAACATTGAATTAGCAGGTATTAGCACACATCCTGGACATGTATATTCATCACAGAATATGGAAGATGTAAAAAAATATGCAGAGCAAGAAGTAACTGCAATAAAAACAGCAAAGAGCAAACTAATTGAAGCAGGATATAAAGTAGACATGGCTGCTACTGGTTCTACACCTACTATGTTTTTTGCAGCTAAGGATGAAGATATTACTGTATTGAGACCAGGAAACTATACATTCTTTGATAATATCCAAATGTCTATAGGATTAGTAAAAGAAGAAGATTGTGCTTTAACAGTATTAGCAACTGTAGTATCACATCCTAAAGAAGATCTATTTTTAATCGATGCAGGAAGTAAATGTTTTGGATTAGATAAAGGTGCTCACGGTATATCCTTGATGAAGGGCTATGGATATATAAAGGGACATCCAGAGTTAGTAGTATCAGACTTATCAGAAGAGGTAGCCAAGATAAAGGTGGAAGGTAAGACCGATATTAAAATTGGTGATAAGATAAGGATTATTCCAAATCATGCATGTTCATCTGCAAACTTTACAAATTATTTAATTGGCCATAAGGGAGATGAAATAGAGGAAGTAATTCACATTGATATGCGTGGAGGAAGTGTTAGAAAACCTCCAATAGTTGAAAAAAAATAATTTAGGATTAAAGGATAAATGCTCTTTCCTAGTAATAAAGTCTATTTTTAATATATTACTAGGAGAGAGCATTTTAATTTTAGAAAGATGGAGGAGTTATTGCAAAGATAACATCCACATCTTCATTATAGTTATTTTCCCATCTGTGATCTATTCCAGCTGGTATCCTAATACTATGTTTTTCTTCTAATGCAATTTTAGATTTATCGATAAAGATATCAACTTTACCGCTTATAACGAAAGCTACTTCTTCTCCCTCATGATGCATACTGTTGCTAACAGATGACATGCCTGCGGGAAGAACCATTCTACAAAATTGAATATCACCTCTTAAATCAGGAGTTAGAAGTTCATATATCAAACCATTATCATCATTAAAAGCTAACTGTTTGCGAGTATCTGGAGTTACTACAAATTTATTCACATCTTTATTATCTACAAAAAATTGAAATATAGGAACTTTAAGAGTATCTGCAATCAAACGCAAAGTATTAATAGATGGGTTAGCAAGGTTTCTTTCAATTTGGCTAAGCATTGATTGAGTGATATTAGCAGATTCAGCTAACTCTTTCATAGACATCTTATTTGCCAGTCTATATTGTCTAATTTTAGCCCCAATATCAATATTGTTTTGCATATTTTAGTTCACCTCTTATTATATGTATAGTTATTGTATCATAAAAAGAATCAATTATAAAGAATACAGTAAATCCTGATAGTGTCAAGTTGTTGTTGGAAAACTAATTAATATACTTTCCCCTTGTTTGATGTAGTCTGTAATTATCTTATTTATAAGCTCTTAACTTTATTTGATAATATTTAAGCTCTATAAATAAACTATATAGTTTTATAGCTAAAT
>JBQHQH010000046.1:0-5245 GCA_052067355.1 Tissierellaceae bacterium HCP3S3_D8
GCAAAGATAAAATTAATATATTCAATTGTAAGTTTTATCCAACTTAATATTTCTTGTCAGTTAGAGAGAATCGATCCTCTCTAAAGCACAAAGTTATTTACATTCTCATAAAAAATGCACAATCTTGTGCATTTTTTTATTCTAATTCTATAAACTTCTTAACAATAAGTTTCTTCAATATATAAACAGTAGCCTTAAATAGCATCTTAAGCTCTTTTTTAGCTAATGCAATATAAGGTATTAATAAAATCCACTTTTATTAATGAAATTAGCTTACTTATTATTCGGTCAACTCCAAGAATATATGCTCTAACTTTAACAAGCTATCTCTCTTCCAATCTTGAAGTTTGATTATGCCTTGAAATTATATATAGGTTTTATAATATCTAGAACTTCTACTGTATCTTGAATATTCTCCAATATATCATCCATAGATTTATAGGCAAATGGACTCTCATCTAAAGTTCCTTTATGAACAGAAGTCGAATATATGCCTTTCATGCTCCTTTGAAAATCCTCTAAACTCAAATCTTCTTTAGCTACAGTCCTACTCATAATCCTTCCTGCACCATGAGGTGCTGAATAGTTCCAATCAGGATTTCCCTTACCTACTGCAATTATAGAACCATCTCTCATATTTATAGGGATTAGGACCTTCTCCCCTTTATATGCAGATATAGCTCCTTTTCTTATTATATTATCTCTAAAATCTATATAATTATGAATAGTTTCAAAATGTCTAAAATTGTTTATCTCCTTTCCAAATAGACTTTCCAATATTATATTAGCTATAGTCTTACGATTTAGACTTGCATACTCTTGACATATCTCCATATCATGTAAGTATCTCTCTCGATATTCACCAGTTAGATAACATAACTCTTTAGGGTACTTAGGTTTTTTATCCTCATATTGTCTCTTTAGTTCATCTAATACCTTACTAATCTGTTTCTTCTTCCCTTTAGCTTTATAGCTTTCAATTATATATTCTCTTTTCTCAAGATAGTCTTCTTTATCACTACATAAATCTATTGCTAATCTCTGATAGAGGTTTGCAACTTGAGTGCCAAGATTTCTACTTCCTGAATGAATCACTAAATATCCATTATTCTTGCTATCTATACCCACTTCGACAAAGTGATTACCCCCGCCTAATGTACCTATACTTCTTTCAATTCTTTTAGTGTTCTTTAGATCTCTAAAACAATATAGCTCTTGGAGTTTAGTATATCTTTCTTTACGTCCACTATGGACATTTTGTCCTGACGGAACTTTGTTATGTATTATCTTATCTAACTTAGGCAAATCCACATCTATATTACCTAACTCTACAGTTAACATGCCACACCCAATATCTACTCCTACGATATTGGGAATTACCTTCTCTCCCATATCTGCAGTAAATCCTATTGCACATCCCATTCCCTCATGAACATCAGGCATTATTCGAACCTTGGCGTTCTCAACAAATTCCTGATCTAAAAGCTTGATTATCTGTTCTCTAGCTCCCTCTTCTAGATTATCTGTAAATACCCTAGCTGAACTATGCTCTCCAAACAGTTCCATTTCATCACTCCCTGTAAATTCTACTTAAAATAATCTTTCATATATTTATCCATTATATAATAGAAAATAGACCTTTGCCTTAAATTGTAATCTATTTGTTATTGTAAACACAGGTTTACAATGATATTATATACTATATAAGCTTAATAATGACATATGTGAAAGGAGTTTTAATGTGAAAAAGTTTATTTCTATTCTATTGATTGCAGTCTTAGTAATAGGTCTTGTAGCATGTACAGATGACCAAAAACCTGATGATAATAATATAGGGAAAGATCCCATTGAAGATTTAACTGATGATGAAAATAGAGATGATGAAAGTAACTTAAGCGAAGAAGTAACCCTATACTTTGCAAATAAAGAATATATAGATACTGGTAATGAAGAACTTGAAAAACTAATCTCTGAGAAAAAAGTAGTAGAATATGATGGTGTATCACTAGAAGAGGCCATTGTCTCTGAATTGATGAAAAATCCAGAAAACAAAAATCTAAGTTCATCTATTCCAACTACTGCTAAATTGTTGAAAGTTGAAACATCTGATGGTACTGCATATGTAGATTTTGCTACGGATGGTATGAATGGAGGCTCATTGCAAGAATTCTTTACTATCAATCAAATAGTAGCAAGTTTACTAGAACTAGATAATGTAGACAGAGTCCAATTTCTAATAGATGGAGAAAAAGTGGACACCCTAATGGGACATTTTACCGTAGATGAACCTTTTGAAAATATAATGGAATAGTAAATTTAAATGGAGCTAGTAATTTAAAATCTTTACATTGCAACAATATAAAAAATGGATGTTTCATAGCTGATCAGTTATGAAACATCCATTTTTTCTACATCTCTTCTCTCAATTTTTTCAATATAATCTTCTTCTCAACTGAAGCTACTAATCTCTTAGTGTATAAGACAGTATCTGGATTTACACTCATGCTATCTACTCCTTGCTCTACTAAAAATTCAGCAAACTCTGGATATTGAGAAGGCCCTTGTCCGCATATGGATATGGTTTTTCCATATTTATGAGCCGCCTTTACCAATATGGATATGGCCCTTTTCACAGGTTCATTTCGT
Organism: Tissierellaceae bacterium HCP3S3_D8; assembly: GCA_052067355.1. Lineage (GTDB taxonomy): Bacteria > Bacillota > Clostridia > Tissierellales > Tissierellaceae > CABMKH01. The sequence continues at coordinate 2,647 of JBQHQH010000046.1, forward strand.
TCATCAAAGTATCCCATATTGTTTAGTATACCTGAATCTCTATCTGCTCCCATTATAAGTTGAGTTAGATCATTGCTCCCTATACTAAAGCCATCTACTAGCTGAGCAAATTCTTCAGCTTGGAATACAACTGCTGGCACTTCGGCCATTATCCAAATCTTGAAATCCTTGCTTTGGATTAACCCCTCTTGTGCCATTATTATCTTTACCTTTTTTAATTCTTCAGGAGTCCTTACAAATGGCAACATGACTATTACATTTGTAAGCCCATACTCTTCTCTGACCTTTAATACAGCTCTACATTCCAATCTAAATCCTTCTTCATACTCTGGAGATATATATCTAGATACTCCTCTCCATCCTATCATTGGATTAGCTTCTATAGGTTCTACTTCGTCTCCACCTTTTAATCCTCTAAATTCATTAGTCCTAAAATCTGATAGTCTAACTACCAATGGTCTAGGATATAGCTCCCTAGCTACAGTCATAATCCCTTCACTCATCTTATCTACTAATAATTGTCCTTGCCCAGTCTTTACTAGATACATGGGATGAGCTCCTACTAAATTAGTAAATATAAATTCAGTTCTCATTAAACCTATACCATCTATAGGCAGATGTTTATATTTTCCTATTAGCTCTGGCTCTCCTAAGTTCATATATATCTTTGTAGCAGTAATAGGAGCTAATTGAGCTAATAGTTCCTCAGATATGTCAATTCCCATATTAGAGACTTTCTCTCTTTTATTATCTTCTTCTATACTTCTATCTTCTTCAGTCATAATTATACCTTCAAACACTACACCTCTTGTAGCATCTATAGTTACTTCCATTCCTTCACTTAAAGTTGTAGCTGCTGATTTAGCTCCTACTATACATGGTATCTGCAATTCCCTAGATACTATGGCTGCATGACATGTTCTACCGCCTTCTTCTGTTACTACAGCCGCTGCCTTCCTCATAGCTGGAACCATATCAGGATTTGTCATTACAGTAACTAATATATCTCCCTTTTCTATCCTATCTATTTCAGATATATCCTTGATATTTTTTACCTTTCCTACTCCTCTTCCTGGAGAAGCTGGCAAACCCTTAGCTAAAACTCTTAACTCTTGCACTACCTTTGTATCTTCTTTTTCTCCTTTTATAGTAGTTATAGGTCTAGACTGTAATATATATAATTCTCTAGTATCTCTATCAAATCCCCACTCAATATCCTGAAAACTTCCATACATACTCTCTATCTTTAATCCATAGTTAATCAATGTATTTAGCTCATCTTTTGTAAGGCACTCTTTTTCTATATAGTCATTTCCTATATAATCTGCTACTTTTACCTCTACTGTTCCAATTCCACTTTTATCCTTTATTACCATGGTGTTTTTCTCTGCTACAAATATCTCCTTAACTTCCTTAGACTTTTTATTGACTACATATTCATCAGGAGTTACAATTCCTGATACTACTGCCTCTCCCAATCCCCAAGAGGAATTTATCATTATCTCATCTGCATTGCCATTTATAGGGTTCGCAGTAAACATAACACCTGACTTTTCACTATTTACCATTTTTTGAATTACTACTGCTAATGAAACATAAAAATGATCAAAATTTTGTTTTTCTCTATAATATATAGCCCTCGGAGTCCATAGAGAAGCCCAACACTTCCTCACATGATTTATCAATTCCTGTTCTCCACTTATATGAAGATAAGTATCTTGTTGTCCTGCAAAAGACGCCTCTGGTAAATCCTCTGCTGTAGCAGAGCTCCTTACAGCCACCTCAGGGTCTATAAGTCCTATATCTTTGCTAAATTCCCTATATGCACCTATTATTTCCTCTTCCAATAAACTAGGTATATCACTCTTTATGATTCTCTTTTGAATCTCATCACTTACATGATTTAGTAGTGATGAATCTTCTTCATCTAACCCATACATCAGTGCTTTAATTACCTCATCTAACTCTGCATACTCAATAAAATTCATATAGGCTTCAGCAGTTATACAGAATCCTGGGGGTACATTTAAGTCTTTTTGTGTCAATTCTCCTAAATTTGCTCCCTTTCCTCCCACTATTGGTATATCATGTTTGTCTATCTCTTTAAACCATCTGATATATTTATATTCTCCCATAGTTTTCCTCCTGTTTGATTAGTATGTGTTATATCTATTTTATCCATATATATTATATCATATATATGGATATATGTCATACTAATATTGATAAATGATAGTGTCAAGTTGTTGTTGGAAAACAATTAATATTACTTTTTCACTAATAAACTAAAGAATATCCTCACATTGTATAATTTATAATGTAATATATATTATTTTCTATAACTTTAATAAGCCTAAATAGCAGGCAGTTTTGTTAATTATATTTGATTCACACTAAAAAACTGAAGCACTGAGCATGTCTTTAAGCCATCTACCGTCTGCTTTTCTTGTGTATGGCATATCTATCATTATATCTGGATTAATGTTGTTGTAGCTTCTTTTTACTCTCTTTACTACTCTTTTATCAAGTTCTAATTTTCTTTTCTTATTTTTCTTTTCATTTCTTTGATTTCTATAGTATTCTTTAATACTTCCACCAT
>JBQHQH010000047.1:0-2000 GCA_052067355.1 Tissierellaceae bacterium HCP3S3_D8
TAGTGTTACCAAAGCCTATCAAACTCCGAATGCCATATTCATAGACTTGGGAGTCAGACATAGTGGGATAAGCTTCTATGTCGAAAGGGAAAGAGCCCAGACCACCAGCTAAGGTCCCAAAATCCGAATTAAGTGTAAAAGGATGTGGGGTTTCACAGACAACCAGGATGTTGGCTTAGAAGCAGCCATACATTTAAAGAGTGCGTAATAGCTCACTGGTCGAGAGACCCTGCGCCGAAGATTTCCGGGGCTAAAATTCGGTACCGAAGCTGTGGATTCGAAAGAATGGTAGAGGAGCATTGTGTTAGGGAAGAAGGTATACCGTAAGGAGTGCTGGACATAACACAAGAGAGAATGCTGGCATAAGTAGCGAGAGGTGAGTGAGAATCTCACCCGTCGAAAGCCTAAGGTTTCCTGAGGAAGGCTCGTCCACTCAGGGTAAGTCGGGACCTAAGCTAAGGCCGAAAGGCGTAGGCGATGGACAACAGGTGATAATTCCTGTACTAGTAAGTTGCGTTTGAGAGAAGTGGTGACGCAGGAGGATAGGTTGAGCGCACGGATGGAAAAGTGCGTCTAAGCAAGTAGGGAGTAAAGATAGGCAAATCCGTCTTTACAATTCTGAGATGCGATGGGGATCGAAAAATAAGTAGAGAAGCGACAGATTCCACACTGCCAAGAAAAGCCACTATCGAGTAAATTACTACCCGTACCGCAAACCGACACAGGTAGGCGAGGAGAGAATCCTAAGACGAGCGGAAGAACCTTTGTTAAGGAACTCGGCAAAATGACCCCGTAACTTCGGGAGAAGGGGTGCCAGAGAAGGATAGATTGAACAATCGAAAGATCATCTGGCCGCAGTGAATAGGCCCAAGCGACTGTTTACCAAAAACATAAGTCTCTGCTAAGTCGAAAGACGAAGTATAGGGGCTGACACCTGCCCGGTGCTGGAAGGTTAAGGGGAAGGCTCAGCGTAAGCGAAGGCTAGAACTTAAGCCCCAGTAAACGGCGGCCGTAACTATAACGGTCCTAAGGTAGCGAAATTCCTTGTCGGGTAAGTTCCGACCCGCACGAAAGGTGTAACGACTTGGGCACTGTCTCAACAAAGGATCCGGTGAAATTGTAGTACACGTGAAGATGCGTGTTACCCGCGACAGGACGGAAAGACCCCGTGGAGCTTTACTGCAGGCTGACATTGGATTTTGGCATTGCATGTACAGGATAGGTGGGAGACTAAGAAACTAGGGCGCCAGTCTTAGTGGAGTCGCCCTTGGGATACCACTCTTGTGATGCTGGAATTCTAACCTGGTACCATGAAACTGGTATAGGGACACTGTCAGTTGGGCAGTTTGACTGGGGCGGTCGCCTCCTAAACAGTAACGGAGGCGCTCAAAGGTTTCCTCAGCACGGTCGGAAATCGTGCAAAGAGTGCAAAGGCAAAAGGAAGCTTAACTGTGACACCAACAAGTGGAGCAGGAACGAAAGTTGGACTTAGTGATCCGGTGGTACCGAGTGGAAGGGCCATCGCTCAACGGATAAAAGCTACCCCGGGGATAACAGGCTTATCTCCCCCAAGAGTCCACATCGACGGGGAGGTTTGGCACCTCGATGTCGGCTCGTCTCATCCTGGGGCTGGAGTAGGTCCCAAGGGTTGGGCTGTTCGCCCATTAAAGAGGCACGCGAGCTGGGTTCAGAACGTCGTGAGACAGTTCGGTCCCTATCCGTCGTGGGCGTAGGAAATTTGAGAGGAGCTGTCCTTAGTACGAGAGGACCGGGATGGACAAACCGCTGGTGCATCAGTTGTCTCGCCAGAGGCATAGCTGAGTAGCTAAGTTTGGAAGGAATAAGTGCTGAAGGCATCTAAGCACGAAGTCCCCCTCAAGATAAGATTTCCCATCTTTTAAGAGTAAGACTCCAGGAAGACTACCTGGTAGATAGGTCAAAGGTATAAGAGTAGCAATACTTTTAGCTGAATGATACTAATAAGTCGAGGACTTGACCAA
>JBQHQH010000048.1:0-1696 GCA_052067355.1 Tissierellaceae bacterium HCP3S3_D8
TTGAACTGACCCCTGTCAAGTAGACAATCAATTTAATTAAAAATTATGCACATTTAGATGCATGGTTTCTATATTCTAATGGAGCCATGCATCCTAATCTTTTTTGAAATCTTTCTTCGTTGTAAAATTTGATATATTCAACTATCCTATCCTTTAATTCTTCGAGTGATTTAAAAGTTTTACCATAAAACATTTCAGCTTTTAAAGTACCAAAAAATCCTTCCATAGGTCCATTATCTATACATTTACCAACTCTAGACATGCTCTGGATCATCCCAGCATCTTCAATTTTATTTTTAAAGATATTATTAGTATATTGGAATCCTCTATCGCTATGAATTATTGGCTTCGCATCAGGATATTTTTCTATTGCTTTATCAAACATTTTAAATACAAGCTGATTATTGTTTCTAAAGGATAATTCATATACAATTATACTATTATCGTAAAGATCCATAATTGGGCTTAAATAAAGCTTTCTACTATCTCCCGGAATTGAAAACTCAGTTACATCTGTTAACCACTTCTCGTTTGGAGTTTTAGCAGTAAAATCTCTTGCTAATATATTTTCCTTTGTATACCCTGGTTTTACTCTAATGCGATTAACTTTCTTTCTTCTAATTCTTGCAGAAATACCCAAATATTTCATAAGTCTATATATATAGTTTTTAGAGAATGACTTATTATTTAGTTTATTTATGAACATGGTCATCCTTCTATACCCTAAGATTCCATCAAATGTTGCATTATATTCAGTGATTAAAGAACAAATTAATTCATCTTGCTTTTCTTTTTCAGGTTTTACTCTGTTTTTATGTTTGTAATATCCACTTCTAGAAATATTTAATAGTTCGCATATCTTGGTTATTGGATAACCTTTTTCCTTGAAAATATCGACTGTGTCGTATTCTGCTTTATGCCTTACTTTCGAGAGCGAAGCTTTCTTTCGATTTCCTCTTTTTTTTTAAGAACTTCCAACTCCAATTCTCTTCTTTTTCTTAAGGCTCTTTCTCTTTCAAGTTCAAGCTTTAATTTATCAACTTCAGTTAAATTACTCTCATTAATCTCTGATTTTGGCTTTGGTCCACGCTTTTTATATTTTAACGCTTCTGCTCCCTTATCTAAATATGCTCTTGTCCATCCATATACAAGTGCATAAGTAATACCATATTTTTCAGCTGCATCTTTGTAACTCATGTTATTGTCAATAACCCATTTAACTATTTCTAACCTTTCTTCAAATGTGGTCTTTCTAGACTTCATGGTATAGACATCCCCTTTAGGATTGTAATCTTGTATTTCTATACCATTATACCATTTATCAACCCAATTTCTAATTACTTCATTACTAATATTATGTTTAGCAGACAAATCAGAAAATGAATATTTACCAGATATATATTCCTCTACTACTGACAGCTTAAAGTCCTTACTATATGAACGATTTCTTTTTGATGTTTCAAAGGCACTAGGTCCATGTTCTTTATATCTTAGATACCATCTAAAAACAGTTACTTCATGAGCTCCAATTTCTTTAGCAATAGTGGTAAATCCAGCATGGTCCTTTTCATAATCTTGACAAGCTTTAATTTTTACTTCCTTACTAAACTTCGGTTTTCTCACCATAAAAAATACCTCCAAGTAGATAATCTAACTTTAATTAATTAGACTGTCTACTTTAGAGGTATCATATCAT
>JBQHQH010000049.1:0-1635 GCA_052067355.1 Tissierellaceae bacterium HCP3S3_D8
GAGAATGTAAATAACTTTGTGCTTTAGAGAGGATCGATTCTCTCTAACTGACAAGAAATATTAAGTTGGATAAAACTTACAATTGAATATATTAATTTTATCTTTGCCAAAACTATTTTATTTTATGCATTAAAAAGAATGGTTTTGGCAATAATTCTATATAAGTGATTCTATAATCTTTTGTAAGCAGATATTGTATTTACCTTTACAAAAAGATTTTTTATTTTTTAATAGGAATTATGGGCTTTAAACCAGCCTTACAGGCTATTTTAAAGCCCATAATTCCAAGTTTAGAAGGTTTTCATACATTAATCAATAAATTCTATTAAAGGTGGATATTTACCCGTTCTTCAAAGAATATTGATAACTGATTTATGATTAAATCCCAGTTTTTATATCTTTGAGTCCATTTCTTTATTGTATTTTGGCTAGCTAGGTAAAGTATCTTTTCTAGAGCTTGATCAGACGGGAACATGGTTTTAGTCTTAGTTACTTTTCTTAGTTGCCTGTGGAAACCTTCTATTATGTTTGTAGTATACATTATTGTTCGAATTTCCTGAGGGTACTTGAAGAATGGTGATAGTACATCCCAACTTGACTCCCAACTCTTAATTGCATGAGGATATTTATCTCCCCACTTACTTTCAAGTTCACCTAAGTTATCAAGAGCTTCTTCTTCATTTATTGCCTTATATACTGATTTAAAGTCACTAGCAAACTCTCTTAAATGCTTGTAGCTAACATATTTAAAGGAATTTCTAAGTTGATGAATTACACATCTTTGTATTTCTGACTTAGGATAGGCTGCATTTATTGCTTCTTTAAGTCCGGTTAACCCATCTACACTAAATATTAATACATCCTGCAATCCTCTATTTTTCAAATCATTTAAAACTCCAAGCCAGAACTTTGCTGATTCATTTTCACCTATCCAAATTCCTAATACATCTTTAAATCCATCTAAATTAACACCTAAAACTACATAAGCTGCTTTATTCTTTATCTGTCCATCTTCTCTTACTTTGTAGTGTATTGCATCCATAAAAACAAAAGGATAGATTGGACTTAATGGTCTATTTTGCCATTCTTTTATATATGGAATTATACTGTCTGTCATTTTACTTACCATTTCTGCTGATATCTCTATTCCATATATTTCTTTTATCTGCTCATGAATATCTCTAGTTGACATACCTCTTCCATAAAGAGCTATTACTTTCTCTTCAATACCAGATATATCTCTTTTATTTTTAGGTATTACAATTGGCTCAAATTCACCATTTCTATCTCTTGGTACTTCCAGTGGTATCTCACCAAATTGAGTTTTTACAGTTTTTTGAGTATATCCATTTCTTCTATTATCTGTTTGTTTATTCTTCTTATCTCCCTTGGAATATCCTAGTTCTGCTTCAAGCTCTGCTTCTAGCATCTCTTGGAGTACATCTTTAAACATATCTTTTAGATACGAATGAAGATCTCCTGCTGTTGTTAAATTTCCATCACTTATCATATTTCTTAAAACTTCTTTTGGTAATGTTGACATAAAAGATTCTCCTTTCTAGTTCAAATCATATTTTGATTCTTGCCAGAAAAGAGAATTTTATTTCGTAAAAGCACAGATTATTTTATACTACC
>JBQHQH010000050.1:0-1628 GCA_052067355.1 Tissierellaceae bacterium HCP3S3_D8
TATCTTATTTATAAGCTCTTAACTTTATTTGATAATATTTAAGCTCTATAAATAAACTATATAGTTTTATAGCTAAATTTGATTATTATAGGTTTAATTTCCACATTATTAATTTTAAGAGAGGTTTAAATCTATCTTAGGCACCCCTCATTGATCTTAGTATTTGCCTTTGCCAGGTCCTTCTTCCATCATTTATATATGGGATGTTATCTAGATTTTCTGGTATTGAGTTTCTTAGTTTTTTCTTCACTAGCCTTTTCTCTAATTCTATTATTCTCTCTTCTTTTATTTTCTCTTTTTTCTTCTTACTCATAAGTTTATAAATGTCTCCACCATTAGATCTATACACTCTTAGTCTTGCCATTTGGTCTGCCCCTGTTTTACTCCACCCTAGAGGCCTTGAACTTAGTCTAGAGGACAGTATATGGCTAATGTGACCTTCTGCACTGCAACCTATATATTCTTCTTCATACCCTCTTTTTATTCCTTCCCAATTATTCAGAATGTATCTTTTGCAATCTCTAACTGATTCTTTCTTTGTTTCTGATTCTGTTTCTTCTATTATGATATTTAATAGATCCCTGGTTGCTTTTTTATTGTGTTGGTTTATATAGGTCCATAGGTAGCTAAAGGTGTGGGGTTGGTGGGCTGTAGCTTTTCTTACATATTTGGATAGGTGGAAGTAGTCTAATACATATTGGCTTCTTTTTATCCAATTTAATCCCTCTTTTATCCACCTTGCTCCATCGCCTGAAAGATAGATTTTTTCTACCTTGTCTAAGTCATAGGCTTCTTCTAGATAGTCTGCTACTTCTAGCCATAAATCTTCTGTGTCTTTTAAGGAACCTGTGAAGTATCTTTTGTTTATTAGTTCATATCTATCTTTTGATTTAAATTTCTTTCCTTCGTGAACATAGATTAGTTTTATTTCTTTATTTTTACCATCTTGCATGGCTACATGGTCTTCGTCTGCTTCTATGTAGATTATCTTTACTTCTTTTTTCTTAGTCTTTAGTTCTGCATCTTTGTTTTCTACATTACCTAGTTTCCTTATGCTATTTAGGACTGTCTGCTTGGTTACCTGTGCATTTGGGGATACTTTTATTCCTGATTTATGATAGGAGTTATCCATTGCTTCTTTTATTAATTCTGCTTCATAGGATAGATCCATTCTTTCATAGGATTCTATTCCAACCATCATATCTGATAGGTAGTCATAGCTTCCATCTTTTTTATTTTTGTAGTAGGTTCTTTGATAGTTAACTTCTCCAAACTTTGTTATTAGTGTTTTTTTATCATTTCTTCTTTGGATGTAGTATTCCTTTTTTCTAGTACTTGACTCCCTAATGGTTTCATCAAGTATCTCTAAAGCTTCCTTGACTATTTTAACTCCTATTTCATCTAGGGATTTTCCTGTATTTATGATGAACTGGGAAATATCTTTACTGTCTAATATTAGGTCCTCTAAATTATTTTTCATATCTATGGTGATTTTTTCTACTATTTCGTGTATAATTGTATTCATAAGAATAGCCTCCTCTATGTTTTGGTGTGTTGCTTTGACACTTCCATCATAACATATGGGACTATTCTTTTTATATTTTTTCCTACAATTATTTTACACTAAG
>JBQHQH010000051.1:0-1569 GCA_052067355.1 Tissierellaceae bacterium HCP3S3_D8
CTCCTTAGAAAGGAGGTGATCCAGCCGCACCTTCCGATACGGCTACCTTGTTACGACTTCACCCTAGTCATTGACCCTACCTTCGACAGCTGCCTCCTTACGGTTAGCTTACTGGCTTCGGGCATTTCCAACTCCCATGGTGTGACGGGCGGTGTGTACAAGACCCGGGAACGCATTCACCGCAACATTCTGATTTGCGATTACTAGCAACTCCGACTTCATGCAGGCGAGTTGCAGCCTGCAATCCGAACTGGGATCGGCTTTTAGAGATTTGCATCACATCGCTGTGTAGCTCCTCGTTGTACCGACCATTGTAGCACGTGTGTAGCCCAGGACATAAAGGGCATGATGATTTGACGTCATCCCCACCTTCCTCCGATTTATCATCGGCAGTCTCTCTAGAGTGCTCAGCCTAACTGTTAGCAACTAAAGACAAGGGTTGCGCTCGTTGCGGGACTTAACCCAACATCTCACGACACGAGCTGACGACAACCATGCACCACCTGTGTCCCTTGTATCCGAAGATAAAGTTCTATCTCTAGAACGGTCAAGGGCATGTCAAGTCCTGGTAAGGTTCTTCGCGTTGCTTCGAATTAAACCACATGCTCCGCTGCTTGTGCGGGTCCCCGTCAATTCCTTTGAGTTTCATACTTGCGTACGTACTCCCCAGGCGGAGCGCTTAATGCGTTAGCTGCGGCACCGAGCTTTGACACCCGACACCTAGCGCTCATCGTTTACGGCGTGGACTACCAGGGTATCTAATCCTGTTTGCTCCCCACGCTTTCGTTCCTCAGCGTCAGTATAAGTCCAGAAAGTCGCCTTCGCCACTGGTATTCTTCCTAATATCTACGCATTTCACCGCTACACTAGGAATTCCACTTTCCTCTCCTTAACTCAAGCCATACAGTTTCAAATGCTTACCACGGTTAAGCCGTGGGCTTTCACATCTGACTTATTTGGCCGCCTGCGAACCCTTTACGCCCAATAAATCCGGACAACGCTCGCCCCCTACGTATTACCGCGGCTGCTGGCACGTAGTTAGCCGGGGCTTCCTCCTTGGGTACCGTCATTATCGTCCCCAAGGACAGAGTTTTACGACTCGAAAGCCTTCATCACTCACGCGGCGTCGCTGCATCAGAGTTTCCTCCATTGTGCAATATTCCCCACTGCTGCCTCCCGTAGGAGTCTGGACCGTGTCTCAGTTCCAGTGTGACCGTTCACCCTCTCAGGCCGGTTACCCATCGCAGCCTTGGTAAGCCGTTACCTTACCAACTAGCTAATGGGACGCGAGACCATCTTTCACCGCTTTGCGCTTTGACTGATATGGCATGCGCTATATCAGTATCATAAGGTATTAATCCCAGTTTCCCGAGGCTATCCCTTTGTGAAAGGCAGGTTCCTCACGCGTTACTCACCCGTTTGCCGCTAAGATACTTACATCTTCATCCCGAAGGAATCTGTTGTAAGCACTTCGCTCGACTTGCATGTGTTAGGCACGCCGCCAGCGTTCGTCCTGAGCCAGGATCAAACTCTCATTTAAAAGTTTGATTTAACTAGCTCTTTATCTTT
>JBQHQH010000052.1:0-1042 GCA_052067355.1 Tissierellaceae bacterium HCP3S3_D8
TTAATTTGTTGTGCTAGTTAAAAATTACAAATATAAAAACTCCAGCAATTATGTTAACCTATCATTAATAACACCCATGAAATTAAGATAGGAGGATAACATATGCTAGAGTTTTCTAATAAATATTCTATCAAAGAAATTGCTGATTTAAAAGACTTTATTACAGTCGTTTATATCCTCATTGATGACATTTACCAAGAAATCACTCCAACATACATTAAAGAACGCCGCAATATCAAGGATGCTATCCTAAGTGATAGTGAAATAATTACCATTAGCATCGTTGGTGAATTACTCACCATCGATTCAGAAAAAGCTTGGTTAGGGTTCTGCAATAAAAATCTAAAAGATTTGTTTCCAAGATTCTGCAGTAGAACTAGATTTAACAGAACTCGTAGGGCTTTACACTCAGTGATTGATGAAATCCGTAAACAACTCACCAAAGTTCTAGGATACCGGGATAAATCAGTTAGAATTGTAGATAGTATTCCTATTCCTGTATGCAAGTTTGGTAGAGCACATTTTCATAAAACCTTTAAGGCGGATGCAGCTTATGGATATTGTGCATCCAAGAAAGAGACTTACTATGGGTTTAAGCTACATGTTCTTGCTACAGTTGATGGTTATGTTACAGATTTCGTCCTTACTCCAGCTAATATTGATGATAGAGAGGCTGTATGGGAGTTGGTTGAAACCTATAAACATATAACTATTCTAGGTGATAAGGGCTATGCCAATAAGCACTTATCTCCAAATTTAGAGACTGAAAAAGGAATTCAGCTGCTATTTATGAAAAGAGATAATGCTAAAAATCCTCATCCAAAATGGCTTCGCCAACATATTTTTAAGCTCAGGAGACGAATTGAAACTACTTTTTCACAACTAGCCGGGCAGCTAAATATCAACAAGGTTCTGACTAAATCTATTCTGGGTCTTATTTCAAGACTTAGAACAAAAATTTTAGCCCATAATCTTTGTTACAGCATCAATCAAATGTTAGGAAATAACATAAATCTAGGACATATTAAAGAACTCATATTTG
>JBQHQH010000053.1:0-1036 GCA_052067355.1 Tissierellaceae bacterium HCP3S3_D8
AGTGTTTCAGTTTTTTAGTATGTAACTATTATAATTAATGCGAGGATATTCTTTAATTTATTAATGGAAAAGTTATATTAATTAGTTTTCCAACAACAACTTGACACTATCATATTGTGATAATAATTAGACTTTATACAAGTTTTATGTTACAATATATTTGACAAAAAATGGTAGACATAGCTGACTTCTTGGTGACCTTAGTATTGGGGGATATTAGGGAAGGACAATATATCTACAAAGTGGAACATGTATTATCGAGGAATCGCCGTATGCCATGAAAGTGGCACGTATGGTGAGGACCGGTCGAAATCAAAAGATAGACACGGAATGGTGAAACACCAACACAAACACCACAACAAAAGTTTGAAGCTGATTTAGAAGCAGCAACAAATGGTGGAACAATAATATTAACAGGAAATGTAGCAAAGTCAGATGTTAATCTTACAACATTAACAAATCTAGATTTAGCAGGACACACATTAACAGGAAATGTAACTATAACAAGTGAAGCAAATGGAACATTAGATATTAAATCAGGAACAATTGTAGGTGATTTAACTGTAAATGCAAAAAATGCAACAGTTAACAATACTACAAAAGTAAATGGAACAATAATAATAGAAGATGTTTCTAGTAGTACATGGAATGAAAAAGTAAGCGGAAATAAATTAGTATTTGAAGCAGCAGGTAAAACATTAAAAATTGCTGATGATATTACAGTTAAATCATTAACGATTAATCAAGATGCTACTGTAATAACAACAAAAGCAGTAAATGCAGAAGTTGCAAATAATGTAACAGTAACTATAAAAGCCAATGCGGAAGATACTGGAAAAAAAGTAATAGGAACAGGTAAAGAAGTAAAACTTGATCCAGAAGAGACAGAAAAAGAAGATGAAAACTTCACATATACTGGTGAAAAAGAAATAACAGTAGAATTTGGTGGAGACTTCACAAATCCAGAAGTTAAAGCTGGAGAAGAAGCGGTAAAGCCAGCAATAACAAAAGATGGTGAAGTAGTAGACAATGTTGA
>JBQHQH010000054.1:0-979 GCA_052067355.1 Tissierellaceae bacterium HCP3S3_D8
ATTATTGTAATAATTGTAGTACTGAGTTTGGCATTTGATTAGCTTGAGCTAGCATTGATGTAGCTGCTTGGCTTAGGATGTTATTCTTAGTGAATTCCATCATCTCTTCTGCCATATCTACGTCTCTGATTCTGGACTCTGCAGCACTTAGGTTTTCTGCAGTTGCTGTTAAGTTGTTGATTGTATGCTCTAATCTATTTTGAACTGCACCTAATTTGGATCTTTCACTAGATACAACTGCTGTAGCATCATCTATAGTTTTTATAGCTGCATCTGCTTCTGCTTGAGACATTACAACAATACCCTTTATTTCTTCGTCTTCTTTCCAATCTTTAAGTTCTATATCATCAGCAGGTATTTTAGCTGTAGTTTCTTTACTAAAGTCCTTTGTTGTGCTAACTACTATATTAGCCTTACTAGCAACTTTTTCTAATGCAGCCTTTACATCAGCATTAGTAGCTGTTACATCACCAGCCTTGTCTCCATCTCCTTTTGCTTGAGCTAAAGTAATAGTAATTGTATCAGTACCATCAAATTCAGCTTTTGTTTCTTTTACTTCATCTGCGTTTTCATCACCTAAATCTTCAAATTTAATAGTTATATCTTTACCATCTAAACTTCTAATTTGAAGTCCTTTATAATTAGTAGCATCTACATCTTGAGCTTCATATGCTTTACCATCAACTTTCAATGCCTGTGAACTCATATTGCCAATCTCTAGACCCATATTTTGTCCTTTGTTCGCACCTATATGGAATTTGGCATCTAAAGTTCCATCTAATAGACTCATAGTGTTAAATTCTGTGTCAGTACTTATTCTTGTTATTTCTGTTGATAATTGGTTTATTTCCTTTTGGATTTCTGCTCTATCTTCTAACGTGTTTGTATCGTTTGATGCTTGTACTGCTAGTTCTCTCATTCTATTTAAGATTGCATGAGTTTCTGTCAATGCACCTTCTGCTGTTTGGATTAGAGAGAT
>JBQHQH010000055.1:0-915 GCA_052067355.1 Tissierellaceae bacterium HCP3S3_D8
TCTAGAGAAGTCAAACATATGTGACACGACCTCTGAAAATTTTCTCTGAATAATGCTGTGATTTTCAAAAATTACTAATAATTATTTTGTCAAGGAGGAAAGCGATAGCGATCCTTGATTAAATAATTATTGGTAATATCATCTTAAACAGCATTTTCAGAGAAATAGTCCTTAACCATTTCGTTTGGTGTCTTAAAGTTAAGAATTTTCCTTGCTATATTATTGTATCTTTTACTATATCTTATAAATGATTTTTCCATTTGTTTGTAACTGCTAAATCGTCTTCTACTGTAGAATAATTCATTGTCTATCCTGTGACTACGCTCTACTATGCCATTTTGCCATGGTGAATATGGCCGAATACGTTTGTGTTTTATATCTAGTTTTTCTAGATATTTTTCAAATCTAGTTTTCTTATTTGTAATATCTTGATCATTAACGAATTCGCTACCATTATCTGTTTGAACTAGTTCAACTTTAAATCCTAATTTCTTTTCTAAGCGTTTTAAAAAGTTAGATGTACTATATGTGCTAAGTTCATTAACCAATTCTAAATATCTCTTTCTCGAATATTCATCAATAGCTGTTATTTGGTAATATCTACTATGATTACTTGCAAAACCAATACATTCATTTGGAACATATTTTACATCTATTTGTACTCTTTCTCCTGGATAAGTAGCAGGATTTTTATGATAATTAGATTTAGGATAACTAGCTCTTTTCTTTGCTATGTTTAATTTCATCTTTCTTATCTGTCTACACATAGAATCATAGGTTCTTTCATATCCTGCATCCTTTAATTTCCTATACACCTGTGCATATCCTTCATGCTGATGGTATCTATGTTTATGCCTTATTAAATCCAACTCTTCTTGAGTATGTTGCTTAGGATGAGATTGGGGTCTTCTACTC
>JBQHQH010000056.1:0-903 GCA_052067355.1 Tissierellaceae bacterium HCP3S3_D8
ATACTTGAGGCTAGCCCTAAAGCTATTTCGAGGAGAACCAGCTATCTCCGAGTTCGATTGGCTTTTCACCCCTATCCACAGGTCATCCGATAACTTTTAAACGTTACCCGGTTCGAGCCTCCATTGAATTTTACTTCAACTTCACTCTGCCCATGGATAGATCACCCGGTTTCGGGTCTATGGCATACAACTCATTCGCCCTATTAAGACTTGGTTTCCCTACGGCTTCGTAACTTAATTACTTAACCTTGCTGCATACCATAACTCGCTGGCCCGTTCTACAAAAAGTACGCGGTCACACTAATAATGTGCTTCCACTGCTTGTAAGCATAGGGTTTCAGATTCTATTTCACTCCCCTTCCGGGGTTCTTTTCACCTTTCCCTCACGGTACTACTTCACTATCGGTCACCAAGGAGTATTTAGCCTTGGGAGGTGGTCCTCCCTAATTCCCACAGGATTTCTCGTGTCCCGTGGTACTCTGGATCTAAGACCTGTATGAACTTAGTTTTGACTACAGGACTATCACCTTCTTTGGTGAGACTTTCCAGTCTTCTTCGTCTACTAACTCCATATCCTTTGTCTTGTCCTTAACCCCAGATAAATCTGGTTTGGGCTGTTTCCCGTTCGCTCGCCGCTACTTAGGAAATCGAGTTTTCTTTCTTTTCCTCAGGGTACTTAGATGTTTCAGTTCCCCTGGTCTTCCTCTTCATACCTATGTATTCAGTATGAAGTACTTGAGGGTTTCTCAAGTGGGTTTCCCCATTCGGAAATCTCCGGATCAATGTCTATTTGCGACTCCCCGAAGCATATCGGTGCTTATCCCGTCCTTCATCGGCTCTTGGTGCCAAGGCATTCGCCCTATGCTCTTAATAACTTGACCTAATTTATTTCTATCACAATTT
>JBQHQH010000057.1:0-870 GCA_052067355.1 Tissierellaceae bacterium HCP3S3_D8
CACCACGATTATGATTTTTATTCTAATTTTAGATGCTGTGATAAAATATGTAATCACTCTATGTTTGTTCCTAAATCAACTGCTATATTACCTGCATCTATGTCTAAACTTGCTGGCAAGACTGATTTTAAACGTATGAGATATCCTATTCATATTATTATCACTGCTCTTTCTATGTTTTATCTTGGCAAGAATTCCTTTAGGAATATTGCCTTGATCCTTAGAATTGTTAATAATGTTAAAGTCTCTCATACCACTATCAGTAACTGGTGCAAGAAGTTTGCTCCACTATTTAATAATCTTTCTTTAGATTTGATGCCTATGATGAATTTTGATTCTGATGAATGGCATGCTGATGAAACTGTGGTGAAGATCTCTGGTAAAAAATATTACATTTGGTTTATTATTGATTCTGAAACCCGCTTTGTTTTAGGTTTCCATCTATCACCTTTTAGGGACTCAAATCAAGCTTTTACTTTGTTTAATTCAGTTAAAGACTTAGGATCCGTTCAGTCTATTGTTAGTGATCGTTACAATGCATACAAGATGCCTATTAAGACCGTTTTAGGTGATAAGGTTCAACACATACGTGTTGAAAGCTTTAAAGATGATATTTCCAATAATTTAATTGAATCTTTTCATCATCAATTTAAAGCATGGTACAAAACTAAACAAGGTTTTAATTCTTATGACTCTGCAAATAATTTAATTAGTATGTTTGTCTTCTTCTACAATTTTGTTAGACCACATTCGGCTTTAAATGGGCTTACTCCTGCCCAAGTAGCAGGTTTAAAGCTAACAAAGAAGGAGAAAAAGAAATATCTTCTTGTAGCATAAATTTATTTTGAATTTCGCTTAAGATTCTTTAAA
>JBQHQH010000058.1:0-821 GCA_052067355.1 Tissierellaceae bacterium HCP3S3_D8
AGAGAGCATATCTTACTATCAAGAAACGTAGGAGTACCAAAGATGGTAGTATTCCTAAACAAAGAAGACATGGTAGATGACGAAGAATTAGTAGAATTAGTAGAGATGGAAGTAAGAGAATTACTATCCGAATATGACTTCGATGGAGATGGCACACCAATAGTAGTAGGATCAGCACTAAAGGCAATAGAAGACCCAGCAGGACCATGGGGAGACAAGATAATGAAGTTAATGGATGCAGTAGACGAGTACATCCCAGCTCCAGAAAGAGATACAGATAAACCATTCCTAATGCCAGTAGAAGACGTATTTAGTATAACAGGAAGAGGAACAGTAGCAACAGGAAGGGTAGAAAGAGGAGTAGTAAAAGTAGGAGATAACGTAGAGATCATAGGAATGACAGAAGAATCCAGAACAGTAGTAGTAACAGGAGTAGAAATGTTCAGAAAGTTACTAGACGAAGCACAAGCTGGAGATAACATAGGAGCTCTACTAAGAGGAGTACAAAGGGAAGAAATTGAAAGAGGTCAAGTATTAGCAAAACCTGGTTCAATCAACCCACACACAAAATTTGAAGCAGAAGTATATGTATTGTCAAAAGAAGAAGGAGGAAGACATACTCCATTCTTTAACGGATACAGACCACAATTCTACTTCAGAACAACAGACGTAACAGGAGATATCCAATTAGAAGAAGGCGTAGAAATGGTAATGCCAGGAGACAACGCAAAGTTCACAATAGAACTAATAACTCCAATAGCAATAGAAGAAGGACTTAGATTCTCCATTCGTGAAGGTGGTAGAACAGTAGGTTCAGGAGT
>JBQHQH010000059.1:0-697 GCA_052067355.1 Tissierellaceae bacterium HCP3S3_D8
TTTTTAGAATGGGTTATTTCTATTGCAAAATTTATTAATTCTAGTGCAAATTTCTTCTTCCCTCTTCTAATATATCCCCACAAAGGCTTTTCTATATCTGCTGGTTCTTCAAGACTTGGTAGATGTGCTGTTATCTTCTTTACATATTTGCTTAGGTGATAATGATCAAGTATGTATTTACTATCTTTAATTATTTCTGTTCCACCTTTTATCCAATTAGCTCCATCTCCAGCTATATAAATTTTTTCAACTCTGTCTAAGTCATAGGCTTCATCTAAATAAGTTGCAACCTCTGTCCATATGTCTTCTGGATCCATTTCTCCAGTAAAATACCTGATGTTTTCAAGCTTTATTCTGTCTTTACTTACTTCTGTTTTGTCATCATATACATAGATTAATTTTATTTCTTTATTCTTCCCAGTTTGTAGTGCAACATGGTCTTCATCTGCTTCTACGTATATAGTACCCACTTTCTTTTTATCTTCTACCTCAAGATCTAGATTATCTATCTTACCATTTTCTCTAATTATGTTTTTTACAGTTTGCCTTGTTAGGTATGCAGGTGTTGATAATTCAGCTGATTTTTGATAGCTCATATCAACGGCTTTATCAAGTATATCTCCTTTTAGATTTCCTTCTACTCTCTCATATTTCTCTATTCCTAAAAGTTCATCTAGAATGTATACATAGTTTTTAT
>JBQHQH010000060.1:0-565 GCA_052067355.1 Tissierellaceae bacterium HCP3S3_D8
AAGCACTTCGCTCGACTTGCATGTGTTAGGCACGCCGCCAGCGTTCGTCCTGAGCCAGGATCAAACTCTCATTTAAAAGTTTGATTTAACTAGCTCTTTATCTTTAAAAAAATTGATTGTGTGTTTCTAATTCAAAGTATCTCACACTATTTAATTATCTAAGTTCTGTGTCCCTCACTCGAGGCGACTTTACTAGTATAACAAATCTGTTTCTCTTTGTCAACTACTTTTTTTGTTTTTCGGAAATCTTTTTGAAATCTCTTTTCAAATGTTTTTCCGACCAACTTTTACTATGATACTACCTTTTAAGACAAATGTCAACAGTTTTTTTAAACTATTTTATTTTTAAATTTACATCCGTCTTGTGAAAGATCTGTATCACTAGGCTGGATAAACATAATAGCATATATTTAATATATAGTCAAGCATATAATTAAAAAGATGATAAGATTTCTCTAGAGAAGTCAAACATATGTGACACGACCTCTGAAAATTTTCTCTGAATAATGCTGTGATTTTCAAAAATTACTAATAATTATTTTGTCAAGGAGGAAAGCGATAGCGA
>JBQHQH010000061.1:0-533 GCA_052067355.1 Tissierellaceae bacterium HCP3S3_D8
GTGCCTGCTCCAGTAGCTGAAGCTGCAAGAGAGAGAGCTTCTCATGAAGCTTTTGGCTATCCTTATGAACTTCCAGAATTTAATGAATCAGTTAAAGAATGGATGAAAAAAAGACACAATTGGGACATAAAAGAAGAATGGGTTGATTTTGTTACAGGCGTTGTACCTGCTGCCATCTTTGCTATTAGAGCATTTACTAATGCAGGAGATAAAATCCTTGTTCAAACACCACTATATTCACCATTAAGAGAAGCAGTTGTAGACAACGGCAGACAATTAATAACAAGCCCATTTATAGAGAAAGATGGATACTATACAATAGATTTTGAGGATTTTGAGAAAAAACTTGCTGATCCTAGAACAACAATGTTTATATTATGTAATCCTCATAACCCAGTTGGAAGAGTGTTTACAAGAGAAGAGTTAACTAAGATAGGTGAACTATGTGTTAAACATAAAGTGGTTGTTTTCAATGATGAAATACATGCTGATATAGTTTATTCTAAATATAAACATATACCATTTGCAAGCAT
>JBQHQH010000062.1:0-502 GCA_052067355.1 Tissierellaceae bacterium HCP3S3_D8
CCACCCCGAGAGCCAAAAACGCCGGAGTGGCGGAACTGGCAGACGCACAGGACTTAAAATCCTGCGGTCCTTAACAGATCGTACCGGTTCGATTCCGGTCTCCGGCACCAACAATTTATGAGATGGTCTGGAGTACTGATGAACCAAATCCGTGCCAAGAAGTTAATACTTATCGCGGGATGGAGCAGTATGGTAGCTCGTCGGGCTCATAACCCGGAGGTCATAGGTTCAAATCCTATTCCCGCAACCATAATTTTATCTGAAGGGCATAAGAAATACAATTATAATTTGCATGGCGGCGTAGCTCAGTTGGCTAGAGCATGCGGTTCATACCCGCAGTGTCAGCGGTTCAAATCCGTTCGCCGCTACCATTTTCAATATTATCATATTAATAATGGCCCCATGGTCAAGCGGTTAAGACATCGCCCTTTCACGGCGGTATCCCGGGTTCGAATCCCGGTGGGGTCACCATTTTGGGCGCATAGCTCAGTTGGGAGAGCAC
>JBQHQH010000063.1:0-392 GCA_052067355.1 Tissierellaceae bacterium HCP3S3_D8
TAAGCTAACCGTAAGGAGGCAGCTGTCGAAGGTAGGGTCAATGACTAGGGTGAAGTCGTAACAAGGTAGCCGTATCGGAAGGTGCGGCTGGATCACCTCCTTTCTAAGGAGTTCATGACCTAACAGAAATCTTTGATTTCGTTGTAGGTCAGATGTGGCGAAGTCTAAATCTTAGATTTAGCTAACGGAGCCCACTCATAAGTACTCACACTATTTTCTTATATATATTAATTTAAAAAGAACCTTGAAAACTACAGACAATATATGAAATAAACACAATTAAATTGTGATAGAAATAAATTAGGTCAAGTTATTAAGAGCATAGGGCGAATGCCTTGGCACCAAGAGCCGATGAAGGACGGGATAAGCACCGATATGCTTCGGGGAGTCGC
>JBQHQH010000064.1:0-390 GCA_052067355.1 Tissierellaceae bacterium HCP3S3_D8
TGTTCCTATGATTAAATTAACTAAACATGAAGGGCTATATCTATTATGGTTAGATTGTAGAGCATTAGAATTATCTCAAGATGAGTTGGTAAAATTATTCGTAGAAAAAGGAAAAATTGGAATGAACAGTGGCGCCGCTTTTGGTGTTGAAGGTACTGGATTTATGAGATTAAATATTGCTGTGCCAAGAGTAACACTAGAAGAAGGATTAAGAAGAATTAAAACTGCTGTTGATTCATTAAATAAGGTGCCAACATGTTAGAGCTATATGAAGAGATTAAAAAGAATGGAACTTTAATCTTAACAGATACCGAGTACCATACTTTATTCCAAGCTGAAGAAAGTCCCCACAGTTCACTATATAAATATATATATAATAATAGGGAGAAC
>JBQHQH010000065.1:0-354 GCA_052067355.1 Tissierellaceae bacterium HCP3S3_D8
TTGTTTAAGTCCACCTACTTGACCTCTCATCTTTTCGGAGATAGCTAATCCTGCTGCATCGTCTCCTGCTCTGTTGATTCTAAGTCCTGATGATAATTTTTCCAATGATTTACTCTTTGCACCATTTGCTGCTGTCAATCTTGAGTATGTGTTCATTGCTGAAATGTTTTGATTAATTCTCATTTAATATTCCTCCTTGAATTTTCTTTGGCTTCCTTGCCACTTTTTAGTATATTATTAGTTATTATTGTAATAATTGTAGTACTGAGTTTGGCATTTGATTAGCTTGAGCTAGCATTGATGTAGCTGCTTGGCTTAGGATGTTATTCTTAGTGAATTCCATCATCTCTTCTG
>JBQHQH010000066.1:0-336 GCA_052067355.1 Tissierellaceae bacterium HCP3S3_D8
GCCGTCCAAGTACCATTGGCGTTAAGAGGCTTAACTTCTGTGTTCGGTATGGGTACAGGTGTGTCCCTCTTGCTATCGTCACCAGACGAAAACTACTTTCAATATATGATTTTTAAATTTTCGCATCCGCTACACAAATCTACTTGTTCATTTCATTCACGTAGATTTGGTGCTACTGCATCTGACCTACTAAAGTTCACTTTCGTTCACTAAGTTAGGTCATTATTGGTCAAGTCCTCGACTTATTAGTATCATTCAGCTAAAAGTATTGCTACTCTTATACCTTTGACCTATCTACCAGGTAGTCTTCCTGGAGTCTTACTCTTAAAAGATGGG
>JBQHQH010000067.1:0-317 GCA_052067355.1 Tissierellaceae bacterium HCP3S3_D8
G
The DNA here is from genome assembly GCA_052067355.1 of Tissierellaceae bacterium HCP3S3_D8. Taxonomy (GTDB): domain Bacteria; phylum Bacillota; class Clostridia; order Tissierellales; family Tissierellaceae; genus CABMKH01. The sequence goes on from JBQHQH010000067.1 coordinate 2, forward strand.
CGACTCCCCGAAGCATATCGGTGCTTATCCCGTCCTTCATCGGCTCTTGGTGCCAAGGCATTCGCCCTATGCTCTTAATAACTTGACCTAATTTATTTCTATCACAATTTGATTGTGTTTATTTCATATATTGTCTGTAGTTTTCAAGGTTCTTTTTGATTCACAATTATTAGTTGTGTCGCATGTCACATCAAAACTTGATGTTCCTTGCGAATGACCCTTCACCAATTTGTATTACAAATTAGCTTGGGTCAACTTGGTGGAGATGAGGAGATTCGAACTCCTGACCCCCTGCTTGCAAGGCAGGTGCTCTCCC
>JBQHQH010000068.1:0-310 GCA_052067355.1 Tissierellaceae bacterium HCP3S3_D8
CCTTATTAAATCCAACTCTTCTTGAGTATGTTGCTTAGGATGAGATTGGGGTCTTCTACTCCTATTTGCCAACGATCTTACATCTCCATCATATCTTTTTCTCCAACGCCATACTTGCTGGCGACTAGTGTGGTATCTTCTAGCTGCTTTAGCATTATTATCATGTTTAATTGCATATTTAACTACCCTTTGACGAAATCTCATCTCTTCTGTTATAATTGTTTTCATAAGGAAAGATCCCTCCGATTTTTGTTTGTTCTGGTAAACAACATTATATCAGAGGTCTTTCCTTTTTTATTCTTTTCTTGTC
>JBQHQH010000069.1:0-301 GCA_052067355.1 Tissierellaceae bacterium HCP3S3_D8
ATAACATGCTATAAATACATTTTGTCCAAATATAGTTCTTCCCATTGCCTTATTGTTTTTACGAGATATAATAAATTTTTCTCTCAATTTTTCATTAGATATAATTACTGCTGCAGTTCTTACACCTGCTACATTAAATGTTTTTCCTGGATTAAGACTAGTAATTGTAATATCAGCTATTTCTGATGATATGCTTGCAAATGGTATATGTTTATATTTAGAATAAACTATATCAGCATGTATTTCATCATTGAAAACAACCACTTTATGTTTAACACATAGTTCACCTATCTTAGTTAAC